>NZ_CP070304.1:0-1307590 GCF_016917355.1 Glaciimonas sp. PAMC28666 | reverse complement strand
GATCGTGGTGAAGTCGTACGGTCCTTCCAGAGCGGCGAAGTGCCCGTATTTTTGATCAGTCTTAAGGCCGGAGGCGTGGGACTAAACTTAACTGCAGCCGACACTGTGATTCATTACGATCCATGGTGGAATCCCGCCGCAGAACTGCAAGCAACCGATCGTGCGTGGCGAATCGGTCAGGATAAGCCGGTATTTGTGTATAAGCTGATTGCCAAGGGAACCGTGGAAGAAAAAATTCAGGCTTTACAAGGAAAGAAAGCGGCGTTGGCCGAAGCTATCCTGGGAACCACCGGCGAGGCGTTAAACCTGAAACTGACGGCAGAAGATTTACAGGCCATTTTTGAGCCATTGGATTGAAGGTGCAGAAGGTGCAACGACCGCAAACGGCGTTCAGGAGAATCGATAGAAGGTTTTTTCGTTAGGCTTTCATAATAACGTTGCATGCGCGACAATCAGTCTTTGAGCGTGGTTTTTAATAGAAAACCGTAGCGCAATTTCCCATTCGTTAATAATTTGTTAATAATTTGACTCTTCATGCCTAATTCTCATACACCCGTCATTACCATTGACGGCCCAACCGCCTCGGGTAAAGGAACGGTGGCACAAAAAGTCGCACAGCGCCTGGGGTTTCATTACCTTGATTCAGGCGCGCTATATCGGCTCACTGCATTATCGGCATTACGCCGAAATATCGCCCTTGACGACGACCATGCGCTGGCGAAAATAGCTGCGCGATTGAACTGCCAGTTCGACGGTGCACATATATTTCTATCGAAAGAAGACGTCACGGAAGCCATTCGCGCAGAGGAAGTTGGCAATGCAGCATCGAAAATTGCAGCGCTGATGCCGCTCAGGCAAGCGCTTTATGGCCTGCAACTTGGCTTCCACAAGGCCCCGGGCCTGGTCGCGGACGGCCGCGATATGGGGTCGGTGATTTTCCCGCACGCCGTATTGAAAATATTTCTCACCGCAAGTGTCGCCGCCAGGGCCCAAAGACGTTATAAGCAATTGATTGACAAGGGGATTTCTGCTAATATGCAAGACCTCTCAAATGATTTGAGTGAGCGTGATAACCGTGATACTCATCGCAGTTCAGCGCCGCTTAAGGCTGCGGAAGGGGCATTTCTTCTGGATACTTCTGAACTTACCGCAGAACAAGCGGTTGAAAAAGTACTTGGTTGGTATGCAGCAGTTAAGCCGATTATCAAGTTGTAGGGTGGTGAGGTTGGTGTGTTTTGTGGCTTCCCTGCAACAGATTGGTTGCCTTGAAGGTTTTACATTAACAGACCTTAATCGCATACTGTTTGTTCGGTGGTATCACAAAATTTGTTCGTAGATATAAATGCAGTTATAAATTCGGTTGTAAAATTCGGTTGTTGAAGTCCTTGTACTTAGCTGTTCGATCCGTCGCAAAGTTGGATCGGACGTTTAAAAACCTAACCCTTTATTGATCGTATTCTGGTTGTTGTGCTTATTTAAGAGTTTATTAATTAGGTCGTTTGAATGCGTCGCAATATTGGCAAACTAGTCAAATCCTATGTCAATCACTGTTCTGTCCTCTACCTCTGGCGAAGCGAGTGCTTTCGCCGCACTATTTGAAGAATCGCTGTCACGTCAAGACATGCGTTCTGGTGAAGTGATTTCTGCTGAAGTCGTTCGTCTTGACCATAACTTCGTTATTGTCAACGCCGGCCTGAAGTCAGAAGCGTTCATTCCAATTGAAGAATTTAAAAATGACCTCGGCGAACTCGAAGTAAACGTTGGTGATTTCATCTCCGTTGCTATTGAATCGCTGGAAAACGGTTTCGGCGATACTATCCTGTCGCGTGACAAAGCTAAACGTCTGGCATCGTGGCTCTCGCTCGAAAAAGCGATGGAGTCTGGTGAGATCGTCACTGGTACTGTCAATGGTAAGGTTAAGGGCGGTCTGACCGTTCTGACAAACGGCATTCGCGCTTTCTTGCCAGGTTCGCTAGTCGATACCCGTCCTGTTAAAGACACGACGCCGTTCGAAGGCAAGACCATGGAATTCAAGGTCATCAAGCTAGATCGCAAGCGTAACAACGTTGTGTTGTCACGTCGCGCTGTGATCGAAGCATCGATGGGCGAAGAGCGTCAAAAACTGATGGAAACGCTGAAAGAAGGCACCATCGTTAATGGCGTTGTTAAAAATATCACCGACTATGGCGCATTCGTGGATCTGGGCGGTATCGATGGTCTGTTGCATATCACTGATCTGGCATGGCGTCGTGTGCGTCACCCATCAGAAGTATTGACAGTCGGTCAAGAGATCACTGCTAAGGTTCTGAAGTACGATCAAGAGAAAAACCGTGTTTCACTGGGCGTCAAGCAATTGGGCGACGATCCATGGACTGGTCTGTCACGTCGTTACCCACAACATACACGTCTGTTCGGTAAAGTCACTAATCTGACCGACTATGGCGCATTCGTTGAAGTCGAGCAAGGTATCGAAGGTCTGGTTCACGTTTCAGAAATGGACTGGACTAACAAGAACGTGGCACCAAACAAAGTCGTTCAATTGGGCGATGAAGTTGAAGTCATGGTTCTGGAAATCGACGAAGACCGTCGTCGTATCAGCTTGGGAATGAAGCAATGTAAAGCTAATCCTTGGGACGATTTCGCGATCACCCACAAGAAGGGCGATAAAGTCCGTGGCGCAATCAAGTCGATCACTGACTTCGGCGTGTTTATCGGCCTGGCCGGTAACATCGACGGTTTGGTCCACCTGTCGGATCTGTCGTGGACAGAAACTGGCGAAGAAGCAGTCCGTCGCTTCAAAAAGGGTGACGAACTGGAAGCCATCGTATTGGCTATCGACGTTGAGCGTGAGCGTGTTTCTCTGGGCGTCAAGCAACTTGAAGGCGATCCATTCAACAACTTCGCTGCCATGAACGACAAAGGTTCGCTGGTAACAGGTACTGTTAAATCGGTTGAGCCTAAAGGTGCTGTAATTCAATTGTCAGAAGAAGTTGAAGGTTACCTGCGCGCTTCCGAAATTTCCCGTGATCGCGTGGAAGATGCCGGTACTCACCTGAAGGTTGGCGATGTGTTGGAAACAATGGTCATCAACGTTGATCGTAAAGCACGTGGTATTCAGCTTTCGATCAAAGCTAAAGACAATGTTGAAACACAAGAAGCAATGCAAAAGATGTCTACTACAGACTCTAACGCTGCTTCCGGTACAACTAGTCTGGGCGCGTTGTTGAAAGCTAAATTCGATAATAAGAACTAAGTAATCGTTAAGCGAGCACGTTAATGACAAAGTCGGAGCTGATTGCCCGCTTGGCCGAGCGTTATCCGCAGCTGGTTGCTAAGGATGCGGATTACGCGGTCAAAACGATACTCGATGCAATGGGCGATGCTTTATCGACCGGCCAGCGCATCGAAATCCGTGGTTTTGGTAGTTTTGCGCTAAACCGCAGGCCGCCGCGGATTGGCCGTAACCCCAAATCGGGTGACAAAGTGATGGTGCCGGAAAAGCGCGTGCCTCACTTCAAACCTGGCAAAGAGTTACGTGAACGAGTCGATGCTATGGTGGGGCAACCAATCAAAGAAGACTGAGTTGTGCGTACAAAATAGAACGGCATCTTCGGATGCCGTTTTTTTTCACGTACAATTTCACTTGTGCAAACGATGGCTTAAGAAACTTTATGAAAACCGCGAATAAGCACCTAAACGTGTAAGTGATTGATATTTTCGTATCAGTTGCGTATGGTTGAATAAGGAATCATTACGATTGTGGGCAGAGCGCCATGAAGTAGACTTTTTTGGAATTATAGCGAGCGGTAAAAGCAAGGCGCTCGGAGCGCAGCAATTGGATTGGGCCTTGAGCATAAAGATTGTGAGTACCGCGTGACGTAGTACGTTGTGGAGCCCCAGTGGTTCCCGGCGAAGTCTTGAATTTGGGTTTATCGGAACATGTACAGGAGCGACCAGCAGTCAAGGCACCAATTCGGCTAGCGCTGCGGCATGCGGTCTTTACACCACCAAACAGGAACCGTGTCATGAAACTAATTTCCCGAATCATTGCAGTTTTACTATTTTTGTTATTCTTTGGATTCGCTTTGAAGAATACCCAGGAAGTGACACTCGATTTTTTTCTTAACTATCAAATTCACGGACCACTGGTATTAATCCTGTTGGGCTTTTTCGGATCAGGGGCGATATTGGGTGTACTGGCGATGACACCGGCGGTGTTCCGTTATCGTCGGAACGCTTCGAAGGCGCAGAAAGCGCTCTCATCTCTACATCGGGAACGTGAGGCGCAGCGTCTGGCTAGCGCCGAAGCACCGCAGCCGGATAGCATCCGGAACAGTTAATGCCGCGTGACATCGCATGTGGAGTTGTCAGCTTCTGCAAGCGGCAAGTGCGTATGATGAGGGACGACATAAGCGCTGACATAAACCATGCAGACTGCATGCATGTGCCGTCATCTAGGAGTGCGAAAGTTGAAGTTGGGAATTCAAAAAATCTCCCACCTATTGATACGCCACTGCCGGTTTCTTTTGATTTATTAACGATTTATGAGTGAGCCGAATCGTTCCACTATATGCAGATAATACGTTCGTATGGAATTTGAAACCTGGTGGTTATTAGGGATCCCAATCTTTTTTGGCTTGGGCTGGATAGCCGCGCGCGTTGATATTAATCAATTGATATCAGAGTCGCGTAGCCTTCCCCGTGGTTATTTTAAAGGCTTGAATTTTTTGCTCAATGAGCAACCTGACAAGGCTATTGATGCTTTTATTGAGATCGTAAAGCTCGATCCCGAAACTGCGGAGCTGCATTTTGCTTTAGGAAATTTGTTCCGCCGTCGGGGTGAGACAGAGCGTGCTATTCGCGTGCACCAAAACCTCCTTGCCCGCCCTGATCTGGAGCAGGAACATCGTCTGCATGCGCAATACGAGCTAGGACAGGATTATCTGAAAGCCGGTTTGCTGGATCGCGCAGAAGAAAGCTTTAATATATTAATCGGATCGACGTACGGTGCGCAAGCAGGGCGCGCATTGCTTGAAATTTATCAGCGTGAAAAAGAGTGGCAGCGCGCGATTGAATCAGCCCAGGCGCTGCAGGAAGCCGGTGCTGGCGGACGACAAAAAGAGATTGCACAGTTCTACTGCGAGTTGGCTCAGGACGCGCTGGTTGACGGGCATCCTGATGATGCCATGGTGTTGCTGGATAAAGCGTTAGCTAACGACCGTAATAGTGTGCGCGCGACCATGCTGTCAGGCGACGTGCATTTGGCTAAGGGCAACACGGAGGCGGCGTTAGTTGCCTGGCGTCGGGTTGAGCAGCAAAGCGTGCCGCACGTTGCATTAGTCGCACAACGATTAATGGACGGTTATCGCGCCGTAGGTCGTCCGCACGAAGGTGTGAACTTATTGCGCTCCTATCTGGCGGAAGCTTCTTCCATCGATTTGCTTGAGGTGGTATTCAAGGCTGTGCTTGAGTTGGATGGTGTTGATGCCACCAACCATCTTGTAAGTGATGAACTGCGTCGCACGCCCACACTACTGGGCCTTGATAAGTTGTTGGAAGCGCGGTTGATGATTGCCGCGCCGGAAATGCATTCCGAACTCTCTGTGGTTAAAAATCTGGTGCACGGCTACACCCAGAAACTGGCACGTTATCAATGCAGCCATTGCGGTTTTAAGGCGCGTCAATTCTATTGGCAGTGCCCTGGTTGCAGTCGCTGGGAAACCTATCCGCCTCGTAGAACCGAAGAATTAAATGTGATGACATAATTGTAGTGAACCAATTTAGTGCCGGAATGCACTAATTGAGGCGAATATTTTGATTGGGTCGGATATTTTATATTTATTGACGTCCCATGACACCGCCGCACGGTTGGTAGGTTACGGCCGGTTCGCCTTTGATCGCAGTTTTGCGATTCAGATACAGTAACGTGCAATAACGGAAGAACATGAAAATAACAATCATCGGTACCGGTTATGTTGGTTTAGTCACAGGCGCTTGTTTGGCCGAGCTAGGTAATGACGTTTTTTGTCTTGATGTAGATGAAAATAAAATCGCTATTTTAAATGGCGGTGGCATTCCGATACATGAGCCAGGTTTAGCCGAAATAGTTAATCGAAATCGTGCGATCGGTCGTTTGCGGTTTTCAACCGACGTCGAGGCCAGCGTCGCGCATGGTCAGATCCAATTTATCGCGGTCGGTACCCCGCCCGATGAGGACGGTTCCGCCGATTTGCAATATGTACTGGCCGCCGCCCGCAATATCGGTAAATACATGACTGACTTTAAGGTTGTCGTTGATAAGTCGACCGTACCGGTCGGCACTGCGGATCGGGTTAGTGCCGCGATACGGGGTGAATTGACAGCGCGCGGACCAGGGGATGTCATCCGAGGCTTCTCGGTGGTGTCGAATCCTGAATTTTTGAAAGAAGGCGCTGCGGTCGAAGATTTCATGCGTCCCGATCGCATCGTGATCGGCTGTGCGAGTGGCGGCGATGGATTGAAAGCACATGCATTGATGACGCAGTTGTACGCGCCATTCAATCGCAATCACGAGCGCACGTACTGGATGGATGTGCGCTCTGCTGAGTTCACGAAATATGCTGCGAATGCGATGCTGGCGACGCGGATTTCGTTCATGAACGAATTGGCTAACCTGGCTGACAAGGTCGGTGCCGATATCGAAGCTGTGCGCCATGGTATAGGATCTGATCCGCGCATCGGCCACAGTTTTTTGTATGCTGGTTGTGGGTATGGCGGTTCGTGCTTCCCGAAGGATGTTCAGGCATTGGAACGCACTGCTCGCGGTTATGATCAGGAGTTGTTGATTCTGCGGGCTGTAGAACAGGTCAATAACAATCAGAAACATGTGTTGGGTAATAAAATCTCCGAGCGCTTTGGTGCCGATTTAACCGGTAAGCATTTTGCATTATGGGGATTGGCGTTTAAACCGAATACTGACGATATGCGAGAAGCTTCATCGCGTGTTCTATTGGGTGAATTGCTCCGTCGTGGCGCCACTGTAGCGGTGCATGATCCGGTTGCCATGGTTGAAGCCAAACGCGTTCTGGCGCTGGATTTTGCTGCTACCCCCGAATTATTGGAGCGCGTACGGTTTTGCGATAATCAAATGGCGGCGCTGCAAGACGCCGATGCTTTGGTCATCATTACCGAGTGGAAAACGTATCGTAGTCCTGATTTTAATCTGGTCCGCGCGCATCTGAAGACACCGGTTATTTTTGATGGACGTAACTTGTATGAGCCAGCGGTGATGAGCGAGATTGGTTTTGAGTATTATGGTATCGGTCGTTCGGTACTTGCACGTAATTAAGGTCAATCAGCATGATAGTCAGCGAGAAAGTGGAAGTTTCCCAAGTGGTTCCTGCTTCATTTGAAAGCGTTCGTATTTTGGTCGTCGGCGATGTGATGCTGGATCGTTATTGGTTTGGTGAGGTCAGCCGCATTTCGCCAGAAGCGCCGGTACCAATTGTGCGCGTTGAAAAGCGTGAAGAGCGCTTGGGCGGCGCGGCCAACGTGGCGCGGAACATTGCCACGCTAGGCGGAGGTGCGGGTTTGCTTGGGGTGGTTGGTCAGGATGAGGCTGGCGATGTGGTAGATCGCTTACTGACAGGCTTGGGGATTGACAGCTTTTTGACCCGCGATCCGGCTATTTCGACCATTATCAAGTTACGTGTAATTGGACGCCAGCAGCAGTTGCTTCGGATCGACTTTGAAGAGCCGCCTACCGACACCGTGTTGCGCGATAAGTTGACCCGTTACAACGCGTTGCTGCCGCAATATGGTGTGATCGTTTTATCTGATTACGCCAAAGGTAGCCTGGTCAATGTTTCCGAGATGATCGCGACGGCCAGGCAGGCCGGAAAATGTATTTTGGTCGATCCAAAAGGCGACGACTTCTCACGGTATGCGGGCGCCACGATATTAACGCCAAATAAGTCGGAATTGATGCGAATCGTCGGTAGCTGGAAAAATGAGGAAGAGCTCACCACCAAAGCCCAAAATTTACGGGAGTCACTGATGCTGGAAGCGCTGCTGGTTACGCGTTCAGAAGAAGGAATGACCCTTTACACCGAGCATCAGGTGGTGCATTTTCCTACCATGGCGCGTGAAGTGTTCGATGTCTCCGGTGCGGGCGATACGGTGATTGCGACGATGGCGGTCATGTTGGGCGCGGGTTTCCCCATTTCCGAGGCTGTGGCGTTGGCAAATCGTGCTGGCGGCATTGTGGTTGGCAAACTGGGGACTGCAACGGTCACTCATAAAGAGTTGTTCTCTTAAGCCAACTCCTAGAGTGTGATGGGAGCGGCGGTTTTTACCCTCGCGACCTTCCTATAATGAACGTGGCGCATTTGCGTCTGGTTCATCTTATGAACTTCATCACATTACTAGAAAGAGGACTGCATGCTGAAAAAACTGGTTCAATGCACGGCAATGTTAATGGCCACGATGAGCATGGCATTAGCGCAGGTTGATGTAAACAAGGCTGATATGGCCGCACTCGATAGTGTGAAAGGTGTGGGTCCTGCAACCTCAAAGCGTATTCTTGACGAGCGCACAAAAGGCGGTAATTTTAAGGATTGGCCTGACTTTGAAAAGCGGGTAAAGGGTATCAACGACAAAAGCGCCGTTAAACTATCGGAAGGCGGATTGCAGGTTAACGGTCAGTCGAAATCGAATGCCCCAGCTAAACCTGTAGTAAAAGCGGAGCTTAAAAAAGACACCGTTAAAATGCCAGTTAAATAACAGTGGAAAATTTGACGACATAATTGTTGTTTGTTATGTACGTTAATTTTGGTAAAAAATCGAGTTGTTGTGCTTTGAAAGCCCCTCTTAAACGAGGGGCTTTTTAAGTTTACGCTCGTAAAAATAGAGCATCATTGGCCCGCTTTAATACACGCGCCGCCTGAGGCCTTGGTAGCTTAACCGGGAGCCAGTTCGCGGATCATGAGCGTGGCCCATGAATCGAATTTTCGCTTCGTTTGCAACCGGTGCATACGCGTAATAAAGTCTCATATTAGAATAGGTCTTTTGCCTCTTCTGCTAAGCGTAAACTATGCCCTACTTGACTATTGAAGACACAATCGGAAACACCCCGCTGGTACAGCTAAAGCGGATTTCAGCAGAGGTTGCTGCGCAACGCAATAATATAATTCTTGGCAAACTGGAGGGGAATAATCCCGCTGGCTCCGTCAAGGATAGAGCAGCGTTGTCGATGATCAAACGCGCTGAAGCGCGCGGTGACATCAAACCAGGCGATACCTTGATCGAAGCAACCAGCGGCAATACCGGTATTGCTTTGGCCATGGTGGCGACAATGCGCGGGTACAAGATGGTGCTATTAATGCCAGAAAATTTGAGCGAAGAGCGCCGCCAAAGTATGGCCGCGTACGGTGCCAAAATCATATTGACGCCTAAGACCGGCGGTATGGAGTATGCACGTGATCTGGCGCAAAAAATGGAAAAAGATGGTGAAGGTTTGATATTGGACCAGTTTGCCAACCCGGATAATTCCTTGGCGCATTACGAAACGACAGGTCCCGAAATATGGCGTGATACAGATGGAAAAATCACCCACTTTGTCAGCGCAATGGGAACTACAGGCACAATAATGGGCGTATCCCGTTACCTGAAGGAACAAAATCAGGACATACAAATCATCGGTGCGCAACCGGAAGAAGGCTCGCAAATTCCTGGTATCCGGAAATGGCCAGAAGCATACATGCCGAAAATTTATGATGGTGCACGCGTGGATCAGATCGAACCGGTTAGCCAGTCCGCAGCGGAACATATGGCGCGGAGATTAGCAAACGAAGAAGGTATTTTTTGCGGGATATCCGCAGCGGGAGCTTGCGAAGTAGCATTGCGAATTTCGCAACAAGTAGAAAATTCGACGATTGTCTTTATTGTTTGCGATCGGGGTGACCGTTACTTATCAACCGGGGTATTCCCTGCGTAGCTATTAAATACCGCGCATTTCATTAGTGCGCTTGCAACTTGCAAGCGCACTAAGCAAATCGTGATAAACGACGCAGGGTGATGGTGAGCACGACGATTACTTCGCTTGTTCTGCCTCGATCTTATCTTTCGGCTTAAATTGCTTATCGCTGATACGGAACTTTTCACGACGATCGCCCATTAACGCACGTAATTCGCTGATGGTCAGGCTGCTAACTTCATGCATGCGGATCAATAACGATGCACCGACCGGCAAGCGGTGGTGACGAATCTTACTAATTACCGGTGGCGCAACTTCTAGCGCACGCGATAACGCAGCATCGTTTTTCAAATGCAGTTTGTCGATGAGTGAATCAAGCAAATGGTTCGGGTCGTAAGTCACTTGCTCGTCTAGTTTGTTGCTTTTTGGCGCTTCTAATGAAGTATTCATAATTGGAAAGATCCCATTTATTCTGAGTTTGAATAGGGAAGGTTTGCGCGATGAAACGTAAAACATTGCGCTGGACTAACCTTCAGCTTATTGGCGAAGTTGCAAGTAGCTTATTTTATACCGTATCGCGCTTATTTTTTGTCAAAAAGAAACATTTTGAAACAATATTGATAGGAAAGCATCAAGAATACAACGGCGATGCTTTCGTAACTTACTTTGAACTCTAACAACTTCTAACGAGTTGGATAATTAATCAAGCCGAAAAGTTGCAAAACCCTAATATAAATTTTATTGCCACAAGAAACATGACATTTAGGCCACTTTATTCTTCTTGGATGGTTTTGACAACATACTTTCTGTGGAGATTCAGTGAGTTTTTCGTGTATGTGCTTGAAATCGCTCTTGTTTGTATGGCCGTATGGCGTGTCTGCGGCGATATTGGGGAAAGCTCTCCAGCAGGCAGCAACGCCGGATTAGCCAGAGGTCAGGGGCTTCAGGGCGTCTTTATAAACGTTTGCGACGCAACAGCTGGTTGCCGCAGTAAACGATTCTTTCGGCAATCAAAAATCGCCTTCAACATTTACTTAAGCCCTGTAGCCCAAACGCGCGGCGTCCTCCTCCCATCATAACTTCGTAACTTTATAAGTTCATAGCCTCAGAAATTTGTCATTTAGAGAAATTACTGTGGCAAATCGAGAGTTATCTCATAGGTATTGCCGCATGAATTTCTTATAATTCGATATGGATTTGCTTGAAGAGCAGGTGCATAGGCGGTAGATGGATTAGTGACGCTTCCAGCAAAAGAAATGGTGGTGTTTCTCCCATCAAATTCCTTGCTAGCTAATCTGCCAGATCGCAATTCCTGACGTTCTCATGGATTTGACGCCGAAACGTCAATTAATACCATTCCCAAATTACGCTTAACCGGGTGTGCTAGCCTCACGTCCGCTATTCCAACACGCACAAATTTCGTGTGGGAGGCGTTTCCATCACATCGAGAAAACTTATGATACGCGCACGTTCAACCCTTTTTCTTATCGTTAGCGCATGCTTCTTAACATCGCTGTCGCCAGCATCCGCTGCTGGGTCTGATCTGGCAAGCCGAGGTGATCGCGGTGGCTCGGTAGTCGTCGAAGATGGGGATATCGGCGTCATTCACGATACTTATAAAGTCCCCGATCATTGCTTGCCGACTCCCACGAAAATACCCAATTGGGATACTTCTGATATCGCAGATAAGCAGTTTTATAAGGATTGGTTCAAGACCACAACATCTTTGTGCATTAATCTTACCAACGCCGAAAGGGACAATGAAAATCATTATCCTTCTATTGATGACGGTATCGTTTGGCGTGGCGATGACCAACGATTTCTGTTCCGCGCCAGTGGCGGCAATTTTCCTTCTGCTGCAGATGTTTTAGACAAAGGATTTATTCCGTTCGAGCCGGATAATGGCAGCCTGGCATTGCAACCTGATATCGGTGAAAAGGCTTCCGGATTAACCAGCACCACTTACAGCGCTAGCACTGCGAGTGCGTTTGGCAAGCATCTTTACGTCCTGAAGGCACCCGGCGGTATTGATGTCGACCGTACCGTTTTTGGACAACCCGCGAGATGGGAGGATGAGATCGCATTTGCGGGTGGCTTGGACAGCCGGCTCATGCATGGCGTCTTAATACATGACCGGGACAAAGTCATTTATCGCTACATCGTTAATCCGAAATATCATCTGCCCCGGGACGAGGCAAAAGGATTTTTTAATCTCAATTTGTCGTCGACCGGTGCGTATTATGACCAGACCAAATTTACCCTTAACGGTGAGCCGGCAGGAAACGGTATGCAACGGATCAAAACATCGGACACGCCGATCAAACTTGAGGCGTGGAGACAGGGACCGGAGTCGACGGTTCCGGCCGATGCTTTCCTCATTTATATCTCAGGATTGGGGCAAATTGTGCCGGACGTCAACGAGGATATATCTTGCCTCTATCTTCCAGGTCAAATGCAGATTGATCAGAATATGATTATGCAATTTATTCCCAGAAAACCAAAAATGGGAACGGGCAAAACAGCATCAAAGAAAAGTTGTTTGCGACTGAATTCGGAAAAAATGCGGGTCCAGGATACAAAGTTTACCGAAGGTGGGACTGTTGCAGGCCATTACTATCGTCCGCTTGCTCCCGGCAAAACGGGTGAATGGACGGTCCACGCGCCGGGCGCTGGTTTACTCTCCAGTATTGGTAGCAACACCGGCTCGGATGCGCAGGCCATGCACCTGAATGCGTTCGTCGGTACGGAAAGTCAACCCTCGTCCATTTCACAGAAAGTGTTTGTCGAGTTGGAGAGCAGCGGATATAGGAAATCCATCCTTACTTTCAGAGCCGGAAACAACCCTGCACTCAATTGCACCAAAGCCGGAGACGGACCTTGGACGGGTGATCGTTTGTCGGGAAGCCAATCGTTTAAGGTTGCTGTTTTCGATGACCAAAAAGGCGAATTGATGGTCGAAAAAGACTATGCCATTGGTACCGCAAGTAACTATTTAGTCGATGCGGATGGACGACATCCCCGCATGGATCCCGACTGGAAATATTACACTATCGCTTTGCCGCTCATTGGTCGCGAGGGAGCGCTCGACCAGAAACCATTGGATCTTAGCTTTACCTCCACTGGTAAAACAGGAGACGCGTGCGGTCCTTTAATCAGTGACGTCCAATTTTTTAGTGCGTATAGCATGTACAAAGGAACCAATTCGGACGGCCCGCGTGACGCTTCGGTGCAGGGGATTGTCGGGCCACAGATGGCAAAAGCTGGTCAACCCATTGTGCTGGATGCATCGCGTGTGCTTGGTTCAGCGGGGGATGCTGTGCAATGGAACTGGTCGGTCGAACCGTCACTTCCGTTCAAATCCTTCGGTCCACGCCTGCAATTTTTTGCACCGACACTGAATGGTGGTCGCGATTACCATTTCACTTTGAGGGCTGAAAAGTTAAATATTACTGAGACGCATACTATTCACATTCAGGGGTCATCAAAAGAATAAACTGCAGGATGAGACCTGTCACTGCGTTGAAGTCGACTTCCGGGGTGCGATGAGCCGCACCCAACGCGCATTCAAGGGGTTGTAAAATAGGCAGCCCGCGTGAACTGCCTATTTTATTTTAGTAGCCATCACGTCCAGATTATTCCAACCAGTCGTTCCCAGTTCTTGCAGGGTTAGCATATTTTTTTCGAAGATGTCGTCGGCTTCCGGGAACGCTTCTACTGCGCGGTCTACGCTGTCTTCACGTAATAGATGCAGCGTTGGATAGGGGGAGCGATTGGTGTAGTTGGTAATGTCGTCGGCATCTGTTCCAGCGAATTGATAGTCGGGATGAAAGCTCGCTATTTGTATCTCACCCTCAAGTTCAAGGGTCTGAAGCAGTGCATCGGCTTCGTCGAGAAAATCGTTGTAATCCAGGAAATCGCGCAAAACGTCCGGATGAATAATCAATGTCGTATCAATTAAAGCGGGATCAGCCTGGTTCAAAAAATCCAACTCTGTGTGCAGCAGATTGTTTAATTCTGCGGTGTTTTGTGCATCGCTAAAGACGTACCGGATTTGGTTTTTTGTGTGGACCGCTTTCGCAAAAGGGCACAGGTTGAGGCCAATCACAGCACGTTCGAGCCATCGTTTTGTGTCAATGATGACCTGTTCAGGAAAAGTAGGCATGGCAGGAGGCGTGTTTGACATTGAGATCAGTAAAAAAATAAGCGAGATTTTGCAAGTTTAACAGGATGAAATAGATAGCGAAGCCAGATCCTTGAGTTGAGAGCGGCGTGCTCTCGTTTGTATAGAAGTGGACGTTTGGGGCCTGAATGAGTCGGATATCGGCAAAAAAACGCGTAAAGAGCCAAATAAGAGAGAAAATAAAAGAGAAGCGGCCAAAAGTGCATCATTTGTCGTCCGCAAAAAAACAAAACGGGTTATTCTTCCGCTCGCAAGCCGACTACCGCGCAATCTAATGTGCGAAGGTTGGCTAGAGCGTCGTTATGTCGATTTACGCAGATACTCCTCAATAAAGCTCAGTCATGGCCCTTAAAGCAACTATTTTCAAAGTCGATCTGCAACTTGCAGACATGGATCGACAGTATTATCAGGAGCACGCACTTACTATCGCCCGCCATCCGTCAGAAACAGATGAGCGAATGATGGTCCGCGTGCTGGCCTTTGCACGTCACGCCTCGGAAGCATTGGTTTTTAGTAAAGGATTGTGGGATGTCGACGAGCCAGATTTATGGGAAAAGGATCTCACCGGCGCAATTAATCTGTGGGTTGAGGTCGGACAGCCGGATGAAAAACGTATTCTGAAAGCATGCGGACGTGCGACTCAGGTCGTCGTCTACTGCTATAGCAGTACCAGCCATATCTGGTGGGCTCAAGTAAGCAATAAGGTTGCGCGTGCACGCAATCTGACTGTCATCAACCTGCCCGCGAGTACCAGTCTGGCGTTGAGTAAGCAGGCGCAGCGCAATATGCAATTGCAATGCTCCATACAGGATGGCCAAATTTGGATGACAGCAGATGGCGAAAGCGTTCAGGTCGATTTGACCACGCTTCAAGGGTAGCGATATCTGCGCAAATTGCCGTTAATGCTATTTGGCAAAGCTGGCCGGTTAGGGCCCTCGGCAGGGTTGACTTTCGATCCAGGCCCATCGTTGGATGCACAATCTGGTATGGGATTAATGGACAGCGCAAAATAGCGCTATAGCGTCGGTAACTAAACAACGCTATAGCAGAATTGCGCTATGGCGTTGGGCTATTGCGAACGAGCCGCCCGTACAGCGCGTCCCAAATCAATCACCGACATCGCATAAAAAAAGCTGCGATTATATTTGGTAATCGCAAAGAAATTATCTGTGCCAAGCCAATGTTCGGTGGGTGCCGTGCCATTTTGAAGATCAACCAGACCGAATAGCATATTGCTGTTTCCAGCCAACGCGGCTGTTGAAACCACGCCCGCTGCGGTTAAATCATCCAACGAAAATTTCGCTTCGAGACCTTGGCCGATAAACGCCTGCCACCGGTTTTCGCTGCTGGTGTCGGTTGATACGGTTGCGGGGAAAACGATAGGCTCGCCAGTTTTCCATCCGTGGACCTGCAGATAATGCGCGACGCTACCAATTGCGTCTATAGGGGAATTGCGCAGGTCAATCTTGCCACTTCCATCAAAATCGACGCCATATTGTCGAATACTGCTCGGCATGAACTGGGGCCAGCCTATGGCGCCCGCGTAAGAGCCCAGCAATGAGAAGGGATCAATATTTGACTCACGTGCAAAGAGAAGCGTGCTTTCCAGTTCTTTGCGGAAAAATGCCATTCGTGCTTCACGGGTTGGCGTATCCGGATAATCAAAGGCCAATGTGGTAATTGCGTCCATCACCCGAAAATTGCCTGTATTACGACCATAGACGGTTTCAACACCAATGATCCCAACAATGATTTCGGCCGGCACGCCGTACTGTGCTTCGGCGCGAGCGAGTGCATCGCTGTAAGCATTCCAGAATTTGACGCCCGCTTTAATGCGAATTGGCTCGACGAAACGTGCGCGATAAGCTGCCCAGTTTTTTGGCTTTCCCGGAGGACCGGGTTTCATCAACTGAATCGCGCTATCAACCAGACGTGTTTTTTTGAACACGGCCTCCAGTTCTGCGCGCGTGAACCCATTGGTCGCCACCATCTGATCAATAAAAGCAGAGACGGTTTTCCATTGTCCAAAATTAGTAAATTCGTTATCGTCACCGGTGGCGGGAGCAATGCCTGAATCGACCAATCTTGGTGGCGGTGTGGATGCGGCGCTGCCGTTCAACGGATTGCCCTGCGGCGGCGGGTTAGCAGGCCCTCCGGATTGGTTCGGATTCGGCGGCGCGCTTATTGGCGGATTTACAGCGCATGCGGCAATCAGCATTGCGGCAGAGAGCGTCGCATAAAGTCGAACGCGTTGAAATGAAAGAGCGGGCAACGTGGCACGATTAGTAAGTTTCATCGAGATTAGGATAGCAAAGGTTTGAGTTTATTAAATTGCGCTTTTAATGATGCCAGCGTGACCTTGTCGGTTCCATGGTTGGTGCCATAGCGCAATGTCTCGTAAGCCTTGAGAAAAAGTGCTGCGGCACTTTTGGCTTTGGGCGTCAGTGGCGAAGCTTCACCACACAAACGTTCACGGTACGCGCCTGGACCTTCATGAGGTTGTCTGGTCATGCCGTGCTTCACCATTCGGTTGCAGAATCCCGAGTATACCTTATCAAGCGGGTCAATCTTATTACGGACAAATAACAAAGGTAGTGCAACAACGGCCATAGCAAACGTGCCAAATCCGACCAGTAATCCAACCAGCGCGCGCCAGTCCAGTTGTTGGATACCAAAATATTGGAGCAAGCTTTTTTGCTTGTCAGGCGTGTAATTCAGCACCCATTGATTCCAGTTATTGCTGAGCGCTTCCCAGTTTTCACGGACAATATGCAACTTGTTCAACCAGCTGTCAGGTGACGAACCAATATTAATTAGTCCACCCAGAAAACTGCGTGGTAAAAATTGATTCAAGGATTGTTGAATCCGTTCAGGAGCGACTGCGGCCGTGGGGTCAACCCGTACCCATCCGCGTCCCTCGAGCCACACCTCGGCCCAGGCATGTGCATCTGATTGACGCACCGTCATAAAGCCGTCTACCGGATTTATTTCGCCGCCCTGATAGCCGGTGACCACGCGGGCGGGTATGTTTGCCGCGCGCATTAGCACCACAAAGGCGCTTGAATAATGCTCGCAGAATCCAGCGCGCGTGGCGAAGAGGAATTCGTCCACGCCATCATGGCCCAGAAGCGGTGGCTCCAAAGTGTAAGAAAAATTTTCATGGTGAAAAAAATCGAGAACAGCCTTGACGACCTCGGCGTCGCTACTTGCTTTGGCGCGCAGGGTGTGGGCAAAAGCGATTGTGCGAGGATTAAATCCTGGTGGTAGCGCAACGGACTGACGCAGCGCAGCGGCCTCATCCGGGGCGCCTTCTGAAGGGGGGCCTTGGCTATAAATAGCCGAGGACACGTCGTAGCGGGTGCGCTCAGTGATAGGCCGATCCGCAAGAAGTTCGCGGTCGTAATTAATATGGCTACGCAGGGGTGGGCTACTTTCCGAAGTGGCTGGAAATTGCGGTGTTTCCAGGGCAAACAGCCAACGCTGACCGCTCGCCTCCATGGTGACTTGCTGGCGAATGGTCTGGGGACTTGTTTTGCCGACTGATGATGCATCCGGAGAGACAATCGGGAGCGTCGATGCCGTTCTCCGCGTCCAGGTACGCCCATCAAACCGGGTCAACACCGCACCACGCCAGTAGCGTTGGGCGGGCGCTGGTGCGGGATCAATAAATTTGACGCGATAAGCAATGTCATCGGACATCGCCAGCTGGGAAATAGTGCCGGGCGCCATGCTGTCAGACATGCCAGTGCGGCCGCCAAAGGCGTCGCCAGGCATACCCCAAAGCGGTCCTTGAATCCGTGGAAATAACAAGAACAATACCAGCGTGAGCGGCACGGCAAGTACCAGAATGAAAGCACCCATCCGAAGACGTTTTCGAAGATGGGGCACGGCACCGGTAAATTGAAAAGATAATTGTGCGGTTAAGAGCACGATTATTGTGGCTATCACCAGTAGGGCGGTGACGATGGATTGAGAATAGAAAAACGTCGTGAGTACGAGAAAGAAGCTTAGAAAAAGAACGACAAAAACGTCCCGGCGAGCGCGCATTTCCAATAACTTAAAGGTGAGTAATAAAACCAACATGCTGACGCCGGCATCGCGCCCGAACAGCGTATGTTCGCCGGCATACACACCCAGCATCGTCAACAGTGCCAAAGGCAATAACAGGCCGAGCGGTGGCAGGCGATTGCCGCGCCAGGTGATTGCAATACGCCACATTAGCACCAGTGAACAGGTGAGCGAAGTCCATATCGGCAGATGCGCGACATGCGGTAGTAATACCATTGCGCAAGCCACTATTAATAGCAGCGTGTCGCTTTTGTCGCGGGCTAACGTGTTGAAATGATTGCTGAGCCACAGAGTGCCAGGCTTGACGTCTGTTGTCGCTTGCAGGGGCGCGGAATCAGATCCGGAAATGAAGGGGCGGCTTGCCGGCGGTTGGGCTTCGGAGTCTTCTGATTCGGCGACGTCATTGTGCGGAGACTTATTCATATAGTCCCCTCGTACAGCGCCAGGGCCTGAAGACATGCTTGCTGATGACCCGCGCCGATAGCTGCAGCGTAATCGATATCGCCAATCCGGAAAGCGTACGGCAACCCGGACATTTCCGCTTCCAATATCCAGCGCGTCATGCGCGACAACTTCGCTTCGACATCCAGCGCATGAGGCAGGGCAGCATAGTCGAGGGTGAGGTCGCTGGCAGCGCCATCGTTAAAATATTTGGTGATTAAGTTAGCGTCCACATCGGAACTTAATTTTGCAATTTGGCGCCATGCGAGATGTTTGAGAGGATCACCAGGCTGATACGGACGCACACCGGCAAAATCCTCGTGGCCGGCCTGCGGGCTACCGCCATTGCCTTCATGTGCGGTTGTCGGTAGCGGCGGCGTCGATGCCGCATCTTCTGGCTGCGGATAGACTATTACGGTTCCGTCCGGCTGCCAATAACACCACGATCGCAAAAGGCCTAGAGGAAAGCGTGTTTGCAGGCGCACCCTGGGCGCAGCCAGCCTCCCGCGGTGGGGGGTAGCGGTAGTCACTATTACGGCGCAAGTGGCAAGCGCGGGGACATCTACCGGCTGATCCAGTTCAGGTAGGTTCTTACCAATAAACCCTAGCCATACTGCATACCGCGCATGTTTGCGGCGATTGATCAGGCGCAGCGCAAAATGGGCCTCCTGACCTGAGAAAACTGCAGCGTTATGATCTGACGCCAAATACAAAAACGCAAGGTTACGAAAAGTCAGATGCATATCGATCACTGCACATGCGCCGAGTACAAAAGTCAGCGCAAAACCAAGGCTGAGATTGTAGTTAATCGACCCAATAAATAGCAAAACCAAAATCCCGAAAAAAGCGCAACCGGCACGAGTCGGTAAGATATAAACGCGGCGCTGATCAAGATAAACTTCTCCGGTTTCGGCCTGCCCTTCACGTGGCTTGAACGGAAAACGGAACGAGAGCGTGAGTCGAAACGGCATTCTGCGTTTTGTCCGGCGCTCCAGTTTCCGGGCTGCCTTAGCGGATCGCGTGGTCGGCATAGTCATGACCCGCTCGTATTTAAACTGGCACGGATTTTAATAACTGCAATACCAGATCGCGGCTTCCCATCGCGGTCCCGGCACCATTGCGCGATTTCAGCGGGCGCAATCGGTGCGCAGTCACAGGAGCCAACACCGCCTGTACATCTTCCGGCAGGACATGATTTCGTCCTTCCATAGCGGCCCACGCCTTGGCTGCCTGAACTAATGCAATCGCTGCGCGCGGACTCATTCCCTCGACAAAAAAAGCCTCCTGGCGGGATGCGTGCGCCAATGCCTGGACATAATCGATCAGGGCCGGAGAGGTATGGATATCCCGTAAACTTTGCCGTGCGGCAATCAGCTCCTCGGGTTCCATTACTTTCTGCAAAGACTTAAGCAAGGTGCGACGATCTTCTCCCATTAACAGCGCACGTTCCGCGACTGCGTCTGGATAACCCAGTGACAGGCACATCAGAAATCGATCAAGTTGGGATTCTGGCAGTGCGAACGTGCCGATCTGGTGCGAGGGGTTTTGCGTGGCGATCACAAAAAATGGCTCAGGCAGGTCGCGCGTGCGGCCTTCCGCGGTCACTTGTCGCTCTTCCATTGCTTCTAATAAGGCCGATTGGGTTTTTGGCGTTGCGCGATTAATCTCGTCGGCCAGAAGTACTTGGGTAAAAACCGGGCCGGGATGGAACAGGAAATTATTCTTTTCGCGATCAAACACTGAAATACCCACGATATCAGCGGGCAGTAAGTCGCTGGTAAATTGGAGTCGGTTAAAACGCAATCCAAGCGAGATCGCCAACGCATGGGCTAACGTCGTTTTGCCGACACCGGGGACATCCTCAATCAAAAGGTGTCCACCAGCCAGCAGGCAGACGAGTGCCTGGCGAATCTGCATTTCCTTACCGACGACAATTTGATTTACCTGTTTTGCGACTGTATGGAGTTTTGCGAACATGGAACCTTCGGTGTAGTGCAAAGGGGGTGGGATAGCAATTGACCTTTAATCTCGTTTAAGAGTAGCGCGATTCATGCATCAAGTGGGGCAGCGACAACAAATAGAGAATTATCTGGTTGTAAATTAATCAATTATTCGGTTCGTCAAATATTCCTTTTTTTGGGTACACTGTATGCAGAGACAAACAGACAAACAGACAAACAGACAAACAGACAAACAGACAAAATCAGCAAAAGCAGAACTCGGTTCATACATTAGATTTTAAGCTAGCAAATCGATAACTAGAAAAATAAAATGACAACAGCTTTTTATACCCATCCCGATTGCAAACTGCATGAAATGGGTGCATGGCATCCCGAATCTCCAGAACGGCTCCAAGCGATCGAAGATCAGTTGATATCGAGTCGGATTTCACAGTGGCTGGATTATCCCGACGTTCCGGATCTCGACGAAGCTAATCTGGTCGCGGCTATTTCACGGGTGCACAGCCCGGAGGCAATTGACTTGGTGCGCTCCAATGCATTGAACCTGGGTAAAAGCGGGGTCGCGCACTATCCGCTAGATGCAGATACCTTTCTGAATAAATATAGTTGGCAAGCGGCATTACAGGCGGTGAACGTTGCGATCGCGGCGACCGATGCTGTCATCGCTGGCGAAATCGACAACGCTTTTTGTTCGGTGCGGCCACCGGGGCATCACGCTACCAATGCCGCCCCGATGGGGTTTTGCTTGTTCAATAATGTGGCGATTGCCGCCCACCATGCGCTCGCGGTGCATGGAATCGAGCGCGTTGCAATTATCGATTTTGATGTGCATCATGGCAACGGCACCGAGCAGGCCTTCCTGGAAGACCCGCGTGCGTTGATGGTGAGCTTCTTTCAACATCCGTTTTATCCTTTTAGTGGGACTGAAGCCGCGCCCGCGCATATCATCAACGTGCCGGTGCCGGCATACTCAGGTGGCGATGTAGTACGTCAGCTGGTCACTGAAAAATGGCTGCCCGCGCTCCACGCGCATCGGCCTCAGGTAATTTTTATTTCAGCCGGATTTGATGCCCACCGTGAAGACGACATGGGACAAATGTCGCTGGTCGAGGCCGATTATGCATGGATGACGCAACAAATAAGCGAAGTGGCAAAACAATATGCCCAAGGGCGAATCGTCAGCTGTCTGGAAGGTGGCTATCATTTGTCGGCCTTAGGGCGTAGTGTTGTTGCGCATCTGAAAGTATTGGCCGAGCTGGAATAAATTCCGGATTCGGCAGTTTATTGCTGCGCTTTATCCGAATCGTGCATAACCATTGACTTTCGTTGTTCCGACCAGGTCCGTGCCTGTCGAATGCAGGATAATCGACGAAAACCGTTGTTTGTGGCACAAGTTCGTGAGGATTCTGCAGGGAAGTCCGTACAATAGCGGTTTATTTTCGTCAGACAAGAAAACGCATGTCCATACAATGGTTCCCCGGCCACATGAACGCTGCCCGCAAAAAGGCGGCGGAAGCCATGGAAAAGGTCGATATGATCATCGAAGTGCTGGATGCCCGTATCCCACAGGCAAGCTGCAATCCGATGATCGAGCAACTGCGACTGTTTCGTCAGCGTCCTTGTCTCAAAATTCTGAATAAAAGTGATTTGGCAGATCCGGTTGCAACGCAGACTTGGATCAATCATTACAACAGTCAAAAAGATGTGAATGCGGTCGCGCTAAGCTGCAAGAAGCCATCCGACGTTCTTAAAGTACCGGGTTTGGCCTTGGCGCTGGCACCGCATCGTGGCACCCCACTCAAACCGTTACGCATGATGATCATGGGTATTCCGAATGTCGGAAAATCGACATTGATGAATGCATTATTGAAGAAGCGCGTTGCCGCAGTCGGCGATGAGCCTGCCGTTACTAAAGTACAGCAGCGTTTGTACCTCAATAAAAACATGGTCCTGATCGATACACCGGGAATGTTATGGCCCAAGATCGCTTTGCCTAGTGACGGCATGATGCTGGCCGCCAGCCATGCAGTCGGCGTGAATGCCCTGATCGAAGAAGAAGTAGCGACCTATCTCGCCGACGTGCTTTTGCAGCGCTATCCGGAATTGGTTGCGGCACGTTTCGGCATGAAAATCACTGAAACCACCGATGGCGTGGATGTGATTGAAGGCGTGGCTATTCGTCGTGGTTATCGCCTCAAAGGCGGCGGTTACGATATTGAAAAGGCAGCCAACACGCTGTTGCAGGATTTCCGTACCGGCGCACTTGGGCGGATTTCTCTGGAAACGCCATTGAGTCGCGCAGACAGTCTTGCACAGCACGCCCAAGAACTTCTGGAAAAGCAGCAAGCCAAAGATGACATTATCGCCGCGGCAGAAGCTGAAGAGCGCTTTTATAATCCGCCACGGGATGGGGCTGATAGCTGAACTTACCAGGATTTGAACCACTAGGGTGATCCAAATGCAAAAAAAAAGCGGATATTAAAGGTATGCCGCTTTTTTTTTGATAAAAATTTCCAATGCATTTTCAGCTAGGTTAAATGGCAGCCTTATTGCTCCGCGCGCTTAATCAATCCTTCCACATACATCGCAAATAATTCGCGACCATCCTGACCGAACATGCGAATGCGTCCGGTATGCGTCAAAAGCAATAAACCGACACAGTGACCGAACAGGGCGGTGGTTTCTCTGGCAGCCAATGCGGGCGAACATCCCAATTCCTGAAGGCCAGTTGCAACGCCGCTCAAAGCATCTTGCAGACGCTGATTCAGGTGCTCGTTCAGGGCCGGAGTGAGTCCGAGCGGTTTCATTTCCTGAAAAAAATAGAATCCCAGATCCAGCTCTCTCGGATTTTTTAAGTAAAAATCGTAAAAGGCCATGGCGTCGTGCGATACGCGCTTATCTGCAGGAAGGTGGTATTGATGACCTTCGTGAACCGCTGAATTGAGCTGGTCAAGCGATTGTTGGAGCAGGTCGCCGTAAATTTCCTCTTTGTTTTCGTAATGATTATAAATGGCGCTTGCCGTGTAACCGGCCTCGCTGGCAATGGCGCGCACATTGGCTTTCAACAGGCCATCCTTTTCGAATACCCGTCGCGCAGCCTGCAAAATCATCTGACGCTTTAAATCATTTACAGCACGTAAACGGATTGCACTGGGTTTTTCAATTTTTTCTACGGTGCCAAGCACCAGGTCTGATGCCGCGCTATTCGTAGCGTTACCACTATTGGCACCGTTACCTTCGTTATCAGGCGGCGTAGACTTGGGTGAGATTGCGTCTTTTTTGAGATTTGTTTGCTTGTTCATTCAAGAAGTTTATCACGTGAAAGAGCTTTATGTGAATGCTTGACTTTAAAATGAACAGCGTTCATATTAATGATCAATAATCAAAAAATGAAGGAAATCTCATGTTGATGTCTTCCGCTGAATACCGCGATTCGCTTCGTAGTTACAAGCCCACTGTGTACGTCAATGGTCAAAAGGTCGAGTCTGTTGCTGATGAACCCGCATTTTTGCCAGGTATCAATGCATTGGGTGTTACCTATGACTATGCCTTGGAGGAGAAATACGCGCCTATCATGCTGGCGAAACAACATACCTCGGGCAAGCAAGTTAACCGCATGCTGCACATCAACACTAGCAGCGGAGATTTACTCAATAAACTTGAGGCGGTGCGGCTACTATGTCAGGAGACCGGATGCGCACAACGTTATCTGGCGCATGACGCATTGAACGCGATCTACCAAGTGACGCATCGAATTGATGCTGATAAAGGGACGGCTTACGGCCAGAATTTCCTCAATTATTTACATGAGGTGCAGGACCGTGATCTTTCTCTTGGTATTGCGATGACGGACGCTAAAGGCGACCGCAGCAAGAAGCCGCATGAGCAAGCTAATCCGGACAGTTACGTGCACATCGTCGAACGTAATGCAAAAGGGATCGTGATTTCCGGTACCAAAGCGATCGTAACCGGTGCGCCTTACATGCACGAATTTTTGGTCATGCCCTGTCGAAACATGTCAGAGCAGGACGCTGAGTTCGCGGTCTGTTGTGCTGTCCCCTGCGATGCGCCAGGATTAATGATTGTGGCGCGTCCTGCAGGTCGTCCGGGGGAGAAAGCGGCACTGTTCAGCAACAAGTTTGGACAATCCACCGGAGTCGTGGTTTTCGATAAGGTTTTTGTTCCCTGGGAGCGCGTGTTTTACGCGGGCGAATGGGAGCATTCCGGCTACATGACCTATAACTATGCCACGCACCATCGCCATAGCTGCATCGGCGCTCGGGCCGGGTTTGGCGATTTGTTGATCGGCGCGGGCGCGTTGATGTGTGAGGCAAACGGCTTTGATCCGGGCAAGGAAAATCATCTGCGCGAACAAATGGTGGAGCTGATCAAGATCACAGAAGGCTTTTATGCTTGCGGCGTCGCATCCTCGGTCTACGCCAAGATGGACCCGGGATCGCATAGTTTCGTGCCAGACCCAGTGTTTTCCAATATCGGCAAACTGCTGTTATCGACACAAATTTACGACATGCATCGGATCGCACATTACGTTTCAGGCGGATTGATTGTTGCGTTGCCGGGACCGGATGAAGACCACAATCCAGCAACTGCGGCCTCGCTCGCTGAGGTCTTGCGGGCTAATCCCGACGTTCCATATGAAAAGCGGATACAGACTGCGCGCTTCATTGAGGATTTAACAGCGTCCTACCAGGGCGGCTGGTATTCGGTCATTAGCTTGCACGGGGGAGGATCGCCAGCGGCGATGAAGCAGGAAATTTATCGGAATTACCCTATCGGTAGCAAAGTGGAATTGGTGGAGCGATTGCTTGACCGTGGTTTGGTGGAGGAGCCGGGGAGGGCGATTACTGCAAACAAACAGCCCGGAAAATGTTGCGATACAGGCTGCACTGCACCAGGAGCGGCGGTCATGGTGGACATGCCTATGACGACTAAGAAGTTGCCCGTAGAGTGAGCGTGGACTAACTGAATCCCCTGCCGGTTGGCGTCGTGATGGGGAAGATTACATACACAGCGTAATCTTCCGCAGTACTAAAGCGTGTTGCTTACCAGGATGGAATGACAGAGCTCTTGTATTGCTCAAGAACGTATTGCTTCACTTCAGGGCTATGATAAGCCTTCAGTAATTTGGCGACCCATGGCTTGTTTTTGTCTTCAGTACGTACCGCGATGACGTTAGCATAAGGGCCGCGTGCCGCTTCAATAGCGATACCGTCTTTGGTTGGGCTCAGGCCAGCTTTTTCAGCGAAATTGCCATTGATGGCGGCTGCGTCCAGATCATCCAGCGAACGTGGCAATTGCGCTGCATCGATCTCAACTATTTTTAATTTCTTCGGATTGTCTGCGATATCCAGCGGTGTCGCTTGCAGTCCTGCGCCTGCTTTCAGCTTCAACAGTCCTTGCGCTTGCAGTAGCAACAGTGCGCGGCCACCATTGGTCGGGTCGTTCGGAATACCGATACGTGCGCCAACTTTCAGGTCTTTAGGTGACTTTATTTTTTTCGAATAAAGGCCCATCGGGAACGTGATGGTGTAACCCACATTGGTCAGTTTATATCCGCGGTCTTTGATTTGCGCTTCCAGATACGGCAGATGTTGATAGCTGTTCGCATCGAGATCGCCCGCCGCCAATGCCGCATTAGGCTGCACGTAATCGCTGAATTCGACGATCTGGATATTCAGGCCATCTTTTGCCGCAATCTTTTTAACCAACTCCAAAATCTCCGCATGCGGGCCACCTGTAGCACCGATTTTAATCGGCTTATCTTGCGCCAGAACTGGATTCGATACCATGCTCGCGATGATGCTCAAGCCAGCGAAAAATTGGACTAATTGACGTCGCTTCATTGCTTTCTTTCCTTTTGTAAATGAGCTTGCAGGCTTCCGTTTTTTTGAGAGGCCTGACTAGCATTGAATGTGAATTAAGACAGTACGCGATTTTATTTGCTTTTTATTTGTGACTTAGGCGGCGCACAAGAATGTCACCCAACGTTTGTACTAACTGCACGAACACAATCAAAATTAATACAACCGCCAGCATCACTTCCGGCAAAAAGCGCTGATAGCCGTAGCGAATTCCCAGATCACCAAGACCGCCGCCGCCGATCGCGCCAGCCATGGCAGAGTAACCTACCAAACTAACAAAGGTAATCGTCAGCCCGGCAATGATACCGGCGAATGCTTCCGGGACCAGCACTTTATAGACAATCTGCCAGGTTGATGCGCCCATTGCTTGCGCCGCTTCAATCAAACCGCGATCGACCTCACGAAGCGCCGTTTCAACCAGTCGGGCGACAAAAGGCGCCGATGCAATCGTCAATGGCACGATCGCAGCTGCAGTGCCAATCGAGGTGCCTACAAAAAAGCGCGTAAATGGAATAACCGCGACCAGCAAAATGATGAAAGGAGTTGAACGCACCGCGTTGACGATCAGTCCAGCGATGCGATTAAATGCGAGATTCGGCAGCACGCCATCGCGTCCGGTGAGATGGAGCGCGATGCCCAGCGGAATGCCGAGGATGGCACCGAGAATGCCGGAGATACCCACCATCATCAACGTTTCGCCGAACGACGACAGAAATAGATCGAGCATTTCAGATGACATGATTTAACTCCTCAACGGTGACGCCTTGCGCGCTTAAATAAGCCATGGCTGCCGCAATGTTATCGCTCCCGCCGTTGGCCAAAATTGCCAGCGAACCAAACGCCTGGCCTTGAATTTCATCAATCTGACCGTGCAAGATGCTGAAGTCCAGATCGAATTTGCGTACCACTTCCGATAGCAATGGCTGGTCCACGCTATCGCCGGTAAATGCAAGCCGGAACAAATGATCGGTACCGCCAGTTGCATCGCTGCGCGCTAATCGTGCACGTAATCGTTGAAGTACGCCAGCAGGCAAATCCTGGGCAATGACATCACCGATCATGGCCCGCGTTACAGGATGTTTCGGAGCGCGAAAGATGTCGATGACTTGACCATGCTCAATGACTTCACCCGCTTCCATGACCGCCATCCGGTCGCAAATCATTTTTATGACTTCCATCTGGTGCGTAATCAGCACAATCGTCAGACCCAGTTCTTGATTGATCTTGCGAAGTAGTTCCAGAATCGAGCGAGTGGTTTCCGGATCGAGCGCCGATGTGGCCTCGTCCGACAGCAACACTTTCGGCGCATTAGCGAGTGCGCGTGCAATGCCAACGCGCTGCTTCTGACCGCCGCTAATCTGTGCCGGATAACGATCCTTCAACGCCGTCAGGCCGACCAGTTCAAGCAATGGCGTTACTTTTTTGCTGATTTCTGCTTTCGATAAACCGGCCAGTTCCAGCGGTAGCGCGATGTTGTCATAAACGGAACGAGACGACAGCAAATTAAAATGCTGAAATATCATCCCGATTTCACGTCGAGCAGCGCGAAGCTCGCCGGCGTCCAACGCCGTCAAGTCCTTGCCATCAACAATAATTTTGCCAGAAGTAGGGCGATTTAGAAGGTTGAGCGTACGCACCAGAGTACTTTTCCCCGCACCGCTACGACCGATAATCCCAAAAATCTCCCCTTTATTAATCGTTAAATCGACATTGCGCACCGCATCCACAGGACCGTTGCTGCCCTCGAATCTCTGGGTAACTGCTTGAATTTTTATCATTTCAGAATAAAAAAAGGCAGCTGACTGCCCCAACTTCGACAATCCGCCGCCAATATAATTTTTGTGTAAGTCCTTATTTTATAAGGATTTTGTCTTGATGGAAAGTATCTTTTAGGTATGCTGTTATTACTTAGGCGTATAACAATTCTGATGTAACCAGAAACGACGACAACCCTGCAAGGCGAGCGTAGCAAGACGCCCAAACGCAAAAAAGCCCGCAAAAAACGCGGGCTTTCTATCCGAAGCAACCAGTCATCCCCAAAATTACAAAGAAGATGACCCAGCCACTCTGTGTGATCGCTGAGAACCGTAGCGAGCGGCGTAAGGTTGTAGTCGAGAAACGCAGCCGTACGCAAGTACGGCGAGTATCGCAGACTACAAGATTACGTCGCGCAGTAGGTTATCAACGATCAATCTCACATTACATCATGCCGTCCATGCCACCCATGCCGCCCATACCACCCATACCGCCTGGCATACCGCCACCAGATTTGTCATCTGGTAATTCAGCGATCATTGCATCGGTAGTCAGGATCAGGCCAGCAACTGAAGCAGCGTTTTGCAATGCTGAACGTGTCACTTTAGCTGGGTCAAGAACACCCAACTCAACCAAGTCACCGTAGGTACCGTTAGCAGCGTTGTAACCGTAGTTACCTGTACCGGCCAGAACTGCATTGATGACAACCGAAGGCTCGTCGCCTGCGTTAAATACGATCTGACGCAATGGCTCTTCAACCGCGCGCAGCACGATTTTGATACCAGCATCTTGATCGGCGTTGTCGCCTTTCAGGTTTTTAACGTTAGCACGTGCGCGCAGGAAAGCCACGCCGCCGCCAGGAACAACGCCTTCTTCGACTGCAGCGCGAGTAGCGTGCAATGCATCTTCAACGCGTGCTTTCTTTTCTTTCATTTCGACTTCAGTAGCTGCGCCGACTTTAATCAGTGCAACACCGCCAGCCAACTTGGCAACGCGCTCTTGCAACTTCTCACGGTCGTAGTCAGAGCTTGCTTCTTCGATTTGAGCGCGGATTTGTTTAACGCGTCCTTCGATCGAGATTGCTTCGCCAGCGCCATCGATAATGATAGTGTTTTCTTTGCTGATTTCGATACGTGCAGCTTGGCCTAATTCTGCCAATGTTACTTTTTCCAATGTCAGGCCGACTTCTTCTGCAATCACTTGACCACCGGTCAGGATAGCGATGTCTTCCAGCATTGCTTTACGACGATCGCCGAAGCCTGGTGCTTTAACAGCAGCAGTTTTCAGGATGCCGCGGATGTTGTTGACGACCAGAGTTGCCAGTGCTTCGCCTTCGACGTCTTCTGCAATAATCAGCAGCGGACGGCCCGACTTAGCGACTTGTTCCAATACCGGAAGAAGGTCACGGATGTTGGAGATTTTTTTGTCGAACAACAGAACGTAAGGCTGTTCCAGAGCAACAACTTGTTTTTCCTGGTTGTTGATGAAATACGGTGACAAGTAGCCACGGTCGAATTGCATACCTTCGACGATGTCTAGTTCGTTTTCCAGTGATTTGCCATCTTCAACAGTGATAACGCCTTCTTTACCGACTTTGTCCATTGCCTTGGCAATGATTTCACCGATATCGGTGTCGGAGTTAGCGGAGATCGAACCGACTTGTGCGATTTCTTTGCTAGTAGTCGTTGGCTTAGCCAATGCTTTGATTTCAGCAACGATGGCGACAACAGCTTTGTCGATACCGCGCTTCAGGTCAGTTGGGTTGAAACCGGCTGCAACATATTTGAAACCTTCGCGCACGATTGCTTGTGCCAACACGGTTGCGGTAGTAGTACCGTCACCAGCGTTGTCTGAAGTCTTGGAAGCAACTTCTTTAACCAGTTGCGCGCCCATGTTTTCCAGCTTGTCTTTCAGTTCGATTTCTTTAGCAACTGAAACACCATCTTTAGTAACGGTAGGAGCACCGAAGCTACGCTCCAGAACCACGTTACGGCCTTTAGGGCCCAGAGTTACTTTTACTGCGTTAGCTAGGATATTGACGCCATTAACGATCTTGGCACGTGCATCATCACCGAAAATTACTTGCTTTGCTGCCATGTTGATTCTCCTGAATACGGTTGAATGTAGAGCATAGAGACCGAAGCGTGCTTGCGCGCCTTAGAGCCTTGTGGCGGCATGCTCCGATCAATCTGAACAATGAATTACTTACCTTCGACGACAGCGAAAATGTCTTCTTCGCGCAAAATCAGTAGTTCCTGGCCATCGACCTTAACAACCTGACCTGCATATTTGCCGAACAAAACGCGCTCACCAACTTTAACTGCCATTGGGCGAACTTTGCCGTCTTCCAGAATTTTGCCGTTACCAATAGCCAACACTTCACCTTGATCTGGCTTTTCAGCTGCTGCCTCTGGCAGAACGATACCGGATGCAGTTTTTGTTTCAATATCTAGACGCTTAACGACGAGGCGGTCATGCAAAGGACGAAGATTCATGTGTAACTCCTTCAAATTCAACAAGTTATAATTTTTGCAGCAACATCGCAGCAACGGAACTGCACCGATTAGTTTGGCTTTTTACGATGTGCCGCACAGAAAAAGTGACTAGGTCAGGGAGATTGTTAGCACTCTCACCTAACGAGTGCTAAGTATAGGGGCGGTTAGTTGATTTTTCAAGAGTGATTGTCTCTTAGTCTTTTTTTATTACTGTAGCTCCCTACCTCCCAGACGAAACTTAAGTAGATTGCTAACAAGTCATTTAGTTATTTCAGGAAAATTTTCAGGTGTATCTCAGGGCTATTTTTTATTTTTTAAACTGGGGTGTTCTACCTTAGTGAAAACCAAGTTGCTTTTTATCACCTATTTACTGTCGCCATATCTTAATGGCAACTTGTCCAAATTGGGAGGATAACGCTATGATGTTCGGGCGTGAATGTCGGGATGTCACCCAAATCAGCAGCATCCATTTTAGGATTTAGAAGAATGCGTATTCGTAACCTCGTTTTTCACACACATCCGCGGCTGGTCCTCGCCGTCATTTTCGGAGCCATCATATGGGCGTTGTTGCCGAACGGTTCGATGATAACGCGCGTATTGATTAGCTGGAACGGAGGAGTGTGGGGCTATCTGTTGGCTGTGTGGTGGATGATGGCGAAAGCGGGTTCTTTGCAAGTAAAAGAACGCGCTGCGATAGAGGACGAAAATGACACCATGATATTGGTGCTCATTTGTATTGCCGCGATAGCCAGCATCGCTGCGGTCGTCTTCGGTTTGTCGCAAGCCAAAGACTTTCTGCCGGGGCCGAAAGAAATTCGCTATCTATTTACCGGCCTGACCGTGCTGGGATCGTGGTTTCTGGTCGGCACCATGTTCACATTACATTACGCGCGTCTCTACTATAGCCCCGGTATTGGCGCTGCGCCGTTGCGCTTTCCGGAAGGCGAAGAAAACCCCGATTATTGGGATTTTCTGTATTTTTCGTTCACGCTGGCAGTCGCGGTACAAACCTCGGACGTTAGTGTGATGACCCGTTCAATGCGCAAAACAGTGCTGGTGCAGTCAGTCTTAACGTTTTTATTTAACTCGGCAATTCTGGGTTTATCCATCAATATCGCGGCGGGTTTGATATCGTAACTTTGTGACGCGCAATTCATGTGCAATGCGCACGCAATCCACGCGCAAGACCAGTGCAAAAAAAGACGGACAGCAAATGCTGTCCGTCTTTTTTTTATTTTTACCTCTTTAACGGCTTATCAGACTTACTAATATGCCGTTCAACGTTCATCGGTTGCGGTTACTGCCAACCATACCGTTTAGCGTACCAACCTTTCATCATCTGGGTCAATACCGCGTACGCACCCAAAATCAACAGGAGCCAAGGGAAATAGCTGAACGGCAATGCTTCCAATTTAAAGTAATGCGCTAACGGCGACATCGGCAACAAGATACCAATCGCCATGATGATGACCGTCATGCTGATCAGCGCCCAGGATGCGCGGCTCTGGAAGAACGGTATTTTGCGGGTCCGTATCATGTGCACGATCAACGTTTGAGACAACAGACCTTCGATGAACCAGCCTGACTGGAACAGGGTTTGGTGCTCGGTGGTATTGGCACCAAACACGTACCATAACAAAGCAAAGGTGGCGATATCGAAGATGGAGCTAATTGGGCCAAAAAAGATCATAAAGCGACCGATTTCTTTCGGGTCCCAGCGCTGCGGCTTCTCCAGAAATTCCTTATCGACGTTATCAAACGGGATTGTAATCTGCGAAATATCATAAAGCAGATTTTGTACTAACAAATGCAGCGGCAACATCGGCAAGAAGGGTAAGAATGCGCTCGCCACCAGCACGGAAAATACATTTCCGAAATTGGAACTGGCGGTCATTTTGATGTACTTCAGCATGTTCGCGAACGTCTTGCGACCTTCCAGCACACCTTCTTCCAGCACCATCAGACTCTTTTCCAGCAGAATGATATCCGCTGCTTCCTTGGCAATATCCACCGCTGTGTCGACTGAAATACCGATGTCGGCAGCCCTCAGAGCAGGAGCGTCATTGATGCCGTCGCCCATGAAACCGACTACGTGGCCGTTATCATGCAACCTGCGTACGATCCGTTCCTTATGGTCGGGACTGAGTTTGGCGAACACGGTAGTTTTTTCGACTGCAATGGCCAGGTCTGCGTCGCTCATGTCTTCGACATCCGAGCCAAGCAACATACCGTCTACGGTCAAGCCGACCTGGCGACAGATTTTGGCGGTGACCAGCTGATTGTCGCCGGTCAGAATTTTGACGGTAACTCCGTGCTTTTTTAGAGCATCCAGCGCGGGCTTGGTCGATTCCTTTGGAGGATCGAGAAAAGCGATGTAGCCGATCAGGACCAAATCCGATTCGTCGGCCACGCCATAGACTTCCTTGGTCGGCGGCAAATCTTTGGCAGCGACAGCGACTACCCGCAAACCTTCCGCGTTGAGGCTGGCCGTGGTCTCGTGAATTTCCTTTAAAAGCGCAGCGCTAAATGGCACCACAGTGCCATTGTGGCGGGCATGCGTACAAACGGAAACGATCTCTTCGACGGCACCCTTGCAAATCAATTCATGATGATCCTCGCGCTCGCTGACGACCACCGACATGCGGCGACGCTGAAAGTCGAATGGGATTTCATCGACCTTGCGATAGGCAGAGGCCAGCGCCATTTCACGTTGCAACTCGGCGTGATCCAGGACCGCAACGTCAAGCAGGTTTTTGAGGCCGGTCTGGTAGTGACTATTCAGGTAAGCGTATTCCAATACCAGGTCATCTTGCTTGCCTAAAATATCGGTATGACGTTCCAGAAAAATTTTGTCCTGGGTCAACGTTCCGGTTTTATCTGTGCATAAGACGTCCATCGCGCCAAAATTCTGGATCGCGTCAAGGCGTTTAACGATCACCTTCTTGCGCGAAAGCGCCACAGCGCCTTTCGCCAGCGTGGACGTGACAATCATCGGGAGCATTTCCGGTGTCAGGCCGACCGCCACCGATAAGCCGAATAAAAATGCCTCCACCCAATCACCCTTGGTGAAGCCATTTAGGAAGAATACGATAGGCGTCATCACCATCATGAAACGAATCAACAGCCAGCTAACTTTATTGACGCCCAGCTGAAACGCGGTGGGTGTGCGGTCGGTGGCGGTCACGCGTTCGGCCAGTGCGCCAAAATAAGTCTGATTTCCGGTCGTGACCACGACGGCAGTGGCTGATCCACTGATGACGTTAGTGCCCATGAAGCAAAGATTGTCCAGCTCCAGCGGATTGTTGGTAGCGTCACCACGATGCACGACAAATTTCTCTACCGGAAGCGATTCGCCGGTCATGGCCGCCTGGCTGATAAACAGATCCTTAGCGGTCAGTAAGCGTAAATCTGCAGGGATCATATCGCCAGCGGAGAGCTGGACGATATCGCCCGGAACCAGTTTTTTGATGGCGAGTTCGATTCTGCGCGCACCCTTTGGATGCAACGTCGCGTCAAAATAGCGCAATGCTTCATCGGCGATGTCAGCGACCAGGTCATGCCGCAAAACGGTGGCTGTGTTACTCACCATTTCTTTAAGCTTGTCAGCAGCGCTGTTGGAGCGAGATTCCTGTACGAAGCGCATCAGCGTCGATAACACCACCATCGTTCCGATGACGACGGTGGCTTTCATGTCTTCAGTTGCAAACGACACTGCCGCCAGCACAGTCAGTAGAAGGTTGAATGGATTCTTGTAGCATTGCCACAGATGCGCCCACCATGGCAACGGTTTTTCATGCTCGACTTCATTGGGGCCGACCACAAGCCGGATCGCATCGGCTTCGGAATCGGTCAAACCATCGGTGCGGCTGTGCAATTGATCGAGCAACGCTGGCAACTCGGATCGGGCGGCCTTGAGTAAATGCTGCGCAAGCGTTGGCGGGACTTCATTAGGCGTTGGTGTGCTACTGAACATGTCACCACCGAAGCGACGAAAATGCCGGTCCATGCCATGCGCATGAACAAACCTGACGAAGGTGTCTTTCAAGAGATTCAGATTCATAGTGTCATTTTTTCTATATAGAATTCTTGGCCGCGTTGATCTTTCCTGCCTAATTAATCGAACTCATATCAGTCCGACGTATTGTGGGCACAATCGCATACTAGCGACGTTTCAAGGTCATCACTAAAGTCTCCGATGCAGCTAACCACTGGTGAATTTTGTATGCCGCCGCAGGTTTCTACGATGGCTTTTTATATTCGCTGTTACTGGCTAACGTTAAACTGAAATTTTAGGGATTGCCTTATCAGGACATCTGGAATTACTCCAGCACTTCACGGCCTGCCATTAATGTTGGCGGCAATTATCTTGCCGTCAGGGGTGATCAAGACTAAATACTTCTGATAGAACGGATACGACGGATACAAACTTTAAGGCTATTCGATGACACTTTCACGTAAAAGATAGCGACCCGCATGAAGGCTGAACACCCCCGCGATAGTAACGCCTTATCGGCACCCGGCGGCATCTAAGCGGGACCCACACGGACCGGTCACCCAAGATGAACGTGATTAACCGGAAGGGCATTCCAATCATCCGCTCAGCTGAATATGGCTGGGCATGTGTATCGGTGGATAGAATCAGCGCATACCCACGCTACAGGTGCAAACATCGCGGTAAAACAATACGTGAGCGCGCAAACAGTGCTGACGCAATCCGCGTAACTATCTTTATTGGGTAATGGAAATCTGCGACCAATGCAAACACGACGTCTGCAATGATCATTGGGATACCATCATTCGCCGGCGGCGAGATGACAGCAGGGGAAGCCTGCGTTATCTTGCCGGGACGATGCCAGAACGGGTCTGGCAACAACTGTCACTCGAACAAGTGCCCATGAATGGGGCTCCATAAAATGAAAACAAGCGGATGGTAATCCTGCCACAAACGTCGGTCAAGAAAAAATTGTGCAGCCCAGCATATGAACCCAACAAAAATGTTTTCTGCGCGGTTTTATGTTGTTTTTGGTGGAAATAAGCGGCTTCAAAAGACTCGCTTGTGACGGCTAGTTGATTGTTTAAAAGACCATGTTTTACAGCTAGCCAAGCTTCCTGAGAGCTCCGTGTAAATCTTATTTATTGTTCTTGTGTCTTGCTAATTGCCTGTAGCAAACTATACTTAAAATATAATCAAAAGACGGAGACAGCCATGCAAAACTTAATTGTCGCTAATTTTCTTTTCTTTATTCCGATGGCGCTCTTCGGATTAATCCTGTTTGCGGAAGTACCGGTCCATTCGAAAATTGCGCACGGTGGATTATGCACAGTCGGATTGATTGTCGGTTCAGGAGCAGCCTTCATACTGTTACAGCTGATCGGGACGATGGTTTAGCCGAGGCGATTGAAGGCATCCCTAATAAGCAGGTGGACGGATGGTGAGATCATACTCTAGCGCGCTAAGCCGTCATGCGCGCTTGACGTTTGATAGCTTGGGAGGAGTGTTCTCACGCACGACTAGCACTGGACTAGCACTGGACTAGATATTGCGGCGGTTGCACAATTTGAGTCAGCCTCGCGACAACGTGCCGGGAGATTTGAGATAGCGTGGGATAATCCACCCATGATTTCCCTTATCTCTTGATATCCATGTCGAAAAAATTCCGCTCGCTCTCTCGCACGCTCTCTATTAGTGCATTACTTTTTTCTTCCTTCTTTTTTTCTTCCTGTACAAATAGCTTCGCTCAGGATTCGACCTCTGCAGCGTTACCCCAGTCGGTCGTCTCGGCACTCCAGAGCGCGGGTATTCCATCGCAAAACGTGGGAATTTACGTGCAGGAGGCCGCCATTGGTGGCAAGGTCTTGGCAGCGAGTAATGTCAATACGCCATTTAATCCCGCCTCCACAATGAAGCTGGTCACCACCGATGCAGCCCTCGAACTATTAGGCCCCACCTTCAACTGGAAGACCGCGGCCTACACGGATGGGCAGCAAATTGGAAGTATTTTGCAGGGCGACCTTATTTTTAAGGGAAGTGGCGACCCTAAATTGGTGCTCGAAAATTTCTGGTTATTTCTGCGTCAAATCCGTGCAAAAGGCATACGCGATATTCGCGGCAACGTTGTGCTGGACCGCAGCATTTTTGACGAAGCAGCATACGATCCATCCCAATTCGATGGCGATCCCTTAAAACCCTACAACGTCGGCCCGGATGCATTGCTGTTGAACTATAAAACGGTGACGTTCCAGTTTATGCCCGATGATGCGACCGGGCTCACCCGCGTAGTGGTCGATCCGCCCATGGCCGGTTACCAGATTATTCCACCGCGCACGGGCAAAGGCGCATGCGGCGACTGGCAAGGAAAGCTCCAGGCGACTTTTGATGACAAAGGCGCGAATTTTAATGGCACCTTTCCAGCATCGTGCGGCGAGAAAACCTGGTACGTAAATCCCTATACCATGAGTTCCACGGCCTATTTTGGCGCGGTATTTCGACAAATGTGGAGCGATCTTGGCGGCACCTTGAGCGGTACGGTGAAAACTGGCATTGTTCCGGTTGGCACGCGGTTCATCGCCGAGTGGGATTCGGTGACCTTGCCAGAGGTGATTCGCGACATCAACAAATATAGCAACAACGTCATGGCGCGCCAGGTGCTGCTGACGATCGCGGCCGACATTCTTAAGTTGCCTGCAACGCCAGAACGCGGCGCCCGCGCAGTGCAGAGTTGGCTCGCCAATAAAGGCATAGCGGCGAATGATCTGGTGATCGAGAATGGTGCGGGTCTCTCCCGTAACGAGCGGATTTCGGCCCAGACCATGGGCCGTATTCTGGCCTCCGCCTATCAGTCGCCAACGATGCCTGAGTTTATGTCATCGATGCCGCTGGTCGGATTTGACGGCACTATGCGCAATCGCTTGAAGGGGCAAGAAATCGCAGGTCAGGCCCATGTGAAAACGGGTACGCTTAATGATGTCCGCGCGATAGCCGGTTATGTATTAGCGGCCTCGGGTAAGTATTATGTGGTGGTATGCCTGATTAATCATGCGAACGCATCGCGTGGGCAAGCTGCGCAGGATGCGTTGTTGCAATGGACCTATGCAAATGGGTGATTTAGTAAGTCAAGATTGGAGTGAGAATTGATTGAGCGTCTGGTTGCTCTATCAAAGTGGACCAACCAGAACTTACTATGCTCGGCGATCAAAGCATCAAAGCATGAAAGCATTAAAGCATTAAAGCATCAAAGGACGATCGGACAATTCGTTAGGCTTTCCGTTGGTATCCGGAAAGTGTGCGGCCAGCAGATTATTCAATTTTTCTAAAGCAGCAAGCGTGCTGTCATGAAACGTCCCGTTGGCAAACTCGCCCGTCATGGTCTGACACACCGCTTGCCATTCTGCCTTAGCGATTGCCCGACCGACGGCCCGGTCGGTGACAATCTCCACTTTGTGGTCCGCGATGTTCACATACAGCAAAACGCCGACATTTTCCTCGGTATCCCACATCCTGTAATGCGAAAAAAGCTCCTGCGCGCGTTGACGTGATGTGACGCCATTCAGTACCGCTGGCAGACTCAACGACGACTCGACGATCATTCTGGCTTCAGCCCGATGCGTGCGCTCACCTTCCGCTATCTTGGTCTGAATGGCGGTCAGTGTGGTCGCCGGAAATGCTTTTCGCGCACTTCGACCTGTGGTGAAGAGGTGTTGGAGCAGCCGTTTCATTGTTTTTGTCATTTACCAATTCCCCGAGGCGCCACCGCCATCGAAACCCCCGCCGCCGCCGCCGAAACTTCCACCTCCGCCGCCACCGCCGAATCCGCCACCACCTCCGCCGCGGCCGGATTGACTTAAGATACTTCCGAGAACAACGCCAGCTGCATTGCCCCAGACATTGTTATTGAGTGAGTTCCCGGATCCGGGGCCGCTCCCGTCGCCGCCCCGTCGGCGCGAGCTGAGCATCATAAAAACGATGAACCCGACGAATATAAGTGGCGCCAGTACACCAAAAATGCCGGAGTCCGACTCTTGATGCTGAGCTTGTTTACGCTGCGCCGGTGGCAACGTCTGCTGATCCAGAATCGAGGTTATCGCGGTGACACCGGCGGTCAGGCCACCATAAAAATCACCTTTTTGAAAGTAGGGCGCGATCACATCCTGCAATACCCGCTTCGACTGTGCATCGGTGAGGACGCCTTGAACGCCCCGTCCCGATTCGATCCGCAATCGTCGCAATCCGGGCGGGTTGTCCTTCGCAACGATTAAAATCACGCCGTCATCCACCCCTTTGCGCCCCAGCTTCCAGGCGTCGGCCACGCGGATGCTGTAGTCTTCAATCGCTTCCGGTGCGGTGGTACTCATCAGCAACACCGCGATCTGACTGCCGGTCCGCGTTTCGTAGTCACCCAGCACGGAATCCAACGTTGCCCGCTGTTCTGGCTGCAGCATACCGATCTGATCGGTAACATGGGCTTGCAACGGCGGCACCGCAACTTGCTTTTCGGCTTGCGCGAAGGCCGGAGTTCCCACTATGGTGAGAAGCATGAAAATCGCGAGAGTGGCGAGAGTGGCGGACCAGCGCGTCAGGATGCGCTGCACAACCGTTGCTCTCGGTGCTTTGTGGCACCAAGAGCAAGCCAAGGTCGCGGGCATGTGCATTATTTTTTACCGCCGAAATCAACATCGGGTGAAGTCGATATCGCTTTTTCGTTATCCACGGTGAAAGACGGTTTCACTGTATACCCCATCGCTTTTGCCGTCAGGTTGGTAGGGAAACTGCGCGCCAGCACGTTATATTCCTGCACCGCGACGATGTAACGATTACGTGCCACCTTGATACGATTTTCAACGCCTTCAAGTTGCGATTGCGCATCGCGATACAGGCCATCCGCTTTCAGTTGAGGATAGTTTTCCGACACAGCCATCAAGCGCGACAGGGCTGAGGACAATTGCCCCTGAACCTGCTGAAACTTGGCCAACGCCGCGGGATCGTTCAGTACCTCCGGCGTAATCTGGAAACTCGTCGCAGCCGAACGCGCCTTTGTGACCGCTTCAAAAGTCGCTTCTTCATGCGTTGCGTACGCTTTCACGATCTGTGCAATTTTGGGAACCAGGTCGGCCCGTCCCTGATATTGGTTCACGACTTCGCCCCAGGCGGCTTTTACGGCTTCATCTTTAGTTTGAAAATCGTTATAGCCGCACGCGCTGAGTAGGGAGGCGAATACCACGATCGCCAGCCATTTAACGGATCTATGCATGTTTATTCCTCAAAATCAGTCAGGCCCGCTGGCCTTTGTTGAACGGTAGCAAACTATTGCAATCGACTCAAGAGCTAATAATGACTATTCAGGTCTATGTTACCGCTCAAAGGCATTATGGCGCTGCAGCGGATACCGCAAGGCTGTAGCCTCCGTGCTAATACGGAGAGGAAGCCAACTATTTTAGACGCTGCTCTGACGATGGCAACAAGTTACAATGGCGACATTCGCATTATTAAGGCTTCATCGTGTCTTTCATTGATAAATTATCCACCGCTTGGGCTGTCAACAATTCGCTGCTTTGTGTAGGGCTTGATCCGGATATTACTAAATTTCCAGCCCATTTGCATAACCAACCGGATGCTATTTTTACATTCTGCAAGGCAATTATCGATGCCACCGCGGATACAGCGTGTGCATTTAAACCGCAAATCGCCTATTTTTCAGCGTTACGAGCCGAAGATCAGCTTGAAGCGATTTGCGACTATATCCGCAGCGCGCATCCAACTATTCCAATCGTTCTCGACGCCAAACGTGGTGACATTGGCGCCACTGCGGAGCAATACGCCCGCGAAGCCTACGAGCGATATGGTGCCCACGCGGTGACCATGAGCCCGTACATGGGATGGGATTCAGTCGCTCCTTATCTGGAATGGAAAGATCGCGGCGCTATCATTCTGTGCCGCACATCCAATCCAGGTGGCTCTGACCTGCAGTTCATGAACGTTGAAGGCAAGCCGCTGTATCAGCACGTCGCCCGACTCGTCGCGGACAAATGGAATACCAACGGGCAATGCGCGCTGGTGGTCGGGGCGACATTTCCTGACGAATTAGCACAAGTGCGCCAAATCATCGGCGACATGCCCTTGTTAGTACCGGGAATTGGTGCGCAGGGCGGCGATATTCAAGCTACCGTGAATGCTGGCAAAACATCAAACGGTACAGGCATGATGATCAACTCATCGCGCGCTATTTTGTATGCAAAGGTAAACGAAGCGGCAGGAGAAGAATTTGCATCCGCCGCCCGCCGCGTCGCAATCGAAACACGTGATGCAATTAATCGCTTTCGTGCCTGACGAGAATTAGCCAGTCTAGACTAGGACGTCTTGTTGTTATTTCAAAAATCGCAACAACCCCTGCAACGAATGGGCTATCGTCTGTTCGCGTATGGCGTGTCTGTCACCGTGAAAAATCAACCGTTCAGTATGTGTTTGGTGTCTCGTGGTCCAACCGAAACAGATGGTTCCGACTGGCTTGCCAGGGACCGCACCGCCGGGGCCAGCGATACCGGTCGTTGACAGGGCGACATGCGCGCCGCTGTTGGCAAGGGCGCTCTCAGCCATTGCCGCGGCGATTTCTTCGCTGACGGCGCCGTGTTGCGCAAGCAATGCTTCTGAAATATCCAGCAGCTCCGTCTTGGAGGCATTCGAATAAGTGACAAAACCACAATCAAACCATTCCGACGAACCCGCAATATCGGTGATGGCCTGAGAGACACCGCCACCGGTACACGATTCAGCAGTGGCCAATAACCAGCCTTTGGCTTTCAACGCCCGACCTACTTCTTCAGCGAGGTCAACTAGTTGCTCAGTTTCGACGTTGGTGTCCATTCTTGTGCTCCTGTTTAGAGTTCCAATCAATCATTACATACTGCCACTTGTCGCGGTCAGATGCAATCGGCGCAGCATCGAATGTCATCCGTAAATTTTACAAAATCACTGAAAAACACGCCAAAAAGCACATACCAGTAAGGTATAAAATGCTGCCAGAATGTCATCCCACATAACGCCCAAACCGCCTTTCATGTGACGATCAAAATAGCCGATCGGTGGTGGCTTCACCATATCAAAGAAACGAAACACGATAAACGCCCAAAATTGCGTCCACCATGGCGCTGGCGTGACCACCACCAGTACCAGCCAAAACGCAATAATTTCATCCCAGACCATGCTGCCATGATCTGAAACGCCCAGATCGCGCCCGGTGCGTTGGCAGGTCCAGATACCGACGATAAAGCCGGCCGCAATCAACACCAACCAGTTCAGCGGCGTAAAGTAATGCGGCCAGCGTGCAGACAAAACGACGAAAGTCAGCCATGCAAATAAAGTACCAAACGTACCCGGCATGACGGGCGACAATCCGCTTCCGAAGCCTTGCGCGATAAAATGCGCTGGATGGGATAGCATGAAACGCGCCGTCGCTTTGACCTTGGCCCGAGGATTCAGGGACTGTTGCGTTGGTGCCGGGGGTGAAGTCAATGTTGGATTCATGTTGTACGAAAGTGGTCAAAGGAAGTCAGTTGTAAATCGAGCGGTACACCATTCACATCGATAAAGCGCAATCCTGCCAAGGCATCAACGCACCCAATCCGCGTGACTTCCGTGCTTGAGACCATTGCAGCGTTCATAACGGCTTCGCGCTTCGTGGGTGGCGCAGTGAAACATAACTCGTAATCGTCACCACCAGCGAGCGTAAATAAACGTTGAAAAGTGTGGGTTTGTCGAAGAAGCGCAGGTCCGGATGGTATGGTATCCACGGCCAACGTCGCACCCACGCCCGAGCGCTCCAGGATGTGACCAAGATCCCCCGCTAACCCGTCCGAGATATCAATCGCAGCATGTGCAATTCCCCGTAATGCGATGCCGAGCGCCACACGCGGTGTCGGATGATGCATGCGGGTGGCAGCGAGTGCATGTTCATCGCCATCCATAATAATTTGATCGGTAAATTCATGGCGATAACCGGCCAGCGCCAACCGCGCATCGCCCAGGGTGCCTGAAACCCAAATATCGTCGCCAGCAAGCGCCGCATCGCGGCGCAGTGCTTGTCCTGGCAACGTTTCGCCAAAGATAGTGATACAAATATTCAGCGGCCCTTTAGTCGTATCGCCGCCGATCAATTCACAGTCGTGCACATCTGCCAGCGCCAGCAATCCGGCGGCAAAAGGTGCCAACCACTCCGCTCGTGCTTCCGGCAAGGCCAACGCCAGGGTGAACCCCAGCGGTCGCGCGCCCATTGCGGCCAGATCGGAAAGATTCACCGCCAGTGATTTATGACCCAGTGAATACGGATCGACGTCGGCAAAAAAATGCCGACCAGCTACCAGCATGTCGGATGACACAGCTAATTGCATGCCAGCAGTAGGCATCAATAACGCGCAGTCGTCCCCCACGCCAAGCGCAACCGGACCATCAGCGCGTGGTGCACGAGTGAAATATTGAGAGATAAGATCAAATTCTGAAAGCATGTCAGGATTGTACCGAATGGCACCATGGAAACACAGGCATACTGAACAGTAGCGCAGAGAATGTTGGGTTTAGCCGGGTTTTAGGCGCGACCATCACGGTGATGGCTCTGTAAATTGGGGGTATGGTGAATAAAACATGCGGCAGGAGCCGGATGTACGGCGCTGAATGAGGCTTTAGACCAAAGAAGCTGCGAGATGGGTAAAGCCAGATCAACGTTGCAAATCAGCGGCTTCTCAACGTTTTAAAAAGTGCGGATTCACGAATTAGGGCCAAGACCGTTCGGTGATTGCAAATAATCTTCCTTGGGCGCGTAGCCATGCCAGTCGCTCCCCGCAACCTTATATTTTGACGAACACCACATCCCACACGCCATGTCCCAACTTAATGCCGCGGTTTTCAAACTTGGTTATCGGGCGATAATCAGGACGCGGCGCATAGGCCTCCGCCGAATTTTTAAGGGTCGGTTCAGCACTCAGCACTTCCAGAATTTGCTCTGCGTACTCTTCCCAATCCGTCGCGCAATGCAAATAGCCGCCCGATGCAATCCGCGATGCCAGCAAACTCACCAGCGGGCCTTGCAGCAGACGGCGTTTGTTATGGCGCGCTTTGTGCCACGGGTCAGGGAAAAACACATGCGCCCCAGCCAGTGAGTCAGGTGCAATCATATGCGTCAATACTTCTACCGCGTCATGCTGAATAATCCGCTGATTGGACAGCGATTGTTCTCCAATCAACTTTAACAAGCTACCCACACCAGGTGTATGCACCTCAACGCCGATAAAGTTCTTCTCTGGCATACCCGCCGAAATTTTCGCGCTGGTTTCACCCATCCCAAAGCCAATCTCAAAAATCGTTGGCGCGGAGCGCTCAAACGTACTTTCCAGATCAAGCACCTTTTTTTCATAAGGCACACAAAACTGCGGCCCCAATTCCTCAATAGCCCGCGCCTGCGCAATCGACAAGCGCCCCGCACGCGTCACAAAGCTACGAATCCGGCGCTCCGTAGGATCATAAAAAAGAGGTTTTCTAGGTTGATTTTCTGACATGCGAGATGGACGGCTAAATAAAGTGAAAAAGAGTGCGGACGACGAAGCGTAAGATTCCGGGTCAAAAGCCCAAATGCAAGCCGCAATAACCGTATTCGCAATAAAAAACGGCACCTAAGAACAGGTGCCAGTCGTAACCTGGAGCGGATGGAGGGGATCGAACCCTCGTCTAGAGCTTGGGAAGCTCTCGTTCTACCATTGAACTACACCCGCGATAAGCGCATTTTACGCGGGTTTGGGGTCGGTTGGGAAATTGACGTGTGGGTGAAATATTCGAGAATTTGATGGCGAGGTCGTTCAGGGTGAGTTGATTCTGAGCGCTCTCGTTCGCATCTTTCTCAGGTCGGCTTAATAGTGATAGTATGCGCAAAGCGTATATTATTAAAGGAATAAATTTTATGAGCGTACAGCAGTCATTTCTTCGCGACGCAATGCGAAAACTCAACTTAACACGCGAAGCTTTTGCTGGCCGAATTGGAGTCACCCGTCGCGCCCTTGATAGTTGGCTATTACCGATTGAATCGCAAGAATTCCGTTCCATGCCGGAAATAGTGGAGCGCTTTACATCAGAAATATTGCAATCCAGTGCGCTCGAGGTAAATACGCAAAGCGTACATCATGTAATTTCGCCAGCCCCCATTTCGTTTGAGGGGCGACCGCAGTTGATTTCAGTAGAACAGTTTTCGCGTGAATCGGCAGAGGCTTTGTTTCGCCTGGCGGATATCATGCAACCAATAGCGCGCAGGCAAAAGATATCCCGGGTGTTAGAAGGTGCGGTGCTGGGTAATCTATTTTTTGAAGCAAGTACTCGCACGCGTGTCAGTTTTGGTGCTGCTTTCTGCCGGCTGGGTGGAGCTATATGCGACACCACTGGATTTACTTTTTCCTCCATGGCTAAAGGAGAGTCCATTTATGACACGAGTCGTGTCATCAGCGGATACGTCGATGCTATGGTGGTCAGACACCCTGAACAGGGTTCAGTGGCGGAATTTGCGCGTGCGACCAATATTCCGGTTGTGAATGGCGGTGACGGAGCTGGAGAACATCCAAGCCAGGCTTTGCTTGATCTATATACGATACAACGAGAGTTCTCGCGCTTAAATAGAGTAGTAGATGGCATGCATATCGTTTTCGTCGGTGACCTGAAATATGGACGCACGGTCCATTCATTGGTCAAACTGCTTGCGCTCTATCGCGGAATAAAATTCACGTTGATTGCCCCGCCATCACTGGATTTGCCATCCCACATCCTTGAACAAATTTCAAAAAACGGCAACGTTGTCGAGCACACTTCCAGCCTGACATCGGGCTTAATCGGAGCGGATGTAGTGTACGCAACCCGCGTCCAAAAAGAGCGGTTTTCTGATGAATCTTTTGAGGGATACACGCCTGAATTTCAGATTAACAAAGCCTTGGTCGACGCAAGCTGCCGACCGGATACGTTGGTAATGCATCCCCTTCCTCGTGATAGCCGTGCCGGCGCAAATGATCTTTCCACTGACTTAAATCATGACTCCCGTTTGGCCATTTTCCGTCAAACCGACAATGGTATTCCGATCAGGATGGCGATATTTGCATCATTACTTGGCGTTGATAATCAAGTGGCCCACTCAATGCGGGATGCTGCGTGGCTGCCGCCGCGTTACATTGGACCGGATGACGCCATTTTTCATGGTATTGATTGATTTCATCGATCGAGAGGCCTACTCACCTCCATTCGAGCATTCCAACTATTCGAAAAGGGCTTCAATGAAGCCCTTTTCCATCGTTATTTGAACTTGTAACGCATGGTATCACTTAGCCGAAAAGCGGACTCCGCAGGGATAATGCTGGTAATGAAATCAATGCAAGCCGCTATCATTGATACCTATCAAAAAGCCCACCGCAAGCTTCTGCAGCTACTTACCAGTCTGCATCAATAAAATCAGCAGGCAACCTGATATTCAGTCATAACGCAATTCAGGATGCCAATCAGCACCGCGTCCTTCAGGCGTGAGATCGAACAGACTCCACAATGGCCAGAACGCATCCACGTGCCGCGGATCCTGGCCGGGGTTGGTTGGAGAAAAAAGAAGTTCGGTACTATAGGTGTGATAGATCTGTCCCTCACGTCGCACGAATACGTTGAGCGAGGGGATCTGCTTTCCGTTCGCGGTCTCGCCGTGATAATCAGCGTTGAAGGAGTTGTGTGCCGAGGAGAGGAGGGGGAGATTATTCCATCCACGTTCTTGGGCTAATGCCTGGATTCGCTGAATCGGCGATTTGGCGACGACGGCAAAATTGACGCGCTGAAGTACATGAGGCATGGTCCCGTTCAGTCCGTCGAGGATCGATGTGCAGGATGTGCAAGGCCGTTGCATTTCTGGCCCGTACATGAAACTGTAGATGAGGAGGCTGCCTTTTCCTTCTCGGAACAGCGCAGAAAGGGATACTTTTTTTCCTGCATCGGAAGATGGATGATCGGGATCGACTTGCTCGAAGAGATAATCTTCCTTCAGCGTACCGCCAAGGGGTAGCGTTCTCCGCAATTCCGCAACTTTTTCTGTTTGCTTGCGCAAGTCTAATTCTGCCTGTAACAGACCGTCTCGTGCGATTCGATATGCGTCGGTTTCGCCTGGGAACCGAATTGAATGTAGTGATGTTTCCATTGCTCACTCCTGCGGATTTATGTTGTTGGACCAATTGATTAGCCCGTTGCTGAGACCTCAGCAATCAGTATAAATCGGCGCAAGAGAAGAGCAACCCAGGATAGTAATGTAGGAAGGCGTTCATCGCCATATTTGCGAAAATTGATTGAAAAAACATGCAACCACATGCCTTTCCTTTTAGCATTTTTTTTTGCCGGGCTGTAATGTGTAATGGATTCCTGCTGCGTAACTTTTTAACTTTCGCCGACGATGCCTCGTCAATTTTTTTCTAAGCAGCGCTCAACGCAATGTAATACAGCGCCCACGGGCATAAGGAAAATCGCGCTGACAGCGGTCGTGACATCATCTCAGGAAAGCGATCTGCGTCATAGACGGCCCATAATGGTCCCAATCCGCCTAGAGCAATCGGCTGTGCGTCGAGGTGCGTAGCGACGATAAAGCGGTATTTTCTTAGGTCTGCCAATGGGACCTGAATGACATAACCATCGACAGCACGGAGTTTTACCGCTGTATTTTCGGGTAACACTCTATCGGTTGCAGCGGCGATAACATCGACTAATAACGGTCCGCGCAATGTATGTACTTTAGCGTCGTATTCTAGCGTCGGCTTTATTTCAACCGCAGGTAAGGCTGTCAGGGTCGCGAAATTAAATACGTGGGCTTTGTCGAACTGTATGTTTTGCTTGTGCATCATTTGATCCAATGCTGGATCTAGCGCGCCGCGATTACCTTTCCCAATGGCGCCGCTGATCGTCAATAATGTGGGGCCGGCTGCTTTATTCTGTTCCGGATTTTTTTTCGCGAAAGCTGGCATTGCGGTTGCGTAAAGTGCAGTGATGATAAATTTTCTTTTTTTCACGCCGATCTTTCAAAAGTCTGATTTGCAGATGGAAATCTTCACAGGGAATCATCATGTCAGCGTCGGGGACGAACTGGTCCTCACACACCTGGTCTTGAAAAATGCTCAAAGCAAACGCTGTGTCGGCACTGAACGCCAGCGCTCGTGACTATTATCTTTTGCTGTTATCGCCATAACATCGCGTTTAATCATCGACTACTTTTTCGATTCGCCGATCGGGAATTAACCACATGATTGCTACCAGAACATACATTGCCAGCGCTACCCATCGATTGAAAAAAGTGAGTGGTATTGCGATAGCATAAGCGACGACGGATAACTTGCCTTTCGTATCCTTGCCGATGGCTTTGGCTAACGGAGAATCTTTTCCTTGAAGTTTGATCAGGCTGCGACTCAGGATGTAGTAGGCAATTCCAGCCATCAGCAGTACCACGCCATATAACGCTGTCGGGACTGCGGAAAAATGATTTTCACCCATCCATCCGGTGGCAAACGGGATGAGTGAGAGCCAGAATAGAAGATGTAAATTTGCCCAAAGAACCGGTCCGCTGATCTTCTGAATTACATGAAACATGTGGTGATGATTGTTCCAATAGATGCCGGTATAGACAAAACTGAGGACGTAGCTGAAAAATACGGGGTAAAGCAATCGTAGTGAACCGAAGTCATCGCCGTGCGGGACTTTCATTTCGAGCACCATGATCGTGATGATAATGGCGATCACGCCATCGCTAAATGCTTCCAGGCGGCCTTTCCCCATTCAGAGTTTCCTTTGGATGTTTACAAACATTTAAAAATCGTACCGCTACCATACTAAAAGAGCGCTTTCCAGATGAGAATGACGTTTAAACAAACAATAATCACCATGGTAATCCACGCTAACACTACCATGCCTCTGGAATTGGTGAATTCCCCCATAATATTTTTATTGCTGGTGAATCGGATTAACGGTGCCATCGCAAACGGAAGCTGCAAACTGAGTACCACTTGGCTGAATAAAAGCAGTTTTCCTATCCCCGCTTCACCGCAGATGAGGGTAACGAACAGCGCCGGGATGATCGCCAGTGAACGCGTAATCAGGCGTCGAGCCCAGGGCGACATCTTGAGGTTGACATATCCTTCCATGATGATCTGACCAGCCATTGTTGCGGTCACCGACGAACTCTGGCCAGAAGCGAGAAGTGCCAGCGCAAACAGGAAACTGGCGATGGTTGAGCCCGTGAGCGGGCCGATCAGGCGGTAGGCGTCCTGCAACTCGGCAATGCCATGCTGGCCGTGGGCATGGAATACCGCCGCTGAGGTAATCAGTATCGCTGCGTTGACGAACAGAGCCAGACATAGTGCGATCACGATATCGACCGTCGCAAAGGTAATCGCTTCGCGTTTGCCGCGCGATGTCTTGGCGAACTTTCGTGTTTGAACCGTGGATGAATGCAGATACAGATTGTGCGGCATGACGGTTGCGCCGATGATGCCAATTGCCAGGTACAGCATGCCCGGATTGGTGACGGTTTCCGAGGTCGGAATGAAGCCGGAAAATACATTAGTCCAGGCGGGTTGGGAGAGTAGCAGATTAATCGAGAAACAAATAAATACTAATGACAGCAGACTGATAACGAAAGCTTCAAGATAACGAAATCCACATTTTTGTAGCCAGAGGATCACCAGCACGTCCAGTACCGTCAGTGCAACGCCCCACGCAAGCGGGATATTGAATAACAGTTTCAGAGCGATCGCGGTGCCGATTACTTCTGCGATATCACATGCACAAATCGCTACTTCACAAAGTAGCCATTGACATATCGTCGAGCGCGGTGAGGAATGTTTTCGACATAATTGTGCCAAATCCATGCCGGCCACTATGCCCAGTTTGGCGGAGAGAATCTGCAGCACCATCGCCATGAAACTTGATGCCATCACAATCCATAATAACTTGTAGCCATAAGCTGATCCACCAGCGAGGTCTGTGGCCCAGTTACCCGGGTCCATGTAACCCACAGCGACCAGATAACCAGGACCTATAAATGCGAACAACCGCCGCAGCCACGGCTCGCTGGCGCGTACCGGCACTTCTCGAATGGTATTGGTTGCATTGGTTAAAGCCAGTTCGGTTGTGTTTTCCTCGACCCAGTCAGGGGCAAGCGTGAGTGCTGGAGGCGGCATCGTAAGCTCCAATTATTTTCTGAATTCCGTTAGCGCATCTACGCGCGCTGATTATGATACTGCTTGCACATCTACAATCTCCTGAACGCTTTAGAAGGCGCGAGGTTCACCGGCCGGTGCCCTCGCGTCGAGATCACTTCGGCGATCAGGGGAAGGTTAAAACTGGCTACTCATGTTGAGCTTACCATTCGCACCTTTTGGGAAAAAGCCACCCATGGTGACCGACTGTTTGGTCAGATAAGCGATGTTCAGCACGTCACCGGCGCTGCGGCTGAATGCAAGCCCATTGCTATCGAGAGGGACGATGTTGGACATCGTCGGATCGGTCGCATTGGTAATGCCCTGGTCTTTACCGTTGTTACCATTGAGGCTGTTCCGAGCGCCGGAGATGGCATTCGCAGAGCTGATCAACGCTGGCGTGGTGGTGATGCCTTTCGAGTACAGTACCGTTCTGACCAGTGATGCGTGATAGGCCTCGGCCGCCAGAATTCCGGCTGCAGCTTCGAGGAATGTTTTGTTCTCTATTAAGGGGGAAGCGCCCTTATATGCAGTAACGCCGACGTCTTCAAAGATGAATGCACCGAGCAGGAAGTTTGCATCGCTCGCGTAGGGATTAAATGCTACTCCTGCGGGCACCAATCCAGCGGCGCGTGCGGCTTGCGAAAACGCACCGTTAGGATCCGTGCCGCCGACGTCCAGTGCCGGTTGCGCTACGGCAGCAGAACCCAGAGCGGCGCGCAGAAAACCTACGTGCGCAAGTTCATCTTTAGCAATTTCTTTTGCGTATTGTGCGACCAACGGATCTGCAAACGGAACCTGCTGGCCGCCGACCACGGCTCCTTGCGTGCCGGTGCCGGTTAACATGGCCGCCGGAAGCCCCGTACCGAATACAGCGTAGGAGTAAAACTGCGCTTCCAGATATTCCAGATTAAGGGCGAAGTTTAGAATGTCAATGTCCGTGGGAACTGCCATTTGCGCGATTGCGCTGGAGACGCCGCCACCGCAAGCTGTGAGCATGGAGCCAGCCACCATACCTACGCTAAGGCCTCCGATATTTTTAAAAAACGTACGCCGTTTTGCTAATTTTTCGCCACGTTTTTCGAGTAGTTCAATTGTTAAATTTTTGTCAGACATAATATTTCTCCTTGAGATTAGATATTCGTAAGACGCAACTATCAACGTGATATTTCTATCGAAATTGAATTTCCTTTTTCTAAAATGGTTTTGAGCAATAGCATCACCCTGAACTTTTGAAGTTCAATCACTCCACAGGTTAAGTTTTTGCTAGAGGGGTATACGCGCGCAATTTTTGCGTGGATTCATATTTTTTGAAGAAAAAAATAATATTTTTTTGAAATTTCGTTGAGGTAATTTCAGACACATTCTTGACTGATTAATGACACAAATTTTATGAGATTACAACGCTATGCGAAGTCACTTATTCACAAATCTAACTCTCGATAGACATTAGAAATGATGCTCGGTATCCGGACGGTTTTAAACCCTATTTATTGAGGACATTGATTCCCTCAAAGATACAAATTCCCCTCAGCAATGCGGCCACCAAACATTGATCCGTTCGATCTCCCGCTATCTTAAGAGTTTTGTCTCGTTTCCTCCTGATTACGCATTGACGTGCAAACACAATCGTCATTATAATCACTCACATGTTAGTAAATTAATACAATAGAGATTTCAAATGATTATCAGAGACCGTCCGTCCGGGTTCAGACTGTTTTTTGTGCTTCGTGGATCAGTGATGCCGCGAATTATGCCGTCGTTGATCTTCAACTCCGTGGTTGCCATTTTGGTGACTCTCAAGCATGGTGATCTGTTTGACTTGAAAATTACACTGACGACGATTCCCTTTACTTTAATCGGGCTGCCGATAGCAATTTTTTTGGGATTTAGGAACAATGCTGCGTATGACCGGTTTTGGGAAGGGCGCAAATTATGGGGCGAACTGGTACATAGAAGCCGCAGTTTGTCGCGTCAGTGTCAAAGCCTAATTTCCTACCCGGAGCCTGCCGCAGCAAGCCTTGGCCTGGCGGATACTCGGGTACGTATGATCTATCGGGCGATCGCTTTCGCACATGCTGTACGACACCATCTGCGCGGTTGCAATGTCGATACCGAGCTGAAGGGCTTTCTCGTTGAGTCTGAATGGAACAAGATCGACAAGTCATCCAACAAACCAGATTTTCTGATGCTGAGAATGGGGTTGGATTTACAGCGGTGTTTAAAGGAAGGACGAATTGCGCCATGTCTGGCTGGCGAGATTGATGCCACCTTGTCTTCGATGGCGGCCGCGGCGGCTTCGTGCGAGCGTATCAAAGGTACGCCGATTCCTTTTTCCTATACGCTGCTATTGCATCGCACAGCTTACCTTTACTGCTTCCTTTTACCGTTTGGGCTAGTCGATTCGATTGGCTTTATGACGCCCTTTGTGGTCGCTATTGTTTCATATACTTTTTATGGTCTGGATGCATTGGGGGACGAGATTGAAGAGCCATTTGGGTTGGAATCCAATGACCTGCCGTTGGACGCGATTTGTCGGACAATTGAAATTAACCTGCGTGAATCATTAGATGACGAGAATGTTCCAGCGCCGCTTGAAGTGGTTAATTACTGTCTGACCTGATTCTGGTCATCTTTAAAACACTAAGCACTTGAAAGGAGGGTGGTTTGAAACATCGGATCGCTTATAAAAATCTACCACAACTTTTTCTGAAAGCACGGGACCGCTTGATGTCTCACTTTCGACCAATTCTGAATCACTTCGGTGTGACTGAGCAGCAGTGGAGAATTTTGCGTTTGCTGGATGAACATGGGCAGTTAGAGCCGCGGGAGCTATGTGATATGTGCCAAATATTGAGTTCCAGCATGACCGGCGTCCTGGCGCGTATGGAGGAGGTGGGCCTGGTTTGTCGCAGGCGGGTTGCCGATGATCGACGGCGCATGCTGGTGCGGTTGGCGCCAAGCGGCGATCAGCTTATTCGTGAGATTGCCCCCTTAATTGATCTGCAATATAAATATATTGAGCAAGCCTTCGGCGAACCGGTAATGATTGATCTGCTAAATGCATTTGAAGGATTTATTGCAGCGGAACCGGACGTGGTTTTACATGTCGCGTTAGCGGTAACGCCGACGACTGTCAGAGTAGGGAAGGAACAAGAAAAACAAGCTTCGGCAAGCGAGATTCAGGTTGCCCGCGAAGGTAAGGCCCGCAAAAAATGATGGGCCTATTGCGTTGTTTTTGACACCATGAACAGCAACACCTCGGCTCGACGGGCAACGAGTGATCAGGCGGTCATCAAACGATTTACTTTGTGGGAGCCATTGTGTTGGTAGTCGGCTTTTTATCGATCCTGTAATCACCCACGGCATCCGCCGGACGTGGCTGATCACCGGTGTGCTCAATCCATCCACCTCCTAAATATTGATATAAATCGACGAGATTGGTCAGGCGTTGCAAACGCGCAGTTATCAGGATAAGTTGTGCGTTGTACAGATCGGTTTGCGCTGTCAGCACGCTTAGATAGTTGTCCACGCCATTGCGATACCGCAGATCCGATAGCTCCAGTCGGCGGCTTTGGGATTGTGTATAACGCTCGAGAGATGCGATCTGGCTGTCGTAGGTCCCTCGGGCAGCCAGTCCGTCGGCTACTTCGCGGAATGCAGTCTGGATCGCCTTTTGATAATTGGCGATTTCGATGCGTTTTTCAACTTGCGCTAATTCCAGGTTCGCTGTGTTGGCACCGCCACTAAAGATCGGTAGCGAGATCTGCGGCATGAACGACCAGGCCCGGGACCCTGAATTAAACAACCCACCGAACGATGGCGATAAGGTGCCAAGCGTTCCGGTGAGTGAAATCTCGGGGAAGAACGCCGCGCGTGCAGCGCCAATATTGGCATTCGCGCTAATAAGGGTTTGTTCGGCCGCTGCGATATCCGGGCGTCGTACCAGCAGATCGGAAGGCAAGCCAGCGGGGATATCGGTGAGCAAATTTTGGCTATCGAGCGTCAGACCCGTAGGAAGATCGGCGGGTAGCGGCTGGCCGACCAGAAGGACCAGCGCATTTTCTGCCTGTGCCCGCAGCCGCATTTGCGATTGCAGGTTGGCCGATGCCTGTTCCAGAATACCCTGCGCCTGGCGCAGATCGAGTTCCGATCCGGTGCCAGTATCGAACTGCAATTTGCTGATGCGGAACGATTCCTGCGTATTGGTCAGCGTATTTCTGGTCACTACCAATTGGTCATCGTAGGCGAGCATGGTCAGATATTGCGCAGCGACAGCAGACAATAAGGATATTTCTGCTGCCTTGCGGGCCTCGGCCGTGGAAAGGTATTGGGCGAGCGCCTGATCTTTCAGGCTACGGATGCGGCCAAAGAAATCGATCTCCCATGATGCATTCAGTCCGACCGAATAGGTAGTTGAGAGCGTCACACCGGTAGGTGAAAGATCCAGAGGCGTGCGCGTTCTGTCTTTTGACGCGCTGGCACCGATTGATGGAAACAATCCGGCGCGGGTGACTTGATAGCGGGCCTGCGCCGCTTCTACGTTAAGCATCGATACGCGCAAGTCGCGATTGTTTTTTAGCGCGAGTTCTTCGATCTTTTGCAAGCGCGGATCGGAGAAGAAGTTACGCCAGCCGATATCGGCGGCAGTCAGGCCTTTGGCACTGCCTGTATCGCTGTTTGTGGTCGCCGGGGTCGCTCCGTCCGGTTGCGCGTCATACACGCCACCAGCAGGAAACGACGATGCAACCGGCGCGTCAGGACGTTGATAAGCCGGCTGCAGTGAGCAACCTGCGGCCAGGATCGCGACCGCGGTCACGAGGAGAGAGCGTTTTAGCATGTCAGTGTCCCTCTCTTACAATACCAGCGTCACCGCCACCGTCGCCGGACGGTGCGGGTGTCGGCTTGTCTTTGTTCTTACCCTTGCCGATTTGACTGATAACGACAAAGAACATCGGGATCATGAAAATCGCCAGGAAGGTCGCAGTCAGCATCCCGCCGATCACGCCCGTACCAATCGCATGTTGGCTGGCCGAACCTGCGCCGTTACTGAGTGCAAGGGGCAGTACGCCCAGAATAAACGCAAGCGATGTCATTAAAATTGGGCGCAATCGCAAGCGCGCCGCTTCGATGGCGGCTTCGACTGTACTCATTCCCTGCATCCGTAAGTCACGGGCGAACTCGACGATCAGAATAGCATTTTTCGCTGAGAGCCCTACCGTGGTGAGCAGACCAACCTGGAAGAATACGTCGTTTTCCAATCCACGCAGCGCGACCGCAATGAGGGCGCCCAATACGCCCAGCGGCACCACCATGATGACCGAGAAGGGAATCGACCAACTTTCATAGAGTGCCGCGAGGCTCAAAAATACGACCAGAATCGAGATGGCGTAAAGTAGTGGCGCCTGCGAGCCAGACTGCCGCTCTTGCTTGGACAGACCGGTCCATTCGTAACCAATACCAGCCGGCAGTTTGGCGGCAATCGCTTCAATCGCTTCCATCGCTTGTCCCGTCGATTTTCCGGGCGCAGCAGCGCCTTGAATTTCGACTGATGACACACCGTTGTAGCGTTCGAGCTTGGGCGAGCCGTAGATCCATGAACCGGTGGCAAAAGCCGTGAACGGCACCATTCCTCCGGTGGCATTTCGCACGTACCATTTATCGATATCTTCGGGACTCATGCGGAACGGAGCGTCGCCTTGCACGAACACTTTCTTGATCCGGTTATCGGTGTCGAGGAAGTTATTGACGTACGACGCACCCCAGGCAATGGAGAAGGTCTGGTCAATGTCTGAGGCCGCAACGCCCAGCGCGTTGGCTTTTTCACGATCAATATTCACCTTGAACTGCGGGGTATCGCTCAAACCGTTAGGACGCACCAATGCCAGCGTGGGATCTTTTGCCGCCAGGCCTAGCAACATATCGCGCGCTTCCATCAATTTTTCGTGACCGACTCCCGCCTGATCCACCAATTCCAGATCGAAGCCGGAAGCTGTGCCGAGTTCGGGAATGGACGGAGGACTAACCGGAATAATGGTCGCGTCTTTATACGTGCCGAAATGTTTAAACATCCGACCCACCAGCGCCTGGACTTTTTGATCCGCAGCCTGGCGGTCTTTGTAGTCCTTCATCTGGACGAATACCAGACCGGAGTTTTGGCCGCGCGCCGCGAAACTGAAGCCATTGAGAGAGAAGGTCGCGTTGACGATACTCTTTTCGTCCTTCAGCAAATAATTAGTCACATCGGAGAGTGCCTTGGCCGTGCGTTCCTGGGTGGAACCGGTGGGGGTTTGCACCAGCACGAACATCGTGCCTTGGTCTTCGTCCGGCAGGAATGATTTAGGCATCTTTACAAACAATAGTCCAACCACGACGATGATTGCTACGTAGATAATCAGCCAGCGGCCTGAACGCTGGATAACATGGGTCACGCTGCTATGATACTTTTGTTGGCTTTTGTTAAAGGTACGGTTAAACCAGCCGAAGAAACCGGTTTTCTCTTCGTGGTGACCTTGTGGAATCGGCTTAAGAAGCGTTGCGCACAATGCTGGCGTCAGTATCAATGCCACCAGCACGGACAAGATCATCGCCGCCACGATCGTGAGCGAAAATTGTCGATAAATGGCGCCGACGGAACCGCTGGAGAAAGCTACCGGCACGAACACGGCCGATAACACTAACGCTACGCCGATCAATGCGCCGGTGATCTGTCCCATCGCTTTGCGGGTGGCGTCCCGAGGCGACAAGCCCTCTTCGGCCATTATTCGCTCAACGTTTTCTACCACCACAATTGCATCGTCCACCAACAGTCCGATGGCTAATACCAGGCCGAACATCGAGAGCACGTTGATGGAGAACCCGACCGTCGACATAATCGCAAAGGTCCCTAACAGAACGACGGGCACGGCAATCGTAGGAATCAGCGTGGCGCGCAGGTTTTGCAAAAACAGGTACATCACCAGGAACACCAGCACGATGCCTTCGAGTAAGGTTTTGAACACTTCTTCGATGGACAGCTTGACGAAGGGCGTCGTGTCATACGGATATTTCACCGCCATACCCTGCGGAAAATATTTCGAGAGTTGATCGATCTTGGCGCGCACTGCGTTTGCCGTATCCAGCGCGTTGGCACCAGTGGCGAGCTGGATACCAAAGCCAGCGGCTGGCTGGCCGTTGTATTTGGTATCAAAGTTGTAGTTTTCGGCACCCAGTTCGATGCGTGCAACATCTTTTATCCGCACCTGCGAACCGTCGGCGTTGACTTTCAATAGAATATTGCCGAACTGTTCTGGCGTTTGCAGCAGGGTGGATTGGGTAATGGTGGCCTGCAACATCTGGCCGGGGACCGACGGCGTACCACCTAGACTGCCCGCCGCAATCTGTACGTTCTGGGCACTTACCGCATTCTTGACATCTAGTGGTGTCAGAGCGAAATTCGTCAGCCTGGTAGCGTCAAGCCAGATACGCATGGCGTATTGAGAACCGAAAAGCTGAACTGTACCGACCCCGTCGATACGGCTGATTTGATCCTGAACCTTCGAGGCCACATAGTTAGTCAGGTCATTCCTCGCCATACTGCCGTCTTCGGACACGAACGCCATAGCGAGCAGGAAGCTGCTGCTGGATTTGGTGACTTTGGTACCGTTCTGTTGCACGGCCTGAGGCAGAAGAGGAGTGGCGAGCTGTAATTTGTTTTGAACCTGCACCTGAGCAATATCCGCATTGGTGCCAGGAGCAAATGTCAACGTAATGACGGCTGTGCCGGAGTCATCGCTGGAGGAAGAGAGGTAAAGCAAGTGGTCGAGGCCGCTCATTTGCTGCTCGATAACCTGCGTAACCGTATTTTCTACCGTACTAGCCGATGCGCCTGCATAGTTTGCACTAATCTGAATGGCGGGCGGGGCGATCGTTGGATATTGTGCGATCGGCAAGTTGAACACCGATGCCAGCCCGGCCAACATCAAGATGATGGCGATCACCCACGCAAAAATCGGGCGATCAATAAAGAAATTTGCCATGAAGCTGGCTCCTTGTTATTTCGAGCCGGATGCATCGGGAGCGGAAGCCGCTCCCTGTGCGCCGCTGGCATTATTCGGACCATTTGCGGCGGGAGAAGACACTGCCGGTGCCGGCAGTAAGGCGGGAACTGGTTTGACAGTCGTTCCGGGTTTGGCTTTGTCCACACCATTGACGATGACACGCTCGCCTGGGGTGAGGCCACTTTCGACTACCCAATTGCTGCCGTAGGTGCCGGATGTAACCAGAACCTTCCGCACAACCTTGTTATCCGCGCCGACCACTAATGCGATCGCTTGTCCCTTTTGATCGTGTGTGACGCCGATCTGTGGGACTATCAGCGCCTTATCGTTCGTGCCTTCGTCAATGGTGGCATGGACAAACATACCTGGGAGCAATACCCGGTCTTTGTTCGGGAAAATCGCGCGTACGGTCACCGAGCCCGTGCCGGGATCGACGCTGACGTCCGAGAACTGGAGTTTGCCGGTTTCGGCGTAGGCACGGCCGTCTTCCAGCACCAGTTTGACCTTGGCAGCGTTGGCACCGCCGGTTTGCAGACGTCCTTCTTGTATCTGGCGCCGCAGCTTGAGGCCGTCAACGCTGGATTGGGCCATATCAACATAGACCGGATCAAGTTGCTGCACCGTGGTGAGCAGAGTAGCTTGACTGGCCTGAACGTAGGCGCCCGGAGTGACCTGGGACAACCCGGTGCGGCCCGCGACTGGCGACGTAACATCGGTGTAACCGAGATTAATGGCGGCGGTCTGCAACAACGCCTTGCCGGATTCGACATCGGCGGCGGCCTGCCCTTGGGTGGCTACCGCGTTATCGTATTCCTGCTTGCTTACGGCATTGCCCGCGACGAGTATTTTGTAGCGCGCTATCTGAGCGCTTTGGGTGACCAGATTGGCCTGGGCCTTGGAAAGTGTCGCTTTCGCATTGTTCAGAGCGGCAATGTAGGGAGCCGGATCGATCTTATAGAGGCGCTGCCCCGCCTTGACCTCGGCACCCTCCGTAAATTCACGACGTAGCACAATGCCATCGACCCGAGAACGCACCTGAGCGACCAGAAACGCGCTTGTGCGGCCCGGCAATTCGCTGGTGACAGGCACAGACGTCGGTTGAACGGAAAATACACCTACCTCAGGGGGCTGGGGCTTCGGCGGTGGGGGTTTTTGTCCGCATGCGGTGAGGATCGCGGCAACTGATGCGGTAGTGACTAAGCGGAAAGCAAACCATTCGACGCGCATGAACCGTCCTCTGTTGATAGCAAGAAAAGCGAAAGATTGCAGGGAAAACGAATTACTGGATTTTGAAGTTGACTTGATGTGAAAACGAAGCGTCACGGACAATTGTACAATAAATTCTTTCAAACTTATTTCCCTGGGGAATCCGCCGAATTAGCCCTAAAGACCATCTTGGACGGTGTGGATTCAAGCTAAACGAATTGAGGTGCGTAGTCAAAATTCTCAATGCTTTAATGGCAATTTATCGTTTGTAAGATGTTATATTATTTGCAAAAAAATTTGGACTGATGCTTTGCAGGGAGCATCAGTCTTAACCTGTCGCTCGGAACGTTATCTAGGGTAAAGATATCAAGTAATGATTACTAAAAAAATTGAATGGTTGTGGAATATCCTCACGCGTTTTGACACAGTAAATCGCTTTGAACGAATGCGGGCTTGTTCCGGGGCGCTGCTCGGCATCACGCTCACCGGCGCGTGCAGCTTTGTGATGCTAGGTAGTTCATCGGGCGCGTTATGGCTGATCGCGCCGATGGGAGCGTCAGCGGTGCTGCTGTTTGCGGTGCCAGCCAGCCCACTGGCGCAGCCATGGTCAATCGTCGGGGGCAATCTTTGTGCCGGACTGATAGGAGTAACGTGTGCGAAGCTGATCGGGGAGCCCGTTTTGGCGGCTGGGTTAGCAGTCGGATTGGCGATTGGCGCGATGTTCTGGTTGCGCTGCCTGCATCCGCCCAGCGGCGCGGTGGCGCTGACGGCAGTCCTTGGCGGTCCTGCAATCCATCAGCTGGGCTATACATTTTTGCTCGTTCCGGTTGGTCTGAATACCTTTCTGCTGCTACTCACTGCCATCCTTTTTAATAACGCAACCGGACGCCGTTATCCTCCTCTTGCGTTCAAAGAAAGCAGCAATCAGCATGCGTTGAAAGACCCGAATCCAACTTCGCGGCTCGGTTTTACCTCGGACGATCTGAATATTGTATTGGGTCGCTATAACCAGGTGCTGGATATTAGCCGAGCCGATCTGGAGAAGATTTTTCTTGAAACTGAAATGGAAGTGGCGCGACGAAAATTTGGTGTCGTTACCTGCAAGGAGTTAATGTCCAGAGATGTCGTCAGTGTTGATTTCGCTACTGAATTATTAATTGCCTGGAATTTGTTACGTGAGCATAAATTAACGGCCCTCCCCGTATTAGGAAGAGGGCGACATGTGATCGGCATCGTGACGAAAGCCGATTTCATCAAACATGTCCAGCTCCGACATTACGGTCAGCTGACCAACAAACTGAGACGGCTTTTACGCTATATACCGCGAGCGCATTCCAGCAAACCAGAGGTGGTTGGACAGATTATGTTCAAAGAGGTGACTATTGTGAGAGAGAGTCAGGCAATCGTGGAATTGGTCCCTCTGATGTCGGATCGCGGCTTGCATTCTATCCCGGTCATAGATGACGATGGTAAATTGGTAGGAATGGTGACCCAATCAGATCTCATTGCGGGTTTGTATAAGAGTCATCTTCAGATGTGATTTGCACGCATAGTCGCGAGGAACCGCCAAAGCCTAATTATTTGGCAAGCCAGATACTTTAACAAAGCGACTCAACTTCGGTCGACACGCCGGTCGTGGGAAATATCGCCTCCCAAATATCGATAGATTATGCATGTTTCGATATTCAAATAGCGTACAGGTTCCTTTCCCCCCATAGACAAATCTCTGCGCACAAGTTGACCGGAAGGCGTTGCAGTATACTTGATCGACAGGTTTGGCCGCATGCTAAACCACTGTCGAAAGGTATCAAATGACGTCGAAGATTTCCCCCACTAATACGCCTGTCTGGTTCATCACCGGCTGCTCAACCGGATTTGGCCGTGAATTAGCTTTGCAGGTTTTGGCGCGCGGATGGCGCGTGATTGTGACAGCGCGCGATCAGGAACGTGTTGCTGATCTTGCATCTGACAGCGGCGGTCGCGCTTTGGCTTTGGCACTGGATGTGACCGATTCAGCGCAAATCGCTGCGGCAGTGAAAGCGGCGCAGGATCACTTTGGCGCGATTGATGTGCTGGTGAACAATGCTGGTTATGGCTATCAGTCTTCTGTGGAGGAGGGTGATGAAACCGAAATCCGCGCCCAATTCGACGCGAATGTATTTGGTCTTTTCGCGATAACGCGGGCGGTTCTTCCCGGCATGCGAGCGCGCCGCAAAGGGCATATATTGAATATTACTTCTGTGGCTGGCAAAGTCGGCTATCCCGGTTCAGGTTATTACGCCGCCAGCAAGCACGCTGTGGAGGGTTTATCGGACTCTTTGGCGGCAGAGGTCGGTCCGCTCGGCATTCATGTGACTTGCATTGAACCTGGACCGTTCCGGACCGATTGGGCAGGCCGTTCCTTAAAGCAGACCCCTAATTTGATCGCTGATTATGCGGATACTGCAGGCGTGCGCATGCAGCGTACAGCAGCATCTAGCGGTGATCAACCTGGCGACCCAAAACGGGCTGCAGCAGCGATGATACGTGTTACAGAAACGACCAATCCACCACATCATTTGGTCCTCGGCGCGTTTGGCGTAGACGCCGTCAGCAAAAAGCTCAAAGATGGCCTAGAGCAAATCGAAGCGTGGCATGATGCCAGCATTGGCGCTGACTTTCCGAAGGACTAGCATTTACGCGTAAGACAACCATTTTTTAACGGTTGCGTATATTGCGTATGGCCAAAAGTGGTTGCCTGGAAAGAGCCTCCTCACCATTCGGTGAGGAGGCCTTTTTGTATGAGGTTGACAATCAAGCTTGGCCAGCGTGGTCCATCGAAAGACGTAGGCTGTTGTTTCAGTGTGTCAATTTTATATGCCGTTTTGCTTGTCATTTCCGGCTAATACCAACTCAAAAATTGAAGCTGAGTGAATGATATTCGGGGTCTGCCAAGGAAAATTTCATGGATCGCGCCTACTCGATTTGCAGGTAGTTCATAATAGGAGGTCCTTCACACCCCCAGACCAGGAGTGAAAAATGCATACCCCCCAAGAGCCACCACCGGACGAAATCCCGCCGACTACGCCGATTCCAGACACGCCGCCGCCAGTGCAAGATCCGCCGCCGGGGGGCCACCCGATTCCAATTCAAGACCCCGTTCCTGAGATTGATCCGCTTTGATGGCGCGGACGTTGGCCTGATCACCCGGGGAAAACGTGGACTGTCGAATCAGAAGTAAGCCCGGGTAATTGACGCGGTCAATCCAGAAAATATTCGCGTTTGATGCCCGGATCGCGTGGTGTGTTAAATTTATTCCTTTATTTGACGTTCAACGAAATTAAAATTTGAAAGGTTAGCGATGGCAATCATTCGACTTTCTCCAACTGAAGTTCAAGTTGATGACATGGATTATGTGTTCGCTTCCCCTGATGACGCCGATGCTTTTGAATCATGCATGGCTGCTGCCGACGCCACGTTCTGTGCGGCTAATCATCCACCGTTGAATACACGACCCAGCGATGGAAAATAGTTTGTTACGAGATCCCTGTATTTCTAAAGAGGCTATTTTTTGAGACGCATCTGCCGCCAGGATGTGCGTAAAAACGCGTATGTATTATTTCGAAAAAACGCATGCTTCAGGTTGCCATTAATATGGACGGACATTCTGCTTTCTCACAATCATCACGATACTCGTGACAAATGTCTTTTAGTTGGTAGTTCTCGTGTTGTGCAATCATCGGAGGAGCCCAAATTAATATTCTAACTCTGCATTAAACTCAAAAAAGGAAATGCGATTACATTCCTGAAGGTAGATCACACCTCTCCCCGCTGATTGAGGGGGATAAGAAATCGAAACAGCACGTATTTGTTACGTATTGACGAGCCTTACGCCGCGTAGAGTTTTCCGGCGAAATGGACAGCCAATCTCATTTGATTTCTTGTCGGGGAAGCGAGTCGCGATGTCGAAAAATATTGTATTTTGCGCTGATGGTACCTGGAACGGCCCTGGGCGGTCGTTGGACGGTGACACGGTTCCTTCCTTACCAACCAATGTCCTTAAGCTTTACCAATGGTTGGCTGGCCTTGACACCGTTGAGTCGGCCCACTATGCGGGTGAAGCGGAGCGCTTTGATATTGGTCCCGGTGGAGTGCTACGTCAGGTTTCCAAGTACATGGACGGCGTTGGCGATTCCAAAAATTGGCTAAATAAATTTCTCGGCGGCGTGTTTGGAGCTGGCATGGTCAGCCGCATAGTGCGCGGTTACACCTTTATATCCCGAAACTATGTTGTCGGAGATCGTATCTTCTTGCTGGGTTTTAGTCGTGGCGCATACACCGCGCGAGCGTTAGCCTCAATGATCCTCGATCAGGGTCTGCTCGACGCGAAAAAAAACGATCTCGGCGGGGCGCATAATATAAATCAAATCGCAACCCAAGCAGCTAAAGAAGAAGCATACCGGTTAGGTTGTGCCGTCTGGTACAAATACATAAAAGGCCTCAGCCAAAGAAACGGCGCAACTTTTATACAAAAACTCGAAGAAACAATAGCCGTCCTTCCTGGATTTTTTCGAGAGGCCCCGGATGCGTCCAAAATGATCGTCAATGTGGATATACAAGCGGTGGCGGCTTGGGACACGGTTGGTGCCTTGGGTATTCCGCAATACGATAGCGAGGATCGGCGGATTGATGTTTTTCGGTTTGCGGACTGCTGTCTTAATAAGCGCGTCGAATATGGCTTTCATGCGCTATCGCTGGATGAACAAAGGACGGACCTCACGCCGACATTATGGGAGGCACGCAATAACGTTACACAGTTGCTTTTTCCAGGGGCGCATGCCGATATCGGCGGCGGTTACCCCTTGGGTATCGAGAGTGGCTTATCCGACGATGCGTTGTTGGTGATGCGAAATGAGCTCTCAAAATTACCAGATGGAAAGGCACTACTATTCGGGCTCCCTCCAGATCAGGTCAGTCCCGATCCGCTTGGATGCGGGCATCAGCCGTGGAATCATTGGCCTTATCGCGAACTGCCTCGCAGCCACATAAAATCAAGAGTCTTTCCTGATTTTCATGGCATCTATGTAGATCACTCCGTCACTGAACGCAGAGCAGGAGGAATGGTCAAGTCAGATCCGTTAGAAGTAGCGGAAGAATACCTTCCGAAAAATATCCCCACCAGATGACACCAGATCGAACCGGATTGAAGTGATAAAGTCGCTTGCAATGACGATGTGAAGTGGGGCGTTTTTTGTTAAAGCTTAAGCGCATTTCGCCGCTGCAGCCAGTTCCATGGCGGAAAATTCATCTACCGAAAAGCTACACGGCATGTATGGAACCCGTTGGTTTTCCCTTTCCGCGCGCCCTCAGCTGCACCATTAGTCTGTCAACCGGTCGTCCCGAGCGACGTTAGTTATTGGAAATGGGGGCGGAAAACCGAGCGTAGTGGCAAGTTCCGTTCAAACCCCTCTTGTGAAGCTCTAAAGCGGAATGCAATTCGTTTTGCGCGATATTTTTACACTTAAAATAAGTTTAATACATGCAATATTTTGTAACCTCTTGATAAGGTCACAATTTTACGTGCTAACTTAAGTGATAATTTTCTGCTAATTGAACCGCATTCATTGCGACTATTGTGAGATCAAAATGTTAAAAAACAAAAAGACACTATCATTGATGCTCAGCACCACGCTTTGTGTGGCTATGTTGCCGCTGGCAGGCTGCGATAAAACGCAAGTACCGGCGCAACCGGCTGCAGATGCGGCCCCGGCTAAGCCCGCTTACGTGCCGCCGACTGCCGATCAGCTGTATCAAATGGTCGGTCCAATCGCGTTATTTCCGGATAAATTGGTGGCCCAGGTTTTGGCTGGTTCCACCTATCCGGATCAGATCACTGCAGCGGACGCCTGGCTGGCTCAGAACAATACTCTGACAGGCCCTGCTTTGGTCGCGGCAGCCAACCAGCAACCTTGGGATGTCAGCGTGAAAGGCTTAACGACGTTCCCGCAAGTACTCGATCAAATGGCAAAGAATATTCAGTGGACTTCGTCGTTAGGCGCGGCTTACGTGAATGATCCGACGGATGTGATGAACGCGATTCAGGTCATGCGTCAACGCGCTTCCACTAGCGGAAATCTTAAAACCACGAAGCAACAAAAGATAGCCGTCGTAGCCCGAGTCAATCAGACGCCGCCGCAAGGCTATGTGTTGCAGCCGGGCGAACCGCCAGTATATTCAGGGCCAGAGGTGATTCCTGCACCGCCGGACATGATTGTGATTGAACCAACCGAGCCGGATTATGTGTACGTCCCGACTTACAATCCGCGGGTCGTATACGGTGACCCGGTGGCCTATTACCCTGGCTACAATTATGAGCCGCCGCCGCCACGTTATAGTACGGGAGAGGTCGTGACAACTGGTGCTATTTCTTTTGGAATTGGCGTGGCAGTTGGCGTCGTGATCAGTAATTCTAACTGGGGCTGGAATTCGTGGGGCATGCGATGGGGCGGCGATAGAGGTGGCAACGGTGGCCGCGATGATGGCCGAAGCCGAGATCGTGGCAACGGCGGACCGGATGGCGGAGGATGGCATCGACCCGCTGTCGTGTATAACAATTCGACTTACGTGTCGCGCTCGACAACGATTGTTAATCGGGTCTCGAATACCTATAACAATAATTCCGTCAATAATTCCAACAACAACAATGGCGTCAATACCCGGAATAATACGACGAATAATTTTGTTCCCGGTCCTGGCGGCGGTAACCGTGCGGCAACCAATGTTGCGCCGAATGCGACTCAGGCCGGAGCTGCGAATGGAAATAACGCTGCACGGCCAAATTTTGCCCCCCAAAACCAGCAACGTGCGGGCGTTGCCGAGGGCGCACCAAGAGCCGGACAACCGAATTTCAATAATATGAATCGCACTCAGCCAGAACAGCGTAATGCAGCGGGAACTGGCGCTCCGGGAGCCGGCGCTCCGGCACCAGCGGCTCAGGCACCGAATTTTAATAAAATGAGTAAGCCCGATTTCAGTCATGTTGCGCCGGGTGGCGGCGGGAATATTCAACAAAATCCGCAACGGCCGGGTGGCTCTCAGACCAATCCGGCAGAGAACGGCAGATTCCGCCCTAATCAGGATCGCATCGAAAGTAATCAACAAAATCGCCCCGCATCGGAAGGTCAGGCGAGGCCCGATGGCGCGCATCCACCGGGGCCTGCGGCGGCAGCGGGCGCAGCCCGTCTGGAACAACGTCCACCTGCAGGATCGCCAGATCGGGCGCAGCCACAAGCGCGTCCGCAACAGGAGCAAGAGCGGGCGCAGCAGCAACACCAACACCAACAGCAACAGCAACAGCAACAGCAACAGCAACAGCAACAGCAACAGCAACAGCAACATCAACATCAACATCAAGAACAAGAGCGGGTGCAGCAGCAGCAGCAGCAGCAACAAGAACGGGTGCAAGCGCAGCAACAGCATCAGCAGCAAGAGCGGAGTCAAGCGCAGGTACAGCAACAAGAACACGCTCAAGCCCAGCAACAGCAACAGCAACAGCAACAGCAACAGCAACAGCAACAGCAACAGCAACAGCGGGCGCAAGTTCAACAGCAGGAACGCGCCCAGGCACAAGCGCGACCACCTGCGCAACAGCAGGAGCGTCCGCAAGCTCAGCAACCGCATCAGCAAGCACAGCCGCACCCACAAGCGCCGCATGAAGGCGGTGAACATCCACATTCAGAAAAGAAAGATGACGCCAAACACGAATGATAGTTAAATGCCTGAAGGGATATCTCTCCGGCAGTAAAGACTGATCAGGAATAAGAAAAATGGTTACCGGGGTATTTTTTTCAGTAACCATTTTTTTGTTAAACAGCACAAAAAAACCTTCATCGATACAGCGTATAAATATGAACGGTGGTGGTAAGCAACTCGGCAATCGACGATAATCGGATGAGACAAACACTTTATTTTCACCTTATTTGACGAGGTTCTTTATGAACATACACATCACCATGGTTCCGTTGGTTTCGCTACTTGCAGGCGTTCTTATTTTGGTCATGCCACGACTTCTAAACTTTATTATTGCGATATATTTGATCGTAATCGGCGTTATCGGGCTTTTCGGTACGCATTTACATTTGTAATAAAAGGGAGCGCGAGTTGCCGGCTATTGCGGGTACCCGAAGTCGGGCAACTGTGGCGTTCTTGCCCTCTTGCTCATAATTTCTCGCGTTCTCAGCAAAATCCGCGGGACTCGGTAGGCTCATTTGCGACTTGCCTCAACTGGCAACTTCACCTTCTGTGTCCCTGATGATTTAAATTTATTTTCATTTCGGCTAGTATATTTTTGCGTTGCAGTCGCGCCGATGTTCACATTTATTACCGTCCGTCGATCCAGTATCGAATCACACCTTCCGCTGGCATCAACCTTCCAGCGCTGACCTAATCTCTCCACCTACGTCATTTTTTACGTAAATTTTACGCTGCGGTGCGTCATTTTTAGAGAATATTTACGTATGATCTATTAACCTGTATTCATGATCATCACGTAAGCGGGTTATATATGAACAAGATCCTGTCGACCGAAGTTAAGAACTTTACTTCTCTGCTTCCTGATGCGCTGCTTTCTTACGCCCAGACTTTTTTGCGGTCAAAAATCGACAACGTTCCAAACGGTTTGTTCCGTCAAAAGATGGCAACATCAGTCGTCGTAGCGACCAGCATAAAGCCAGTAAGCGCAGATGCGCAAAATTCGCCCAGGTGCGATGACCTGCGTCAGGATTGCGTGATGTACCTGACTGTTAACGCCGATTGTGTCACGGAACTGCGGCATGTCGTGATGGAGACTTGCGGAGGGTGCGTGGCGTTTATCCGGATTGAGCCGACTGCGCACGCAACCAGGACGAAGGTTTGGTTGGGATTGAGCAGATCAGCAGTATGGCAAATTATGACGCGTGTGATGGAGAGTTTACCCGGCGCCGAGTTCGGCCAAATCAATCCGGCCAAGCGGCGGCCAGCGACGACGGATATCTCCGCATCGTTATATTGATCGTATTCACTGAGCGAGGAAATCATGTCTATTTTTAACGAAATTTGGGTACCTTTGGTGTCTCCCTTTACACAATCGTCTGATCAGCAGCTTGATCTGGATGCGATGCAGCGGTTGGCTGCGCACATGATCGACGGCGGGGTGCACGGCTTGGTCGTGGGTGGTACAACCGGTGAGGCCGCGACGTTATCGGAAGATGAGCAAGCCCTGCTATTGGATGCGGTGATCGAAGTGGCGGACGGACGCTGCCCGGTTGTGATGGGTATCGGCGGCTCTGATACCCGCGCTTTGGCGGAAAGAGTGTGCCGTTTTGATCACCGTGCATTGGCAGGGTATTTGATCTCGGCTCCCGCTTATGTGCGGCCTTCCCAATTGGGAATAGTGCGCCACTTTCAAGCACTGGCTGACCAAACTAAACGGCCGATTATCATCTACAACATTCCCGCTCGCACGGGGGTGAACATTACTCTGACGACGGTCGAGTTGCTTGCACAGAACCCGCAATTTTGTGCAATTAAAGAAAGTGGCGGCGATGTATTGCAACTTACCGAGTTAATTGAAAATACCGGCCTACAAGTTTTTTGCGGTGACGATACCCTGATTTTACCGACGTTTTTACTCGGTGGACATGGTGCCATTTCTGCCGCTGCGCATATTCGTCCAGATCTTTATGTGCAGTTATATGAACTAATGCAGGCGGGGCAAGTGGTACAGGCGCGGGCTATTTTTGACACTCTTTTGCCGCTAATTCGCGTCTTGTTTTCGGAGCCGAATCCTGGTCCGGTAAAGGCTGCATTGGCACTCCAGAATCGCATTCAGGAAGTATTGAGATTGCCGATGACTCCGATGACTGCATCAGGTCGCCGGCGTCTGGAGATCGCATTGGAAGGCGTGATGGCTGTGCCAAAATATCCGCCTTTGATTGATCGTATTTTTACGGGCGAGGGTGGACGCAGTAACTTGTCAATGGCCGCGTTTGCCTCGGCATAATGCAGTGGGGATAGTCGGGTGGCATAACTGACTACTGCGCTCTATCGAATGCTCTGTGCACAAAAAACAGATGATGCTTGAGCATGTTCAACGCACAGCTAAAACACGCGCCCCAGTTGCAGGTATAGATTCCAGACACCTTGCGGCGCGAGGGCGAAACCGAAGTAGACCGGGCCAATCAGACTGTTACCGCCGACAAACACGCTAGCGCTTTTTTTATACGGCCCTTTATTAACATTGTCGCGGGTTTGCCAGACGTCGCCCACTTCCAGGGATGTTCCGAATACCGGATTGTCCAGGCCCGGCAGTTTAAACTCGCGCAAATTGTTAAGATAGGTGATACGGCCATACGCTAAATAGTTACCCGTAAATTGGTCCGGCGCATAGGCCGATAAATGCTGAAACCCGCCGAGTGTAAAGCCAAGGCCACCATTTCCGATACTGCCGTTGGCATTGTCGGCGCCGTAGACGCCAGCACCTTCTAATGCCAGATTGATGGTGTGCCGGCCGCTGCTAATCGCCCATAACGCTTTAATTTGGGCGTCGTTGTAGCGATTTTCGGCCCCACCGAACGCCACATCGGTAATCGCGGAAAGATAATAGCCTTTCCGCGGGAACAAGGCATCGTCCAGTTGGTCAATGGTGACCTGTGCGCGGGCAGTGGTTTGCTTAACTTGCTGGCTCGGAAACAGGTTGCCGGAATCGCTGGGAATGTTATAAAACGGATGGGCATTGAGTTGTCGATAATTGACGCCTGCCCGGAACTCACCCAAACGCCCAATCGGTACGCCAAGATCAACGCCTATTGTGGCGCTATCGATGACATAAGAAGTCAATGGCACAGTATTGGCGTTGGCACCTTGATCGGGATAGAGGTCCACATGGCGGCGACTATATTGCGCATAAGGTGCGACATATAACCCGAGCGTGTCCCAGATTGGTTGTCGTAACTCCGAACGCCAGTTGACTTGCTTGTCGCCCAATACAATATCGTTGCGCCATTCCAAACCGCTCTGTGTCAGCCACGGAAAACGATGGCCGATTTGTAGGTTGAAGCCGCCACGACCATCAAAACTATTCGATACACCGAAGCCGAACAGAAGAAACTGAGGCCCCCATGTTTTCGCTTCTGCATCGACGTTCAGGATATTGCGGCCATCGACCACGACCATTTCTTGCGTAACGCTTTTGAAGTCTCCATTGGTGGTCAGCCGGGCTAAACCCTGATTCAGTGCGCTAGCGTCGTACCGATCACCCTCATGCACACCAATCTGGCGCTGAACGATCGCGGCGGGTACGGGACCCTTGGTTGTGATGTGGATCGCGTCTATACGCGTCTCGGGCGTGAGCGTTTGGGTTGGATGCCGACTCGCCTGAAATAATTTCCATTGCGTATCGGACAAGGCCAAAGGTGCCAGTTTTGCCTGCATTTGCTCAGTCGCCTTTGCGCCGGCGTCGATGCCGTCCTTACCGCGCGAAAAGTCGGTGAAGGACATATTACCTAACTCCGGTTCAATCAGGATATCGTTCTTTTTGAGTAATGCTTTTTGCGCCTTTACATTTTGTCGAATGAGTATAGTCACCATTTGCTGGGCAACCGCCGTTGGGGATTCGATGTTGGACGGATCCTGTAAGGGCGTGGCAATATTGACCGCAATGATAATATCCGCCCCCATATCGCGTGCTAGCTGAACCGGCAAGTTGCTGACCAGACCACCATCGACCAGTGTGCGACCATCAATGTTAAAAGGCGCGAATAAACCAGGTACAGCCATGCTCGCACGAATTGCGCGCGGCAACGATCCAGACTTTATGACCACCTCTTCACCGGTACCGAGATCGGTAGCGACGGTCCGAAACGGGGTGGGTAAATGGTCAAAGTCGATGTTGGCGGGCAGTTGTGCGGTCCAGTTTTGCAGCACAGTCAACAGGTGATTACCTTGAACCAAACCCGTGGCGATTTTAACTTTGCCGCCGCCATAACCGGCAGATAATCCAATCGGATATTGGAAGTTATCTTCCCGTTGTGACTGCGGTAGTTTTGCCCGATCATTTCGATCAAAGGCGATATCACTCAAATTAATCTCGGATAATTTTTTTTCGAGTGCATCTGCAGACAATCCACTAGCATATAGGCCACCGACTACCGCCCCCATGCTGGTGGCGGCAACGTAGTCGATCGGAATATGCCATTGCTCAAGTACTTTTAGTACTCCCAGATGGGCGTAACCGCGTGCGCCTCCACCGGAGAGGACCAGTCCGATCCTTGGTCGGGACGGCACGCTTTTGGCTTCGCCGGAAGATATATCAGTCAACGTCGCTGCACCGGCGGGAATCCAGACCATTGTCATTACCGTAGATAGTACGGTTATCAGCATGATCGGTGTGGTGCAGCTGCGCAATAGTGGACGGAGGTGAGGTGCTAAACGACGAATGACATTTGTGTGCATGGGAGATCGCGGTATTGGTCAGGGCTCAAGGAATAAATTCATTCCAGCTATTGTGGGCCCGGCGGCCGGAGATTGTCCCTGAGGGTTATCATGGAGCGGATGTAAAAAATTCTTCAGAGTGATGCAGTATTAGTATTCGCTCAAGGACTCACTTCTTATTTGTACTTTGCACTGACCATCGCGGGAGTGAATTTCGCGCCGAATTGCCCAGAACCGGTTTATGCTTACCAAGAGGGCCCAATCTGTTTATTGATACAAAGTAATTCTACCGCTATTACCCTATTAATCTTCTAATTTTTGGTGTCTGGAAAATTCTATGACAAGCCCGCATCCACAGCTCGTTAGCGTGAAGCTTGAAAAGCTTCGTCCGACGCAAATCACGGTTGGGAAGCAAGAGGTTGCGCTTAAGCGCAAAGAGTGGGAAAAGCTGAATAAACGTGCCCGCACAGCAGCATTGGAGCGACATTGGTTTCCCGCAATTTCTGGTCCGGAGGGCAACCACTATATCGTTGATCATCATCATTTCGGTCTGGCGTTGATGGAGGAGGACGTGAAGTCGGTATCGCTGCTGGTGTTAAAAGATCTCTCTTTCGTCGAACCGGCAAGATTCTGGACTGTCATGGACCATCATCAATGGGTGCATCCCTATGATGCCGACGGCGTGCGGTGTAAGTTCGATATGATTCCGAAACGCCTGGAGCAATTGCGGGATGACCCCTATCGCAGTCTGGCAGGAGAACTACGGCGCGCAGGAGGGTATGCCAAAGACGTGACACCGTTTAGCGAATTTTTATGGGCCGATTTCTTTCGGAGCAGAATTTCGCGCACGCTGTTGAAGGACAATTTTGCGAAGGCCATGATAAAAGCGATGAAGCTCGGCGCCAGTCAGGACGCGCGGTATCTTCCCGGTTGGACCGGTCTGATTGTGGGTTGAAACCATGGAGACCAGCAAGGGCACGCCGTCAAACTCCGCTTCAATAAATCTGCCGAACGACAACAATAACAATAGTAATAGCAATAGCGATAAACAGAACGATCAAAGTCGTTGGTCGGACGTCATTGCAGGATTTTCAATAGCCGGCCTGTTATTGCCCGAGGCAGTCGCTTACTCGAGCATTGGCAATTTGCCGCCGCAAGCCGGTGTGATTGCTTTGTTTGCGGGATTGTTGTGTTATGGCTTGCTCGGCACCAGTCGTTTCGCCATCGTTTCGGCGACATCTTCTTCCGCAGCGGTTCTTGCGGCCGCGACCGCCGCTATCGCCAATGGTAACGCCGGTTTAAGGCTCACCCTGGCGATTGGTCTCGTACTAGTTTCCGGGATTTTTTTTCTGCTGGCTGCGTTGGCGCGGTTGGGAAGCATTACCGATTTTATCGCTAAGCCAGTTTTGCGTGGATTCGCTTTTGGTCTGGCGATTGTCATTATTCTTAAGCAATGCGCGAGCGTGGTTGGCGTCCAACCTGCGCACAGCGATCTGATCCGTTTCATCCCCGAGTTATTGGCCCGTGTTGCAGTGTGGAACTGGGCTGGGGTTGCCGTGACGCTCGTTGCATTGATCTTGTTGTTTGTTTTGGCACGATTCAAGCATATTCCTGGTGGCTTGATTGTCATCGCTCTGGGAATCGGCGCTGGAAAAGTCTTGGACCTGGCACATTACGGTGTCGGGATGGTGGGGACGATTCAATTGCAGCTGGGGGCGCCTGCCTTACCGGTTCTCTCGCATGCAGAGTGGTTGCGTATTGGCGAGCTTGGGTTCGCCATGGTCATGATCTTGTATGCGGAGTCGTATGGCTCGATTCGGAGTTTTGCACTGAAGTATGGTGATAAGGTGTCGCCGAATCGTGACCTGATGGCCTTGGGCGCCTCCAACTTGCTTTCAGGGATATTTCATGGGATGCCGGTCGGTGCTGGATACTCTGCTACGTCGGCCAATGAGGCTGCTGGGGCTACTTCACGTTTGGCAGGGTGGGTTGCGGCGGCCGTGGTGCTGGCGATCGTATTAACGTTATTGCCCAGCATTGCACTCACGCCGGTGCCTATATTAGCCGCCATTGTGATACATGCGGTGAGTCACACGCTGAACCCGACTTTATTTCGATCTTATTTCGCCTGGCGCCGGGATCGACTGGTGGTGATATCGGCCGTGATCTGCGTACTGTTATTGGGCGTATTGGATGGTTTGATGGCGGCCATCGTCATTAGCATTTTAATGATGCTCCGACAGCTTTCCGCTTCTACGATTGTGGTCTTGGGCAGGCTCGGAGACAGCCACGATTTTGTGAAAATTGACGCCTATCCGCAAGCAAAGGCGGTAGCGGGAATACTTATTTTAAGACCGAATGAACCGATTTTTTTTGCCAACGCGGAGCGAATTTTAACCCAGGCGAGGTTGTCTATGAAGGCCGCTGATCCATCGATCCACACGGTCATTATTAGCCTGGAAGAGTCGCCGAATCTTGATAGCTCTAGTATTGAGGCGTTGCTGGATTTTTATCGATCTGTCGCGATCGATGGAAAGCGACTTTTATTGGCGCGCCTCAAAGGGCCGGTGTATGAGCTTCTGACTGGGCTGAAGTCATCGGTTATTCCAGTTAACTCATTGAACAGTTTAAGTGTTGACGATACGGTAAGGCTAGCAGAGACGCTAGTTGGCACCATAACTGTTAGCAACGAGGTGAATAACGCGAACGTTGATGTGCCGGCAAAGCATTAGCGCCCGGAACCTAGCGAACAAGACTGTTTGAATGAACTCTATCTTCATCGCTTCACGGGCGCAGTTCCGCGCGAATAAGAGGTTTCCGAATGATCGGTTAAGACATGACACTGGCTTATCTTCCCGTGACGCTCTGTATGCACTCATAGAGCGTTTGCCATTTGAACGGCTTAAAAATGTAGCCATCAGCCTCAGCTTTCAGCCCGCGCATGACATATTCGTCTGTAATTTGTGACGTGACCATGATAACGGGAAGTTGCTGAAGTGCCGGATGGCGGCGGATGTATTCCAACACGTGAAATCCATCTTTTCCAACGAGTCCGGGTAACATGACATCCAATAACACCAGATCGGGCAGCGGACCACTTTCAGGCGCGGAAAGCGCGTTCAGGCTAGTAATTGCACTCACAATGTTGTCGACGATCTGGACCTCGAAATTTTTATGTTTTAGCAGTGTTTCGAGTAGATGGCTGAGCGACTCATCATCTTCGACGACCATGACTCTAAGGGCGTCGGTGCTGTTGTTCGAAACGAAGCCAGATGGTTTTTGTCCGTAGGTATAAAATCCCTTTTTTTCGAGTATGGTAGCGCCCCGGCGTGCTTCTGCCCAAGCTTGTACGCTTTCGCGCAGTGTGAGTTCAGTGACTTGAATTGTCGGCAGCGCTTGCGTAAATTTAATCATGCCGTCTGATGTAAATTGCGTCGGCTGCTGCGTATCCATTAATAATTGATGTGCGTCCTGATTTCCATGGAAAAAAACGCGGATCAATCCTTGGTTAAGTAACGACGCAAGTGTGGTGTCCAGTTTTTTATTGTTTGCCGAATCAAGCATTTCGCTCAGATCGTTAACACTTGATGTGCCGTCGATCAGCGTTAATACGCGCGCATCATCTCGCGGGATATTTCTGGCACCGCTTTTCAGCTCGTTTATGCCCTTAGAGGTCTTGCTGTAAATAGCCGAGTTATCCATTGCGTGTTAATTTCCTCTGTGTTACCTGTTTTGCTAGTATATTTCGTCTCTGCAAATTGTAAAGTGGGAATACATATGGTTTCATATTTCCACAGCACATTTTCAATACGTCCACCAATATCAGCCCACGTTTGGATTGGTTTTTGAGCTTGCGAAATTTGGCTGACGTTTTTCCAATTCTGAGATACCATCCTTAATATCGATGAAGGTTTTTTCGGACCAGATATTTTCAGTAATCTGCAACTGCATTTTTTGTTCCAGTTGGCTGGCCAATTTTCCAAGAGCGGTAAAGCCGAAACTGCCGGCGCTGCCGCTGAGCGAATGCATCAGGTGAAATAAGGTGCTAATGGCCTCAGCTTGCTTGGTTGCATCGCCATTTGCGTCTTTTTTTTCCGAATGCTCTTTGAATCGATCCAGTGCCGCATGCATCTGCGCAAACCTGGCGGGAAGAATATCGGCATATTCTTTCCCTAGGGAAATCATTAATCGCGCTAACTCCGGATCCTCATTATCGATCGGTCCGTTTGGTCCATTCATTATTTCTTGCTCCACAATTTTCGTATCAGTTGCGCCAACAGCATGGGATCAAACGGCTTGGCAATCACGTCCAACGCACCTAACGATCTTAAAAAGGCTATTTCGTGCGGTTGCGCTTTCGCAGTCATAAATATCGTCGGTGTTTTGGCAGACGCGGGTAGCGCGCGCAACGCTGTCAAAGTCGATATCCCATCCATCTCCGGCATCATGACGTCCAATAAAATCAGGTCAGGACGATTGCCGTTATTGATGGCCGCCAATGCCTCTTTCCCGGACCCAAAGATGGTGACGTCAAAGCCGCCTATCGACTCAAGCGCTAATCTGGCAATGCTTTGAATATCTGGATCATCCTCTACGTACATAATGGAGACGAGCGCGGTTGAAGGCTGTGTGGCCGATGGCAATGTCATATTTGTCTCTCAACGGCAGTTTGTGCCTCTGGCACATCGGGTGACGACAGCTCTGTAAGGGACGGCAAGTCGATAAAAAATTCAGTAGGATCTCCGGCTGCGCTGAAAAATCCGATATGTCCTCCATGCTGTTCAACCAGATTTTTACTAATACTTAGTCCCAGGCCGGTACCTCCTTTTTTTCGAGAATCGGCCGAATCAGCCATCGCAAATTTTTGAAAAATGTGCTGGCGAAATTCTATCCCGATGCCGCAACCGTGATCAATGACCGACAAGCGAACCCAGTTTTCAAGCGTATGAATATGCGGTGCAATTCGCAATGTTACGGTATCGTTTTCTGGCGAAAATTTAATCGCATTCGAAAGCAAATTTATCAGCACCTGTATCAACCGATCGCGATCCGCGCAAACTTGTATTTTTATGTCTTCCGGGGCCACCTGTAAAACCAGGTTCACATTGAACTGTGCCGCGTAGCCCTGGGTAGCGTCAATGGCATGTTGTGCCAACGTTAGTAGCGGCTGGCTGACCATATCAAAACGCATGTTGCCGGATTCAATTTTTTCGATATCGAGCACATCATTAATCAGACGCACTAGTCGCGCGCAATTTTTACTCGCGATTTCCAGCAGCGTTTTGGCCGGGGCTGGCAATTCTCCAGCGACGCCGCCGACCAGTAATCCGATGGATCCCCTGATTGATGTCAGGGGGGTACGAAGTTCATGAGAGACAGTTGAGATGAAGTCATTCTTCATTCGCTCAACTTCCTTCCGATCAGAAATGTCGTGTAAAAAAGCGCTAAAAAAGAAGTGATCCTTATTGTGAACCAGACTAATCGTAATTTCGATTGGAAATTCTTTATTTTGGCGGTCCAGGACAATCCGTTCCATACGATGATTTAGAAAACTCAGGGCATTTAATTTAGCCAGAGCGCTTGAGTCCCCCGATCCGCTTAATTCGCTTATCCGGACCACCTTCTCGATTGCTTCGTCTACTATCGCCTGAAACCTTGCCGGGAGGATCATGCGCGACATCTGCTTGCCGATTACTTCCTTTCGGCTCCAGCCAAACATCTTCTCAGCTTGTGTATTCCAGTCGATGAAGTTTCCATGCAAGTCAACGCCGATAAAGGCCGCCTGCGCGGTTTCGATAATGCTCTGTATCCGAGTTTCGCTCGCTGTTACTTTGATTAGCGCGCGACCAAGCTCCGCGGTACGCTGCTCGACACGCTTTTCCAAGGTCAGATTCAGTTCTTTTAACGCCGACTCCTTTTTGAGCAGATTACCGACCAGTCCGTTAAGCGAGGAAGTCAATGCTTGCACTTCGAAATAATTATTATTACTCGGTGAAGCAGGAATGTCTGCGATTTCGCCGTTCTGTATTCTTTGCGCGGATTTGGCAAGTGCCCGCAAGGGCAGAATGATATTGCGCGCGACAAGCAAGCCCAACAGGGAAAATAGTACCGCCGAAGCAAGACCGGTCCAAATGACCTTTTGCTGGATTTTCTTTAGTGGCGAAAATGCATCGGCTTCGCTTTGTCGGACTAATATCGTCCATCCCATGCCGGGATAAGACTGGTAGCCCTTGCTGTAGCTGTAACCGACGAGGTAACGCTGATTATCTGGCCAGGTTTCAATCGTGTGACCGGAGCCCAGGTTTTGCGCCAACTTCAGACTAGGCGGATTGATGGTGCGCCCCTTCAGATCGGTAGGGCCGAGCAGGACCTTGCCATCTTTATCGACGATGATCGATTCGACGTTCTTTCGTTGCTCCATCGGCGTCACAATCGATTGCTCTATATCGTTGGCCCATTGCCATGACAGGTGGGCAGCGAGAATGCCGCTTACCTGGCCGTTTTTATCATGATATGGAAATGCAATATCGACAAAGCGCACGGGCTCATTATTAACGGTATTGGCCACACCCGTGGAATGCGGCAGGAGCTTGGCTAATAACTTTGCCTCGTGGACGTCCCCTAAATAGATGCCATTAAGTGCGTTTTTGAACCAGGGTCTCTGCGAAACATCGGTAGTCTCCAACATTTTTCTGGTCGATACGAGTACCTTGCCATCAATGTTTGTCATGCCTATCCAGGCATAGTACGGATAGCTCTCTTGAAGGGCCTCCAACTGTTGCCGACGTTGGGGCAGGTCAATTGCAGGCATGCCGAGATCATCGCGCGATGCGATCAAATGCACCTCGCGATAGCGTTCGAACATGCCGCGATCAAAGGTCTCGGAAGTTTGGGTCGCCAGTTCCGCCAGACTATTGCCGATGCGTGATTTAATGGAATCGGTCGCGGAGATTTCAATGACCCCGACCAGAATAAAAGTAAGCAGAAGGGAAAGGGCGGAAAAAGCCAAAGCCAGATAGACGGCCACGCCACGCGACGAAAAATAGTTTTTTAACTTTAGTGCAATGAGGGTCATAGCGTCTTAGCGCAATAAATTGACGTTATATCGAATGAGCGTGCTTCGCCATTCTTGATGAATTTGCTGAATATATCTTACAGGACCAGTCTGTTATGGAACCCCCGATCCAGCGTAATCCGAAACGGTCTCGGTACGCTCTTCGGAAGTCTGTTATTCCAATACAAGGAAAGCGATGAAGATCTTTAAAACATTGATCGTCATCGCTTCTTTCGCTATAAATCCGGCCGCCTGCAATTCCTCAAACCAGATCAATACCCTGGCGTCTTATTTGGTCAGCTGTGCCCGAATTTCTCCGCCCGGATGGGCAGCGCTATGCACATTGACGTATAAATTTCCCGCCATATAACTTGCATATTGGCCGTCTGTTAATGTCGCGCCGGCAGGAACGGACCATGTGTTATCGGCTGTTTTGGTGAGCGGCACAATCACGGGACCGTTAACCCCAACCGCAGCAAGGTGAATGTGCGCGGCTTTACCATCAATGCCGGTAGTTACTATATTGCCACTGACCGACTTATCTGCCGCCACCGTGATTGTCACAACGCCACTGGCCTGGGAGTCATTTGGAGGCACCTCGTGTGCTCCGTCCAACTTTGGCTGCATGCTGTGTCCCATCATTCCCATGGGATCGGCACCGGACGTGGAACAGCCCGTCAATAATGCTGTCATTACCAGAGCCGAAGCGAGTAAATAGGGCCGTACAGATTTTCGGAGGATAAACATCGTGAGTTTCCTTTTCGGTTATTGAGCGATGTAATAAAAGTAGTTTAGTCCGTTTTCAACTTCTCTACTGTTGCATAAAAACAACTATCGGAAAGTGAGACTTTATCCGGGCAAGCAAGTAAGTGAGGCGGATTTTTATCTTGCCAGATAACCTAACAACTTACCATGGTGTGCTCAACCTGTCTCGCTCTTCATGAAAGTATGTTTTCATAATCTTCATCCGCTCAGGGTTGTCAATAAATCTTTTCCGGAGGCCAGGTTGTTGCGGGAAAACAATACTGCTCCGCACGTTAATTGACAATAAGAATCATTCGTATTAAATTCCGTGCTAACGAAAAATTATGCAGAAATTGAATATTGCCTTGTGAATTGTTGCAATCCGCGCCTAAGAATCGCCTGACCACCTGCATCTTCGTATATTCGTATATTCGTATCTGGTATCCAGTATCTATTTATTGCTTTTGTGAATATTAGTCAGCCAACTGGGTTTTTATCCGGCCAGCCCGCCAAATTCTTCATCGTTAAAAACGCCATCTGCCCGAATGCATCGGGCAGTTACTGACTAATCAAGGAATTAAGTAATGAAACGACGTCTCACGCCATTGGCAGCTGCATTACTGACCGCTTTTGCTGCCCCTGTTGCAACGCAACAAGCCGCTTTCGCACAAACTGTACAAACCGCCCAAACTTCACAAGCTGAAGCAACGTTGCCGGAAGTATCGGTAAAAAGCGGGACTGATAAGTCGGACTACAATCCCGGGACCAGTACTGTCGGCGGCAAGGTGGCGACGAAGATTCGTGATATCCCCCAATCGGTCAATGTGATCAACCGTGCGGTACTGGAAGCGCAAGGCGCGGCCTCGTTGCAGGAGGCTTTGCGGAATGTCCCGGGTATCACGATCGGTGGCGCTGAAGGTGGCCAAATCGGTAATAATTTCAATTTACGAGGTTTCAGCGCGCGTACTGATATGTATCTGGATGGTTCGCGCGACCGTGGTCAGTATTATCGCGATACGTATTACCTTGAATCGGTTGAAGTGTTGAAGGGCCCTTCGTCCATGTTGTTCGGTCGCGGTTCAACTGGCGGTGTGATTAATCAGGTCAGCAAGGCACCATTTTTGACAGATGCAAATCAAGTATCTCTCAGTGCAGACACCAATGGCGGTGTGCGCTCGACCGGCGATTTCAATCGCAAGCTGTCCGATACGTCGGCATTTCGTGTCGAAATGATGGGGCAAGAAGCCAAAACCAATCGCGATCAAATGAGTAATCAAGATTTCGGGGTTGCCCCTTCCTTGCGCTTCGGTATCGGTACGCCAACTGAAGTGACCTTCTCAGCGCTGATTTCACATAATCGTGACATGCCTGATTACGGTTTGCCCCCAGTAAATGGTCGTTCGGCGCAAGTTTCGCGTGATACTTTTTACGGCCTCAATGATGACCGTACCATTCAGGACGTGGCGATCATCAGCGCACGCGTTGAGCATAAGATCAACGACATTTGGACTTTGCGCAATCAGACGCAGTTTAGTAATTACGTAACGGACGCACGGGAAACCGCGGCGAATAACGTTGGCACCGTAACTAATGGCACCTTTACGGCGTTGCCAACGGTGGCAACAGGCAATACAACGGCATTGCCATTAAGTCAATTGTACGTAAAACTGAGCAGTCATGATCGTAATATTCATGATCAGTCGCTAGACAACCAGACCGATTTGATTGGTAAGTTTGATACCGGCACGCTCAAGCATACGTTGATCGTGGGGACCGAAATTAGCCATGATGAGTACGACAATACGGGCTACACGCGCAATAATCTGCCGATTGTCACGTTGATTAATCCGGTCTATCAATCGCAGCCTGCGAACGTCACCTCCACCCTGGGCAATCGTGCTACGTCGAGCGCGAATGCATTGGCGGCGTACGTGAATGACACTGTTGCTTTGAATAAAGAATGGAAGCTGGTGGGTGGGGTACGTTGGGATCGGTATCAAGCTGCGTTAAATAACAGTATCGCCACCGGTACGCCAGCGTTGAGCCGTGCGGATCAAACTGTTGATTTCACTAGTGTACGCGCAGGGGTCATTTATCAACCGACCGACGCGCAATCTTATTATGCATCTTACGGGACCTCGTTTAATCCATCACTCGAACAGTTGACCGTCACTTCGGGACTACAGAACGTCGCGCCGGAAACCAATAAATCGTATGAAGTCGGTGCCAAGTGGGATCTGTTTAACGGCGACCTCTCCTTGACTTCGGCGATCTTTGATATTGAAAAAACCAATGCGCGTTCGCTGGTAACGACGGGTGTATATCAACTTGACGGAGACGTCCGTGTCACTGGTTTCGAATTGGGCGCAAGCGGTCACATTACACCACAATGGCAAGTGATTGGTGGCTATACGCACTTGAATCCAACCGTGATCCATGCCTCGGCTGCGGACGGTACGCAAGGTAAAACGCTGGCGAATACGCCGCGCGACAATATGACTTTGTGGACGACTTATAATCTCACCAAGGTCTGGGAAGTTGGCGGCGGTATGCTATACATGTCGAATCGTTTTGCCAGCAATACCGATGTCGTTTCTGCTGGTGGTTACACGCGTTGGGATGCTACTGTGGCGTATCATCAACCGAAGTATGATCTACGTTTGAACTTGCTCAATTTGACCAACAAACATTACATCGATGCATTGATACCTTCCGATGGCGGTCGTTCCGTACCGGGTGTTGGCATCACCATGCTCGCCAGCGTAAACTATCGTTTTTAATTGAAGGTGATTGACCCATGCTGTTAGAAATTCCGAAGGTATTGAATGCCGAGCAGCTTCAACTGGTCCGAGATAAGCTGGACACCGCGGGGGACGCATGGGTCGATGGTCGTGCGACGGCTGGCCATCAAGGTGCTCAGGTCAAGCGCAATCTGCAAATCAATGAACACGCGCCGATTGCAATTGAACTGGGAGACTTGATTCTGGCCGAGCTGGAGCGGCATCCTCTTTTTATCAGTGCGACGCTACCCAATCACGTTTATCCACCCATGTTCAATCTCTATCAGGGTGGGATGGCTTTCGGCAGCCATGTTGACGGTGCAATCAGGCAGATTCCGGGAAGCCGGATGAAGATCCGTACTGATATATCGGCGACCTTGTTTTTGAGTGAGCCAGATACCTATGAAGGCGGTGAACTACTGATTGAGGATACATACGGTGTGCAATCGGTGAAACTGCCTGCCGGTCATATGATTGTCTACCCGGCCACGAGTTTGCATCAGGTCAAGCCTGTGTCAAGCGGTGCCCGATTAGCGGCATTTTTCTGGGTTCAGAGCATGATTCGTGATGATGGACAACGCACTTTATTGTTTGATCTGGATAGCGCGATACAGCGCCTGACACAAAGTGGTGCTGACTCTCACGCGTTGGTACAATTGACCGGAAGTTACCATAACCTCCTTAGAATGTGGACTGACATTTAATTAATTCGGACAGCTGGTTAAAAATAAAAAACGCAATCCACGTGACACGCCATGTTTCACACGATTGCGTTTTTTTAATTCAGGTCCAATTTCCCAAATGCGTTATTGCGCTGGCATGGTCGTTCCCAACTTTGCAGCAAATGCCAGCACTATCAACAAAACAATGAGTTCAGCAATCAAGACGCGTCTAAAACCGGCTGCGCCCTTTGTTTCGTCACGGTCTAATCTGATCATCCAATGCCAGCGATTTCGCAATCCCAAACCGGAAGCGATCGCCACTGCGCACAGCTTTGCCAATAATATCCAAGTGTAGTCGGAAGCCCAGATATTGCTCGCATTTTCGAGTGTGCGAGCAACATTAAAAAGGCCGCTGCCAACAACAACGACCCACGCCCAGGTGGCCACGTCGGACAAACGATGCGCTAGGGCAACGCGCTGAGTTAACGGCCAAAGTTCCCAGTCGCCGCTGAGCAAGACGCAGAGCAGCACCGATCCGGCCCAAGCCGTCGCCCCTAAAATGTGCGCGGTGTGGATGAATACCGAGAAGCTGAAAAATCCATCATCAGCAGCATGTCCCGTGGCCGCACGTGCGAGAGAAAAAACGATCAGGCCAAGCACAAATAGGTTATGCCGCGCAGGTATTTTTACCGCGATCGTCGTGATTGTCAGCAATACCCATGCTGCGAAAGCCAGCCATACCATCGACCCAAAATGTGATTGCGTCAGTACTAACCATAATGACGCTGGCAGGTCGGTGATTTGGCTGTCAGTCATGGCGATGGTGCTGGCGCACCAATATGCGGCCAGTGCGATACCGATCAAGCCGCAGGCCCAGCGGCCGATAGCGGTGAGACGTTTGAGCATTGCCACCGATAACGCCGCAGGCTGCAATACCGGTCGCAGCACAGCGATCCCCACCGCTATTGCCAGCGCAGCATTCGTCACTGCCGCAAACAGCGGTTGAAGCCAATTAGCAGCAACCGCTCCCATTACTTCACCGTAAATTTATAACTACCTTGCGTACGGTGACCGTCATCTGCCACCGCCACCCATTTCACTTGATAGACCGCAGCCGGTAGCGCCGGCAATGAGACATGCATGGTCTTGTGTGTCGCGCCATCCACTTCAGCCTTGACGTTATTGACTTGCTTGCCTTGTGCATCGCTGACGACCAGACTGCTAAACGCCGACTCAAGCGCCTCATCGTAAGTGATGCGGACTTCGGTGGGCGCCTTGATGACTGTACCCGCCATTGGCGATTGAGTCTCAGGTTGCGCGTGCGCAAAGGCCTGACCAATACTGGCAACGCAAAGTATACTAAAGGCGATCAGGCTGAGCCGGGACCGGAATGCCAAAGAAAAAAAACGAAAGTTTTTCATAGCGAACGATCTTTAAAAAATGGGTTTGCCGACAGATCGCGGGAATATGTCATCGAAGAAAAAGTGAGTCTGAACCAGCACCCCGACGCCATGGCCACTAGCGCTGTTGGCCGGGATTTGGGCCTCCAGGCCGATCTGACCGAGCCGTGATTCCCATATAACGCCGGGATTAATCGTACCCGTGGTATGACCGGAGCAACTGCCGCTAGTGCAAGTACTCATGGCGACCTCAATCACAGGAATCATGTTGGCGAAAGGTTTGGATAAACCAATGTTTTTGACGAAGGATTGCAGATACGGCAAGCTGTATTGCAATGTCATTCCCCAATTAACGGCATTCGGAACACTGCTGTTACTCGCGTATTGCTGTCCCAGCGTTCCCGTGATGGCGACCGGCTTGAGCCAACGCAGCGCATCAGGCAAATCGCCAAATCCTTTGCCAGCGTAAATTGTCGGCGTATAGGTAGAATAGTTGCTACCGATTGCCTTGCTGCCGGTGCCGCCAATATCACTATCGACTCCAACGGATAACATGAATTCATGGACCGGATTGACATACACCATGTACTTAATCCCGAGACCCAAATTGTCTAAACCCTTGACAGTGGGATCGCCCGCAGAGCGCTGCGTCGTGTAGTTAGTACCAACACTGATCGCCAGATTAGAGGTGATGGTTTTGGCGTAATTGACCGACGTACTATTCACGCTGGTGCTGCTGCCGTCGTCGTTCGGCGTCCTGATATGACCAAATTGAAAATCTAATTCATCGCCGACGCCGGGGTCGTCGACCGCCATTGTTGCTGGAAAGACGCGGTCGCCCGCTATAGCATGTGCGTGACCAAGTGGCGCCAGACTTGCCATGGCAAGCCCAAACGCCGCACGAGTAAGTGCGTTTCGCATAGTTAAAATTCTATCGAGAAAAAAGGGTGAAAAAAATTGTCGGGAAAAAAAGACGAAAAGCACGACTAGATGTCGAAAACTCAGTCTTATGACAGCGGCGGTGGCTGTGGACGGCTTGCGGCGGCGACAGTGTGTGGGCGAAATGCTACGCGGAGTGCCGCAATAAAAGTATGATGAACCTCGCTCATGACAGCGGGTAGCGGCAGCGTGCTGATTACGAAAGGGCTATGCGCAAGGAGATTACAGTAACCGCAGGCATCCTGACCACGGTGTCCATGATGACTTGTCTGCTCATCATGAGCGCATTGCAAACCGGGTATTTTTGTATTTTTATACACCGCATGATGTTCGATGGATGATCCGGTGGCAGCAGAAACTGCCGCAACTGTCATGGCGTCATGGGTACTCGGGTTCTGGGCGCTGTGCGTTACGCCGAGAGGTGTTTCTTGAGAAATATTTCTTATGGGAACTTTGTGGTTACTGCCAGATCTTGTGGCAGCCAGCGTTTGCGAAATCAGAGGCGCGAACCCGCTCAATAGAATAATCAATATCCCCATCCAAGCGCCGAACTGCATTCGCCGTAAGTCCAACATTCTTTTAAGCTGACCACAATTGTAAAGACAACAGGATTATCACATAGATGTCATCGGAAAATCACTAGTAACCATGGCGATAACTTTACCAGACCGCAATTCGAAAGAAACCGTAGCAGAAACGTCACATCCCCATGCCGAACATGAAAAGCTAAAATGTTTATACCGATTCTAAATAATTCTCTCGAATCAACGCTGCATCAATTCCTAATACAATTTCAAGATAATGCTGCATTCCGCCATGATCGTCATTGATCACTTGTTGGGCGGCGTCAAGATAGGCCGCTTCTACCGAGAGTAGGGGCACCATTACCTCGGCCGACAGTCCGAGTTTGTTTACCTGCTCCAGTAACTGCGCGTTACCGGCGGTATTCGTGCGATTGGACTCGAGATAGTCAGCAATGATGTCAGCGTGATCGATTCCGAGCGCGGACAGCAACAAAAGACTCGCAAAACCGGTTCTGTCTTTACCAGCGGTGCAGTGATAAAGGATATTGCGATTCTTTTCTGCCAGCTGCAAAAAGCGCCGGTACTGAGCCTGGTATTGAAGGGGAAAGTCACGATAGAGTGCGATCATAAATGCGCGGCTGTCCTGCGCTGTGCCATTTTTCAATGCCAATAAATCAGAGCGTTGCGACAGATTCCCAACCATGATCGGATCGGCGACCCAGTTGAACACTTCCGCAAACGGCGTTTCTAATAATTTTTTTTCTCCCTCTGTACGAAAATCGATTACCACATCGATATTAAAGCGCTGCAACCGCGTTATATCTGCCGCAGTAGCGAGTCCCGGATTGGCACTACGCAGCAGCCGCCCGGTTTGAATCCGTCGCCCATCAGAGGTAATTTTTCCACCGAGGTCGCGGATATTTTGGACTTGTTCAAATAGCGGCTGCAAGTCGAATTGCGTACGGTTGAGCGGCATTTCAGTAACTGAAGCAGACATCGGATGTTGTGGCAAAAAGAGCTCCTATGATAAAAAAGCCAGGCTCGGGGAAGTCGAAAAAACGTCAACTTATCTCATCCGCCTGGTGTTTTGCTGGCAGCAAAAAAGCTAGTTTACTGCAAACTGAATGGATAGCCGGCTTTACGGCCACGCATTGACGTATCTAGTCGCTTCCGCCGCCGGTATCTTATGCTCCGCGTCATGCTGATTTCGTACTAGCAAATGCAAAATTCTTCGTTCTGATTAGCGCGAGATTTTGTTTTAATAGCGCAACGGCCTTTACTTACGTTCGTTGTGGCGTTGACGGCAACAGTGGACAGCAATAGATGCAACTTGAAGAGGTTAGTTATGTCCGACATCACACTGCAAGACGTCGATAAGGAAATATCGGATGTGACGGTATTGCAAGAGCTTCCCGCGGCACATCGAATACAAGATAATGCGGAAGCAATCGAGGCGGCACACCTTATTGCGCAGTATTTCAGACAGGAGGCCGCGCTACGTGATCGCGAGCGACGTTTGCCGAACGCCGAGATTGCGCGTTTTTCAGCGAGTGGTCTGGGTGGGATTACCGTGCCTAAAGCGTATGGTGGCGCAGGCGTGTCCTGGGCCACGTTGGCAGAGGTAGTCCGCATCATTTCGGTGGCCGATCCAGCCCTTGGACAAATACCGCAAAATCATTTCGGGATATTGAACGTGCTGGAACAGGCCGGCACCCTACGCCAGAAAGCATACTTTTATGGCGCGGTCTTGCGTGGCGTGCGGCTCGGAAATGCGGGCCCGGAACGTACCAGTAAAAACGTGCTCGACGTTCGAACGCGTATTTCCAAATCGGACAACAGCGATGGCAGCGATTATCTGTTAAACGGCACACGATTTTATTCAACCGGTGCTTTATTTGCGCATTGGATTCCCACCAAGGCCCTGGATGAAGCGGGGCGCAGTGTCTTTGTGTTTGTCGAGCGACACAGCGCTGGGTTAAGCGTCATTGATGATTGGTCTGGATTTGGTCAGCGAACCACCGCAAGCGGGACGGTGATATTCGACAACGTGCGGGTACCGCAGCAACACATCATTTCGCTCGACAAAATTAACGATAGCGCCAATAACACGGGACCGGTTTCGCAATTAATACAGGCTGCAATCGACGCCGGAATTGCCAGATCAGCCTTAGAAGATACCGTCGTATTTTTGCAGGAGAATACACGGGCCTGGGTCGACAGTGGCGCTTCGTGTGCAGCTGAGGATCCGCTTACCATTCGCGTTATCGGCGCATTATTTGTACAGTTACATGCTGCGGAAGCGTTGTTGGAACGTGCCGCGGATACGCTTGACCGAGCGGTCTTGCCGATCAGTTTCGAACAGATGGCCCAGGCCTCGATTGATGTCGCAGAAGCCAAAGTTTTGACGACAGAAATTGCATTAAAAGCCAGTGAAAAGCTGTTTGAACTGGCTGGATCGCAAGCCACGCTGGCTAAATATAATCTTGATCGCCATTGGCGTAATGCGCGGGTTCATACACTGCATGATCCAGTTCGATGGAAGTATTTTTCGGTCGGAAATTTTTATCTGAATCAAATTTCGCCGCCTCGTCACGCCTGGAGCTGATGGGCTTAAGGCCAGCACAGGTTGCCGGCCGGCGCATTTTGTTTTGCTACTTTACCGTTTTTTGAATTGACTTACGATGCCCAACAGTACGATTTTTTTAGTCCCAGAAGCGCACCAGATTATCGATAAAAAGTCGGTTTCCCGTGTCGTTACCAGAATCGCTAATGATGATGAGGCATTGCAGATTGCACGAACGCTTGCCGCTGAGTTTGCAGTCGACGCCGGCCTACGCGATCAAAACAGACAGTTGCCGTGGGGCGAGTTAGAGCGCTACGTCTGCTCCGGCTTATGGGCCATTTCAGTTCCCAAAGAATACGGTGGCGCTGGCGTTTCAAATGTGACACTGGCCGAAGTTATTGCAATCATTTCCAGTGCAGATGGTTCCATCGGTCAAATTCCGCAGAACCACTTTTATGCCGTTGAAATTTTAAAGGTGAACGGAAACCTATCGCAGAAAAGATTCTTTTTCGAGAGGATACTGCAAGGAGACCGGCTAGGGAATGCTTTGGCAGAAATCGGCACGCGAACGTCACAAGACCGTAAAACGCGATTAACTGCCGATGGCAAGGGCTTTCGTATTAATGGCCGCAAGTTTTATGCAACCGGTGCGCTATACGCCGATTGGATCCCGACTTCTGTGATCGATGACGCTGGCGTGCAACAACTGGCGATTGTTCCGCGTAATGCTGACGGTTTGACGATTATCGATGACTGGTCCGGATTTGGTCAACGCACCACGGGCAGCGGCTCGGTCGTATTGGAAAACGTCGCCGTCGCTGCAAATCATGTGGTGCCGTTTCAGGCTGCGTTCGAAAGACCGACCCACGTTGGCGCATTAGCACAACTTCTGCATGCGGCAATTGATTTGGGTTTGGCACGGGCGGCGATTACTGAGACGATTGGTTTTGTACGAAGCAGATCCAGACCGTGGGTCGATAGTGGTGTTCAGCGTGCCTCCGAAGATCCGCTGACGATTCACGAAGTCGGTAATCTGACCATCCACCTGCATGCTGCAGAGGCACTACTGGAAAGGGCAGGTCGCTGGGTCGATCAGGCGGCGGCGCATCCTGATGAGGAAAGCGTCGCTGCGGCCTCCATAGCGGTAGCCGAAGCGCGCGTATTGACGACCGAGATTTCACTGCTGGCCGGTAGCAAACTATTTGAACTGGCAGGCTCACAATCGACCTTGGCCGAGCATAACCTTGACCGTCATTGGCGTAACGCTAGAACCCATACATTGCATGACCCCGTACGATGGAAGTATTTCGCTATCGGAAATTATTATCTCAACGGTAAAAAGCCTCCACGTCATGGCGCCATTTAGATACTTCACCATGTAATTGATTCTTTTAAAAATTATGACGGACGAGAAGCCGTCGAGCGATCAAAAATGAAAAAAAAGAAAATTCTTCTTAACGCATTTAGCATGAACTGCGTGAACCATATCAACCATGGACTATGGACGCATCCGCGCGATCAATCCGAAAATTATAATGATATTGCGTATTGGACCGATCTTGCAAAATTGCTCGAACGCGGCAAGTTTGATGGACTGTTTCTCGCCGATATCGTTGGGGTGTATGACGTGTACCAGGATTCGGTCGATTTGACGCTGCGGGAGTCGATTCAACTTCCTGTCAACGATCCGATGATGTTGATCTCGGCGATGGCGCATGTCACTGAACATCTTGGATTTGGCGTTACCGCGAATCTGAGTTATGAACAGCCTTTTCTGTTTGCGCGCAAGCTGTCGACATTGGACCATCTGACCAAAGGACGCATAGGTTGGAATATTGTCACAGGTTATCTGGAAAGCGCGGCCAGGGCAGTCGGCTTATCGACGCAACTGGATCACGATCAGCGTTACGATCGCGCCGATGAATTCATGGAAGTTGTCTATAAATTATGGGAAGGTAGCTGGGAGGATGACGCTGTTTTACGCGACCGTAAGCGCCGTATTTATGCGCAACCGGATCGGGTCCATAAAGTTGATCATCGCGGAGACTATTATCGAGTCGAGGCAATCCATCTCAGCGAACCTTCATTGCAACGTACTCCGGTCCTGTATCAGGCCGGTTCGTCTGGTCGTGGGCAAGTCTTCGCGGGGCGCCACGCCGAATGTATTTTTATTTCCAGCCAGACCAAAGAAGCAGCGCGCAAGCTCGTCACCGAGGCTCGTCGGTCTGCTGTAACACAAGGCCGTGAGGCCAATGATGTAAAGGTTTTCATGGGCTTGACCGTGGTCGTGGCACCGACCGAAAAGGAAGCGTGGGATCTGTTTCAAGAATATACCGCTTATGCCAGTCCGGAAGCAGGTCTGGCGCATTTTTCCAGTGGTACAGGTATCGACTTTTCAAAATATGCCATGGACGAGCCAATTCGTGCTGTGAAGAATAATGCGATCGAATCTCTGGTGAAGACCGTCACTAATCCCGAATTGGACTGGACCAAGCGCAAATTGTTGGAGCAACTGGCATTGGGCGGGCGTTATGCCACGATTGTCGGCTCGCCATCACAGGTTGCCGATGCGCTGGAAGATTGGATACGCGATACCGATATCGATGGCTTTAATCTGACGCGCACGGTCAGCCCGGAAAGCTTTGAAGCGTTTGTTGATCTGGTCATTCCAGTATTACAGCAGCGCGGCATCTATAAAACCGAATACGAGGATGGGTCGCTGCGCCAGAAAATTTTTGGTTGTGGCAATCGTCTGTCCGCGAAACATATCTCCGCAGGCTATCGCGCGCAGGTTCGTGAACGCGCTGCGCAGGATGTCGCCGTATAAATCCTATCTGGCAGAGCCAGCATTTTTCGAGGCGCGCGCTTCGCGCCCGTGTCTGTGGGGTCTCTGTGCGATTCGTTTTAAATCAAGAAAACACCGTAAAAATCAGTGTAAACGCTGTCATAAAAATAATTTTGAATACAATTTATAAGGGGAAAATTATGTTTCGTCGGCTTGCTTCTGCGATTTCAGTGTTGCTATTACTGGTAACGAGTATCAATGTCTTCGCTGAAGATAAAATCATCAGAATCGGTGCTACCAGCGGGCCGCAAGCACAGGTTCTGGAAGTGGCAAAACGGGTCCTGGAACGTCAGCCCGGCTTAAAGCTGCAGATCATTGAGTTTAACGATTACATACAACCCAACGCAGCACTGGACGCAGGAGAGCTTGATGCCAATGCTTACCAGCATCGGCCGTTTTTGAACGCGCAGATTAAAGCGCGCGGTTACAAGCTAGTCGGCGTCGGGCGCACGATAATTGGGCCAATGGCGATTTATTCGAAAAAATACCGGACGCTCGCAGCGTTGCCAACCGGCGCCAAAATTGGCCTCCCGAATGATCCGGCTAACGAAAGTCGGGTGCTGTTACTTTTGCAAAAGCAGGGTGTTATCAAATTGCGAACCGGTATCGACCCGATTGCAGGCGTGAACGCGACGATTGTCGACATCATCGATAATCCTAAAAAATTCAAATTCGTGGAGATTGATGCTGCGCAATTGCCGCGTACGCTTGACGACCTTGATGCTTCTGCCATCAACGCCGACTACGCAGTTAAGGCTGGGCTTAATCCCCCTCGCGATAGTCTGGTGATTGAAAGCGGCGACGGCCCCTATGCGTGCTTAATTGCGGTAAGGGAAAAGGACAAGGATCAACCATGGTTGCCTAAATTACTTAAGGCGTATCAGTCCGACGAGGTGAAGAGATTCGTCGAAACAGAGTTTAAAGGGGGAATGCTGGCGGCTTGGTAGCTGGGTGGCTTAATTGCTTCATTGTTGGGGTTCATCTTAAGGCCGTGTTTGCCAGGATTTACTTTTGCTTTTCCGCAGGCGCACACGCGAAATAGCGTCGACTGCTGATGGCCTGACGCTTACTGGCCGCCATCAGCAGTTTATTTATAGCATTTTTATTTGATTTTCATCACCACATAATCACGCGTTGCCCTGGAGCCAGATACATCTTGTCACCCGGTTTGACGTCAAACGCGCTGTAGAAGCCCGGTTGGTTTTCGAGCGTGCCGTTGCCGCGGAATTGTGGGGGAGAGTGCGGGTCGGTTTTTACATACACGATTGCTTGCGCATCGCGTACCTTGCCGCGCCAGACCTGCGCCCAGCCAAGGTAAAAACGTTGATTGCCGGTCATCCCGTCGATCACTGGTGCGGCCTTTCCAGCCAAGGACAATTGATATGCCTTATAGGCGATGGTCAACCCCGAATTGTCCGCGATGTTTTCGCCCAAGGTCAGTTCGCCATTGAGTTTATATCCAGGAACCGGACTATAAGCGCTGTATTGGGCAACCAATGCTTTGGTTTTGACTGCGAATTTTTCGTGATCGTCTTTGGTCCACCAATCGCGCAGATTGCCGACCTCGTCGTATTGACTGCCCTGATCATCAAAACCATGGCTGATTTCGTGTCCAATTACAGCACCTATACCGCCGTAATTGACCGCATCGTCAGCTTTGGCGTTGAAAAATGGCGGCTGTAAGATAGCAGCAGGAAACACCACCTCATTCAATTCCGGATTGTAATAAGCGTTGACGGTTTGTGGCGTCATGCCCCATTCATCGCGATCAACCGGTTTGCCTAATTTGTTGATATTGCGTTGATATTCAAACTCGTTAGCGCGAATAATATTGCCGACCAGATCATTTTTCTTGATCGTCAGTGTGGAATAGTCACGCCATTTATTTGGATAGCCGATTTTGGTCATGAGCGTGTTTAGCTTTTTCTCCGCTTGTTGTTTGGTGGCCGGTCCCATCCAATCCAGCGTGTGGATACTTTCTCTATAGGCCGCGATCAGATTACTGACCAGCATTTCCATGCGTGCTTTATTCTCTGGTGGGAAGTATTGGGCAACGTATAATTCGCCCAAACCTTCACCAACGGTATCCTCCACCATTTTTACGCCGCGCTTCCAGCGTGGCTCGTTCTGCGGTACACCGCGCAATACGCTTCCATAAAACGCAAAGTTTTCGTCCACGTAGGGCTTGGACAATGCGGAGGAAAATCTACTTAAGACGTGCCATTTAAAATAGGCCTTCCACGCGTCCAGAGAGGTCGTTTCCAGCACCTGATCGAAACCTTCAATGTAGCTCGGCTGACTGACGACGACGTAAGAAATTTTGTCTTTCAGTCCGGCTTCCGTGAGATAGCTGTTCCAATTGTTATGCGGCGCTAACGTTGCCAGCTGATTTAATTCCACTTTGTTATACGTTTTGACCGGATCGCGATTTTGGACCTTGGTCCACTGTATTTTTGCTAATGCGGTTTCGAGGGTAAGGACGCTTGAAGCATTGTGTGCCGCGGCTTTATCGCCAGCCAGCGTCAGCATCTTCTCTATGTGCGCAAGATATTTGGTGCGTGCCTCTTTTAGCTTGACGTCATCATCCTTGAGATAGTAATCCCGATCCGGCAGCCCCAAGCCACTTTGACCGAGGTCAACAATCACCTTGGTCGAATCCTTGGCATCCTGGTGAACGCCGATGTCGTAAGGGACTTTGACGCCTATGCGGGATAAATAGGCAATCATGCCAGCGACCTGTTTTTTATCTTGCAGCGCATCAATTAGCGCAAATTGGCTGTTTAATGGTGTAACGCCCAGGGTGTCCAGCGTCGGTTCGTCCATGTAACTGGCGTACACGTCCGCAATTTTTTGTTCGTTTGTGCCGGGCTTCACGGCTGTATCTTTGCTGACGGAATCGACGATGGTCCGTAATTCATTTAAGGAGTTCTCACGTAATTCATAAAAAGACCCCCACGACGATTTGTCAGCGGGTATCTCCGTCTTTTTCAACCATGTTCCGTTGACGTAGTTATAGAAATCATCCTGAGGCCGCACCGCCGTATCGGCGTTCTGCATATCGATGCCAGACGTTAAGGGGTTAATCGCGGTTTGCATGGTAGTTGCGTAGTGGGATGTTTGTGAAGCGTCTGCAGCATTGCCAGTGCCGGAAATCATCGTCAGAGCTGCTGCGGCAATGAGAGTTCTAGTCATAATACGGTTCACGATTGAGGGATCCTTTGTAAGATTGATCGGAGGGTGGCCTGATAGGCCACAATGTAGAAGACATTTTCTGGTGGAAGACACCAACGTGAGTCTCACTACAATAGTCGATGCTGTAGCGTCGATCTTCATATTACTATCGAGTATTGCTGTTCGGCAATCTTAATAATTGATGTCTGAACAATGGACTTCCAGCGAACTGCCCAGAGGATCGTCATCAGCGGCGATAAGTATTCTCTTTGGTTGGAGGCCCGCTAAAATCGCTGCCTATCGCATATAAAGAAATCACGATGCGTGCGGGTTCGGTGGTTCTCGTGAGAATAACTTTGCTAACCGGTATGTCATCAAGCACGCATTTATTGCGCCGATCAATGCGTAATTCAACGACTGAATCGTTCGTGGCGACAATGGTGTGATTGGCCCGCTTGCAGGTCGATGCATTTAAGGTCTTACTGGAAACGGAAAGAACTTCGTCGGTGGCGTAATTTATATTCGGCACCTCTGGAGAAAGACTTTCTGTCCACGTTCCTTGTGCCCACTGGGGCATCGAGAAGCCCGACAGGGAAACCGAAGACACCGGCGTTGCGAGAAGACTCGGGAAGACATCGCGAGCCATCTTACGGGTTAAGCTCAGCTTGAGATGGGGGCTTTTAATTACCCCGTTTATTTTAATCGTACTGATGACGTTACCATCCAGACTGATTGTCAGGTCTTCATGCGGCGCGTTGCGGGTAATATCCGCAAGGCGGTACAGTGCAACGGGAGTGAGTTTCACACTAAGGGCTACAAATTCCGAGTCCTCCTGTGCCTGGTCTCTTATGTTGAGGTTGATTTCTGCGAAGTCTTGATCTGATGAAAAATCGATTTCAGCTGCCTGGGCAGAAAACACAAAAAACGTGCTCAATGAAAGTATTATTAACCTGAGATTGCACCGCTTATACATCGTTATCTCCATCGTGCATGATCGGCACCTGCTCTTATAATTATTTGATCTTACACAAGTCTTGAATAAAAAGAGGGTATTTGTACCGTGACGATTACCGGCCAACCTGCCAATCTCCCTGGTCGCCAAAACAAGATCGGCTCAATGGGAGCGGCGTAACAGCGGCCGGCGAATAGTTATTTGTGAAAGTTTGGAGTCGTCCGATACGTTGAAGTTCATTTTTGCCAACGCACCAACCACGCAAAAAAATATTGAATAGCATCCGGTCAGTTGTTTGTCCTACAATGCATGCGATAAACCTTAAAATTGATAGCTAGTCCTCGCAGGCTTCTATGAGACGTGGGGCGATACAGCATATAAAAAGTTGCACTTAATGAAAGATAAGATGACATCTATAGCACAGGAAGTACTTTCACCCGCAGCAGATCGCCGCAAACGTGTTTTCGCGATTGTGGGTGCCTCATCCGGCAATCTCGTTGAATGGTTTGATTTTTATGTGTATTCATTTTGCGCAATTTATTTCGCGCCTGCTTTTTTTCCCAGCGACAATCCCACGACGCAATTATTGAATACCGCAGGTGTATTTGCTGCCGGATTTTTGATGCGGCCTATTGGCGGCTACATTTTCGGTCGTCTCGCCGACAAACGGGGGCGTAAGACATCAATGATGACTTCGGTATTGATGATGTGCGCAGGCTCCCTCCTGATCGCGTTCCTGCCAACCTATGCCACCATCGGTGCCGCCGCGCCCGCGTTGCTATTATTTGCGCGTTTGCTGCAGGGCTTGTCGGTGGGTGGCGAGTACGGTACCAGCGCTACCTATATGAGCGAAGTTGCCCTGAAAGGACAGCGTGGATTTTACGCGTCCTTCCAGTATGTGACATTGATCGGTGGTCAATTACTGGCGGTGCTCGTTTTGGTTATTCTGCAGCAGTTGCTGACGACAGAACAACTTAAAGACTGGGGCTGGCGCATTCCATTTGTGATTGGAGCCGGCGCCGCCGTCGTGGCGCTATATTTGCGTCGTTCGTTAAACGAGACGTCGACTAAAGACTCACGCAAAAACAAGGACGCAGGGACCATCGCCGGTCTGATGAAGCATAAGGTCGCGTTTATGACGGTGATTGGCTTCACCGCCGGCGGGTCGTTGATTTTTTACACCTTCACGACCTATATGCAAAAGTATCTGGTCAACACCGCAGGCATGAGCGCCAAAACCGCGAGCGCGGTCATGACGGCCGCTTTATTGGTCTACATGTTGATGCAACCTTTGTTCGGCGCGTTGTCGGACAGAATCGGACGTCGTACCTCAATGATCTGGTTTGGCGCACTGGCGACGCTCAGCACAGTGCCAATCTTGCATGCGTTAGCTGATGTCAGTAATCCTTATGCAGCCTTTGGATTGGTGATATTGGCGTTGGCAGTGGTCAGCTTATATACCTCGATCAGTGGCCTGATCAAAGCGGAGATGTTTCCGCCGGAAGTGCGGGCGTTGGGAGTGGGTCTATCCTACGCGCTGGGCAATGCCGTATTCGGCGGTTCGGCCGAATTCGTGGCGTTAAAACTTAAATCGATTGGAATGGAATCAACCTTCTATTGGTATGTCACCGTCTTGTGCGCGATTGCGATGATCGTTGCGATACGCATGCGCGATCCTGGCACGGAAGGCTATCTGCGGCACGAGGACTAATCTACGTGTCGATGGTAGGGGCCGATCGAAGGATCGGTCCAGGCCGAATAACGTATGCGTCCGGATGGAAATCGATGGGTGGCTGCTGCTTAGTAAAATGAGGGGACGATTTCTTACGTATCCGCATACGTCAGAGATGAACGTTAGCGGTGAAGAATCGATGCGGAGAATCGCGCGAACTGAATCTCCCTTGAAGTTCCCTCGAACTTTCTCTGTATTGCCGACCATGATCGTTACCGTCATAGCAGGACTGTGAGACAATTCTGTTCTATTGATCCAGGGCAATGCAGTAATTTATTCGGAGAAGTAATGATGAAGCGGTGTTTGTTGATGGGTGGCGTATTCGCCTTTTTAGTATCCGGTAGTGCAATGGCAAATGCAGATCTCGCCAGAGCCAAAAACTGTATGGCCTGTCACTCGATTGGCAATAAAGTTGTCGGTCCTGCGTTTAAAGACGTGGCCAAAAAGTACGACGGGCAAAGCGATGCAGAAGATAAACTGGTGCAAAAAGTATTGAAGGGTGGATCCGGCGTGTGGGGGCAAATACCAATGCCCGCCAACGCCCAGGTCAGCGATGCGGAAGCGCACACGTTGGTTAAGTGGATTTTATCGCTGAAATAAATGGGAAATATGCGGTCGGCAAAAGTTTGATAAGCGTTCGTTGCCAAATCGAAAACGCTTAAATAGCGCTCATAACGAATGGTAAAAAAGGTACTCCGATGAGTACCTTTTTTTTCGAGATAATTCCTCATCCTTCCGCTGGAAGGATGGCCAAAGTTGGACCGATCAAAGCTGAACCATCAGCCCGCCAGTTCCACCGAACTAAAGTGCGTATTGGATTATTTGGTCACGCCGATAATAGTCCGTTGTCCGGCTTTATATGTATACAAGGTGAGCGTGGCGTTTTTCATGTCGCCATGCGCATCGAACGCAATCGTACCGGTAACGCCTTTATGGTTGATCTTCGCCAATGCAGGCAAATACATTTTAGGGTCTGTCGAGTTAGCCTTTTGCATCGCATCTACCATCGTCATTAACGCGTCATAAGCGTACGCCGCATAGATCACGACCTCGTGACCGTAGCGCGCCTTGAAGGCTGTTTTAAACGCATCTAGCGCAGGTCGCCCAGCATCGGGAACTCCACCTGCCTCGGCACATATAACCTGATCGTCAGACAACGCGTCTCCGGCCAGCTTCGGGAGTTCTGTTGTACAGATTGCATCGCCACCCATCATTTTTGCCGTGATTCCCAATTGCTTCATCTGCCGCAACATAGGACCAGCACCGGCATCCAGGCCACCGAAAAAAATCACATCAGGCTTCTTGGCTTTGATTGCAGTCAAAATCGCGCTGAAGTCGGTCGCCTTGTCGTTGGTATATTGGGTCGACACAATATTTGCCCCCGCCGCCTTCGCACGCTTTGAAAATTCCTGCGCCAAACCTTGACCGTAAGCCGTGCGGTCGTCGATCACGGCGATGTTCCTGGCGTGTAAGGTCTGGACCGCATATCGCCCCAATGCGCCTGCTAACTGACCGTCATTGGCAACCACCCTGAATGCCGTGTTATAGCCTTGAAGCGTGTATTTTGGATTAGTGGTACCTGGTGAAATCTGAGGAATACCCGCGTCGTAATAAATCTTTGAGGCTGGAATGCTGGTGCCGGATTGCAGGTGCCCGATGACACCTTGCACCTTCGCATCCACAAGTTTTTGCGCTACCGCCGTACCTTGCTTGGGATCGCCGCCATCATCTTCAGTCATCAATACAAATTTAATTTTCTTGCCGCCGATCTTAAGGCCTTTGGTATTCAGTTCTTCTACAGCCATGTTCGCACCGTTTTGCAAATCCTTGCCGACGTAGGCGATGGGACCGGTAGTCGGGCCAACCTGCGCCAACGTAACGATTTGTTCTTGCGCAAACGCTGCACTGGAAAAAGCCAATGAAGCTGTCAGCAAAGCGGTGGCCGACAAAGGCATGTTGTTTGTGTTAACTGGCACCGTAGATCCTCCTAAGGATTTTAAATTTGAGGGTAATCATTTCAAAGCAATCGTCTCTGAGTGCTCGTCACGAAATGTTGCATGCGAGAGGTATTGTAAATGAGGTGCTTCGGAAATTCATTATTGCTTTTACCGTGGGGAAGAAAAGAGGTGAGACATGCGGCTCAAAAATATGGTTCGGCGTAATGAAATTGGGGAAAGCACATGCGGAATTTTCGTGGCTTGGAGTAAGGCGAGCATGGTTGCATCTATGAATTTTCAAACGTCGGATTGTTAGTCTGCGGTCAGATTTGGCGAAATATTTTCGGAGTTTTTTTTACTGAATTTTTCTTTTCTGGGGCGGTTCGCCTCCTGAAAAATTTGTTGGAAGAAGCCCACGCGACAAGGCTTTTGGTATTAGGGTTCAAGAATGTACGCACGCGACATCGAGATTAAGGAATTTACCTAAATGACCCGAGCGACATGGAAATGCGCAATGTATTGCCTATATAGTTAAATCACTATTTGGTGTCACATCTGGCAAATAGCGCTCGTAAATCATCGCAGTACGCTGATGCGGATTTATTCTAATAATTTTAAATAGTCAATAGTTCGATCGCGAACAGCGCGCCGCTTTTCGGGTGTGCAGACAACAGGGAGTCTACGCATGAAATTTTCTCAATATAAACGTCAGGTACAAAAGGGTTTCACACTTATCGAGTTGATGATTGTGGTGGCGATTATTGGAATTTTGGCTGCTGTCGCATTGCCCGCCTATCAAAACTATATGTTAAAGGCTAAATTCTCCGAAACATATGCGATGGCGTCGCCTTACCAGCTCGCTATCGGTATGTGTTTGCAAATGACTTCAGACTTGAAAAAATGCGGTGCGGAACAAAATGGGGTTCCCCCCAATATGACTAAGCCGACACCTCATGTCGCTTCCGTTACAGTCACGGAAGGGGTGATCACGGTGACCCCAACCAAGACCACGAATGTCCTTTCGACACTAATTTTGAAGCCGACGCTAACCGCAAATGCTGTGATTTGGGATAATGACGCAAGCCTATGTTTAAAGGCGCAGGGAGACACGCCGCCTCTTTGTACTGCTCTTGAAAAGGTATCGGGTAACGCATCGTAATAGTCGAAAATTAATTTTTTTGCGCCATGTAAAGCCAGACATAATCTTCGGCTATCGTAGGCCTTCCAGTTATGATGATTCATCAAGATAGCCGGTTTAGCACTCAGGAGCGGTATCAATTCAATTTGACTGCTTGGTTCGAGTGATTAAGAAAAAAAGTGTGCCAATTTTGGTAAATCCGGAAAACGATCGGCATATTTTGTAGAGTCGTGAGCGTCAATTTTTAAATAGAATGTTTTTGGAATTGACGAAGATTGGCCTCCGGTTTCCTTTGACATGACAACGGCTCAGATGATTGGAAGACTAAATACGGTCAGATTCAAAGTGGGTTCAAGCAAATTTTCGTAGCTCTTAAGTGTCATGCTTAGGAGTTTTTTTTAATTCTGGAAATCATCAGAAGCAAAAAATGGATATGTAGTCTAAGCACGAAACGACGGAGCCGGTATTACGTTAAGTGCAATAAAACCGGCGAAACGTCGCTAGAGGAATGCCAGAAGACAAATAATGTGAAAAACCTGCCAGCCAAACAAAAAAACGCCCCGGCATGAAGGCCGGAGCGTTTTTGTTAGTCTTACTTTGATCTTTCAGTCGTTGGTTAAATGTGCCATCGTTAAATCAATAAAACGATTTATACGATTAGCGCTGAACTGCGCATAGCACTTAAAACCAACGCCCGAAATTCTCGATGCCAACTAATTACTTAGTCACTGCCAGCAACGTACGTACGCCGCCTTTGTAAGTGTACAAAGTCAGTGAGCCGTCTTTGATATCGCCTTTTGCATCAAAAGCGATATTGCCGGTTACACCCTTGTGATGGATCTTAGCCAGGAAAGGCAAATATTTTTTCGGATCAGCTGACTTGGCTTGCTGCATCGCTTCAACCATCGTCATCAAAGCATCGTAGACATACGGTGCGTAGATCACGACTTCTTGATTGAATTTCTTTTGGTAAGCGACTTTGAAGTCTTCCAGCGCTTTTTTACCAGCATCCGGAACACCACCGGCTTCGGCGCAGACGACCTGGTCATCTGCCAGGCCTTCGCCGGCCAATTTGGCTAACTCAGTTGTACACAGGCCATCACCGCCCATGAATTTAGCTTGAATACCAAGTTGCTTCATCTGACGCAACATCGGGCCACCGACGGCATCCATACCACCGAAGAAAATCAAGTCCGGTTTTTTGGCTTTGATTGAAGTCAGAATTGCGTTAAAGTCGGTTGCCTTGTCGTTGGTGAACTGCGTAGAAACGATTACAGCGCCGTCTTTTTTAGCACCTTTGGAGAACTCTTCTGCAACGCCTTGACCATAGGCAGTACGGTCATCGATGACTGCAATGTTTTTGGCGTGCAGTTTTTCGACAGCGTAACGACCTAAAGTACCGCCCAATTGACCATCGTTGGCTACAACACGGAACGCAGTGTTAAAGCCTTGTTGTGTGTATTTTGGGTTAGTCGCAGATGGTGAAATCTGTGGAATACCAGCGTCGAAATAAATCTTCGATGCCGGGATTGTGGTGCCGGAGTTCATGTGACCGATAACGCCATTAACGTGCGAATCGACTAATTTCTGCGCAACGGTTGTAGCGAGCTTAGGATCGGATGCGTCATCTTCACCATCCAATACGAATTTAACTTTTTTGCCGCCGATCATGGTGCCTTTGGCATTCAGCTCATCGATCGCCATTTTGGCGCCGTTTTCATTGTCTTTACCAATGTGAGCGTTAGGACCGGTGAGCGGGCCAACGTGACCGATTGTTACAACCTCTTCTTGTGCGAATACCGAGCCAGCAAGTGCCAACGCAATAGCGCCAACTAACGGAATCATTTTGGTCTTGATCTGCATGAATTTCTCTCCTGAGGATTTAAAATGATACTAAGTACTACAAAGCAATATAACCCGACGCTCAAAAACTTTGTTCCTCCGTTTGCAGCTTATTAGGTTGCTGCGAACATGCAAACGGTACATCATAAAAAACAGTTCGCAAAGAGGTTTTATGCGTTTTTTTGAATCCCTGACACTTCCCATATGACCAAACAACATGTCCTCGATAAGGTCGATCGCAAGTTACTCAACTTGTTGCAGCGCGACAATCAAACCCCAACCCGAACGCTTGCCGAGAAAGCCCATATTTCACAACCAACCTGTCTACGCCGCATCCGTGACCTACGTGAAGCGGGGGTGATTAACGCCGACGTGGCGCTGGTCGATCCGTTTGCGCTTGGTTACGGAATGCTGGCATTTCTCGAAATTTCTCTGAATAATCAATCCGACGAACACATGCAGGAATTCGAATTACGCATGAATAAAGAGGTTGAAGTAATGCAGTGCTATTTCGTTTCTGGCGACTATGATTATTTTTTGGTCGCCCATGTTATCGACATGGACGCGTACTATCAATTTGTCAGGCGCGTTATTTCAGGTTCTGGCAATGTGCGTCACTTCCAATCCCGCTTTCCTATGAAGCGCGCAAAATTTGTCACTCGAGTTGCGTTCGATGAGAAGGCAGCCACCATTGAAGTGCGAGCACCAAAATAGCCATCGCCCTTAAATGATGCGAAATGGAGACAATATAGGTGCATTAATAGCGCTTAATCTTGCTCGTACGACTTATAACGCAATTTCTGGGCCATGTCGAAGAAAAGGCCCAACCCTTTAATCGGGTCAGGCCTTTCAAATTGGCGTTCAAAAACGCTGCGTCTTAAAGTCGGGTCATTGCGTTGGGCCATTGCGTTAGGTCATCGCGCTGCCGTTATTGCTTTGTGTCATCAAGCTATATCACTCGTTTTTTGTTTCTTCTGCCCTTAATCGACCCAATTTTTTTCAGCATGTGGCGAATTCAATGCGCGTTATGCACTAACTTATAACGATCTTCGTAGCGAAAAATAAGTCAGTCTAATTTCGAGATCAGGCCTGCACTTCGCGAGGTTGCAGGGACGTTGGTCGATTGCGACGGGGCAATCCCGCAAACGCAAAATCAATTTCGGGCTGCCGACCCGACATAATTTCTGCAATTGCACGACCTGAACCGCATCCCATTGTCCAGCCAAGTGTGCCGTGACCTGTATTGAGGAAGAGATTGCTTATTTTGCTTTTGCCGATATACGGAACGTTAGACGGGGTCAAGGGCCGTAAGCCGGTCCAATAGGTGGGATTGTCATAGTCGCAGGCGTCTGGAAACAACTCACGGGTCCGCCGTGTAATCGCCTCGCAACGGGTAGTGTTCAGTTCTCTCGTGTAGCCGTTTAATTCGCATGTACCGGCGACCCGCAAACGATCGCCGAGACGGGATATCACGAGTTTATAGCCGTCATCGGTCAATGACACGCTAGGTGCCGCGTCCGGGTTGGTGATTTTATAGGTGGCCGAATAGCCTTTGCCGGGATAAATCATCAAATTAATGCCGAGCGGTTTCAACAATTGTTCGGAAAAGCTGCCCATCGCGACCACGAACGCGTCAGCGTGCAGGACCTGGTGCTTTCCGTCAGCGTTGATGATTTCGACGCCGGTAATTTTTGCGTTAGCGCCGCGTCCTTCAGTGATCAAGCGAGTCACCGTTGTGTTGAATTGAAACTTCACGCCAGCATCCTGCGCTTTGCCAGCGAGTCCGGTAGTGAACTTATAGACGTCGCCGGATTCATCATTGTCGGTGTAGTCACCGCCCACGATTTTATCGCGTATGCGTGCTAATGATGGCTCGATGCGGACGACCTCGTCGGCGCTGATGGAGTTGCGCGGGCATCCTAAATCGCGCATCAACCTGGCAGCGGCCAATGAGTCGTCGAATTCCTTTTGTTCTGTATAGAAGTGCAGAATGCCACGAACCAGATGATCGTATTCAATACCGGTTTCGGCACGGACCGAGAGTAATGTCTGGCGGCTATATTCACAAATAGCGACGATTTGGCGAATGTTGGCAGCGGTACGTGACGGCGTGCATTCACGCAAAAAATTCAGCGCCCATTTCCATTGCAGCCATTCAGGGCGAAAGCGATACAGCAATGGCGCATCTTCTTTGCCCAGCCATTTCAGCACCTTCAATGGTGCCTGCGGATTTGCCCAAGGTTCAGCGTGCGAAACAGAAATCTGGCATCCATTAGCAAAGCTGGTTTCTTGTGCGGCACCGCCTTGACGGTCAATGACGGTGACGTCATTCCCTTCCTTGTTCAGGAACCAGGCAGAAGATGTGCCGATTATACCGGCGCCTAATACAATCACTTTCATACAGAATCTCCGAATAGACTAAACCAATTGGCAGTATTGTAAGAAATTCTTGATTGTTTAGGTACGCAATCTTGATGTAATTTTTTTTCTATATAATCATTTATTTACTATTTTTGATTAATAAGAAAAATTAAGGTATTAAAATTTTGTTTTTTGTAAATTAGCTATTTCAGCCGCCACTGCGCTTGAAATAACGTCATTCAGAGTCGATTGCAGGCCTGTTTTGATTTGCTCAGTGAGTCCCTGCGCGGCAATTTGCAAGACGTCGGCCAAGCTTTCCCGCACGCGTTGCTCGATGACAAAATCGATCCGATCTTGCAGCTGGCTTAAAATTTTCCCGTGTAATTCGTGCGCAATTTTTTCCCTGTCGCTGTCGGTTAATGTTGCCGCCGGACGCGTTGCGTGGAGTGCCGGTCGCTCACTTTCGTCGCTCCGATGAAGTGTCTGGATTTCGCGCGTGAAGCTCTGGGACCAACTGTTCGTATCGGTGGCATCCGCGCTTACGTCATCCGCACTTAAGTCATCCTCACACCCGTCGATGATTTCAGTCAACAGTGGTATACCAGCGTCTAGCGCGTTATTGTTCATGGATTTTCCTTGTGCCTGTACCCAGCGTCTGAGCGCAGGCTACGCATTAGCGGCGATGGAATGGCTTAGCTGGTAGCCACGTTGCTGATAGAACCGGTAACGTTCGCGGCTATCGTTTTTGTCGGTCTCGTTAAGAGTGACAATCTCGAACATGCGTTCGAACCGTGCAAAATGGGATGGGGTATGACCGGATAAATTAATTAATACCTGATGATGCGGTAAATCGATAGTTTCATCGGAAGTCAAAATGATGGGCGTTTGCCGTGCCAGCGGATCGTTTGCAGCCACATGCGGTAAAAAATCTTGTTCGGAAAAGGTCCATAACGTTCGATCCAGCGTAGCGAGATCGTCGGCGTGACTGGTTAATATCACGATCTGACATTGCGACGCCCGCGCTTTGCGTACGAGTCTGCAGGTATATAAAAACTTGTCAGGAATGTTAGTGTGGAAATCGATTTGCGTCATGGTGTTTGATGTCTTGCGTCCTGGCTGCGGCTTAAAATCTAAATCCAGGCGTCGTAGTGCCTGTTGCGGGTCGTGAGGTTGGCGTGGGTTGCTCGCTGGCGGTGGGTGCACCTTCGGGAGCAGCACTCGCTTTTCCAGGGGGTGCGGCGGCCGTGCTTTGGCCATTTTGATACGTTTTTGGTAATTGGTTGTTTTGTGGATACCCGGCAAGACTTAAAGCCGCGTTCCAGGCAACCGCTTCAAAACCGCTTTCCTTGCTTCGGCCTATCTGCAGAAACGGCAATTGGCTTTCTCCGGCAACTTCCTTTAAGCGGGCGATGTCACTATTCGTAGTGATGGTTTTTTCTCGAAATGGAATTCCACGAGTACGCAATAATTTGCGGCCATCGTCGCAGGGAATACATTTGCTGGAGGTATATAAAGTGACCGGGTTATTTTTTTGTGCCTGGACAAGTTCATACGACAGGCCGCTTGTGTCCGCATCACCATCAGTATTATTGGAGCGCGATTTTGAGTCAACGATTTTGCCAGACGCGGGCGGAATATCGCTATAAGTGACGTGCCCATCTGGACCGATGGATTTATAAAGTTGCGCCTGTGCGCCCGCGGTCGTTAACAGACTAACGAGACCAACGAGACCAACCAGGCAAACCGTAAGACCTGCCGTTGAAAACAAGGATGCCACCAATTTCATCTATTTTCCTAGTATGAAGAATTGCCGCTTTGCCAATACATAGATGCGCCATTGCAATTCAGTTGTAGTCCGTATTGTATGCCGGGATATCACGTTTTGGGCGGGGGACCTTCCGCCCGCGAACCGCTTCACGCATTATGCCAATAGTTTCCACAAAGAAAAATAAGAAAAACCGGTGATGCCCGGGGTCAGGCGTTAATACATGTCATAAGGAAAACCATAAAAGGGAGGCAGCACAATTCAAGCAGCGGCCTCCCTGGAGAGCCCATTTTTAGCCATTCATCCATGGCTATCTGGCAGGACCCCCGCACATGGTGTGAGCAGTGAACGCTCAAACAAAAACTGCCAACTTATGCAGCCATACCGTTATGGCGTAATAGCGCATCGATATTTGGTTCGCGACCGCGGAAGGCTTTGAATGATTCCAAAGCAGGACGCGAGCCACCAACGGCCAAAATCTCACGTTGAAATTTGCTACCCGTTTCCGCCGATATCACGTTACCGCCATTGGCGAGTTCTTCAAAAGCGCTATAAGCGTCCGCGGATAACACCTCAGCCCACTTGTAACTGTAATAGCCGGCAGCATAACCGCCTGCAAAAATATGAGAGAACGAGTGTTGGAAGCGGTTAAACGCCGGAGGGCTGAAAACGGCAATCTGCTCGCGGACCTGATTAATCAGTTCTTGTACCGTCTGGTCGCCCGAGGGATCATATTGGTCGTGAAGATGCATGTCGAGCAGGGAGAACTCTACCTGACGCAGGGTTTGCAGGCCTGACTGGAAGTTCTTGGCTGCCGTCATTTTGTCGAACAGTACGCGCGGTAATGGTTGGCCGGATGTCGCTTCGGCCGTCAGTTCTTGTAGCACGTCCCATTCCCAGCAGAAATTTTCCATAAACTGAGAAGGCAGTTCAACCGCGTCCCATTCCACGCCAGAGATACCGGAGACGCCGATTTCATCGACCTGCGTCAACATGTGGTGCAAACCGTGGCCGAATTCATGAAATAGCGTGATGACTTCATCATGTGTAAACAGTGCTGGCTTGGCAGCACCGTCAACCACCGCGGGTGCAGAGAAATTACAGGTCAGATAGGCAATAGGTGTCTGAATGCCAGCGCCATGGTCCAGCTTGCGGCGTGCGCGCGCATCGTCCATCCATGCGCCGCCCCGCTTGCCGCTGCGTGCGTAAAGATCAAGATAAAATTGCCCAAGCAATTTTCCTTCTTTTTCAATCTTGAAGAATTTCACATCGGAATGCCAGACCGGCGCTTGATCAAGGCTGATCTCAACCGAAAACAGCTTCTGCACTAAGGCAAACAATCCCTGAACAACTTTTGTTTCCGGGAAATATTGCTTAACTTCCTGCTCCGAAAAAGCGTAGCGCTGTTCACGTAATTTCTCGGAGGCATACGTACTATCCCATGCTTCCAATGGCGTAATGCCTAACTCTGTGCCGGCAAACTCGCGCAATTCAGCCAGGTCTTTTTCAGCGAACGGACGCGCACGTTGACCGAGGTCTTCGAGGAATGCGATCACTTCTTCAGGCGTTTGTGCCATCTTTGGCACCAACGACAATTCGGCGAAATTCTTTAAGCCCAGCAGCGTCGCTTCTTCATTACGCAACTTGAGAATGCTAACGATGTTTTGCGTATTGTCCCATTCCGGTTTGCCGCTCAGTTCCGATGCTTTGGTGGCGTTCGCGCGATAGATTCTTTCGCGCAGGACGCGGTTATCGGCATATTGGAGTATCGGGAAATAGGACGGGAAGTGAAGCGTAAATTTGTAGCCATCCTTGCTATCCTTTTGTGCTGCTGCGCGGGCCGCTTGTTTAACATCGTCCGGCAATCCGGCCAGTTCAGCCTCATCGAGTACGAACAGCGCGTAATCATTGGTGGCGTCCAGCACGTTTTCTGAAAAACGTGTGGTCAAGGCACCGTGCTTTTCCTGAATATCGGCGAACCGGGCTTTGTCGGCATCCGGTAATTCGGCGCCGCCGAGACGAAAATCGCGGACCGCATTTTTAATGATTTTCTGACGTGCTGCCGAAAGCGTCGGAAAGTCGGCGCTGGATTCGAGCGCTTTGTACTTGTCGAATAACGCCAGATTTTGGGACAGCGACGTTGAGAACTCGATCAGTTTTGGCTGATTGTCGTTGTACGCCGCACGCAGCTCGGGGCTATCCATCACTGCATTCAAATGCCCCACGATACCCCAGGCACGCCCAAGGTTTTCGGTTGCGTTTTCCAGCGGCGTAACAAAGGTTTCCCATGTTACCGATGCCTGCGGCGCTTCCAGTTGCGTGACGACAATATTTGCCTGCTCGAGCAAATAAGCAATTGCTGGCGTAACGTGTTCTGCCTTGATCGTATCGAAGTGGGCGAGCCCGGAAAAATCCAGGAGGGGATTATTTTGGGGTGCCATTGGCATGGCGACTGCTGCGGAAGGAGATGTCATGGATTAGTTTCTTTCTGCGGCTTCAATCGTATTGACCAGCAACATGGTGATGGTCATCGGCCCGACGCCGCCTGGCACCGGGGTGATAAAACCCGCAACTTCTTTGACATTGGCAAAGTCGACATCGCCGCACAGTTTGCCATTGTCATCGCGATTCATGCCGACGTCGATTACGACGGCACCCGGTTTAACCATGTCTGCCGTGACGATGTTGCGTTTGCCGGTGGCAACGACAAGAATGTCAGCCTGACGCGTGTGGTGACCGAGATCGCGGGTCTTGGAATTGCAAATGGTGACGGTCGCACCCGCTTGCAAGAGCAACATTGATTGCGGCTTACCGACAATATTTGACGCGCCTACGATGACCGCATGCGCTCCACGCACCGGGTACTCAATCGATTCCAGCATTTTCATGACGCCGTAAGGCGTGCACGGACGGAATAGTGGCTTTCCTGTCATCAATAATCCGGCATTGCTGATGTGAAAACCGTCGACGTCTTTTTCTGCGGCGATGGCTTCAATCACCTTGTTGGCATCAATATGCGCAGGTAAGGGTAACTGAACCAATATACCGTTGATTTTTGGGTCGTGGTTCAGTGCGTCAATCCGCGCCAATAAGTCAGCTTCGCTCAGATCGGCATCATATTTTTCCAATACCGAATGAAGACCATTGTCTACACAGGCCTTAACCTTATTACGGACGTATACTTGTGAAGCCGGACTTTCCCCTACCAGGATGACTGCGAGTCCGGGCTGTTTGCCAAGCGCCGTAAGCGCAGCGGCGCGAGTGGCAACCTCGGCCCGCAATTGTTGTGAAAGTAGGGTTCCGTCAATGATTTGAGCTGGCATAGTAGGTCGGTGTAAAAGCGAATTAAAACAAGATTATAAAGGTTCGTGTGCGGTAGAGAGAGCGGTAGGTGACTTTGCTGCCATATAGCTTCAGTATATATATGTCTCAATTCGACAGTTTTCATCCTGGCGGCGTAAAGTGGATTAACTTTCATCCAGGCAAATGCTTGAAGAACCGGCATTGATGGTTGATTGCGTAAGTTCGCTGCATTTAACGCATCCGACGCACTTTTTGATTTTCGGCTATTCTCGCGTACTAGGGGACTTTTGGGCCTGATTCAGCTACTCGATGAATCACCTGATAACCATCGCCGCATATAAAAAAATAGACGGTAAGGCACAATTAAAAGGATACTGAATTGACAAATTATTACACCCGCCGTCTGGCTTTACTTGGACAAGAACAGCATCGCGCTTTGCTCGGCAAAGGGTTGCGCGGGATAGAGCGTGAAACATTGCGTGTCAGTCCAGAAGGTAAGTTAGCCCTTACACCGCATCCCCGGTCGTTAGGTTCAGCGTTGACGCAACCGCAGATCACGACGGATTATTCGGAGTCGTTATTAGAGTTCATTACCCCGCCGGAGAACGATGTTGCGGTCGTGATGACCGAGCTCGAGTCTATTCATCGCTTTGCGTATTCCAAGTTAGGGGATGAAATGCTCTGGAGCGACTCCATGCCTTGTGAGTTGCCGGACGAAGAGCAAATCCCTATTGCCTGGTACGGTACCTCGCATATCGGTACGCTTAAGCACGTCTATCGGCGCGGCCTGGCGTTACGCTATGGCAAGCGCATGCAATGTATTGCAGGTATTCACTATAATTATTCGTTAGCGGACGATATCTGGTCCGTGCTGCAACTGGAAGCGGGGCAAGCGACCTGCACGACCAAATCGTTTCAGTCCGACGGTTACATTGCATTAATACGCAATTTTCGCCGTTACAGCTGGTTGTTAATGTATTTGTTTGGCGCATCGCCAGCGTTGTCCAAAAACTTTTTAGCCGGTCAGGAACACAAGCTTGAAACGCTTGATGACGACACGCTATATTTGCCATATGCAACCAGTTTGCGTATGAGCGATCTCGGTTACCAGAGCAAGGCCCAGGCAAACTTAACGCCGCATTACAACAATCTTGATAGCTATATCAAAAGTCTGTCACAGGCGGTCAGTCAGTCGTATCCCCCTTATGCCGCCATTGGCACCCATCTTGATGGCGAGTGGATACAGATTAATACCAACATATTACAGATCGAAAACGAGTACTACTCGACCATTCGCCCTAAGCGCGTGATCAACAGCGGTGAGCGGCCAATTCAGGCTTTGTCGGCACGTGGGGTGCAGTACATCGAAGTGCGGTGCATGGACATCGATCCGTTTGAACCGACTGGAATCAGCCTGGAAACTGGGCGTTTTCTCGATGCTTTCCTACTTTTCTGTGCGCTTGATGAAAGTCCGTGTACCAGTGACGAAGAAAGCGTCGAAAACGTCAGTAATTTTTCCAAGGCGGTTAAAGAAGGTCGGCGTCCCGGTCTGGAGCTGCAACTCAATGGCGCACCGATAGCGTTGCAAGCATGGGGTTTAGCCCTACTGGAAAAAATTTCCGCTGCCGCAACCTTGCTGGACGCGCAGCGTGATGATCACCAGCACGGCGATGCCGTAGAGCAGCAGCGTCGAAAATTGCATGCCCCTGAACTGACCCCTTCTGCGAAGGTATTGGCGGCATTGTCGGAGCATAACGAAACCTTCGCGCAATTTGCACTGCGTCAAAGTAACGTTCATGCCGCGCAATTCCGTGCACATCCGCCAAGTGCGGAAGAGCACGCTTACTTTACGGCGATGGCGGCGAAATCATTGGATGAGCAAGAGCAAATCGAGCGCACCCAAACCGGCGATTTCGATACCTTTGTGGCGGCCTATCGCGCGAGTACACTTGGGAATATGAGTATCTAACCCTTTACGGTGGCAGCAATCGATCGGAGCCAGATAACCTAGAAGGAGCGTGATTCGAATGCATGCTTCGGACGCGGAATTTCTGGTCGTTGGTAGATTGCTGTCACTGTATTGAGTTTTGAGTAGAGGGTATTGCGTGCTGTCACTGAACGCCTTGTTTCATTAATAGGCGCTCAAAATGTTTTTCCTTGGATGAAAATTGCAAATTAAATTGCTTGCAATTTAATTTTACGCTGCGTATTATTCAAGTTATGGAATCGCACCTCAAAAATGACGTAGGCAACGAAGTAGGATCTGAGGCCGATGCTTTTGAATCTGAGGATTTGCTGCTAGATAACCAACTGTGTTTCGCGCTGTATTCGGCATCGTTGACGATGACCAAGATTTACAAGCCCTTTTTGCAATCATTAGGCATAACTTACCCGCAGTATTTGGTCATGTTAACCTTGTGGGAGAGGGACGCGGTCACCGTTTCGGAAGTTGGGGAGCGTTTGTATCTGGATTCTGGAACATTAACGCCTTTGCTAAAAAGACTTGAACTTGGTGGTTTGGTCAGGCGCCAGCGCTCGGTAAAGGATGAGCGGCAAGTCATCGTTAGTCTGACCGATCAAGGAAATGCATTGCGGCAAGATGCGCGGTTGATTCCGCAGCAAGTGAGTTGCGCCGCACAGTGTTCGTTAGATGAGCTGCGTGCGCTGACGGGGCAATTGCAGAGGTTGCGCGCTGCCATGGCAAGTAACGTTTAGACGCCCACGACTTTGTGGTAGCGCTAACGACCTGGCGATAATGGATCTCAACGTGACTTGATCGAAGCACAGGTTTATTATTTAAGGTATAGTGCAAATTAAGTTGTGCGCAATTTTATTGTGTAAGTTATATATTTATTAAAAATACGAGATAAGCTTCTTGGACCCGAAATGTCTTAAAAAGAGACTTATTAGCATTTTTGAAATTGCAGCGTCAGGTAATCGATCTAATTTACGACTTACGCAAAATCGTCCCAGCTAACGGGCACTGCCCCGAACAGCCGAGCAGGAAAGTAAAACGCCAAGGGCGACTTTGCGTAAGGCTTATCATTTTTATCCGAACTTTTCAGTACGGCCGACTGATTGGTTTCAACGGATTGCTTAAGCGGCCATTTCATTCAATTTGAAAAAAGGAAACACCATGTCAGTCGAAAAAATTCTGTTTACAGCCTCAGCCACAGCAACTGGCGGTCGTGATGGTCGCGCTACTACCTCCGATGGCATCCTGGACGTAAAATTGACAACACCGAAAGAACTCGGCGGTGCAGGCGCAGCTGGCAGCAATCCAGAGCAATTATTTGCAGCGGGTTATTCAGCTTGCTTCATTGGCGCAATGAAATTCGTTGCATCACAAGATAAAATCACATTGCCAGCAGACACATCGATCACTGGCCTGGTTGGCATTGGTCAAATCCCAGGTGGATTCGGTATTGAAGTCGAACTAAAAATATCGATCCCGGGCATGGACAAAGCAGCAGCAAAAACATTGGTCGACAAGGCGCATCACGTTTGCCCATATTCGAACGCAACCCGCGGTAACGTTGACGTCACGCTGACATTGGTTTAATCGCAGCGAGAATAGTCCCGACGACTTGCTAAAGGCTCCTTGCGGTTAGCAGGAAAATTGGCCGCAAAGTATAAAAGCGCATTACGTTCACCGTAATGCGCTTTTTTATTTTGGAGCAGATCGTCTACTTATTGAAAATCGGTACTTGCTCAATGCCGGTAACTATTATCAATCCGGTCAAGCTTGCGCATGAGCGCCTCGAACTCAACGCCACCTTCACCCTGCGGATGCAGACTCTGAAAACTGTCGAGATCTGCCCCGGATTGCGCCGCCAGTGTAATCGGCATAATATTAAGCTTGCCTGCCGCCGCCGCATCAATCTGAACCTGACAAGCGCGTTCGAGTCGATACAAGCGCAGGAAAGTTTCAGGAACCGTACTGCCCACGACCAGCAATCCATGATTCTTTAGAATCAGCGCTTTAGCGTTACCGAGCGACTTGACGATGCGTTCACGTTCGTCGAGTCTGAGTGCTGCGCCTTCATACTCATGGTAAGCCAGCCGGCTGTGGAATGCGGTAGAAAACATAGAGATCGGTTGCAGACCCTCTTCCAACGCCGCGACCGCCATTCCGGCTCGGGTGTGCGTATGCATGACAACATGGTTATTGGAAGAGCGCACCATATGCACCGCCGAATGAATAATAAATCCCGCGTAGTTGACAGTGTGCCGTCGCCCTGCAATCACGTTACCCTCGAGGTCAATTTTGACCAGATTGGATGCCGTGATCTCATCATAATTGAGCCCATACGGATTAATCAAAAAATGATTATCGGAACCCGGAACGCGCGCCGTCAAATGACCGTAAATCATTTCAGACCAGCCGTAAAATTCAACCAGTCGATAGGCCGCCGCCAACTGCACCCGTAGGTTCCACTCCGCATCTGATATGTCGTGGGCATGCTGTAGCTGGTTTGATTCGGGGTTCGTTATCATCTTTCACCTCGTGATGCGTTGCGCCTTCGCTTGTTATCAAAGAGCCGATTTATAGGCTGCCAGCATCTGAGTACATTGCGTTTGGCATTGGCAGCACCGGACACGGCCGCGAAGCAAGCATGCAGCAGGGTTCCAGCGGTTGCCAATGTCTCCAAAAAGTGATCGTGCAGAAAAGGGGCAAGGCAAGTTTGCCTACCGCGAGTTCGGGCGACGGTGCACGCTTCCTATTTTTGAGTCGTGCGCACAAGTATTCTTAGGTACTCTTGAGTTATATCGTATACCTATTGGAATAAATAATCTAGAAGCGTGATTATTTTTTGCGTCCGCTTCAACCCGTTGGATCACTCGAGACGCCCGTTACAACGTCGGTTATAGGGGGTGTTGAGTACGGAATTTTGCAGTCAGGGTAGGTGCCATCGTTGATTGTATGGTTGGCACAGACCCTTCTGAATGTTCTAGGCTTCGGTACCTGATTGGTGCTTTTTGCTTGCGTATGGTGTGCTTTTTCAGGTCAGAAGAAGTGCCATTCCAGGATCACCCTTTTCCATCGCACGCTGATAGCCTGTACGTTCGCCGATCCGCTTCAGGTATGCCAGGATGTGCGGATAGGCAGTAAGGTCGAATGGCAGGAAGTAACGCATTGTTGTGAGCGAAAAGACGATCATGATATCTGCCGCGGTGAATTCACGACCGGCCAGATAATCTACGCCGCCTAAATGGGCTTCCACTAAAGCCAGCCCACGATCCAGGCGCTCTTTCGCTCCAACAAGAATTGGATTGTCGGATGCTAAATTGAGTCGACGCAGAGTCATGTTTCGGCCCATGTGCGGCTGAAGATTAGCGTTGGCAAAGTGCAGCCAGTAGAGATATTGTGCATAGTCCGGATTGGCCGGGCCAAGGGCAAGGCGACCATCACCGTATTTACCAATGATGTACTCAATGATCGCACCCGACTCGCCGAGAACCAATTCTCCGTCAGTAATAACGGGCGCGGCGCCTAAAGGGTGAAGCGCTTTTAGCTCCGGCGGGGAAAGCATTGTCACCGTATTTCGCTCGTAGCGCTTGATGATATAAGGAAGGCCAAGTTCCTCGCAGAGCCAGATAATGCGCTCGGACTGCGATTTTCCGAGATGATGAATAGTGAGCATTTTTTGATCCTCGTTTAAATGCTCGAGTGTACTTGTTTCTCGATATTCTGATTCGGCGACTAACAAAGGCTTCCGCACTTCTGCGGCGGCAATCGACAAACTGCGGTGCCGTCGTTTCACCCTGTAAAGTGGTTGAAATACTTTGCGACCTGTCAGCAGAACCGTCGCCGGGCCGGGCGGCGACGGCGCATTAAAGAGACGCACGTTCGGCAAGCATCCGGATGATTACGCGAATGTTCGCGATTGGATTGAAGAGGGAGGAGCGACGCGCATCATTGATGGTCAAGATGAGTTACATTTGGGTGTAGTAGCCAAGAATGAACTGACCAAAGCTAACGAAAATTGCATTTCGCACCAAAGCCTGTTTTACTTTTCCAAAGCGTAGCGACAGCACCGTATTGAACCGACAAAAGGATCAGTTGAAATGAAACAATGGGACTCCGCCTGGCCTGCCTCGCGCTTGGAAACACATTTTGACGGACGTGTGGTGCGTTGTTTTATTGAACGTCCCAAAAGCTTGCACGCGATGTTGGACAACGCAGTGCTGCGCAACCCGGACGGAGATGCCATGGTTTGCGGCACGGAGCGTATCACATGGAAGGATTTGCTGGACATCTCAGCGCGCTTAGCGACAGGCCTGGAAAGGCACGGCATTGGTCCCGGGGACCGTGTGGCGATGCTCATCGGAAATCGTAATGAGTTCGTTATCACCTTATTTGCTATCGCCCGTCTCGGGGCTATAGCGGTTCCGCTCAGTGTCCGCGAGCAGACTCCCGGACTGGCTTATATGCTCAATGATTGCTCGGCAAGCCTGATCGTGCATGAAGCCGAATTGGGTGAGCGGCTCCCGGTTAGCGCGGAGGTGCCATCACTGAAGACTCGCGTATCAATCGGTTATTGCAGCGGATCGGAAGAGTTTTCCACCTTGATTACCGGTTCACCGTCGGGCGGTTCAACCAAGGTCAAAGAGGAAGATGTTGTCGCCATCATGTATACCTCCGGCACAACCGGCAAGCCGAAGGGCGCGGCACTGACGCATCTCGGCATCGTCCATTCCGGCATGCATCTGCAGATCGCCATGGGATTGACGAACCGCGACACCGCCGTGGCTTCGGTGCCGCTTAGCCATGTCACTGGGTTGATTGCACTGATCGCGACGATGGTGCAATGCGCCGGAAAACTGGTCATCATGCCGAGTTTTAAAGCCACCGACTTTCTGGCGCTGGCCGCATCTGAACGCATGACCTATACGTTGATGGTCCCGGCCATGTATAACCTTTGTTTGCTGCAACCGGACTTTGACAGGCATGATATTTCCGCATGGCGGGTGGGCGGATACGGTGGTGCGCCGATGCCGGTGGCGACCATCTCCAGCCTCGCGCAAAAAATACCGAGTCTTACCCTGATGAATTGCTACGGCTCGACAGAAACAACGTCGCCGTCCACGCTCATGCCGCAGGGTGAAACCGCCGACCATAATGACACCGTTGGTCGTGCTCTGGCTTGCGTTGAAATCGCCGTTTTCGATGAATCCGGGTGTGAGGTTGAAGCTGGCGCATTGGGTGAAATATGGATCAAAGGGCCGATGGTGGTGAAAGGATATTGGAATAATCCGACTGCCACCGCTGACAATTTTACCGGCGGTTTTTGGCACTCTGGCGATATCGGATCCATCGGTTCCGATGGCTATATCAAGATAGCTGACCGGATGAAAGACATGATCAATCGTGGTGGATACAAGATTTTTACCATCGAGGTCGAGAACGTGCTTTACCAACATCCGGCTGTGCTGGAGTGTGCGGTGGTCGCCAAGCCTTGCCCGGTGCTGGGTGAGCGTGTGCATGCATTCGTGACTTTGCGTCACTCTGACATATCTGCCGAGGCTTTGCCAGGCGTGCTGATGGCCTATTGCGCTGCACGTTTGTCTGACTACAAGGTGCCGGAAAGTTTTACGCTTTCAGAATCGCCATTACCGCGAAACGCCAATGGCAAACTTCTCAAACGCGCGCTGCGCGATCAGGCCAGCGCGCTGTTGCCAGCGCCCAAAGCCATAAAAAATGACAGTGTCGGCCCCCGTTAAGGAAAAAATCATGCCACCACCGGATATCAGCACCCTGGAACTTCTGCGTACGCGCATCGGGCATGAGATTTTCGTTTCCGATTGGGTGCTTATCTCACAAAGCCGCATCGACCAATTCGCGGAAGCGACGGGCGATTTTCAGTGGATTCATGTCGATGTCTCCCGAGCCGCAAAAGAGTCGACGTTCGGTTGCACCATCGCTCATGGATTTTTGACGCTATCGTTGCTTGGGAAATTTTATCAAGACAATTTTGAGTTGCCGTTCTGCGAAATGGGGATTAATTATGGGCTCAACAAGGTGCGTTTTATGAATCCGGTGCGGGTCGACAGTCGGGTTCGTGGTCGATTTTTGTTGAGCAGCCTTGCGGATATTGTTGGTGGTATTCAACTTGTTTTAAAGGCGACGATTGAGATCGAAGGTGTCGACAAGCCAGCCTGCATCGCTGAGTCGGTGGTTCGTCAATATTTTATTAAAACCCAACAATAGGGACAGCCCATGAGCAACAGCGATGCAACAATTTTGTTTGATGTGGAAGAGCAGATTGCCAGGATTCGTTTCAATCGACCAGCCGCCCTGAATGCCCTCGATCGGACCATGGCAGAGGACCTGCTAACGATTTGCAAGCGTATCAGGGCAAGCCAGGATATCCGTGTGGTTGTCATTAGCGGGGAAGGGCGTGCGTTCATGGCGGGGGGCGATCTCGACTATTTCAAAGTGGATCTGGCCGCGGCTGCAGAAGCAGCCCCGACCGTCATTGATCCGCTGCATAAAGCATTGTCAATTTTAACCAATCTACCGCAACTGATTATTGCCAGTGTGCATGGAGCAGTGGCAGGCGCGGGCGTCAGTTTGGCCTTGGCTTGTGACCTGTCAATCGCCGCAGAAGGTACACGTTTCAATCTGGCGTATTCCAGGATTGGTGCCAGTCCGGACGGTTCGGCTTCCTGGTCATTGCCGCGCATGGTCGGCTTGCACAAGGCGTTGGAACTCACGCTGTTGGCCGAAACCTTCGATGCCGCAGAGGCGCAGCGCCTGGGAATTATCACGCGTGTGGTGCCTGCAGAGGAGCTGGCTGCAGAAACAGAAGTGCTGGTGCAACGTCTCGTAACCGGACCGTCTCTCGCTTTCGCCAAGACCAAACAATTAATGCGCGCATCGTTTGCGCGCACGATGGAAGAGCAAATGCTGGCTGAACGCGAATCCTTTATTGCTTGCGCGAAATCTGTGGATTTCGTCGAAGGCGTCAGCGCTTTTTTTGACAAGCGTCCGCCCCAATTTTTAGGAAAGTAATTGCCTTACAATGTAGCAATTTAATTGAGGAAGCGACAATGACTAAAATCAATGCAGTCGGGGTTATCGGCGCCGGGATCATGGGCAACGGAATTGCGCAGTCCTGTGCAATGGTGGGTATTCCGGTTCTGATGCTGGATATTAATGAGGCAGCAGTTCAGAAAGGCATTGCAAAAATAGTCAACAGTTTGGACCGATTGGTCAAAAACCATACCTTGAGCGTGGCCGAAAAAGACGCCGCGATAGCATTGATTACGGGCACGACCGATATCAATGCGCTTAAGTCTGTCGATTTGGTGATTGAAGCAGCGACTGAAAATCAGGCACTCAAGATAAAACTCTTGCAAGACGTAGACGGCGTGATCGGCGAGAATGTGATTCTTGCCACCAACACGTCATCTATTTCCATCACGAAACTGGCTGCAGCGACCAAGCGTGCGGACAAAGTAATCGGCATGCACTTCTTCAATCCGGTGCCGCTGATGGAGTTGGTCGAGTTAATCCGAGGGCTTCAAACCAGTGATGCCACCCATGCAAAGGTTGAAGAATTCGCTCAACGATTGAACAAAAGCCCGATTACGGTGCGCAACAATCCTGGTTTCGTGGTTAACCGTATCTTATGCCCGATGATCAATGAGGCTATCTTTGTGCTTTCTGAAGGATTGGCCACCGCCGAGGCAATCGATATCGGTATGAAGCTTGGATGCAAACATCCGATCGGCCCGCTGGCATTAGCCGACATGATCGGTCTCGATACCTTGCTAGCGGTAATGGAAGTGCTTTATGACGGATTTAACGACTCTAAATACCGTCCGGCACCGCTGTTGAAAGAGATGGTCGCCGCGGGTTACATGGGCCGTAAATCCGGACGCGGATTTTTTACGTATCCTTGATGGGGGTGTTTTTAAATCGCTAAAAATTAGTTCGTGGCGTCATTGCTGAAATTGACGCTACAAGCCGAGCGAAAAAAGGGTATCCCATGGGACCAACAATTTGACATTGAACGCCACGTTTTAAAATCATCAGCATGATAAAACGCAAGCGCCAAATAAAACGCAAGCGCCAAAAATTGGCCCGCGCTCTGACGCAAGATAGATGAGCGGATTTGAGAAGTTATTCAGGAGAATGTGAAAATGCGAGCAGTCCTATGTCATCAATATGGGCCGCCAGAAATCTTGTCGGTCGAGGATATTCCGTCGCTGATCCCCGATGTGGGGCAGGTCATTATCAGCGTCAAAGCGGCTGGCGTGAATTTTCCAGACTCATTGGTCATTCAGAATAAATATCAGATAAAACCGCCGCTACCCTTTTCTCCCGGGGGTGAGTTAGCAGGCGTGATCAAATCGGTTGGTAGCGGGGTCACCCGATTTATGGTCGGTCAGTCAGTCATTGCTTTCTCCGGTTGGGGCGCGTTCGCGGAAGAGATTGCGATTAATGAAGATAGCCTGATCCCGATGCCAGCAGAAATGTCTTACGAGGTTGCAGGGACGTTTTTGATGACTTATGGCACGGCATATCATGCCTTGAAAGATCGCGCACAAGTCGCAAAAGGTGAAACGGTATTAATTTTCGGCGCTGCAGGCGGGATCGGCATTGCTGCTATTGAGATTGCCAAGGCGCTGGGCGCTAGAGTGATCGCAGCCGCATCGTCCTCCGAAAAATTGGCCGTTTGTAAAGCGCACGGAGCCGATGAATGTATCAATTATCTTACTGAAAACCTGCGTGAGCGACTCAAAGCAATTACTGATGGTCGTGGCGTTGATGTCGTGTGCGACCCGGTCGGTGGCGTCTACAGCGAACAGGCGATTCGCAGCATGGCGTGGCGCGGACGCTTTCTGGTGATTGGTTTTGCGGATGGCGAAATTCCCAAAATATCGCTAAATTTGCCGCTGTTAAAAGGCTGTTCGATTTTGGGTGTTTTTTGGGGTGATTTTATCCGCAGAGAACCCACAAATTTAGAGACCGATTTAATCGAACTGGTTTCACTCTACCGAGCGGGAAAAATCAAACCATTGGTATCTGCCCGTTATCCGCTTGCCGGCGTTTGCGAAGCCTTGAATGCGATGATGCAACGTAAGGTCAGTGGAAAAATCGTCATCATTCCATGATGCCCGCAACAGCTGAGCACGATTTTGATCGGATGAGTGTCCTGCATTTGAGGGCACCCAGTTTCTGGCACCCAGGATCGTGTCGTCCAATTCAACTGGACTGAACACATGTGCGCCAACCCGGCGCAACCTATGCGCCTGGCGCTTTCAGATTAATACGCTGGTCACGTACACCATAAAAATAAATTCTCACGTTTTGCAAGATTTCCCAAAGGAAAAATGCAATGGTCACAATATTTCCAGTAGTTTTCATTCCTGCTTTATTGTGCGATGCAAGACTTTACCGTGACGTCATTGACGATCTGGGAGACCTCATTTCGGCAGATGTTTTGCTCTCACCATTACCTTGTTTGGTTGATAGTGTTACCGATATTCTGGCCCGTAGCCCCGAGAAGTTTGTTTTGGTCGGCACTTCTTACGGTGGCAATCTAGCGCTAGCAATAGCGCTCGCCGCGCCCGAACGTGTGACTGCATTGTGGCTAATGGGTTGCGATCCGGGTGCGGCCGCGCAAGGTGGTACTGAACTGGCACAACGTTTGGACCAGACGCCCGCGGCAGTGTTCGACTTCCTTTCCGGACTGGTCGTGCGCAAGGCTGATATCGATTCCGCGGCTACGTTCAGGGCGATGGCAGAAAGCATCGGTGGCCCTGCCGCTGCAGCGCAGGCCCGCGCTGTGAGAGGTCGTGCGGACGTGAGCAGCAGATTGGGCGAGTTGACGATGCCCGTATTAGTGACCTGGGGCGCTGAAGACGCGCTAGCAGCTGTCGACATGGGTCGTCGAATGGCGGATGCAATACCGCATGCCCAGTGGCATCTTATTGAACATTGTGGGCATTTACCAACGCTTGAACGTCCGCTCCAGTCCGCGGCTTTATTTCGTACCTTTTTGGCGGAGCAGGCTGCTTAGTTTGGTTAGCTGTATTTTGGGTGATAAGGCGCCATATCTCAGACCTGTACGCAGCTTAAACCGTAGAATTGAATCGAAGAAATGTAAAAAATAGACATTTGCGCGACTGGCACCTGTTTTGTCATGCAAATGTCGTGCAAATGACGTGGCGGCAAAGCGAATAATGGACAAGACTAGCGGCCTGTCACGGCCCATTTTGTTACACCTTTCGGGTGCTCGAGAATCAACTGTGAAAGTCCAATGGTCCAGTATTAACAGGAGTTCTACATGCTTTTACAAAAACTGAGACTGCAACGCGGATGGTCACAACAGCAATTGGCAGAGCTTAGCGATCTGAGCGTTCGCACCATCCAACGCATCGAACAAGGAAAAGGTGCTAGTACGGAATCTCTGAAATCACTGGCAGCCGTCTTTGAGATCGATTTCTCAAGCTTACAAATGGGGTCTGATATGAATACACTTACAAGCCAGGGATATCCAACGGACGAAGTTCTTGCATTTCGCCATGTACGTAAATTGAAGCGGTTTTACTTACATCTCGTTCTATATGTCCTTGTCATTGGATTTCTTGCCGCGATAAATATGACCCACAGTCCAACGCATATCTGGTTCGTATGGCCAGCATTGGGCTGGGGTTTCGCGATTATTATTCGTGCCTTGACCCTGTTTGATCTATTCCCGTTTTTTGGTGCTGATTGGGAGCGACAACAGGTTGAAAAACGGCTGGGGCGAAAGCTTTAGCAAATTGAAAGCCCGCGTTTGAGGCGGTTACCGATCGGTGCGAATTGGCTTCGCGCTGATGTTTCTTTTTATGGCTATAGGCGGGGATTTATTAAAGCTCATATCGCCCATCGCCCCACGACCGTAAGAAGCTTTACCTGAGGTGAGCGCAATATTAGAAGAACAGTATGAAGACGAGCGCAAAAATGGCAGCAGAATCAACTCTGTTGCCATTTTTTGTCATAACGACTGCAAAATCCAGTTACTTACCGATCTGTCTGCTTACGCCATTTTCTTGCTGATTCAAAACTGATTGTTCGGGTTTTGTGATGTGGCTGCCGTTTTGCTTTGACATATCTCGCTCTTCCTGGCGAATCGCATGGTCATCTTGATGCAGGCCTTTGGCCTGTGCCTTGGTTATTTGGCCATCTTTAACTTCAGTCTTGATACGCTTATTTTGATTTTGAAGCCGGCTGTTAACCTCTGCGCGGCGGGGATGGTTTTTTTTGCCAGGTCGTTTCGGCCATAGCACTACCTGCCGCGCTAGCAAAGATCGCAATGAGTGCGGTCAGGACAATGGTTTTACTTGAGCGATTGAGCGTAAACATAATGTATCCCTGGTTAGTTGCGATGCGTAGATTCGAAATTGATCTTGCCACGCTACATTAACGCCCGTTCCTGCTACGCCGACGACAATACAAATGGTTTTTTTCGTAACGAGATGTGTCTTCAACCGCTTGCGATATTTGGGCATTGGCGGCTTACGCGCGAGCATCAACCGAAACCCCCGCTCGATCTCAGCGTCATCGTAGGAGGATGCGATGACAAATTAGTGCGTTTTGTGATCTCGGGGTTAAGGCCGAGCACATGGGGAAAAGCGATGGAAAAAAAGAGATAGTTCTCGCGTAAAAATGTGCAGTACAACGCTCAAATATTGGTGTCGGTTCATATGTAGATTGCCTAAGTTAGTCGACCAAAAGTGATGTATGCGTCAAAAAACTGATACCGTTGTCGTCTCAGCCCGAGCTAGCGTTAAGGCTGATCCGGTCGTTCGATTCAGTCTACAAAAAAGATTAATTTGCGGTTGTCGATCACCGTTCTAACCTGGGAGCACGCAATATGGAAATTATAAGTACCTTTTTGCCACAAATTGGTTTGGAAAAATTGGGAAAAAAAACCAGGCTGACGGCATTTGACACACTCATAGATGGAAAAAGTGTGGTTGTTGGTATTGCCATCGGGAACATACACAAGGCAACAGAGGAAAATGCCATCGGCATAAAAGTAGCCAGCCGAGTGATTGAGCATCATCAGTTCAAGCATCCAAAGGGTGCGCCATTTATAGTGGCCGAGATGAAGGTAAGCAGCACAGCGGTCAAGCAAGCGCGCGACGTGCTTCGACGTGCGCCTCATCAGTCAGCTCTCATGTTCCTGTGCACGGACGAGAGAGTATATAACGAGGCATTTGCAGCGCTGGGCGTGAACCTGTCTCATGGAGAGAATGATAGGGTTTAGTGAGCACGACATAAATGCGTGAGCTCGTCCCGGTCCAAAAATAGAGGCGCTTGTGCTTGATGCTCGACGAGACACCTAAACCTGCACTAATATAGTTGGCGTATGGCAACTTACTTAAATCTATAGACAAGACATGAGACGGGTAGAAGACGGAAATATGGCAGACAATAGCAAACAAATTGTGTATGTACTCACAAATCCTGCAATGGTGGGATTGGTGAAAATCGGGAAAACGTCTCAATTTGAGGTCAAAGAGCGTATGAAGCAGCTCTACGGAACAGGGGTACCAGTTCCGTTTGATTGTGCTTTCGCATGCCAGGTTAAAGACGCGAGTGAGGTCGAAAAAGCATTGCATTTTGCATTCGGCAACACTCGGCTCAATCCGAGCAGAGAATTTTTTAAAATAGAGCCAGAGCGGGTTATCGCGGTTCTGAAACTTCTTAAGGTCGATGACATAACGCTTGAATTTGAGCAACAGTTAACGACAGAATTGGATGCTGTCGATAAGCAGTCCGGGCTAAATCTCAAAAATACCAAACGGCCCCTAATGAATTTCCACGCGCTTGGTATTCCAGACGGCTCCGTTTTGGTGTCCAAGGACGGAACCATTCAAGTAATCGTCGCGGGTGAACGGAAAGTGAGCTTTGAAGGCGCCGTATGTTCACTGATAGTGCCGACAAGAAAATTATTAAATTTAGCCTTGGATTACCCAATTCAGCCATCCCCATATTGGACATTCAACGGAAACACAGTCAAAGAAATTTATGAAGCATTTCATAATGAATTAAACAGCGACTAGGCATGGTGCAGGTGTATTGTCCCGGCTCTATATCTGTGATGGTGAGGTCACCCCCTAAACCAGACTACCCGTCTGATACATGGAGCGCTTCTGGAAGCTGAAATTAAAAAAGGGTCACCAGCCGAAGCTCGTAACCCTTTGATTTTTATACCTAATTCTGGTGGCCCCCCGCAGAGTCGAACTGCGCACCAACGGATTATGAGTCCGCTGCTCTAACCAAGCATGAGCTAGGGGGCCGATTTCCTACTTAAACTATTATTGATGCCCGGTACTCGCTGGCACTAATGTTATATAAGCGGATCCGCATTGTAGAAGAATTTAGCTCTTGGTAGCAACTATTGTTGAAAATTGCTACGCAAGAATATCGATGCAGACCCGATTACCGTTTTTTAGTTACCTTCAAGGAAGCTCTTCAGCTTGTCGGAACGCGAAGGATGACGCAGTTTGCGTAATGCTTTGGCTTCTATTTGACGGATACGCTCACGCGTTACGTCAAATTGTTTTCCGACTTCTTCCAGCGTGTGATCAGTCGACATTTCGATACCGAAGCGCATGCGCAGCACTTTGGCTTCGCGTGGTGTCAGTGAATCGAGGATGTCTTTGACTACACCGCGCATGGATGCGTGCAATGCTGCATCTGCCGGCGCCAGAGTATTGTTGTCCTCAATGAAATCGCCCAGATGTGAATCGTCGTCATCGCCAATCGGTGTTTCCATCGAAATCGGTTCTTTGGCGATCTTCATGATCTTGCGGATTTTATCTTCCGGCATTTCCATCTTGATCGCTAATGTTGCTGGATCGGGCTCTGCGCCGGTTTCCTGCAAAATTTGACGAGAAATACGGTTCATTTTGTTGATCGTTTCGATCATGTGAACCGGAATTCGGATAGTCCGTGCCTGGTCGGCGATCGAACGGGTGATCGCCTGACGTATCCACCAGGTTGCGTACGTCGAGAATTTATAGCCGCGACGGTATTCAAATTTATCGACCGCTTTCATCAAGCCGATATTGCCTTCCTGAATCAAATCCAGGAATTGCAGACCGCGGTTGGTGTATTTTTTTGCGATCGAAATCACCAGGCGCAAGTTAGCCTCGGTCATTTCGCGTTTTGCCATTCGGGCTTTTTTCTCACCAGCGCCCATCTTTTTGTTGATGCCGCGCAGATCTGGTAATGGCAAAACAACGCGCGCTTGCAGATCTATCAGGCGTTGCTGTAACTCTTTCACTGCCGGGACGTTACGGCTCAGTACAATACTGTACGGATGATTGCCGTTGACTTCACCGTCAACCCAGTCGAGATTGGTTTCGTTGCCTGGAAACACTTTGATGAAGTGCAGACGCGGCATGTCGCACTTGTTGACTGCAACGTCGAGAATTTGGCGCTCAATCTTGCGTACTTCGTCGACCTGACCGCGCAATGTATCGCACAGTTTTTCAACAACCTTGGCGGTAAAGCGAATCCCGAGAAGTTCGTACGAGATGATTTCTTGCGCCTTGACGTAAGGTTTTGAGTTGTAACCTTCTTTTTCGAAGGCTTTACGCATCTTGTCAAATTGCGTAGAAATGGTTTCGAACTTGGCCAGCGCGTCGCGCTTTAGTTGCTCAAGCTGTTCTGCCGAGAATCCTGCTGCGCCGGAGTTGCTGTTGGCTTCTTCCTCTTCCTCTTCCGCTTCTTCTTCGTCTTCTTCTTCTTCGTCAGTTTCTTCATCAGCGGTTGCTACGGCTGCCGTTACTGCCTCGTCCGTGGCATTGAGGTCGACCAGACCATCGACGATTTCATCGATCTTGATTTCGTCTTTTGAAATTCTTTCAGCGGCAAGAATAATTTCTGCGATCGTTGTCGGGCATGCCGAAATAGCCTGAATCATATCTTTCAGGCCATCTTCGATGCGTTTCGCGATTTCGATTTCACCTTCGCGCGTCAGCAATTCGACCGAACCCATTTCACGCATATACATGCGGACAGGATCGGTGGTGCGTCCGAAGTCTGAGTCAACGGTGGAGAGTGCGGCTTCGGCGGCTGCTTCTGCTTCGTCGTCGCTGGTAACGGTTGCCACGTTGTCGGACAAGAGCAGTGTTTCGGCGTCTGGTGCATGCTCTGAAACAGCAATACCCATATCGCTGAATGTGCCGATGATGCCTTCAATCGCTTCCGGATCGATGATGTTTTCAGGCAGATGATCGTTGATTTCCGAATAGGTCAGGAAACCACGTTCCTTGCCCATTTTAATCAATGTCTTCAGTTTTTGACGACGCGCTTCGAGTTCTTCTTCGGAGGCTTCGGTGTCTGAGGAGAAGGCGTCTTTCAACAGCGCTTTTTCCTTGGCTTTCCGATCCTTGGCCTTAGCTTTATCGACAGCTTTAAGTTCGGCACGCTCAACCGCGTTTAACGCAGCGATTTCGTCGTTCTCAGGCTGAAATTCTTTCGGCTTGCGGCCACGGCGACCCGGCACTTTAACCGAAGGTAAAATGTAGCTGGACGTGTCGATTGCTGCCAGAGTTGCGGCATCGGTAGTCTGACTAACGCCTGATCCGATCATCACGCTCATGTCCTTCGGGACAACTACTATTTCAGCAGCGATGTTTTTAGGCGACTTGACGACTTTGAGTAAGGGTTTCTTGTTTGGCACAGGGGCTTTCGATTTCACAGATACTGGCTTGGCAACAGTACTTGATGCACTTTTTTTCGTGGGCGTTGCAGCCGCCTTGGAAACTGCCTTAGGAGCAGCGATGACGGCTACTTCAGGCGCTAGTTTTTTGGTGTCAGGGCCATTAATTACCTGACCCGGCGATTTTCCTGCCGTTTTACTAAGCGACTTGATAGCGGTCGTTTTAATGGGTTTTACAGTTGAAGAGTGCGCGGCCAATTTTGTCGCAGTCGGCTTCGTTATCCTGGTTGAAATTGTCTGGGTTTTCGCGGGTTTCTTCATTGCGTTCACCATGGAATCATTTACCAAACCGGTTACACTAATTTGCGCGATGCTTTATGGTGCTTTGCTTAGGCCAAGGTAATCTTCCAACTTACACGTATTGATATCAAAAATCTGATCAATACACTTTCAAGTATCTGAGCGCCAATCTCCAACTTTGTTATTTACACTTCAAAACATTCCATCTCTGAAATTCTCAGGCACTGAGTGTTGATTGTGTCCGTTTAGTACGCTAAGGTACGCTAAGTCGTACGTCGTGTGGTACCTAAAGCACTGAATCCAAAGCCTTCTATTATAGCATATGGAGGGTCACTTCTCCAATTCAAGAGCAGCGTTTTTTGACCCTCTATTTTGTTATTTGATGACTCTTACCGATTAACGTTCCATGTTGACGTCCAGGTATATTGCATCGCGACAATAATATTAACGCTGCGCCACTTCAGCTTCTGCCTTACGCCTCAAATGCTCTTGTTGCAGAATTAACTCCCGGTAGCGATTGCGTGCTTCCTCTGTGCCTAACCCAGTGGCGGCTAATTGCGCTAGTTCGGCTTTCAGGGCTTGCATTTTTGTTTGGTGAATAGCATCGGTTAATTCCATCCGGGCAGTCTCGATATCAGACTCTGCCTCTGCTGCTATCTCAGCAATCAGCGATTCGAATTCTGCACCACCTTCCCGTAAATGCTCTGCCAACGAAGCAAAATTAGCTTGTGCGCCCATCGTCCGGCTGGCTTCGATCAGCTGGGCCAGCATTTCGGCGCGGTCTGGCGCAAAATTGGCGACTGCCGCTAATGCCGATTCATCCAACTCTGACGTCAATGACGGATGCGCCACCATTAATCGTATGATCTGTCGTTCTATGCCCACCGGTGCAGGGCGATTTCCACGCGGCGGAGCCTGGCGGGCGCGGGAGATCGGCTTCACCAGTTCAAATAGAGATTCAATTTCGGCTGCGGTGGATTGCGTCAGTTGTGCTAAGCCGCGGACAATTTGCAGGCGTAAGGATGACGGCGGCATGATCTGTAGTAGCGGCTTTGCATCAAATTGTGCGCGGGCCCGGCCTTCCGATGTGCTTAAATCCACTTCAGCGGTGACTTCGTTAAGTAAAAATTGTGACAAAGGCATCGCGTCATGGATCTCTCGCTCAAATGCCTCCGTTCCTAGCTCCCGCACGTAGCTATCCGGGTCATGCTCTTTTGGCAAAAATAAGAACTTAATTATCTTGTTGTCGCTCGCATGCGGCAAGCAAGCGTCCAGCGCGCGGCGGGCAGCGCGGCGGCCAGCGCCATCCCCGTCGAAGCTGAAAATTACCTGATCAGTTTGCCGCAGCAATTTGTGGACATGCGTGGGAGTGCAAGCGGTTCCTAAAGTAGCAACTGCTTGCGGAAATCCACATTGTGCCAAAGCCACCACGTCCATATAGCCTTCGGTCACTAACACGTAACCTGCATCGCGAATTGCCTGTCGCGCTTCAAATAACCCGTACAACTCATTCCCTTTTTGAAATAAGGGTGTTTCCGGGGAATTCAAGTATTTGGGCTCTCCATTGCCCATAACGCGGCCGCCAAAGCCGATTACCTGGCCTTTCGTGTTGCGAATTGGAAACATGATGCGGTCGCGAAAGCGGTCATAACGCTTGCGGTTGTTACCTTCTTCATCGGTTCGATCAATGACCAGGCCGGACTCAACCAGTGCGGTCACTTCATAATCCGGGAAGACCGTGCGTAAACTGTCCCAATTATCTGTCGAGTAACCCAGACCGAATTTAGCGGCAACTTCGCCGGTTAATCCGCGGCCTTTTAAATAGGCAACCGCGGTCGGCGCAGTCCGCAAATTTTGTCGATAGAAATCGCAGGCGATAGTCATGGCTTCTGATAACGCTAAGCTTTGGGCTTGATACGCGGCGCGTTGGGCCGGGGGGATTTTATCGTCGCTCTCTGGCACGACCATGCCTACATTTTGCGCCAGATCTTTAACAGCTTCGACAAAACCAAGGCCGGAGTATTCGATCAAAAAGCCGATCGCCGTGCCATGCGCGCCACATCCAAAGCAGTGATAAAACTGTTTGGTCGGACTAACGGTAAAGCTGGGAGATTTTTCGTTGTGGAAGGGACACAAACCCATGAAGTTTGCGCCGCCTTTCTTGAGTTGCACATAGCGACCCACCACGTCGACAATATCAACGCGGGTTAGCAGATCCTGAATAAAGGATTGTGGAATCACTGCAGCGATCGTTTGGCTGGTGGGCCGATTATGCTTTTGGCAATAACGCGACTTTTACAAGCCCCGAGACTGCAGTGAGGTCCGCGCGACCGGCCAATTTTGGCTTTAATATCGCCATCACTTTGCCCATGTCTGGCGGACCAGCAGCGCCGCTGGCGCTCACGGCGGCTGCGACTTCTGCCTGTATTTCTGCATCGGACAGACCTGCTGGCATATACGCGGCAAGGATGAGGAGTTCCGCTTTTTCGATGTCCGCTAAATCCTGGCGATTTCCGGCCTCAAATTGGGTTATCGAGTCTTTACGTTGCTTGATCATCTTTTCAATGATGGCCAGCACTTGCGTATCGGTAACAGTAATCCGCTCGTCGACTTCTTTTTGTTTGATTGCGGCAGTGATCAGGCGAATCGTATTGAGTTTCGCTGTCTCTTTGGCGCGCATCGCTGCCTTCATATCTTCGGTGATTTGTTCTTTAAGGCCCATGTGATTCTCCAGGATAAAATCAATAGAATTTTGTGGAACCTGCCGCCTCTCGCGACCATTGCAGTGCGCAGTGTAGACAGATCAGATGTACTGAAAAGGTACATTCCGATCGCTGCACTTTTGGCGCTTTGCCTTTACAAGCCCTACATCAGTTCCGAAATAAGTCTGATAAATGGGAAAACCCGCTGCGGAACAACACCGGAGCGGGTTTGTAATTCTTGTCTTGCCACCGCAATAAACGCGGTGAAGAATCAGTACAGCTTTTTCGGCAATTGCTGGCTGCGGATGCGTTTGTAATGACGCTTCACTGCAGCTGCTAGCTTACGCTTACGTTCAGCTGTCGGCTTCTCGTAAAACTCGCGCGCGCGCAACTCGGTCAATAGACCTGTTTTTTCGATGGTGCGCTTGAAGCGACGCATTGCGACTTCGAACGGCTCGTTTTCTTTAAGACGAATTGTGGTCATGTAAATTCAAACCATGGTTAAATTGGGAAGAGGGCGATTATAGCAGGCGAAATCAATAAAAGGAAGCGTTCTGATAGTCGGTAACGAAACGTTGATGTAAATGTGCCACGTTTTATCGGGTTTTCGGGGCGCCCCGCGCTGTCTTTTTTATTTTCTTACGTTTGCAGGGATCGGATAACGTTTCTGATCGTAACCCACGGACTTCTCACTCTGCTGCGGAAAATCTCTGCGTAAGAGAGTAAAAAGACATGGGTAAAAAAGACATAGGTTAAAAAGACATTCCAGCTGCCTTGCCCGAAGCCCACGCCCATTGGAAGTTATAGCCGCCCAGCCAGCCAGTGACGTCAACCGCTTCGCCAATAAAATGTAAGCCCGGTACTTTATTGGCCATCATGCTTTGTTGGGATAACTCGCGCGTATCGACGCCCCCCAAGGTGACTTCAGCCTTCCTGTAGCCTTCGGAGCCGCTTGGTGTGATGGCCCAGCGATTGATGGCGTCGCTGAGGGTTCGAAGCGTGCGGTCTGGCGTATCGGCAATACGGGCAGCGGGATCGATTTTATTGGCCTCCAGCAACCCGAGAGCGAGGCGATTCGGTAGCCATTGAGAGAGTAAATTACCGAAGTTTTTCTTGATGCTGGTTTTGCCTGTGATTAGGGTTTCAGCGACGTCAATCTCCGGTAGCAAATTCAGAGTCAGCGGCTGCCCCGGTTGCCAGAAGCTGGAAATTTGCAAAATTGCGGGACCGGACAAGCCGCGATGGGTGAACAGCAGGTCTTCCTTAAAGAACCCCTGCGATTTTTTCTCTCCTGCGGTAACTTCAACCGGTAACGCTATCCCTGCCAGTGGCAAGAAAGGTTGCCAGCTGGCGGCGTCAAACGTGAGAGGGACCAAACCGGGGCGGGGCGCAATCATCTTTAGACCGAACTGTTGGGCGATGCGATACGCAAAATCAGTCGCGCCGATCTTGGGTATCGATAAACCGCCGGAAGCGATAACGACATTATTCGTCAGGATTTCGCCCATATCGGTATCAATCCGAAATAAATCACCTTCTTTACCAATACTTGCAACACTGCAAGGCATGCGCCAGATGACGTTGCCGAGTTCACATTCGGCTTTCAACATGGAGATAATTTGCTCCGCAGAGTCGTCGCAAAACAGCTGGCCTTTGTGCTTCTCGTGATAGCCGATGCGATAGCTTTTCACCAAATTAATAAAATCCTGGGGACTGTAGCGTGACAATGCACTCTTGCAAAAATGGGGATTCTGCGAAAGGTAATGCTGTGGAGCGGCGGCGGCGTTCGTGAAGTTGCACCGCCCGCCACCGGAAATGCGGATTTTTTCCGCTAATTTATGGGCATGATCAATAAGGACTACTTTTTTCCCGCGTTGCCCGGCAACAGCGGCGCACATCATGCCAGCCGCACCAGCGCCGATTACGGCGACATCGAATTGTTTTGCCATTATTATTTTGGTGTTTTTATTGCGTGAGAACTTGCGAAAATTCCCCCTACCGCGTTGCAATTTCTAGCATTGTCGTCTGCATGGACGGGGACGAAGTCCATGCTGCGACAATATGCGAAAACCTTTTGCAGTTATGTTGTGTAGATATTGCATAACTTTTAGCGCATTGAAACTATTGAAAGTACGGCGGGGGCGTCTGGCCCATCCATAATTCTGAGGACAGGCGCATCATGTCATTTAAAGTGCCGCGCTGGGCGAAAGTTTTCCGAAGCCATCCAGAATCGCTTAACCGTTCATTCGCCATCTTGGCTAATCGCTTCAGCGATAATCGTTCGGCTTCATTTTGAGTATACCGTTCAAGATCGTGTAAATGCATCAGCAGATGTGCGTGGATCGATTGCTTGGAGGACATTTCCACTGTCTCGCCGTGAATAGCGTAAGAACCATTCAAGCCGTAACGGCTGGCTTCAAAGCGATTAAATTGGTACAGCAGATAAAAATCATCGCGGATGATAAATGGCCGTTCGGTCAATATCCAGCGCGCCAACAATTGCGCATAGCAACCTAAATGGGCGGCATGTTCGATGGTAAGCGGCGTATCGCACACTCGTATTTCGACCGTGCCGTATTCTGGCTTAGGACGGATATCCCAATAAAAATCTTTCATACTACCGATGATGCCCATCTGTATCAGCTCGTTGTAATACCGTTCAAATTCGGCCCATCGATGCATGACAGGAGCAGTCCCTGATAGCGGGAAAGCACGCACCACATTGCTACGCGATGATTCGAACTGGGTATCCGCCCCCTGATGGAACGGAGAGGCTGCTGAAAGTGCAATGAAATGAGGGACAAAGCGTGAAAAGGCATGGGTCAGATAAAGCGCATCGTCACCGTTGGGGACACCGATGTGAATATGCTGGCCGAACACGGTGAAAGATTTGGCCAGGTAGCCATATTTTTCATAAATGTTATTGAAGCGTTCGCTCGGCGTCACCCGCTGCTCGTTCCAGTGTTGAAAGGGATGTGCGCCGCCGCCAGAGACATCAATGTTGAGGTACTGCGCACCTCTGTTAAGGGCTGCGCGCAATACTTTCAGTTCTTCAATGAGAGAGTCGACGCTGGTATGTATGTCGGAATTGAGCTCGATCATACCTTGCGTCATCTCGAGCTTGATTTGCTTCTGCAAGTCGCGGGGCTCAATCCAGGTCAGCAGGTCAACCGCGTCGCTGGCCAGATTATAGTTACGGCGATTGACAAGTTGCAACTCCAGCTCGATTCCCATGGTAAAGGGAGTCGATGCGGTAAATGGCAAAATTTCCGGGCTTGCTGGTGGGTTTAGATCGTCAGATTCAACCATGTGTTTTCTCCGTTGGCCTGCTACGGCCAACATATGTTTAGCCTTCGCGGCCACTTTCGCCAGATTTGATCAGCGCAAATTGCGTCGCTATCGGACCAAATAACTCTAATACGATCAGGCACCCAGCAAGTAACGGCAGGACGTCGGCAGTGGTATGGGGATAAAGATAAGAGATGGTTTGCATCAAGCCGAGGCCAGCTTCTGTCATGGGCAGCGTGGCGAGGGTTATTAATCCCGCTTGTTTCCATTTCATTTTGGCAAAATGGGCAAACGTAAATACGCCGCAAGCCATCGCCAGAAACCGGGCACAGATTAACACCATGACCGACATGCCGACCATCGAAAGGTCAGTCAGCCGGATGGATGCACCCACGGTGACAAACAACATCACTATAAATAGCTCATTGGCGATGCCGAATTCCAATTCCATCAAATCATATTGATGATCCATGTTTTTCGACATGATGGCGAAGACCAGCATCGTCAGCAATACCGGTAATTGCAGGGCATGCGCGGCCCCAATAGCCAGTGAGATGACCGCAATGACCAAAACGAACTGGCTACTTGGCTGGCGCCCCAACAAGCGTGCCAGAGGTATCATCAGTCGATAAGTCACGTAGGCTAGCAAAATCGATCCGACGAGTGAATATCCTGTGTGGGCGAACAGCGTGAAAAACGGTGTCGTTCCTTCGTGCGCAATGATCGGCAATAACGCGTAGGCTACAAGAATAGCCACAAAATTATTCAGCGCAGTCATTGCTGCAAGGCGTCGGGTGACCTGGCCTTCTGCCTTAAGATCCCTTAAAACAACGATGATCACAGCGGGTGCAGTGGCGATGGCGAGGACGCCGCCAAGCATGGCAATCACCGTCGACGTGCCTATCCAGATGAGGGCGCCGCTGACGAATGCAAAGCACAGCGCAGAACTCAGCAAGACGGTAGCCAGTAGCCATTTTTCGCGTTTTAGCCAGCCGATGTCGACGTAACGTCCAAGTTGGTACACGACCAACGCGACCGCAATGTCGGCGAAAATATTAGCTAATTTGAGGACGTCGCCAGAAAGCAGATTAAGACCACCAACGCCTAGAATGAAGCCCACCACCAGATAGCCGGTGATGCGCGGAACCCAAGGGGTCTTTGTTGCGATATAGCCGCCTAGCAATCCGAATAGCAGCAAGCTGCCAAATAACAGCAGTGCATTCCACTGTATCGGGTCTGCTAAGGCAAAGGACGGAAGAGCCCAATCCATAGATACTCCCGGAGGTTAGTTTTGCTGAACTTGCTGTGCCGGTAAAAACCTTGATGGTTCGTTAAAGTGTGGCGCAAGGAGCTGATTAAGAGGGAAAGCTGGCTAAAAAAATAATTCAGAATTTATTGGAAATTGAAAGTATCTAAACTATTTGGGGAAGGGGTTGGTCTCGCCGCGATGGCGATGATTTTCTGTTTGCTTCTACGATGAACACTCCGCATGGGCTTCCTCCTGGAATCATGGTTTGGGCACCTGAATAATGCCCGCACGGTCATGATATTTATGCTTCAAATTATTGATCGTTTGTCCGTTTTAAATCGACTTAGTTCCTGAATTGCACGTTTTTTGCACCGTTTTAACGGGTCTTAACGCAAAAATGGTACTGAAGTTTGCCTGAGTTTAAGTATTTTGCAAACCTCTTTGCAATGTGCAACCTGTTCCAGAATCGGTTTCGGTATCGCGATTCGGCCTTCCAGAGCGTCGAGTATCCAGCGCGCTGTCACGTCTGCGTTGCGCTCTTCCGGTAGCGCAGGTATTTCTTCAGCGATGGTTTGTTTTTCAACTAAAGTGGTCTGCGTGCCAACATGGAACCACTCGATTTGTTGCGCGCGTTTGGCGTTGGCGACTGTTTCGCCTTCGGTGCCACGCATGAGGAATACATCGCCCCGTTCGGCGGCTGCGGTTGTCTTGAAATAGGAGCTCAGCATGGCCAGATATTCCGGGTGCGTATAGGAACTTAAGCGCAGCGCTGGCGCGCTAAACGGTTGCATAATTTTCACCAAAGTATGGGTCGAGTTGCGTACACCCAAGATGCGGCGCATGTCGAGTAACCGTGACATTTTTGGTGCTAAAGCAGCGATTGGCATGAAAACCGGTTGAAGTGCCGCGAAATGTTGCGTCGCTTCCTCGACATTGGTGATGTGCGGTTGTCCTAGCGCCGTAAAAATTTCTGCAGTAGTAATTCTTCCAGGGTCCGTCAATACGCCATGCACCAGGACCGGAATACCCTCGCGGGCCAACAGCAATGCCAGTAAAGGTGTCAGGTTCGCCATGTGGCGGGCACCGTTGTAACTCGGAATGACCACCGGTGCGTACAGTGACGATCCAGCCGCATTGCTTTCGGCCGCGCTTGGGATCGGGGTGAAAGAAGCTTCAGCGGCATCGAGAAAACCAGCGATCTCATCGACGGATTCGCCCTTAATGCGCATAGCCAGCAAGATGCCGCCCATCTCTAAATCAGACACACGGCCGTCTAGCATTGCAGAATAAAGGTCTGCTGCATCCAGGCGAGAAAGGCTGCGAGCGCCGTCTTTCCCGCGACCGATTTCTTTGATAAAACGCGCAGCTTTAAATGGTTCTGGTGATGTTATATTTTGCATATGGCAATGGAGCAATTTAAGTAAATGGGTAGCGTAAATGAGCGGCTTAACAACGAACTTGTTTGAATGAAGCGTCATCCATGAATTATCAGCTGAATTGTAGATTGATAAAGCCTGTTGACAGACCTGCCTGGAGACTTAATCATCGATTGCGCTTGTTGCACTAAAGTACGCACAAAATGCGCATGGATCCTTTCATTCATCACGATGCGGGACGCTGTTGTACAAGCGCTTGATTAGTTGTATGTATTTTTTGCGTATTTGACCATATCATAACGTTATTCGTCATGCGGTTTGTCGGCCTTCATACGTCCATTGTTTGTTGTCCGAGTTGCCTGAACGTTATATGTAACGCCTAAGTCCCGCTTTTTTTGGATCAATTTTGGATCAATATGGCAATTAACCCCCACGATCTTGAAGCATTGCGGTTACCTTTGTTGAGGTTTGCGCAACTTCAGTTACGCAATACCAGCCTGGCTGAAGACGCAGTATCGGAAACCATCGTTGCAGTAATGGAACATCCTGATCGTTTTCAACAGCAATCGTCCTTGAAGACGTATGTTATTGGTATTCTCAAACATAAGTTGATCGATCAGTTGCGGCGCGGCAAACGGGAGATACAACTCACGGATGATCCTTACGATGAGCGTAGCGACGCGGACATGGTGGATGCGTTATTTAACAGTCGGGACCACGCAATTGAAGCGACGCCAGACTGGGGAAGTCCTGATCAAACGTTGGAACGTAAGGAATTCTTCGATATTTTACAGTTGTGCATCGATAGGTTGCCAGCCAAGACCGGACGCATTTTTATGATGCGAGAGTGGTTGGAATTGGATACCGACGCAATCTGCACGGAGCTGAATATCACCAGCGCTAATGCCTGGGTTCTGTTGTACCGTGCACGTACGCGCCTGCGTGAATGTTTACAGATTAATTGGTTTGGCACGCAGTTGGCATAGCGGTACCGGCAAATAGACAGGGCGCCGTACTTTTTTGTTGCTGTCTGGATATTTCCTTGCCGATGAACTTTATTTGAATGTAATTTTCGTGGTGTTTCCACGACTACGCATGATGACTCCTCTTCGTCCAACACCATAATTTATGCACCGACACCGCTTGTTCCCTACTTGCCGAGAAACCCAGAGCCTCTTGTCTGAAGCACAGGATCGAACACTTTCGCCCTTTCATCGCGCTCGCGTCAGGGTGCATTTGTGGACCTGTACTGCATGTACTCGCTTCTCTGACCAGATTCATTTCTTGCGGGATGCCATGCGACGTCTGGGGAAAGATTAAATTATCGGCGCGAACGCGGATGGTCTGCTGTCGACATTTACCTATGATTGCCCCGCAAGCAAAGGGATACGAAGCTTATTCTTAAGCTTGAGCACACATTCCATTACAATGCCACATTGTAAAAATTGTCTATTACCATGATTGTTCTTGGCGTTGAATCATCCTGTGATGAAACCGGCATTGCGCTCTACGATACGCAGCGCGGTTTGCTCTCTCACGCACTCTATTCGCAAGTTGCAATGCACGAGCAGTACGGTGGCGTGGTGCCCGAACTTGCATCCCGGGATCATATCCGACGTGCGATTCCTTTATTGCAACAAGTATTGTCCGAGGGAAATACGGCCCTGAATGAAATTGATGCCATTGCCTATACGCAGGGGCCGGGACTAGCTGGCGCTTTGTTGGTCGGCGCGTCGGTCGCGTGCGGCCTTGGACTGGCTTTAAATGCACCCATGCTCGGCGTCCATCACCTGGAAGGACACCTTCTATCTCCGCTACTGGCTAGCAATCCACCAAAATTTCCGTTCGTGGCTTTGTTGGTATCCGGTGGGCATACGCAATTAATGCGGGTAGATGGCGTAGGGCAATATAGTTTGTTGGGCGAAACATTGGACGATGCCGCAGGTGAGGCGTTTGATAAATCCGCCAAATTACTCGGACTCGGTTATCCCGGTGGACCCGCAATATCACGGCTGGCAGAGTCGGGAGACCCAGCCGTTTATCAATTGCCAAGACCAATGTTGCATTCAAAAAATCTGAATTTCAGCTTTTCGGGGCTGAAGACCGCAGTTCTTACATTGGTAAAAAAACAATCTTCCGCCATGGGTGAACAGGATAAAGCCAATATTGCCCGGGCTTTTGTGGACGCGCTGGTAGAAGTTCTGGTAGTTAAATGTCTGGCGGCGTTAAAACAGACTGGGTTGAATCGGTTGGTTATCGCTGGTGGCGTGGGTGCCAATCAGCAATTGCGCAGCGCGCTGGATGCCGCGGCACTTAAGCGACGCTTTAAGGTGTTTTATCCGGAACTGGAGTTTTGCACCGACAATGGGGCGATGATTGCATTTGCTGGCGCAATGCGCTTGCAAGTCAATCCAGAGGCTGCGCAGCGCGACTATACGTTTAATGTGCGACCGCGCTGGCCACTGGATCAGATAGGAATATGAACAGAAGTGATGAAATTTGGCTGCTAGGCGTATAATACCGGACTAAATACTGGACTGTAATGCAAAAGTGTGCTGATCGAACGACAGTTACACACCTTCTATCGATTCGGCTTGAATACAGTCAAACGATTGCTTCTAGCAACGTTGGCAGATGTAAAGTTGACACGAAATCACGAATTCTTTGAAAGCAATAGTGCCTTTAGGCGAATGCAAATTCGTTAATGCCGCGTTTATATAGATGAACTATACGACGTGGAAGGCCGCCAATAACTATGCCTGACACTCAGTCTGAAAAGCAACAAGAAATTATCATAGCGTCCGATGATGAAACATCTGCGCCTTCCATTCGATTTACCGATTTTGGATTATCCCCAGACATCCTGCGAGCGTTGAGCGATCAGGGGTATGTCAATCCGACGCCGATTCAAGCGCAAGCAATTCCGATCGTTTTACAAGGTCGCGATGTCATGGGCGCAGCACAAACGGGGACTGGTAAAACGGCGGGATTTGCGCTGCCGATTATTCAGTTGCTGCTAGCGCATGCAAATACTAGCGCATCGCCTGCACGTCATCCGGTACGTGCGCTGATTTTGACCCCGACGCGTGAATTAGCGGACCAGGTGGCGGAAAACGTTAAAGCGTATTGCCGCCATACTTCCTTGCGCGCTACGGTGGTGTTTGGCGGTATCGATATGGCACCGCAAACCGCAGCGCTGCGTTCCGGTATCGAAATAGTGATCGCAACGCCAGGTCGTTTGCTTGATCATGTGCAGCAAAAAACTATAAGCTTGTCACAGACGCAAATTCTGGTGATGGATGAGGCTGACAGGATGCTCGATATGGGTTTCCTGCCTGATTTGCAGCGCATTATCAACTTGTTGCCAAAAGAACGGCAGAGTCTGATGTTTTCGGCGACGTTTTCCGCCGAAATCAAAAAGCTCGCAGGTAGCTTCCTTAAAAATCCGGTCACTATTGAGGTCGCACGCAGTAATGCGACGGCTGACAATGTCACTCAAACGATGTATCGGATTGATGACCAGTCAAAGCTGGACGCCGTGTCATTTATCATTCGCGAACGCAACCTGAAGCAGGTTATCGTGTTTTCGAACACTAAAATTGGTGCATCGCGGCTGGCAAAACATCTGGAGAGCGAAGGCGTCAATGCTTCCGCAATCCACGGTGATAAAAGTCAAAACGAGCGCATGGCTGCCTTGGAAGCTTTTAAGCAAGGCGAGATTGAGGTGTTGGTCGCGACCGATGTCGCTGCCCGCGGTCTCGATATCGCCGAATTACCTTGCGTCATTAACTTCGATTTGCCTTATAACGCTGAAGATTATGTGCATCGTATCGGTCGTACCGGCCGTGCTGGCGCGTCGGGTGATGCCATTTCGTTGTGTACCGATAAAGACGAACGGTTATTGGTCGATATCGAAAAGATGATTAAGCACAAGTTTGTTCGTGCTGAATTGGTCGGCTTTGTGGCCAAGCCGCGCGTTTCCGAGCGCGAACGTTCTCCGCGCCGCGAAGAGGGTGATTCACGCGGAAATGGACGCTCGGATTCTCGTTCGGACGCGCGCTCAGATTCACGCTCAGGCTCGCGCTCTGACAGCAGAACCGATTCCCAATCCGGCTCGTCGGATCGTAGTCAGCAGCATACCCGCAGCGCTTACACATCGTTGCCGCGCAAAGAAAAAATTGATCCATGGTTTCTGAAGCCGTACGAACCGACACTGTCGTCGGTCGAGAGCGCACAGAATCAAGGAACACTTCCGGTCAAGCCGAAACATAAGCTTGCTGCGTTATTGGGTGGGATGCCTAAGCGTTAAAACGAGGCTGTGCGCTGAAGGAGGCACTCACTCAAGTGCCCACTTAGGTGCTCACTCAGGTGCTCATCCAAGAACGTAGTGAAATGTATATAGGCCGGTGATTGCTAAAGCAATTTACTGGCCATTTTTATGGTTGGGTATCAACGCCCTAAAGATAAAACCAGGCTGCAACTTCTGTGCACCTTGTAAATGCGCGTTTGCTATGTCGCCATCATGAGTCTGTCTTGAATCTCGCAGTGCTACGGCGCTCGATGCGCTGACCGGCCCACGCTGCAATGGCAAGAGGCCAGAACATTTCTATCGAATTAACGCGGCCAATTTCTAATCCCAAAAACCAGGCTGCCTTTACCAGGGTTTGAAGCGGCTGCGTCAAATCCAATGGTTGTGCATCATATTGTTTAGATAATTTTTCGCCGTTCGCATTGGTAATAACCGGAACATGTAAATAGCTCGGGGTCGTCAGCCCTAATTGCCGTTGCAGATAAATTTGTCGGGCTGTCGAGTCAAGAAGATCAGCGCCACGTACAACATGTGTAACGCCCTGTTCGGCATCGTCGACGACGACGGCAAGTTGATAGGTCCAAAACCCGTCCGCACGCTTCAACACAAAATCGCCTACCTCGATGGCAAGATGCTGTTGCACCACTCCTTGCCACCTGTCTTCAAAGCGAATCAGTTCCTCTGCCTGACCCACATCAGGTACCAGCAATCGGTAAGACCGGGTGGGTTTGCCCACCGGGAGACCTTCTCTGCAGGTGCCGGGATACACCGCAGCGCCGTCTGATGCGACACCGATTTGCGAGTCGACGATTTCCCGGCGGGTACATCCGCAGGGATAGGCCAGTCGCCCGAGCTTGTCAAAGGCATCCAGATAGAGATCGGTGCGCTGACTTTGATACACCACCGTCCCGTCCCACATCATTTGTAGCGTCGACAGCGCATTTAAGATTGCGTCCGCAGCACCAGGAGCAGTGCGTGCTTCATCCACATCTTCCATCCGCACCAGCCACTGGCCCTGGTGGGCTTTAGCGTCCAGATAACTTGCCATAGCGGCCACGAGCGAGCCGTCGTGCAAGAGTCCGGTCGGAGAGGGGGCGAAACGTCCAATGTAATGGGTTGCGTCGGGCATCGGTAGGTAACTGAAAAAAGTAAGGGTGTCCATTTGGCCCTAAGGCCACTCAATAAAATGTTGGGCGGTTCCGGGATGACTTAATTGATTGATAAACCATTTTAACGATTTGCCCAGAACCGGCCTGCGCCAGGCTATTTGTAATTTGACGCCTGGCTTTGCCTCTAATGTTTCTTTTTCTATTAAGGCGCCAGATAAAAAATGGGGAGCAGCCAGATGACGCGGTAAATGACCACATCCCAATCCGTTCAGTTGCGCTTGCAATTTCGTCGACATCGTCGGTACGGTCAAAATATCTTGCCCGATTAACAGCCCGGAGGTGATGCTGGGCAGACCACGTCCCGTGTCGCCGACTGCAACCGCCCGATACTGTTGGATTGTATCTGCGGTCAGCGGTTCCGGCGCCGACGCCAGCGGATGGTGCGGCGCCACCGCGAAGGCCCAATCGGTGGTGCCTAGCGGTCGCGTCTGAAAATCACCGCTCATGCGGACATAGTCGGGACCATCGTGCGGCGCGCCAATCGCCAGATCGGCGCGATCATTGATCAAGGCTTCCCATACGCCGGAAAGGGCCTCGTGAAAAATACGCAGTCGGGTCCCTGCGTTCTCGCGATCAAAGGTGGCGATCATTGGCATTAAAGCCTCGAACGGCACAATACTATCCAAAACAATGCGAAGCTCTACTTCCCAGCCAGTCGCAGTGCGTTTTACGCGGCGCTCAAGTTCTTGTGCCGCCTTTAGTAAATGGCGTCCTTCAGTCAGTAACTCAAGACCCGCAACCGTCAGTTTGGCACGGTGACCTGTCCGGTCAAACAACAAAACATCAAGATCGTCCTCCAGTTTTCGGATGCTGTAAGTGAGCGCTGACGGTACCCGATTCAATGCGATGGCTGCCGCACCAAAGCTGCCTTTGCGGTCGATTGTGTCAATGATTTGCAGGGCTTCCAGCGTCAAATTCATAGTTCGCTCAGCGCCATAAGGAAAATTTAACGATTTATCGCATCATAGATTGCATGATATAGCTAAAATTTGGGGTCACCTTAAACGAGGATGAAATAAACCATCAAAAAGAAAAAAGCGCATCCGGAGGCCGGCTGCGCTTTGTGTTCTTTATCGCACACCATAGTTATGGTGTTAAGTTTGCTTCTGGCTTCGGTGTATTTTGCTCCGACATTTTCCGGGTTCGTTTGGTCGCACAATGCGGACAAGATACGCCAATAACGTATTCCGGTGAAAGCTGCTCTCGAGGCGTCACGACCGTGCGACAGATAAAGCATTGGGACGCGGCGGTTTCCTGAAGCTGCGGATTGAGCGCTGTTCTGTAGTCGAACACAAAGCAATCGCCGTTGTAGTGGGCTCCGCCGCATTCTTCAAAGTATTTCAGAATCCCACCGTCGAGTTGGTAGACGCTGTCGAAGCCAATTTCTTGCATATGTATGGCGGCTTTTTCGCAGCGGATGCCGCCGGTGCAGAAAGTCACCACGGTTTTGTCGATCAGAGACGCCTTATGCGCGGAGATAACGTCCGGAAATTCGCTGAACTTGTCAATCCGGTAATCCACCGTGTTTTCGAAGGTGCCAACATCGACCTCAAAGCCGTTGCGCGTATCCACCATGACCACAGGACGGCCATTGTCGTCGTGGCCTTGATCAAGCCAGCGCTTGAGTGTCTTTGGCGCAACGGATGGGGCTCGACCTGCTTCTGGCTTGATCAACGGGTGTTTCATCGTGATGATTTCCGCCTTTAACTTCACTAGCATCCGGGTAAAAGGCTGATTCTCGGAATAGCTTTCCTTAACTTCCAGATCAGCAAAGCGCGCATCAGATCGTAACCAGACTAAAAACTGATCAATTTGATCACGAAGGCCCGCCAGGAACATGTTGATGCCTTCAGGACTGAGAAGAATTGTCCCTCTTAGCTGAAGTTGCGTGCAGGTTGTGAGAAATTCTGCGCGTTTGTCTGCGGTATCATCGAAAGTGATAAATTTGTACGCTGCAATGTTGACGTAATGTTGTGTGGACGACATAAGCTTGATTTTCCGGGGGTCTTTGAAGTATCTCTGACGTTGCTGTAAGTCATTGATTTAACAGTATTATAAACGCGACAGGACTTTTCGACGTGATTTGCTGTGCGAAAGCCGATTCAGGGCGGGCGGCGGGGTAAAATACGGGCTATGACGACACCGCAATTTACACATCTCCGCCTGCATTCCGAATACTCAATTGTCGATGGCTTAGTGCGCATCGACGACGTAATTAAAGCCGCTGCCGACGATCAGCAAGCCGCGCTAGGGATATCCGATCTTGCCAACCTGTTTGGTATGGTGAAGTTTTATAAAGCCGCGCGCAGCAAAGGCGTCAAGCCTATCATCGGTTGCGACGTCTGGATCACCAACGACGAAGTCCGCGATAAGCCATCACGATTGCTCTTGCTGGCGAAGAACCGTGTCGGCTATCTGCAACTTTGCGAACTGTTGTCTAAAGCCTGGATTGAAAATCTGCATCGCGGTCGCGCTGAAATTCGCTCTGAGTGGCTTGAAGACCTCCAGAATCAGGCTAGCGGGAATGGTCTTATCGCTTTGTCAGGCGCGCATTTCGGCGACGTTGGAATTGCCATTGATAATGGCAATCTGGCAGCGGCGAAACGTTGCGCGCAGCATTGGATGACCATTTTCCCTGACAGTTTTTATATCGAAGTGCAGCGCGCCGATCAGCCGAATATGGAGGCTAACGTGCGCCACGCGGTTGCATTGGCATCCGAACTTCAGCTCCCCGTGGTGGCGACCCATCCTATCCAGTTTCTCGATAAAGAGGAATTTATCGCGCACGAGGCCCGCACCTGTATTTCTGAAGGCGAGATGCTGGCAAATGCGCGCCGCGTGCGACGGTTTAACGATCAGCAATGTTTTAAAACGCAGGCCGAAATGGCCGCGTTGTTTGCTGACATACCAGCCGCGCTACAGAATTCCGTTGAAATCGCCAAGCGTTGCAATTTATCGCTGCAACTCGGCAAGCCGCAACTTCCAGATTTTCCGACGCCTGAGGGCATGTCGATTGGCGAATTTTTGGATCAGCAATCAAAAGACGGGCTAGAGATGCGCATGCTGCATCTATTTCCCGATGAAGAGAAACGCGAACAGAATCGGCAGCGCTATCAAGATCGTTTAAAGTTTGAAATTGACACGATCGTTAAGATGGGTTTTCCCGGATACTTTTTGATCGTTGCTGAATTTATTCGCTGGGCGAAAGATAACGGCGTGCCGGTGGGACCGGGTCGTGGCTCTGGCGCAGGTTCACTGGTGGCATATTCGCTGCAGATTACAGACCTTGATCCGCTGCGATACAACCTTCTGTTCGAGCGATTTCTTAATCCTGAACGGGTTTCGATGCCCGATTTCGATATCGACTTTTGCCAGGAAGGCCGTGACCGGGTTATCCAGCACGTTAAGGATCTGTACGGTAAGGAAGCAGTGTCGCAAATTGCTACTTTCGGAACGATGGCCGCCAAAGGGGCGATTCGTGACGTTGGTCGTGTGCTCGATTTTGGCTATAACTTTTGTGATGGCATTTCCAAACTAATTCCTTTCAAACCCGGCAAGCACGTGACGATTGCAGACGCGATCAAAGAAGAGCCGATGCTGGCTGAACGCCTGGAAAACGAGGAAGAGGTCAAACAGTTATTGAGTCTGGCCCAGCAGGTTGAAGGGATCGCCCGAAATATCGGGATGCATGCGGGTGGTGTATTGATTGCGCCCGGAAAGTTGACCGACTTTTGTCCGCTGTATACCCAAGGCGGCGATGCTGGTGTGGTATCGCAATACGACAAAGACGACGTGGAAGCGGTCGGTCTGGTGAAGTTCGACTTTTTGGGGCTGACTACGCTGACCATTCTTGATCGTGCGGTGCGCTACATTAAGCAGCTTGATCCCGCTATGGCGGATTTCAGCCTGGAAAAATTGCCGTTGAACGACCGGGCTTCTTATCAGTTGTTGACCGCAGCAAAAACCGTCGCTGTCTTTCAGCTGGAAAGCCGCGGCATGCAGGGCATGCTGAAGGATGCGCGTCCAGATCGTTTTGAAGACATTATTGCGCTGGTGGCGCTGTATCGTCCCGGACCGATGGACCTGATTCCCGATTTTTGCAAACGTAAGCACGGCGAACGATTCGATTATCCTGATCCGCGTACCGAAGGTATTTTGTCTGAAACCTACGGCATCATGGTCTATCAGGAGCAGGTCATGCAGATGGCGCAGGTCGTGGGCGGTTACTCGCTCGGCGGTGCCGATTTGCTGCGCCGCGCGATGGGTAAGAAAAAGGCTGAGGAGATGGCAGAACATCGTCAGATCTTCCGCGATGGTGCGGCCAAAGATGGTCTGACCGAAGCCAAGGCCGACGAGATTTTCGATCTGATGGAAAAATTTGCGGGCTACGGTTTTAATAAATCGCATGCTGCCGCTTACGCGTTGCTGTCGTATCACACCGCTTACTTAAAAGCCCATCATCCTGCAGCATTCATGGCGGCCAACTTGTCACTGGCAATGGATGACACTGAAAAAGTAAAGATTCTGGTGGAAGACTCGCTGGATATTTGCAAGCTGACTTTGCTGCCACCGGATATCAATTTGTCCGAATATCGCTTTACGCCCGAAGCCGAAGCCGGTAAAAAGGCTGCGTTCATTCGTTACGGTTTGGGTGCGGTTAAAGGCTCCGGTCAGAACGCGATTGAAGCCATTGTCGCTGCGCGTAACGTAAAGCCTTTCGTCGATTTGTTTGATTTCTGTGTGCGGGTCGATAAACGTCAGATCAATCGGCGCACGATCGAATCATTAATTCGCGCCGGTGCATTTGATTGTTTCAACGTAGACCGTGGCATCTTGCTAGCCTCCGTACCATTAGCGATGGAAGCCGCCGATCAAAAACTGGCAGCCGCAAATCAGGTGAGTTTGTTTGGTGGTGATGACAGCGATCTTGAACAACCGCCGGAGTACGTCAAAGCAGCGCCGTGGACCGACCGTAAAAAGCTTACGGAAGAAAAACTCGCGCTGGGATTTTACCTGTCAGGCCATTTATTCGATATCTATGCACCTGAAGCGCGTCGCTTTGCCCGCACACCACTGGGCAATTTGGAACCGTCACGCGATGCACGAACGCTCGCAGGAATTATATCGGGCATGCGGACGCAAATGACCCAACGTGGAAAAATGGTCATCGTGACATTGGACGACGGCAGCGCATCGGTTGATGTGACAGTTTATAACGAGCAATTCGAACCGAATAAAGGCTTCTTCAAGGAAGACGAGTTTTTAGTGGTACAAGGGAAGGTCTCGGAAGACCGTTTTAATGGCGGCTTACGTATATCCGCAGAAAAGGTGATGGATATAGCAGCCGCCCGAATTCACTATGGGCGCCAGTTTGTGCTGTCACTTACGGCATCTAAACAACAGATTGACGTTATTGAGCTTAAAGCCATGTTGGCGTCGCACCGCTCCGATGCCGGCTTGCCGCTGACGGTACGCTATACCGGAGGCGGGGTAGGGTGCGAAATACTGTTCGGCGACGGATGGCGGGTTTCGCCGAGTGATGGCCTGCAAAGTTCTTTGGCAGACAGACTGGGACGTGAGTCGGTGCTGATCGAATACTAGCGAGGTATGAACAGCATTACCGTCAATTACTACGAACAGCACCAAACAGCAGCAATTTAGACCTTGTGCAGGAAACTCCGGTATCAGGCGGTCCAACAAAAAATAACTATTCGGAGAAGAAATTTGTCCTATTTGAAGTGGCCCGTGATGCTTGTTATCACGCTTTTTCCCGCGTTATCAATCGTTCTGCATAATGCAGGCAACGCCTGTTTGTATTTGCTTTTCCTATGCAGCATTGCGGCTTTGATTTGCCGGTTCAAGCCGATGGATACATCCTTTGGGCAACTGTTAAGGCAATACTGGCCGCTTCATCTTGCGATGGCTTCGCTGCTGTTCGCCGTACTAATCAACCAAATTGTCAGCGGCGACTATCAATTCAAGCAATATGACAGAGCGCTCAGACTTGCTGTGTTTGCACCCATTTTTTGGGTGGTACTCAGTGTTCCCCTGCGCTATCTCAAGAATGTTCAATGGGCTTTCATTATCGGCGTCCTGGCAGCGGTGGTAAAAGCTTACATGCTTACTACCGGCGGCATAAACCGCTTTGGAAATATAGGATTTTTATCAACTATTGCATTTTCTAATATTGCGTTGTTACTCGGCAGCATGGCATTAATTTCATTCGGCTGGAACGAACGTCGCGCTAAATGGATATTTGGCCTCAAAGTATTAACGTGTTGTTTAGGGATATATGTCACCTATCTGGCACAAACCAGAGGAAGCTGGATCGCAATTCCCTTTTTTCTGGTGGTCGCATTTTTGTTCTTTAATAATATTCATGTCCGGCACAAGCTGGCGATCGCGGTAATCGCTCTTGTCGTATTAATCAGCATAGGGACATTGAGTAGCAGTGTGCAAAACAGGTTGGAAGATGTCAAGACCGATGTCTCTCTGTACAACGATGGGGCAAATGCTGACACGTCCGTGGGTATTCGGCTGCAGTTATGGAATGCAGCCTGGATTTTATTCAAAGAACATCCGATCGTCGGTATCGGACGAGAGAATTACAGCAGTGGCGTCAATGAGCTGGTCTCCCGTAAGATAGTTAGCCCGGCGGCGGCGGCTTTTGCGCATTCGCATAATGAGATCTTGTTCAATATGGCTATTCTCGGAATATTCGGATTGCTCGCAAGCGTTTCGCTTTATTGTGTACCTGGCTATTATTTTGCTCGCGAGTTCCGGCATGCGGACGAAGATGTAAGAACTGCCGCAGCACTTGGGTTAACGCTATGCATAGGGTTTTTTATATATGGCCTGACCGATCTGATGTTCTTTTGGACTGTACTTGGTGGATTTTACACAATGAGCGTAGCGACGTTTCTTGCCTGCATTATTAAACGAAAAAAAGAACTTGAATCGAATCAACCATGACCGCACCATCGTATTCGACGTATTTCAAACGACTGGCAACATTTCATCGTCCTTATAAAAAACGGTTGGCGCTGGCTTTCCTGGGGATGGTTGTAACCGCAGCGACAGAGCCGCTGGTGGCCTATATTTTTAAAATATTGCTCGATCACGGGTTTGTCGAAAAGCCCACATTCCCATTGTGGATGGTACCGGTTGCAGTGGTCGGCGCCTTTGTGGCACGTGGTGCTTCCACATTTTTGACCACTTACATGACCAACTGGGTGTCTACCAGAGTGCTCAACACATTGCGTCGGCAAATGTTTAGTCGCTTGCTGAACGTGCCGATTGATTTTCACGCGACTTACACGGTGGGGCGCGTGATCAATTCGATCATGTTCGAAGTCCAGCAGATCATTGACATGATCAGCAAGCTCTTTACTTCGATTGTGCGCTGCGTATTGACGGTAATCGGTCTGCTGGCTTACATGCTATATATCAGCTGGAGCTTGACGATAGTCGCATTGGTGCTCATGCCGCTGATGATGGTCGTTGTGCGCACCACCGGAAAACGCCTGAAAAAACTGAATAAAGATGCGTTGAACGTCAATGCGCAACTGACGCAAGTGATTGAAGAGACGACCCGCGCGCAGCAGGTCATCAAGATTTTCGGTGGTCAGGATTACGAAAAAAAGCGCTTCGAGGCGAGCGCCGATCATCTCCGTCAATTCAGTATGCGACTGACCACGACCTTTGCTGCGACGGTGCCGGTGACACAAATCATGACGGCATGCGCGATGTCCGTCATGATCATGATGGCTTTGATTCAGTCCAGCCACAATCAGATTACCGTCGGTGGCTTCATTTCCTTCTTTACCGCGATGATTGCTTTGTTGGCGCCTTTGAAGCAACTGGCAGAAGTAAATGGTCCGTTGCAACGCGGCATGGCGGCGGCGGAAGCGGTATTTACGCTCATTGATAGCCAGGTTGAAAGGTCCGACGGTAAAGAGCTTGATCAGCGTGCGCGGGGCAAGATCGATTTGGTTGATGTGAGTTTTTCGTATCCGGGGCAAGAGGCGAAGGCTTTGGATGGCATTAATCTTAGCGTCGAGCCAGGCGAAACGATTGCATTTGTTGGAATGTCGGGCGGCGGAAAATCGACGCTGGTGAATTTAATACCCGGCTTTTACGCGCTTTCCGCGGGCCAGATTTTGCTGGATGGCGAGCCGATTGAAACCATATCCCTGACGAGTTTGCGCGCGCAAATCGCGATGGTGAGTCAAAACGTAATCCTGTTCGACGATACAATCGCTGCAAACATCGCCTATGGTGACAGCACGCCACATCGAGGGCGGATTGAGGCAGCAGCGAAGGCCGCTTATCTGACGGATATGATCGCGAGTTTGCCAGACGGGCTGGAAACGCAGGTGGGTGATAACGGTTCGCGCCTCTCGGGCGGCCAACGGCAACGCCTGGCAATGGCGCGGGCGATCTACAAGGATGCCCCGATTCTGATTCTGGATGAGGCGACATCAGCGCTGGATAGCGAGTCCGAACGCGCCGTACAAGCCGCACTGGATAAATTAATGGAAGGCCGCACGACGTTTGTGATCGCCCATCGGCTATCCACCATTGAGCGTGCCAGCCGCATTGTGGTGCTCTCATCCGGGCGGATTGTGGAAGTTGGGACGCACGACGAATTACTTGAAAAGCAGGGCGCTTATGCCAATCTGTATCGACTGCAATTTTCCAACGAGGCGGCCAACGTAGAGACGTGATTGTTGCCCTGCGGGCTATCCGGTATTGGGTCGATATTTGCTCGATCGACGTTCGATTAACGCATTCGACTGCACCTTAAATCCATCTACGCGAGTTCAAAATTTTATGGTGACACAGCTGGTTCCAAGCGACGTATTAAAAAAAGCGGACAAGATTCTGTTCATCGCCCATCTCGCTCTGGGCGATTTCACTTATCTTCAGAACTGTTTTCGGTCGTTTTCAGAGGCTTATCCTCATATCAAAATCCATATCTGGATTGATGAAGTGCGCCGCACCAATCGCCCGGAGAGCTGGGTTTATCTAAAAAAATATGCATTGTACGATTGGGTCGCGGCGTGTCCGTTTGTGGCCAAGCTTTACAATCAAACCTACAGTCCGCCGTTATTTCAGCAATCGATAAAAGAAGCCCAGTTAGAAGCCTATCCGCTCGTAGTGTCGCTTTCAACGTTGCGGCCGCCGCTGTACGCATCGCTCGCGCGTGAAATCAGCCCACAAGGTTTTGTCGTAGGCATGAAAAAATCGGCGAGTCTTTTTGCGGTGCATAAACATCTGGCATATCGTAAATTGGATGCAGCCCTTGATCCGGATGCCGCATCGCGCCCGGGATTGCATATCAGCGATATTTATGCGAGCTGGTTCGAACGCTTGTTTGGGTTTGTTACATTACCCTCCGCGCGTTTGCCTTTTGTTCAAATTCCTGATCGATGGACTGACTACGCGAAGCAACAATTACGCGAATGGGGATTTGCGCGGGAAAGCGGAGCCACCAGCACCGCGCCAGAACTGAAGCAGCAATCCAAGCAGCAATCAAAGTTGGTCTTCATCAACCCCTACGCAAAAACCAAGAAGCGCTGCTGGCCTCTCGAGCGTGTAATGGAACTGGCGACTGCCATCAGGGAGCGAGATGGCTGGCACGATACCGCCATTGTGGTGAACGTGGTCCCTGAGGAAATGGATGCTGCCAAAACGTTTTTCGATCACCAAAAATTGGATCGTTTCCAACTGTTTAGCGCGCAGGAGAATTTCTTCCAGCTACCGGCAATACTACATGAGTGCGATTTGATCATCTCAGTGGAAACGGCAGTGATGCATTTGGCGAACGCCGTGCATGTGCCGGTGATCGCATTGATGCGCCAAAAAAATCCTGAGTGGGCACCCATCGACAAGGCCAACAGCATTGTCGTAACGGCGCTTAATCGCAGGGATTGGGTAAAGGCGATTACCGTTAATCAGGTGATCGCCGTTTTTCCCGATGCCTGATTGCAGGCTACCGGAATGCGCTGAATGAGGTGAAGTTCAGCGCATTGCCGGGACTGCTTCCGGGTTTGCTTCCCCATACCAACCCAGGACTATCCGGGCGACAGAGTGCGGAGCGATCTTCTGCATGCAGGCGCACTGGGCTGCGTCGATGTCTTTACATCCGGTGCAATCGGTGGGGATGCATAAACTTTGTGCGTGCGTCCCTACTGGCGCCCATCTTCCCGGATGCATGGGGCGGATCGGTGGAAACAAGCCGAGCGTGCGTTGCCCGATTGCCGCAGAAATATGCAGGGGACCTGTGCCGCTGGCGATAAGACCGTCCGCCGCTTTAATGAAAGACGTTAAGACGTCAAGCGTGAAGCGGCCGCAAACATTACTTACGTTGGGTAACTTCAACAGTTCTGCCGCGTTTTCCGCCAGCCACGCGCCTTCAGCGGCGCTGCCGGTCAGCCATAACTGTATATCTTTGTGCGCGCTGAGTTCTTTCGCGAGCGTGACATAATGTGCAATCGGCCATTCACGACCGTGCCCATTGGACTTGGTGTGGATAATCAGGTTGAACGGATGTTGCGCCAAAAGGCTGTTCACTTCTTCGTTATCGGGAATGTCAAAGTCATAAAGCGATGCGATTTCAGTCAGGTCGGGAATCGTTTTCAGACCAAAAGGGCGCAGAAATTCAAAATTGAATTGCGCCTCATGATGTTCCGAATTTCCCTTTTTGAAGCGCACGCGGCGATTGCAATAAAATAATTGGTAAAGCTTTTGACGGGCATTTCCAATGCGATTTGGGACTTTGGCCTTGAATGCCAGCTTCGCCAGAAGCTGGACCGGTTGGGCAATGATAATAGTATCAACGCCAGCCTGAGCAAAATAGGCGGTGGGGTCAGCCAGGAAACTTTCCAGTTCCACGACCTCGTCAACGCTGCGACAATGTCTTACGACCGGTGCCGCATAAGCCCGACAAAGAAAACTTATTTTAATCGAGGGAAATTGCTGCTTCAGGCGAGCAGCAATGGGTAGCGTTAGCATGACATCACCGATGTTGTCAGTGCGGCATATTAAAATGTGTGCGCTTGTTATTGCCATTTGTAATCGATGTATGACGTAATTGGAAAACCCACAGCAGCATCAAATGCGCTGGTTGCTTGCCGCCTACCTAAGGTTAATAATGGTTTGGTCGCGTTCTTCGCTGGATTGTCCGCTGTGCTTCCCGCTTCTGTTAATTGCGTATACTAGCGCGCTGCAAGATATTTCATATACCACCTGAAGCTATTGAAGACCTGTCCTCGTTTCATCAGGAAGCGCGAGAACATGCGCATCTCTTTATAATTTCTCGGCTCCGGGTCCAAGGCGATATCGGCCCACGGCGAGAGCTTGTGATATTTGATGAAGAGGTCGGTTGATGCATGCAGACACCAGTCGTTCCAAGGCTTCACGGCGCCAGCGAAATGGATAAAGCCAATCGGGCCAATATCCCGCATCTGCCTTTTGTCTTTCTCAAGATCGTGAATCAGGTCGTAAAGAAAATTCCATTTTCTGTCGGTGTACTTAATTTTTCCTTCAAGCACCACATTGAGTGCATCCTGATCGGGAAATCTGTAATTTTTACCGTTTTCTAAAATCGAATGAATGGTCTTTTCGGTGATCTCTTGGGCCATCCACTGATCGACATTCATATACATCACGCCGGAGTTGAAATAACGTTGTGATGAAAGATGCAGCGCAGCGCAACGCCTGCGTGTGGTCTCATCCGCGTCCGGAACAACGATTGCAGCGCTGTCACCGAAATCCAGTTGCATCAGCTCAACGATGCTTCCCAAGCACAAAATATCGGCATCCAGATACAGGACTTTATCCGTGATGCCTTGCAACGTTGACGGAATCAACAGACGCGTGAAGATCGTCGGAGAATAGTATGAAAATTGTGAGATGTGCGCAAACGGCTTAAAAATATCGGGGTCAATAATATGAATGTGCGTTGCCACGCCATATTTGACCGTCAGCCGATTGAAGCGTTGGCGGTTATCTTCAGAAATCGAAAATCCAAAAACGTGGAACGTGAAATCAACTCCGGGATTGTTGTCGATGATCGACGTGATCGTTGCCCCCATGCTGCGACAGTAATGGTCGTCGACACAGAAGGCTATATGAAAAGAGCGTGGCGTTGACTCATCAGAGGGCTGAGAAAGATCGTCTAGAGCTGGATGCATTGAACTGTCCTGGAAGCTTACATCAAAATAATGTCGTACTGCTCTTGCGGGTAAACTGTTTCTACCTGCAATGAAATCGGCTTGGAGATGAAATCGCCAAGCATCGCCAAATGCTGCGACTCTTCCTCAAGAAACATATCTACCACTGCTTGTGATGCGAGAATGCGGAATTCACGCGGGTTGAATTGCTTTGCTTCGCGCAGCACTTCTCGCAAGATTTCGTAGCACAGGGTACGCGCAGTTTTAACCTGCCCTTTACCATTGCAGACCGAGCAGGTTTCGCACAGAATGTGTGCCAGCGATTCGCGTGTGCGTTTGCGTGTCATTTCCACCAAACCGAGCGCTGAAAAATCAGAAACAGATTTTTTGGTACGGTCACGCAATAACGCTTTGTTGAGTTCGGATAGGACCGCCGTCTTATGTTCAACATTTTCCATGTCGATAAAGTCGAGAATAATGATGCCACCCAAGTTGCGTAATCGCAGCTGTCGAGCGATGGCGTGGGCCGCTTCCAGATTCGTCTTGAAGATGGTGTCGTCAAAGTTGCGACCATTGACGAAGCTGCCCGTGTTGACATCGATCGTGGTCATTGCCTCAGTCTGATCGACGATCAGATAGCCGCCCGATTTAAGCGGTACGCGTCGACTCAATGCGTTCAGAATTTCTTCTTCCACGCCGTACAGGTCAAACAATGGTCGCTCGCCGGTGTAGTGGATCAGGCGTGCATTGACGGATGGCGTATAGGTCGCTGCAAACTGTTGCAGCTTCTGAAAATTTTCACGCGAGTCGACTTGAATACTCGTGGTTTTATCATCGACAAAATCACGCAGTACGCGTTGCGCCAGGCTGAGATCCTGATGTAATAACGTTGGAGCGGGGCGGCTCTTGGCCAATTGCGTGATCGAAGACCAGGTTTTGCGAAGGTATTCGATATCCATCTGCAGATCGGTATCGGAAGCATCCTCAGCCATGGTGCGGATGATGAAGCCGCCTTTTTCCTCAGGAGGTAGCAATTGCTGGACTTTGGTCCGCAATAGATCTCGCTCTGCCTCGTTCTCAATGCGTTGAGAAATGCCAATGTGGCTATCTTGCGGCAGGTACACCAGCATCCGCCCGGCGATCGAAATTTGCGTGGATAACCGCGCGCCCTTGGTGCCGATCGGGTCTTTGACGACCTGTACCATCAGCGGTTGCCCGTCGAATAACAACTTTTCAATTGGCATCGGTATCGTCGGCTGATTTTCCGTTGGTGGCAACCCACGTGCTCTGGCTTCCCATATATCGGCGACGTGCAAAAAGGCCGCCCGCTCCAGTCCGATATCGATAAACGCCGATTGCATGCCAGGTAAAACACGCACAACTTTACCTAAATAGACATTCCCGGCGAGCCCGCGCGATAAGGTTCGTTCAATATGTAACTCCTGGACAGCACCCTGGAAAATCAGTGCCACACGGGTTTCTTGCGGGGTGATGTTGACTAGTATATCTTCGCTCATAGAATATCGATCCCTGCCTGTTGTAGTAGTTGAGCGGTCTCAAAAAGGGGCAAGCCCATAATGCCGGAATGGCTGCCATTGATGCGTTTGATGAAGACGGCAGCGAAGCCCTGAATTCCATAGCCACCGGCCTTGTCATAAGGTTCGGCAGTGGCGCAATAGGTGCGGATCATGTTATCGCTCAGGGTTTGAAAAGTAACTTCGGATGCGTTGGTGACTTGCCAGAATTGCAGTTCATGCATGACAACGACACTGGTTAACACCTGATGTGTACGGCCGGAAAGTTGCTGTAACATCTGCGCCGCTTCTGCGGCGTTGGCAGGTTTTCCCAATATACGACTATCGATGGTGACGGTAGTATCTGCGGAGAGGATCGGCCGCGTCGGCAATTTTCGCCACTGCATGGTCTTTAGCGCAAACGCGGCTTTCTCCATCGTCACGCGCTCTACGTAAGCGGTTGGCTGCTCGTTGGCAAACACTTCCTCGCTGACATCTGGTCCGCGCTCGGTGTGCTCGCGTAATAATAGCAGTTCGAAATCGACGCCGATCTGGCGTAAAAGCGCACGTCTGCGCGGACTTTTCGATGCAAGATAAATTTTCTGGTTCCAGATTTTCATTGCTTGGGCACTAGAAATTTTCAAGTTGACCTGCTAAGTCAGGTAGCCTAATTTACCTCATTTTTGGTCGAACTCATACCTGCCGGACTAAGATCCGGTCAACTAAATCCGATGATAGGGATGATTTTGGGTAATCGACCAGGCGCGATAAAGCTGTTCGGCAAGGAGTACTCGCACCATGCCGTGCGGCAAGGTCAAACTGGAGATGCGAAGCAGCGTGTCGGCTTTTGCTTTAAACACCGGATCAAGGCCATCAGCACCGCCAATAATGAAAGCAACGTCGCGGCCATCCTGCTGCCATTGCGTCAGATGTTGCGATAGTTGCACAGAGGTCAGGTCTTTACCATGCTCGTCCAAAGCCACGATACGGACGCCTTTCGGCAGCACCGCTTCGATTCGAGCGCGCTCGAGCGCCATGGCAGTCTCTGCCGTTTTACTGCCGGAGCGTTCAATTGGCTTGATTTCTTTGAGGACGATCCTGCAATCCGGCGGCATGCGCTTGGCATACTCGCCGAATCCAGTCTCAATCCAGGCCGGCATTTTATGTCCGACCGCAGCGATAATAAGCTGCACGGTAGTGAATTAAGCTTCTTCTTTTGGTTTAGCTGGCGCACGTTTGGCCGTTGTTGGCGCTTTTCTTGCTGGCGCTTTCTTCGGTGTAGTGGCTGCTTTGTGCGCGGCGTTTTTGGTCGTGACGCTTTTCGACGAAGCTACCTTGATGGTTTTGCCGACTGCTTTTTTGGCATCGGTTTTTACCGGCTTCTTGCGTGCGGGTGCTCTTGTCGGTGCATCTACTTCTGGCGCCAGCGCTTGTGACGTGGTCAGATGACGAGAAACCTTTTTCGCCGCTGCGTTATCTTCAGCGTCGGCAAGTTTCGTTACCCGTTTAGCAGCACCAAACTTGACTTCTTTTTCGCCCCAAATTTCTTCCAGACGATAATACGCACGAATTGCCGGTTGCATGATGTGAACCACCATGTCACCCAGGTCGACCAACACCCATTCGCCAGTACCTTCGCCTTCAACGCTTAAAATATTGCCGCCGTTTTCCTTGACCTTGTCACGTACCGACGCGGCAAGCGCTTTGGTTTGACGATTGGAGGTACCGGATGCGACCACGATGCGATCAAACAGGCTGGTCAGATGGGAGGTATCAAATACGCGAATTTCTTGCGCTTTGACATCTTCGAGAGCATCAATGACGAGGCTTTGCAGTTTTTTGATTTCCATTTAATTCTTATAAAGATGGTGTTGTTCAATATAGTCTAGCACTACCGCTGGAATCAGCGAATCTGGTCTTTTGCCAGAGTGCAATGCAGCACGAATGTTTGTTGCTGATATATCTACAAATAGGTTCTCCGCCAGATAGGTCAATCCGTGCGGACTCTGGCGAATCTGCTCGGGGGTCGCTGCGCGGCGCGTAAATTCGCGCGTGACCTCGGGCGGTACCTGTGATGCATCCAACGCAAAGCCGGGCCGGGACGCTACTCCCAGATGCGCATAATTGAACAGTTTGTCCCAACCCTGCCAAGTATTCAGATGTTGTAACTGGTCAGCACCCATCAAAAATATAATGGATGCTTCCGGACCCAGTTCAGTCCGTAACGATTGCAACGTATCGATTGTGAAAGTCGCCGTTTGTCGTTCGATTTCTTGCTGGTCTATGACGACCTCGACGGCTTGGTCGCTGAAAGCGCGCCGTACCATTTCTACCCGATCCACGGCGCTCGCTTCTAAGCCGTGCTTTTGCCAGGGATTACCTGTCGGGATGACGCGTAAGAGGTCTGGTGCCAACAATGTGACAAAATACCGGGCCAGGGCGACATGACCGTTATGAACCGGATCAAAACTACCGCCCAAAACCGCGACGCAACAACGTGAAGGCTGATCGGGACGCATGTCAAACCCAGTCTCGATGAATCAGGAAGTCGGAATATAACCTGGCTTCAGGGCTTCCTGCGGCCGGGGTCCAGTTGTAACGCCATTTAACCACTGGCGGCATCGACATCAGGATCGATTCGGTACGGCCACCGGATTGCAACCCGAACAAAGTGCCGCGATCATACACTAGATTGAATTCAACATAGCGTCCGCGACGATAAGCTTGAAAATCGCGCTGCTGTTCTGTGAACGAAATTTCTTTGTTATTTTCTAAAATCGGCCGGTACGCCGGAATGAAAGCGTTGCCAACACTCTGCATCATAGCGAAGCTTTGTGCGAAGCCGAGCTGATTGAAATCGTCAAAGAAAATACCCCCCACGCCACGTGGTTCCTGGCGATGTTTTAAATAAAAATAGTCATCGCACCATTTCTTGAAACGCGGGTATAAGGCGCGATCCGAAGTTTTATCGGCATCGGTATCGAATGGCATCAGGGCGTCGCGACAAGTGCGATGAAAGTGACGCGTATCCTGCTCGGAGCCGTAATAGGGCGTCAGGTCGAGCCCACCGCCAAACCACCAGATTGGTTCCTGGCCCTCTGCCGTGGCGGTAAAAAACCGCACGTTCATGTGAATCGTCGGTACATGTGGATTCCGCGGGTGCATGACCAGCGACACTCCCATGGCCTCCCATTGGCGGCCAGCGAGTTCAGGACGACTGGCAGTGGCTGAGGGCGGAAGTGTTTTTCCCATAACGTGCGAAAAGCCGACGCCGCCACGCTCAAACACATTGCCTTCCTCGATGATGCGCGAAATACCGCCGCCCCCTTCAGGGCGCTCCCAACTATCGGTGCCGAACGGCTTACCGTCGATACTTTCCATGGCAGCCACAATGCGGGCCTGGAGATCCAGCAAGTAAGCTTTAACCGCCGATGGGGACGGAATAATTGATGTCATTACGTTAATGGGCAAGGAATGCACAAATTGCAAAAAAATCGCGCATCGTTGTGCGCGCATCTTAGTATTTACGGGGTAACCGGGATTGTACCTTGCCGGGACGGTCCTTGATAGCGGAATGGCAAAGGATGAACGATTCCAGACGCTTATCGGCGTCTATCGATAGCAATTGGTACAAATTGACGCTGCCTCAACCCTGCTGCCGATATAAGTTATAAAAAGAATACTTCCCGGGTGAATATTCGGTAGTTCGGCGCTTGATTCCCGGACAACACTGAAGTCAGCGTCGTGAAAATTCCCCTATTGGCCTGTTTCGGGGAATTTCACCTGTTTGCCTTGGCTTCGATCGCCGATTGCAGCCATTGTCCGTTATCCCTGCTATTTTTATCCCGGGCGTTTTATTGCCCGCCAACCAATATCCCGGCGGAATTGGGCGCCGCTGAAATGGATCGTGTCAACGATGTTGTAGGCGTGTTTCTGGGCGACCTTAACGCTATCACCCAATCCGACTACGCATAACACACGGCCGCCAGAAGTGGTTAATCGGTTGCCCGTCAGCGTGGTCCCAGCGTGGAAAGTCACTGTGTCGGCGTTCTCAGGTGGGATACCAGAAATCAGATCGTCGCTGCGTGGCGCATCGGGATACCCCGCCGCCGCCATGACAACCCCCAACGCAGTGCGACGATCCCACTCCAGTTCAATGGTGTCGAGCGTATTGTTGACCGCATGCTCCATTACCATCAGCAGATCGGTTTTAAGACGCGCCATGATGGGTTGGGTTTCAGGATCGCCCATCCGGCAATTGAACTCGATCGTCTTCGGATTTCCTTTGTCGTCAATCATTAAACCGGCGTATAAAAAGCCGGTAAATGGATTGCCTTCCTTGGCCATTCCCTGAATGGTTGGCGTGATGATATCGCGCATGACGCGCGCATGTACGGCGGGGGTGACAATAGGTGCTGGCGAATAGGCTCCCATGCCGCCAGTATTTGGCCCCTGATCGTTATCTTTTAAGCGTTTATGATCCTGGCTCGTGGCAAGGGCAAGGATATTGCGGCCATCGACCATGACGATAAAACTGGCCTCTTCGCCAGTCAGGAAATCTTCGATGACAACACTGGAGCCAGCGGCACCGAATTTGTTGTCAGCCAGCATCATGTCCACTGCGGCATGTGCTTCTTCTGGTGTCATCGCAACGACTACGCCTTTCCCTGCAGCAAGACCATCGGCTTTGATCACAATTGGCGCGCCTTTTTGGTCGAGGTAGCGATGCGCCGCTTCTACATCCGTGAAGGTTTGGTAATCAGCAGTCGGAATCTTATAGCGCTGCATGAAAGCTTTGGCAAAATCCTTGGAGCTTTCGAGTTGCGCTGCTTCTTTGGTTGGCCCAAAAATTTTAAGGCCACGGTCGCGAAAGACGTTCACGATCCCGCCAGCCAGAGGGGTTTCCGGTCCGACGACAGTTAAAGCGATGTGCTCTTTTTCAACAAAGTCTGCCAGCTCCGAATAGTCGGTAATATTGACATTTTCCAGGCGAGAATCAAGAGCGGTGCCGCCATTGCCAGGCGCAAGAAAGACAGTTTGGATGCGAGGTGATTGGGCGATTTTCCACGCCAGTGCATGTTCACGGCCACCAGAGCCAACGACGAGAATTTTCATAAGTGTCCGGTTTTACTCATTTATTGCTAATTTGGTTGCCAACAGGCGCGCCGCCAAATGGTTGTAAAAGTAGTTTTAGATAAGGGTTTTTAGTAGTTGGAAGAAGTGATGACAAACGGCCTATGTCGTTGCAATCACTACAATCCCTTCCCGCAATAACCCTTTTGCCCTGTTAATGGTCTTCAATGATTGCATTGCTAAATACTTCCTGAACATCATCCAGATTTTCCAGCGCATCCAGCAGCTTTTGCATTTTGGCGGCATCTTCGCCCGCAAACATGGTTTCGATCGCTGGTTTCATGATGATTTCCGCCATTTCCGCTTTAAAGCCCGCTTTTTCTAGTGCCGATTTCACGACCGAAAACTCGAACGGCGCACACAAGACTTCGATTCCGCCTTCTTCATCGGTGATGACGTCGTCCGCGCCAGCTTCCAGCGCCGCTTCCATCAATGCATCCTCGTTGGTACCGGGCGCGAAGAGGAATTGACCGCAATGTTTGAACATAAAGGCGACGGAACCTTCCGTCCCCATATTGCCGCCATTCTTCAAAAATGCATGGCGGACCTCGGCCACGGTGCGAATTTTGTTGTCAGTCATGCACTCTACGATGATGGCTGCGCCATTGATGCCATAGCCTTCGTAGCGCACTTCTTCGTAGTTGACACCATCCAGCTCACCCGCGCCACGCTGAGTTGCGCGGACGACGTTATCCTTGGGCATGTTGGCATCGCCCGCCTTGTCGACGGCAAGGCGTAAGCGCGGATTGGTGTCGGGATCGCTGCCGCCCATGCGGGCAGCGACGGTGATTTCTTTGATCAAGCGGGTCCAGACTTTGCCGCGTTTGGCATCGGTGGCTGCCTTTTTATGCTTGATATTGGCCCATTTACTGTGTCCCGCCATGATGGTTCTTTCTTGCTGTAGTTAGCTATAATTAAGCAGCATTTTATCATAATGCGCTCTTTCAAAAATCGACTTTACCGTCGTTCAGGCCAAACAAAACCATGCTAAATCCACTTCTGATTGCCAAAAATACGCAACATGCGCTGACCTTGTTGCCTGCGATGGCGAGCCGCCATGGCTGCATCACCGGCGCAACCGGGACCGGAAAGACGGTAACGCTGCAAGTATTGGCGCAAGCGCTATCCGATATCGGCGTACCGGTGTTTATGGCCGACGTGAAAGGTGATTTGTCTGGCATCGCCATGGCGGGGACCTCATCGGTAAAACTCACCGAGCGCCTGGCAACATTGGGCCTGGATGCGCCGCAATGGGCCGCCGCTCCCGTGACGTTTTGGGATGTGTTCGGCCAGCAAGGCCATCCCATTCGGGCCACGATCTCCGACCTCGGGCCGCTATTGTTGGCGCGCATGCTCAATCTGAATGATACCCAGCAAGGCGTGCTGCAACTGGCGTTCAAGATCGCTGACGATAATGGTCTTTTATTGCTCGACACCAAGGATTTACGCGCAATGTTGCGGCATGTCGGTGACAATGCCGCCGTCTTCAAAACCGAATACGGGAATATTTCTGCGGCCAGCATTGGCGCCATTCAGCGCGGATTGATCGGTATAGAAGAACAGGGTGGCGAGTCGTTTTTCGGTGAGCCCATGCTGAATATCGATGATTTGTTGCAAACCGATGGCGCAGGTAAAGGAATAGTGAATATTTTGGCGGCCGATAAGTTAATGCAGTCGCCGCGGTTGTATTCAACTTTTCTCCTATGGTTGCTGTCGGAGCTGTATGAACAACTTCCTGAAGTTGGCGATCTGGATAAGCCGAAGCTAGTATTCTTTTTTGATGAGGCCCATTTGCTATTTGCCGAAGCGCCCAAACCGCTGCTTCAAAAAATTGAACAAGTGGTGCGTCTGATCCGCTCAAAAGGCGTTGGCGTCTATTTTGTGACGCAAAACCCATTGGATATTCCCGATACTGTGCTGGGCCAGCTCGGCAATCGCGTCCAGCACGCGCTACGTGCCTATACGCCGCGCGATCAAAAAGCGGTCCAGGCCGCCGCAGATACGTTCCGTGCTAATCCCGATCTCAATACAGCGCAGGTTATCAGCGAGCTTGGGGTTGGCGAGGCATTGGTATCGTTCCTAGATGAAAAAGGGCGTCCGACGATCGTTGAGCGTGCTTATATTCTGCCACCGGCATCGCACATCGGACCGATTTCGCAGGAAGAGCGCCAACAGTTAATCGCTGCTTCCATCGTCGCCGGTGTGTACGAGACCGCGATTGATCGCGAGTCAGCGTATGAAAAGCTGATGGGGCGTATCGCAGCGCCGTCGACCGATGGCGCAACCGCCCCCACGACGCCCCCCACCGCTGGCGGCTCCTGGAGCGATACGCTGGGTAGCATCTTAAGTGGAAAAAGCGGTGGAAAAAGCGGTGAAAAAAGCGCCAGTGCAGGTCGGGATTCGATTGTTGAGACCGTTGTGAAGTCCGCTGCCAGAACCATGGGTTCGCAATTGGGGCGACAAATTATCAGGGGCATACTTGGGTCAATTTTCAAAGGAAAGTGATCAAGCGCGCTGATTCGCAAGCGACCGCTCCTGAAAAAATTGCGTGTGTCGAATGCAACAATCAGGCAGCGCTTTGCGCAAGTGCTTTAAACTAATGTTATGGCGTAGCGCTGATTGATTCGCTTCGCCCTTCCATGAGGGCGGAAGAGGGCATAGCGAACCGCTTAGCAACGCCAGCAGTTGTAGCAGTTACGATAGCCTGGTCGATCATGGAGCTCAAATCGCCCTAGCAAAACGCAATTTATCTATACCCTTTACAATCCCATTATGACCTCTATACCGTTGCCGTCAGTTGACCGCAAGATTTACCTTACCGGGCTGGCCATTGGCATAATCGGTGCCGTTCTTTTTTCCGCCAAAGCGATAGTGGCAAAACTGATTTATCGATACGACGTTGATGCCGTGACGTTGATTATGTTTCGAATGCTGTTTGCGTTTCCGCTGTTTCTAGCGGTAGCGTTATGGAAGGCGAAGACCGCAGCACCGCTGGCGAACGCCGACCGAATACGTATCGTCATATTGGGATTGGTTGGCTATTACCTATCGAGCTTTCTCGATTTTTTGGGTTTGCAGTACATATCAGCGGGGCTGGAACGCTTGATTTTGTTTTTGACGCCGTCGTTTGTTTTATTGCTGTCGTTTTTCTTTTATCAGCGACGGGTCACGTTGTTGGAGTGGGGCGCTTTAGGACTTTCTTATTTGGGCACGGTGCTGGTGTTTTTACATGATGTCCGACTCGGAGGTCCTGACATCGGTTTGGGTAGCGCATTGGTGCTTGGCGCGGCGATTAGTTATTCGTTTTATCTGTTGCTGTCGGGGGAGTTGGTCAGCCGTGTCGGCGCTTTAAGACTGGTCGCTTACGCCATGTGCATTTCGTGCATTGCTTGCGTCGTGCAATTCCTTTTGCTGCGTCCTATTTCGATGATAGCGCAACCGACCGGGGTGTATGGCCTGTCTCTGATCAATGCGCTGTTTTGCACAGTATTGCCGGTATTTTTGACAATGATTGCAGTGGCACGAATTGGTGCCGCGAGTTCGGCACAGGCTGGTATGGTTGGACCTGTTTCTACCCTGTTTTTGGGCGCGCTCATATTGAATGAGCCCATCACCAGCATTCAACTGGCGGGCACAGGTTTGGTATTAACCGGCATTTATCTGATTTCCAAAAAGAAGGTTTAAAAAAGGAAGTTTAAAAATGGATCTGGGAATTCGTGGCAAACAGGCGCTGGTGTGTGGTGCCAGCAAAGGATTAGGACGTGGATGTGCTGAAGCGTTAGCGGCCGATGGCGTCAATTTGGTATTGGTCGCACGGACCGCCGCAACGCTGGAGCAGACGGCGCAAGAGCTACGCGACGCCTACGGTGTTGCTGTGATTGCAGTTGCCTGTGACATCACTACTATAGAGGGACGGGCGTTAGCGTTGGCAGCATGCCCGCAGCCGGATATCTTAGTGACCAATGCTGGCGGACCCCCAATGGGCGATTTCCGCGATTGGCAGCGGGACGACTGGATCAAGGCGCTTGATGCCAATATGCTGACGCCGATTGAATTAATAAAAGCCACCGTGGATGGCATGATCGCACGCGGCTTTGGTCGCATCGTGAACATTACATCGAGTTCGGTGAAAGCCCCGATTGATGTCCTTGGGCTCTCTAACGGTGCGCGCTCGGGATTGACCGGATTTGTGGCCGGCATTGCGCGCAAGACCGTCGCCCACAACGTGACCATCAATAATTTATTGCCGGGCGCGTTTGACACGGATCGCTTGCGATCAATGCAAGCCGCTTCTGCTTCTGCGAACGGGACCAGCATTGAACAAGTGCAACAGGCAAGGGCTGCACAGATACCGGCAAAGCGGTTTGGAACGGCGCCGGAATTTGGAGCAATGTGCGCATTTATGTGCAGCGCGCATGCAGGATATTTAACCGGCCAGAATATCCTGCTGGACGGTGGCGCCTACCCCGGTACCTTTTAATTGGTGCCAATTAGCCCATTATAGTTATTAGTCATGAGTTATTGGTCACGAGTTATTAGCATCACATCTATCAACAAAGAATTGTTTATTTTGAAGCGAGAAAATAATGGTTAAAGCAATCGTAATCAGTAAGACCGGTGGTCCAGAGGTGATGGAGTATGTTGACGTTGAAGTTGGCGAGCCGGGAGCCGGCGAAGTTCGGATTCGACACGCTGCAATCGGCGTGAATTTTATTGACGTCTATTTCCGCATCGGCTTATATCCACAACCGTTACCGAGCGGTTTAGGACAAGAGGGCGCTGGCGTAATCGAGGCAGTCGGCCTGGGAGTATTAGGGTTTAAACCCGGTGATCGCGTGGCTTACGCGGGGCGTCCAAATGGCTCCTACTCTGAGGTTCGCCTGATGCCTGCAGCAATGCTGGTCAAATTGCCTGATGCGATTTCATTCGATATTGCCGCTGCTGCCCTGTTGCAAGGCTTGACCGTGCAGTATTTGTTCAGACGGACCTTTCCGGTTAAAGAGGGTGACACCATCCTGTTTCATGCTGCCGCAGGCGGTGTTGGTCTGATCGCCGCGCAATGGGCGCGTGCGCTGGGTGTAAATATGATCGGCACGGTCAGCTCGGATGAAAAAAAGGCGTTGGCATTGGCCGCAGGTTGCACGCACGTGATTAATTCGAAGACCGAGAATATCGTCGAGCGGGTTAAGGAATTTACTCATGGCAAAGGCGTTCCAGTGGTGTTCGACTCCATCGGCAAGGATACCTTTATCGATTCGCTGGATTGTTTGTCGCCACTTGGAACAATGGTCAGCTTCGGAAGTTCGTCTGGAACAGTGCCACCGTTTAGCTTAAATGAACTGGCCTCGCGAGGTTCGTTGTCCATTACACGGCCATCACTGCCGCATTACATCGGAACGCGCGCCGATCTCGATGCCGCCGCCGCCGATTTATTCCAGATGATTACCAGCAAAAAAATTATAATCGACATCAATCAGCGTTATGCTCTTAGTGATGTCGCACAGGCACACATGGATCTGGAGGCGCGCAAAACGACCGGCTCCACCATCCTGATTCCTTAATTTTTTATACCGAAACAATCGATGAGTGAAAAAAATGAACACCCGGAGGCGATCAATGAAGACAATCCGATGGGCCACCCCGAAGAGCAGCCAACCGGCACCGACGGCACGCCCAAATTTGGGCGCCTGCTGATCGTGCTGATACTGATGGTGATTTTAATCGGATTTATCACCTTTGCCAGCGAGTGGCTGTATAGTTAATTGGCCTCTAGCCTCTAGCCTCTAGCCTCTAGCCTCTAGCCTCTAGTCTCGGTTCCTGGTCTCAACCCTTGCTGGATGCTCGACCCACACACAGTTTAAGGGTTGATCTCCCCAGTTGTCCCAATCGCAGTGCCAGTCCCCGCTTTCTCCGTCCACCGGAATGGAGGGGACTGATTCTTCTTGTAAAATCCAATCGATGTTTTTTGGTGGATAATCGCTGTAAGTAGTCTGCAGAACTACTTTGTTGTTCTCGTAATTAACGCCAAGGTAGTTTCCGCCGCTGTTTTTCATCCGAACGATATTGGGATCATTCTTTTGGCGTGTGAAAGTGAAGTCCATGCCGTATTCCTTTTCCCCGTAACATGGCCGCAATTCAGAGTCGTCGCCCGTTCCGGAGGCTGCCAAACACAAACCCGCAGCATTTTGTGCGAGCAGGCTGAAAAAATCATCATTTTTCTTTAGGAGCTTCCACTTCTGGTTCAATCTGCCGTGCTCATCCGCCATCCCGACCTTTATCTCTTCGATCCCCGGGGAGCCGTGAACATCTAGCACCTGGCCTGTATTTACATTCTTAATGACAAATTGAACGACGCCAGAGTTCAGGATGGACTGGTGCCAATGCGCATTAATATTTTTACGATTTTGATCGCTGTATTTGTAGCAATTCCCACGTAGATCATGCGGCGCATTATGCATAATCGTCTCACACGGCCAGCCATTATTCTGTACTTCTGCATCGGCCGGATCGCCGCCAATCATCTGACCAATTGATTTTGCCGGCTTTTGATAATTGGTTAAGTTCGCGATTCCAAATCTTGATCCTATATTAGGATCTTTGTCGTGACTGGTATGCGGCGGGTTCTCCGTGAGTAAAAGAAATTTTGACTGGTAAGCAGGGAGACCGTGGGTCCACGCCGAAATCTTCGGTTCGAATATAGTATGCAAGTTAAAACCATATTTATCTTGATAATCGATATCCGTCACGCCGGTTACATTCCGTCTAAAGTTAATCAATATATGTTGAACATTTGGTATATTTTCTAAAATTTCTTTAGTCCACCAGGTAAAATAATCGGCGTATATAACGCCCGACGATTTACTGACATCATCGTGAATCGCCACGTTGATCATTAAAGCGTGATCGGGCATAGCGACCATTTGTGCAGGAGCCAGCGAGTCGTGATGTTGGCTGGTTATCTTCGGAATCTTTATGTCTTCGTCAACGGCTTTCGCGTCTATGGATTGTTGCGCCGCCGTTTGGTCGGCGGTATCCGATGGTTTCTCATCGGGCAGAGTGGTCACCCTCATCGCGCCTTCCATATCAGCGCTAATCAACGACATGTGGTCTCCCGCTATTACAAATACCGCGGGACGGCCATCCTGTTCGCCGCTGTATGTCTTTATATCCTGCTCAACACTTTGATACTGAACGTGTACATCCAACGGTTTATTAATAGCTATTGTTTGTATTTTTCCGTTTATCTCTGTGGAAAAATAAACGCCTTTAAACGCAGGTTTAGTTAAAGAATTTCTCCTCAGTGACGGCTCCGGGTTCGCCAAGTCAAGTAAATTAACCTGTAAGTAATGCGCCACGTTAGCGGGGTCGATAAAGGAAGCCGCTTGCGAAAGCGGGAGATAACATATTCCGAAGGTCGTAATAATGATGAGAAGCAGGAGCTTAAGATAATATTTAATTTTCATGATGCGTTACTTTAATGATGTGAGTTGCGTCGCATCATAAAGTCTAATCACGTATCAAATTTTGATTTACTTATTACAGGAGTGAAAAAAGAGGATTCTTATTCTGAAATAAGATTTATCTTATTAGCGGTGAAAGTTAGTCTTTATTCTTTATGGAATAATTCTTAAGTATCCCGCCGATACGGCGGCGCCATCAATTTTTCGATGATCTGAGATTGATGGCATGCGCGGGTGTTTGGTTTTACAAAGCTGGGAAATTTTGTTTGCTTGCAGCCAGATTAAGGCAACGTGTCCCCAAGGCGCAATGTCCTCTGTATATTGGAAGGCACAGCCACGCTGCGGTATTCCGAGGCATTATTTCGGATCCAGGCCGCTCTTGATTATTTCGGCGCGCGCCTCGGACGACGCTAGATAGCGAATGAGTGCGCGGGCCGCATCAGGATGTCTGGCACCGACCGGAATACCAGCCGAAAAAACTGTGACGCTTTGCACCTGCTCCGGGATCTTGGCGACGAAATCGATGCCTTTGACCGGAAGAATTTCGCTCACCTGCTGGAAGCCGAGTTGGTATTCGCCACTGGCCACCAGCTGACCAACCGGGGTTTTCTGAATCATGTGGGCTTTTGGCTTAACTTGTTCTTCAATTCCCAGTTTTTTGAAGAGTTCGCGCTCAATATAAACGCCGCTCGCACTGTCGGAGTAAGCGATCGACTGCGCATGGAGCATGGCCGACTTCAATGCTTCCACTGTGCTGATGTCCGGCTTCGGGCTACCGGCTTTTACCGCCATACCGATGCGGGAATCGGCCAGATCGACGCGGCTGTCCGGCTCCACTTTGCCCTGCTTAATCAGGTCCCCCAACGCATAACCGACCATGATTACCACGTCGGCAGGCTCGCCGCGTTTGAGGCGGTTGGGAATGGCCTCGGGAGCTTCGCCCATCGACGGCCCCCATGCGGTTGAAAGGGTATGCCCGGTGGCGGCTTCGAATTTGGGTTTTAACGCCAGGTAGGCCGCAGTAAAACCACCTGAATTCATGACGTTGATCTCGTCGGCTTGCGTTGTGGCTGTGCACAACGCAAGACTGAGCGCGCTGAGAGCGAACAGGCGGGGTATGAATTGTTTGATACGCACGATCTTTGTCTCCTGCTTTAATTAACCTCTGCCGGGTTTGGCGAGTAATTATCGCGGAGCTGATTCACAAAGTAAAACGTCAATATTCTTTTTCGCGATTCGTTCGATGCGTTGATTGGAAATGCTTTGTTGCCGAGTACGGAAGCAGCCTCATGGTGGCGATCTTGGCGGACCTACTGTGTCGAGTAATTATTTGTTGCCGTCGATTTTTAAAGTGACCAGTCGTGTAACGCCGCTCTGGCCGGGAAAGTCGCTAAACGCACTGCGGATTAAATAAGGCATCACCATCGGCAACGAGCGCATTTTGCCCTCGCTGACGACCGTGACGTCATACAATTTTTTGGCGTCGGCGGTGCGTGCGATACCCACATTCACACGGCGCGCAAACACCTGAAAATTCAACTCGCGCTGGGCCACGATCGGGGTGCCATACCAGAATGGATCGTTAAAGGGGCCATAGAACCCGCGATAACCCCAACCCGGTCCGTAAAATGGAGAACCATAAAAGCCTGGATCAATGGCGACAGGTTCGACCACACGCACATCGCGAGCGGTTACGCCATACGATAACGTGACCCCCAATTCGGCCTTTGCACCGTTCGCAGATTGCGTAAAGCCTAGCCGGACCAGCTCCTGGCTGACGAGATTTTCATAGTTGCGATATTCGAGATTATTATTTTGCTCTGCTGAATGGGTGAAGGTGAATGATTTGTCGGTCAGATTGGCAGGCCATTCGTTGAATGCTGTGACGTCGCTGCGGATAACAGAAGCGCAACCGGATAACAGCAAACACATCATTCCAATGCAAAAAACTGAATAGCGTTTCATGGTTTTCCTCGATATGCCGGAATGGCAGAATGTGCCCCGCCCAGCGATGACGTCGGGACGGACTCTTGATAGAGTACGATGTTGCCGTAGAGTTCATCCTTTTAAAAGAAACGTGCGTCGCCAACGCTTTGCATGGCGCAGCGTTGCAGCGATTCAGACGATTAATCTTTAACCATCACAATAATCTCTTTGATTGCTTCGGGAATGATTTTATTTGACTTTCAGTATGATTGCGGCCACCGCCAAGGAAAAAATGCTCAGGCAGGAAGCCGCGATCAGGTAGTAACCCGGAGCAACGGAGTCCCTGTTATCTTGATCAGGAAAATGGAGATGGCAGGCGCAAATCCGCCGAATACGCTAACGCCGACGCTGTAACTGATAGACATACCCGTGACACGCGCTTCAACAGGAAAGATGTTGACATGATCGATGTTAGCGGCGAGAAATACAAAGCATTCGCCAGTATCGTTGCGGGATTGCGCATCAGGCCGCCCCAGTTTCCAGAGTGCAAGCTGCCGCCGCCTGTTTTGAACCTGGCCGGCACTTGCGCAACACTGCTCTACACTATTTTCTGGAAGTTGCTCGCTCAGGCACTTTAAGGGAGCAGCACCTGTCTGGCGCGACCAATCTGGCTTCGCTAACGGCGTGTTACCGCCAAAATCCATGGAGATTTTCCGGTTGCTTGGTAGAATCGTGCTTTCTACGACTTTCTTTGCTCCCACATCCTATGCGCAACACTACGACAGCAACGCCAAATACGATCTATCGTAAAGACTACACGGCTCCCTCCTACTGGGTTGATACGGTAGAGTTGGGCTTCGATCTTGATCCTGCTTCGACGCGGGTTGCAGCCCGCATAGAGATGCGTCGGAATGCTGAGAGTCTCGATAAAGCCATTGTATTGGTCGGTGAGGAATTGGAACTGGTCGCCCTTCGGTTGAACGGAAAAAAGTTAAAATCCAGCCAGTATCAGCTCGAAGGAGGCACGCTGCGAATTCCGCTGGCGCCAGCCAGGGTCGTTCTTGAAATCGAAACCGTCACGCAACCGAATAAAAATACTTCGTTGATGGGCCTGTATGTTTCGAATGGCAATTTCTTTACCCAATGCGAAGCCGAGGGCTTTCGCAAGATCACCTACTTTCCGGATCGACCGGACGTGATGGCCAAGTATACGGTCATGCTGCGGGCCGACAAGAAGAAGTACCCGGTTCTGCTATCAAATGGTAATTTGATCGAAAAGGGCGATTTGGGTGATGGTCGCCATTATGCAAAGTGGGAAGATCCGTTCAAAAAACCATCTTATCTATTTGCTCTGGTTGCGGGAAAGTTGGTCTGCCAGCAAGAAAAATATACACTAAAATTCGGTCGGAAAGTGCTGTTGCAGGTATGGGTCGAAAAAGGCAACCTGGACAAGACCCAGCACGCAATGGACTCGTTAAAAAATAGTATTCGCTGGGACGAAGAGCGCTTTGGTCTGGAATTGGATCTGGATCGTTTCATGATCGTTGCGGTTGGCGATTTTAATATGGGTGCGATGGAAAATAAGGGTTTGAATATTTTCAACACCAAATTTGTCCTCGCCAATCCTCATTTGGCGACCGATGTAGATTACGCCAATATTGAAGCGGTTGTCGGACACGAATATTTTCATAACTGGACTGGAAACCGTGTCACGTGTCGTGACTGGTTTCAACTGTCGCTTAAAGAAGGTCTGACGGTGTTTCGTGATCAGGAATTCTCGGCCGATATGGTCGGCACCGATAGCGGCCGGGCGGTGAAACGTATTGACGACGTAAGGGTGTTGCGCCAGGCGCAATTTCCCGAAGACGCTGGCCCGATGGCGCATTCTGTGCGGCCGGATGCATATGTCGAAATTAACAATTTTTACACCGTCACGATTTACGAAAAAGGTGCAGAAGTTGTTCGTATGTACCAAACGCTGCTGGGTCGAGATGGATTCAGAAAAGGCATGGATCTGTACTTCAAGCGTCACGATGGACAAGCCGTGGCGTGCGACGATTTTCGTGCCGCTATGGTGGACGCCAACGGTCGTGACCTCACCCAGTTTGAACGTTGGTACAGCCAGGCCGGAACGCCGCGGTTACAGGTAAAAACACATTACGATCCGATTAAAAAAATCTTTGATGTGACGTTGGCACAGTCCTGTTTGCCGACGCCGGGTCAAAAGAAAAAATTACCATTTCATATTCCGGTGGCAATTGGTTTACTAGACCAAAACGGCCGCGATATGCCGTTGCGGCTGAAAGGCGAGAGCAAGCTTGCTGCGTCAGACTTGCCGACCGAAATCACGCGTGTTCTTGAGTTGACCAAAGCCCAGCAAACCTTCCGTTTTATTGATGTCGCGGAGCAACCGGTACCATCGATTCTGCGTAATTTTTCTGCGCCGGTGGTGATGGAGTTCGACTACACGGATGCTGAGTTGGCCTTCTTGCTGGCGCATGACAGTGATCCATTCAACCGGTGGGAAGCCGGGCAGCGTTTGGCAACACGGAGCTTGCTAACGTTGACCGCTGCGGCAACAGCGGCGGCAACAGCAGCGTCCGATACCGCAGCTGGCCCCAAGTTAAACGAAGTGCTGGGCGGCGCAGGATCGAATAGCGACGCCCTCAGTGAAGCCATGCGGATCATTCTGAACGACACAACGCTGGATGCCGCGTTCCGCGAACTGGCGATGACCTTGCCGTCCGAATCGGTGCTCGCAGAGCAAACTACTGTCATCGATCCGCAGGCAATTCATGCAGCACGTCAATTTTTGCGCTCTGCTCTGGCGCAGACGTTGAACAGTGACTTGTTGGCGGCGTACCACGCCAATCAAACACCGGGCACCTATAGCGCTGATGCGCTGTCCGCCGGTCAGCGCGCGTTGAAAAATGTTGCGCTGTCCTATCTGATGGAAGAAGACAATGCGGCGGCGCATGCATTGGCGCAGCAACAGTATGACGCGGCGACCAACATGACCGATCGTTTCGCTGCGTTACTTGTACTCACCAACAGCAGTGCTCCGGGTAAAGCTGTAGCGCTGGCGAAGTTTTACACTGATTTTGCACAAGAGGCATTGGTCATCGACAAGTGGTTTGCGTTGCAAGCCACAGCGCGTACCTGTGACGTCGATGCGGTCCGCGCATTACTTGAACACCCAGCCTTCACGCTTAACAATCCAAATCGCGCACGTAGTCTGATTTTCAGCTTCTGCAACGGCAATCCAGTCAATTTTCATGCTATTGACGGCAGCGGTTATGCATTCTGGGCGGACCAGGTGATTGCTCTCAATAAAGTGAATCCCCAGGTGGCAGCCCGCTTGGCCCGGTCACTTGATCGTTGGACCAAATATGCCCCAGCAGTTCAGGAAAAAATGCGCAACGCGTTAGAGCGTATCGCCGCAACACCAGATTTGTCCAAAGATGTGCTGGAAGTCATCTCCAAAGCACTTGCTCATTAATATTTTAGGAAAAAACGCATATGAAACGTGTCAGCCTCACACAACATCTTATTGAACAGCAGCGTTTGCACAATAGTGTTCCTTCGGAATTACGTTTGCTGATCGAAGTTGTCGGTCGTGCGTGTAAAACCATCAGCCACGCAGTTGGCAAGGGCGCTTTGGGCGAAGTGCTGGGAAGTGCTGAAAGTGAAAATGTTCAGGGTGAAGTCCAAAAGAAACTGGATATTATTTCAAATGAAATTTTATTAGAGGCTAACGAGTGGGGTGGTCATTTGGCGGCAATGGCATCGGAAGAAATGGAAACCATCCATCCGATCCCGAATCGCTACCCGCAAGGCGAGTATCTGTTGTTGTTTGACCCGCTAGATGGGTCGAGTAATATCGACGTCAATGTCTCGATCGGGACCATCTTTTCAGTCCTGAAAGCGCCGGATGGCATGAAAGCGCCCACTGAGCAGGACTTTTTGCAGTCAGGTCGCCAACAGGTCGCCGCTGGCTATGCAGTTTACGGCCCGCAAACCATGCTGGTGCTGACTACCGGAAATGGCGTGCATTGCTTTACCCTGGATCGCGAAATGGGCGCATGGGTATTGACGCAGCGCGATATTCAGATTCCGGAAGAGACAAAAGAATTTGCTATTAATGCTTCAAACACCCGGCATTGGTACCCGCCGGTGACACGCTATGTCAATGAAATGCTCGAAGGCACTGCTGGACCATTAAAGAAAGATTTCAACATGCGATGGGTTGCGTCCATGGTGGCCGACGTGCATCGAATTCTCAACCGGGGCGGTATTTTTATGTATCCGGCGGATTCGCGTGATACCACGATGCCGGGAAAACTGCGATTGATGTACGAAGCAAATCCAATGGCAATGCTGGTAGAGCAAGCAGGCGGTGCGGCGACGGATGGCAAGCAGGCCATTCTGGATATCACACCCCAAAAATTGCATCAGCGTGTTCCCGTATTTTTGGGATCGAAAACAGAAGTAGACCGTGTAACCGGTTACCACAGCGAGTAATCTTTTAAAGACAGAGTGCCGTGCATAAATGCGATAGTGCATTTGTGCACGTGAACTGTGTAGGCAGTAGCCAAGTGCATTTTCCGATAGCTAGCGTAGTTCCCTAAACAGATTGTCGGAATAGGGCGACGAAATGTCGGCAAGTCACGATGAGGAAATTATTTGTCCGTAGACTAGTCAAAATAATCAAAAGCTAATTTGATCTCCTCTCTTACATCCGCGTGACGCTCAGCGAAGACCTTTGATGTTTTTAAAAAAAATACACGTATTAAGCGCCCCTGCGCTAATGATGTTCTTGCAATCGGCTTTTGCAGTCCATCCGCTTGTCTCGGATGACACCAACACCCAAGATATCGGTAATCAACAATTGGAAGTGAATACGGATTGGCTTAAAAAGCAGGGCGTTTTCAGCCATGTTGCTGACGTGACTTATACCTACGGCTTGCTGGCCAATGTTGATTTGATGAGCGATCTTCCCTCAACGTTGTCATCGCCGCGTGGTGTGAACGATGGATCGTTCGGGATCAAATGGCGTTTTTACGAGCATGGCCCGATCAGTTTCGCCGTAAAGCCGGTATTGGTTCTCGCCTCGGGAAATCAAAACAGAGGCTTGGGGACCGGTCGTAATAGCGGAGCGCTGACGTTGATTGGGACGGTGGATATGGCACCATGGGCATTTAGCGGAAACGTCGGGGTTTATGTTAATCGCTATGCATTAGCACCGGATCGTCAAAATAATCGCAGCAATCTTTGGCGGGCATCTGCTTCGGTATCTTATAGCTTGACGCCAAAATTAAGCGCCGTCGCTGACATTGGCATTGCGCGCAATCCCGACGTTACAAGCACCATCAATCCAGCATTTGTGGTGACCGGTCTGATTTACTCTCCGAACAAAGATGTTGATCTCGATACAGGTTTTAAATTTGGTTTGAATAATGCTGAAGTGCGCCATCAGGTTGGTATCGGACTGACGTGGCGCTTCTGACGTCAGCGTCACTAAAATAGCGCAATATCATCATAAAGGGTACGCGCAGTCCGCCCCTATTTTTCTTTGACAAATCGGCCCGTGGTTACGCGGTTTTGCCTTCCGATGGCCGTATCCCACGGCGGTACTCCGTTGGCGATGGCCACATTTGTTTGCGGAAAAGTTTTGCGACATTTGCTCCGCTGAACAAACCACAACGCCGCGCAATTTTATCTACCGGTAAGTCGGTTTCAGACAATTGCTGACGTACTGCTTCTAGCCGTAAATTTGTGAGAAAGTCATGCGGCGTCTGACCGGTTTCGCGTTTGAACTGGCGAACGAAATTGCGCTCACTCATGAAGACGAAATTAGCGGCATCGATGATAGAAATCGGATCACTCAAGTGTTCGACGAACCAGAGAGACGCCTTATGAATTTTGCTATTCATACTCGATTCAGCAGGGCGGGCAGGGTTGTTGACCGGCGACGTATCTCGGCGTCTTTGGCAAACAACCAAATTTTGTGCCACACGTTGTGCCACTGCAGGTCCCAAATCGTTTTCAAGCAGACGTAACGCAAGATCTGTCGCCATGCCGACATCGCACGAGGTAAAAATGTCTTCGTCATCGACGATTTGCGCTTCGCGGTCTATATTAATCTTGGGAAACTCGCGGGAAAGTTTATCGGCCAACGCCCAATGTGTGGTGGCACGGCGATTATTCAAAAAACCCGCCGCCCCGAGAACAAATACACCGGTGCAGATGGCGGCAATCCGACGCACCTGGGTGCGCTTCTTTTGTAGCCAGTCAATGAGCATCGGATCGCGATAAGCCTCAAAATTACCGGTTCCGCTGGCAATCAGAAGCGTATCAAAATGATGGTCATTGAACTGCGTTATCGGTGCCGTCAGAATCTGAACAGCGGCTGAAGACGTAACCATTCCGCCCGAAATCGACATGATAGATACCTGATATCTGGTGGTACCAGGAAACGCGGTTGAAATGAGTTTATCTCCGATCCCGAATACATCGGCTGCTCCCACTACATCTGCCAGTATTACGCCATCGAAAACCATGATACCAATATGCTTGACTGCGGAATTATCGTCCGTCGCCCCGACTGAATTTAAGCCCCCAATAGTCATGAAGCTTTCTCCCTACGGCAAGTTTTAGTATTGTTTTTTAGGAACTAATAGTTGTTAATTTAATATCTTAATGCTCCTATAGTTTAGGATACTATTCTTGATCTAAATCAAAAAAACTTAAGAATTATGAAAAATAGATGTAAAAAAGACAATAATTTTCTTGCTCTTGGGTATACCGATGAGTTGGTTTTTTAAAAAGTTTCCGTTTGGAATCTAGGTATGTTCGCAGCGAGGAAAGACTTAATGCAATTCTTCTCGATTTTCCCAATTGCGCTTGGTTGTATGCTGCAAAATTAAAATTTTATAGCCATATTCCGAACGCATTATCGAATCTGGTGATGGTTTTTTGGGGGGGCCAAAATCCCTGTCACCAGCGCTGAGTCCGAATTGACATGGACGTGAGATTAGTGGCATCAATGAGGCATCAATGACTAAGGTTGTTTTCTAACGCATCTTCAAGGCGTGAATTTTCAAGGGTGAGCTCAGCTACAATTTGTTTTAGTTTGGCGTTCTCTTCTTCCAAACATTTCAGACGCTGGGGATGATCCTGTAAGCCACCGTATTGCTTTTTCCAACTTTGAAAAGTGCGCTCGGTTATTCCGGCCTGTCGAATTACGTCGGCTACCGGCATTCCGAGCTCTTCCTGCTTAAGAGCCTCGGCAATTCGATCGCGGGAAAGTGGCGTGCGCTTCATGGCATGTCCTTCGCCTTCTATGAGTTCACTCACAGCTATGATTAGACTGTGATTAGTTCGGAGCAGCTTCAGCTTGTAGCGGTGCTAGTCCGAGGCGGCGGCGAACGTAGGGATCACGATACTCGGTGCTGTCGGGATCACTTACGCTACTTGCTGTAACAGCACCAGGCTCACTCACAGCAGCAACAACCGGTGTGGCTGGTGCAACCGGTGCAACCGCTGCTGCAGGGGCAATCACAGGGGCAGGGACATCATTGCGCGCAACTTGCACTTGTACCTGAGCAGTATTTGCCGCTGCGACCGCTGGTCTTACCATTCCTGGGCAATCGTGACCAGTCGCCTCGACGGCTTTGCGATTGGCATCGCTTTGGCATAGGAGTGCCAGAGCGACATCATTGAGACCCATTGCGCGAAATTCACGCGAGTCCAGGCGGCGCACGCAAGCCTGGTCTACCATGGTGGAAGCTGCGGTGGCGCCAAATCCGGTCAGTGATAAACCGAATGAAACTGATCCCATGCACGTGTCGGACAAGGTCGTGGTCAGTGATGGGGCGGTAATCGCAGGTGCACTTTTCACCGTGTAAGTGCCACCGTATTCTACGTTTGCAGTCGTGGCCGCAGGGTCAGTTGCGGTGGGCGTTGCAGCGGCGCCGGTTGTGCCAGTTCCTGTTCCGGAGGTGCCGGAACCTGTCGTTCCAGTCCCGCTTCCAGATGTGCCAGATCCTGATCCGGTACCACCGGTGCCCGAAGCTCTGCCAGGCAAGGTAACCGAAACGCTCACGGTCGATGTGTTTCCGTTTGCAGTAGTGCCAGAAATAGTGTTTGTAGCCGCCCCACCAGTTGCGCTGCCGCCGGTCGCTGCTCCTCCGGTGGCCGAGCCGCCGTTCGCGGAACCACCGGTGCCGCCAGCTCCACCAGTGGCAGATGAGGTTGATGTCGAAGCAGAGGTTGGCGATACTGGGCTGTTCCCGGCTTCCGCAATTACTGGTACTGTAAATATTGAGGCTACCAGAATACCTAAAAGTTTATGTTTCATGGCTGCTCCATTTTTTTTTGTGATTGTTCCAAAGGAGAGGGAAAGTATTCTTTCCCTCTTCCCCTTCCCTTTACGCCTACTACAACATAAAGTTATTTGTTGCCCGAAGCTGCTCCGGCCAATGCGCTACCGCCCTCGCCACCGTCGCCACCAATGGCTGGGCCGCTATGTGCGCTACCGCCAATAGTCAGCGAGAATGCTGAACCAGCGGTATTGGTATTGCCGCCGACTGAGCTATTTGCGCTGCCGGTACCGGAGCTGGCATTACCGCCAGATGCCAACGAATTGCCATTTGCAAGCTGAGAAGAGCCTTTGGTCAAAGTACCAGCGCTGCCGCCTGTAGCGCCGCCACCGTTAGCACCAGCGCCACCGCCGTTACCGGCTTTAGTTGAACCACTTGCAGTGGAGTTTGCCGAGGCTGAAGTAGATCCGCCGCCGCTGCTGCTTTGAGGTTTTGGACCCCAGCCGTTTGATCCACCTGAGCTTCCACCGGAGCCAGAGCCGCTAGCGGTTGCACCTGCGCCGCCAGACATATTGCCAGTTGCGCCGCCACCGGAGCCGCCGTTAGCCGAACCAGGGCCGCCAGTAGCGCTACCTGCATTTGCAGCAGCGCCGTTTGTAGCGCCAGCTGTAGTTGTGCCACCTTGTGAAGTAGCGCCACCGCCGCCAGTGCTATTGTTACCAGTGTTTGCTCTACCGCTGGTGTTAGTCTGGTTTGCAGCGCCAGCTGTCACGGTACCACCAGTGGTAGTGCCACCGGTGACACCGCCGCTAGTAGCACCGCCGCCTGCGCCACCTGCGCCAGCAGTTGCGTTGGCGTTAGAAGAGTTATTGACGGATGTCGATGTCGTTGTCGTTGTGGTTTTTGATCCCATGCTTGGGCTATGACCATGCCCATACGATCCGCCGCCACCTCCACCGCCACCGCCTGCACTGGCGGCACCGGCAACAAGGAACAGCGAAGCGATTGATGCGGCAATTATTTGCTTTTTCATTTTTATATCTCCTGAGTGTAGGGCGTCAATTGGGGAGGGGTCTCGTCTATCTACGCCCATAATTAACAGACAAGATTTCGTAATAAACCCGCATTTCCAAAACTCTGCAGACAAACGAGTTATGCAAAAAAAAATCGTAGTCCCGATATTTCGGACAAAAAAAATTTTTGTACAAATCATCTTCTTTAAAAAAAATATCGCTTCTCCTGCGCCAACCTTTTTTACTCCCTGCCCAAATATGGCTGGTCTTCTGATTCGACCGATCACAAGAGAGATATGCGTTGCGATGTATTGATCATAGGGCCACCCAGAAAAGTGTTTACGACAAAACTTTGTCGACTTAGGACAGCATAGTTGGCTGAATCGGACGCGTTTCCATGTGGCACCGGTGTGGGGAGAGATAGGGATTCACACCCTTGGGCTGGGGCTTATCTATTCATTTTGATGCCAGGAAAAAGGCAGAATTTTTGCAGGGATGGTGGTCGTCAAGCTTGTCAAAATGCGCCAAAGCGTCTGTTTTTTAAGTGACATATGGCGCAGTGCAGCGCACGTCCACTAATTTTCAAAGAGAAAGCCAGCAAATAACTGAGGTGATGAGGGAATAAATAGCGGGCATAAAAAAACGACTCGAACGTTTTAACGTCGGAGTCGTTTTAGAATTTTAGTGTTATCGGAACTGTAGATTTCTCTTTTTAATCCCGCACCCGTTGTTGTAAATAAAGGTCGTTGATCCCAGTATGCGCAGTATGAAAATTATGCGCGTTTCACCAATCGTAAAATTACCAACAATACGATCGCGCCTACCGTCGCCGTGACTATTGATGCGATCATGCCGCCGCTTACCCCGACGCCAAGCAGACTGGCCAGCCAGCCGCCGATAAATGCACCTACGATTCCAACCAGAATGTCGACCAATACACCGAAGCCGCCGCCTTTGACCAAGACACCAGCAAGCCAACCGGCAATCGCCCCAATGATGAGCCAAGCGAGAATTCCATGTTCCATGGTATTTCCTTTCGAAGTGTTAGCGGTGGGTAAAAAAAATATTTAAATGATACAGAGCGATGCCACCTGTAGCTGTCGGTAAAAAATTTTTTAAAAAAGTTGTGAGCTGCCGATGTCGGTGCTTTTGTCTCAACCATTAAATGGATAGTAGCGCCGATCCGCTGTGCGTGGTATTTCTCTTAATGCTATTTCTTCCTGGTTTTACACTTGTTCACAAATCCCATTTGAAACCTACCACATCCACTCGTGATAACAGCGATACCTCAGCTTGTGTGGAGCGGCTTACAAACGATTGTCTATCAGTTGCTGTCCGCGTTTGACTCCTTCCTGACCGACCTCGTCAAGGGAGCCGACGAATGCGCGGTCGTCTTTCCACTCGATACCGTTTTCCAGGTTGACCTTAATCAGCCACCCGGCCGTATCAAGGCGCGTAAAAACGTAAATTTTTTGGCCCTTGTATTCGCGAATAATTGTGACGTCCATGATTTTAAGCATCCGCCATTGATTATGATGAGCATGATAAAGATAGCAATGCTGTCTGAATGTCGGGCGTTGTCACTTTTTTATGTAGGACTACAGGAAGTGTTGGGCGAAACTGATACCGAATAGGGTCTACCGTATAGAACCGCCAGCAACAGCAGACCCAGCAGACCCAGCAGACCCGGCAGACGCAGCAGACCCAGCAGACGCAGCAGACCCAACAACCCTTGCCAGCGGAGGGGGCCTGCTTAGAGCCTGCGGAAGCCTAATTAAAAGTCTTATTTAACGCTGCCAATCGGGTTAATAAAGGAGCGGTATTCCAGGCTTCTCCGTGCGAGCCTTGAGAATACTTGTCGATGGCGATGATGACGTTTTGTAAGCCGACTGTATCGGCATAAAACAAGGGCCCCCCGCGGAACAATGGAAATCCGTAACCCGTCAGGTACACCATATCGATATCTGAAGCGCGTTGTGCGATTCCTTCTTCAAGTAGGTAAGCGGCCTCGTTGACCAGTGCATAGACCAGGCGTTCCACGATTTCCTGATCGCTGATCGTTCGACGGGTGACGCCGATGTCTGCAGAATTTTTTTTGATCAGGTCGTCGACCAATTCGGAAGGATAGGCTGTGCGATCCCCTGTTTTATAGTCATACCATCCGGCACCGCTTTTTTGACCGAAGCGACCCTGCTCGCACAACAGGTCGGCAGTTTTTGAGTAAGTCATTTCGGGGGCCTCAACAGCGCGCCGTTTGCGGATCGCCCAGCCGATGTCGTTACCCGCCAGATCGCTCATGCGAAAAGGCCCCATGGCGTAACCAAACTGCTCGATTGCTTTGTCCACTTGCTCCGGCAGGCAGCCTTCATCGAGCAAGAACCCAGCCTGTCGAATAGTCTGTTCGATCATACGGTTGCCGATAAAACCATCGCAGACGCCGGAGACAACCCCGGTTTTGTTAATTTTTTTCGACAGCGCCATGGTGGTTGCAAGTACATCATTAGCGGTCTTTGCACCGCGCACAACTTCCAACAATTGCATCACGTTTGCCGGACTGAAGAAATGCATGCCGATGACATCTTGCGGTCGTTTGGTGGCCTCTGCAATTTCATTGAGATTCAGCGTCGAAGTATTCGATGCCAAAATCGCGCCCGGTTTCATGACCGCATCAAGCTTTTCAAAGACCGCTTTTTTAACTGCCATTTCTTCGAACACTGCCTCGATCACAATATCCATCTGGCTAATCGCTGCATAATCCATCGTGCCGGTAATGAGCGCGATGCGCTGATCAACTTTTTCTTGCGTTAATTTTCCTTTTTTCAATGTGTTCTCATAATTTTTTTGAATGGTTTCCAGACCTTTGTTTAATGCTTCAGAATTTGTCTCCAATATCGTGACAGGAATTCCTGCGTTAGCAAAGTTCATGGCGATCCCACCGCCCATGGTTCCCGCCCCAACCACTGCGGCACACGTAATTGGCCGACGGTTGGTCTCTGCAGGCAGGTCCGCGATTTTTCCTGCTGCACGTTCGCCAAAAAACGCATGGCGCATCGCTTTGGACGTGGTTGTTTGTAGCAGCGCCATAAACAGATCGCGCTCGTACTGCAGGCCATCATCGAAGGGCCTGGTGACAGCTGCCTCGATAGCATCGATACATTTCAACGGCGCTGGATAATGCGCCGAAGCGCCTTGTACCGCCGCCCGGGCGGACTGAAAAAAAGTCTCGTAATCAGGGTATTCAACGTTAAGATCGCGGACTTTCGGTAACGGTCGCGCAGCGGCGACCTTATTTGCGAATGCAAGAATCGCTGACAGCCATTCACCGTCTGGGCCGGGTTTGATCAACGTATTGAATAGGGCGGTCGCCGATAATTTTTCTGCACTCACCGGATTGCCCGTGACGATCATGTCGACTGCCAGCTTCAGGCCCACCACACGCGGTAACCGCTGCGTACCACCTGCGCCCGGTAACAAACCCAGCTTCACTTCCGGCAAAGCTATTTTTGTGGTTGGCGTCGCGATCCGATAGTGACATGCGAGTGATAGTTCCAGGCCGCCGCCCATGCAGACCGAGTGGATCGCTGCGATGACCGGTTTGTTGGCGTTCTCCACGACGCTGATCAATGTGTGTAATGACGGTTCAGCCAAGGCTTTGGGGGAATTGAATTCCTTAATATCGGCACCGCCAGAAAAAGCGTTCCCCGCACCCGTGATGACAATGGCCTTGACTGCGGCATCGCTCAGCGCTCGCTGTATGCCTTCGGCGATAGCCGTACGGGTTACCAGACCCAGACCATTGACGGGGGGATTGTTAATGGTGATAAGGGCAATTGCTCCGTGGCATTGGTATTCAGCAGTCATGTCTCTTCCTTTATTAGAAGTTGGTTTAATTGTTTCGAAGCGAAAATTGATTGAAAGCACGCATATTGGAATTGAAGCTATGAATCACATCGACAGCTTCCTCGATCGCAATAACCGCAATAACGGCAATAACCGCGATCAAGCGCAGGGTCGCGCGCTAGCAGGCGCGCCCCACCCAACCCTCACCCTTCCTCTGCGAATTCATGATGGATGATACATAGATCGGACCATACGTTAGTACATGAATATCACTGAACTGGCGATGGGTACGGTATTACGCCGATGGGCCTAAAGGAATGTTCGAAATCGAACATTTCAGGCCCATAACCTGGCATAAAATGGTATATTTCCACACAGAAACTGTTCCCATGTGAACATTTTGCCTACATCGTTTCCCTGGTCGATATATATAAACGGTTAAGTTGTCGCTAAAGACTGTCATTCGGCTGTCATTCCGGTATGGATGGCCGCGTCTTTTCGCTCGGACTTTACCTTTTGACGACCCGGTCGGGGATGCGTGCAGGATCCTACTGTATCGGAGACAACCCAATAATGTTCAATATTTTTCGCCCAGCGTTACATCAAGCCTTATTACCGACAGAAAAAATCGACCCCACTTACCGTCGCCTGCGATGGCAGATTTTCATGGGGATATTTTTTGGTTACGCCGGTTACTACCTGGTACGTAAAAATTTCTCGCTCGCGATGCCCGCATTGATTGATCAAGGTTTTAGCCGTGGACAATTAGGATTTGCGATGTCAGGTGTCGCCATCGCCTACGGTTTGTCGAAATTTCTGATGGGGATGGTCTCGGATCGCTCCAATCCCAGATATTTTTTACCATTTGGTTTACTGGTGTCGGCCGCCGTCATGTTCCTGATGGGGTTTAGTCATTGGGCAACCTCTAGCGTGACTATCATGTTCTCTCTGTTGTTCATTAACGGCTGGGTTCAGGGAATGGGCTGGCCGCCAGCCGGCCGCACGATGGTCCATTGGTGGTCACAGAAGGAACGCGGGAGCGTTGTTTCAGTGTGGAACGTTGCCCACAACGTCGGCGGTGGAATGATCGGGCCGTTATTCATTCTCGGCATGGGTTGGTTCAATGACTGGCGTTCGGCTTTTTATGTGCCTGCGGCAGTAGCGGTGGCGGTGGCTATCTTCGCATTTTTTATGATGCGCGACACTCCACAGTCTTGCGGATTGCCACCGGTAGAAGAATACAAAAATGACTATCCGGAGGGCTACGACAAGTCTCACGAAGAAGAATTAACAACCAGGGAAATTCTGTTTCGCTACGTGCTAAATAACAAGCTGTTGTGGTACATCGCTCTCGCCAACGTCTTTGTTTATTTACTGCGATATGGCGTGCTGGATTGGGCGCCCACTTATTTGCGCGAGGTCAAACACTTCAGCATCGATAAATCTTCCTGGGCCTATTTTATGTATGAATGGGCGGGCATTCCCGGGACCTTGCTGTGCGGCTGGATGTCGGACAAAATATTTAAAGGCAATCGTGCCTTGACCGGTATCGTCTTTATGGTTCTGGTCACGCTCGCCACATTGGTATATTGGCTCAATCCTGCTGGCAATCCCGCTGTCGATATTGCAGCATTATGCGCCATTGGCTTTTTGATTTATGGCCCGGTCATGTTGATCGGTTTATATGCGTTGGAACTGGCACCGAAGAAAGCGGCGGGAACTGCGGCTGGCTTCACGGGTTTATTCGGTTATCTCGGCGGTTCAGTCGCAGCCAGTGCGCTGTTAGGTTCCACGGTAGATCACTGGGGCTGGGATGGCGGCTTCATCTTATTGGTAGGATCATGCATTTTATCTGTGGTGTTTTTCGTCATGGCATGGTTTGGCTCCCGACCACAACGTCATCACGCCACCGATATTTCAACTTAAGCTTTGGCCCCTTTCGGATCCCCATAAGTTATACCGAATCGTTATAGCGAATCGTTATAGGGAATCAAGGAATCGCAAGCACGCCTAAACGTGCGTTGAAGCCATGCGCTGAAGCCATTAATTAGCTTTAGCGCGGTTTGCTTTCTACACGCCGTTTTCGCTGTATCTGCAATACCAGATAAGCCACCACAAAGACGTTACCCGCCAGCACGGCAGCGTTCGTCAAAGTCGGGTGCAACATCAGGTGGCGAATTTCGATGGGGATATAGATTGCACCCGATATAGCACCCAGCCATGCCGCCCATGCGCGGTTGTGCCAAAGGCCATAACTTTCCGTGAATCGCAGGGAAATATAGGCCAGTCCAATCAACGCGACGTTGCGACGGTTTTCGTCACTCAATACATCAGCGTAATGAAGAAAAATCGAAGGATAGCGCGCCGCCGGGTCCATGCCGAAGTGCCCGATCAGCTCTATCGCGAGGTGTCGTATGTCATGATGTAACAGGCTTAATAAGCCAAGGGTTGCGGCGAGTGCTGCGACTCCCTTGACGCCCTCAAAAGTCGCAATTGCCCTTAGGGCTGTACGCGATTTTTCTGTCCTTTGGATAGACCGGTTGGTGATAACGTCTTTTGTCGGAGGTGGTGTTTGCATACAACGATTATGCACGAAGCTGGGCTTGCGTATTTAACGATAAAAATCGGTAGCTTTATAAATCCACCAGCCCGTCACCTCTTCGCTAATAAAAAGTTTCTTTGTTCCAATCTCGAAGTGCAATCCACTGCCGTTTCATCTTTTAGTCTTACCCCGGATAATGATCGTTTAAATGTTTCTGACAGTAAATAATGTAACTTGTACGCAGCGTCTGGATAAGGCAAGCCTGCAGGCCGAATATTCGAGATGCAATTTCGACTATCGTCGGTCAGGCCGACACGTGGCCCCCATGTCAGATAAAGGCCCATGCTGTCGGGCGAACTGAGACCGGGACGTTCGCCGACGAGGACCACGACGACTTTTGCGCCTAATAATTCGCCGATCTCATCTCCAATAGCAACTCGTCCCTGACGCACAATCGTGAATGGGGCGATTGACCAGTTTTCGACTTTCAGCTGTTCCAAAAGTGCCTTCAGAAAGGGCGCTGCATTCTGTTCGATCGCCAAGGCAGAAAGCCCGTCCGCAATAACAAATGCGATGTCATAAAGACGCTGACTGAGGTCAGTTTCAGTTGCCGGATGACCTCTCTGTAACGGTGTTAATGCCTCCAACGACTGGCGCGAAGCAGGTGAAAGTCTTCGACCAAAATCTGGTCGCTGCAGATAAATATTCCGGGTTTCCGCAGCGCTTGATAAACTCATACAAGACGACAATGGGATTGATTCACGCAATGTCTTCGTTAGTGCTTCGGCATCCAGCGACTGGTGCACGGCGTCACGCGCCCTGGCATGCGCAAGTTGAAAGTCCAACTGCACGCCAGTCGGTAGACTGACCCCCGTACGCCCCAGCGCAATCCTTGCGCTCGTGAAGCGGCGTAAGTCTTGCCATGGGTTGACAATTACTGCTGGTTCGGTTGCCTTGGTCATTGCGTTCCGATCTTATGCCGCTGTTGATGCCAATGTTACCGCTAACCTTAATGCGTAAGTGATTGACTGGGATTGCGACTGAGCGCCGGCCAGTATTGGTTTACGGTAGTCGTAACAATGCCTGTCGAAAAACCGAGGGCATGGCCTCATTCAGCATTAAGGGATCACCAGAAAATAGTTGGATGTCTCGTAGCCATGTTTCGAATTCAGGAGCAGCATGCAGACCCAGTAAGCGTCGGACGTATAACGCATCGTGAAATGAGGTGGTTTGATAGTTCAGCATAATATCGTCCGATCCCGGCACGCCCATGATGAAATTGCAGCCGGCCGTGCCGAGCAACGTCAGCAATACATCCATGTCATTTTGATCGGCTTCGGCATGGTTGGTGTAGCAGACATCGCAACCCATCGGCAAGCCTAGCAGTTTGGCGCAAAAGTGATCTTCCATACCGGCACGAATTATTTGCTTACCGTCATAAAGATATTCGGGGCCGATAAAACCAACCACGGAATTTACCAGCAACGGCTTGAATTTTCGGGCCACGGCGTATGCACGCGCTTCGCAGGTTTGCTGATCCATGCCATGATGGGCGTCGGCAGATAGCGCGCTTCCTTGCCCGGTCTCAAAATACATCACATTGTTGCCGACGGTGCCGCGTCTTAACGACAGTGCCGCCTGGTGGGCCTCGTCCAGCAGGTTTAAATTGATCCCGAAGCTTTGATTGGCGGCTTCGGTTCCTGCAATCGACTGAAATACCAAGTCCACAGGAGCGCCACGATTAATGGCTTCCAGGGTGTTGGTTACATGAGTTAGAACACAGGATTGTGCAGGTATGTTGTATTGCTGAATAATCTGATCCAGCATGGAGACCAATTTGATGACCTGGTTGACGTTATCGGTCGCGGGATTGATCCCGATGACTGCGTCCCCGCTGCCATACATCAGCCCATCCAGAATGCTCGCGGCAATGCCGGTGGCGTCGTCGGTTGGATGATTCGGCTGGAGCCTTGTCGACAGACAGTTGGCGAGTCCCAGGGTATTGCGGAATCGGCTCACCACGCGGCATTTCTTTGCCACCAGGATCAGATCCTGAATGCGCATAATTTTTGAAACTGCGGCTGCCATTTCCGGCGTGATGCCGGGCGCGGTAGCGGTGAGTACCAAAGCATCCACTGCATCGCTCAAAAGCCAGTTACGGAAGTCGCCCACCGTCAGATGGCGGATGGCGGTAAAAGCGTTTGCGTCGTGGTCATCGATAATTAAACGGCTGATTTCGTCCGTTTCATAAGGAATCGGCAGTGCGCTGAGAAAGGTTGTTAGTGGGAGTGCAGCCAGCGTCATTTGCGCTGCAATCCGCTCTTCGTCACTGGTCGCCGCCACGCCAGCCAGATAATCGCCTGAGCGCGCTGGAGTCGCTTTTGCCATAAGGTCTTTCAAGTCACGGAACTGGAAGGTCTTAATTCCTACCGTGTGGCTGAATTGGGCAAGCGAATGGTGCGAATGGCTCATATATGGCCCTTTTATAAGACGAAACAGCGCTATAAACCTGACCCGGATTTTTGAGCGTTGCTTTTAAACTCGACGCTTGTTTCAAGCATCAAGCAGACATTTCGGACTGTCTCTGCTCTCGACACTGAAGCCACCGATTGGAATTGCCGTAGTCGCATGCCGTCAGGAGATTGTCTGCTTTCCCAGCAATTGGGGGAGCTTCGCCAGCGTATCGCACTCCTCGTCGCTGAACAATCGAGAACGCGTCAGAAAGCGGCGGCCTGATCCATTTTCCAAGGAAAACATGCCGCCGTTGCCATTGACCACATCAATGATTAATTGGGTATGTTTCCAGTATTCGAATTGGTCGGAACCAATATAAAACGGTTCCCCGTCCAACGCGCCTAAATAAACATCCGCATCGCCGATTTGAAAATCTTCCCTGGCAAAACACATGGGCGCGCTACCATCGCAACAGCCTCCGGATTGAAAAAACATCAGCGGGCCGTGTCTTTTGCGCAGCGTTTGTAGCAATTCGAGCATGGCCTCAGTGGCGATGACGCGTTCTGGAATAGGTAACATGGAGCAACCTTCCGTTAGAAATAGAACTGACTGTTGTGCTGCAAGAGTTTGCGGAGGTCATGAATTTAAGCTCTGCACCACCGAATGGCGGTGCAGAGTGCGCATCCCAAACTATTCAACAGCCTTAGAAAAAGCCAAGAGCGTTAGGGCTGTAGCTCACCAGCAGATTCTTGGTCTGTTGATAGTGATCCAACATCATCTTGTGGTTTTCGCGGCCGATACCGGATTGTTTGTAACCGCCAAACGCTGCATGCGCGGGGTAGAGGTGATAACAATTGGTCCAGACCCGGCCCGCTTGAATTTCCCGACCCATCCGAAACGCCCGCGAACCGTCGCGAGTCCATAATCCGGCACCCAGACCGTACAAGGTGTCATTCGCGATTTCCAGCGCTTCTTCCTCATCCTTGAAGGTTGTCACGGACAACACCGGTCCAAAAATTTCTTCCTGGAAGATGCGCATTTTGTTATTACCTTCGAACACGGTCGGTTCCATGTAATAGCCCGCGTCCAGATCGCCGCCGTGCTGCGTGCGAGCGCCGCCGGTGAGTAACTTTGCACCTTCTTGCTTGCCGATATCGATGTAGGACAGAATTTTTTCGAGTTGCTCCTGTGATGCCTGCGCGCCGATCATCGTGCTCATTTCAAGCGGATTACCTTGCTTGATGGCTTTGACGCGTTTTATAGCGCGCTCCATGAAGCGATCGTAGATTGACTCTTGGATCAACGCGCGGGAAGGGCAGGTGCACACCTCGCCTTGATTCAGCGCGAACATGGCGAAGCCTTCCAGGCATTTATCAAAGAACGCATCGTCCTGATCCATGACATCGGAAAAGAAGATGTTAGGTGATTTTCCGCCCAGCTCCAAAGTGACCGGAATGATGTTTTGCGAGGCGTATTGCATGATCAGCCGACCAGTGGTGGTCTCACCGGTGAACGCAATCTTGGCAATCCGCTTACTGGAGGCCAACGGTTTGCCAGCTTCCAGGCCAAAACCTTGAATAATATTGAGTACGCCCGGTGGCAGCAGATCTTGCACCAGTTCAATCCAGACCATGATCGATGCCGGGGTCTGCTCGGCTGGCTTCAATACGACGCAGTTGCCGGCAGCTAATGCCGGGGCCATTTTCCACACCGCCATCAATATCGGGAAATTCCACGGAATGATTTGGCCGACCACGCCTAAAGGCTCATGAAAGTGATAAGCATAAGTTTCTGCATCAATGGTGGCGACAGACCCTTCCTGCGCGCGGATGCAACCTGCAAAATAGCGGAAGTGATCGATAGCCAACGGAATGTCGGCCAAAGTGGTTTCGCGCAAAGGCTTGCCGTTATCGATGGTTTCGGCAATCGCCAGCAATTCCAGATTTGCTTCCATCCGATCAGCGATTTTGAGCAGAATATTGGCGCGATCGGCAGGCGAGGTACGACCCCAGGCACGCTTGGCTGCGTGGGCGGCATCTAACGCCAGATCAACGTCTTCCGCACTGGAGCGGGCTACTTCGCAAAAAGCCCGGCCCAGGACAGGGCTGATATTCTCAAAATACTCGCCCTTGACTGGCGGCACAAATTTTCCACCGATAAAATTATCGTAACGTTGCTTGAAGGGGTTTTTAATGCCTAGTTTGGTGATGTCTGCTAGATTCATGTCGTCCTCCGAAAGGGGTTTTAGTTAATTGATTACCAAGTTGGCAATAAGCCAAGGTGCAACAGCCACTCCCATTATTTGCAAAGGTCGTGCCACGCATTGTCCTGACGTCATTTGTGGCTAAAGATTAACGCGACAATCGGCTAAAGACCCGCTTGGGCATTGAGTCTTGAGCGTTCGTTGTTGGAACAATTTCGGTGCTTGAGGAGAGGTTGATTACAAGCACAAAATGTCTGCTGCTTTATTTTGGAACACTCTTGCAGTCGCGGTGTTCCGATTTTGAACTGTTTATCGGATCAATCAAGAAAATCTCACGAGTCCTTATTCTTTAGTAACGGCAGTAAGAACTATGGCGCACTCAGCCCGAGAAGTTGGCATTAGGTAACGAAATTGCCGGCATGCAATGATGAAAAATCACCAAATGCAACTCGGTTGCACTATAATCGGCACGCTGCAACTAAGTTGCAAAACAAAAGAGTACAAAGAATTAAAAATACAGCGGATTTAGCCTTAGAAGGCGCTGATCATGTCTAAACAATTGTTGTGAATGTAAAGCTGGTATGACGATCAATTCTACCCCCATTATGAAAAAGCGCAGCAGCATGCTGGCGCGGTCTGCCTGGTTTCGGCTCATGCTGGTCCTTCCTGTTTGCGTTTTATTTTGGGTCGGCGTCTGGTGGGCGCTGGCAGGAGCAACAGGATGAAGCCTGCTAACGCGCCTGCGGTGTCACTGCACAATGTGACAGTCGCATATCGTCAACATCCCGCTTTGCATCACATTAGCGGACGCTTTGAAGCGGGTTCGTTGACGGCCATTATTGGTCCAAACGGCGCTGGCAAGAGTACGCTGTTAAAGAGTTTGCTCGGGTTGGTTCGTATCGATAGTGGTCATGTCGATATCAGCATCCCGCGCAAGCGTGTTGCCTATTTACCCCAGCAAGCTGAAATTGATCGCGGGTTTCCTATTTCAGTGATGGACTGCGTGCTGCTGGGATATTGGCAACGTGCCGGATTGTTCGGCGGCATTTCCAGGGCGATGGCAGAAAAGGCCGATGCCGCCTTGCATGCGGTCGGTCTGGATGGATTTGCTGAGCGTTCAATTGGTAGTTTGTCGGCGGGACAGTTTCAGCGTGTATTGTTTGCGCGTATTTTGTTACAGGATGCGGAATTGATTTTGCTGGACGAACCGTTCAATGCCGTCGACGCCAAGACCACCGAAGATTTGCTGGTCATCGTTCAGTCATGGCATGCACAACAGCGCACCGTGATTGCGGTTTTACATGACAACGAACAGGTGCGTCGTTATTTTCCGCAAGCGGTACTCTTAGCGCGGCGTCTGGTGGCTTGGGGAAATACCGCGCATGTACTAACTGACGACCATCTGCGTCTCGCCAAAAATATGCCGGAAGCTCAAGATCCGAATGCACCATTTTGTCACCCGGAGCCTGCGGTATGAGTTTTTTCTCCCTGCATTGGTTCACCACTTTTTACCAATTTACATTCGCCCCGTTTCAGGAGTTCGCGTTCATGCGGCGGGCTTTAATCGGCATTTTAGCGCTAGCGCTCAGCAGTGCCCCGCTCGGGGTATTGCTCACTTTGCGTCGCATGAGTCTGTTCGGGGATGCGCTCAGCCATGCGGTTCTGCCCGGCGTCGCAGTCGGCTTTATGTTATTTGGCTTGTCGCTGCCAGCGTTAAGCATCGGTGGCTTTCTGGCAGGCGTGATCGTGGTAGCGATTGCCGCTCTGATTAGTCGTCATACCGATTTAAAGGAAGATGCAAGCCTCGCCTCAATCTATCTGATTGCATTGGCGCTCGGCGTGATGCTGATATCGGTCAACGGCTCAAAACTGGATTTATTACACATCCTTTTTGGCAACGTATTGGGGGTTGATCGCGAAGGCCTGTTTTTGGTCGCGGGCGTGACGACTGTCAGTCTGGTGGTAGGGGCTTTGATGTATCGCGGGTTGGTACTGGAAAGTTTTGATGCCTCGTTTCTGGCGGCTTGCGGTGTAAAAGGAGCACGCGGTGCGTTGTTTCAACAACTGTTTTTGATGTTGGTGGTGCTCAATCTGGTGGCGTCTTTTCAGACCCTCGGCACCTTGATGGCGGTAGGGTTGATGATGCTGCCCGCGGTTTCTGCCCGTCTTTGGCATGACACGCTACCTGCACAATTGCTCAATAGCGCTCTGCAAGCTGCTGTAGCGGGTTATATTGGCCTGTTGTTATCGTATTACACGTCCACGCCCTCAGGCCCAACCATCATTGTTTGTGCCGGTGGCTTATATCTGATCTCGCTGCTGATCGCCCCGCGTGGCTGGCTCGTAAAAATATGGAAGAGGCCGCACCGGCTTGCCTGAGGTGCCATATTAATGCCCGGCAAGCTGTTTTCATCGGTCCGGCCTAACGCGTCGATTGTGGTTGCGGTCGTCAGTTCACAGCGCTTTGGCAAGCACTTATTCGAACTTGTTCGACCCTATACAAACTAATTACGCAGTTTTCCACTTTTCAAGGAGTGTCGCATGGCGCGTTTCAAGCAGGTGTTATCGATAATGATGACTGCGGTCGCATTAATCGCATTAATGATCGTCAGCGGCACTGCAGCAGCGGCCACAAAATTGCCGGTGGTGGTCAGTTTTAGTATATTGAGCGATATCGTCAACAACATCGGCCGTGACCATGTGAGCATATCGACCTTGGTAGGGCCGGATGAAGACGCGCATGTTTACGCGCCGACGCCCAAGGACGTGAGAACGCTATCTCGGGCAAAAGTCGTAGTCATCAATGGTCTTGGCTTCGAAGGCTGGATTGAGCGACTGACCGATGCCGCGAATTACAAAGGCGCGTTGGTGGTTGCCAGCGATGGAATCCAGACCCGTCACCGTCCCGATGGCGGAGACGAAGGCAGCGGAATTAAGCATGCCGCCCATCGCCTCGATCCGCACGCATGGCAGGATCCATCCAATGTCATTGTCTATAGCCGCAACATTGTCGCCGCGCTCAGCAAGGCCGACCCGGCCAACGCTGCGGCGTATAAGAATAACGGTGACGACTACATCGGTGCGTTGGTCGCACTCGATAGTTGGGCACAGGCACAATTCGCGCAAATCCCCGATGCACGCCGTAACGTGATTACCTCACACGATGCTTTCGAGTATTTTGGTGCCCATTTCAAGGTGCGTTTTCTCGCGCCACAAGGGGTTTCCACCGAGAGCGAGCCTAGTGCCAGGGACGTCGCCATGCTGATCCGACAAATTCGACAGGAGCATAGCAAAGCACTTTTTTTTGAAAATATGAGCAATCCGAAACTGTTGCAACAAATTAGCGATGAAGTTGGCGTAAAGCCGGGCGGCAAGTTATACGCGGACGCTTTATCACAGGCGAATGGCAATGCCCCCACCTATTTGCGCATGATGCGTTTTAATGTTGCGCAAATCATGGAGCGCCTTAAACAGGATTAGTAAGAAGAGTATTAAGAGGAATAGGAACAGCAGTAGTTTGTATTGAACCCACCAAGCAGATCGGGCGATTGAAAGGTAACATGGTGGCTTCCGATAATGCATCGTTACTTCCAATACCATGAAGCCTAATCTGCTAATTCTCAGTCCTTTCTCCGACGACCATCTGGCGCAAATGCGGCAGGCGTATACCGTTTCATACGCGCCCAGCCCAGCACAACGCAGCGAAGAAATCGCGATGAATGGCGCGCAAATTCAAGCAGTATTAACCATCGGCAGCATCGGGTTGACAGCGCAAGAAATCGCCGCCATGCCCCAACTCGGGCTAATCTGTGCGTTGGGTGCGGGATATGAAGAAATCGATGTTGCAGCCGCGCGGCAACGCGGTATCGTGGTCTCAAACGGTGCCGGTACGAACGACGCTTGTGTCGCCGATCACGCGATGGGATTGTTGCTGGCTGCCGTGCGCGGAATTCCGCAATTAGGCGTAGCGTTGCATCAGGGTATCTGGCGCACGGCATTACCGTTACCAGCGAGTGTCTCTTTCAAACGATTGGGCATATTGGGGCTGGGCACTATCGGCAAGCAAATTGCCAAACGTGCGCTCGGGTTTGACATGGAAATTGGTTACCACAGTCGTTCACCACGTACCGAAGTGCCGTTTACCTATTTTGATTCGTTGCTGGGTCTGGCTCAGTGGGCGGATTTTCTGGTAGTAGCGACCCCCGGCGGTCCGGCGACCCGTCATCTGATTAATGGCCCTATGCTTGATGCACTGGGACCAAATGGTGTGCTGGTCAATATCGCACGGGGAAGTGTCGTCGATACAGAAGCGCTATCGCAAGCCCTGCGTCAGGGCCGTATTGCCGCCGCCGGTCTCGACGTGTATGAAAGCGAACCACAACCGCCGCAGCAACTAATGCATCTGCACAACGTAGTGTTGACGCCGCATGTCGCCGGGTGGTCACCCGAAGCGGTGGACGCAACGGTAAATTTATTTTTAGAGAATGCCCAGCGGCATTTTTCTGGTCGAGCGGTATTAACGCCGGTGTAAGTCCTGAGCGAACCTAATCAAAATACCGTCGCACTGACTCAAAACGTTGTGCGTAATAGGTGTTTTCAAGGCGATCGATCCTCACCTTGCCGTTAGTGGATGGCGCGTTTATAAAGCGGCCATCGCCGATATAAATGCCAACGTGTGAAAACGCCTTGTGCATAGTATTAAAAAATACCAGATCGCCCGGTCGCAGTTCACTTTTGGGTACTTCTCGGCCTTTTTGGGCGATCATCGCAGCGCTGCCGGTGACAGTCAGTCCCACCGCCTGTTTGAAGACATACGTCACCATGCCGCTGCAATCAAGTCCGGCTTCAGGATTTTTACCGCCGAAGCGGTAATTGGTATCGATTAGCCCGAGTGAATAAATCACAATTTCATTGCCCGTATCGCTTGGCGCAACGTGTGAGTTCATGTACGCATTGCTAACTTGCGGGTTTCTTCGAATGTTGTCGCCGCCGCTTCCGCAAGCTGCTAATAGCAATGCGCAACAACACACGCAAAAGGTTTTTAAAATCGTCATAGGACGCCCGAAGACTTTCCCTTCACCTGGGTAAACGCAAACCTCATTCTAAGCAATATTTGCGGCAGCGGCTTTGTTTTTAATCTGATCGAGTACGTCCGACAACATGGAGATCATTTGATCGATCTCTGAAATGGTGACATTCAAGGCTGGCATAAAGCGCAGCAGGTCAGGGCGGGGCGAGTTCAACAATAAGCCGACCGGGTTCATATCGCGTGCGATATCGACGATTTGCGGGCCGATGTCTTCACCTAGTTTCAGTGCGCGCAGCAAGCCTTCACCGCGTTCACCATCCATGCCGTATTTATCCGAAAGCTTCAATAATTGCGCGCTGAGATAGGCGCTTTTTTCGTTAACCGATTGCATAAATCCGGGTGCCAACAGGCTCTTCAGAACCGCAGAGCCAACTGCCGTCATCAACGGATTGCCGTTGTAAGTGCCACCCTGATCTCCAGGTTCGAAACAGGCGACCTCTTCGCGTGCCAGTAGCGCCGCCAATGGCACGCCGCCGCCAATTCCTTTGCCGAGTGTCATGATATCCGGCTGAATGTTCGATAACTGATAAGCAAATAACTCCCCGGTGCGTCCCATGCCGGTCTGCACTTCGTCAACGATTAGCAACAAGCCATGTTTCTCGGTCAGGGCGCGCAAGCCTTGCATGAATTCACGGGTCGCTGGAAGCACACCACCTTCGCCTTGCACCGGTTCCAACATGACCGCGACGGTGCGGTCATTGATCAGGCTTTCGACGCTGGCCAGATCGTTCAGGTCTGCCTTAGGGAAGCCTGGCACCTGGGGTGCAAAAATAGTGTCCCAGCCAGGTTTGCCGCTGGCTGACATGGTTGCCAACGTGCGCCCGTGAAAGCTGTGGTCAAAGGTGATGATTTCAAAACGGTTCTGGCCTGCTTTGTTAGGATTCTTTTTCCCCCATTTGCGGGCCAGTTTAATTGCGCCTTCGTTGGCTTCTGCACCGCTGTTCGTAAAAAAGACGCGATCGAAACAGGAGTTCGACGTCAGCAGCGACGCCAATTCGATGGACGGCGCGTTATAAAAGGCGGGCGACGGATTAAGGATTTTTTTCGATTGGGCAACCAAGGCGTCCTGTATGCATTGTGGCGAATGGCCCAGCGCGTTGACTGCCCAGCCCTGCAGGTAATCCAGATAGCGCTTGCCATTGTGATCGGTCATCCACATACCGCTACCCTCAGTAAAAACCAGCGGAGGGCGGTTGGTGATATACATCAAATCGTTGACTGCAAACTGGTTGAATTCCATGGTCGAGCTCCGGATAAAGGCGCTAAGAGGCGCTGTCTGTAAGAAAAAAAGGGAAAAATGGAATGACGCCCGCCAAATGGTTTTGCGTCAGTCCGAAAAACAAAAGGCCAAAAAAAAACCACAGGCATGGCCTGTGGTTTCGTGATCAAAAAGCGCTCACTCGCACGGCATACCGGGTTGGGGTATTGGCGTATGACGTCGAAGAAAGGCATTGATCATTTTCATGAGGCTAATATTAGGGCCTTTTGCAGCATGCGTCAAAACGTTTTTTTGCCGGGCATTCCGTCGGCCCCAAAACACTATTCAGCCAGATCGGCTTCCGAGGTGAATGAATCGGCATAAAATTCGTCTGCAGGTAAGTTGCAACTGCCAATAAAGTCCCGCTGGGCCGACTCTACGACAATCGGTGCACCGCAAGCATAAACTTGATAGCCGGATAAATCCGCGAAATCGGTCATCACAGCCTGATGCACAAAACCGCTGCGCCCGACCCATTGGTCTTCCTGATGCGCGTTCGATATAACCGGCACGTAGGTGAAGTGTGGAATAGAGCGCGCCCACTCTTCACATAACGCATGCATATACAGATCCTGAGGACGGCGGCCACCCCAATATAAAGCCATTGGACGATCGGATTTATTGTGAATCATTTGTTCAATAATAGCCTTGATCGGTGCGAAACCTGTCCCGGAAGCCAGCAATATGATCGGCTTTTCGGAGTCCTCGCGTAAAAAGAAAGACCCAAGCGGCCCTTCAAAACGTAAAATATCGCGTTCCTTCAAGGTCGCAAAAACCTGATCGGTGAACACGCCGCCGGGCATATGGCGAATATGCACTGAAATCTGCTCATCCTTGTGCGGCGCATTCGCCATGCTATAACTACGGCGTTTGCCATCGCGCAGCATGAACTCGATATATTGGCCCGCCAGATATTGCAGGCGCTCGTTAGCGGGTAGTTGTAATGATAGGATGACAACATCGTCGGCAACTTTTTCAATTTTGGCGATGCGGGTCGGCATTTTACGGACAGGAAATTCGCCAACTCCGGCTATTTCGCGCGCTTCGATGGTGATGTCGGAATGCGGAGTGGCGCAGCAAAACAGCGAAAATCCACGTGTCTCCTCGCTCACCGGCAAGGCTTTTTCCTGATGCGCACCATGGGTGACGTTGCCCGCAATGAGTTTGCCCTTGCAGGAGCTGCATGCGCCATTTTTACAACCGTAAGGCAAACCAACACCGGCGCGGATTGCTGCGCTCAAGATGGTTTCACCCTCTTCGCAGGTGAATTGCCGACCACTCGGCTGAACTGTTACCTGAAAACTCATACAATCCTGACCATGAAAAAAATATTACACAATTCGGTTACACCCGATTCAGGTGCCATCTCCATGCCATCCCGCAAATTGGGCAAGCCGCGCCTGCTGATATACGGGTGTGGTGATGTGGGAATGCGCTTGTTGCCATTGCTGCAACAACGTTTTCGCGTATTTGCTGTTACCAGCCAAATCGCCCGTTGTGCGCAATTGCGTGAAGCCGGTGCTCACCCCTTGTTAGCTGATCTGGACCATCCTCATACGTTAGCGCGGTTAGGCCATTTGGCGCAAATAGTTGTGCATTTGGCACCGCCGCAGTCGCATGGCACCAAGGATCAGCGCACCCGCAACCTGGCCGCTATTTTACCCGAGCGCACAACGCTTGTTTATATTAGTACGAGCGGCGTCTACGGCGATTGTCAAGGGCAGTCCATCGATGAGACCCGCACCGTCAATCCGCATAATGCCCGGGCGCAACGGCGCGTGGACGCCGAACAAGTGCTGCGTGCCTGGGCTCAGCGCCGTTCAGGCCGCCTTGCCATTTTGCGGGTTCCCGGGATCTACGCCGCCGATCGGTTGCCTCTTGAGCGCCTGAAAAAAGGCACGCCTGCCTTGAGAGTCGAAGACGACGTTTACACCAATCACATTCATGCAGACGATTTGGCGCAAATTATTTTCTCGGCGATTTTCAAGGCTGCGCCATCCCGGGTGTACCACGCAGTGGATGATTCAGAGGTAAAAATGGCCGATTATTTCGATGCCGTAGCCGCTGCTTTCGGCTTGCCCGGCGCCCCACGTTTGCCGCGCGAAGAACTCGAGCAGCAAGTCTCACCGATGTTGTTATCGTTCATGTCGGAGTCGCGCCGCTTGCAAAATACACGGATTAAAGCCGAGCTAGGCGTACGCTTGCGTTATCCGGATATTCATACATCGCTGGTACAGATGGGCGCAGATGCACGTCAAAGGATGATCGATGGGGCCTGAGCTGCAGCCGCATGCAGACCAGGAAACGCGGATAATTGCAGAATTTATACTACGTTATGGCTTTTGCATAAGCATACAATCTAAATGTTCTTGTATCGCAACGCCATCACCGATACAGTGCGGTGAAAATAGAAAAGCGCCAGTTGGGTTCGTTGTGTGCCTGCAACACGGCAGCATGTAGCCGTTATAACTCGCCGTTTTAGCAATTCCTTGTGCCTCCAGGCAACGACGCCCCATCAGTAGTTGAACAATCGAAAACAATCGCCCATTTACGATGAAGTTATCTTTTAATCATATTCATAAACAATATTCCGGCTTACCGGTCGTCGACGATTTCAGTTGTGATATCGAAGATGGTGAACTGGTCGCACTGGTGGGACCGTCAGGCTGCGGCAAATCAACGTTATTGCATCTCGCAGCCGGGTTGGCAGAAGCCAGTAGCGGCAGCGTTCTTGCCGACGACAAGCCGATAAGTGGCCCGCATCCCGAGCGCATGTTGATGTTCCAGGAAAACGCCCTTTATCCATGGCTAACGCTGGAAGCGAACGTCGCCCTGGCGCTGGAACTGCAAAAAATGGCCAAAGCGGAAGCACGCACACAGGCGCGTGCGTGGTTGGAAAAGGTTAATCTGGCGGGTTTCGAGAGTTATTATCCGCATCAGGTTTCCGGCGGTATGCGCCAGCGCGCAGCGTTAGCCAGGGCCTTTATTACCAAACCGCAGGCATTATTGCTGGATGAGCCGTTTGGCGCACTCGATGCGTTGACCCGGATGACATTGCAAGATGCGCTGCGCCAGTTGATCCGCGCCGAAAGTCCGACCGTGTTGCTGGTCACCCATGACGTGGACGAAGCCCTGTTTCTGGCAGACAGGATTTTGGTATTTAGTCCACGCCCGGCGAAGGTGTTGCGAGAATTTAACCTGACGCATCACGAAAAAACCCATGACTTGTCGGAGTTTTCGGCAATACGCCGTGAAATATTATGTTTGCTTGGCATTCATGCCAATCAAGACGAACTGTCTAAAACCCTTGAGGGAGTTGGCGTATGAGTGTCAATAAGCGTTTCTATAAAAGTATCAACGTCAATGCTGTTAGCAGCGTCAACCTTGCATTGAAAAAAATCCTGATCATTCCAACGCTGCTGATCCTGGCGATGGCATTTTCAGGGCAGGCCGTTGCGGCCGAAAAATTTAAAATTGGCTATTTGCGCGTGATGGACGATGCGCAAGCGATTGCCGCATTTGAAGGCGGTTTATATAAAAAATATGGCCTGGATGTGGAGCTGGTTGAATTTAAATCCGGCACCGATTTGATCAAGGCCATTCTTGGCGGACAAATGGATACCGGTGTTTTAGGGTTCACCAACGCAGTCGCGTGGGCCTCAAAAGGTGCCGACCTGAAAGTCGTCGCCGGAGCGCAGCACGGCTACCATGCTTTGGTGGTGCGTGATGACAGCGGCATCAAGGACGTCGCTGGACTCAAAGGTAAAACGCTGGCATCGCAGGCAGAAGGCAGCACCGCCGACACAGTGCTGAAAGGCGTCACCCTCAAAGCAGTTGGACTCAAGGCGGATGACGTAAATATTGTCGGCGTCAGCCCTCAAGTAGCGGTGCAGTCGCTGGTCGGTAAACGCGTCGATGCTGCATTCCTGTTCGAGCCGCAAGCCAGCATTGCCAAACTGGTCGCACCGGTAAAGCAGATTTACGAAGTCGGCGAGGTCTGGCCATTCCCATGCATGGTCGTCATTACCTCTGGCGCTACCCTTACCAAGCGCCGCGATGCGGTCTGGAAATCGCTTGATGCACAGCAGGAGGCGATTCAACTGCTAACCAAAGATCCCGCCGCCGCATCGAAATTGATTTCACCTTATTTTATTGCAGAGCCGACCTTAAAAACGCTGAAACACGGCGACTTGCCGCGTGATGTTGTCATTACGGATGCGATTAAAACGCAGACCTTTAATGCAGCCCTGACGCCGAAAGAGTTAGCGCGCATGCAGGAGCTGGCAAACATTCTGCAAGATCAGGGATCGCTGAAGACGCGTGATGGGAAGCCATTTAATGTCACCACAATCATAGATCTAGACTGGCAAAAAGCCCGCAAACTGCAATAGGACGTCCGCAAACCGCCTCAGCTGCGTTGTGCTTTCCTTGCCGTACTAGCGTAATGTCTGCGTCGGCGAGGTTGGCAAGCCCGTTGCTGGGGCGGCTTTGCGGATGTCCTATTTCGGTGGACTTGTCTCGCACGACTTTGCTGCGCTTACGGCTTCCTGTCTGGGGATTTCTAATTTCTTTTGCTTTATTTTTATTCCATCTTTGATGGTTTATATACTTCGATACTTTGGTGGCTGGCTTGTCGCTTTGTTGAACTTATTTTGAACGTGATGTTAGATAATTTATGAGTGCTCAGATGCGTGTTGGTGGTGTTCGTAAAAAGTTGGCGATGGCGCTGGCAATTGTGGTTATTTTATTTGGCTGGCAGGTCGCAGCCTGGTCGTTGCCGGATTTTTTGATGCCGGGTGTGATTCCGGTGGTGCAACGGCTGTGGACGGAACTGCAGGCACCTGATTTTCGTGCGGCTTTGTCGGGCAGTCTGACGCGACTTGGGTTTGGTTATGGCGCGGCGTTGATTCTTGGCATTGGGTTTGGACTGATCGGTGCAGTGCTGTTTTTCTTCCGCGAAGTATTAAAGTCCGCGATCATTATCTTGCAATCGATACCATCGATTGCATGGGTGCCTCTGTTTTTGATTTTGATGGGTTTCGGCAATCTGCCGATTATTGTCGTTGTCGCCATCGCCGCCTTCTTTCCCGCTGCGTTGAGCGTTATGAACGCCACCGAAAGTGTGCAGCAAGTCCACGTTTCAGCCGCTCGCGTGATGGGTGCGAACCGGTGGGATATGCTCAAGCGCGTGTATCTGCCGGCGGTCATGCCGGAGCTGATTACCGGTGCGCAGTTGGCTTTTGGGAATGCATGGCGGGCGTTGATCTCGGCAGAAATGCTGATCGGTTTCGGTAAAGGTTTAGGGCGCACATTGGCCTACTCCGGTGAGACCGCCGACATGGTCGGCGTAATGACCAATATTCTGGTGATTGCGGTACTGGCGGCGCTGATCGATCAATTCATTTTGGAAAAACTCAAACATCATCTGTTGCGTTACCAGTACGTATAACCGCGTATAACCACGCATAACCACGCATAACCATGTATCACCAGGCATAACCACGTATAACCTCATGAAAATCATGATGCCTCACCGGAACATATTGCTGCGTAGAGTGCGCACCTTTGGCGCGAGGCATCTGCCGCCCGTTTTTTTAAAGCCTCTTTCCCTGCTGTCGCTAGTTTGTTTGGTGGCCTCTATCATTGCGCCATCTGTCGGGGCCAAGGCCGGGGGGGAAGGCGAGGGTCTGAACCGCATCCGGCAACGCGGAGAACTCATTGTCGGTATCGATTACGTCACGCCATCCTACAGCGCTGGTGCCAAGTATCGGACCCCGGAAAGTCTCGACACCGAGGCCGCCGAAGGGCTTGCAAAAAGTCTGAAAGTGACCGTGTCGACTTTGGCAGTGACGCCGCAAAATCGCTTTCAATTGCTCACTTCCGGTAAAGTCGACGCGCTGTTGGTGCGAGCCTCGGATGCAGAGATTGCGGGCTTTGCCAGCGAGGCCAGAGTTGTGGTGACGGGGTATGTAGCCCAACCAAAATTAATCATGCGCACGGACACCGATATCAAGCAATGGTCGCAACTCAAAACACGTAGTGTCTGCGTATCGCAAGGCAGCCCTTATCTGGGCAGCATGAAGGCGCGTTTCGGCGCGCGGGAAATGGTGATGAGAGCGCCCGCCGATGCATTATTGGCGCTGCGCACAGGGCAGTGCGACGCCACGGTTCATGACGATATCTTGCTCGATGGCATGCTAATCCTTCCCGAGTGGAAAAAATTTTCGGCGAGCTTGCCGTTATCTGGCCCGACTACCAAACTGGTTTGGGTGATACGTCCGGCAGACGGCGACGTGGGACAGGCCATTGCCAACCTGATGCGCGCCTGGAGCAAGGACGGATTCTGGTCAGGCACGCGTAAAAAATGGGTCAATGATGTGGCTTTCGAGGTGTATCTCGACCAAAACGTGCCGGATTGCCATTAATGCGAACGGTTCCCCTCTGCTGCCGATTGCCTGTTTTCGTTGTTTTAGCTCTTTCGTAGTACCCCCTTTCACCACTGTGATCGGCGTCCTCGGCATTTTTTCTTCGCTCGTGGCCTCCATTGCTATCTTCTCGCCTCTCATTCGTGATGATATATTTTTGTCGATAAAACGCTATAAACTGGCAACGTTTGCCATTGAATCTTTGGGTAAACCGCCGCACAAAAAAATTAAATGCGGCATGCTCCCTGCTAGGATTGCGGACTGCAAGAGTACGTAAGGGAGTTTGCATTCGTGCCGGTTGCAAGAGGAATGATAAAAATTAACGTTAAGAAGACAACGAAAGGTATAGCCATGTACGCACGGACCAAACTGATGATGGTAATGTTGGCAGCACTCCCAGGACTCGCTATGGCGCAGGAGACGCAGGTAGTACAGATCGGTTTTAGCGGCCCGTTGACAGGCCCGCAAGCATCTGCCGGTAAGGACAACGAAGGCGGGCTGACGATGGCAATCGACAAGCTGAACACCCAGGGGCTTGTCATCGGTGGCAAAAAAATCAAATTTGAAGCCCTGATGGAAGACGATCAGGCGGATCCACGTGCCGGCGTCAGCGTTGCTCAAAAATTGAGCGATATGCACGTTAAGGCCATTATCGGACCTTACAATTCCGGCGTTACCATTCCCGCATCGCGCGTCTATAACGACAGCGGTATCGTGATGGCAACGGTGGCATCGAATCCAAAAATTACCCAGCAAGGCTTTGCCAACGTGTTCCGCGTTGCTGCCAGCGATAGCCAACTGGGTGGCAAGATGGCGCTGTACGCAGCCAAGGAACTCAAAGTCAAGCAAGTTTCCATCATCGATGATCGTACGGCGTATGGCCAGGGTCTGGCAGAAGAATTTGCCAAAGTCGCCAAGGCCAACGGTATCAAGGTCGTCAGCACGGATTTCACCAACGACAAAGCGACTGATTTCACCGCCATCCTGACCTCAATCAAGGCCAAGAAGCCTGACGCCATTTTTTACGGCGGTTATTCGCCACAAGGCGGTCCAATGACACGTCAGATGAAACAATTGGGCTTAAACACCAAGTTGCTGGGCGGCGATGGTATTTGCGCTCCGGAAATGGGTCGTCTTGGCGGCGATGCAGTAGGCGATCAAGTGTATTGCACACAAGGCGGCGCGATGCTCGATAAACTGGCGAGCGGCAAGACCTTTGCTGCCGAATATCAAAAACGCTTCGGACGTCCTGCTGAAACCTACGCCGCATCGTTTTATGACGGCATGATGGTGGTCGCTCAGGCCATGAAAGAAGCCAACTCGGTTGAGCCAAAGCAATATGTTTCAGCGTTAGCCAAGATCAAATACAAAGGCGTTGCCGGTTTGTACGAGTTTGATGCGACGCATGATCTGAAACAATCGCCAGTAACAGTTTTCCGTTTTAAAGATGGTTTGCCGGTCGCTTTGACCAGCTATTAATCATCACTCAGTGTCACCCAGCATCAACCATCATCGTCAAAATGGTGACTGGTAACTAAAAATGTCGTCGCCGCGTTAAAGGGCGACGACATTTTTTATTTATAAAATGCTTTCAGGTCTGCTTCAGGCCTATCGGTTTTCTCCGGAAAGCGCGACCGAACGTTTCTTCAGGGATTAAGCATTATGTTGAGCTACACACGCACCATCCACACAGTTGATGCACATACCGGCGGAGAGCCATTGCGCATCGTGATGTCCGGCTTGCCGCCGGTGCCGGGGGCAACGATACTGGAACGACGCAGCTGGCTGCAGCAGAACCGCGACGATGTACGCCAATTTCTCATGAACGAACCGCGTGGCCACGCTGACATGTATGGTGCTTATCTATTGCCTGCAGTAACGCCAGAGGCCGACTTCGGCGTCATCTTCATCCATAACGAAGGCTACAGCGATATGTGCGGTCACGGCATTATCGCGCTCGGGAAGGTCTTGGTGGAGCTGCATCATGTTGAACGCTCGATCCCATTGACCAGGATTGGTTTCGACACGCCCGCCGGGTTTATCGAAGCGCAGGTTGAGTGGGACGGAACACGCGCAGGTGACGTCACTTTTCGCAACGTACCGGCATTCATCTATCAGCGCGATGTGGAAGTCGATACCCCCAGTTTTGGAAAAATTACCGGCGATATCGTCTTCGGCGGTGCATTCTATTACTACATCAACGCCGATCAGGCGAAGGTTCAGATCCGGCCGGAGCAAGTGCGCACATTGATCCAGCTCGGTGCAGAAACCAAAGCTGCGGTGAAAGCCAGCGTCAACATTCAACATCCTGTGGCGTTGGGTCTTAATACATTGTATGGCACCATCGTCGATGGTGCGCCGAACAACCCGGCAGCGGATCAGGCCAATGTGTGTATCTTTGCCGACCGTGAAGTCGACCGCTCGCCAACCGGAACCGGCACCTCGGGCCGCGCCGCACAATTGTTTTTAAGAGGAAAACTGGCGCTCAACCAGCCGCTGGTGAATGAAAGCATCGTTGGTAGTTGTTTCAGCGTGCGCGTCATTGGTACTGACAAGGTCGGCGATTTCGATGCGGTGATAACGGAAGTCACTGGTGGTGCGCACATCATGAGTTTCAATCAATGGGTTTTGGAGGAGTCTGATCCCTTCCCGGAAGGTTTCTTCCTGCGCTAACCGGTGTAGTTAAACTCAGTTTTAAAGGTGATCAAAAATGCACATCCTGACCTCACAGCAAACCGCCGCAGTGCTGCCGTATGCAGCGCTTGTCCCCGCCATTGCATTGGCCGCAAACCAGCTACGTGAAGGCCAGATTAACGCGCCTGAACGCATGGTGGTAGAGATCGACAAAGCCAGCGTCTTGCTGTGCATGCCCGCGATAGGGGCTGACGTCAGCGTCACAAAACTGATCACCGTTCACGCGAATAATGATCAACACCATCTTCCTGCGATTCAGGGTGAAGTGGTCGTGTTTGAAACCGCTACCGGTCGCCGTCTGGCGTTGCTTGATGGGCCCGTGGTATCGGCGCGCCGCACGGCCGCGGTAACGTTGCTGGGCATCCAGACGTTGCTGCCGCGTCAGCCGAAGACGGCGTTATTAATTGGCACAGGTGTGCAGGCGGCGGCCCACGCAGACGCGCTGGTTGATTATTTCGGCGTCGATACTTTTTGGATTGCTGCACGCGATATGCCCAAAACGCAGGCTTTCTGTGATGCGTTGCGGCAGCGTTACCCTCAGGTTTCAGCGCATCCCATCGCAGCCCACACGTTAGATAACACGCTGCCGCTGACCGATGTCGTGATCGCGTTGACGACTTCTCGTGCAGCGGTGATCCCCAGGCATATTGCCGCCAACACGCTCGCCGTAGGCGTCGGCGCGTTCAAACCGGACATGATTGAATTTCCGGCCGAGTTGCTGCACCAACGCGCCATTGTTGTCGATTATCTGGCCGGGGCAAAGCACGAAGCGGGTGATTTAATACAAGCGAAAATTGATTGGTCGGCGGTCCGCGAACTACCGCAGATAGTGCACCAACCGTGGCTGAAAACTGACACTTTGCCGGTGTTTAAAACGGTCGGTCATGCAGCCTGGGATCTAGCCGCAGCGCGGGTAGCAATGGCCGCATTAACGTCACCTTAAACTATCTGGGATCCGTTTGGCATCCAGCGGAAACCGGCAAAAAATGCGTTAAATGGAGAGGGGTCAGGCAGCATTAAATTTTAAAAAAAACAATAAGAAAATTCCGACTTTCTATTGGCGGTTAGCATCACTTTTCAAATAAGCATGGAACTTTTATTTTTGCGGAGCGGTCTATCAAGTGCTTCTTTTGCATTTTTCTACACCAACGGCGAGTTTGCCAGCTTGCGCGGAAACCACATGCCGCGTGCGCCGTACCGCGGTTTTTCAACGTGGTGAATGACCCAGTACGCAACTTGGTACTCAACCTTTTTGAAGGAGTTCTCCTATGCTAACGTTACGCAATTTACTGACCGCCTCCGCTATTGCTGTCTGTGCCACCACCGCCTTTGCGCAATCATCACCTTCGGACGCTCCCCCCGGGTCAACCATCGTCACCGATGCATCAGGGCAACAAATGGTGGTCACGCCCATTCCTTGCACCAATCAGGCCATGATGAATCGGTGCAACGATGACCTCGTGAAAGCACGCGTTGCCAGCAGCGGCGGCGATGCCTCCAATGCCAATATGAAGATGACACCTAACTCCACCGTGGATGACAGGGACAAAGGTAAATAAATAGCGTGAGCACGCAATTTAGTGCTCTCACTTAATGCTTTCACTTAGCGCTTTCGATGAGCGCTTTCAATGAGCGCAAGCACTGTTTGTAGTCTCTATTTTTAGCTTCTATTTGTAGTTTCTATTTGTAGTTCTATATCGCCCGCAGGAGGTTTCCGCGGGCGATATGATTGTTCTAAACGGTTTATTTTAAAACATTATTTTGGGCTGGCTATAGCGCCCCAGGCGCGATGTCTTTGCCATCCAGGCAAGCCTCGTATCAAACTCAGGCGCCAACCCAAGGCAAACCAGCTTTGCACCATCCACCCACCGATTTACGATGTCCCGCTGCGTCTTTATCGCCTTCAAAACCCTCAAGAATATCAAAGCAGGCAACATAACCATGTGCTGCCGTCAAGGTTGCTGCGTGACGCGACCGAACGCCCGAACGGCACAGAAATAAGATGGTGGTGTTTTTGTCCGCAACGAGCGCTAGCTGCCCTAAAAAATCCGGGTTCGGCAAACCACCTGGATAGGACGTCCATTCCACCGCTGCATGCTGCCTGGCGTCAATCGCCACACGGCCGACCCAGTCTCTCTCAGCATTGGTGCGAACATCCACCAGTATTGCCTGAGGTTCTGCCGTTAATAAAGCAAAGGTTTCAGAAGGTGTAACAGCGCCCGCATAGGGCAGACTTCCGGCTTCAGCACGTTGACGGCCGATTGATAATAATTTTGTAATGTCTGGAAGTGTTGACATAATGCTCTCCTAAAAAAGTCGATCTGAAACCCTTGAACGAGTTCGAGGCAAGTGTTCTAATTCGCTGCACGCATTCAAGTAGTCGAATTGGGACAATATAAACACATTATAGAGCCGAGATAGAACCGGGAAATGGCGCTCCAAGTGATCGCACCAAATAAGTGCATATTTACGTTGAATAAAATTTTTAGCTTTATTTAGGTGCGAAAATTTTTTACTGCCCCCGAATGTGGCGCCCGACCTGGCGGGATGCGGCGTCAAAGCCGTTGGTTTTTTACAAATAGCGCTTCAAATGTCCGAATACGGGGATTGAATAAGCAATAGCGTTGCGTCCGCCGGTGGCATGGATTCTGCTATCATTCCCCGTTGAATTCAGTTGTATCGTTTTTTGTTGCATGAGCGACCTGTTGGTCCATCCGTGCTTTGTTGGCATGATGGAATTCTGCGGTGCGCTGGTGCACGTTTCAACACCAAGAATACCCAAATTTGCAAGTTCATTTATTACATTCGCATTTACTTTCTGATATTAGGAGCTCCACATGGCAATGACGGCCGCAGAAGTCTTGAAGATGGTGAAAGACAACGAAGTTAAATTCGTTGATTTTCGCTTTGCTGATACCAAAGGCAAGGAGCAGCACGTAACTGTCCCTGTTTCCCATTTTGATATGGACAAGTTTGAGTCCGGTCATGCTTTTGACGGTTCTTCAATTGCTGGCTGGAAGGGTATCGAAGCATCAGACATGATTCTGATTCCCGATCCTAATACCGCTAACATCGATCCGTTCATGGAAGAAACCACATTGTTCATGCAATGTGACGTTATCGAGCCAGCCGATGGTAAAGGTTATGACCGCGACCCGCGTTCGATCGCCAAGCGCGCTGAAGCGTACTTGAAATCATCCGGTCTGGGCGACACTGCCTATTTCGGTCCAGAGCCAGAATTCTTCATTTTTGATAATGTTCGTTGGGGCTCCGACATGTCGGGTTCCTTCGTCAAAATCGGTTCCGAAGAAGCATCATGGAGCACCGGTGCTGACCTGCCGAACGGCAATACAGGTCACCGTCCTACCGTTAAGGGTGGTTATTTCCCGGTTCCACCAGTTGACAGCTTCCAGGACATGCGTTCGGAAATGTGTTTGATTCTGGAATCTCTGGGCATCCCGGTTGAAGTCCATCACCATGAAGTTGCCGGTGCTGGTCAGAATGAAATCGGTACGCGCTTCTCGACACTGGTTGAGCGTGCTGACTGGACCCAGAATTTGAAATATGTGGTCTGGAACGTTGCTCACACCTACGGCAAAACAGCGACTTTCATGCCTAAGCCTATCGTTGGCGATAACGGCTCCGGCATGCACGTTCACCAATCAGTCTGGAAAGATGGCGTCAACCTGTTCGCAGGCGATGGTTATGCTGGTTTATCTGAATTCGCGCTGTATTACATCGGCGGTATCATCAAGCATGCCAAGGCACTGAACGCAATTACCAATCCGGGTACTAACTCGTACAAGCGTCTGGTCCCAGGCTACGAAGCACCGGTTAAGCTGGCTTATTCGGCTAAAAACCGTTCTGCTTCTATCCGTATTCCACACGTCTCGAATCCAAAAGGACGTCGGATTGAAACACGTTTCCCGGATCCACTGGCTAACCCGTACCTGTGTTTTGCGGCGTTGCTGATGGCTGGTCTGGATGGCGTTCAAAACAAAATCCATCCGGGCGAAGCAGCCTCTAAAGATCTGTACCATTTGCCGCCAGAAGAAGACAAGTTGATCCCGACTGTCTGCGCGTCATTGGAAGAAGCGTTGGAAGCGTTGGACAAGGATCGTGAATTCTTGACACGCGGCGGTGTTTTCAGCGACAGCATGATCGACGCTTATCTGGAATTGAAGATGCAAGAAGTGCAGCGTTTCCGCATGGCTACGCACCCGATTGAATTTGACATGTATTACTCAGTGTAATCACGTCAACAGGCTTTCTCAAAGCTAGCCTTTTTTGCTAGCTTATTGCGCACTTTTGCTTTTACAGGCAAAAAGCACGCTAAAAAAGGACAGAAAAAGACCACTTTTTCTGTCCTTTTATTTTTTTTGCAACCCTTTTTAAGCAGTTCCATAGCGCTTCAAACGGCAGCTAAAACCAAGAAAATTCCTAGTAAATGTGCAGTGTCCTGTCATGAGCGGCGGGTTTGACTTAAACTAACGTCTTCATTGAATTGCGAAGAGAGTCTATGAAGCACCTCATCCCAGGATTTCTGATCGTTGCTGCCATGAGCGCAATCAGTGCGCCTGCCTTGGCCCAAAGTAATATTTTCCTCTGCGTCGACGCACAGGGTACCAAGGAATACAAAAACACAGGCGACACCAAAGGCTGCAAAAAAGTTGATCTGCCACCACTGACAGTGTCGGCAGCACCGCGCTCAACGTCTGCGGGTTCCGGCGCTGCGAACAGACCGCAACCAGCGACGCCATCGGACTTTCCGAAAGTCGATGGTGGGACCCAAAAAACGCGCGACAATGATCGCCGCCAGATTTTGCAGGATGAATTAAAAACCGAACAACAAAAGCTGAACGATCTGGAAAAGGTTTATAACAATGGCGTGCCAGAGCGGCAGGGCAACGAACGCAACTACGCCAAATATCAGGATCGGGTCGCATCGATGAAAGACGACCTCACGCGTAGTCAAAAAAATATCGAAGCGCTCAATCGAGAACTGTCGAACCTAAAATAAAGATCAGACGTCTGCTGATGCTCCTGCCCATGTTCATGGTTGCCTGGTGTTCGCTTTTTTTCAGACAAGGCCGCTTATGCGGCTTTTTTTGTGATCACGAGACGAGATAGGCCCGCAAGCGCGCAAAAGGCCGGATTAGCTTGCTACCATTTAGAGCGCGACAAGAACATAAGTGCCTCCATTATTTTTACCTCTGAAGAGATTTTGTATGTCAATCAAAACTGCAGTACCCACCGCCACCGATGGGCTTGAGCTACTGGCCTCGGCGGTTCTGTTGCTGGACCGGGAGGGGCGTATCGTCTACGCCAACCCGGCGGCCGAGAACCTGCTTGAAAGTTCAGTCAAAGGTCTCAAGCAGCAAAAGCTAAGTGATTTATTTTTAAATGGTAGTCAACTGGCCGCCGTCTTCGAGAAAGCCGCTGCGCATCAATTTGACGATTTGCGGCAGGATTTGATTCTGGACCGGATCGGACGCGAACCGCTATGGGTCGATACGCTAGCGAAGGCCCTTGATAATCCCGCCACGCCGGTCTTGATCGAGTTGCGAGAAAATGTGCAGCAACTCAAATTGGAAAGAGAAGAACGCCTGTTCGATCAAAGTCAGGTGAATAAAGAACTGATTCGTAATCTGGCACATGAAATCAAAAACCCGCTCGGTGGCCTGCGCGGTGCTGCGCAGTTGCTGGAGCTAGAGCTGCCCGAGCGTCACCTGAAAGAACTCCGCGAATACACACAGGTCATCATCAAGGAAGCTGATCGCCTCCAGACATTGGTAGACCGTCTGCTGGCACCGCATCGGTTGGCCCACATTGTCAGCGATGTCGATATTCACGAAGTATGTGAACGTGTGCGCAGTCTGATGGTGGCAGAGTTCCCGCATGGTTTAACGATCAACCGCGACTACGACTTATCGATCCCACAATTTCGCGGTGACAAAGAGCAGCTCATTCAAGCCATTCTCAATATCGCCCACAATGCCGCCCAGGCACTGACCGACCGTATCCAGAGCGGTGATGCAAATTTAACATTTCAAACGAGAATTGTGCGTCAGGTAACGTTGGCAAAGGTCCGTTATCGCCTGGCATTAGACTTGCATATCATTGATAACGGACCGGGTATTCCGGACGACATTCAAGAGCGTATTTTCTACCCGCTCGTATCGGGGCGTGACGGCGGCAGTGGATTAGGACTGACGTTGGCACAAACCTTTGTGCAGCAGCACATGGGAGTGATTGAATGCGAAAGTCGACCGGGCTGTACCGATTTCAGGGTGTTGATTCCGCTGCCGTAATGCACTGTGTAAAACGCCAATGTGTGCAGGCCAGCGGATCGTGGTCGAAAAGCCACCGACAGAATGCTAACCGCAAGATTATTGAAGCCTGGAACAGATATGAAACCAATTTGGATTGTTGACGATGACGAATCTATAAGATGGGTGCTTGAAAAAGCACTGGCCCGCGAAAATCTGGCCACCAAGAGTTTTTCCAATGCACGCGATGCGATGGATGCACTGCAATCCAGCACTCCACAAGTGCTGGTGTCAGATATTCGTATGCCCGGCACCTCCGGACTTGAATTACTACAAACGATCAAAGCGCAGCATCCGGGTATACCAGTCATCATCATCACCGCATTTTCCGATCTCGATTCCGCCGTTGCGGCATTTCAGGGCGGCGCGTTTGAATACCTCGCGAAACCGTTCGATCTGGATAAAGCGGTTGAACTGATTCGGCGCGCGCTTGATGAAAGCCTGCGTGAGGTCAACATCGAGCAAGCCACTGCCGAAACTCCGGAAATCCTCGGCCAGGCACCGGCGATGCAGGATGTTTTCCGCGCCATCGGCCGTCTCTCCCAATCACATGTCACCGTTCTGATAACCGGTGAATCCGGCACCGGTAAAGAACTGGTCGCACGCGCGTTACACAAACATAGTCCCCGTGCATCTCAACCTTTCATCGCGCTGAACACTGCCGCCATACCCAAAGATCTACTTGAGTCAGAATTGTTCGGTCATGAACGCGGCGCATTTACCGGTGCACAGGCCTCACGCCGTGGGCGTTTTGAACAAGCCGAAGGCGGCACCCTGTTTCTCGATGAAATCGGCGACATGCCGTTTGATTTGCAGACTCGCCTGCTACGCGTTCTCTCGGATGGTCATTTTTATCGGGTCGGCGGCCATCAATCGCTTAAAGCCAACGTCCGCGTTATCGCCGCCACTCATCAAAATCTGGAAACCCGCGTGCGGGAAGGCTTGTTTCGCGAAGACTTGTATCACCGGCTTAACGTCATCCGGCTGCGGTTGCCGAGCTTGCGTGAGCGCCGTGAAGATATTCCGATCCTCACGCGCCATTTTCTTGGTCAAAGTGCCAAGCAGCTTGGCGTGGAAAGCAAGCGCGTCTCCGATGGTGCCATGCGCTTTATTAGTGGGCTGGATTTGCCAGGGAACGTTCGACAGCTAGAAAATCTCTGCAACTGGATCACCGTCATGGCCCCCGGTCAAACGGTAGAAATCAAGGATTTGCCGCAAGAATTAATGGTCCAGGGTGACAAACCACCTGGTCCTGATGTGGCCACCGGTATGCAGGTGGCGTCGGCGCTGACACCGTTTGACCTGCAGACCGCCTCAACTTCCCACGCCACCAGCCACGAAGACATCAACCGTGCCGCCAAATCTGCCGAGGCCAGTCTGTTAGCCGCTGGAGCCGACGGACGAAGCTGGATCAGCTTGCTTGAAGTGGAGGCCGCCACCATGCTGACCGACGGCGACACCGACGTAATGGATGTGCTGGGACGTCAATTTGAATCAGCATTAATCAAGATTGCCCTGAAACATACTCACGGTCGCAAAAACGACGCAGCAATCCGCTTAGGCATCGGACGCAACACCATCACCCGAAAAATTCAGGAGCTCGGCATTGCGGGTGCCAAAGACGACTGACCTAATGCAATACATCAGGAAAGCAAGGCAAGCCCGGCAGCGGCTTGCCTGCGGATTCAATCCGGTCAGTTTGAATCGGTGTATTGGTGAATAGGTAAGAAGGGTGGATCGATATCAACCTTCTCCAACTCTTTCCTTTCTGTCACGGAACTGTAAAAGAAAGCGAACAGCATTAAAATAGGTGGATTAACGCCACCTACAATTACCCATGCGCCTAGCGACCCTACCCGATTCATACTCTGGCGTGGCGGAAATGTCCGTTTCGATGCCAGGCGATCTCCATCCAGTGATCGCATCCGGGCCGATTCCATGATCGATTTCCTGATTGATTCAGTGCACCCCGTGCTGTATACATTTCGGCGCTGTCCCTATGCCATCCGTGCGCGCCTCGCCATCAAGGCCAGCGGCACCCCGCTGAAAATGGTGGAAGTCAGCCTGCGCAACAAACCGCAAGCCATGCTGGACTGCTCTCCTAAAGGCACTGTGCCGGTATTGCAATTGCAGGATGGAACAGTCATCGACCAAAGTCTCGACATCATGCGATGGGCGCTAGCGATGAACGACCCATTGCAATGGCTCGATCAGGACAGTGAACTAGCGGCCGAGACAGCGGCCTTGATTGCCCACAACGACGGCAGTTTTAAGGTCAGCCTTGACCGGTATAAATATGCTGAACGATTCCCAGAATTCACCGCGGCAGACTATCGCGCCCAATGTGAACTGTTTTTATCCACATTAAATGAACGCCTGGCGTTGCACTCCTATTTGGTACACGATCAGCCCAGCCTCGCCGATATGGCAATTTTTCCTTTTGTCCGACAATATGCGCACGTCGATAAAGTCTGGTTTTATGGGCCAGAAAATCCACACCCGCACTTGATCCGATGGCTCGATGGATTAACTGCGTCCCCGCTCTTTATCGCCGTCATGGAGAAGACATGAAGCAGCCGGAGCGGACGTTTCCGGTGATGTCAAATATCTCACTGATAACCGATTTGGTGTGCTGGTCTGTAGAGGAAGTGCAGTGACCGGCAACATGCAAAAAATAAGATTCTTTCGGTCACGCATCCCCACATTCGCCTGCGTCCCCGGCTGCCACGATTGCTGCGGACCCATTAAAGCATCGTCCGACGAAATGGCCAGATTGCCAGTTAAAAGTGATGCAGAACATGACGTCGCAATGGAAAACCTCAGCTGCCCGCATCTGGGTGAAGGCGGTTGTCAGGTATATGAAGACCGGCCGATTATTTGCCGCCTGTTCGGCACCACACCAAAACTTGCCTGTCCTAACGGCATGCATCCCGATGCGATGATCGACACCCGGATTGAAGCGAAGATTGATCAGTTCTTCCGAGAAGTGCGACATGTGTTGGTGTGATAGCGCAAACGGAATAGCTTAAACGGGGAGCCAGCATATTGCCTGAGCGAACGTAATTGCGGTCACGGCCTGGCTAAATGTCGCAGAAAAAGTTTGCACTAACGAGAAATCTCCGCTATCGTTTGTTGGTCTCAGAGAAAAATGAGAACGGGTTTGACAGCCTGAAAACACAAAAGCGCAACGGCGCAATGCCGTTTTTTTCTTTGCGTACGTCCTCAATGGGCGGCAGTGGCAGGGAAGCCCTCGGGCTTGCTGGTTTGCTTTTGTGTATCAGTCTGTCAACCTTGTTATTTGCCGCCCTCCCGTTTGACAGCGGAAGCGGTTTAACTGCACACACACAAAGGAAACATAATGCGCGTTTTTTACTCGTTGGGTTCTCGCAGTTTGACGCCCCTTCATCACGTTATCTGTCGAGCCAGTACTTCAGCACCGTCATTCATCATCAAGGTGCAATCATGAGCAAGCATACGCCGTCACTGCCTCCAGAAGCACTCCATCAGCCGTTCTCATGGCTGCCGTCTCACCACCAACATGATGCGTATGCGCAATTTTCCGCCCTGACGATGGATGTTTGCCAAGGCATCACAACGTGCATCGATCTGGCCCATTTGAGCAACACGGACAGAGATGACGATAACGTACCAACGTTGGATATCATTGCTACAGAGCGGTTGCTGCACCTTGCAATGCGCTCATCCCAAATGTTGGGGAAAATTGCTGCTGCAAATATCGATGATCTCAGCACCGCGCCAAGAAGTGACATGAACAAACCGGCACCTTAATTGCCGCATTAAGGTTGCACAATGTGGCACTACTGTCCTACCGGTAGTCGCCGTAACGGTGAACGACTTGCGTAAATTGTGCCCTATCGGCGCACACTAACTGAGCCACTTGACCGCGCCTCCTGTGTTGCCCGAGGCGCGGGTATTGCCCGCCGACATTTATCGTTCGCGTTTCCTACATTCGAATCAGTGTTCCCCCGATACACGCGTAAGGCACGGCTCGTTAAGATGAAATCGGACGTGTTGGCCGGTCTTAGCATCGACGCCTCATTTCGTCCGAAAAGTTGTCACTCACATCAATCTTTGCGGTGCAGGAAAGCCTGCGATTTCGCCCTTGTAAAGTGCGTGATTAATGCCGTGTGTTGGTGGTGAGTTCAGATAGTCAAGCGCACCTGAACACGTTCTGCGTGCGTCCTAACAATTTCCGGAAAGTCGCAATTGCCCTTAGGGCGGCGTGAATTCCGTATTCGGAAGAAGGAGTTATATTTTGAAAGCGCGCGTTCTACTCGTTACTTCGGAAGCGGTTCCCCTGGCAAAAACGGGCGGTTTGGCAGATGTTATTACAGCATTAACGGTGGCGCTACGCGAACAAGGTATTGATGCTTCCATTCTAATGCCGGGTTACCCCTCGGCAATCCAGGCTGCAAAAAATCTACGCAATATCGGGTCGTTTACTGATTTTCCGGGCGGGGAGGGCTCACTTTTAGCCGGTGAAATCGCGGGTTCGGACGTGCCAGTGATTTTGCTCGACACTGCCCGTTTTCGTGCCCGCTCAGAAAACCTTTACGTGGATCGGGATGGACGCGAGCTGAGCGATAATGCGATGTGTTTTGCCGCGTTGTCGCATGCTGCTGTCAAACTTTGCGCCGGGCTGACCACACTGCCGAAGCCACATGTGGTGCACGCGCATGATTGGCATGCAGGATTGATTCCGGCGCTTTTACGCGCCCACAATATTACCGATATTGGCACGCTTCTGACCATTCATAACCTGGCATTTCAAGGCAATTTTCCGCTTGATATCGCCGCGTCGCTCGGACTGCCTGCGGATATCCTGAACGCAGATGGTGCTGAGTTTTGGGGACAAGTCAGTTTTCTCAAAGCAGGGATTCGCTATGCCGACAAAATATCGACCGTCAGCCACACCTATGCCAAAGAAATACTAACGCCACGCTTCGGGCACGGCTTCGAAGGATGCCTGAATCGACGACCAGATGCTATCGCAGCGATTCCAAATGGGATTGACAGTGAGGTCTGGAATCCGGTCAGCGATTCCTTGATTGCCCGGCGTTTTTCATTCCGCGATTTGAAGGGAAAAGCTGCGTGCAAGAGCGAGCTGAAAAAATTATTCAATCTCATGCCGCTGAATCAGTTTGCGCCCGTATTGGCGCTTGGCAGTCGGATCACGCATCAAAAAATGGCGGACGTAGCGTTGGCTGCTTTGCCGACCATTCTGGCAGCGCATCCTTATCTGCAACTGGCAGTGCTGGGGTGTGGGGACCCTGTCTATCAGCACGGCTTTCAGCAATTGGCGGAGCAATATCCGGGGCGGATCGGGGTCCATATCGGCTATACCGAAAAACATGCGCATGCGCTGCATGCGGGTGCCGATATGTTGCTGCACGGCAGTCGTTTTGAGCCATTTGGCTTAACCCCGATGTATGCCATGCGTTATGGCACGATCCCAATCGCCTCGCGGGTCGGCGGCCTCAGCGATACGATTATTGACGCTGGCTCGGTTGACCAATTGGTGGCTGGCGCAAATGGCGTGCTGTTCGATGGCGAGCAGCCGCAGGACATGATTGATGCGGTCAATCGTACCTTTCAGATTTTTTCACGGACGCGCGAGTGGCAAAAGCTGCAACGTAATGCAATGACTGCTGAGTGTGGATGGCACGCGCCGGCGCAGCAATATATCGATCTATATCGGGATATCGCCACGCCCGCATCGCAGCATTTATTCCCTGAAAATTCCGCTGCAGAATTGGATGCAGAACAGCAGAGCCAAGCGTTGAATACAATCCACGAAGAGGCACTAAATAAGCGTAAAGCCGGTTAAGGGAGGCCTGCCGGTCTTGTCGTTAAACCTGACAGAACCGGAAATTTGGAATGGTTTTTACGGGACGGTTGGCATCGGTATTGACGTTTTTCTGCTGACCGTTTGACATAGCCTGATAGTTGATTCCACTAGATGGGATGGTCGTTCAGATCGCTATTGAAATACTTGTCTGGTGCCTCAGGGAGGCCACAGACAAGCACTGGATGATCTTATGCAAGCACATTATAGCCCGCGTATTTATTCTCTTCCGACGGCGTATTTAAAGGCGCTGACGACCACAAAAAATGGCCAGTTAAATATGCACCTTGGCCGTTGTGCAGCGATGGGATTCGATCACTTGCTCATCGTGATGTCTGATCCATTGTTGGCGCGTTCTGACGCTGGGCTTGCGGTTTCCACATTTTCTGTCGCTGACCAAGAGTTGCCGCTAGCACTGTTGAAAAAGTTGATACAACTATGTAATACGCATAAATTGCGATTGCTGATCGACTTAAAAATTGACCAGCTGCATGTAAGCCACCCAGTAGTGCAAACGCACCCGAAATGGTTTGGCGGGATTGGCGCGGCGGGCGCGACCGATCATAGCGCAGAGGATGAGCCACTGCCAGACCCACGCGTCGATCCGGTCACCGCGAATACCAGATTTGCACGCTTTGAGCTGCCCGAAGTAGCGGCCGGATTGCTGGACTATTGGCGGCAACAATTGGGAAAATGGACGCAACTGGGGATAGCGGGATTTCGTTGCGTGGCAGCCACCAGAGCGCCGGCAGCGTTCTGGACATCATTGATTCACGCGACCAAAAAAGAGGCGCACGACACGCGTTTTATCTTGTGGTCGTGTGGCGCTACGCCAACCCAGATTGCCGCTTTCGAACCCTGTGACTTTGACGCTGGCTTTTCATCGTTGCCCTGGTGGGATTTTAAGGCGCCATGGTTCATGGAAGAACAAGCGCAACTTTCAAAACTAGGTTCGCCAATTGCATGTCCGGCCTCTCCGGACGGCGCAGGACGGTACCATTTCTCCGAAGGGCAGGCATTACCGGCGCGGCGTTCCCGGATGGTGCGGGCGTTGAATTTTTCTGCTGCGGTTGGGTGCGGATTGCTCATACCAATGGGGTTTGAATATGGCATCAACGCGACGGTTAAAAATTATGCTGATTTTTCCGCCCAGAGGTTGGCCAACGGCATTGATCTGACGAACGACATTGCGCGTGCCAACGCCTTTGTCGATAGCGTGGGGGCGTTGCTAGGTAACGCGTCCTTACGTGTGCTCAGCAGTCCGGGAGCAGAAATATTGCTGCTGCACCGCATCAGCTCGCCCACATTGCAGGGCAATGATAGCGGTATCTTGATTTTGGTCAATGTTGATGGCAGCCATCCGCAATCATTAAATCGCATTCTGTGGCAGCAACGAGCCGGGGGTTATCTGGCCGGGAAAAGATTATTAATAGAACCCAGAAAAGCGGTTGAGAGTGTCGCGTTGCGGATTGGGCGGCGTTTAGGCATGCGGATGGTAGACCCGCAGGCGGCGGACGAAGGGGTTGATCACCGTTCACAACAAAATTTACAACAAAATTCACAGCAAGCCGCTGGCGAGAACGAACAAGCAGAAGCGTCGACGGATAGTAATATCATCACCCTGTCGGCATACGAAATCCGCATCTATGCTGCAATTGCAGCACGGCCGGTGCTGCTGGTCGGCCCGCATAACAAGCACATCGTGCAGGCTGCGGTGCACGCCCCGAGAATTGCGTTGGAAAACATTACGCCCGCCGTGGACAATGGCCGCTTTCCTACCAAATGGATGCTAGGCGATTCTGTCAGAGTCGAGGCAACGGTGCTGATAGACGGACATGACAAAGTAGCGGTGGCTTTGTTAACGCGGGGCGCGGATGAGAAAGAATGGAAGCAGACGCGCATGCGTGCCTTGGGAAATGATCGATGGACGGGACAATTATCTTTAACGCGATTGGGCCGGCATTTCTTCGCCGTTGAGGCATGGTATGACAGCTTTTCGACGTACCGCGAACAGTTGGAGAAGAAAGTTAACGCCGGCCTGGATGTCGGTTTAGAGATCGCCGAGGGTCAGTTGCTGGTCAAGCGGGCGCTCGACGCGGCGCTGCGCACCGTTCCTGACGAATCAGTCGAACACCAGGAGAACACCGGCGACCCCATTGGCGAGTTGAAGGTTTTGCACGCGAACTTGAGCGGCGCCAATAGCAGCGGGGTGAAAAAAAATGTTATGGCTTCGACTGTGCTGAAATCTGCTCAGGCAGATCAATCCACGCCTGCAGACCTATCAGATCAAGCCTTGCGTGAACGTCGATTACAGACATTGCTAGCCCCACAGACTGCCACCCTCATGGCGCAGGTGGACGTTCGTCCGTTTGCCGTACGCAGTCAGGAGTTGCCGATTGATGCGGAACGCCGGGCGGCGCAATTTGCGAACTGGTATGAACTATTTCCGCGCTCGCTAAGCGGTGATCCGGTGCGCCATGGGACATTTGATGATGTGATCCCGCGTCTTGCCGCGATTCGGGAAATGGGGTTCGATACCTTATATTTTCCGCCAATTCATCCAATCGGATTGAAACATCGCAAGGGAAAAAATAATGCGGCGGTATCGGCCCCGGACGATCCCGGTAGTCCGTATGCCATTGGGAGCGATGGCGGTGGGCATAATGCGCTGCATCCTGAATTGGGAACCTTTGAAGATTTCCGGAAATTGCTGGCGGCAGTGGCAGCGCATGGAATGGAATTGGCGCTCGACTTTGCAATCCAGTGTTCCCCCGATCATCCATGGTTGCGCCAGCACCCTGACTGGTTTGACTGGCGTCCGGACGGCTCCATTCGCTACGCGGAAAACCCGCCAAAAAAATATGAAGATATCGTGAACGTCGATTTTTATACCGACGGTGCAATGCCCGACCTTTGGCTGGCGTTGCGCGATGTGGTGCTTTTTTGGGTGCGCGAAGGCGTGCGAATATTTCGGGTGGACAATCCGCATACCAAGCCTTTGCCATTTTGGGAGTGGATGATTGCGGATGTACGCGGTCGGCATCCCGATACTATTTTTCTGGCCGAAGCATTTACGCGGCCGAATATGATGTATCGGCTGGCCAAGATCGGATTCTCCCAGTCGTACACTTATTTCACCTGGCGGCATACCCAATACGACTTCGTGGCGTATCTCAGTGAGCTGAACAAGGAACCGGTAGCGCATTTTTTCCGCCCGCATTTTTTTGTGAATACGCCAGACATCAATCCGTTTTTTTTACAAAATTCCGGCCGTCCCGGATTTCTGATTCGTGCCGCGCTGGCGACGACTTTGTCTGGTCTGTGGGGAATGTATAGCGGGTTCGAATTATGCGAGGCTAGCGCGGTAGGTGGAAAAGAAGAATATCTCGATTCTGAGAAATACCAGATTCGGGCGTGGGATTGGGAGCGGCCCGGCAACATTATTGCCGAAATCAGTTTGCTCAATCGCATTAGAAACAGTAATCCCGCGTTGCAGACGCATCTGGGGCTGCAGTTCCATCGGACCTCCGATGCCAATATTTTGTATTTTTCCAAGGCCACCGCTGCGGAGGACGAGATCAGTGGAGCGTACGGATTGGATCGTCCAAATCAGTTTGGCGATAACGTGATTCTGGTGGCAATCAACCTTGATCCTTTTTCCGCCCATTCGGCCGAGATTGAAGTGCCGCTCTGGCGATTCGGTCTGGCTGATGACGCAGGGGTGGTTGTCGAAGATCTGTTGCGTGACCGGCACTGGGATTGGGTCGGAAAAATGCAGCATATTACGCTCGACCCTTTCACAATGCCATTTGCGATCTGGCGTATTTCTCCAAAAAATTCTTCACGCTTATCAGGAGTTTGAGCATGGTACCGACCGTTAATCCCGCACATGTTTCGACTGCCGAAATCTCCGCCGCTCAAGTCAGCACCGATAAGTCAGCGCCGCTCAGCCCTCTGGCGCCACCTGAATCTGGCGCTAAATTACCGACGGATGCGACCAGTGTGACGCATACCCAGCGCTTCATCGACGATCCGCTTTGGTACAAAGATGCGGTGATTTATCAGATTCACGTGAAGTCTTATTTTGATGCCAATAACGATGGTGTCGGTGACTTCGCTGGATTGATTCAAAAGTTGGATTATATTGCTGCGCTGGGCGTGAACACGATCTGGCTTTTGCCTTTCTATCCCTCGCCGCGCCGTGACGACGGTTATGACATTTCTGATTATCGCGGGATCCATCCGGATTACGGAAATATGGACGATGCCAAACGGTTTATCGCCGAAGCGCATCAACGCGGCTTGCGCGTGATTACGGAGCTTGTTATTAACCATACGTCGGATCAGCATCCGTGGTTCAAGCGGGCGCGTTCTGCTGCAGTCGGCTCGCCAGAACGCGATTTTTATGTCTGGGCTGACAACGATCAACAGTATGCGGATACGCGGATTATTTTCCTGGATACGGAAAAATCGAACTGGACCTGGGACCCGGTGGCCAATGCATTTTTTTGGCACCGGTTTTATTCGCATCAACCAGACCTGAATTTCGATAATCCTCAGGTGTTGGCGGCTGTGCTGGAGGTAATGTCGTTCTGGCTCGATCTTGGGATCGACGGCTTGCGGCTGGATGCGGTGCCGTATCTGATTGAACGCGAGGGAACGTCGAATGAAAATTTGGCGGAAACGCATGCCATTTTGAAATTAATCCGCGCTGAGCTGGACCAAAAATATACCGGCCGCATGTTATTGGCCGAAGCTAATATGTGGCCGGAAGATGTGCAGCAGTATTTTGGCGACGATGATGAATGCCACATGGCATTTCATTTCCCGTTGATGCCGCGAATGTTTATGGCGCTGGCGCAGCAAGATCGGTTTCCGATGACCGATATCTTGCGGCAGACGCCCGATATTCCGGCAGACTGTCAGTGGGCTATTTTCTTGCGCAACCACGATGAATTGACGCTGGAGATGGTGACCGATAAAGAGCGCGATTATTTGTGGAATTTTTATGCGCCGGATTTACGCGCACGCATCAATATGGGTATTCGCCGCCGGCTGGCGCCGTTACTGGAGCGCGATCGACGCCGGATTGAATTGCTGAATAGTTTTCTATTGTCAATGCCGGGCACGCCAGTGATCTATTACGGCGATGAAATTGGCATGGGCGATAACGTGCATCTGGGCGATCGTGACGGCGTGCGGACGCCAATGCAGTGGACGCCTGACCGCAACGGCGGTTTTTCACGTTCCGATCCTGCGTGGCTGGTGTTGCCGACTCTGATGGATTCTCTCTATGGTTACGAGGCGATCAATGTTGAATCGCAAAATTCCGATCCTCATTCGTTGCTTAACTGGACCCGTCGGATGCTGGAAGTACGCAAGCAACACCGTGCTTTCGGTCGCGGCAAACTGACATTGATTTATCCGAATAATCGCAAGATATTTGCTTACCTGCGGGAATACGATGATCGTGCTGATGGCGGCAGCGATGAAACCATCCTCTGCGTTGCCAACCTTTCTCAGTCGGCGCAGGCAGTGGAACTGGACCTTTCATCATTTGCGGGACGGATACCGGTCGAAATGCTGGGTGGTGCTGCTTTTCCACCGATTGGCCGCAACAGCTATTTGCTGACGTTGCCGCCGTATGGCTTCTATTGGTTTGCATTGGCGTCTGAAGCCACCATGCCTTCCTGGTATGCACCGACCCAAGAGCCATTGCCTGAATATGCAACCCTGGTGTTTCGCGGCGGGGTGGAGGATATCCTGAAAGAATCACAGCGTGTGATTTTGGAAAAGCAGGCGCTGCCAGTCTATCTGCCGAAGCGACGCTGGTATGCCGGTAAGCAAGAAAAACTGAGATCGGTACGAATCGTCTCTGCAGTATTGCTGCCCTCATCGCAGGCCCGTCCGCAGGCTTTACCGTTGTTGTTGACAGAAATAGAAACCGAAACTGCCGCAGGAGTAGACCGCTATTTGTTACCGCTCGGCTTTATCCGCGAGGAAAACGTGGTCAGTGCCTTGCTGCAGCAACTGTCACTGGCACGGGTGCGCCGTCACCGTGAGGTGGGATTACTAACCGATGCGTTTACGCTGGACTCGTTACCCTATAGTGTGATTGAGCAGATGCGGCTCAATGCGACCGTCACTTCGGCCGAGGGAGAGATTCGCTTTATCGCAACGGAGGCGTTGGACGGCATTACGATTGCGGACGATGCGGTGATTCGGCGCATGAGTACGGAACAATCGAATAGTTCGATGGTGGTCGATGAGAAGATTGTTTTGAAATTGCTGCGGCGCTTATTTACCGGCACGCATCCGGAATCTGAGATGGGGCGCTACCTGACGGCGTTGGGTTACGCAAATACACCAGCCATGTTGGGCGAGGTGGTGGCGATCGATGCGGATGGTGCGGCGCGGACGTTGATGGTGTTGCAGCGCTTCATCCACAACAAGGGAGATGCCTGGGAATGGGTTATGGATACGCTGGAGCGCCTGATTCAGCAAATCATCAATGTTGAGACCGACCCCATTAGCGAGGTCGCGGCCGTGATCGCGAATGCCAGCAGCCTGGAGACTGCCCCGGATATCTTGCATGAATTACTTGATTTCTCGCATTTATTGGGAATACGGCTGGGCGAATTGCATGCTGCTTTGGCGACGCCAAGCGATAACCCGGCGTTCTCTCCGCAAGTCGCCACGGACGTTGATATTGCGGGATGGACTGCGCGCACTAGCAAACAACTCGCGGCTGCTTTTGATTTTATCCAGTCTAAAACCGATTGGCCAAATGAGGAGGTGGCGCGTCAGGCGGCAAGGTTGCTAGCGTTGCGTCCGGCATTATTGTCTCTGGTTGAAGGGCTTGCGGCGGCGGGCGTCGGGTCAATGTTGACGCGCATACATGGAGATTTTCATTTAGGTCAGGTATTGATGGCGCAGGGCGACGTTTATATTGTTGACTTTGAAGGCGAGCCTAATCGTCCGATGGATCAGCGCCGCGAGAAGGCTAGTCCATGGCGCGATGTGGCCGGTTTGTTGCGATCTTTCGATTACGCGGCGGCATTCGCGGACAACGCCGGGCCGGGCGATCTTGGCGCGGTGGCACTGGAGCGAAAATATCATCTTTTGGAACGCTTTTCGCCGGTTTGCCAAAGTGCTTTTATGGACGGCTATCGCGAAGCACAACAAGCAGCAGGATCGCTGCTTCCAGCAGTGACCGAGAGTGCATTGATCGGTCTGTTTTCCTTGGAAAAGGCGGCCTACGAAGTTTGCTATGAGGCGGCCAATCGGCCCGCCTGGCTGCCAGTACCCATTAACGGACTGTTATTGATCGCCGAACGCTTGCTGATGAAATCAACGGAAGGGGAGATCGCATGAACGACAACGGTACCGTGGCTAACCCAGCCGCAGACACCAATCCCGACCTGCTGCCTGCGGCATTAATCGCACCGCTAGAGGCGCTCCTGGCTGGCCGCCTGGGTGATCCATTTTCCTTGCTGGGACCGCATCTGGACGAGCATGGGATGGTGGTTCGAACTTTTCAGCCCGGTGCTCGGCGCGTGGAGGTCATGGACCTTAAAGGTGGGGCTTTGGGCGAGCTTTCACTGATGCGTAATGATGGCGGGGCGACCGGTTTATTTGCTGGGCCAGTGCCTGGACTGAAGCCGAATGAACGCTACGTATTGCGTATTCACTGGACCGGAGTGGATGGCGATGATAGCGGCGAAAATGCGGCACAAGAAACCGAAGATCCTTACGCATTCGGTTTGTTGCTCGGCGATCTGGACCTGCACCTGTTGGCGCAAGGGCGGCATTTTGAGATTGGACGTTGCCTTGGCGCACAGCCAATGCAGATCGATGGTGTATACGGTACGCGGTTTGCGCTATGGGCACCCAACGCGCAGCGGGTCTCAGTGATCGGCAGTTTCAATCAATGGGACGGCCGCCGTCATCCCATGCGCTTTCGACATGACGCAGGGGTATGGGAATTATTCATTCCACGCGTGTCGGTTGGGGCATTGTATAAATTTGAACTGGTCGGTGCCGACGGCACGCTGTTGCCGCAAAAGGCGGATCCGGTGGCACGCGCCACCGAGTTGCCGCCAGCGACCGCGTCGGTGGTGGCATCGGCAGCACCCTTCGATTGGCACGATAAAGTCTGGATGGCGGAACGCGGCGAGCGGCAGGCGCACCACGCACCGCTGTCGATCTACGAGGTACACCCCGCGTCCTGGTTGCGGGTGCCGGCGCAGGACAACCGCAATCTCAGCTGGCACGAGCTGGGTGAGCGCCTCATTCCTTATGCGCTCGGAATGGGATTCACGCATATTGAGTTGCTGCCGATTATGGAGCATCCGTTCGGCGGCTCGTGGGGATATCAACCGCTCAGCCAGTTTGCACCAAGTGCCCGTTTTGGCACGCCAGAAGATTTCGCGCGGTTTGTTGATGCTTGCCATGTCGCTGGACTCGGCGTGATTCTGGACTGGGTGCCGGCACATTTTCCGACCGATACGCATGGTCTGGCGCAATTTGATGGTTCGGCATTGTACGAACATCTGGACCCGCGTGAGGGGTTCCATCAGGATTGGAATACCTTAATTTTTAATCTTGGCCGTAACGAAGTATGCGGATTTTTGATTGCCAGCGCGTTGGAGTGGCTAACCCATTTTCATGTCGATGGGTTACGTGTGGATGCGGTCGCATCGATGCTGTATCGAGATTACAGCCGCAAGCCGGGCGAATGGACTCCCAACATTCATGGCGGCCGGGAAAACCTCGAATCCGTGGCATTTTTGCAGCGACTGAATCATGCCGTAGCGGAACGCTGTCCTGGTGCAATCATGATCGCGGAGGAGTCGACCGCATGGCCCGGCGTGACGGCGCCTGTCAATCAGGGTGGATTGGGTTTTTCGTATAAATGGAACCTGGGCTGGATGCATGACACGTTGCGCTATATGGAGAGTGATCCGTTGTTCCGGCGCTATCAGCATCATGATATGACGTTTGGTTTGCTGTATGCGTTTTCGGAGCATTTTATACTACCGATTTCGCATGATGAGGTGGTGTATGGGAAAGGCGCTTTGCTGGCAAAGATGCCCGGTGACGAATGGCAGAAGTTGGCAAATTTGCGCGCCTATCTGGGCTACATGTGGACCCATCCCGGCAAAAAATTGTTGTTCATGGGCTGCGAATTCGGTCAGTGGGAAGAGTGGAATCACGACCACTCTCTGAATTGGGACTTACTCGACGATCCGCGTCATCGCGGCGTGCAACGCGTGGTGCGCGACCTGAACCGGTTATATGCGACCGAGCCAGCGCTGCACACTCTGGATGGCCGTGCCGATGGTTTTTCGTGGGTCATTGGGGGCGATAGTGCTAACAGCGTATTGGCCTTTCTGCGGCATGCCGATCCAAGCGTCATTGATGCGCCACCTGTTTTGATCATCAGCAATATGACACCTGTGCCGCGCTATGGCTATCGCGTGGGTGTGCCGCAATACGACGGCGTCAAACAGTCGCCGGGCAGCTGGCAGGAAATTTTTAATAGCGACGCGGCTATTTACGGTGGTGCCAATCTTGGAAACGCTGGCGGAGCAAACGTCCAGCAGGAAGCCTGTCACGGCCATGCCACTTCGCTGGTGCTGACTTTGCCACCACTTGCAACCATCATTCTGCGACAAGGGAGAGAATAATGCCAGCTACTTTTACCGATCAGTTGTTACCCGGTTTGCCGTATCCACTCGGCGCGACGTTCGATGGGTTGGGTGTCAATTTTGCCGTGTTTTCAGCGAATGCGCAAAAGATGGAGTTATGCGTTTTCGATGCCGCCGGTCGTAAAGAAATAAAACGGCTATCGTTGCCCGAATGCACGGATGAGGTGTGGCATGGCTATCTCCCGGATGCCACGCCGGGCCTGCTGTACGGTTATCGCGCACATGGTCCTTTCGATCCGTTACGCGGCCAACGCTTTAACCCATTCAAATTATTATTGGACCCTTACGCCAGACAGCTTTTTGGCTCGGTGCGCTGGACCGATGCGCTATTCGGTTACCGGATGAACCAGGCGCGACTTGACCTGAGTTTTGACCGCCGTGATAGCGCACCTGCGATGCCGAAGTGCATCGTCACTGATCAGGGTTTCAATTGGGGTAATGACCGTCTGCCAGCGGTTCCATGGTCTAAAACGTTTATTTATGAAGCGCATGTTCGCGGTATTTCCATCATGCGGGATGATCTGAAGGGGCATGAACGCGGCACCTTTGCGGCCCTTGCTGATCCGCGCTTTATCGATCATCTGCTGAAGCTGGGCGTGACGACGCTGGAGCTGTTACCGGTGCACGCTTTTTTACAGGATCGGTTCCTGATCGAAAAAGGTTTGCGCAATTATTGGGGATACAACACGATGGCGTTCTTTGCGCCTGAACCATCGTATCTTTCCAGAGGGACATTGAATGAAATGCGTGGTGCCATCCGGCGACTGCACAGCGCCGGGATCGAAGTGATTCTGGATGTGGTGTACAACCACACTGCCTGCGGTAATGAACGCGGGCCGACGATGTCGTTTCGGGGGCTGGATAACGCTAGCTATTTTCGGTTGATTCCGGGCGAAGAACGTTTCTATATCAACGATACAGGGTGCGGCAATACACTCAATATTTCGCACCCGCGGGTGCTTCAGATGGTGATGGATTCGCTAAGATATTGGGCCGAGTCATTTCATATCGATGGCTTCCGCTTTGATCTCGGGGTGACGTTGGGACGTGAGGGAACCGGCTTCGATCCCGGTTCAGGATTTTTCGATGCGATTTTGCAAGATCCTGTGCTGTCGCGCTTGAAATTGATTTCCGAGCCATGGGATATCGGTCCCGGCGGGTACCAGCTAGGGAATCATCCGCCTGGATTTGCTGAATGGAACGATAAATTTCGCGACGGCGTGCGCCGCTTCTGGCGTGGTGACGCCGCTCAACGCGGTGATTTTGCCGGACGTTTGAGTGGGTCGGCCGATTTGTTCGATCATCGGCGTCGGCGGCCCTGGTCTTCAATTAACTTTTTGACGTCACATGATGGGTTCACGTTACGCGACGTGGTTAGCTATGCTGAAAAACATAATCAAGCCAACGGTGAAGAGAACGACGGTCATTCAGAAAACCTGAGTGCAAACTGGGGCGTTGAAGGACCCAGCGATGACCCACAAATTATTGCTTTGCGGGACCGGGTTTCACGCGCCATGCTGGCCACGTTGATGTTTGCGCAAGGTACGCCCATGATGGTGGCGGGCGATGAATTCGGTCGCACCCAACAAGGCAATAATAATGCGTACTGTCAGGATAGTGACATTTCCTGGGTCGACTGGCGCAAGGCGCGAGAGGCGGGCAGTCAGCAGTTAATCCGGTACGTCAGGCAGTTAAGCGCGTTGCGGCAGGATTTTGAGGGACTCCAGTCGGGTCGATTTTTCCATGGCGAGCATCAGGTGGAGATCGGCACATCGGATATTGCCTGGTTCGACGAGCGCGGGGAGGCGTTGTCCAGTGAAGCCTGGGAAAATCCGGAAGCGCGCGCGCTGGCAATACAACGCGCAACGCTGACGGCCGATGGCAAGGTGGAAGCGGTGTTAATGCTAGTGAACGGCGGCCCCGATCCCATCGATTTCAATTTGCCGCCTGCTCCGGGTGCCGAGGCAATAGCCGCCGAAGCTCCCGTTGATTCCACGGTAGAGTTAATGGTGGAATCAAACGTAGATGCGGAGGCGGTTGAAAGTGTTGGTGTCGGTGATATTTCCGGTAATCCCGAGGTTACTGCCAACGCTAACGCTGAATCGGGTATGGAATCAATTTCAGATTCTAATACGGTGGCAATTAGCGAATCTACAACCGAATCTACAACCGAATCTACCACCGAGTCCGGCCCGGAAGTTGCCTCAGATCTTAGTGCAATAAAGGATACCAATACGGACACGGGCGAGGAAAAACCCGAGCCGGTGCAATGGTACGTTTTACTTGACAGTGCGCAGTCCATTGTTTCCGAACCGCGCGTAGCGCCGCCGTTAGTCTCGGTCCAGGGCCACAGCGTGGTCTTGATCGGTAGCCGCAAAATGGGAGAGAAGCTGTGACCGCGCACTATTCACATCCGTTACCGTTTGGCGCAACCTGCCTGGGGCCTGATCGGACCCGTTTTCGGCTATGGGCACCGACTGCCGATAGGGTTGGGGTCGAACTCGATGGCGCCAAACCCATTCCGATGCTATCCGACGCAGCATCGCCAGGGTGGTTTGAGGCGGAATTGGCCTGTGGTCCCGGGACTGCCTATCGTTATCGTTTGCAGACGCAAGCCGATGGTGAAATGTCGGTGCCAGACCCGGCGTCGCGCGCGCAACAGGGTGACGTCCATGACGCCAGCCTGGTGATTGATCCGAATGCGTACGCGTGGAAGCATTCGGGCTGGCAAGGACGGCCCTGGCATGAGGCGGTTCTGTACGAGTTACACGTCGGCGCATTAGGCGGATTTGCGGGGGTCATGCAGCGTTTGCCCGAATTGGCGCAGATGGGCATTACGGCGATTGAATTGATGCCGGTGGCAGAATTTCCTGGTGCGAATAATTGGGGATACGACGGCGTTCTGCCGTTTGCGCCAGATGCCGCTTACGGTACGCCGGAGGAATTAAAGGCACTGATCGATGCCGCACATGGGCTTGGATTGATGGTATTTCTGGATGTGGTGTACAACCATTTCGGGCCGGAGGGTAATTATTTGGGCAGTTATGCAGCGCCCTTTTTTCGTGACGATCAACCGACGTTATGGGGACACGCAATCGATTTCCGCCAACCGGAAGTAGCAGATTACTTTATTCAAAACGCACTATTTTGGCTACAGGAATATCGGTTTGACGGCTTGCGTCTGGATGCAGCGCACGCCATTACCGAGCAGGATTGGTTGAGCAAATTGGCCCGTCACGTCAGGCAGCACGTCGCCGCGCTTGAACCGCGCAGGCATATTCATCTGGTGCTGGAACATGATGGGAATACGGCGCATTTTTTGAGGGACGATTTTAACGCGCAATGGAACGAAGACGGTCATCACGTGCTGCATGTGATGCTGACCAGCGAGAGCAATGCGTACTATATTGATTACGCTGACAGACCTGCGGAAAAACTTGCACGATGTCTGGCAGAGGGTTTTATCTATCAGGGCGATCCTTCGATATTTCGCGAAGGGAAACCGCGCGGTGAATCGAGCGTCGGATTGTCATCGACTGCATTCGTATTATTTTTGCAGAATCATGATCAGATCGGCAATCGTGCCTTTGGTGACCGACTCACGACCATGGCTGATTCGCGCGCTGTGCAGGCGGCGCAAGCACTCTTGTTGCTGGGGCCGCAGATTCCGTTGTTGTTCATGGGCGAAGAGTACAGCGCCACCTCGCCATTTTTGTATTTCACCAGTCATACAGATCCGGTATTGGCGGAAGCCGTGCGGGTCGGAAGACATCGGGAATTCGCGGCGCTGCCTGAATTCTCCGATGAACAAAAGCGTGAATCAATTCCCGATCCTAACGCGTTGTCCACGTTCATGCAGTCGATTCCGGTCAGGCCGGTTTCTGGCAGCACAGGCTTGACGGCGGAATTGCTGAGCATCCGACACGCCCATATCACACCTCGTTTGCAAAATGCCTGTGCAATCAATGCGCAAGCCATCGGTCCGGCTGCGGTGCTGGCCCGTTGGCGCATGGGCGACGATACGCTATTGGTGATCATGATTAATCTGGATCAACAGCCTGTGTCGATTGCATTGGATGGCTGGATACAACCGGCCGGAGCGGACCTGTTGTTTGCCAGCGACGGTGCGGTGGATGCATTGGCGGGCGGTGAGCTGGCCGGTTTCTCGACGGTCGTGCTGCTGGAACCAGCGCCATGAACCATACCGATATCGTCGCCCTTGCCGAACAGGCCGGTATCGCCACCGAGTGGGCAGACGCGCATGGATTGCCGCAACATAGTTCACCGATGGTGTTGGCGGCCATGCTGGAGGCACTAGGCCTTCCATGTGGCGGAGAGACGCAGTGGCGCGATAGCAAGGCGCGCCTGGCAACCCAACAATTGAGGAGCACTTTTCCACCGATGCTCACGGCGCAGGTCGGGCATCCCATCAGATTGCCGTGCAACTTGTCCCTGCACGGTCAGGCTTACAGTGTCGTATTTGAACATGGCGAAAGCTATCACGGCCGTTTCCCTTCGGATAAGGCACTGCCTTTGTATTTACTCCCGATTGATCGCAGCGGTTATCACACGCTTTTCGTCGGCGGACAATCGGTCACGCTGGCAGTCGCGCCAACGCGTTGTTTTGGCGTCGCGGATGCGATTGCGGGTAATGTCGACCCTGAAAGACCGGCTACCGGGCCGCATTTCTTGTGGGGACTTTCTGTCCAGCTATATAGCCTTCGGCGTCAGGGAGATGGCGGTCTCGGCGATTATACGACGTTGAAAAAGCTGGCCGTTGAGACGGCGCAGCAAGGCGCGGCTGCGCTCGCGATCAGCCCGGTGCATGCCATGTTCAGCGCCGACCCGACCCGGTATAGTCCCTATGGTCCCTCCAGCCGCCTATTTTTGAATGCGATGCACATTGATCCTGCGATGGCGTTTGAGGCTGGAAGCGGGCATGGCGTTAGTTCGGACAGTCAACCGCTAGTGTTGGACCCGGCCACCGCGGCTTTGCATCAGCGCCTGGAGCACATGCCATTGATCGATTGGCCCGCGGCTGCGGGTTCGCGGCTCGCATTGCTGGGCGTTGCCTATACGCAGTTCCTGGAGCGTGGGCCAGATAGCGCGTTTGAACAGTTTTGTCAGGAGGGTGGTCGCGCTTTGCAGGATCACGCCTGTTATGAGGCATTGCAGGCGTGGTTGCCATCGCAAGTTTCCGAGGCCGCCGGGAAGTCGTGCGGCGACTGGCGGAGCTGGCCCGCCGCCTACCGCGATCCACAAGGCCCGGCGGTGCGCGACTTCGCCCAACGGTATCCGGAACAGATTGGCTTTTATTTATTCTTGCAGTGGCAAGCGGCGCAAGGATTGATCGGCGCGCAACAGGCTGCGCGGGCAGCCGGGATGTCGATAGGATTAATCGCTGATCTTGCGATTGGTGCGGAGCACGGGGGCAGTCAGGCGTGGAGTGAGCAAGGCGAGATGTTAAAAGGTCTGTCGATCGGTGCGCCGCCTGATTTGCTGAATGTCTCCGGGCAAAACTGGGGACTTGTTGCGTATTCCCCCAGCGCCTTGCAGGCGCATGGCTTTGGCCCGTTTATTGCGATGTTGCGCGCCTGTTTTGCCCATGCTGGCGGGGCGCGGATTGATCATGTACTTGGTTTGGCACGGCTGTGGCTAGTTCCCGAAGGTGCCAGTGCCGGTGATGGCGCCTATTTACGCTATCCGCTTGAAGATATGTTGCGATTGATCGCCCTCGAGTCATGGCGATATCGGGCGATCGTCATCGGTGAGAATTTGGGCACTGTGCCGCCAGGTTTCGATGCGCGGCTGGCAGAAATTAATCTGCTGGGTATTGATCTGCTGTGGTTTCAACGTGACCGGCTACGCTTTATGAGGCCGATGGCATGGTCGGAAAACGCGATCGCCACGACCACTACGCATGACCTGCCCACAGTAGCGGGCTGGTGGTCCGGTACCGATATAAGTTGGCGGGCCAGGCTGGGCTTGCTGGAGGCTGGTCGCAGCGCTGTCGATGAGTTCGCGCTGCGCGATCAGGAGCGCCAGGAACTTTGGCAAGCTGCTACCGAAAATGGCTGCGCGGCCGGTCCTATGCCACAACCAGACATCGGATCATCACCGCTTGAAGCGGCGGTGGCGTTGGTAGGGTCCGCCCCGGCGCCGCTGGTGCTGATACCGGTGGAAGATATATTGGGCCTGGCGCAACAACCTAATTTGCCGGGAACCACGGAAAGCCTGGGTGCCATCCAAGACGCTGATGATGCCGGTAACCCAAGCGGCGTCGGCAGTCACCCAAACTGGCGCCGCCGCTTGCCCGTCGATGTGACGCATCTATTTCAGGGGCCGAGCGCGCAAGCGGCCTTAATTTCCCTAAAACGTGCGCGCGCAAACGCCGAAAAAGATGAGAGATCTGCGACGGCTGTGCTGTTGACGGGACGTGCTGATAAGGATTTGCCATGACCATTCCACGTGCCACCGTGCGCTTGCAATTCAATCAAAGTTTCACGCTCGATGATGCTACCGAACTGGTGGATTATTACGCAGCATTGGGGATCAGTCATATTTACGCATCCCCGCTGCAGACCGCGCAACCCGGATCAACGCATGGCTACGACATTGTCGATCCACGCGCCATCAATGCTGAACTGGGCGGCGAAGCGGCGCTGAAACGCCTCGTAACACGCTTGCGTGCGGCCGAAATGGGTATTATTTTGGATATCGTCCCTAACCATATGGGGATCGCGGGGAGCGCCAATAGCTGGTGGCAAAGTGTCCTCGAGTGGGGGCGCGAGAGCCCTCATGCGGAATGGTTCGATATTGACTGGGAATCAGATGATCCGCTACTGTTTGGTAAAGTATTGATGCCGATTTTAGGCGGCTCTTATAACGAGGTGGTGCAGGCCGCCGAAATCGGTTTGCGATTCGATGAGACCGATGGACGCATTTTCGCCTCGTATGCTACGCATCGCTTGCCTTTGGCGGTGATCGATTATCCATCGATTTTACGTGCTGGTGGCGCGCAATTGCTGGCACCGGTGATAGCCGCCTTTGAGCAAATCAATGCCCTCAGTGCGGCGCAACCGGCGCAACGCTATCAGCAGGCTAAGGTGGCGTTCGCGATGCTGTTAAACATAAGCCACAGTGAAGCTGGCATGGCTGGAATATGTGCCGCTCTAATGTCTTTCACCGCAGCACAGCCGAACGGCCTGGAGCAGCTTCATGCTTTGTTGACCAGGCAACACTATCGGTTGACCTGCTGGCGTAACGCCGCGGAAGAAATTAATTGGCGGCGGTTCTTTGAGGTGAGTGAGCTGGCTGGCCTCAGAGTGGAAAGGAAGGAAGTATTCGAGGCCAGTCATGCATTGGCTTTTCGCTTGTATGCACAGGGTCTGATCGATGGGGTCAGGGTTGACCACGTTGACGGGCTGGCTGATCCGGCTGGTTACTGCCGGGCATTACGCGAGCGGTTGCAGCAGTTGTCATCGCAGCGACCGGCTTTTTTAACCACCCAACCGCCGTATGTGGTGGTGGAAAAAATTTTGGCTTATGACGAAGCCTTGCGTTCGGATTGGAAGGTGGACGGCACTACCGGTTACGAATTCATGGACCAGGTGAGCGCTTTGTTGCACGACGCCAAAGGTGCTGATGCGATGACTGCCTTGTGGCAAGATTGGACTGCTAACGATAACGATTTTTACCAGGAGGTTAGTCATGCGAGAAGGCAGTTATTGGCTCACAATCTGGCGAGTGAATTCAACGCGCTGGCGCGCTTGCTGCACCGTATTGCGCGCGCTGACAGCAACACGGCCGATTATTCGCTAGTGTCTTTAAGAAGGGTGCTGGTCGAGCTGTTAGTTGGCTTTCCGGTGTATCGCACTTATGTTGACGCGGATGGTGCGGCTGCGTCTGACCTGCAGCGGATAGAACAGGCGATGACGCGTGCTCGCAAGGTGTTGATGCCTGGGGACCATCCATTGTTGGCGGCCATCGGCAACTGGCTTGGCACATGGGTTGCTGATAGTAAGGTTAATAATTCAGACCCGATAATCCAGACCCTGCGGAATAAGGCAGTACGCAGATTTCAGCAGGTTACGCCGGTACTGACGGCCAAATCAGTGGAAGACACGGCGTTCTATCGCTATGGCCGTTTGTTGTCTCGTAACGAGGTAGGTTCCGATCCGGGGCGTTTCAGCATCGAAGTACAGGACTTTCACCGTCATTGCGTTGAGCGACGCCAGCAGTTTCCTCACAATCTGTTAGCCACCGCAACCCACGACCACAAGCGCGGCGAGGAGGTGCGTGCAAGGCTTGCGGTGCTGAGTGAACTGCCCGATGAATGGGCAGACACGGCCCGCCGTTGGCAGCGTCTCAACCGCTCTCTGGTGGAGCACCGTGTGCAACCCGCCGACGAATTGATGCTGTACCAAATGTTGGTGGGAGCATGGCCAATCCAGCTGGTGACCGGCGATGCCGCAGGGATTGAGATCTTTTCCAAACGGATTGCGCGTTGGCAAACCAAGGCGTTGCGAGAAGCCAAGCAACGTTCCAACTGGTTCGATCCTGACCGGGATTACGAAACGGCTTGCGAAGATTTTTTATTCTCGATACTTGGTGAACAGCAATTTTTGTCGGAATTGGTCACGTGGGTCAATCGGATTATGCCTGCTGGATTGATTAACGGCCTGACCCAAACGTTGCTCCGAATGACTACTCCCGGCGTACCCGACTTATATCAAGGCACGGAATGTTGGGATTTTAGTTTGGTAGATCCCGACAATCGAAGCGCGGTCGATTATGCGATGCGACGCAAGGTGCTTAATACAGCGAGTGCTAATATCAGCCTCGATAATTGGCAAACCGGCGCACCTAAGCTATTCATTGTTCAACGGATCCTGGCACTGCGCAAGCGGATGCCTGAGGTGTTTGCCCAGGGCGATTATATTCCGCTCGCGATGACTGGGGCAAAGGCTGCGCACATTGTCGCCTTCTTACGACGCCATCAAGGGTGCGATGTTCTCGTCGTTGCCCCTCGATTAGTCGCCGGGCTGCTGGGAGAGTCGGGATTGCCATTAGTACATGCTGATGCCTGGAAAGATACGTTTGTAATGCTGCCGTCCGCTTGCGATGGCGAGTGGACCGATGTTTTTACCCAGAGAAAGTTTGGCTGCGGTACTAACGGAATTAAAGTTTCGGACGTATTACGCGATCTTCCGATGGCGTTATTATTGCGCGATAAAACCCCCACGTAGGGCTTGATAGCGGCTCCGCGCTTTTACCGAGAATTTTTTTACGGGTCGCAGAATATCGACATTTTGAAGGATCTGTAGTCAATGACTGTCAGCCCTGACAGCGCAGTCCCACAAAGATATCAGACGAACTGGGCTGGAAATTCGTTATTCGATGACCTAGTATGGTTAAACATTTCATCAAACGGCTTAATTTCGAAGCAGGCGTTGGATTGGTGAAATGTTTATTCGTATCATGGTCACTCTTTCAAATTTTGAAAAGGAAATATGATGAGCTCATCAAACTCGAGTAACAACCAATCTGGTAACAATCAAAGTGGTTCGAAGGACAATTCTGGTAGCTCAACTCGCGGCGGTACGCACGAGCAACATGTGAAGGCAGGCGAACAAAGCCACAAAAACACTTCCCAAACGAATGATCAAGGTAACAAAGGTTCAAGCGGAAGCGATAAGTCGAGCCAAAGCGGATCTGGTTCAGGCTCAGGTCGTTCAAAATCCTGATAGTTCTGAACGAGCATCTCCTCAATAGCTGACATAGAGATTATGAAATTGGGGTGTTTGTAGTATGCATCTGTCGCGTAGAATTCGCTACGAAAGTGGCGACGAGAAATATCTGGTGACGATGTAACATAATTAAGTCGCTCGATAAGTTACGGCTTTTTATGTAACCAGCAAAGCCAGCGTACGCGCTGGCTTTGCTTTTTCAAAGAGCCAACTATGTCGTGGTGCCAAGGGCACAATCTGCAGCATCACACCGTTGCTTTCAATTTGCGCCAGAGAGTGGTCCGGCTAATTCCGAGGTGTTTCGCTGCCGCCTCACGGTTTCCGGAAAAGCGATTGAGCACTTCGCTGATCGTTTCCGCTGGAATTTCCTTTATGCTGTCGGCGCTGTCAATGTTGTCAGCGAGGGTTACTCTCCCTGTGCCCAATTCGGGAGCAAGTTTGATCATGAAGGCGGGGGTCAATGCCTGTAAAGGTTCGGCCGCAAGATACAGCGCCAGACGCTCCATTAAATTGCGTAGTTCGCGCACATTGCCCGGCCATCTATAGCGGGCGAGCAATGGAAGACAGGTGACTACTTCGGCATGTAGATTGGCGTGCGGCCGCACACCCAAGGACGCCAACGCGTGTTTCAATCGCCATTCTGCCAGCGTGACCAGATCCTCGGGATGCTCGCGCAACGGGGGTAAATTCAAACGGAGGACCGTCAGACGGTAAAACAGGTCGCCACGGAAACGACCTTCCCGGACCCGTTGGTCAAGATCGCAATGGGTGGCGCTGATAATGCGCACGTCAATGGGTATCGGTCGGGTACCGCCAACACGCACGACTTCGCGTTCCTCTAAAACACGTAGCAATCTGGTTTGAAGCGGCAACGGCATTTCGCCAATTTCGTCGAGGAACAAAGTGCCGCGGTGGGCTGCTTCGAAAAGACCGGCTCGGCCGCCCCGGCGAGAACCTGTGAAAGCACCCTCTTCGTGACCGAATAATTCCGCTTCGAGTAACGACTCAGCTAATGCGCCGCAATTGACTGCTACGAAGGGGCGGCCAGTTTTTGCGGCGGTTCCTTGTTCATGCGGATGCTCGCGATGGATCGCCTGCGCTGCCAGTTCTTTGCCGGTGCCGGTTTCTCCTTGAATTAACACGGTCGCGGGGGAGCGCGCAAACAGGACGATGGTTTGCCGTATCGTTTCCATTGCTTCCGAGTTGCCGCGCAAATCGTTGATGCCGTGTTTGGTGCGTAAAGTATCGGCGACCGGATAACCACGTCCGCGCGACGATTCCAGTTGTGTCAACCGTGCCATTTCCAGCGCATCTTCAAATGCTAGCCGGATTGAATTGGAAGAATACACAAAAATACCGGTCAATCCCGCTTCTTCTGCCAGATCGGTAATCAGCCCGGCGCCGACGATGGCCTGGATGCCGAGTGATTTTAATTCTTTAATCTGGGCGCGCGCATCTTCGGCGGTAACGTAGGCGCGTTGCTTGATATTCAAGCCAAACATGGTTTGAAATTCACGCAACGCTGGCAGCGTTTCCTGATAGGTAACGACCCCTAAATGGGGGGATATTTTGCGCGCTTTTGCCAGCGCATGCATAAAGTCAAAACCACTGGCTTTGGCAATGATCACCGGCACCGACAAACGACTTTTTAGATATGCAGCATTGGAACCGGCCGCAATCACGGCGTCGCAGCGTTCGGTGGCCAGCCGCTCACGTATATGTTGCACGGCATCTTCGAAACCAAGGTTGAGGGGGATGATCGTTGCCTGATGATCATATTCGAGCGTGATGTCGCGAAAAAGATCAAACAATCGTGAAACCGAGACGGTCCAAATAACCGGTTTATCGATATTGTCGGTATGGCCAGCGTGTCGATGGGGCGTTGGGTTGCTGGAAAAAGGTCGGGACATGTTGGCCTGGATTCAATGAGTGTTTCAACTGGTGTTTCATCACTGTTTCATATTTTCACCTGCGACGCAACAGCGCGCTGAGCCCGTCGCTGCGGAAGCGGCAACCTGCGGTGCATATATCGGTGTAAGTGTTTGATTTCTATGGCGTTAGTTTCTTTTTTGCTGCAATGCCTGCTTTGTTTGGATCAACGCGTGCGATGGCACACGAATGGCTGGAAGGGTGGCGCTTGAGGATGAATGGTGTAGTTTCTGCTGATATAAATAAGGCATCGGAAATGAAATTATTTGTTCTTGGCCATCTTATTGCGCCTTAGAAGATTTAGAATTTGTATTAATTGGTCTGCAAAAAGAAATGCCTGAGGAGGGTCAGGGTGTGCTGGTAGCCAATTTACCTTGTGTCGAATTCTCTAATTTCAGGAAAATGCTATGAATGTAATAAACGTAATAAGCGTAATAAGCGTAAAGAGTGCAATCAAGGCAACAAATCGTTTCAGTGTGAAATTCTCGACCGTTGCTTCGGTGGTGGTTATCACCGGCCTGCTAGCAGCCTGCGGATCATCGGTGCCGCTCAACGATACGCGCAGTCCTGCGGCGGAATTGCCGGGTCTGGGCAAGGTGGTTGCCTCTCCTTCGTTGACGACCGGTCAATTTAGTTGCGAATTAGGTAACCGGGTTGAGATTGCGTTGGATGGGAGTAGTGGGGCGAGTATGACATGGAAGGGTAGCAAGTATGCGATGGTGCCAGTGTCTACTACTACCGGGGCGGTGCGTTTTGAAAATCGGGCTAGTGGGATGGTGTGGATTCAGATTCCGGCTAAGTCTATGTTGCTTAATACTAAGCAGGGGGCGCAGTTGGCTAATGAATGTAGAGTAAGGTAGGGAGTATTGTTTATTGATGGGGTATTACTCTTGCGTGCTTGAGGAGAGTCTGGCGGCGAATAACTTTGCTTGATTGGTGTGTTTTATGTTGTATCGATTTCAGTCAAATACGGTCGTTCGTAACTAAGGCGCTTATTACTCCGTGGATGCTTGTCGGGGGGCGCCCGACGAGCATCCACGGGGTAATAGCCACGTTAATTAGAAATGAACGTAATTAATCGTTAGGCTACCCCCGACAAGTCCTCACGGAGTAATAACCGCCAAGTCACTCAAGGAAAAATAAACAGATCCTCCCTCCTGAAAAAGGTAAAAAATGCCCGCCTCCACCGCCCAACCAAAATACGACAAAGTCCTCACCGACATAGTCGACTACGTATCCAACTACAAAATCACCTCCCCAGTAGCGTACGACACCGCCCGCAACTGCCTGATCGACACCCTAGGCTGCGGATTGGAAGCGCTGGAATATCCCGCCTGCAAAAAATTAATGGGCCCCATCGTCCCAGGCACGATAGTCCCCCATGGCGCCAAAGTCCCCGGAACACAATTCCAACTTGACCCCATTCAAGCCGCATTCAACATCGGCATGATGATTCGCTGGCTCGATTTCAACGACACCTGGCTCGCCGCAGAATGGGGCCATCCCTCCGACAATCTCGGCGGTATTCTCGCCACGGCCGACTGGCTCTCACGCAACGCCGTTGCCGCCGGGAAAAAGCCTCTGACCATGAAAGACGTGTTGACCGGGATGATCAAGGCACACGAAATTCAAGGTTGTATTGCGCTCGAAAATTCATTCAATAAAGTCGGTCTCGATCATGTCGTTTTGGTCAAGGTTGCGTCCACCGCAGTCGTCTCAGAAATGCTGGGCCTGACGCGCGAGGAATCGCTTAACGCAGTCTCCCTGGCCTGGGTTGACGGTCAGTCGTTACGCACTTACCGTCACTCGCCAAATACCGGCTCTCGGAAATCCTGGGCCGCTGGCGATGCAACCTCGCGTGCCGTACGCCTGGCACTGATGGCAAAAACCGGCGAGATGGGCTATCCATCGGTGTTGACCGCCAAGACCTGGGGGTTTTACGATGTACTGTTTAAAGGTCAGCCTTTTAAATTCCAACGTCAGTACGGATCCTACGTGATGGAAAACGTTTTGTTCAAGATTTCCTTTCCGGCTGAGTTCCATGCCCAAACTGCAGTCGAAGCAGCGCTGGCCTTACATCAGCAACTGAGCAAGGCGAGTAAATCAGTTGACGATATCAAAAAAATCTCGATCCGTACGCACGAAGCATGTTTGCGTATTATCGACAAAAAGGGGCCGTTGAATAATCCCGCCGATCGCGATCATTGCATTCAATACATGGTCGCGGTAGCGTTCATCCATGGCCGTCTGAGCGCCAGCGATTATGAAGATAATGTGGCCGCCGACCAACGTATCGATCTCCTCCGGGCAAAAATAGTGTGCCTTGAAGATCCCGTATTCACCAAGGATTATCATGATCCGAAAAAGCGTTCGATTGCGAATGCGTTGACTGTAACGTTGAAAGACGGTAATACGTTGAAAGAAGTCATTGTCGAATATCCTATCGGGCATGCACGCCGCCGCAAAGAGGGAATACCGTTACTGGAGAAGAAGTTTAAAATCAATCTGGCGCGGCAGTTCCCGGTCAGGCAGCAGCAAAAAATTTTGGAGGTCTCTCTCGACCAGAAAAAATTGGAAGCAATGGCAGTCAATGAATATATGGATTTATACGTCATTTGATGACATTTTTATCGACTTTGCCGACTTTCCTGTAAGGAAAGTTCGTTATAGTGAGCTGCGCTGCGAGGTTTGTTGTGCGTCGTCAAAAATAATAATGCAACTTCGTGGTAATGAAAATTGCCAATCAGGGCGTTCTGTAAACCTTGTGTGATTCAATCTCTAATCTGTGATGCTGCCCGCGCCAGATAACTATCTGGAAGATCAGTTTCCGGTTTCGGTTTGACGCGCTCGCCTGTGCTTGCAGATACGTTCATTCATGAGGAGACAACATGACATACGCAAGCCTTTATCGACGATCTGTAGATGATCCACACACCTTTTGGGCTGAGCAAGCCAGAAGAATCGACTGGCATAAACCGTTCACTCAGGTTCTGGATTACAGTAAGCCGCCTTTTACCAGATGGTTCGTCGGGGGTACCACAAATTTATGTCATAACGCGGTCGACCGCTGGGTCGCCACACGGGGCGAGCAAGCGGCGCTGATCGCTATTTCGACCGAAACCAATAGCGAAAGTGTGTATTCGTATCGGCAGTTACAGTCCGAGGTTATTCGTGCGGCAGCGATGATGCAATCGCTAGGCGTGGGTCGCGGTGATCGGGTACTGATCTACATGCCGATGATCGCCGAGGCGGCCTTCGTGATGTTGGCTTGCGCCCGGATTGGTGCGATTCATTCGGTGGTATTTGGTGGTTTTGCGGCGCACAGTCTGGCGACACGTATCGATGATGTGAAGCCGGTGCTGGTGGTATCTGCAGACGCAGGCTCGCGCGGTGGCAAGGTGGTGCCATACAAGGGGTTGCTGGACGAGGCGATTGTGTTGTCCCCGTATAAACCGGCACACGTGTTGATGGTCAACCGTGGCCTGGCGGAAATGCCGATGACTGCTGGCCGCGATGTCGATTACGCCGCACAAAGGGCCTTGCACATGGATGCCAGCGTCCCGGTGGTCTGGCTTGAGTCCAATGAGATTTCTTATGTTCTGTACACATCGGGAACCACAGGCAAGCCAAAAGGTGTGCAGCGTGATGTCGGTGGCCAGGCGGTCGCGCTGGCGACGTCGATCGATTATATTTTTTGCGGCAAAGCAGGTGGGACGTTTTTTAGTACTTCGGATATAGGTTGGGTCGTCGGGCATTCTTACATTGTCTATGGGCCATTGATTGCGGGTATGGCGACCATCATGTACGAGGGATTGCCGATTTCTCCCGATGCAGGTATCTGGTGGAGCATCGTCGAAAAATACAAAGTGACGCAAATGTTTTCAGCCCCAACGGCGATCCGGGTGCTGAAAAAGCAACCTCCCGAATTGCTGCAGAAATATGACGTGTCGTCGCTGCAAGCGTTGTATCTGGCGGGCGAGCCGCTTGATGAAACGACCTCAAGCTGGATTGCCGAGGCGCTCGGTGTTCCGGTCTACGACAATTATTGGCAAACCGAATCGGGTTGGCCAATGATGACAATCGCTAAAAATATCGAAGACAAACCGACGCGACTGGGCAGTCCCGGCGTGCCGATGTACGGCTACAAAATGCAACTCGTCGACGAAAACACCGGCGCCGTTTGTAAGGCCAACGAAAAAGGCGTGCTGGTGGTTGAAGGGCCGTTGCCACCAGGTTGCCTGCAAACTATCTATGGCGATGATGAGCGGTATGTTAGTACTTACTGGTCCAATTTTGAGCATCAGGTGTATTCCACGTTCGACTGGGGCGTGCGCGATGAGGACGGCTACTATTTCATTTTGGGGCGCACTGACGATGTCATTAATGTTGCCGGACATCGCCTCGGAACGCGCGAAATCGAGGAAAGTATCTCTAGCCATCCGAACGTATCGGAAGTGGCGGTGGTGGGCGTCGAAGACAAACTGAAAGGTCAGGCAGCGGTCGCCTTTGTGATTTTGAAGGATATCAGCGGTCTGACCGATGATGCCGCCAGAGCCACAGCAGAGAAGGACATCATGGGCGTGGTCGACAAACAGATCGGCGCAGTCGGACGCCCCTCGCGTGTATATTTTGTCAATCTTTTGCCGAAGACGCGCTCTGGAAAATTACTGCGCCGCTCGATACAGGCGATTTGTGAGGGCCGCGATCCTGGTGATTTGCCGACGATTGAAGACGCCAGTGCGTTGCTTCTGATCAGCGAGGCAGTAGGGCGTTAAGTGAATACCGGTGCGCTCTTATTAATGCTGGAAAGTTGGTGAAGCATTAATATGGCGCAATCACAGGGCCAGCATTCCATCGGCATTTCAGCAGCATTAAGCCAGCGCTATTGGCAAATACCGCATGTTTACCAATAGCGCGTTATCATTGCAATCATTCGTAGGTCGCACGGTCATATCGGTGCGAGCGCCCGGATCTGATTTTCAGGCTACCAGCCGCTTTCTCTCTTCACTTTCACTCACTATGACTTTTATCATTCGTCCCGCCACGGTCAGCGATGCTGCCGCGATATGCGAAATCTACAATCCTTATGTGTTGAACACAAATATCAGTTTTGAGACGGCTGTCGTTACCGCGCGCGAGATGGCGCTGCGCATTACAGAAGTGACGGCATTTTTCCCTTGGTTGGTATGTGTAGAAAGTGGCGATCACGGTGACGTCATTCGGGGTTACGCATACGCAACCAAATGGCGCGCGCGCGCGGCGTATGCGCAAGCGGTGGAAAGTTCGGTTTATTTATCGGATACTTTCGCTGGAAAGGGGCTAGGGTCAATGTTATATCGGGCCTTATTGGACGTGCTGGCAAAACTGCCTGTGCATACGGTGATCGGCGGGATTGCGCTGCCGAATGCGGGGAGCGTGGCACTGCACGAAAAAATGGGATTCCAGAAGGTCGGGGTGTTTCGTGAAGTCGGGATAAAATCCGATGCCTGGATCGATGTTGGATATTGGCAATTAATCCTTCCATGAACGTGGTCAGCCTACCGACCATTCCGTCTTCAGCTGAGGCAACTAAGCCAGCCGGCATAGTCGGCTCAGCTGACTCGGTGCGAGCGCCTGCGTCCACAGCGGCAAAAACGGCAGAAACGGCAGAAACAGCAGAAACAGCAGAAACAGCAGAAACAGCAGAAACAGCAGAAACAGCAGAAACAGCACCGTCGTCGCCAGCGCCGTTGGTCACCACTCCACTTCCTATCGTTGATGGTGTCGCCCCGAGTTACGTCTGGTTGCCAACCGGTGACTGGCCCGACTTGCTGACATTTTTGGTGCACCGTTTTCCCGCTATACCAGCGACCATCTGGATTGGTAGAATGGATAAAGGCGAAGTGGTGGATGCGCAAGGGGCTCGACTCCCATCCACGGCTCCTTATCGGCAGGGTTGCCGAATTTACTATTATCGCGAACTGGACGCTGAAACCCCAATCCCTTTCGAGGAAGTTATTCTGTATCAGGATGAACGGTTGCTGGTGGTGGATAAGCCACATTTTTTGCCAGTGATTCCGGCCGGCCGTTTTTTGCATGAGACGTTATTGGTGCGATTAAAGAAGAAGACCGGACTGTCGGAACTGTCGCCGATTCATCGGCTTGATCGTGAAACTGCGGGAGTGATGATGTTTTCGCTGGACATCGCAACGCGTGGTGCCTATCAGTCACTGTTTCAGCAGCGTTTGGTGGAAAAGGTGTATGAAGCGTTGGCCCCGACAATGCCGCAAATCCATTTTCCGTTGACGCATCGGAGCCGCATGGTTGAAGGCACGCCCTTTTTTCGGATGGAAGAAGTCAGCGGCGAGCCGAATTCTGAAACGCAGATTGATCTTATAGCGCATCGGCAGGAAAATAGTCTGTATCGATTGCAGCCGCTGACCGGCAAGAAACATCAGTTGCGCGTGCATATGGCTTCGCTGGGCATGCCTATTATCAACGACATTTTTTATCCAACGATCAATCCGTGCAAAGGCGACGATTGGTCGTCGCCGCTGAAGTTGCTGGCGAAATCGATTTCTCTGGTAGACCCGGTGACCGGTCAGCGCTTGTACTTTGAAAGCCAGCGGACCATCTGAATGGTCTGAAATTGTGGGACTGATCTTCAATCAGGGCGAGGTCGCTGCACCGTAATTGGACTGAAGATTGCAACCAGATTGCCAGAGAATAACTATCAGGAGTTGAACATGAGATCCACCCGTGCCACCTACGCCATCGAGCGCTTGAATGCACGAAGTACCGATCACCGTTATTCTATGATTCGCACCGCTAGCGAATTATTTATATTGGCGCAAAATGCCGGTGATGCATTGCCTATTCGTGTCAGTGAGCCGTTGGAACTGGATGCGTTTGTCAAGTTCGTCAATGCCTATGGACCGCAAATACCTAGACGGATCAGTAAGCTTGACGTCGCGTTTGAAAAGCAGCTATTGAAAAGAGATAAATAGGTACCTCATGGATGCTGCCCTTGATACGAAAGACCATACAAGCGACGCAAGGGTGCGCGCAATTCTGATCCATGGCATGGGGCGCACGCCGCTGTCGATGCTCATTCTCGCAGCCCGTTTACGGGCGGATGGTTTGCAGCCAGTTCTATTTGGGTATTCGGCTGCGTTTGAGCGCTGGCCTCCGTGTGTTGCAAGGCTTCATCACTTTTTAGCGCGCAATAGTCAAGCACAGCGCTATGTTGTTATCGGTCATTCACTCGGTTGCCTGCTAACGCTTGCTGCATTGCCGGGGTTGGCGCAACCGCCCGAAGCGTGCTTTTTTCTGGCTCCGCCAATGCAAGCCAGCCAGATGGCGCGCACTTTTTCACGTTGGCGTTTGTTCAAATTGATGACCGGCGAAATAGGCCAATTTCTTGGGCAACCGGAATGGACCAGCCAGTTGCCTGTTCCTACCGTACCCTCGACAATTTACGCCGGAAATGCAGGGCCTCGTGGTCGCTGGTCACCGTTTCGGGGCGAAATCAACGACGGCATCCTGACCGTCGCGGAGACCCGTTTAGGCGAGATTCCTTTGGTCGTTGTCCCGTCCTTGCATACTACAATCATGAATTCCCGCCGCGTCTGTGATGATATCGTCGCCAAAGTGAAAAAGTGAAAAGTAAAAAGTGAAAAGTAAAAAGTAAAAAGGTCATCGGATGAAGGTTCGACAAATAGGTTCTTGCACGCACATACAAGCTCAGGAGAAATAATGGCAATAGGAATTCTTGCCGCGATGCATGATGAAGTGGCCGACTTGATCGATGCCATGACCCGGCAGAGCGGTAATCAGGTACATCGAATTGGCATGCGCGATTATCACGTTGGCGAGATGGACGGGCAACCTTGTGTGGTGGTGTTGGCGAGAATCGGCAAAGTCGCTGCGGCCGCGACGGCGGTCACGTTGATCAGGGAATTCGGCGTCTCGGAAATTGTTTTTACCGGTCTGGCCGGAGGAATAGGATCGCACGTCGCGGTGGGGGATATCGTTATAGGGGATCGGTTGGTTCAGCACGATCTGGATGCGCGTCCGCTATTTCCACATCATGAGGTGCCCCTGTTAGGCATCTCCGAGTTTACGGCGGATTTGACTTTAGGTGCCGAGCTAAAAAGTGCCGCAGAAGCTTTTTTGCGAGAGGATCTGCAAAGTCAGGTACCGCCGCATAGTCGGAAAAGTTTTGGTATCGGTGAGCCGTTGTTGCACGTGGGGATGATCGCTAGCGGTGACCAGTTTGTCGCCGACGTTGAAAAAGCCAAGGACATTTTATCGGCTTTACCCGACGCATTGGCGGTGGAGATGGAAGGTGCTGCGGTGGCGCAAATATGTTTTGAGTACGCTATTCCGTGCGCGGTGTTTCGTACAATTTCTGATCGTGCGGACGCCAGCGCCCATGTCGATTTCGGATCATTTTTAAGCGATGTCGCTAGCCATTATTCAAGTGGCGTATTGCGGCGATTTTTTGCCGCACGTAAGGTTTATCGCCCTCAGTAACTTGCGTGGTGTTTTTTAAAATCATCCTTTTTGCAGCCAAGGATCAAAAGAGGACCAGTATTTTTTGGTTTCGGATCCTCTTTATCTGTGTAATAACTACTTATCGCGACTTTGGTGAGTCGGATTTAACGCATTGCAGAGTAGGACGTCGGCGTCAAAAATTGATTTTCAATCCTTTCTACAATGATCGCCTGTGCCTCGGTTTCTGCACGTTTTTGCAACCAGTCCGGATCGCTGGCGAATGCATTCCATTTTGTTTCACGCTCCGCCAGGCTCTCCCACTGCAACATATAGGTCAAAGTCTGATTGCTCGAGCCAATTAAAGTCGTCCAGAATCCTACCTGGCGAATACCATACTGCTCCCAAAATTTAAGCGTAATTGTTTCGAATCGGTTATTGAGTGCGGGCAACCTTCCCGGTGCACAGTAGTAAGTTCGCATTTCATAAATCATTTGGCTTTCGCTTTCTGCCTGGTGTGGCGGGTGAGAGGCGCTAATTCACGGCGCATGTGGATGTTAGTATCGGATCATAGCGCACGCATTAAAACCTCGCTTGGGCCGGTTTTTGGTCTGGTTTTCTGGTCCGGAGGAAACCTATGCTGAAAATACGCAGCCAGTGCTGATTTCATTATTTTCTCTCCAGCGAAATGCTAAAGATCTGCGATAAACTGCTGCAAACCCGTTTTAATCAAGGATTCGAAATAATGTTGAAAATCGCAACGTGGAACGTGAACTCTATCAAAGTGCGTTTGCCGCAGGTTTTGCAATGGCTGGCCGACAATCCGGTCGATGTACTCGCCGTGCAGGAGACCAAAATGACAGACGATAAATTTCCTCAGGCGGAAATTGAAGCGGCTGGCTTTCACGTGGTATTCAGCGGGCAGAGAACGTATAACGGTGTGGCGATCATTGCGCGCCATCCGATTAAAGATGTCGTCAAAAATAATCCACTCTTTGAAGATGAGCAACAACGGTTGCTGACCGCCACCATCGCGGGAATCCGGATCGTCTGCGCCTATATTCCCAATGGCCAGTCATTGGAATCAGACAAGTATCAATACAAATTGAAATGGCTTGATGCGCTCCACGACTATCTTGATAGTGAGCGCAAACTGCACCCGAACCTTGCGCTGCTGGGAGATTACAACATTGCGCCGGAGGACCGGGATGTCTATGACCCAGCCGCGTGGATCGGGGAAAATCTGGTCTCGCCACCAGAGCGCGCCGCCTTTGTGCGCTTGCAGAATTTGGATCTGACAGACGCGTTTCGAATGTTCGATCAAGTTGAGAAATTATTCAGTTGGTGGGATTATCGACGCATGGGGTTTCGCCTGAACCGCGGCATGCGTATTGATCATATTTTATTGTCGCCACCATTGGTAGCAAGGTGCACGGCGTGTGTGATCGACAAAGTACCGCGCAAGTGGGAGCAGCCTTCCGACCACGCGCCCGTTATTGCAACGTTGAGTGATTAATGTGATGGTACGGCTGCCCAGCGCTGATCTGCATGCCGGATGATTTCGGTCTCTTTAATTTAGCTCCAGGCTCGGGTACGTGGTTTGGCTAATTGATGTTATAAAAACAAGTTACATAAAAACAATTACAAATCCGCACTTCGGCGCTTTGTTCTTATTAAAAACCACTCGGGACAGAGTGGTTTTTTGTTTTCAGCTTCTTTTTTTATCCCGATACCTTTCAATATAAATTGATTGAACGTCCAATCAATCTAAAGTACACTCAAAGTATAGCGGATCAATAGCGGGTCAATAGCGGATCATACGGAGACTTCATTCCGTGGTCTGGATTATCGCGGGGAGTGAAGGATTGTGAGAAAGCGAAATGAAATGCTGCCCTTGCGGCGTCGACAATTAATACAGGCAACGCTTGCGGTAATTGACAGGGTGGGTCTGGCTGATGCCACTATTGCCCTCATCGCTCGGGAAGCGGGATTGTCTACTGGGATTATCAGTCACTATTTTGGCGATAAAAGTGGTTTGCTTGAGGCGACCATGCGTCAAATATTACGCGATCTGAGTGATGATTCATTTCTTCGCAGGCATGGATTAACGGGTGAAAAGGATACCGCGCGCAATCAATTAATGGCCTTGGTAGACACTAATTTTAACGACAATCAAATTAGCGGTCCCGTGATGAAAACATGGTTCGCGTTTTGGTCATCAAGCATGCATCAACCCTCCTTGAGGCGACTCCAACGGGTCAATGATCGCCGTCTGTATTCCAACTTATGTGGTCAGTTCAGCCGTACTTTGACGCTGCCGCAAGCGCGTCAAGCCGCGCGCGGCCTGGCAGCGATGGTGGATGGATTGTGGCTACGGGGATCGCTGTCGGCCGAAAAATTTGATGTGAATGCCGCACGTCGAATTGCTTATGAATATCTTGAAATGCAATTGCGGCAAGCCAATAGCGATATCCACTAAGCAAGGGTAACGATCAGGACGAAGCGTCCTGTCCAATGCGGCTTTGTCATTATTGTCCGATATGTCTTTGAACGAAGGAACACCAGATGCCAGTCTTCCCGTTACAGCAGCTTTACATCGGCGGTCGCCGCGTTGACGCGACCAGTGGAAAAACATTCGAAAGCATTAATCCTGCGAATGGGGAATTATTGGCACAGGTCCAAAGTGCCTCCAGAGCTGACGTTGATGTGGCGGTTGAAAGCGCAAAAAAAGGCCAGCGCGTATGGGCTGCGATGACCGCGATGCAGCGCTCGCGCATTTTACGCCGCGCCGTTGAGATTTTGCGCGAACGTAATGATACGTTGGCGACCATCGAAACCCTGGACACCGGAAAAGCCTTGTCAGAAACACGCTATGTTGACATCGTAACCGGTGCCGACGTGCTGGAGTATTACGCCGGTTTGGTGCCATCAATTGAAGGCCAGCAAATTCCCTTGAGAGAAAGTGCGTTTGTCTATACTCGCCGCGAGCCGCTCGGTGTGGTGGCCGGCATCGGAGCATGGAATTATCCGATTCAGATCGCCTTATGGAAATCGGCCCCGGCGCTGGCGGCTGGAAACGCGATGATTTTTAAGCCCAGCGAAGTGACATCGCTGACGACTTTGAAGTTGGCGGAAATTTACACAGAAGCGGGTTTGCCGGATGGCGTTTTCAACGTGTTAACCGGTAGCGGGAATGAGGTCGGAACATGGTTGACTGAGCACCCCGGTATCGAAAAAATATCGTTCACTGGTGGCACTGCGACAGGTAAAAAAGTAATGGCCAGCGCCTCTGGCTCGACCTTAAAAGAAGTAACAATGGAGCTGGGCGGGAAGTCGCCGCTGATCGTATTCGCCGACGCGGATCTTGATCGCGCCGTGGACATCGCCATGATGGCTAATTTTTACAGCTCCGGCCAGGTCTGCACCAACGGTACGCGGGTGTTTGTGCACCGCTCGTTGAAGGAGGCGTTCGAAGCTAAAGTGCTGGAACGCGTTGCCCGTATTCGTCTCGGCGATCCGCAGGATATCAATACAAATTTTGGTCCGCTGGTAAGTTTTGGGCATATGGAAAATGTGTTGGGTTATATCGCGTCCGGGATTGCGGAGGGGGCGAGATTGTTGATCGGTGGTGGACGTGAAATGGCTGGCGATTTTGCGAAGGGTGCGTTTGTGCGGCCAACGGTGTTTACTGATTGTCATGACGAGATGACGATTGTCAGGGAGGAGATTTTTGGTCCGGTGATGAGCATTCTGGTGTTTGACGATGAAGATGAAGTCATTCGCCGTGCGAACGATACGGAGTATGGATTGGCGGCTGGTGTAATAACAGAAAATTTAAGCCGTGCTCATCGGGTAATTCATCAGTTGGAGGCGGGGATTTGTTGGATTAATACTTGGGGTGAATCGGCGGCTGAGATGCCGGTGGGGGGATATAAGCAGTCTGGGGTTGGGCGGGAGAATGGGGTGGCTACTTTGGGGCATTACACGCGGGTTAAATCGGTTCAGGTGGAGTTGGGGGGATTTGCTTCGGTTTTTTAGAGAGAGGTCTGGGTTGATTGGCGTGTTTATGTTGTATCGATTTCAGTCAATTACGGTCTGTTCGTAATTAGGGCGGTTATTGCTCCGTGGATGCTGGTCGGGGGTAGTCTGATAGCTAGTGTCTTTTTCTTGCTTCGCGTGTTTATGTTGTATCGATTTCAGTCAATTACGGTCTGTTCGTAACTAAGGCGGTTATTGCTTCGTGGATGCTGGTCGGGGGTAGTCTGATAGCTAGTGTTTTTTTCTTGCTTCGCGTGTTTATGTTGTATCGATTTCAGTCAATTACGGTCTGTTCGTAACTAAGGCGGTTATTGCTCCGTGGATGCTGGTCGGGGGTAGCCCGACAGCTAGTTACTTTCTTTTGCTTCGCCAAAAGAACAGTAACCAAAGAAAAGGCGACCGCAGTGATGCTGCCCTTCGGGTCCCCACCTGTTTCAGCCGCCAGTCGGGTGGAAAAACCAACTCGCTGCGCTCAAACATGTTTTCCCACAATTCCCGGCTGGCGACTGAAACAGGCGGCAGCGTCAATGTCGGGGTAGGTCAAAAGCAACGGCAGAAGCCGCAGCCTTTGAAACAGTGAATTTGCTGGTTTTAACGAGTTGATCTGCGTGGCGCTGGAATTTTTTTACTTTGATGGTTCGATGATAGAGGCTGTTGCTGTTGCTGTTGCTGTTGCTGTTGCTGTTGCTGTTGCTGTTGCTGTTGCTGTTGCTGTTGCTGTTGCTGTTGCTGTTGCTGTTGCTGTTGCTGTTGCTGTTGCTGTTGCTGTTGCTGTTGCTGTTGCTGTTGCTGTTGCTGTTGCTGTTGCTGTTGCTGTTGCTGTTGCTGTTGCTGTGGGGTCTGTTGGTGAAGTTGACGTTGAACTTGCCGTTGCCGTTGTCCTGCCCCGACATTGACGCTGCCGCCTGTTTCAGTCGCCAGTCGGGAATTGTGGGAAACATGTTTGAGCGCAGCGAGTTGGTTTTTTCCACACGACTGGCGGCTGAAACAGTTGCTCCGGCATATCGACTCATAGCTAAAAACTCCCAAAGGAACCATCCCATGAACCAACCAAAAGAATACGACTACATCATCATAGGAGCCGGTTCCGCAGGCAACGTCCTGGCCGCTCGCCTAACCGAAGACACCCACATCACAGTCCTCCTGCTCGAAGCGGGCGGCCCAGACTACCGCCTCGATTTCCGAACTCAAATGCCCGCCGCATTAGCCTTCCCACTACAAGGACGCCGATACAACTGGGCCTACGAAACCGATCCCGAACCATTTATGAATAACCGCCGTATGGAATGCGGACGCGGCAAAGGGCTAGGCGGATCGTCGCTCATAAACGGCATGTGCTACATCCGCGGTAACGCAATGGACTATGACGGCTGGGCGCAACTTGACGGCCTGGAAAATTGGTCCTATCTCGATTGCCTTCCATACTTCAAAAAAGCCGAAAGCCGCGACGTCGGTGGCAATGACTATCACGGCGGCACCGGGCCGGTTAGCGTCACCACGCCAAAGGCAGGCAACAACGTATTGTTCCACGCAATGGTAGAGGCCGGGGTGCAGGCGGGGTATCCAAGGACCGATGATCTTAATGGGTTTCAGCAAGAAGGATTCGGCCCTATGGACCGGACCACTACCCCCAATGGACGGCGTGCCAGCACCGCGCGCGGTTATCTTGATCTGGCCCGTGGTCGGCCTAATCTCGACATCGTTACGCATGCACTAACGGATAAAATTTTATTCTCCGGAAAACGGGCTGTCGGTGTCGCCTATTTGCAGCGCGACAATGCAGTAGAGGTACGTGTCAGACGAGAAGTGTTGCTGTGCTCCGGCGCAATTGGATCCCCGCAAATTTTACAACGTTCGGGAGTGGGCCCGGCCCCGTTATTACGTCAGCATAATATTCCGGTAGTGCTGGATTTGCCGGGCGTGGGGGCAAACCTGCAGGATCATCTGGAAGTTTATCAGCAGTATGAATGCCAGCAACCGGTCTCTCTCGCCCCGGCATTGAAATTACACAATCAGCCAGCGATTGGGGCGGAGTGGCTATTCATGGGAACCGGCACCGGTGCCAGCAATCAATTTGAAGCCGGTGGTTTTATTCGTTCGGACGAGCGTTTTACGTGGCCTAATATTCAGTATCATTTCTTGCCGGTAGCGATCAATTACAACGGCAGCAATCCGATTAAAGTACATAGTTTTCAGGCGCACATGGGTTCGATGCGTTCGTTAAGTCGCGGCCGGGTACACTTAAAATCCAAAGATCCGCGCGAGCATCCAAGCATCCTTTTTAACTACATGGCGGATGCGCAGGATTGGCAAGAATTCCGCGCCGGGATTCGTATTACGCGGGAGATCATCGGCCAACCAGCGTTGGCCGCGTATGCCGGAAAAGAAATTTCCCCCGGTAAGCATCTGCAGAGCGATGCCGAACTGGACCAGTTCGTCCGCGATCATGCAGAAACAGCGTTCCATCCGTCGTGTTCAAACAAAATGGGGAGCGATGAGATGGCCGTGGTTGATGCGCAGGGGCGGGTACATGGGATCGAAGGACTGCGCGTGGTCGATGCGTCCATTATGCCGATCATCACTACCGGAAATCTCAATGCGCCAACGATTATGATCGCAGAAAAAATTGCAGATTTGATTCGTGGGCGCTCGCCTTTACCACGGATTGAAGTACCTTATTACAAGGCAGGCGCGGCGCCCGTGAGGCACTTGCGGTAGATGACTTAATTTTCAGAGCAAAAAAATGCGACCGGGTGGTCGCTTTTTTTTGACTATACGCAGGATATAGAATCTCCGAAAAAGTCCCCGGAAAAAATCATCGGAAAATCATACAGACTGAGCATCCGGCATCATGAGTGATCTGGATCGGGCGCCGTCTGAGAGGCTTCCTTTTCCATTTCACGGTCATCAACGTCATGGCCCAGCAGTATTCAAAATCAATGATTTATTGGCGCTTCTTTTCCTCTTTTTTGACTTTTTTGTCCGCCTTTTTTTCTTTCATCGTCTTGGCTGGCTCTTTCTTTACCGCTTTTTTTGTATCTTGATTCTTACTCATGATGAACTCCATCGGTAAATATCGATACACCATCGTTGATCAAATAATCGCAGTACTCGGTATCGTTGCATGATGATAATCCTTTAGGTGCGGTCTGTGACCGCTTCCTCGCAATAACCAGCGGTATTGCATGAAAAAAACTTCATTTATCTTCTCTGGAGTTTGATCAGAACGGTTTTGGCGCTTTCCCCTGCGCATTTTTATAGCATTCATCTCTCCGAGGCGGTGTTCCATCCGATCCCGGCTCCGTCCCCGTTCAATATTTAGCCGCAAACCTTGGTGTTTCTCAGGCTTTTTACTTATTCCGTTGGGAAATAAATTGTCAGTAGATTGAAATCCCGTCTTCGATACTTAACCCAAACCATAGCCCCCCTTCGAAAAAAGCGAATTGTTTCCAAGCGAGCTTAGGGACACACTGTTGAAAAATATTATAAGACGAGGCGCGCCATGACGATCATTCCGGAATCCCTGGACATAACTTTATTGCAACAGTGGGTTGGCAAAACAGAGACTCATCATGATGTCATCAATGCCAGCGCCGCTTCCGCGCTCGCTGCCACGCTAGATCATCAGCAATCAACGTTGGCGGCACCGAATGGGCCGAAAGCTTTACGACCGCTTTGGCATTGGATTTATTTTTGGGCGGTGTGCGGACAATCTGACGTTGGAAGCGATGGCCATCCGCAACGCGGCGGCTTTTTACCGCCGGTCCCATTACCGCGCCGCATGTGGGCTGGCGGACGTCTCACATTTTCTGGTCCGCTTCCAATCGGAGCTGCCGCCTCACGGACGTCGCAGATAATGAGCGTGACCGAAAAAAGCGGCAAAAGCGGTAGTCTGGCGTTCGTTACCGTCAAGCATGAAATTGCCGTCGATGGCATAGTTGCCATTACTGAAGAACATGACATTGTTTATCGCGCTTTGGCCGAACCCGGCGCGATTGCACCGCCACCAAAGCTGGCACCGTCAGAGGCGCTCTGGACGCGCACCGTTCATCCTGATCCGGTTCTTCTATTTCGCTATTCTGCGTTGACCTTTAACGGTCACCGCATTCATTACGACCGTAGTTATGTAACAGAGGTCGAAGGCTATCCCGGCCTGATTGTGCATGGGCCGCTAATTGCCACTTTGCTGGTGGATTTGCTATTGGAACATATGCCGGAGGCGCAACTGGCAACGTTTAACTTCCGTGCCATCGGTCCTTTGTTCGACATTGCCTCGTTCGACATTTGTGGACAGCCCGATGCGGACGGTCGCACCGTGCATTTATGGGCCAGGAACGCTCGCGGCGAACTTGCCATGCAGGCCGAAGCCACGCTATTGGTTCCTTGAAACTTTCCGCGCGTGCGCGCTGGCGACTCCAACGAATATCAACACCAACACCATTTTAGGAATTGATCGATGTCTACCAAGCTTGATGCATACCAGGAAATACGTGATGCCGTACGCGCTCTATGCGCAGAGTTTCCTGCTGATTACTTTCGTAAAGTCGATGAAGAGCGCGGTTATCCGGAGGCATTTGTCAACGCCTTGACCAAAGCGGGTTGGCTGGCTGCTCTGATTCCTGAAGAATACGGTGGCTCTGGATTAGGCTTGACCGAAGCCTCGGTCATCATGGAAGAGATCAACCGATCCGGTGGTAACTCTGGCGCTTGTCACGGCCAGATGTACAACATGGGAACGCTGTTACGACATGGATCCCAGAAGCAAAAAGATTATTACTTGCCGAAGATTGCCAGCGGTGAATTGCGGTTGCAGTCGATGGCAGTGACGGAACCATCCACAGGAACCGATACCACCAAGCTTAAAACCACGGCGGTAAAGCAGGGCGATAAGTATATTATCAATGGTCAAAAGGTCTGGATTTCCCGCGTTCAACATTCTGACTTGATGATCTTGCTGGCGCGGACAACGCCATTAGCCGACGTGAAGAAAAAATCGGAAGGGATGTCGATTTTTCTGGTGGATTTGCGGGATGCTATCGGCAACGGACTCACGGTGCAGCCCATTCTAAATATGGTGAACCACGAGACCAACGAGCTATTCTTCGACAACCTGGAAGTTCCAGCGGAAAATTTGATCGGGGAAGAGGGAAAGGGTTTCCGTTACATTCTTGATGGACTGAATGCCGAGCGCGCGCTGATCGCCGCCGAGTGCATCGGCGACGGTTACTGGTTTATCGACAAAGTGACTAAATATGTTAACGAGCGTGTGGTGTTCGGCCGCCCGATCGGTCAAAACCAGGGGGTTCAATTCCCCATTGCGAAAGCCTTTATTAACCTCGAAGCAGCTAATTTGATGCGCTTAAAAGCTTGTGCGTTATTCGACGCGCATCAACCATGTGGCGCTGAAGCGAATATGGCAAAAATGTTGGCTGCCGACGCCTCGTGGGAAGCCGCAAATGCTTGCCTGCAGTTTCACGGCGGCTTCGGTTTCGCCTGTGAATATGATGTTGAACGCAAGTTCCGTGAAACCCGCTTGTATCAGGTTGCGCCGATTTCCACCAACCTGATCCTCTCGTACGTAGCTGAGCATGTGCTCGGTTTGCCGCGTTCATTTTAAGGGTAGAACGGCATGCGTCCACTTGATGGTATTACCGTTATCACCTTGGAACACGCCATCGCGGCGCCGTTCTGCACCCGACAACTCGCGGATCTTGGCGCCCGCGTCATCAAAATTGAACGTCCCGGCGTTGGCGATTTCGCCCGCGCTTATGATGAGCGCGTGCATGGTCTGGCGTCCCATTTTGTCTGGACCAATCGCTCCAAGGAAAGTCTTACGCTAGATGTAAAGCACGCCGAATCCGACAATATCCTGATGAAACTGCTGGAGACCGCCGATGTCCTGGTACAAAATCTGGCACCGGGTGCGGCGGCACGCATCGGTTTATCGTATGCTGCGTTGCGTGAAAAATTTCCACGTTTGATCGTGTGCGATATTTCCGGCTATGGAGCGGACGGGCCTTATCGTGACAAGAAGGCTTACGACCTGTTAATTCAAAGTGAATCAGGCTTTCTTTCTGTTACCGGCTCGCCCGATGAGCCAGCCAAGGCCGGGTGCTCCATTGCCGATATTGCAGCCGGTTCTTATGCTTACTCAAATATACTTGCCGCCTTGATTCAGCGCGGCAAGACCGGTCTGGGATGCAGCATCGATGTATCGATGCTGGAAAGCATGGTCGAATGGATGAGCTATCCGCTTTACTACGCGTTTGACGGCGCGGAACCGCCGCCACGTGCCGGTGCCTCCCATGCGACGATCTATCCGTATGGGCCGTTCACCACCGGTGATGGCAAAACGGTGATGCTGGGTCTGCAAAATGAACGTGAGTGGGGCCTGTTTTGCGATAAAGTCTTGCTTCAGCCTGATCTCACCGCTGATCCCCGGTTCTCGTCCAATTCACGGCGCACCGCAGCACGGCAGGAATTGCGCGCGATTATTCTGGACGTGTTCGCACCACTGACGGCGGAGCAGGTGATTGTTCGGCTTGACGCTGCCAGCATCGCCAACGCGCACATGAATGATATGCACGATTTGTGGCGACATCCGCAACTCAAGGCGCGTGGGCGCTGGGTCGATGTGGATACGCCTGCAGGCAAAGTTCCCGCTCTGTTGCCGCCCGGTGTACCGAATACGTACGTGCCACGTATGGATGCGGTGCCTGCGCTGGGGGAGCATACCGACGCGATTTTGGCAGAACTTGGGTATGACGCAGCCGCCGTTGCGAGTCTGCATGCGAATAATGCTATTTAGTTGCGCTATTTGATTAAGCCATTCGATCAATCCATTTGATCCTCCATCTTAGAAAGCACCATTTCATGAACGATCATCCGAGTAAGGCGCTCGCCAGTTTCGCCGCGAATTTACGTTTCGAGAGCATTCCTGAGCCGGTGCTGATGCGCGCTGCAGATTTATTTGTCGACTGGTTCGGGTCTGCGCTTGCCGGTAAGGGCGCACGCGCGGTCGAAACGATAGACTGGTTTGCACAACAAATGGGGCCAGTGACCGGCGCTTCTGAAGTGCTGATTTCGCGGCGGCAGACGACGCCCCTGTTCGCAGCAATGGTGAATGCAGCCTCATCGCATTTCGCCGAACAGGACGACGTGCATAACGGTTCGGTATTTCATCCCGCTGCTGTGGTTTTTCCGGCAGTGCTGGCAGTAGCGCAATCTATCGGTTGCTCCGGACGCGATCTTTTGACCGCAGTAGTCGTTGGTTATGAAGTAGGAATTCGGGTTGGCGAGTTTCTGGGGCGTTCGCATTACAAAGTATTTCATACAACTGGCACGGCGGGTACGGTAGCTGCCGCCGCTGCAGTCGGCAGGCTGTTGAAATTGACGCCCGAACAAATGTTGCATGCTTTTGGTTCGGCCGGCACGCAAGCCGCGGGATTGTGGGAATTTTTGCGCGATGCGGCCGATTCGAAACAGTTGCACACCGCAAAGGCGGCAGCGGATGGGTTGATGTCAGCCTATCTTGCGCAACAAGGTTTTACCGGCGCGCAGCGCATTTTGGAAGGTCCGCAAGGGATGGCTGCCGGGATGTCGTCGGATGCTGATCCGAGCAAACTGGTCGACCGGTTGGGCGAGCGTTGGGCCTTAATAGAAACGTCGTTCAAGTTTCATTCTTCTTGTCGCCATACCCATCCGGCCGCAGATGCGTTGCTCCAGGTGATAACGGAGCATAATCTCGATCCGGAACAGATTGTCCGCGTTACCGCGCATGTTCATCAGGGCGCAATTGATGTGTTAGGTCCGGTAGTTAATCCGCAAACGGTACATCAGGCTAAATTCTCAATGGGAATCGTGTTGGGATTGATTGCACAGTTTCGGGTCGCAGGCTTAAGTGAATTCGACGGATATTTCAATGACGCCCGCGTAGTGGCGTTCAGCAACAAGGTGCAAATGGCGCTGGACACTGAGGTCGATAGCGCCTATCCGGTGCGCTGGATTGGCAAAGTGACCGTCGAGACCGCGGACGGGCGCACGCTGTCGGGACGCGTGGATGAGCCGAAAGGTGATCCGGGCAACACTCTGAGCCGTCCCGAGCTTGAGCAGAAGGCGCTGCGACTGGCGGCCTTCGGTAACGCGGCTACGCCATCGGAGATGCAGACAATTTTTGAGAAAATGTGGCACATGGCCGATATCCATAAAATTGAACGCTTTTTAATGCCTCCTTCAGCATAAAATATGGCTCTTTCTATTCCTCGATCCTATCTTTTTGTTCCCGGTAATCGCCCCGATCGTTTTGATAAAGCTTGTAGGGCGGGTGCCGACGTCGTCATCATCGATTTAGAAGATGCCGTTCCATTTGCGGAGAAGGCGGCAGCAAGGGCCGCGATCATTGCATGGCTAACAGCAAAAAAATCGGTTTTCATTCGGATTAATAGCGCTGAGTCTGAATGGTTTAGGGACGATTTGGCACTTTGCAGGTTACCGGGCGTAGCAGGCATCGTGTTGCCAAAGGCCGAACGTGTCGAAGATATTGCGTTAGTTGCCGCTGCCGGTGCCGCGATTATCTTGCCGCTGATCGAAAGTGCACAGGCATTCTGGAACGTGCATGCAATCGCCCAAGCGCCAGGAGTTCATCGATTGTTATTTGGTTCAATTGATTTTCAGCTTGATTTGGGCATCGACGGGGACAACGAAGAATTGCTTTATTTCCGTTCGCAACTGGTGCTAGCCTCACGTATCGCTGGAATTGCCGCCCCGGTCGATGGCGTCAGTACTGCAATCGACGAGCCCGAAAGCGTACAGACGGATACGGTACGGGCACGTCGTTTGGGTTTTGGCGCCAAACTTTGTATTCATCCGAAGCAAATTGCCTCAGTGCATGCCGGATTTTCGCCCGGTCGGGAAGATATTGCCTGGGCCAGACGGGTGCTGGAAGCTGCAGCTCTGGCCGATGGCGCGGCCGTAGCGCTCGATGGAAAGATGATCGATCGACCGGTCATTCTGAAAGCAGAGAAAATTTTGAATGCGTTGGACCAATAATTCTTACCTATTTTTTAGCTGGTTGCTATCCTGGTCGCCGTTTTTGATGGAAATTTAAATGGCGACTTTTTGTTAAAAATATTAAAGGCTGTCTTTGAATAGCCTATTTTTTCGTTAATCCGGAGACATTCATGAAAACTAAAACGTTATTTTTGGCACTCGCCGCTGCTGCGAGTTTTTGCACCACCGCGTTGGCCCAAAGTTCCGCACAAGCGCCAATCATTATCAAATTCAGCCATGTTGTTGCGCAGGACACGCCAAAAGGAAAAGGCGCCCAACGTTTCAAAGAGTTGGCAGAAAAAGCCACCAATGGCCGCGTAAAAGTTGAGATTTATCCGAACAGCCAGCTGTATAAAGATAAAGAAGAACTAGAGGCGCTGCAATTGGGCGCTGTCCAGATGTTAGCGCCATCGCTATCTAAATTTGGCCCGCTTGGCGTCAAGGAATTCGAAGTGTTCGATCTCCCGTACATCTTTCCAAGTAGCGCCGTCCTGACGCGCGTGACCGACGGTCCGATTGGTAAAGACCTGTTTAAGAAACTGGAACCCAAAGGGATCACGGGACTGGCCTATTGGGACAATGGTTTCAAGGTCATGACGGCGAATAAGCCGCTCAAAACACCAGCGGATTTTAAAGGCTTAAAAATACGTATTCAGTCATCCAAGGTTTTGGACGCACAAATGCGTGCGTTGGGCGCCAACCCGCAAGTGCTCCCATTTTCTGAGGTCTACCAGGCACTCCAGACCGGCGTAGTGGACGGCGGTGAGAATACACCGTCAAATGTCTACACACAGAAAATGTATGAAGTCCAAAAATATCTGACCGTATCCGACCATGGATATATTGGCTATGCGGTCGTGGTTAACAAGAAATTCTGGGATGGCTTGCCTGCCGATATTCGGGCTCAGCTGGAAACTGCCATGAAAGAGGCAACCAAGTACGCCAACACGATTGCACAAGAAGAAAATGATAAGGCGCTGGAAGCGATTCGCAAAGCCGGTAAGACCGCTATTTACAAATTGACTGACGCAGAAAAGGCCGAATGGCGCAAAGCCCTGTTCCCGGTCCAGAAGCAGATGGAAGGTCGCATTGGAAAAGAGCTGATCGCTTCGGTGAACAAGGAATCTGCCGCCATGGGCTTTAAATAACCAACTAAAAAAAAGTCACGTCCAGTCTCGATACTGACGACGCATGGCAATAGCCGCTCCGAAAAACATTCTCGGGGTGGCTTATTTTATCAGCGTGTAAATTATTCTAAAAGACGTGCATAACGTCTGTTTCCCTTTGATGTATTTGGAGATTCCATGAAATTCCTCGATCGCCTGGAAGAGTGGCTGATTGCGTCCTTGATGGCGATGGCGACCATTCTTATTTTTCTCGCTGTGGTGCATCGCTATGCATCGGGCTTGCCGATTCCGTGGCTTCAGGATGAGTTAATAAAAATCAATACCAGTTGGGCGCAGGAGTTGTGTATCTATATGTTTGTGTGGATGGCGAAATTCGGCGCGGCCTACGGTGTCCGCGTGGGTATTCATGTGGGTGTCGATGTATTGATTAATAAATTAAATACTCCCTGGCGCAATAAATTCATCACTTTCGGCTTGCTGGCAGGTGCTTTATTTACCGGAATTGTCGGGACTCTGGGAGCCAAATTTGTGTGGGGAATCGCGCATACCGATTCGGTTTCTGCAGACCTGGAAATTCCGATGTGGATGGTATACATGGCGGTGCCGCTTGGTTCCTACCTGATGTCGTTCCGATTTCTGCAAGTGACGTGGCAATTTTTGAAATACGGTGAATTGCCAAAACACGACCACGCACATGTTGAAGGTATTGAAGATGCTGCCGATATAGATCACGTTGGAGGCAAGGCATGAACGCATTAATTATTTTTGTTCTGTTGTTTGCGTTAATGCTGACCGGTATGCCGATCTCGATTTCGCTTGGCTTAACGGTGTTGACTTTCCTGTTTACGATGACCACCGTCCCGATTGAATCGGTGGCGCTAAAATTATTCACTGGTATCGAGAATTTCGAGATCATGGCAATTCCGTTCTTTTTATTAGCCGGTACTTTCCTGACCCATGGCGGAGTGGCCAAGCGCATGATTCGATTTGCGACGACACTAGTCGGTCATTGGCATGGTGGAATTGGCCTTGCTGGGGTTCTCGGCTGTGCACTGTTCGCATCAGTATGCGGATCGAGTGTCGCCACCGTCGCGGCAATTGGATCGGTAGTTTTGCCGGAAATGGTTAAACAGGGGTTCCCTAAAAAGTTCGGCGCTGGTGTGATCGCTACTTCGGGCGCACTGGGTATTTTGATGTTGCCTTCGGTGATTAAGGTGATTTATGCCGTGTCGACCAACACCTCGATTGGTGAGTTATTTATTGCCGGTTTGGTGCCGGGACTGATCCTCACCGCGATGCTGTGCCTGACCACGTGGAATATCGCGCGGAAGAACAACTATCCACGCTTACCAAAAGCTTCCTGGCGTGAACGTTGGGATGCTTTCCGGGATTGCTCGTGGGGTTTGTTTTTGGTGGTGATCGTCATCGGTGGTATTTTCAGCGGTATATTTACGGCCACTGAAGCGGCGGCAATGAGCGCGGTGTATGCTTTCCTGGTATCGATTTTTGTCTATAAAGACATGACCATGAAAGGCGTCCCCAAGGTCTTGCTGGATTCGGCCGCCATGTCTGCGATGCTGTTATACATCATTACCAATGCCACGCTGTTTTCATTCTTGATGACCTCCGAGAATGTGCCACAAGCTTTAACGGAAGCCATTTTACATATGGGGCTTGGTACGGTCGGGTTTCTGGTGGTCGTCAATTTGTTGCTGTTGCTGGCAGGAAATGTCATGGAGCCGTCTTCAATTATTTTGATCATGGCACCGATTTTAGTGCCGGTCGCGATGAAGCTTGGGATTAATCCGATCCATTTCGGCATCATGATGATCGTTAATATGGAGATCGGTATGTGCCATCCTCCGGTGGGCTTAAACTTATATGTGGCTTCTAGTATTACCAAAATGGGGATTACTGAGTTGACGAAGGCGGTTCTGCCCTGGCTGCTGACGATGTTAGTATTTCTGGTGCTGATTACTTATTTGCCTCAGATAACGTTATGGCTTCCTAACCTGATTTATAGATAGTCGGCGCCATGGTCCGGAAATTCGGCTTCGCGGTACGGTGTTCCGGGCCTGGCCCAGGCAGGGTTTAATTTTGGAAAAATGAGGAGCAGTTATGGAGATCACCAGTTCTGCTATCACGCGGATCTGTGACGAACGCGAGATATTCGAGGCGTTACCTCTTGCGCGGGCGCGTGTGCTGGAACTGGGGTGTGGGAACGCAGCTAAAACACGCATTATTGCCTCAGCCGGCCAGGTTGCATCTGTCCTGGCGTTAGAGGTAGACGTTCGTCAACACGGCAAGAACACCGCGCTGACGGATTTGCCCTACGTGCGGTTCGCACTTGGCGGCGCAGAGCAGATCCCTGCCGATGACGCCAGTTTTGACATCGTTTTTTTGTTCAAGTCCTTGCATCATGTGCCACTCGAAAAATTGACTCAGGCATTCGCCGAAATTTATCGCGTATTAGTGCCCGGTGGTCTCGTCTATATATCTGAACCGATTTTTGCGGGCGACTATAACGAGATAATGCGGTTGTTTCACGATGAGAAGATGGTTCGCGAAGCGGCTTTTTCGGCGACCAGGGAGGCGATTCAATCGGGTGGATTCCAGATGGTCGAGCAATTCTTTTTCAAGAGCTTGGTACGATTTCGAGACTTTCCTCAGTTTGAAAAAAACGTCATTAACGCCACTCACACGGATCATCAACTGTCACCCGATGTACTTGCCGCGGTGCGCGAAAAATTTTCACATTATATGACCGGGGAGGGTGCCAGATTTTATGCTCCCCATCGTGTGGATCTGCTTCGAAAGCCAGCATAATAATTTTGCGATAGATTGTTCTTAAGATACATTTCTCGACAAGGTGGATGCCTGGATAAAATCAACCAGTTCGCGCGCGTAAAGCGGAAGAATATCCAGCTTCTGCACCACAATACTTCTCTCCCGAACGGCCCACGGTTCATCTAATTCAACGATAGACAGTTGCATGGTATGGCTATGACGCAGCGCGGCAGATTGCGGCATGACGGCGATACCGACGTTGGTTTCGACCATCCGACACATGGCTTCGAAGCTGCGTACCTGAATCCGCAAACGCAGGGCTTTTCCGCTTTCGGAGACGATTTGATTCAGAAAGTGTTGCAGCGAGCTACCTTCATACAAACCAATTTGTTCGTAAGGGATCGTTTCCGCAAAAGTGATGTGTTCGGTTGCGGCAAGTGGATGATTCACTGCCGTCACCAGCACCAGACGATCGGTCGAAAAATTAATAATTTCCAGGCCTTGATTGTGAATCGGTCCGGCAACTATCCCGATGTCGGCGGTGCCTTCCAATATCCCCCGCAAAATGCCCTGATTGAGTCGCTCTTCCAGCGAGATGTTGACATGTGGGTATTTGGCCAGAAAAGCCCCCAGCACTTCCGGCATAAACTCTGTCACCGCAGTGGTGTTCGCAAAAATCCGTATATGTCCTTTAATCCCATTGTTGTATTGCTGCAAATCACTGGTCAGCCGTTCTACCTGCTGCATAAATTGCTGGGCGTGATGCAAAAAAGTTTCTCCTGCAGGCGACAGGCAAATCCCCTTGTTCTCTCGATAAATCAGACGCATGCCAAAGCGGGCTTCTAGTTCTTTGACGCGACTGCTGGCGGCAGCCAGAGACATATGAATTCGCTCGGCGCTACGGGTGAGACTTTTCAGCTCTGCGATGTAGATGAATAAGCGCAAATCGGTCAGATCAAACAACATAGGAGTATTTCTTTCGTAAGATGGTGGCACCGAGCCGAAAACGATCCCGGCCCGTTTGCCCGAATAGGAAAGTTTATTTTTTGTCTACTATTGTTGCGCTTGCTGAGTAAATTTACCATGCCCTTGATGGCGTTGCTGATCTGAGCGTCCCGTAGGTCTACTCTCGAAGTACTGCAGAGAATAAACTATAGTGATGAGACAGCACAGCGTATCCGCCTGCTTTCATCTAAAAAAAGCCTTATGGTAAGGAAAGTTATTTCGGAGGAAAAGGTTTTTAATAAAATAAGCATAAACTCCATCTAAAGATAGCGAATACCGGCATAATCACGAAGCGGTCAAGTGAAACGTTCTGAGACATCAGCCGAAATAAAATGGGCGATCCAGTCAGCTGGGCAGAGTGTAACCACGAGTCACGCCATACAATAATTATATGGAGAGTACGATGTTGAAAACAGCAACCGGTAATGCCGCACAAGAGCAAAGCTTTGAGGAAGAAACCTACGCGAAGGTGACGTGGCGTCTCATTCCTTTCCTTTTCATATGTTACGTCTTCGCCTATCTGGACCGTGTCAATGTCGGTTTCGCTAAACTACAAATGTTGTCTGATTTAAAGTTTAGCGAAACCGTCTATGGGTTGGGGGCTGGGATATTTTTTATTGGTTATTTTATCTTTGAGGTGCCGAGTAATATTGCACTTCATAAGTTCGGTGCACGTAAGTGGATTGCCCGGATCATGATTACCTGGGGCATCGTCGCTGCGGCGATGGTTTTCGTCAAAACGCCTGTTGTGTTTTATTTTCTGCGGTTTCTTTTAGGCGTTGCCGAAGCGGGATTTTTCCCTGGCATCATTTTGTATTTGACCTATTGGTATCCGGCTGCACGGCGCGCAAAAATAACCGCACTTTTCATGACCGGTATTCCGATTGCCGGCGTTGTCGGTGGACCGCTATCCGGCTGGATTTTAAAACGGTTTGATAATGTTAGTGGGCTCCCGGGCTGGCAATGGTTATTTTTGCTGGAAGCCATTCCGTCCGTGTTAACCGGTATTGCAGTGTTCTTTTATTTAGACGATAAGATTAGTACGGCTAATTGGCTTTCACCGATACAGAAATCGCTGTTGGAAAAAAATATCGCTGGCGATCACGGTAATTTGGAAGTCCATAGCGCTTTCGGTGCTTTCAAGACCAAACGGGTATGGATACTGTGCGCCGGTTATTTCGGTATCGTGATGGGCCTTTACGGGATCAGTTTCTGGTTGCCAACCTTGATCAAGGCATCGGGTGTTACTGATGCGTTGGATGTTGGTTTGTTGACCATGATTCCATACGGTGCCGCCGCGATAGCGATGGTATTCATTGGCCGTAGCTCTGACCGTATGAAGGAACGCCGCTGGCACGTTGCGTTGCCTGCAATTCTCGGTGCGGTGGGTCTGTTGTTCAGTACGTTCTACGCGCAAAATACGATCCTGGCGGTCTTGACACTGACCGTGGCGACAGTCGGCATTTTGGCAGCGCTTTGTCAGTTCTGGGCAGTACCAACCGCGTTTTTAGGTGGAGCGGCAGCCGCGGCAGGGATTGCGCTGATTAATTCAGTCGGAAACCTTGCCGGTTTTGTCAGTCCTTATCTGGTTGGATGGATTAAGGATACGACGCATAGTACTGATATCGGCTTGTACCTTATTGCCCTCTCGTTGGTGATCGCTGCTGCGATTATGATGACAATGCCTAAGGCCGTTGTGAACCGATAAGTTGAATTGGGGTACTATTTTTTGTGAAACAAGATTGCTGCGGCTGCGGAACCATTCTGCAACCGCAGCTTTTGTGTTTCAGGTTAGCGGTTTTTTCTGGTTTGATCTGCTCGCTTTATGCAGCGCATCAACTTTGTCGTAAAGTTGAGGCTAGCCCGTGTTGGTGCCCGAGCAGACTATAATTTGTCGCGGACCATTCCAAGCACCACTATCCCCAGCGGTTTTGCGCCGCTGCGATTGCTACAATGTCTGCAAATAGGAGATCATGATGCCATCCGACGTACATAATTCGTTTAGTTTTGATACTGTAGCGCACGTCCATTCCGAGCTTGGCTCGAGCCAACGGCTGGGCGCACTATTGAAGCAACGCTTTCCCAAAGCGCAACGCCTGCTCATTGTTACCGATAGCGGATTTCTGTCGACCGGTTTGGTGACTCCAATTGTTGCCAACCTCCAAAGTGCGGGTTTGACGGTGCAGATTTTTTCCGACGTGGTGGCCGATCCTCCTGAGGCGGTGGTGCTACAAGCCGCGGAATTTGCACGCCAGCATGAGATTGAGCTGGTGATTGGCCTGGGTGGCGGCAGTTCCATGGATGTTGCCAAACTGATAGCGGTATTGGCGGGCGGTACGCAAGCACTTCACACCATGTATGGCATCGGTAATATAAGTGGTCACCGCCTGCCACTGGTGCAGATTCCGACAACTGCAGGGACCGGATCAGAGGCGACGCCGATTGCCATTGTGACCACTGGCGAGACCACAAAAATGGGCGTGGTGGCACCCCAGCTCTATGCCGATCTGGCACTCCTCGATGCGGAGCTCACGCTCGGGTTGCCATCGCATATTACGGCCGCTACCGGGATCGATGCGATGGTGCATGCGATCGAAGCGTACACCAGCCGCATCAAGAAAAATCCTCTTTCGGATATGTTGGCGCGGCAGGCGTTGACTTTGTTGTGGAATAATATTTTGTCAGCATGTGAGGATGGTCGCAATCTGACGGCGCGGCAAGCTATGTTGCTAGGTGCGTTGCTGGCCGGACAAGCGTTTGCCAATGCGCCGGTGGGCGCGGTACACGCTTTGGCTTACCCGATTGGTGGCATATTTCATGTTCCGCATGGATTGTCCAATTCGCTGGTTTTATCGCATGTTTTGCGTTTTAACGCGCCAGTGGCGGCGCACCATTACGCGGAGCTCGCCGATATCGTCGCACCGGCGGCTCGCGGTAGCGCGGAAGCGCGCGCAGAAACAATGATTTCGGCGATGACGAAGCTGGCACAACAATTAGGGATCGAAACGCGATTGCAACAAGTCGGCATTAAGGCGGCCGATCTTGATCGTCTCGCGGATGAGGCGATGCTGCAAACACGACTGCTGGGGAATAATCCCCGCGAAGTAACCCGCGCTGATGCCCATGCAATTTACAGCGCAGCGTTATAAAAAAATCGGGATGACCTGCAGTCATCCCGGTTTGCTACCTGATCTGTGGCCGGAACGCCAAAGGCAGAGTTATTTCCACAATGCGCATTTTGATTCGGCTTTGGTGGTGAAGGCTTGATCGCCAGGAATTCTCTGCATTACTTTATAGTAATCCCATGGATATTTTGATTCGGCTGGGGTCTTGACTTGCATCAGGTACATATCATGCACCATGCTGCCGTCCGGGCGGATTTTGCCGTTTTTAGCAAAGAAGTCGTTGACTTCGGTTTTGCGCATCTGTGCCATGACTTTATCGCTGTCGTCGGTACCGGCGGCCTTGACCGCATTCAGATAAAACATGGTTGCTGAATAATCTGCGGCCTGGAGCATCGATGGTTCTTTCTTTTCCTTGGCGAAATACTTCTTAGACCATGCACGGCTTTCCGCATTCTGATCCCAATACCAACCGTCGGTCAGATACATTCCCTGCGTTAAGTTCAAACCAAGCGAATGAACGTCGTTGATGAACATCAGAAGGCCAGCCAGTTTCATCGTCTTGGTCACGCCGAACTCATTAGCGGCCTTGATCGAGTTAACCGTATCGCCACCGGCATTCGCAAGGCCGAGGATCTGTGCTTTGGATGCCTGAGCCTGCAACATAAATGAGGAGAAATCAGACGCCGAAAGGGGATGCCTGACTTCGCCTAAAACGGTGCCGCCGTTGGCCTTTACAACCGCTGAAGTATCTTTTTCCAGGGATGCGCCAAATGCATAGTCTGCAGCGAGGAAAAACCAGGTTTTGCCACCTTGCTTGACGATTGCTGAGCCGGTGCCTTTGGCTAACGCCACAGTGTCGTAGGCGTAATGAATGGTGTAGGGAGTACATTCTTCATTGGTCAGACGGGCGGTACCACCACCGATAGCGATAAATGGCTTTTTCTTCTCGGCTGCGACCTTTGCCATCGCCAGGCTGGTAGCTGAATTGCTGCCACCGATTAACATGTCAACGCCTTGCTGATCAAACCATTCGCGTGCCTTACTGGCCGCTATATCGGCTTTATTTTGATGATCGGCTACCAAAAATTCAATCTTTTTGCCATCCAGCGTACCGCCAAAATCAGCAATTGCCATACGTACTGCGTCTGCACCGCCGGGTCCGTCGATATCTGCGTAGACGCCGGATAAGTCGGTAATGAGGCCGATCTTTACCACATCACCTGAAATTTGGGCTGAGGCGGGGCTTATCATCGCCGCTGCAGCCAGGGTGACGAACGTAGCCGCTAAAGTTTTTGTTTTTGGTTTGAGTCTCATGTCTTCTCCGTGGAGTGCCGAACAGGGTTTTTGAGGATGAAAAATTGCGCTGATGAATCTTATTTTTTTACGCGAGATCAGTGTGCAACACCGATGGCATGGCAGTCAACCCTGTTTTTAAGAGCTGCTGATTATCTTCGCATTACGATTCATTTACATTCGATTCGCCAACATAAGAGCAACAAAAAATTATTGATTTAACCGTATCAATTGCGCTCTATATCATTCAAATAGCGCGTTACAAACCGCTACATAAGTGGCCGCCGTCGACCACGATTTCTGAGCCGGTCATATAACGGCCTGCTTCGGAAGCAAGCAGTAGCAATGCGCCATCCAGACTGGAACACTCACCAAAGGTGCGCGAGGGTATGCGGGATTTAAGCTGTTCACCTGCCGGGCTGCGGAGAAATTCTTCGTTCAATTCAGTCATGATATAGCCCGGGGCAATCGCGTTGACGCGGATTGCATAGCGCGCCAATTCCAATGCCATTGATCGGGTGAGATGACTTAATCCAGCTTTGGCAGCACAGTAAGGCCCGACGCCTCCAGTAACGCGGTCCGCGAGAATTGAAGTGACGTTTATCAGGCTGCCGCCACGGTTGAAACCTACCATGCGCTGAGCGGCTTCCTGTGACAATATCCAGGCCCCTTTGAGATTGGTGTCGAGGATGGCGTCCCATTCGGAATCTTCATACTTGAGAACATTTTTGGTATTGCTGACGCCAGCGTTGTTGACGACGATATCGAGTCGACCACAGGCCTCGGCGGCGGTATCCAGACAAGCTTGCACCGACTGACGGCGCGTGACGTCTAGTGCGATGGCACGGGCTTTCCCGCCCGCCGCTTCGATCTCGGCCACCAGCGCGTGCAGCAGATCGATACGGCGCGCGGTAACGATCACTTCAGCTCCCGCAGCTGCCAGGGTCAATGACATATGTCGTCCAATACCGCTGGAGGCACCGCTGACCAGCGCAACGCGTCCGCTGAGATCAAAAATACCGGTAATGGATTGTGTCGTTACGGTAGTGGAAATAGCCATTCAAATCTCCGGTGACCGCGCCATTATTTTTCTAGCCAGACTCATCCGATGCACTTCGCTCGGACCGTCATAAATACGAAAGGCCCGGACATCGCGGAAAATGCGTTCGACGATTGTTTCTCCGGTGACCCCGCGCCCGCCAAGAATCTGCACGCAGCGATCAACTACACGCCAGATTGCCTCGGAACTGATGACCTTGGCCATACTGGATTCGACGTTAGCGCGACCGCCACCATCAAGTACGTCGGCGCAATGCCAGATCGCCAATCGTGTTGTGTGCAGATCCATTTCGTTATCGGCAAGCATAAATCCAACGCCTTGATGCTCGCCCAACGGCTTGCCGAAGGATAGGCGCTTGCGCGCATAGTCGCAGGCAATATCGTGGGAGCGCTGCGCAGCGCCGAGCCAGCGCATGCAATGCGTCAGGCGTGCAGGGGCGAGCCGGATTTGAGCGTAACGAAATCCTTTGCCAATCTCTCCCAGCACATCAGTTGCGGGTATGCGCAAATTGTCGAAACGCAGAACTTGATGGCCGCCTGCAAAACAGCTATCCAGAGAGTCCATGGCACGCTCGATGATAAAACCGGGCCGGTCGGTATCGGTCAGGAACATGGTGGCTGAACCGTCTTCCATTTTTGCCATAATGATCGAAAAACTTGCACCTTCCGCGCCGGTGATAAGCCATTTTCTACCATTGATTACGTAGTCGCCGCCGTCCAGTACTGCTGTAGTAGCGAGCATTTGCGGGTCGGAGCCAGCGCCTTCCGGTTCTGTCATGGCAAAACAGGATCGTGTAAGGCCTTGAATCATTGGCTTGAGCCAGCGTTCTTTTTGGGCTTCCGTGGCGACTACTTCCATCAAATGAACGTTACCCTCATCAGGTGCATGGATGTTCAATGCGACCGGCCCCAGCGGTGAGTAACCGGCCTCTTCAAACACAATCGCCTTGGAAAAGTGAGACAGGCCAAGGCCACCCATTTTTTCTGATGCATGCGGCGTCAGTAAACCATGCGCACGGGCTTTTTCGATGAGTTCTTGCCGTAGCTCTGCGCTTGGGCCATGCGGTGTTTGACGTGAATCGGCCTCCATCGGAATAATTTCTTCTGCAATAAAGCGCCGCGTTTTTTCTTTCAAAGCGCGCAAGTCATCTGGAATGCTAAAGTTCATATTGATACTCCTGTCGTAATTATTTTTTGTTATAAATGACTGATATTCCGACTTCAATCGCACGCCGCATGTGCCCTTGAAGCGGCTGGGTGTCTCAGACCCGATCTCAATCAATCTGCGGATTGTCGCCAACACGATTGCGACTTGCGCCGCACGATACGCGAAGAACGCTTCCGCGAATATTATTTTATTGCTCGCGTGTCTTGCGGCTGAAGGGCCGTCATTGCGCGAGCGAAAATTCGACGTGCCACTTTTTATCGCAATGTATTAGAACACATTCCGGTGCGCTCGAAGAAACCGGTATAGGTGCCTGGAAGCTGTGCCAGCAATCTGGAAATTTACGCGTCAGATCGGACCATGTTGTTCAACTTTGCGGCAACGATTACATTTCTGCCACAGCGGTAGATAAGGGCAATTAGCGTTGCGAATATTTTTGTTATGGGGTCAAAAACCAATTTTTGAAGCTAAGCGAGCAATGCTGTGACCGAAACAATACAGAAATTTCCTTGCGGAAAGCATCGAAAATTTATAACTCCGATCCTCTGGGCCTGATTTGTTGCACGGAGGAATTTTGTTTTATGACTTTGTCCATGAGTTCATTACTCGCAAGTATTGTTATTTCCCATGTGAAAATTTCATGGTGGATATTGACCAATATTTAATTATTACATAATGTTTTTTATCGTTTTTTATCGTTTATGATCGGATTTTATGACCTTCTGGATGATGTTAAATGCGTCGCCGTCGCCTACCTATCCCTCTAAAGCTATCGGCGATTTGCATTTTGTTGTTAGGCTTGCTGATGTCCATTGGCTTATTTTGCTGGGTCTGCCATCAAGAGCAAAGCGCGGAGCGGACTAATTTCGAGCGTCGTGCGCAGTTTCGGGCAGCATTGGTCAGGCAGGGGATGCTGGACGCGGTCGAAGCCGTGCGCGTAGTCAATCAGTTGTTCGTCACAGACGCAAATATATCTAGAGAGCAATTCCATTCGTTCACACAACCGTTACAAGAACGTTATCCGTACATTGAAGCGTTTGGCTTTCATCGGCTGGTTTCCGAAAGCGAAAGACCCGGGTATGAGGCGCGGATCAACAGACTGACTCAGGGAATCACCATTGATGATTTGATCGACGGTAAGCGGGTAATTGCAGGTGTAAAGAAAGTTTATCGAGTTGTTGAGTATGTTGAACCAATGAAAGGCAACGAAGAGGTCTTTAACGTCGATGCGTCCTCATTGCCTTATCAAAATGAAGCAATACAACGGGCTGAAGATACCGGCCTGCCTTCGGCGACCGGGTTGTTCCGATTCTTCAAAGCGACGGGCGAACAGCGTGGATTTCACATTATGATGGCGGTGTACCGGGATGGAGCGGCGCATGATAATGTGGCTGCGCGACGTCTGGCTGTGTTGGGTTATACCGTGGCAATGTTGCGTGCGGGCGACCTGTTTCAGAAAATATTTTCTTCCTCAGACGGCTTTGCCAACGTCGGTTTGAACGTTCGCGTATACGCGGCGGCGACGGCCGATGAAAGCAAGCGGGTCTACGGTGCGCCCTACGTTGTAGACACCAATCAGCGTAGTCTGCTGCCAGTGTGGATGATTGGTGCACCGTCTAAACCACTCGCCTACAGCATCGAAGTAGCCGGCACCACCTGGCGCATGATCATTTCGTCCGTGCCCGACGCTTTTATTGCCACGCATTCCAGCGCCATGTATGTGCTGTTATTGGGGCTCATTGCGACCATCGCTGCAACCGCCTATTTGCAAACAAATGCCTTACGCACGCTGGGTGTTCAAAAATTGGTGACACAGCGAACAGCGGAGCTAAAACAAGTTAATCATTTATTGATTGCAGATATCAAGGCCCGCAAACGGGTTGAAGAGGCACTCCATATTTCTCGCGCAAAGTTACGCAAGATGGTCGATCATCAAGAAAGCATCAAGGAAGAAGAACGCAAACGTATCGCGCGCGAAATCCATGATGACCTGGGCGGTGTGCTGACTGGCATTAAGGCGAACGTTTCAGTGTCGATCGACCGGGCGGTTCGTGCCGGTCATACCGCCGATCCGTTGCTGCTGGAAGCGGCGAATCAGACCGATATGGCTATCGAGACGGTGCGCAGAGTGATCTCCGATTTGCGCCCGAGCGTGCTTGATCAGCTTGGCGTGTGGGCAGCGCTGGAATGGCACGCAGAGCAGATTCAGGAACGGACCGGCCTGCAGTGTATTTGCAGCATTAGTGAAAGCGCCGGTCGGATTGATCTCGATCCTGAACGTAGCACGATGTTATTCAGGGTGGTTCAGGAAGCACTGACCAACGTGGTGCGGCACGCCGGTGCAACCCAGGTGAAGATCGGGATACTGCATCATAAAAATGTGATCATTGCAGATATCAGGGACAACGGAAAAGGTATCGATGCACAACAGCTTCTCAATGGTGAAGCCTGGGGCATTCTTGGTATGCATGAACGTACCCGGCATTTTGGGGGAGAGTTGAAAGTAAGTGGCACGGCAGGGGTGGGAACGGCAGTATTGCTGCGCCTGCCTATGGAGCAAGAATATGCAGAATAAAAAAATACGGGTGTTACTGGTAGATGACCACGCCGTTGTACGAAATGGGGTGCGGCTCATGCTGAGTGTGGCACCAGATATTTTGGTAATGGGCGAGGCGGAAACGGCCGAGCAGGCGGCGCGGCTGGTGCGCAAGCAGGAGTTTGATGTGGCGTTGGTGGATATCGCGCTTGCGGGACAAAGCGGTCTTGACCTACTGAAGCGGCTGCGGATTGAAAAGCCGACCCTGGCGGTATTGATTCTTTCGATGTATTCGGAAGAAGTGTATGCAGTCAGAGCGCTCAAGTTGGGCGCGGCCGGCTATCTGACGAAGAGCAATTCCGCTACCACGATGATTGAAGCGGTGCGAAAGGCCGCTACGGGAGGTAAGTATCTGACGCCGACACTGGTGGAAAGATTGGCCAATATGATTGGTAATGATCGCGTGATCCCCCATGAGGCACTTTCTGATCGTGAGCTGGAAGTATTAAAGCTCCTGGCGCTGGGTGAGAGTCTGGTAAACATTGCGAAAAAATTGCATCTGAGCCCTAAAACCGTTACTACGCACAGAACGCATATTCTGGAAAAAATGGGTATGAGCAGTAATACCGCATTGGTACGCTACGCTCTGGAAAACGGTCTGCTGGTTTAACGGCGCGCGCAAGGCGTGCCAGCTGGCTTGCGCCAGCGGCAAGGTAGATTGTAGGAAATGGACACTATTGCACATGAGATATTAATGGTGCGGCGGGTCAGGTAATCCCCTATACATAAAACACTATTCCCCGATGGTAACTGTCTCCTTGATTGGGGATACTTGTGTCTCTTATTAGAATTGTGAGTGTTCTCGCTGGCGTTGCGCCACCGCCTCCGCTGTTTTGCTAATCCAAATTCAGGAGAAACCTATGGTGATTTCTAACGAATCGTACCTCTCTGGCATGGCTGATTTTTTTAATGCGCAACTCGCGCTTTCGAAAACGTTAGCCGAAGCTTCTCTGGAATGCTCAGAAGAACTAATCAATATTAATGTCACTGCGGTGAAAATCAGAATCGCAGAGAGTACCGTCTTTACGCAACGGCTAATGACCGCTAAAGATCCATACGAGCGCCTGGCCTTGATCTCCTCCCGTTTGCAGGCGCGAGTGGGCGGTGCTCTATCGGTTGCGCAGCGAATTGCAAACGTTACCGTGAATGCCCAATCTCAGGTCAGCGATGCTGTGAAACAGCAGATGGAAGCCTTAAAACGTAAAACCAGCGTCGAAATAAATGCGCAGAATGCCGTTCCCACCGCAACTCTCAGCGCGGTGCACGACACGCAACCGGTTGTGGTTCCCATGGCAAAAGGGGGCGAACAGATTAGTCAGGCCGCTGAAGTTATCCAATCCACGCAGGAAAATCAAGAACAGCCACAAACCGGTACGTTGGGGGCTTTAGATAGTAAAACCGCAGTTGAGGTGATTTCAACTAAACCAGCAACCGAACAAAAAAAATCCCCGGTTGCACAGGCCGTAAAGTGATATTTTTTATTGCCGGGCATACCTTATAAATCGAAAACAGCTGCTGCCAACAAATGGTTCTACGATTGAGCAAATTCAACTCGGATTTTCAAAGCGCAGATGAGCAGCGACACAATCAGACGGAGACAAATCAATGAAACGTATTGCATTAGTAACTGGTGGTATGGGCGGTTTGGGTGAAGCAGTTTGCATCAAATTGGCGGGAATGGGCTACCAGGTGGTAACGACGTTTTCACCTGGGAATACATCAGCGGAACAATGGATGACCTCGATGCGCGTGTTGGGCTTCGATTTCCGTGCCTATCAGTGCAACGTAGCAGATTACGAATCGGCCAGAGAATGTATCAGAAATATCCATAGAGAAATTGGCCCGGTGGATGTGCTGGTAAACAATGCCGGTATCACACGTGATATGACATTTAAGAAAATGGACAAAACCAACTGGGATGCGGTGATGAGCACCAATCTGGATTCGGTGTTCAATATGACTAAGCCCGTTTGCGATGGCATGGTCGAACGGGGCTGGGGGCGGATCGTGAATATTTCTTCGGTAAACGGTCAGAAAGGCGCTTTCGGGCAAACCAATTATGCCGCGGCAAAAGCTGGCATGCACGGTTTTACTAAAGCATTGGCTTTGGAAGTGGCGCGAAAAGGGGTCACAGTCAACACGATTTCACCAGGCTATATCGGCACCAAGATGGTGATGGCGATTGATAAAGAAGTCCTGGAAGCGAAGATTATTCCACAGATTCCCATGGGCCGGTTGGGTAGGCCTGAAGAAATCGCCGGGTTAGTGGCGTATCTGGCATCCGAGGAGGCTGCATTTTTAACTGGTGCAAATATTGCGATTAACGGCGGACAGCATATGTCTTGATATCTGTTATAAGCGCAATCGTATAGGGAGATTTTTATCGTTGATGTTGAGGTTATCGAACGCGCTGAAGAGCGCGTGCGGAGACAAACTATTTTAAAAAATCTGCGCAACGTCTGGGGCGTCTCGGATAAAGCGAATAAGGACAATATGCAACGTCAATTTGAAAAGACATCAGAGATGAGGGAGGTGGGGCATCTTCAGCCGGCCTTGTTCGCAGAACTCATGGAACTTCGCTGCTGCAATGACAGTGAATTCGAAAACGGGTTCAGCAATTTTATCGCTCATTTAAAAAAAGATTTTTCGATCAAAGAACAAATGATGGAGGGTAAAAACGTCAGACAGGCCAAGGCATATAAAAAGACCCATGAAGAGCTACTTGTACTGCTGCAACATGCGGAGGCACGCGCGATGCAGAAAGACGTTCACTTAGGCCGAAAAATTGTCGATATGCTTCCACATTGGTATGTTCGGCATGGTTTTGTCTGATGGGTCCGGGAATGTCAACATTCTGTAAATGCAGATGAAATTGGGCGCTATCTATTAGCTACGCTGCGATTGGGCGACAGCCGATGGACATAACATCAATGCAGCGTCAAGTGCTTCAAGTTACGCTTTTATGAAATATTATTTGGGGCTCCGTTATGCCTATATTTTGGAATGGCTATTTGATATTCCTGTCTGTTTTAGTAGCGATGTTCGGTGCATTTTCGGCTCTTTCGCATGTCGAAAACATGCGAGAGAGTAGCGGAAGAGCAGCATTTCTATTGATGTTCTGCGGTGCCGGAACGCTGGGAGTCGCGATCTGGTCGATGCATTTTATCGGGATGTTAGCCTTCCATCTTCCCATCCGCATTGCATACGATCTACCCCTTAGCCTCCTGTCCATCGTTCCAGCGATCGCTGGCACGCTGGCTGCGTTTTTATTGGTCCAGAATCGTAAGGTGACCGTTGCACGTATTGCCGTTGCCGGAACCGTCATGGGACTGGGTGTGGCTGCGATGCATTACACCGGCATGGCAGCTTTAAAAATGCAGCCTGCGATCAGTTACGAACGAACAATATTTTTTGGATCGATCTTGATCGCGATCATCGCTGCAATTGGCGCTCTTTTAATTGTATTCAGTGGTGCAAAAAAAGAGCCATTGGCACTTAAGCAGCAGGCTCTCGGTGCCTTCGTAATGGGTTTAGCAGTGGCTGCCATGCATTACACGGCGATGGCGGGGGCAAACTTTGCAATTGATAGTTTTTGTACGGTGAAAGCGTCGGGGATTGATAACACATTACTTGCGTTGATTGTTACCGCGCTGGTGCTTGTTTTGTTCTCGGCTAGTTCCATTGTCAGCGTTTTCAGGCGCGGTGTCGTGCTTGAGAAATTACGGTTAGCGCATTCCCGTTTAACCATGCACAGCAAAGAATTGCGGCAAGTAGAAGATAAATTGTCGGGAATTCTGGATTCGATCCCGATGGTGGTGTGGTCTGTTTCTCCAACGCACGAGTTGCTGTATATGAACCCGGCTGCGGATGTTATTTACGGCAGATCAGTGACAGAGTTCAACACTGATCCGATGCTATTAAGAAGTATCGTGCATCCGGACGACCGCACGCGGGTAATGCAATGGCTGGCTCAGGTATTAGCCGACAAACCTCTGACCTTGAAATATCGAATTGTGCGTCCGGATGGAGAAATCCGCTGGCTGGAGGATCGTGCACGAACGGCCCGGGATGCCGACGGAAGGCCCCTGCGTCTGGACGGCGTAGCGACCGATATCTCTGAACGCAAGGCGCGCGACGAGCGGATTGAGTATCTGGCAAATTACGATGCTTTGACCGATTTACCTAACCGTAATTTATTGATAAACAGACTGCAGCAAAGCTTAATCAGGGCTCGCCGTGCCCATGGGAAATTAGGCATATTGTTTCTGGATATAGATCGTTTCAAAAGCATTAACGACTCGTTTGGCCATCTTTTCGGTGACAGCCTGCTGAAAGAATTTGCGGGACGCTTGAAATTAACCATGCGTGAGGGCGATACCGTAGCTCGTCTGGGTGGTGACGAATTTGTCATAATTTTGGCGGACATTCGAGAATCCGAAAACGCAGCGCGTCTCGCCATGCGGGTTTTGAGCGCCTTCGCGCAACCAGTGTTTGCGGGAGGCCGTGAACTACATGTCACCACCAGTATTGGTGTGAGCGTTTATCCGGATGATGGCGATGAAGCTGATCAGTTGTTAAAGCACGCTGATGTAGCTATGTTGCGGGCAAAAAAAGAACAAGGCGGTAACTGCTTTCAATGTTATACGCTTGAGATGGGCTCGAAAGCATTAGAAAAAGTAAAGCTCGAACATGCCCTGCACCAGGCACTTGAGAATAATGAGTTTTCATTGCATTACCAGCCGCAGTTGGATTTGAAAACCGGACGTGTTATTAGCCTGGAAGCATTGATACGTTGGAATCATCCAGAAATGGGATCAATCCCTCCCGGTCGTTTTATTCAACTTGCGGAAGAAACCGGTTTGATTGTTCCGATTGGTGAATGGGTCTTGAGAACAGCCTGTGCGCAGATAAGCGCATGGCGCAAAGAAGGATTTGATTTAAATATCGCCGTTAACGTTTCCGGACGACAACTGGCGCAAAAAAACATGCCGTCAATGGTGCGATCAATACTGGCTGGAGCAGGCCTGGATCCATCTTGTCTGGAGCTGGAACTGACCGAGAGTATGTTGATGAAGGACTCTGAAGCCACGATTTTGATATTGAATCAACTGAAAGCCATTGGCATCAAAATGTCGATCGATGACTTTGGTACAGGTTTTTCCAGTCTGAGTTACCTGACGCGGTTTCCAGTCGATATCATCAAAATTGATCAGTCATTCATTGCTGATCTGGACAAAAAACCTGAGGCAGCTTCGATTGTGCTGACCGTCATAGCGCTTGCGAAGTCGCTCGCTCTCCACACCGTGGCTGAAGGGGTTGAGACAATAGAACAACTGGATTTTTTACATGCTAACGCGTGCGATGCGATGCAAGGCTACTTTTTTAGCCGACCGCTGCCGGTAAATGAGCTAGTTGCATTGTTACGCGCGGGTAGGTGTCTAAGTCTTGGTGGCGCGACTGTGGCGCCATCCCTATCATTGATCCGACGCTAAAGTGGCCACCGCCATGACACGACACCTTACGCTCCACTTGATTGTTCTCCTGTCTGTGGGCGCATTGCTGACTGCCTGTAACCGACAAAATGCAAATGATAATAATAACGCCGCGCCCAGTACCGCTCCCGCAGGCTCGGTACTGGAAGGTAAGTTGCTATTGACAGGATCAAGTACGGCCGCGCCACTGATGGAAGAAATTGCGAACCGTTACGAGTTGCTGCACCCAAACGTTAGGATAAGTATTGAAATGGGTGGCGCCGAGCGTGGCATCAACGACGCTCGGGATGGCATCGCGGATATAGGAATGGTGTCGCGGTTGGTCACTGACGATGATCGCTACCTCAAAGGCTTTCCGGTGGCGCGTGACGGGGCGGGATTAATTACGCACAAGAGCAACCCGGTAACGACGCTGACATCGTCTCAGATTTCAGATATTTTTCGAGGTCGGATAAAAAACTGGAAAAAGGTTGGCGGCTTTGATACCCCCATCATGGTGATCAAACGGGAGGAAGGACGTGGCACCATTGTGATGTTCATGCACCATTTCAACATGACCTACAGTGAGATGAAGGCTGAGAAAATTTTAGGTGAGAATTCGGAAGTGATTGAGGCAGTTGCGGCGCATTCCAACGCGATTTCGTTGATGTCCGTCATCGTGGCGGAAAATGAAATACGCGCACAGGTACCGATTAAGCTGGTGTCTGTTGATGGTGTTGCTGCCACGCATGCCAGCATACTTAGCGGAGATTATCCGTTTGCACGGCCGTTAACGCTTGTAACACGCGGTCTTCCTGGCGGTCTGGCGAAGAATCTGATTGAATTCTCTCTCTCTCCCCAAGTGGCGGATATTATCGAAAAAATGGGCTTTGTGCCTTACCAGGAATGATTAAGCTGGTGGAGCGTTTCTCTGAATGTCGCCATAAAATGCTGGCGATATGCGCCATACCGTCCATGAGTTTGCGATGCTCGCTTGCGGTTGGTTTTGGCGCGGTGCTTGGGCTCTTTGCACTTGTGCTGGGATTTGCTATTTTTGGAGAACGCTCGACTGTTGAGGATTTCAACAAGTTGCTGTCAGTGGATATCAAAACAGCGGCGTTGAGTCAAAAAAGCGTCGTCGCAATGATGAACGCGCGACGTTACGAAAAAGCATTTTTGATGACCTATCACGAGTTCGGCTTTGAGGAGGCCAAGTCGCGCTATGTGACGCTGGTGCAGGCCAATCTGGCTGACGCTCGCCAGTCGCTCCAGGAAATTCGCCATCTGGTATCCGTTCCCCATTCTGTCTCAGAAGTGCGACTGGCGGTCGAAGGCATCGACAATTACGAAACGGCATTTGTTGCCGTAGTTAAACTGCATGGTCAATTAGGCTATATCGATACCGGTCTTGAGGGAGAATTTCGGGATAAGGCGCGACGAATGGAGGCTCTCCTAACACCTGTCAGCGAGCGTGCGCTCCTGATCGATATGTTGACTATACGACGCCATGAAAAGGATTATTTATGGCGCAGACGTGCGATAGACATTCAGGCTTTCCAACTGGCACTCGACCAATTTAAAAAACACGTTTCGGTTGAAATCAAGGGCGAACGTAGGAAGAAGTTATTGGCATTGATGGATCTCTATGAGATGCAGTTCAATGAGTACATTCATATCAACTCGCAGATCGAGCGCGAGAAACGACGGTATCTGGCGGCGGCCCAAACCATTGAACCGTATCTGGAAAACATGCTGGCGGAAGCGGTGGCTAAGAGTAACGCGACCCGGAACGTGATTCTCAAGAGAGCAGTGCGGACCGAAAAATTGATCGAAGGAGTGGGATTGGTCGCTATCGTGCTCGGTATATTGATGGCGTGGATGGTGTCGCAACGAATCACCGCAGCAATTCGTCGGACTATCACGTTTGCCAAAAGTATCACTGCCGGTGATCTTCGAACACGGACTTATACCGGGCAAGATGAGTTCGGGGTGCTTGGACGTTCCTTGAACCATATGGCGAATGCGCTGCAAGAGGCTATCCAGGCGCGAGAGGATCGCGCCACTGAACTTCAGGGGATTAACGGGATATTAAAGAACGAAATAATCGCGCGAAAACAGGCGGAATTCGAGATACGTGAATCGAACGCAGCGCTGGAACAACGAGTTTTAAGCCGCACCGCGGCGCTCGCCAAGAGCGAAAAACTTTTTCGACAATTGGCGGAGCTGACATCGGACTGGTATTGGGAACAGGATGCAAATTTCTGCTTTGTACTAATTCCAAATGTGCTGGTTACCCGCAGTGGCGCCCACATACAAAATTATGTCGGCAGGGCGCGCTGGGATATGCCTACTAACCTGACTGCGGAGCAATGGGCAGCCCATCGGGAAATATTGAATGCGCACCAAAAATTTTCTGATTTCGAGTTCCAGCTTTTATCCGATGCCATTAATCCCCAGTGGCTTAGTGTTTCAGGAGAACCGCAATTCGATGCGTGGGGGGAATTTACAGGCTACCAAGGCACGGGGAAGGATATTTCAGAACGGAAGAGAATTGAAGAAAGTATCAAACATCTGTCTCTCCATGACGTGTTGACGGGCCTGCCGAATCGCGCGTTGCTGCATGACCGTCTGGCGCAAGCATTGACTTATGCTGCCCGCTATACGCACGCCGTCTGGATTGTCTTTATCGACCTTGATGACTTTAAGATCGTCAATGACACATTAGGTCATAAGGCGGGGGATAAGGTGTTGAGTCTGATCGCGAAACGATTGCAATCGGCGGTTCGTGAAAGTGACACAGTAGCACGTCTGGGAGGAGATGAATTCGTGCTGGTCCTCGCTGAACATACGCACGGGGATGAAATTTTAGGTGCGATAGAACGGATAATGAAGAAGTTGAGGCCGCCGCTGATGATCGGGCAAGAAGAGATCACCGTAGGTTGCAGTATCGGTATTTCTTCTTATCCAAGAGACGGAATAGATGCCGACACGCTGGTGGACTGCGCCGACGTGGCGATGTACCGCGCCAAGCAACAAGGACGTAACAACATTCAGTTCTATGAAATCCAGGCTAAAGAGACTGCCAGGACCAAGAGCGGTTTTCGCGACGTTTCTGATGCGCGCCGAGTGGTGTAGGATCAAAGGGTGACAAAGAAAAGAGGTTGCTCGTTTAATTGTCACACCTGATGAATTGTCCGGCACCATTGCGCCATTGCATTAATCGCAGCGCATTATCTGGTCACTCGTTGCATTGCCTTAAATAACCGATGAGTCGTCATTACTGGTGTCATTGTCATTGGATGCCAGGTCATCCGAGCTATCGTCTGAACTATTATTCGAATCCGAGTCATCGCCGTAGTAATTATTAACGGTGGTGTTTTCTACTGTTCCGCCTGACGGCGCCATTCCATTTTGGCCCATCATGCCGAATCCACCGTTTGGATGCATTAAATGTTCAATTCCCTGAAACAAAAACGCGCCGCCCGCAACGCCTGCCGCCGTAGCAGCAACAGTACCTAACATACCGCCTGCGCCACCGCCAAAAAATCCTGGTGATGCAACCGGCGCAGTATTTTGCATACTTGGTGCCGAGGCGGGGGGATACATCGGCGCCGCCATCATGGGAGCACCAGAAGGGCGCGCGACCGCAGGTGCGGAATTCCCCCATGCGTTGGCGTCAAAGAAATTACCTGACGGCGCGGGCTGCGCAGTTTGCGTGGCTTGCAATAGCTGGCGCTGCAATGTGGCTATCTGGGTTTTGGCAGTATTTAGTGCTTGCTCCATCAACAGTGCGCGCTGTACCAAAAGATAGGCGGCGTCGGGTTGTTGTGCGACGGCACTATTAATGATTGCATCGGCTTGTGGGTCTTTCGCAATGCCGCGTACTTGTACCAGTTGATTCAAAAAGTCTTGCAGCGATTGGTTTTCTTGGGGTGACATGCGTATTGCTCCTTTGGCAGCGAAGAGAAGTGGTTTCGATCAATATTATGCGCTTTATTTGCGGCGAGACGGTGGTCGCGTCTGCTTTGGGCTAAGTGAACCTGGTGGAATTTCGGAGCCCAGAGGATCGACCGAAAATCAGTGCGCGCTGCTTTTTTTGACATTCTAAAAACAACGAAAACATTTTGACTAATACCCTGCATGTCCACATACTCAAAGGCGGATTTGTAATCAAAATCGTCGTGAGACGCTTAATGGGGCCTCGAAAATGAGAATAAAAAACCCCTTTTTCCAAGCAGTTTGCGCAACATTCAACGACATTAAAATAATGGTGGCAATGCGATAACCGCAAGTCACCCAGACACAGGGAGAGATCAGTATGTTTGATGCAATATTGCTTAATAAAAACGGCGATGGCACGACTAACGCCGGGTTGACTCAGATTGACAATGAGCTATTGCCTGCGGATGGTGACGTCACCGTCAGGATTGAATATTCTACGATCAATTATAAAGATGGGCTGGCAATTACCGGGAAAGCACCGGTTGTGCGCAACTGGCCGATGATTCCGGGGATTGATGGCGCGGGGGAAGTGATTGCGTCTTCCCATCCCAACTGGAAAGTCGGAGATAAATTCATTCTTAACGGTTGGGGTGTCGGCGAGTCACACATGGGCTGCCTGGCGCAACGCGCCAAACTAAAAGGGGATTGGCTCATAAAAAGACCAGAGGGCATGTCGGCGCGGACAGCGATGGCCATTGGCACAGCCGGATACACTGCGATGTTAAGCGCAATCGCACTGCAGGAGCAAGGCGTGGATAAGGGCGATGGGGATATTTTGGTCACAGGTGCCTCGGGCGGTGTTGGCAGTATCGCCATTGCGATCCTGTCCGGATGGGGTTATCGCGTGGTTGCCTCAACCGGAAAGTTAGAGGAGGCGGATTATCTAAGGTCGCTGGGAGCAGCAGACGTTATTGATCGCGCGACATTATCTGCGCCTGGAAAACCATTGCAAAAAGAGCGTTGGGCGGCCGTCATTGATTCGGTTGGTTCCCATACTCTCGTGAATGCGGTTGCGCAAACTTGTTATGGTGGAACGGTGACTGCCTGTGGCCTGGCGCAGGGGCTAGATTTTCCTGCATCGGTCGCGCCGTTCATTTTGCGCGGCATCAAATTGATTGGTATCGATAGCGTAATGGCACCTCTCGCGAAGCGGATAGCCGCATGGCAGTGTCTGGCAAATGAACTGGATATGGATAAACTGGCAACGATCACCCAAGAGATTTCTTTGGCCGAAGCGCTGGTCAGGGCACCGGAAATTTTGGCGGGAAAGGTAAGAGGCCGACTGGTCGTAAATGTTAACGCTTAAGCTAAGTAACAGCGCTAAGTAACCCTATTTGTAATATTGCTGAAAAAAAAATGCCGGGCGAACCCGGCATTTTTTTGTGGCTTGATTATTCTCAATAAAACGTGTTTTGAAAAAGCCGAAACAATGGTTACGCTGCAATCGCCGCTTGCTCCAAAGGTGCAACGATTTCTTCGTCTTCAAATGAATTTCGGATCAGATGATCGAATGCACTTAACGACGCTTTGGCGCCTTCGCCGACCGCGATAACGATCTGCTTGAACGGAACAGTCGTCACGTCGCCTGCCGCAAATACGCCAGGAATTGAGGTCTGACCTTTTGCGTCAACTTCAATTTCACCATGCCGCGACAACGCGACCGTGCCTTTTAACCATTCCGTGTTCGGCACCAGGCCGATTTGGACGAAAACACCTTCCAACTCCACTTTTTTGCTATCGCCAGAAATGCGATCGGTATAGCTTAAGCCGTTAACTTTTTTGCCGTCGCCATGAATCTCAGTGGTTTGTGCCGAGGTGTGGATTACCACGTTTTTCAGGCTCTTCAACTTCCGCTGCAACACTGCATCGGCGCGTAATTCTGCACCGAACTCGATCAGGGTAACGTGACCTACGATACCCGCCAGATCAATCGCCGCTTCGACACCTGAGTTACCGCCGCCAATAACTGCTACGCGTTTGCCTTTGAATAACGGGCCATCGCAATGCGGACAATAGGCTACGCCGTGGTTCCGGTATTGTTGTTCGCCCGGAACGTTGATTTCTCTCCAACGCGCACCGGTCGCCAGAATAACGGTTTTACTTTTCAGGATTGCGCCGCTGGCTGTTTTAATCTCGATCAGTCTTCCTGGAACCATGCTCTCGGCCCGTTGCAAATTCATGATATCGACTTCGTATGACTTGACGTGCTGCTCCAGCGCGACCGCAAAATGCGGTCCATCAGTTTCTTTCACAGAAACGAAGTTTTCAATCGCCAATGTGTCGAGGACTTGCCCGCCAAAGCGTTCTGCCAGAACACCAGTGCGGATCCCTTTGCGCGCTGCATAAATTGCCGCCGCAGCGCCAGCAGGTCCGCCACCGACGATTAATACATCGAATATTTCTTTACTATTGAGTTGCGCGGCTTGACGTGCACCGGCACCGCTATCTAATTTAGCGAGGATTTCTTCGACGCCGGAGCGGCCTTGACCGAACACTTCGCCGTTCATATACATGGTCGGAACAGCCATGATCTGACGGGTCTCGACTTCTTTTTGAAATAGTGCACCGTCAATAGTGACTGTGCGGATGCGCGGGTTGATGATCGACATGACATTGAGCGCCTGAACAACTTCCGGGCAGCTTTGGCATGACAAAGAAATATAAGTTTCAAACTGATAGTCGCCGTCCAGATTGCGGATCTGTTCGATCACTGCATCATCGAGTTTGACCGGATGGCCGCCGACTTGAAGTAGCGCCAAAACCAGAGAGGTGAATTCATGGCCCAGCGGAATACCGGCAAAGCGGACACTGATATCGGTTCCTGGACGGTTAATACTAAACGACGGTTTGCGCTCGTCATCGTCAGTGCGCTCAACCAGTGTGATGCGGTCGCTCAACAGGAGAATTTCCTGGAGCATAGCCTGCAATTCACGTGATTTATCGCTATCATCGAGAGACGCGATGATCTCAATCGGCTGCACGACCTTTTCCAAATAGGTTTTCAACTGGGTTTTGAGATTTGCATCTAACATGATGTGCTTTCCATTTAGTGAATTTTGAAGCCGGTCTGGACAATTCCCGACCGGCGTCGGTAATGCTGATAAGAACCTGTCTATGATCTTTCGCAGTCAGCTATCAGCGGGGATGCGAAAACGTCCATGCGCCCGCTGAAGGCCCTGCGCTGAGACCTTAAATCGATTCTTAGATCTTGCCGACCAGGTCAAGCGACGGTGTCAATGTTGCAGCGCCTTCAGTCCATTTTGCCGGGCAAACTTCGCCTGGATGAGATGCGACATATTGTGCTGCTTTTACTTTACGCATCAATTCCGAAGCGTCGCGGCCAATACCGTTGTCATGCACTTCCAGAACCTTGATCTGGCCTTCTGGGTTAATAACAAACGTACCACGCAGTGCCATGCCTTCTTCTTCGATCAGTACTTCGAAGTTGCGTGACAACACAGCAGTCGGGTCACCGATCAGTGCGTATTGCACTTTCTTGATGGCTTCTGAAGTATCGTGCCATGCTTTGTGAGCGAAATGGCTGTCAGTTGACACGCCGTAGACTTCAACGCCCAGTTTTTGGAATTCAGCGTAGTTATCGGCCAAATCTTCCAGTTCTGTTGGACAAACGAATGTGAAGTCAGCTGGGTAAAACATGACGACTGACCATTTGCCTTTAAAGGATTCTTCTGTCAAATCGATGAACTTGCCGTTCTGGTAAGCAGTTGCTTTGAATGGTTTAACTTGGGTATTGATAAGAGACATTGTGTTTTCCTTTAAAGGGTTGTGAATCACTAAGACTGAAGTGTAAAGAAATCAGATCCATATGTAAAATTAATTATTAAATTGTATTCAATAAATTTTAACTATCGATCGTTGGGGTGTAAAGATCATTGTTCGTGATCTTCGAGCGCTGTTCCAATCCCCCATGCGCTCTATTAAAAAAGACCGTTTCCCGTTTGAAAGGACACGCCTTTTCCGTTGACTGATTCAGTGCAGGCGGTATTAAACCGGGACTAAAGTCCGAGATCGCTGAGGCCTGGATGGGCGTCGGGGCGACGTCCTAACGGCCAATGGAACTGACGGTCTGCCTCTTTTATCGGCAAATCGTTGATACTGGCATGCCGCACAGCCATCAATCCGTTAGGGTCAAACTCCCAGTTCTCGTTGCCGTATGAGCGAAACCAATTCCCGGCGTCGTCGTGCCATTCATAGGCAAAGCGCACTGCGATCCGGTTATCTGCACACGCCCATAGTTCCTTGATCAGGCGATATTCCAGTTCACGATTCCATTTCCGTGTCAACAACGCAACAATTTCTTCTCTGCCGGTAATGAACTCCGCGCGATTGCGCCATTTGCTTTGCTCTGTGTAAGCTAGCGAAACCCGTTCAGGATCACGCGAGTTCCATCCGTCCTCGGCGGCGCGGACCTTCTGACGTGCGGTCTCTGGCGTAAAAGGAGGAAGCGGCGGCCTGGATGCTGTCTCTGTCATGCAAAACTCCTGGAGCTAGCCCGGTGAAAGGGCCTGTAAGCTGTGTAAATATAGGGTGTGAATAAACGACTAAATAAGTTATTAAACCTAAGCGTTAAGCGTTCAAACGGGCATTTTGCGGAAACATTTGTTTGCGGGCGTCATCGTCCATTTCCGTTTTAAAGGTGAACTGTGTCTTCAACGCTTCTGCCCGTTGTGCCGCAGGACGAGCGTTGATTTCGTCGAGGTGACGTTTCAGGTTCGGCAGTTGATCCCACGCGTCTGGTCCGAGGATGAATGGCACGGCGCGGGCCCATCCCCATACCGCCATATCGACCAGCGTATAGGTATCTCCCAGCATGTAGCGGTGCTTTGACAGTTGCGCCTCAAGTATGGCGTAATGACGCTCTGCTTCGAAGATGTAACGATTGACGGCGTATTCCTTTGGTTCTGGCGCAAAATGTTTAAAGTGGACCGCCTGGCCAGAATAAGGGCCGATTCCGCTTGCCACAAACATCAGCCATGAAAGCATTTGCCCACGCGCAGCTGGCGTGTTTTCTGGTAAAAATTGACCCGATTTTTCCGCGAGATAGAGCAGGATCGCGTTACTGTCAAACACGGTAACATCACCATCCACCAGCGCCGGCGTTTTTGCATTCGGATTAATTTTAAGGAAGGCTGGCAAATGTTGCTCGCCTTTGCGCGTGTCAACCGGCACCGCTTCATATGGCAGTCCCGCCTCTTCCAGAAAAAGTGCGACCTTAAGTGGATTAGGGGACGGATGAAAATATAACTGGATCATGATGAGGGGCCTTTTTAAGTTGAGATGCGATGTTACGAGAGGACATTGGATGATGCCGGAACCAGTGTTTGACGGTTGTAGAATCTATTCTGGTAGCGCTTTCGCTCTGGTCGAATGAAAGAGTGTTATGGCTTAAGCGGCAAATCTAGGAAGATAATACACGCATCCCTGAAACGCTTCAGTGCGCTCTTTGATCGGGTGATTCCAGTCTGGCTTGCTGTTTTATTACGACTGTAATTTTTTCTGGTGAAAGCATGCCGGAAGCGGAACCAGAACCAGAACCAAAACCTCTATGAAGGAACTAGGCCCGTGGGCGAAACATGCGAAACAAGCCTTCTGGTAGTGCCTGAAAGTAGTCGGCCGGACCGCCGCCGCGTAGGATAGGTTCAGCTGCAGCGGTGTCGTAGACGCCCTCTACCAGCAATGTGCTCTTGATGTGGACACCGACCACTTCGCCTAATACCAGCCAACTTTCTACCGCTGTTCCGGAAGCACCGCGTAATTGCACAATCTGCGTTAATTTACATTCAAACGAGACTGGACTTTCTGCTACGCGAGGCGGCCGGACAATATGAGAGGCTAGCGGGGTAAGACCCGCCAATTCAAATTCGCTAACGCCGTGTCCGACTGGCGCAGAGCATCGGTTCATGGCCTCTGCCAAGGGACGAGTTGCTAAATTCCAGACGAATTCGCCGGTGGCTTCAATGTTGTTCAGCGTGTCTTTGCGCCCTATGCTGGAAAAGCCAACGATGGGTGGGATGTAGTTGAATGCATTGAAGAAACTATAAGGTGCAAGATTGTATTTACCTTCCGCGTCTTGCGATGAAATCCAGCCAATAGGGCGAGGGCCGACAATCGCGTTGAACGGATCGTGGGGCAGGCGATGCCCTTCGGATGGTTGATAAAAATGGATGGAGTCTGTCATGGTGGTTAAGATCGTGATTGAAAGTTGTGGTGGGTGCTAACTTTAGGCGCATGCCTTACGAAGTGAAGAGCAGCGCGCGAATGGGCGATTCAAAAATGCATACCTCGCAAAGCAAGCGCGACAGCTGCATAGCGTACCAGTAATTCCAAAGTGACGAACGTCGGACTTAATGGACGTTTTCATGCATAGTGACTGCTTATCTGAAAAAAATAAATCACCCAACTTAATTGGTTGAATAGAAAATACGGTTTGTCTGCCGATATTTTTTACCGAACCCATTTTCTCAAGGATCAAACCATGCCACATCTCAAACTTGCGAATATTCGCGCCTGCGTATTTGATGCTTACGGGACGCTGTTCGATGTCAATAGTGCTGCCGAACAGGTGCAGGACGCGTTAGGAGATAAATGGCGCCCGCTTGCGGAGATGTGGCGCACCAAACAACTTCAATACACGTGGCTGCGCAGCCTGACCGGGCGCCATGCAGATTTTTGGCAAGTCACCGGTGACGCGCTGGACTTTTCGCTGGCGTGTTTTAATCTGACGGATGCGCATTTGCGAAATCGTCTGATGGATCTGTATCTGCAACTGCGTCCCTATCCTGAAGTGGAAAATACGTTAGCGACACTTAAAGCCCGCGGCTTACAATGCGCGATTCTTTCGAACGGTTCAGCGGGGATGTTATCGAGCGCTGTCGGCAACGCCGGGATAGGCAATCTACTTGATGCTGTGTTGTCGGTGGATGATGCGGGTATCTTTAAACCGCATCCGTCTGTGTATCAAATGGCGGTCGATAGATTCGACGTGAAGCCGAGCGAAATATGTTTTATATCTTCAAACGGTTGGGATGCGTTTTCCGCCAAAGCGTTTGGCTTTCACGTCGTTTGGTGTAATCGGTTTGCACAACCAGCCGAGAGAATTCCGGATGTGCCTGACGCTGAGATCACGAATTTGTCGGCGTTGCCTGACCTGGTCGGCACCCCTTAAAATTATTGGCGGCTTTTTGCATGCCCAAAAACAGGAGGGAAATCGCGCGTTTTCGCATTGATGTTAGCGCCTGAAATTTGGTTTAATGGCGGCAACAATACGCCTTTATGTCTGCCCGTTTTGCCTGCGTTGAAGGCCCGCAGCCAGTATTGATCCGCAGTTTTATCGAGCCGACGGCGTGATGTGGTCGGGCAAAGCGTTTGCCTGACTGTCTTTTAGAAGCAAGGCTTCGAACTGTTCCAGCGGAAGCGGTCGGCTGAACAGATAACCTTGATACGCTCTGCATCCATTCTGGGAAAGGAACTCCATCTGCGGTGCCGTCTCCACTCCTTCTGCGATCACGGACAGGCCAAGACTCTGGGCTAGCGCAACGATGGTGCGGACGATGGCAGCATCGTTGGGGTCAGTAAGGACGTCCCGCACAAAGGTTTGGTCGATCTTGAGTTGATCCAGCGGCAGGCGCTTCAGATAGCCCAGGGACGAATACCCGGTTCCAAAATCGTCCAGGGAGAAGCGGATGCCAAGAGCGATCAAGGCACCCATCTTGACGATGATATCTTCTACATTGTCGAGCAACATACTCTCGGTCAGTTCCAGTTTGAGAAGGCACGGATCAGCGCCCGTGAGAGCGAGTAAATCGGTGATTTCTTTTACGAAGTCTGCCTGTCGGAATTGACGCGTGCTGACGTTTACCGCCAGCGTCAGATGGGCGGTTTCGGGCCTCCCGGCCCAGACCACCAATTGGGAACAGGCTGTTTCCAGTACCCAGCGTCCCAGCGGCAGGATTAAGCCGGTCTCTTCAGCTGCAGGGATAAACTCGGCGGGAGAAACCAGGCCGCGTTTTGGATGCTGCCAGCGTATCAGGGCTTCCGCGCCAGTCCAATACCCGTTGTGATTGACCTGAGCCTGGTAATAAAGAATAAATTGCGCATCTTGCTGCCCACGCCGCAGATCAATTTCAAGCTCCGCACGAGCAGTGACGGCGGCCTGCATATCAGGCTCGAAGAATCGCAGGGTATTGCGACCCGCTGACTTTGACTGGTACATGGCAAGGTCCGCGCGCTTAAGCAGATCATCCGTCGATTCAGCGCGACCGTTGAACAGCGTGACGCCGATACTTGATGTGCTGCGGTATAGCCGGTCTGTTAACTGATACGGTTGGTTGAGCAGCGCAAGGATTTTTTCCCCGACGTGCTCTGCCTGAACCGCCGCTTCCTCAAGGTTTTCGCTCAGTTCACTGACCATAACGACAAACTCGTCACCGCCAAGTCGGGCAACGGTGTCTGCCGAACGCACGCAACTGACCAGGCGTCTGGCGACCTCTTGTAGCAGTAAATCGCCCTTATCGTGACCTAGAGTATCGTTTATAGTCTTGAAGTTATCGAGGTCGATGAACAACAAGGCATTGTGACCTTTGCTACGCGTGCTGATACCTTGAACGTGTTTCAGCCGGTCTATTAAAAGTCGGCGATTCGGCAAGTGAGTAAGGGGATCGTAGAATGCCAGTTGCCAAATTTCTTCTTTTGCTGCTTTGCTTCCTATGAACTGGCCGATTTGTAAACCGATTGAGCGGGTTACTGCAAGCAGCGCAGGGTCAGAGTGGCGCACATCACGGGCGTAAAACTCCAGTACGCCGTAGAGCTCAGTGCCGATCTTGATTGGAAATGCAAATGCTCCCAATGGCCCGACGATGGTCGCCGTTTGAGTTAGCATAAAACTGGTGTGTTTCGACACATCGGGGATCCACAGGGGTTCGCCTGTGGCCCAGACGCGTTCAATCAATTCCGGCATTATGGAGACCGCTGGATGTTGATTACCCATCTCAACAAAGGCGCTAAGGTTGCTCGACGCGGCGCTCCATGATTCGCCGCGTAACAGTATTTGCGCTGTGTCGTCCCAATACCAGCAAGCGCCGCAGTCCCATCCCAGTGTCTCGCAAACAGTCTGAATGATTTTAGGAACGACGTCCTCAAGCGTATCGGATTTTGCAAGCAATAAGGTGACGGCATATTCCATCGCTTGCTGTTGTTGGATTTGCTGCTGCTCGCTAATATCTCTGCCAACGCCGACGATGCCGCCGCTGCGGGTATGCTGCTCGGTAACCTCGAGCCAGCGTCCATCACTGAGTCGCAATGTGCGGGTGGTGTGTAGCGGGTCACGATGGCGGCGGATTTGCTCTGCGACCCAGGCTTCGGCATTGCCGTGAAATGCTGGTTCGATCACCTCCCCTTTGGCTAACGAGGAACGGACAATGTCTTCAAAGCGCATTCCTGCAATGTCTTCAAATCGCTGAAAGTCGGTATAGGAGCGGGCATACTTTCGATTGCACAGGACTAAGCGGTCGTCGGCGTCAAACAGCCCAAAGACTTCGGTCAGGCTTTCGATTGCATCGACCAGCGTTGCTCTTGAGCCAGCGGCCTCATCGCGTGCGAGGGTGAGTGCTTCTTCCTGATTGTGGTGATCGGTGGTATCCATGACGGTGCCGCGTAGCAGGTTGGTCCGGCCTGAAGCATCAAAGATCACCTGTGCCAGCAAATGTACCCAGCGAATTTTGCCGCCCGGCAGAATTATGCGGAATTGTGAATCAATCGTACCGCTCTCGGAGCGCATGGCCTCCATGAGAGTGTGATAATGGACGTGATCTTCGGGGTGTACGATGCGTAGGAAGTTGGCACCGGTCGGTGGAAGGCACGTGGAATCGACTCCGAACAGACGATAAGTTTCCAGAGACCAAATGGGAGAGCTGTTTGAGGTATTGTACGACCAACTCCCGAGTCCAGCGATGTTTTGCGCTTCGGCGAGGCGCGACTCGCTGGCCTGAACCTGTTGTAACATGCCAGCCAGTTCAGCATTGATTTTACGTAATTGATTGCGCATGCGGCTGATAAAACTACCCATCGTAGCGAACCAGGGTAACGTCAGTGCGAGCGTCAGCCACTGTAGCAATTCGAGACGCAAGTCTAGCGTTTCGGGCTTAAAGCGCACCAATAAACCGATAACAACCCCGTAAGCGACCAAAATACCTGCGGCATACGTAAGCAACGCCTGACTTGAGAACTGCAGCACACTGAAAAGAAAAGCCATCAGCAGCAGCATCACAAATACGGACCGACCTCCGTTCGCCTGGTACATGGTGCATAGGATGACGAACATGGCCGCCATCATTTGCGGCGCGGCGAGATTCGGGTCGCGAAACTTGAGATTCAGCCCGCTTCGGAATATTCCATAGAAAACGACGATCGCTATTAATACTATCGTGCTGCTTTGATAAAACGAGTTAAGTGAGAGTACGCCTTGCAGGTAACAGACAAACATCAGTAATATCGCAAGCAACGAAGTTCCAGCGGCCATAAAATAGCGTCGCATGCGAAGTGCCTGATTGGGAACGCCGTTGCCTGGGAAAAAAATGCCGAAACCTGTTCGCCTCGGCGTCAACGGCGCTGACTCCGGAACTTCCTGCCTCTTCGGCAGGTCGGTGGGAGCTAACGCCTGCTCGTTCAAAAGTGTGGTCTTCTTCAACTTATTCTATGGCTTGTTAGGAGAGAATGTGTTGCTTGATAGATATCGTTGTAGCGACCTTGTTGCAGCGATCTTGTTGCAGCTACACAAGGCTTGAAAGCTCCTAAGGCACGAGAGGTAAAGAAACGTTTGTGTTAGCGTTGCACTTATTGTGACAGGCGCGTTACGCCGGCACATTCAGCTTTATTAGTTTGTCGACGATCCGTCGCTTTAATGTTGCTTGAATGTGATATTACAGTATCGACATCCGAAACATAGCACTATTAAAATAGTATTTTGTTAAAGGTGGATTGTGATGAGTTGTTGCTGACAATTAAATCACAGGGGTTTTTATTTTTAATGATTTGGCAATAAAAAACGCGACCCGAAAGTCACGTTTTTAAACATTGCGTATTGCATGTGCGCGATGCTTTTGAGGTGTGTCGTGAATATTCTTAGCCGATTTTCGCGGAATTCAGGACAAAAGTAATTGATGCTTTATACGCAACGCGCATCTAGGTTAGTACGCACCCATGAAATCGCGCTTGCCAATTTCAACGCCATTATGGCGCAGGATGTCATAAGCGGTGGTGACATGGAAGAAAAATTGCGGTAAACCGTATTGCAACAAATAGACTTGTCCCGTGAGTTTCTTTTCTTTCGGGGTCCCAGGTCGCAAAACGATTTCCAGATTTTCACTGCCTTCGAGTTGCACCGGTGTCAGACCACTTATAAACGCCAGCGTTTTTTGAATCCGAGCTTGTAGTTCAGCAAAGGTTTGTTCGTTATCGTCGTATGCAGGGACTTCGATACCAGCGAGCCGTGATGAAACGCTTTTGGCGAAGTCGGCAGCGATTTGAACCTGGCGAGTCAGGGCAAACATATCGGGAAACAATCGCGCTTGCAAGAAAGCATTCGCATCGATCTTCTTTTCGGTGGCATGTGCTTCGGCTTTGTTCAGCACGTCGCTTAAACCGCTGAGTATTTGCTTAAAAACAGGAATTGAAGTGGAATACATTGATATCGTCATTTTTAGCTCTTGGTGGGTGAAGTCGTGATGAAAGTGACGAAAGTATAGCGGTTTCGCCGAAAGCATGAACCGACCTCACGGAATTGGGCTTTCGCCCATCGCTAGCTCAACGATTCCAGCGCGATGCCATCGCGAGTCCTGCGGTACCCAAGGTTAATAAGGTTGCGCGTCAGGCGCGACGCCCAGCCATCCTGTGGGACAACGGGCTATGTACGGATAGTAACCGGCCGGGTTTCTGCAATAATAGCCATAATCGGCACCCGGTTGAACGTACAGACTGTTGTAAGGGTAATAACCGCCGTCATAATAGTACGGTGACCAGAAAAATGGCCCACCGGCGATCACGAGGCCGCGACCACGAAAATCACGGAATCTTCCGCCACCGTGAAAATTTCCATGGAAGCCGCTACCTCCATGAAAGCCACCGCTGCCGTGAAAGCCACCACCACCGTGGAAGCCACCACCGCCGTGGAAACCGCCACCGCCGCCGCCGTGGAAACCACCACCGCCATGTTGGGCCATCGCACCACTGCTACCAAGCGCCATCATTAGCGCTACCAGCCAGAAAGAGACCGTTTTCGTTTTCATGTCTTTCACCTTCAGTTGGAATGTCCAATGGGCCAATGCGTTGACCCGTTTGATTTCCCTACGTTTAGTGTAGACAGCAGGGTGCAAAGAAATAATAAAATTTAGTAATGACTGAAACAATTTGTAACAGAGCCGAAGTGTGATTTTAGGATCGGCTGCCAGAGACCGCCACGCGGGGTGACGGTAGCAACGCTAGGGATGCGTGAGGAGAGAACGGAACTGGTAAGGAGAGTTAAGTGATGCTGGCTGAAAACTATAAATAAATTGGGGTATCTTGCTATTTCAACAGCAAGATACCCTTTCTTCCTAATCTAATAGTCAGAGTTTTGAGTGCGTTTAACACGCGCTATCCGGATCTATTTAACCCAGCTATCTTTTAGTGTGACCGTGCGGTTGAATACCAACTTTCCGGGGCTGCTATCGACCCGATCGGCAACGAAATAACCGTGGCGTTCGAATTGGTAACGTTCGTCCGGTAACGCAGCAGCCATGCCAGGCTCCAGATAGGCGGTGATGACCTCCTTGGAAAGCGGATTTAAGGCCAATTTGAAGTCCTTGCCCCCAGCGTCCGGATGCGGATCGCTGAACAATCGATCATATAGCCGTACTTCTGCTTCCAGCGCATGGGCCACGCTGATCCAATGAATGTTTCCTTTTACCTTGTAGTTGGCGCTTCCTTCGGTACCGCTTTTACTATCTTCGAAGCGGGTGCAATGCACGGCAATAATGTTGCCATCCGGGTCTTTGTCGAAGCCGGTGCATTCAACCACATAGCCGTGGCGCAGACGTACGCGACTGCCGGGTTTATCTGCCGTCGGCGGTGTCAGGCGAAAATACCCTTTTACCGGTGTTTCCATGAAATCTTCGCGCTCAATCCACACATTTTTCGTCATCGGAAAGTGTCGCATCGCTGTGGCGTGATCCGGGTGTGCAGGGGGATACACGGGTGCATGGCATTCTACGATCTCGTCCTCGTTAAAATTGTCGATGATCAATTTTAATGGGCGCAGCACAGCCGTAGCCCGCGGTGCCTTCGGATCCAGATCCTCGCGCAAGGCACCTTCCAGCGAACTCATATCAATCCAGCCGTCGGACTTTGTGACGCCGGTACGTTCACAGAATAATTGGAGCGATTCGGGCGTGTAGCCGCGCCGGCGAATGCCGACCAGGGTGGACATCCGCGGATCATCCCAGCCATCCACAATCTGCTCATCCACCAATTGACGCAACTTGCGCTTACTCGTCACCACGTAAGTAATATTGAGACGTGAAAATTCATATTGATGCGGGACTGGCATTTGGAAGAAACCGCCTGCGCTCAATTTTTCCAGTATCCAGTCATAAAACGGTCTGTGGTCCTGAAATTCCAGTGTGCAAATTGAGTGTGTGATATTTTCCAGCGCATCCGAGATTGGGTGGGTGTAGTCGTACATCGGATAGATACACCATGCATCCCCGGTGCGATGATGATGGGCGTGACGAATGCGATAGATCGCTGGGTCACGCAGATTCATGTTGGGCGACGTCATGTCGATCTTGGCACGAACAATGTGGGTGCCATCCTTGAATTCACCTGCTTTCATACGACGGAACAGATCCAGCGATTCCTCCGGTGAGCGCTGACGGAAGGGCGAATCTTTACCCACTTCACCAAAGTTACCGCGGTTAACAACCATTTCTTCAGCGCTTTGGCTGTCGACATATGCCAGACCGGCGCTGATCAGATATTCGGCCATCTGGTATAGCTGATCGAAATAATCGCTGGCAAAAAATAAATGGTCACCGCTCGCATCTTTCCAGTCAAAACCGAGCCATTTGACGCTGTCAATGATGGTATCGACGTATTCCTGTTCTTCTTTTTCTGGATTCGTGTCATCAAAACGCAAGTGGCAGCGGCCAGCATAATCGCGCGCCAGGCCAAAGTTGACACAAATTGCTTTGGCATGGCCAATATGCAAATATCCGTTAGGCTCAGGCGGAAAACGGGTTACGACGGATGGTAAAGACCGGCCCTGACCATCTTTGCGGTCTGCGTAGACTCCCGCACTCATATCGGCCTCGATGATCGTACGCAGAAAGTTCGACGGTGCCGGTGCGGGCTCGTGGTTGCCGTTTTGGCCGTTAGAAGGTTTGCTTTTGTGATCGTTGCTCATGAATGATTTTTGCGCAAGCGCTTTGCGAAATAAGTAGAAAGATGAAAAGCATTCTACCGTAGCAAGTTGATTTTTCGTTCGGTTTGTACTTTTCTGTCTTTGTGTTTTTTTATCCAGAGGCCGAAAGCGATCAATTTGCGGCGCTCTATAGCGTTGTGATTGCCATTGTTATTTCAGTTACTAATAAGCCGCACGCACATTCTGTAAATGTCAGACAATTTAGTTATCTCATTGTAAGGACGCGGCAAATGCCCAAAGAAGCGACTAAGCAACCTGGTATGCGCGCTATGACAGTGCGTCACGCCGATCATCCATCGATGCCGGTTGCACTGTTTTATCCCAGCTTGTCTCCCACTAAACAAATGCACCTGGGTCCGTATGCGCCTGTTTTGGCTTTTAATGGAAGCCTGGAATTGCCGTTGAAGGGGGTAATTTTATTGTCGCACGGTTCTGGCGGCAGCCACTTTGTTCACGTTAATCTTGCCATACGACTGGCTAAAAGTGGTTATCTTGTGGCTGCTCCACAGCATTCGGGCGACAACTGGAGTGATCGCTCTTTGGTGTTTACTCCGGGCTATTTTGCCGAACGAACACGGTAATTGTCACGTTTGTTGGATGCCTTGCTGGTTGATGCTTACTGGGGAGAGCATATTGTCGGGCTGAAAATTGGCGCGTTAGGACATTCGGCGGGCGGCTTTAGTGTATTGGCATTGGCCGGAGGTGTGGCAGACCCTCAACAAATGTTGCGCCATTGCGCTACCACCGATGACGATCGGTTGTTTTGTCAATTGGGGCGCGATCCCAATGGCCTGGCGAGAGGTTTGGCTTTCGATTCGGGGGAAATAGTGGCCGTCGCTAAATCGGCGCAACCATCAGCGCAAGCTTTAGAGAGGGGGATAGAGATAGCCGCAGCGATCGATTTTGATGTACGCGATGAGCGTGTTCGTGCTGTGTTTGCCATGGCACCGATAGGCTTGGCATTTACACCGGACTCGCTTAGGCGGATAAACGTGCCGCTGCAGATAGTCACTGCCCAACACGATATGGTCCTGACGCCGAAGTACCACGGAGACTGGCTACGCGCAAGGCTACCGCAGGCCATGTTTGAGGAGGTCGCTAACGCAGGCCATTTCGTATTTATGACCTCACCTTTAACGCCACTGCTCTCGGAAGCAGGCGACCCCGGTGAAAATCCGCCGGGGTTTGATAGGGACAGCTATCTGCTAAGGCTAGAGCAGCAAGTCGAGGCGTTCTTCGATACCAGGTTGCTTTAAATTGATGGGTGAACGAGGTGAAAGTCGTGGATCTATTGATAGCGCTAATCGAGCCATCAAATGAAGGAAAAATATGCATTAAGTGGAATCGGCATTAAGTGGAATAGGGTGAAATAGGCGTCAAGTGAAATATGCGTTAAGCGGATTTCAGCGACAATGAGAACTGTTTGTTATCAGATTGCCATTTATAAAATGAAAAAAACAACCCTCTGGCCTTATCCTAAGATCGTTGCCCATCGGGGTGGCGGGACCATGGCACCCGAAAATACTTTGGCAGGAATAAGGTGCGGACTGTCGCACGGCTACCGCGCAGTGGAATTCGACGTGATGCTGTCCTCCGATGGCATTCCGGTGTTGATGCACGATCCTGTGTTAGGACGCACGGTGCGAGGAATGGGCAAGGTGAACCATCTCACTGCGGCACAATTAACCGTCATGGACGCCGGAAGCTGGTTTGGTCCGGCATTCGCAGGAGAGCCGGTGTGTACCTTTGAGCGCGCCATCAGATTTTGTCAGCAGAACGATATTTGGATGAACGTTGAAATCAAGCCGGCGGAGGGATGCGAAGTCGAGACCGGCCGTATCGTGGCAAAGATGGCCCAAGCCTGTTTTGCGACTGAGGTAGCCGCGCACATTGCCGTGCCGAGTGCCATGACCGCAGCTAATTTACCGTTACTTTCCTCGTTCTCGCTAGAGGCATTGCGCGCGGCGCAGGTGGCAGTGGTCGCTATTCCCCGAGGCTTATTAGCGACCGTGATAAAGAACGACTGGCTTGAGCAGTGCCAGGAGGTGGCGGCGGTCTCCTTGCATACGAACCATAAATTTCTATCCCCGGTGCAAGTAAATGCTGTTAAAGAGTCAGGCTACGGCTTATTTTGCTACACGGTGAATTCTCGGAAAAGGGGAGCAGAGATCCTGGCTTGGGGTGTGGACGGATTCTGCACCGATAGGATTGACTTGATACCGGCGGATTTGGTTATGCCTGCAGGCGACACCGTCAATAAATAAATATCTTGTGAAAGTTCTGTCAACCGGACAGAACGGCATTGCGTTAATTGATTGCGAGACACATTTATGACTGCATCTATCAAGTTTTATTGCAGTGTGCCTGCGCCAATCTAATCAACGATGATGAAAAGGACCACAAAATGAAGATCAATAAACTGTTAGCCGCTGTAATCGTCGCTGCTTTCGCTCTGCCTGTGATGGCGCAAAATGCCCCGGTCACGCCGGCACCTGCGGCAACGATGGCAGCGCCTGCGGATGCTCCGGCGGCTAAGCCTGCGGTTAAACATCACGGTAAAAAGCATCACCACCGTCGTCATCATGCTAAAGCATCAGCGACTGGCAAAATTAATACCGGTCATTAATCACCGTTTAGCAGTTCGGGTGTGGCGGATTTAAGCCACATTCCACCCATGAGAAGCCCGTCAAAAATTATCATGACGGGCTTTTTGCATAATAGGCTCTGTGAAGTGAGCGGCTGGTATCACGTATAATCATTGCTTTGCAAAATGACACTTCCCTTGCACGCTTTTTTTTAGCCCAAGAACATGAACTCAGCCGATATCCGCGATAAGTTTCTCTCATTCTTTGAATCCAAAGACCACACTGTTGTGCGTTCGTCCAGCCTGGTGCCGGGCAATGACCCGACACTCCTGTTCACTAACTCCGGGATGGTCCAGTTCAAGGACGTTTTCCTCGGGACCGAAAAACGCAATTACGTCCGAGCGACCTCCGTGCAACGGTGTTTGCGTGCTGGCGGCAAGCACAACGATCTGGAAAACGTTGGTTACACTGCCCGCCACCATACTTTTTTTGAAATGCTGGGGAATTGGTCGTTCGGCGACTATTTCAAGCGTGACTCTTTAAAGTGGGCGTTTGAGCTACTGACGAAAGTGTACGGCCTGCCAGCCGACAAGTTGTGGGCGACCGTGTATGAGACCGATGACGAAGCCTATGACATTTGGGTCAACGAGATCGGTTTACCGCCAGAACGCGTTGTTCGGATTGGCGATAATAAAGGCGCCCCGTTCGCGTCGGATAATTTTTGGCAGATGGCTGACACTGGCCCTTGCGGACCATGTTCTGAAATCTTTTACGATCACGGCCCTGATGTATGGGGTGGTCCGCCAGGCAGTCCGGATCAGGACGGCGACCGGTATATTGAGATATGGAATAACGTCTTTATGCAGTTTGACCGCCAAGTCGACGCCAAAACCGGCGAAGTGACGTTAACGCCTTTGCCACGCCAGTGCGTTGATACCGGTATGGGTTTGGAGCGACTGGCAGCGATATTGCAGCACGTACATAGCAACTACGAGATTGATCTGTTTCAAAATCTGATCAAGGCAGCAGCGCGCGAAACGAATGTCACCGATCTGACCAACAATTCACTGAAAGTGATTGCCGACCATATCCGCGCTTGCTCATTCCTGATTGTCGACGGCGTCATTCCCGGCAACGAAGGTCGTGGTTACGTCTTGCGTCGGATTATTCGCCGCGCTTTGCGTCACGGTCACAAGCTGGAACAAACCAAGCCATTTTTCTACAAACTGGTCAAAGATCTGGTGCTCGAGATGGGTACTGCCTATCCTGAGTTGCCGGACGCTGCTGAACGCGTGGAGCAAACTTTGCGGCAGGAAGAAGAGCGCTTTGGCGAGACACTGGAACACGGCATGAAAATTCTGGAAGCCGCGCTGACCAGGAATCCTAAAAAGTTAGATGGCGATACCGCGTTCACGCTATACGACACATTCGGTTTTCCGCTCGACCTGACGGCCGATATCTGTCGGGAACGTGAGGTTGAACTGGATGAGGCTGGCTTTGATGTTGCGATGAAACGCCAGCAAGAAGCCAGCCGGGCCGGTGGCAAATTCAAGATGGCCGCGGGCGTTGAATATACCGGTGACAAAACTAACTTCGTTGGTTATAGCGCTCTGGCACACGATGCCAAAGTGTTGGCTATCTACGTCGATGGCAGTGCCGTACAAAAAATTGAAGCAGGACAGGATGCCATTGTCGTCCTGGACACCACGCCGTTTTATGCCGAATCCGGTGGTCAGGCTGGCGACGCTGGCTTACTGGAAACCGCAACGGCAACTTACGTCGTGACCGATACGCTTAAAATTCAGGCTGAAGTATTCGGTCATCATGGCCGACTGGAACAAGGATCGTTGCACGTTGGCGACCAACTTGGCGCAAATGTCGATACCGCACAACGCGCACGCACTATACGCAACCACTCAGCAACGCACTTAATGCACAAAGCACTGCGAGAGGTGTTGGGCGCGCACGTGGCACAAAGAGGTTCGCTGGTCGATGCCGACAAGACCCGTTTTGACTTTAGTCACAACGCGCCTGTGAGTGCGGATCAAATTCGATTGATTGAAGACATAGTCAATCGCGAAGTATTGGAAAATATCGCCACCAGTGCGATCCTGATGTCATTCGATGACGCGGTTGCAAGTGGTGCGATGGCCCTGTTCGGTGAAAAATATGGCGATGAAGTTCGCGTTTTGTCGATTGGTTCTTCGACTGAATTGTGCGGCGGCGTGCATGTGAATCGCACTGGTGATATTGGCTTGTTCAAGATTGTTGCTGAAAGCGGCGTAGCAGCGGGTATCCGTCGGATTGAAGCGGTAACCGGACTTGGTGCGCTGGCACTGGTTCAAAGTCTGAGTAGTCGCCTCACGGAAGCCGCCACCGCGCTGAAATCACCGCCCGAAGAATTGACGCAACGGATTGGACAGGTCCAGGATTACGTCAAAGCCCTCGAAAAAGAACTGGCAGGATTGAAGTCGAAACTGGCGGCAAATCAGGGCGATGAGCTGATCAGCCAGGCGGTCGATGTCAACGGCATCAAGGTTCTGGCGGCGATGCTTGAAGGTGCTGATACAGCGACCTTGCGCGAAACCATGGATAAGCTGAAAGACAAACTGAAGACCGCTGCGATTGTATTGGCGACAGTTAAGGATGGAAAAGTCAGTTTGATCGCGGGTGTGACCGCTGACGCGATTGGAAAGGTAAAGGCAGGAGATTTGGTCAATTTTGTCGCCCAGCAAGTCGGCGGCAAAGGCGGCGGACGTCCTGACATGGCCCAAGCCGGTGGGACTGATCCTAGCGGCTTGCCGACAGCGCTAGAAGGCGTCGCTACGTGGATTCGCGCACGCGGTTAAGGACGGCGATCAGCTGTTTGGGTTGTGGACGCCGGAAATCGATGCACGGTTGAGAGTGTCCGAACTGGTTCCGTCTGGTCGCATTCCGGTTTGCCGGTAGTCTCGGTTATGCGTCTCCGGCCGTATTGGGTTTGATGAACGGTGAGCGATTGATTTCGCAGAATGATCCTTGATGAGTGACTTTAAATTTTGCCCGATCTGCGCAGCTTCCCTGACGTTGCGCGCTGACGACGGCGAGGCAGGAAAGAGCCGGTTATCTTGTCCCGAAGGGCATTGGACGCATTGGGATAATCCCTTGCCAGTGTTGGCCGCAGTAGTTGAAATCGATGGAAAAATTCTGTTGGCCCGGAATGCGGCATGGCAGGAAAATATGTTCGCCTTGATTACGGGTTTCATGGAGCGCGACGAGACGCCAGAGCAGGGCATCGCGCGTGAAATAAAAGAAGAAACCAATCTTGATGCTGAACAAATTACGTTAATCGGCGTGTACGAGTTTATGCGTAAGAACGAGTTGATCATCGCTTATCACGTAAAAGCATCGGGAATAATTCGTTTATCTGAAGAACTGCTGGAATATCGCCTGCTGGCGCCAGCAGACTTGAAGCCATGGCGTGCCGGAACCGGTTACGCGGTGGCGGAATGGATGCGCCAGCAAGGACTTGAAGTCGAATTTGTTGATAGACCAATTCTGGTAAATCCAGCCTAGCTAGTTAGTAGGGAAGAGTCGGTAAAAACGCGATATTTCCTGCACTTCGGCAATTGATCTGACGCTGGGAATGCGCATGCTTATGCCTATCTGCGCTGCCTGGCTGTTCGCAATGTTTCCCGGCCATGTCATTTTAAGCGAATCAGCAAGCTGGTAAAAATACGCGCATAATTGCTACGCTACGATATTCCTAACGTAGATTTGCAGTCTCTTTACACACTCCTTAGAAGCAAACTTATTGTTCATCGTGTGCGGAATTTGTTGTAAAACGGGTGGATTTTTGTTGCAATGCATCATGCGCGGAGTGTTTGGAGTAGAATTCTAAAAAAGCGATAACGTTTACATTCAACTTGATACAAACTGGTTATGGAATTTAATAGAGAACTTGATGCCCGTGGTCTGCATTGCCCACTGCCGATTTTGAAGACAAAAAAAGCCTTGGCGGATATGCTCAGCGGGCAAGTTTTACGCGTGTTAGCGACCGACTCCGGATCGGTGCGTGATTTTCAAGCATTTGCCAAGCAAACTGGCAATGACTTGTTATCGCAAAGTGAAGAAAACCGCGAATATGTTTTTTTCATGAAACGTAAGTAATCGCGTTCGCGGTGAAGATGAGGTGACTCAATTGTTTTCTGAGTCCCGGTTTGAGCGCCAGGCCACCGGGCCGCTAGAAGCGCCTTTCGAAGTTGCTCTTTTTATTGTCAATATAGTAATTCATATTCCTCGTTACTATTCAATCGTTGTGTCCCTCGAATCAAATCGATGCCGCATCTCTTTTTTTCCTTTTTCTAAAACTTGTTTTAGCTCCACCATTTAGGGTATTCTTCTAAAAATTAATAGTACGTTCGTGCTAAATTTTAGTTCAATACACATTTCTCTCTTATAATTGCTAAATCAATTAACGTTAACGTCAACTCGATTATCATTTTTTTATTTAAAGGCAAACCGATGAAAGTATTAGTTCCAGTCAAGCGTGTAGTCGACTACAACGTCAAAGTGCGCGTCAAATCCGATGGCACAGGTGTGGATATTGCGAACGTCAAGATGTCGATGAATCCATTTGATGAAATCGCAGTCGAAGAAGCGATGCGTCTAAAAGAAGGCGGAAAAATAACCGAAGTCATCGCCATTTCCTGCGGCGTCACGCAGTGTCAGGAAACCTTGCGCACTGCCATGGCCATTGGTGCCGATCGTGCCATTCTGGTGGAGTCCGATGTTGATTTGCAGCCGTTGGCCGTTGCTAAATTATTAAAAGCCATAGCTGACAAAGAGCAACCGCAACTGATTATTCTGGGCAAGCAGGCAATCGATGACGATTGCAATCAAACCGGTCAGATGCTGGCTGCGTTGCTGGGATGGCCGCAAGCAACATTTGCGTCCAAAGTCGTACTGGAAGAAGGCAAAGTGTTGGTAACGCGTGAAGTTGATGGTGGACTCGAAACACTGGCACTCACCCTTCCGGCAATTATCACGACCGATCTGCGTCTTAACGAGCCGCGCTATGTGACGCTGCCTAACATCATGAAAGCCAAGAAAAAAACGTTGGATGTGTTCAAGCCAGCGGATCTGGATGTTGATGTTACCCCACGTCTGAAGACGCTGAAGGTGGTCGAGCCAGCAAAACGCAGTGCCGGAATTAAAGTGCCGGATGTCGCCACATTGGTCGCCAAACTGCGCAACGAAGCAAAAGTGATTTGATAGACCCGTTCCTTGTTGTCAATGCGATGTAACGCGCTAAAGCGATCCAGGCAAATTTGCACCAATGTAACGAATATTATTAGGAAAACTGACGATTCAACGCGGTCAATCGCGAACGTTGTCATTCGAACGAAATAGCTGCGCGCCGCATGAAATTGGACGATCCTCCATTGCCTGCGACCGCAATACCCAACATCAGGAGATACCATGACTGCTCTCGTCATTGCCGAACACGATAACGCCACCTTAAAAGGTAGCACCCTTAACACCATCACCGCGGCATCCCAATGCGGCGGCGAAGTCCACGTTCTGGTCGCAGGTAAAGACTGCGCTGCGGCAGCTCAGGCTGCGGCAAAAGCCTTAGGTGTGACTAAAGTATTGGTTGCCGATACCGCTTATTTTGCCGATGGCCTGGCAGAAAACATTGCTGAGCAAGTGCTTGCGCTGGCGTCGGGCTACAGCCACATTCTGGCACCGGCAACCGCCTACGGCAAAAACATCCTGCCGCGCGTCGCTGCGCGTCTGGATGTCGGTCAGATTTCAGAAATCGTCAAGGTTGATAGCCCCGACACTTTCGAGCGTCCAATTTACGCTGGTAACGCCATTGCAACCGTGCAGTCGATCGATGCAATCAAAGTGATTACCGTGCGTACTACAGGTTTCGATGCTGCTGCCGACGGTGGTTCAGCCACGGTTGAAAACATCACTGCGGCGGCCGATTTTGCTAAATCAAGTTTTGTCTCGCGTGAGCTGGCTAAATCAGACCGCCCGGAACTGACGGCGGCGAAAATCATCGTTTCCGGTGGGCGCGGTATGGGTTCTGCGGAAAATTTCAAGATATTGGAGCCATTGGCAGACAAACTGGGCGCGGGCATGGGTGCGTCGCGGGCTGCAGTTGATGCCGGTTTTGTACCGAACGACTGGCAAGTCGGCCAGACCGGCAAAATCGTCGCGCCTCAGTTGTATATCGCGGTCGGTATTTCTGGCGCAATCCAGCATCTTGCGGGTATGAAGGACTCCAAAACCATCGTTGCCATTAATAAAGATGAAGAAGCACCGATCTTTTCGGTCGCCGATTACGGGATCGTTGGCGATCTGTTTGAGATCGTGCCGCAATTGGTAACCGAACTGGGTTAACTATTCCAGGGAGCACTGCATGATTGCGCCCATAAAGCACCGCCGTAGGCAGGGACGGCGGCTGTTGGCGGCACAATTCAGAGGCACAAATCAGGGGACAACCTACCGGCACATTATTGTCGCGTAGCCGTTGCTTAAAGCAGTCTAATGAGAACGTTTTGTAAAAACGCCATGGCAGTATTACGGAAGTAGTAGTGCCCATTTTTTGGAGTACTTAATGAGTTACGTCGCGCCGTTAAAAGACATGTTGTTCGCTCTGAACGCAGTTGCTGGCCTTGATCAGATTAATCAACTTCCTGGTTGCACCGACGCCACTGCGGAGACTGTCGAAGCAGTACTGCAGGAAAATGGCCGGTTTTGTAGTGAAATAGTCGCACCGCTGAATCGCTCTGGCGATCAGGAACCAAGTTTTTGGCGCGATGGTAATGTATTTACCAGTAAAGGATTTAAAGAGGCTTACAAGGCTTTCGCAGAGGCCGGCTGGCAAGGGATTCAGCACCCGGAAGAGTATGGCGGTCAAGGTTTGCCAAAATTGGTGGGCACGCCGTGCATCGAAATGCTGAATGCCGCTAACCTGTCATTTGCCTTGTGTCCGTTGCTAAGCGATGGTGCCATTGAGGCGTTGTTGACGGCTGGCACCGATGAGCAGAAGCAAATTTATCTGGAGAATCTGGTGTCCGGAAAGTGGACCGGAACCATGAATCTGACCGAACCGCAGGCGGGTTCCGATCTGGCGCAAGTGCGCACGCGGGCCGTGCCGCAGGCCGATGGCACATATAAAGTTTCGGGTACCAAGATTTTTATCACCTACGGTGAGCATGATATGGCCGAGAACATCGTCCATCTGGTGCTGGCGCGTACCCCTGATGCCCCTGAAGGCGTCAAAGGAATTTCCCTATTCGTTGTTCCGAAATTTTTGGTCAATGCAGATGGTTCGCTGGGCGACCGCAATGATGTGCATTGTGTTTCGATTGAACATAAGCTTGGTATCAAAGCGAGTCCGACGGCCGTCTTGCAATTTGGTGATCACGGTGGTGCGACCGGGACTTTGGTCGGACTGGAAAATCGCGGCCTTGAATACATGTTTATCATGATGAACTCAGCGCGCTTTGGGGTCGGAATGCAAGGCATTGGTATTGCTGAACGGGCTTATCAAAAGGCGGTGAACTTTGCCAAAGACCGGATCCAGTCTCGCGACCTGAGTGGCTCGGCGGGACCGGTGGCAATTATTCACCATCCCGACGTGCGTCGTATGCTGATGTCGATGCGTTCGCAGGTTGAAGCGGCGCGTGCATTGGCCTATGTCACCGCAGCGGCATCCGATATCGCGCATCATCATGCTGATGAGCCAACGCGCAAAGCTAAGCATGCGTTTTATGAGTATCTGGTCCCTATTGTGAAGGGATGGTCTACCGAGATGTCGGTTGACGTGGCTTCTACCGGCGTTCAGATTCATGGCGGCATGGGTTTCATTGAAGAGACCGGCGCTGCGCAGTTTTACCGCGATGCACGGATTTTGACCATTTATGAAGGTACCACCGCAATTCAGGCGAATGACCTGATTGGTCGCAAGACTGCGCGTGATGGCGGTGCCGTGGCGAAGGGTATCGTTGCTCAGGTGAGAGCTACGCAGGCCGAACTGGCAGCCAGCAGCAATCCGGATCTGGTCGCAATCGGAACGCAGTTGGCGATCGGTGCGGATGCGATGGAACAAGTGATTGATTACATCGTTGCAAATCTGAAAAGCGATATCAAGGGCGTATTCGCAGGTAGCGTGCCGTATCTGAAATTAGCAGGAATTGTGCTTGGTGGTTGGCAATTAGGACGCTCGGCCTTGATTGCCGCAGCAGAACTCACAAAAGGCGAGGGCGATAGCAGCTTTTATCGCGCCAAGATCGGCACTGCACGGTTTTTTGCTGACCATATGCTGGCTCAGGCAACCGGGCTGCAGACGTCCATTTTGAGTGGTAGCGTCGGCGTAATGGCATTGACGGAAGAGCAATTCTAAAACGCGGGTTTTGGGAAAAAAAGCAGCCATTGGCTGCTTTTTTTTCCTGATTTTTTTAGTTTGATTGAGATTTGCAACGATCAGCCGTAAGAGCCACCGGTAAACAATAGGTCAAAGGTGCGAGCGATGGTCCCGATCAAGCCAATCGCACCGACTCCAACCGACAATACGATAATCAAGGCTATCAGCCAGGTGGATTCGGACTTTTTGCCTGAATGGGCATTTTGTTGCGCATCCCATTTCTCATCCGGCATCAGGCCTGTGACTAATGCCTCAAGAATCGCAATCAATTCCGAAGCAATGAAAGGGGCAAATAAAAATAATTTTTGTTGATCCGGCCATAGCCCGAGCGCCAGTAGGGACAGTGGCAAAGTGACAAAATGTATCCAGCCCCAAACGTCTTTGGCCCCGTATAAATAAAATCGATGTAGTCCGATGCTCCCGAAGACCGTCGTGATAAAAGTGGCGAAGGTTTTGTTTTTATGTTTGGTCGTCATTGAGGTGAGAGCAATATGGCTGAGCGTATCGGTGAAGGGACGGTGAATGAAGCGGTAATCTGGCGCAAACATGCAGATACGGTGGAAATCCTCCTGATCCACGTGCGCCGCGTGATCCGGGCGATCAGGGTGATAACGGATCGCAAACAATAATTTTCAGTCATGCCTCGGCTCGTCTCTTAAGGGCGTTGCTAACTGAGGGCGTAGTGTAACTTAACCATTGCGGAGTTGTATGGCGGAAATCGCCGTCTTCGTAGAATAAGAAGGCCCACCGTGTCATGGCACGGCAGCAACTCTGGTTTGACGCTTGATGCGTGAAAGTGTCAAAAAGATTGGTACGTGCACTTTAACGCATTGGAATTGAAGCGCTCTACAGCCATAGAACCGTTAATATGAGGCGATTGATGCAGTCCCACGACACTCTCTGCCAGTGCGAGGTTGCAGGGTTGGCCTAACTTGCGTTATAATTTGCGGCTTTTTCCGTGTTCGACAACACTTTTTGGAATCATTATGGTCGTTATTCGTTTATCTCGTGGTGGCGCTAAGAAGCGCCCGTTTTACAACATCGTAGTTACTGATTCGCGCAATCGTCGCGATGGTCGCTTTATTGAGCGTCTGGGTTTCTACAATCCGGTTGCATCTGGTGCGTCGGAAAGCTTCCGTATTGCGCAAGATCGTCTGACCCATTGGGAAGGCGTTGGCGCGCAAATGTCGCCAACCGTTGCTCGTCTGGTCGCCCAGGCTGGTAAAAAAGCTGCAGTTTAATTCTGTCGCTGGCAACTGATTTGTCTACGCTCATTTCAGCAGCTATCGTGGCTCCGGTCGCAACAGCTGCAAAAACTGCGGAATCGGCGCAATCAGGAGTCATGACTAGCGTTGTGACTCCTGCAGATTTGATCATGGTCGGTTATATAACCGGTGCCTATGGACTTCAGGGCTGGGTACGGATAAAACCGTATTCGCCAGATGCTGATGCGTTACTGAATGCCAAAAAATGGTGGCTGGGTAAGCCAAACATGGCAGATCTGCAAGATGTCGAGATGATGCAAGCCAAAAACCACAGTGGTGACATTGTGGCCCGTTTGGTAGGCATTGTCGGACGTGAGGCTGCTGAGGCGCTGAAAGGCACCGCAGTGCACGTTCGCCGTAGCCATTTTCCTGCATTGGACGATGGAGAGTTTTACTGGATTGATTTAATCGGTCTGGCGGTTGAAAATCTGCAAGGTGAGCAATTGGGTGTGGTGGCAGACCTGATGGACAATGGAGCACATCCAATTTTAAGGATTACGCTACCAGATGTTGTCGGTCAGGATAAGGCTCCAGCTGAATTGTTAGTGCCATTTGTGGATCAATTCGTCAAGACGGTTGATCAGACGGCAAAAAAGATCACGGTGGACTGGGGTCTGGATTATTAGGCTCTTATGTTTCCGCATGCTTTTGAATACAACTTCTTGATTGTTCGTTGGGGTCTACGTCCAACCTTCGATCCTGGCGCGATCTTTCAGCTTAGGCAGCGGACAGTTCTGGTGGAATGTAAAGCAGGTGGGCGTTATGCAATTTGATGTCATCACGCTGTTTCCAGAGATGTTTGCTGCATTAACGCAGTCGGGTGTTACCCGACGCGCATTCGAACAAAAAAAGTGCGAATTGGCGCTGTGGAATCCTCGCGATTTCACCACCGACAATCACCGTACCGTTGATGATCGGCCTTATGGTGGTGGTCCTGGCATGGTTATGCTGGCTAAACCACTGGAAGCGGCGATTGGCGCTGCCAGGCAACGTCAGCAGCAACAGCATTCAATGTCGCCTCGGGTGGTGTATTTGTCGCCGCAAGGGCGCCCATTGACACATCAACGGGTGATGCAACTGAGCGCAGAACCGGGTCTGGTGTTGTTGTGCGGACGTTACGAGGCCATTGATCAGCGCTTGCTGGATCGCTGTGTCGACGAAGAGATCAGTCTTGGTGATTTTGTTTTGTCTGGTGGCGAGCTGCCTGCGATGGCGCTGATGGATGCCGTTATCAGGCAGTTACCGGGCGTACTAAACGATGGCGCTTCGGCAGTAGAAGATAGTTTTGTGAATGGCTTGCTGGATTGCCCACATTACACCAGACCGGAGGAATACGATGGTATGGCTGTACCAGCTATTCTGATGGGCGGGCATCACGCTGAGATCGAAAAATGGCGACGTCAGCAGATGCTATTGGCAACTGCGAGCAAGCGCCCGGATTTGATCCTCAAAGCACGTCAGGACGGATTATTGACCGCGAGCGACGAAAAGTTTATTAGCGCTATCGAAGCTGCTTAGCGCAATGTTTTAGCGTGACCGTCGGGTGTGTTGAAGCGGTTCAACAGTATTTTTTAAGTTTTAAAGTTTTAGAAGTTTTAAAAGTAACGGCAATCAATCTTGCCAGAAATAGTTTAATTGCTGAACCGAATTTCAGGACTTACGCAAAACTGTCCCAACAACGGGTTTGCCAACTCTGCCGGCACGGACCATATCTTAGTTCCATGCTGCGTAGATGTCAGGCACGCACAGCACATTGGATTGAGGGCAATTTTGGGTAAGTCTTATAATGTTGTAAGAAGGGCGACCGACCGGTCGTATGTGTAACCCCATCCTCTACTGAGCAGTGCATTGCACATAGCGTCAGCAAGATGGTATATGGAGCTAAAAATGGATCTGATCCAACAACTTGAGCAAGAAGAAATTGCCCGCCTGGGCAAAGTTATTCCTGAATTCGCACCTGGCGATACTGTTATCGTTAGCGTCAATGTAGTCGAAGGTACGCGCAAACGTGCTCAGGCTTACGAAGGCGTTGTGATTTCACGTCGTAACCGTGGTTTGAACTCTAACTTCATCGTCCGTAAAATTTCTTCCGGCGAAGGCGTTGAGCGTACATTCCAGTTGTACTCACCTTTGATTGCTTCGATCGAAGTGAAGCGTCGCGGTGATGTACGTCGCGCTAAGTTATACTATCTGCGTGAGCGTTCGGGTAAATCGGCGCGTATCAAAGAAAAATTGCCACAACGTCGTACTGTCGCTAAAACAGCAGCGTAAACAGATACAGGTCTGGCATGTAGTTTGCAAGAGGGAGGGCGCCAGAAGGTGCCCTTTTTTTGTTGTTATGAGTTCGTTTGGTATGCGTGCGCCGAGTCCGTTTGTGGTTGCACTAACGGGTGCAGCCGTCTCACTGTCTCACTATACTGTCGTGCGCAAGCAGACGTTTGTTAAGGCGGGTGCCTTTATCGCAAGCGCTAGGGAGTGACCGCTTTCGGGAGTGCCACGCCAGATCGTAACGCGACGTGTTAGGAATTATTTTGGTCAAACTTACTCTCGATCCTCTGATGATGCCAATTGACGCCGTCGCTGGTGAGATGGCGCTTGCGCCCGATCGGATGAACGCTGACTGGCTACGACAACGCTTCGCCCGACCGCCTCTATGGTTTCCCGAAAGTGTCGGACAGCAATTGCGTGGATCGGTGGGAGAGGGCACGCCCACAGCGGCTGCGGTCCTGATCCCGATCATCATGCACCCCGACGTGCCAACGTTATTGTTCACGCAGCGCACGGCACATTTGACGGACCACGCAGGCCAGGTGAGCTTCCCCGGCGGAAGGTCTGAACCCTCTGATAGCTCGCCGACCGAGACGGCGTTACGTGAGGCAGAGGAAGAGATCGGGCTGCCACGTGGAGAAGTAGAAGTAATCGGGACCTTACCTGAATATTTTACCGGGACCGGTTATCGTGTAACGCCTGTCGCCGGACTTATTCGGCCCCCCGCATCACTACGTGCTAATCCCGATGAAGTAGCGGAAATTTTCGAAGTGCCACTCGCCTTTTTGATGGATGGTCTGAATCATCAATTGCGGACTTTCGATTTGCCCGACGGTTACCGACGGACATTTTACGCGATGCCGTATGAGCGATTTTTCATCTGGGGCGCGACCGCGGCCATGCTGCGTAACTTATTTCACTTTCTTCGCGCATAATTTGCTGACGTGAAGGAGGCGCCTAAGCCAGTTCTTATAACGTTCGCTATCACCAGCTTCGGTCTGATGATTGATGTCGCGGCGTTAGTGCTATATCTATCTATGCGCACACATATGCGGCCTCTGGACCGCTATAAAGAAATAAATTCTGGTAAATGACGGACAAATTTGATTCTGCCACTGGCCTGCGTTATCGTATGGTCTATTGCGTGATTTAAAGACGATTATGCAGAACTACTCAGCCTCGGCAAGCTGCTGATAATTGGCATGATTAGCAGTAGCACGATTTGCGACAGTTTTATAAAATAAACAGGATTTGCTGACTTTTAAGGCCGTTGATGACTTTTCTCTCCATTCTGTTTGCATTATTAATCGAGCAATTAAAACCGCTTCGAGCGGATAATCCGGTCTATACATGGGTCAAGCACTTCGCCCTTGTAGTGGAAGGTTGGTTAAACGCAGGGCAAGCGCGGCACGGGAGGTTGGGGTGGTTTTGTGTGATGCTGGCCTTAATGGTTCCCACAGCGTTAATTTATTGGGTCTGTGTGCACATCGGCGCATGGGCAGCGTTCATATGGAACGTTGTGATTGTTTACCTGACCTTAGGGTTTCGACATTACAGCCATTACTTCACCTCTATTCAATTGGCTCTCAATACCGGCGACGACGCGACTGCACGCACGTTGCTGGCCGAGTGGACCAAACAGGATACAACCGATATGGAGGTGGGTGAAATATCTCGCATCGCGGTGGAAAAGGCTTTAATCACGACGCACCGGAACGTGTTTGGCGTATTTTTCTGGTTCCTGATGCCGCTAGGCCCAGCTTGTGCAGTGATGTACAGAGTTGCTGAGTATCTGGCGCGGGCCTGGAATGAGCCGGATCACATGAAAAGTGAAGAGTTCGGTCGGTTTGCAACCCAGGCATTTTATTGGATAGATTGGATCCCTGCGCGATTGACCGCGGCGGCTTTTGCTGTTGTGGGTAATTTCGAGGATGCCATTTTCGCCTGGCGCAATTTTGCTAACCGCTGGAAGAGTGAAACCGATGGCATTATTTTGTCATCCGGCGGTGGTGCGATGGGTATTTTGTTGGGTACCCCGGATGAAAATGCCAGTGATTTTCTTCCGGTAGATGCCGCGACCGTGGACTCGACGGGAATCGAGACTGACAGTCCACCGGGCGATTTGCCTACCCCGCGTGCGCTCCAAAGTACGGTTGGCCTGGTTTGGCGCGCCTTGTTATTGTGGATGTTTTTGCTACTACTTTTTTCAGTGGGCGTCTGGTTGGGGTGACCGTTCTTCCGGACAATGGACCATCTAATTTTTAGATGGTCTTCTATAAGATATAATACGTAAGAATTGATTGCGTAATTGTGGATTGGACTAACCGACCGGTTCGCGGTCGATTGATTGGTGAATGGCCGTGCATGCTTTGTACGTTCGCTCCAATCACCTTCAATTACATAAAACCCTTGCTCTCATCTCACGAGGATGCTGAGAATATGTTTATTGTAAGTATCAAAGAGAAATGAGCCTTCCCCATGGTAGATACCATTAAACCCCCTAATGCGCCTGCCCGTGAATTTTTTATTCAGGGAATAACCTCTGATGGGCGTCAGTTTCGTCCAAGCGATTGGGCGGAGCGTCTATGTGGCGCGATGTCATGTTTCCGCCCCGAAGGCGGCGGCGGTAGAAACTCGCATCTTCTCTATTCTCCGTACGTCCTGCCAACATTACTGAATGGGATTCGTTCGGTCGTCGTGAATGAAGATCTACGCGAAATCGAGCCGCTTGCGTACCATTTCGTTGTAAATTTTGCAAAAGACAATGATCTGCAAATAGTGCACGCATGCTTGCTACCGGAAACCGATCCGGCTGTGACCGCGCCATCCCCTAAATATCCTTAATATTGAAACGGCGCCAAGCGTTTGGCGTTGGCCAGACCTGCTCGTGGCAGTGGGGCTTGGTGACTTCTGGTAGTAATTAATTCCAGTAAATACCCTGCAACACATAGCAAATGTGATCAGACTAGATTACGTGCAATCATCTACTATGATAGCTACCAGACATAATTGGCTAGCACTTAAGCATCATTGGACGTCCATTAGCCGCATTAGCCGCCGCTAGAGAATCGGGTAAACTTTTTCGATTCGTCAACTGGTCGAGAGGTCTTGTCAGGCTTCGTCCTGGCAACTAATTGATCGTGAAAATTCGCCATTGACGCATGGAACGTAAGTACCAATTTGGGGTCGAAAATGCCGCCGACTTTACGATACGGAGCACGCGGAATCCAGTACCGCGATTTCCGCTGCATCGCACCTTTACGTATCCCGAAATCCGAATAAGATCTGGATCGGGTTCATCGGTATACTGGAAACCCTGAAGTTACCTTTTACTTTTTGGAGCTAAAGATGGCAAGTATCAGAATTGAACGAGACACGTTTGGCAATATTGAAGTCCCCAGCGCACGACTCTGGGGCGCCCAGACGCAGCGCTCTTTGGCCCATTTTGATATTTCTACCGAGCGTATGCCGACCGAACTGATTACGGCGCTGGCTTATGTCAAACATGCTTGCGCGCAAGCAAATTTGGACCTTGGAAAGCTACCGGAATCAAAAGCCAATGCGATTATGCAGGCGGCGACAGAGGTCAGTAGCGGCAAGCATCCGGACGAATTTCCTTTGGCGGTCTGGCAGACCGGTTCGGGCACGCAGAGCAACATGAATATGAACGAGGTTCTGGCCAATCGCGCTTCAGAGATACTTGGCGGGGAACGGGGCGAGGCACGTTTGGTGCACCCTAACGACGCCGTCAATCTTAGTCAGTCATCGAATGATATTTTCCCGACAGCGATGCATGTTGCTGCGGTATTGGGCATCAGCGAATTGTTGTTGCCGTCATTGAGGACATTACGCGATACATTACAAAAAAAATCCGTCGCGTTCAACGATATTGTCAAAATCGGCCGCACCCATTTACAAGATGCCACGCCGCTCACGCTCGGTCAGGAATTTTCTGGCTACGTCGCCCAACTTGATTTTGCCGAACGGAATATTGCCGCATCCCTGGATGGATTGTGTGCTCTCGCGGCTGGCGGCACGGCCGTCGGTACTGGCATGAATGCCCACCCGGAGTTTGGCGCACGTGTCGCTGCCGAGCTCAGCAAAGCACTGAATGCCTCATTTCGCACCGCCGAAAACAAGTTTGCCGCGCTTGCTGCACATGACGCGCTGGTGGCCGCACATGGCGCATTGAAGGCGCTGGCAGCGGCCTTGATGAAGATTGCCAATGACGTGCGCTGGATGGCGTCGGGGCCGCGTTCTGGCCTGGGCGAAATCAGTATCCCCGAAAACGAGCCCGGCAGTTCGATCATGCCCGGTAAGGTCAATCCGACCCAATGCGAAGCGCTGACGATGATCTGTTGCCAAGTCTTCGGGAATGATGTCGCCATCAATTTTGGCGGCGCATCCGGTAATTTTGAATTAAATGTCTTCAAGCCTTTGATCGCACATAACTTTCTGCAGAGCGTGCGTCTTCTGACCGATGGCATGCATAGTTTCGACCATCATTGTGCGTCAGGCATCGCCGCCAATGAGGACCGTATCGCGGAACTAATGGCGCGCTCGCTGATGTTGGTGACCGCATTGGCACCGCACATCGGTTACGATAAGGCGGCTAAAATCGCCAAGCATGCGCACCACGATGGCAGTACCTTATTACAAGCCGCTCTGGATCTAGGTTATGTTACCGAGGAGGAATTCACCGCCTGGGTGCAGCCATCCAGGATGACCGCCCCAGAATAACCTTCGGCGGAGTACCTCCTGGCAACATTGCCGGGAGGTACTACGTGCAAGCAGGTGAAACAAAGTTAAATCGCCTGATTAACCAGGATTGCGGCGGGACTTGGCGCTGGCATTATTTATAATGACAGTTGCATATTTTGTCATGTCGGAAACTCTTGTCATCCGATCTGTCTTTATTGTCATCGCTTTGTGCTGCCGGGTAACGGGAATATGATTTCGAAACGCTATCAGCGCAAACTGACTTTTGGTTAAATCTCAAACGCTTATGGTTCAATTTTCTGCCGTATTTACTGCCTCATATGGCCATTCCAGGATCGACGCTGCGTCGATCTGCTTTTGTTGCGGGGCTGCTTGCGCATGAGGACATACCGCCGCCGCAAATATGCCTTCTGGTTCGCAAGCCCACTCTGCGTTGCGGTTTTTGGCGTCCTCTTTCTTCATGGCACGAACGCTTTTGCTGTGTATAAGGTCGAGATTGAGGCACCTAAAGAAATCAGTGCACTACTGAAAGAGCACCTCGATCTGGTGCGCTACAAGGATCGGGCCGATATCAGCGACGACCAGCTAAAATTCATGCTCGACACGGTGAATGATCAAGTTGCCCAACTTACCTCTACTGAAGGTTATTTTTTGCCGACTACTGAAGTGACGGTCGCGCCTGGTGAGGTCAAAGTAATCCATCTGAAAGTCGATCCGCATCAACGCACGGTTGTGTCCAGTGCAACTATCGATGTGACCGGAAAAGTGGTGATGGAAGTGCCAGAGCGGATTCCCCGGATTCAGCGCAACTGGCGTTTGCCGGTCGGCCAGCCGTTTCGTCAGAGTGATTGGGATTCCGCCAAAGAACATAGTTTGCAGCTGTTGCAATACAAGGGATTTCCATCGGCGAAGATCGTGCATTCCGAAGCTAAAATTGAGGCCGACAATAGCGCTGCGCAGTTGTCGGTGGAATACGATAGCGGGCCGTCATTCACGCTGGGTGGGCTCCAAATTGCCGGCACAAAACGCTATCCAAATACGATCATCCAAAACGTCAACCCACTGAGCGTGGGTGAGAATTACGACCTGGACCGTTTGCTCTACCTGCAACGCCAAATACAAAATACCGGCTATTTCGGGAATGTGATCGTCGGCATTGACGATGATCCGAACCATCCAGCATTGACTCCGGTGAAAGTCCAGGTCACCGAATTTCCGGCGCAACGCCTGCGTGCCGGGGTCGGATATGCGACAGACACTGGTGCGCAAGTGCAGGGTGGCTATTCGAATTACAACGTGTTCGGGGATGCCTGGGTGTTTGATAGTACGGCTAAAATTGAGCAGCGCCAGCAGTATGGTTCGCTCAGCCTGAATATGCCGCCGGACCAGCGCAGCTTTGTGAATGGGATTAATTCCTCGTATGATCGCACCACGTTGCAAGGGGTGGATTTGCGTAGCCAGAGGATCGGTTTGAAACGTGCGCGTTCGCTGGAAAATTACGATACGGCGCTGACGCTTGATTATTATCGGGATTCGCTACAGCAGACTGATGGTGCGGTCTTACCGCCAGACACGGTCGTTTTGCCGGGCAAACATCAAGCCGTTGTGCCGGGATTTAGCTGGACCCGACGGGACGTTGATGACCAGATTTTTCCGACCGAGGGCCATATATTTTCTGTCCAGACCGGTATCGCTTTAAAAGGCTTACTCACCGATCAAAGTTTCTTTCGTGCGTATCTGCGTTATAAGAAATACATTCCGATCGCCAAACGCGACATCATCATTTTTCGTCTGGAAGGCGGTGCAGTCTTTACCAAAGGTGATAGTGCGGAAGTCCCGGCGTCCCTGTTGTTTCGTGCGGGGGGAAACGAATCGGTGCGCGGGTATAGTTATCAGAGTATCGGCAATACCCAAAATGGAACCGTCTATCCAACCAAGTATCTGGTGACTGCCAGCGCTGAATATCAGCACTGGTTCAATCATAGTTGGGGTGCTGCGGTGTTTTACGATATCGGCGCGGCGACGAATAGCTGGGTAGACCGGCAAATCAAGGTCGGCACGGGAGTGGGCGCGCGTTGGCGCAGCCCGGTTGGGCCTGTCAACCTTGATCTGGCGTATGGGGTGCAAGCCAAACAATTTCGACCGCACGTTTCACTAGGCATTGCGTTCTGATCGACTTTCGATTGCCGGCAGAGGGCCACGGGACCACTGATGTAAGCGCAGATTCGTTCAATTTATTCATACAACATTTATTAAAATAAACTATTTGCATGACCAAAGCAATCGCATCAAGTATCGATCAATCATCTCCCGATCCTTCGCCGCCAGCGAAGGACAAAAACGGCCGCGGCGGGTCTCGCTTCGTCCGCAGACTAATCGCGTCGTTTTTGACCCTGTTGCTGATGGGTTTGTTGGTGATCGCTGCGCTGTTTTTTGGCTTACGCACGGAGTCCGGAACCAGAGCGATATGGAATGCATCGGTCTGGTTATCGCAAAAACATCTGAGCGGAGAACTGATCGGCGGTACCCTGGCAGAAGGCGTACGGCTGAAGAACGTGGTCTATCAAGACCCGACGCAGCAATTTTCGATTGATAGGATCGACGGGAGTTGGCGACTGACGTTGTCGCCGCTCAAATTTAGCGTTAGCTACTTGCACGTCGGCACGGTGCAGGCACGGATGCAACCCAAGCCATCCAAGCCGTTGACGTTACCGGCGCGTTTAACACTACCATTGTCATTGTCGCTCGATGGTATTACGCTCGATAAAATTTCTCTGATGCAAGGGTTAAGTACAACGGAGTACAGTAATCTGTCGTTGAACGCACGGTCTGACGGGGTGCATCATTCGCTATTGTTAGAGCGTCTTGACACGGCGTTTGGCAGCGTCAATGGAACTGTGCAGCTCCAGGGTGAATCGCCGTTTTCGATTAGCGGCGGAGCTGAGTTAAAAGGCGCGTACCAACAGGACAAATACCAGCTTGACGCCAAAGTATCAGGCACATTGTCCGACCTGCACCTCGCATTGCTAGGCAGCGGTGACAAACTGCGCGCCACTGCTGACATTGCCGCTACACCCTTCGCACCGATTCCGTTTGAGCGCGTAAGTATCAGCGCCAGTCATATCAACCCTAAGTTATTCAGCGCCGGCGCGCCGTTGGCGGACTTGAACATTCAAGCTGACTTGACGCCGATTTCTAACCCCCAACCGGATCATAGCGGCACCGTCAAAGCCAATCAGTCAGACAACCAGATTGATTTTTCGACGTTGGGTGTGAGCGGTCCATTGCACATCTCTAACGCTATTCCCGGTGCACTGGACAAGGATCGTTTGCCGGTCGTAGCGCTGGATGCCCAATTGCGGCTGGATGCAAAAACCCAGCGACTCTCCGCTCTGCAGATAAAATTAGTGGATAAAGGTTTCATCAATGGTGCGGGCGAATATCACGCGGATGGCAAGGACAAAAATACCGGCAAGTTTACGTTTGATGTTGTGGATCTTGATTTGCATGCCTTGCATGGAAAGCTGCAATCGTCGCAGTTACGCGGTCCGGTCAATGTCACGCTGACGCCGGATACGCAAACGATCGGACTGCAACTTGCCGACAAAAATATCGCGGCAAAAATTGATGCCTTGATCGATCCAAAGAAAATCGATTTGCGCCACGCGGAGCTAGTGGCGGGCCCAGCGCATCTGGATGCTAGCGGCACGTTGGCGCGCGCCGATGGCATGGCCTACGCGATCAAGGGAAAATTGCGTGACTTCGATCCGACTCGATGGATAAAGAATAGCCCGGCTGCAGGGAAAAAAGCAGATAAAAAAACGGATACAGCGGGGAAACCTGGTTCTGCCCGAATTAACATGGATCTCGATGCCGCAGGGAAGTTGGCGCCCACTTTGCAGCTTAAGCTGACATTCAACATACTTGATAGTGTGTACGACAATCTGCCAATGACCGGCGGCGGCGTCATCAATGTGAACGATAAACGGCTGTTGCCAAGTGAGGCGCAACTGTCGGTCGCAGGAAATAGCGCGCAACTAAAGGGAAATTTTGGTGCAATCGGCGATCATTTTAATTTCAAGGTGGACGCGCCGGAATTGCAGCGCCTTGGATTCGGTTTGTCGGGTGCACTCCATACGGAAGGGCAGGTCAGCGGGAGTATGCAAAAGCCCGCCGTTAAGGCCACTTATCGCGCGGAAAAACTCGTATTTGGTGCGCAGAAAATCGACAGTTTGTCCGGGCAAGCTGACATTCAGGCGGACTTGAATGCCAAGGTAGATGCTGCCGCCAATCGCCTGCAACTCAGCATTGTGGCGCTTGGTTACCATGGTCCGGATATCGCATTAAGCAAATTGAACGCGACCCTGATGGGGACTTTTGGCGATCACAGTCTGAAACTTGATACGGTCGGGACGGTACGTGAAAAACCACTAGCGCTGACCTTGGCGGCGCAAGGAAAAGTGACGCAGAACGCCGCCGGTTATGGATGGCAAGGCACTCTTAGCGAATTGAAAAATCAAGGGATGCCACGGATCTCGTTAGATACCCCTTTAGCTATTAGCGCGTCTGAAGATAAGCTTATTTTGGGCGCGACCCGCCTGACGATTGCCGACGCTGTCATTGATCTTAAAAACCTGAACATCGACCACGGCCGCATTCAATCTGCCGGTGCGGTGAATGCATTGAATGTCAAAACCCTGGTTGATCTGGCACAAGAATTCACCGGCAAAGCGCCGCCGATCAAGACCGACCTGATACTCGACAGCCGCTGGGATTTCGGGTTGTCGGATCGGGCCACCGGCTTTATCGAGATTAACCGTCGTAGCGGCGATATTCGGGTAGCGTCGGGACGCGGAGATATTGCGCTCGGATTGACGGCGCTGCGATTGCGTGCCGATTTGCAGGGAACTCAGATCAATGTGGATACGGCAGTGTCGGCAGGCAAAATTGGTTCTGCTAATGGCCACGTTAAATTGGGCCTGATTCGTATTGGAAATGGCCTGACGATCACGGACAACTCTGCGTTATCCGGCGGTGTAAAGGCCAGCATTCCACAACTTAAAAGCGTGGGTGGTTTGATCGGACCGCAAGTTGCTCTGGATGGCAACCTTGGGATGGATTTAACCTTAGGCGGCATGGTGGGACAGCCCACCATTTCCGGTAAGGTCTCCGGCGACAATCTAGCCGTCACCTTGTACGATCAGGGAATAAAATTACGAGATGGTATCGCCCGTATCAATCTGGAAAAAAATGTTATTGCATTGCAGCAGCTGGAATTCCACGGTGGCGATGGAACAATACGTGCGACCGGTCAGCTCCAGTTGGGGAAGTCGAATCCCGATGTGACAGCAACCATTGTCGCTGATCGGTTGCAATTATTTGCCAGTCCAGACCGCCAGTTGATGCTGTCCGGGCAGGCAAAGGTGGCAAACGTCAATGAGCAGTTGCGTGTTGATGGCAAATTCATTATCGACAAGGCCCTATTCGATTTACCGAAGAATAGCGCACCGACGCTCGGCGATGATGTCATCGTCGTCCGCAATAACGGCAACGCAAGTTCGGTAGCGTTGACGGACAAGCAAAAATTAGCAAAAACTGCAGAAAAACCGGCAGGCAGCTTCACGCCGGTGATGAATATTGAAGTTAATTTTGGGAACGATTTTCGCTTCCGCGGCAGTGGTGCCGATCTGAAATTAGGCGGTACGATGTCGGTGCATAGTGAACCTTTGGCACCGCTGCGGGCCAGCGGAACGATCCGCGTCACCACAGGGACTTATGAAGTGTTTGGACGCAAACTGGCGATTGAACGCGGTCTGATCAATTTCACGGGCCCGCTTAACAATCCTAACATCAACATTCTGGCGATGCGTCGTAATCAAGACGTCGAAGCGGGTGCCGAAATTAGCGGGTACGCCTCGGCACCCAGAGTCAAACTGGTCTCTGAACCAAACGTCTCAGACGAAGAAAAACTGTCGTGGTTGATGTTCGGTCACGGTAGCGACAGCAGTGCACTTGGCCAGCGTCAAGCCGCCGGTCAAGCCTTGGCGTTGTTAGGAAATTATGGCGGAAAAAAAATCGCACAAGGCGTCGGTCTCGATGAGTTTTCTATCGGTTCGAGCGAGTCGGGCCTGGTGGATGAACAGGTGGTCAATATCGGCAAAGCGATTACAGAAAAAATTAATCTCGGTTACGAACAAGGTCTGACCAGTGCTGCTAGCGTATTGAAACTCTCGTGGCAATTCTCGCGCCGATGGTCAATGGTTTTACGCGGTGGGACCATCAACGGACTAGACGTTCTGTTCACTAAACGCTTTGATTCGTTTTGGGCGGAAAAAAAGGGAAAAAGCGCCGTCGAAAAATCGGAAGAAGAGTTGCAATAAAACTGCACTAAGATGTCAGGCCGTGTGCATAATAGACGGTTTATTTTATATCCATATTTTTTAGATTTGCTGCATGATGATTCCGCTCAGATACCTACAGGCTTATCCACCTGCCCTACAAGACCAGATACGCCAGCTTATCGAACAGCAACGTTTAGGCGACTATTTGCTGAAGCGCTATCCCGGTAAGCACGCGGTGCAAAATGATAAAGCTCTGTACAACTACACATTGTCGCTGAAACAGGCGCATCTAAAAAATGCCCCCAGCATCGATAAAGTGCTGTACGACAGCCGTCTCGATTTGACGCATAAAGCTTTAGGATTGCATACCGCGATTTCCAGGGTCCAGGGTGGAAAGCTGAAGGCGAAAAAAGAAATTCGGGTCGCGGCACTGTTCAAAGAAGCTGCGCCAGAGTTTTTGGAAATGATCGTCGTACACGAACTGGCGCATCTGAAAGAACAAGACCACAACAAAGCGTTTTACAAACTGTGTGAGTACATGCTACCGGAATACCATCAGCTTGAATTCGATTTACGGGTGTTCCTGACTTACCGTGAATTGCTTAAAAATGGGCATTAGTTTAATAGCAAAACGTAATAGCAAAACCTAATAGCAAAACGTGATAACAAAGCGGTTTGACATGATTGCCGACGTGGCGCGATAAGCCCCAAAAATCTGACTGCTCTCTCCATCAAGGCTGACCATGCTTCGCTACAAACGCTTGTTATTAGTGATTCTTTTTTTGGCGGCGTTGCTTGCGCTATTTCAGTTTTCCGGTTTGCGCGAGCATTTTAATCTGGCTTTTGTGCGTCAGCAGTTTGTCGACAACAGAGTCACCGGTTTGCTGATTTTTGTCGTATTGTTCAGTATAGGAAACCTGATTCAGGTGCCGGGCTGGATATTTTTGGCTGCGGCGGTTCTCGCCCTGGGGAAAACCTGGGGCGGGCTGGCCACTTACCTTGCAGCTTCGATTTCGTGCGTGTTTACTTTTTTGACGATCCGCCTGATCGGCGGCGATGCGATCCGCGCCGTAAAAAATCGGTATGCTCGCAAGATACTGCATGGTTTGGACGCTCATCCGATCAAGAGCATCGCCTTATTGCGGATATTATTTCAAACCGTTCCGGCGCTGAACTATGCGCTCGCTTTATCGGGCGTCAGATTTCGACAATATTTGATCGGGACCATGGTGGGTTTGCCTTTGCCGATTATGGTGTATTGCTTATTTTTTGATTATGTCGGCAGGGTATTGCATGTAAGTTAAGTTTTATTTCGAAAATTAAGTGTTGAGTGTTGAGTGTTGAGTGTGAAGTGTTAAAAGTTGCAACACTGCGCCCGCTCAGGCTTCCGTTCCCCTTTGTCATTTTGCCGGCTACACCAGTGCTGACTTCTGTTATTTCCGTTATTTGGCTATCATAGTCATTCGATTGAAATGGAATACATAACAATGAGTAAACAATTTTCTGTCGCTTGCGAGCGTAATCGTGATCCTATTGCAGCGGTTCTGGCGCGTCATTTACAGACGTCCCGACGCGTACTGGAGATCGGCAGCGGCACCGGCCAGCACGCTGTTTATTTCGCTGAACAGCTTCCAAATCTGCTATGGCAAACCAGCGACCTGGCGGCAAATCACCCCAGCATTCTGGCTTGGCAAGAAGAGGCTGCACTGCCCAACGTATTGCCGCCGTTAACGCTCGATATGGACGATGCAGACTGGGCGGCATCCCTGGTGGGACAGTACGACGCGGTGTACACCGCCAACACCTGTCACATCATGTCCTGGCCGCAAGTGCAGAATATGTTTTCAGGCGTGGGACGATTGCTGCCGACCGGTGGCAGCTTCTGCACCTATGGGCCGTTTAATGTTGACGGCCAATTTACCAGCGCTAGCAATGCTGCGTTTGACGCCAGCTTGAAAGATTATGCGGCGCACATGGGCATACGGGACATGGCGGAATTGGTGCTGCTGGCGGCAGATAGCCTTCTCGTATTAGCAGAAGATCAGCTGATGCCCGCCAACAACCGCCTTTTGGTGTGGCGACGGGTTTAAGTTGGCCTCTGGTCGTGGGCGGTCCTCTCAGGGCACTCTATAGACCACACCTATGCATAATATTAGGTAGTGCGACGTCCAGACATTTCATCGCCAGCATCCGCTCTTAGTTTTAACGCGAAGGGGAGCGCGGTGACGGCAATCATGCCGATAGTGACAAATGTTGGCCAAAAGTCGGAACTCACAATCGTTGCATGCCCCTGCAGCTGATTTGATAGCTGGAGTGAGTAACCACCCACCGTCACGCCCATGCCGATGGCAAGTTGTTGGGCGACGCTGGTCAAGCTGGTCGCTTGACTCATTTGATGCGGCTTTATGTCGGCATAAGCGATTGCGTTAAGGCTGGTGAATTGCATAGAGCGGATACAACCGCCTAACAACAGCAGGGCCCCCACGATCACATGCGGCGTGTCAGCAGTCAACGCGCCGAAGGCTGCCATCGAGGCGGCACCGAACAAAGTGTTATAAATCAGCACGGTGCGAAAGCCGAAGCGTTTCAGCACGAAGGTCGTGATCGTCTTGACAAACATGGCACCAATTGACGATGCGCAGGTTAACAAGCCTGATTGAAATGGTGAAAGGCCAAATCCAAGCTGAAACAAGAGCGGCAGCAAGAACGGTAAAGCACCGATACCAACGCGAAACAATGAGCCGCCAAAGATATTCATGCGTAGCGTTGGAATCGACAGCAGACGCAAATTGAGCAACGGATGTTCGCAATGAAACGCATGCCAGGCATAGGCGCCAAGTGAAGTTGCACCAATTGCCATGCAAATAAAAGAGATGTCGCTATTCACCAGATGCCGACCGGCACTGGCCAGACCGAACATCAGGCAGGAGCATCCAACCGCAGACAGAATGAAGCCAATCCAGTCTAACGGAACCGTTTGTTCTTCGCGCAGGTTTTGGATATAGCGATTGGCGAGATAAATACCGACGATGCTGATCGGAATGTTGATAAAGAATATCCAGCGCCAATGAAAATAGGTAGTGATGAATCCACCGAGCGGGGGGCCGATCACGGGGCCGAGCAGCGCAGGAATCGTCAGGTAACTAAGCGCCTTGACCAAGTCCGCTTTTGAGACAGTACGCAATATCACCAGTCGCCCAACCGGGACCATCATGGCTCCCCCGATACCCTGAAAAAAGCGTGCGGCGACGAATTCTGCCAACGTATGCGACATGCCGCACAGGATGGAACCGAACATGAACACGCCGATAGCAGTACGAAACACAGTGCGCGCCCCGAAACGATCTGCCATCCAGCCACTAATCGGGATGAACACCGCCAGACTGACCAGATAGGATGTCATGGCCAGTTTTAGCGCGATCGGACTTTCACCCATATCACGCGCCATGGCAGGTAAGGAAGTGGCAATGACCGTCGCATCCATGTTCTCCATGAATAGTGCGCAGGCGACAATCAGAGGTGTGAGAAAAACGCGAGAAATTGCCATGGGTGGTGATGTTGGCGGACATTCTATGGCACCTCCTCGGGCACCGTCAAAGCTGCCGTAGAGCGAAGATTTAGGTGCGTCAGTATAGCCCTTCGCCGGATATTTCGCCGGTCACCCCTTAATCGGTCGGCAATCAGGTAGCATATAGGCTTCGCTGCAATGTTCTTTGTAAGGCCCGCTTGCGTTAGATTGCCTGCTGTGAATGCTTAAAATGGTCTCAATTCCCGCCTCGTATCGATTATGACTTCTCGCTTTGCATCTGCTGGTTTTACGCCTCCCTTACTGCTCACCCCTGTTGATAGCACCGGAAGCGCCGATGTGGTCGATTCAGCGTGCTTTGCTTTGTTCGATGATCGGAGTGCTGAAAGCGACGCTGCAATTTCACGTTTGTACACCGATTATCGCGGCACATTGCAGTGCCACGATGCCACTACACTGGCGCACTTGCTGGATCAAATGCAACAGGCTTTACGCGATGGCCTGCAGGTGGTGAGTTTGTTCCACTATGAGTTAGGCGCAGCGATGCAGGGCGTCCCATTGGTCTTGCCTGAGTCAGCCAGCGCGGCTGAACCGCTGGCGGAAGTATTGTTATTCGGAAAGTTGCAAAAATTAACCGCGGTGCAAGTTGATGATTGGCTGGCAGGCAGTACTGTAGACGATCTTTCTGGCATCGCCAACCTTCGGGCCAACCTCAATGCGAGCGAATTTTCTGCCGCAATACAGCGCATCCACGCCTACATAGAAGCTGGTGACACCTATCAGGTCAACTACACGTTTCGCCTGCGTTTTGACGCGTACGGCAGCCCGCTGTCGCTGTACCGTCAGTTGCGCCAGCGGCAACCGGTGCCCTACGGCGCGCTGATCGGATTGCCGGATGGCCGCGCGGTACTTTCATTGTCACCGGAATTATTTGTCCGACATGATCAAGGCGCTTTGACCACGCGCCCGATGAAGGGAACTGCGGCTGCCAGTGATGAGGTCAATGAGGTCAGTGAGGTCAGTGAGGTCAGTGAGAATCAGAGGAGAGCGCTGGCGTTGGCAGCCGATCCAAAAAACCGGGCAGAAAATCTGATGATCGTGGATCTGCTACGGAATGATTTAGGTCGGGTAGCGCAGTGCGGATCGGTAACAGTACCGGCGCTATTTGAGGTCAGCCAGTTCAACACGGTATTGCAAATGACGTCGACCGTGCAGGCGCGGTTAAGAGATGATATTCGTCTGCTTGATTTGATGACAGCGCTTTACCCGTGTGGTTCGATTACCGGGGCACCCAAGCACCGCACCATGCAGATTATCGCTGAGCTGGAGAAAGCGCCGCGGCGCTTATATACCGGCGCGATTGGTTGGTTTGATGCACCCACAGGGGAGCGGAAAATAGGAGATTTCTGCTTATCGGTGCCGATACGCACGTTACTGCTGGAGGCTCAAAATGAGGATGGTATTCGTGTGGGAGAGATGGGGGTAGGAGCGGGTATCGTGTACGACAGCATGGCGGCGGATGAATACGCGGAATGTGCATTGAAAGCGCAATTTTTAACTGGCCTGCGGGGTAATTTTTCGTTGTTTGAAACGATGCATGCCACCAGAGAAGACGGCTGCCGGTATCTGGATTTGCACCTCAGCCGTCTGCGGTCGTCTGCTGTGTATTTTGGCTTTCAATGGAACGAGGATCAGATGCGGAGCCAGTTGATGGCACACACATCACGTTTTGCAACGAACGGCGCCTATAGATTGCGTCTAAGCTTATCAGCGGACGGCACCGCGGCTTTTACCAGTGCGCCGTTGGTGGCTTTACCTCATCCAGTGAAAGTGATTCTTGCTCAGACCCCCACAGAGAAAAACGATCTGTTTTTACGGCATAAAACGACGCAGCGCACTCGCTATGATCAAGGCTGGCAATTGGCCGAACAGCGAGATGCATTCGACATGCTGTTTTTTAATCAGTTGGGCGAACTAACCGAAGGTGGGCGTAGCAATGTATTCCTGAAAATAGGGGGGTGTTGGTACACACCGCCGCTGGCTTCGGGATTGCTCCCTGGGGTAATGCGGAGTGTGATACTCAATAATCCGAAGTGGAATGCCGCAGAACGCATATTGACGCGTGCAGATCTCCAAATCGCCGAACAGGTGATGGTCTGCAATGCACTACGCGGTGCATTGGCAACAGAAATCATCTGGTAAGTTACTGCGCAGCGCCTTGCGTCCAACTGCTCAATCAGTAAAACTGCGCCAATACCGGAAACTGTTTGACCATTATCGGTATCACGTGTGCGGATGCCAGCGCACCGACGATGCCCACGATGGAAATCGACACCATCGCCAGCGATAGGCGCACCGTTAAACCACGATTGCGCGCACGTAATACCAGCGGAAGATTAATCAGCACGCTTGCCAATGAGGCGATCACGGCACCGGTTGATACCACATGTGCCGATATCGCATTGTTGGTGAGCAAACTGGCTGCTGCCGCCACCGCACTTGCACTTGAGACGATCCCACCGATCAGGCTGACGGCATAAAAGCCAAATTCGCCGAAGTAATTTTGAGTTAACACCCCAGCGATGTGCAATATCAAAAAGAGGAGTCCGTATTTCAGGGCGGCGGGCACTGAGAATGGCAATGGTAGATCAACCGGTTCAGCCTGTTGATCGTCCGAGGTCCGATGCGCGTTACGGTCCATAAAGAACCATCCGGCATTGACCAGCAGCATTAAAAAGAAGGGTACCGCAGCCGTCAATGCCGCTGCAGGTGCCAGGATAAATAGCAGACAGGCGTTGCGTATCGTCATGGCCGAGGTTGCCAGCAGAATGCCCCGATAGGCGGCGCTCACTGTTTCTGGATGATTGTCCTTTGCACGCGAGGCCATCTCATTGACCGTGACGCTGCTATTGACCAGACCGCCCAAAAATCCTGCCAGCGCGATCCCGCGTGTTCCGTAGATTTTCCAGAGAACGTAATTGACGAAGCCAATACCCGCAATCAGAATCACGGTAATCCATGCCGCGCGCGGCTCGATCAGGTTCCATGGGCCAATTGGCCCCATAGGTAACGCCGGATAAATCACAATTGCCAGAATCGCCAACATCAGCGCTGAGCGCATTTCTGCCTCGGTCAGGCCCACGCTGAATCCGGCCAGCCGATCCTTCCAGGCCAACAAGGCTGTGACAATGACCATGACGGATGCCGGTGTCGCAGTGTGACCTTTGCCGCACAAGATACCGATCACGCAAGTAATCAGCATGGCAGCCGAGGTCGTCAATTCCGTGCTGACGTGTGTGCGCAATCGTTGCAGATTTAAAAATACGGTCAAACCGCCAGTCATGAGTAAAATCAGATACGCATAATTGTCGCCGAGGATACCGCCCATACCACCCAGCAAAGCGATCAGGCCGAAGGTCCGTAATCCTGCTTCTTTGCCACGTCGCTCGCGCTCCAACCCAATCAGTAGCCCCAGCGCCAATGCCAATCCGAGCCGCGTCAGACTGATCAAATACGGCCATTTCACTTCCGGCAGGGACATGCCTATCTGAATAAGTGGTTGCGTCGCGATATTGATGGTGTGAGGATCGATGACTGTCATGAAGGCCAATATATTGTTAGTACGGGAAACTATGAACGGAACGTGAAAATTTTTCGGATTTGAAATAAAATTCTGATGAAAGAAGTCAATGAATGCGTCAGGTTACGCTTTACGAAACACATTCGACTATCAGAATTTTTTCGGAGCGACGGGGCACTACCGAAACTTTTTTCTACAGTTTACTGGTTGCACCCAATCCGCACCAGGAGCGACGGATCAACGACGGCAAGTTACGTTACCGCTGCTAGGTTAACGGTGAGCAAGGTCCATTATGCGCCAATTTATTATATAAATCATTTATTCGCCGCATGTCGCCGCATGTCGCCGCTAGTCGCCGCTAGTCGGCCGATGCAGCGCTCGGCCCCGGCCTAACTGGAATACAGCATAAAATACAGCATCAATAAATCGTTTTTGCAGCCTCCCGAATCGCTTGCTGCAGGATTTTTGCGCCTGGCGATAGCAGTTGATTGCGCCGCGTGATGATGCCGAATCCATCCATTTTGCATGGCAAATCAATCGGTAAAATAGCCAGCACATTGAGTTGCGCATAGAAACGTGACACCTCCACCGGCATCACATGTAAAAAATCTGTTTGCTGGAGCAAACTGATAATGGCTAATGCGGCGGTGGTGTCGATCACATTTGCAGGCGGCGGCAGACCGTTCTTGTGAAACATCATGTCGCTACGGTGGCGCAAAATACTGCCGCGTGGCGAGAGTATCCAACCAGCATCGGCAATGTCCTTTAATTGCAGATTCGAGACGTTGCGCAACGGGTGATCGATACGCGCGACCGCACATACCGGTTCATCGGCCAGTTCCTCATACTCAAGCGTGCCGTTATCTTCCTGATCAAGAATACGTGCCACCATAAAATCCAGCGAACCGCGTTGCATGCGTTCCAGCAGGATATTACTGCTTTCGATTTCGATCCCGATCCGCAGCATCGGCGAATGTTGCTTGACCCGCGCAATGGCTGCGGGAACCAGATTCATTCCCGGTGTAAGAATCGCACCGATATCGACTTGTCCGGATAAACCCGATTTGAGCGCTGTGATGTCATCGTGCGCCTTTGATAAACTAGTCAGCGCCATGCGCGAGTGCCGGATCATTGCATCGCCGTAGATGGTCGGTTTCATGCCGCGCGGCAGGCGCTCGAATAACTGCACGTCCAGCATGTCTTCCAGGTCTTTCAATTGCTTCGATGCCGCTGGCTGCGTCATGTTTAAAGCTTCCGCCGCCCGATGAATATTGCGCTCCTCGTCAAGCGCAATTAAAAGCAAAAGCTGCCGCGTCTTAAGGCGCGCGCGGAGAAACCAGTTACTGTCGCTATGTGACATGTCTATTGTCCCTCATTATTATACTTACGCAGAACCGCTCTAGCGGCGTTGTACTTTTCTGGCCGGCTTCGCGCCCCGGTATTCGACCCTCGGGTTAGCCGGCTGGGTTGGCAACCGACTGGTGCGACGATTTTGCGTAAGCCCTGAATTTGCGGCCCGCAGAACAGTGTTCAGTAAATGATACCAAATTCGGTATTGATTTGGCGGAATAATTCATTAGAAAGATATCGCATAACTCTTTACAATAAGTAAGTATAGACAGGGCTAAACCGAATTTGGCTGTCCAGCACGCGCCACCCTGGGCATGCAGTTATGCGAGAACATGACTTGCTCGGCTGATTGCGGTCTCGGCCCCTGCGACGACCATTCCTAACAGGACAGAACACGATGACCAGCTTGAATAAAACGTATGCCAGCTACCCTAGTTTGAAAGATCGTACGGTCTTGATAAGTGGTGGAACCACTGGTATCGGTGCCGATATTGTTGCGCAATTTGCGGCGCAGGGTGCCAAGGTGACCTTCCTTGGTCGTAATCGGGAGGCCGCAGACAATTTGATCGCATCAATCATGGCTGAAGGCGCCGGCCGCCATGTGCCGCTTTTTTTGCCCTGCGACGTCTGCGATATTCCGGCGCTGCAAACTGCGATCAATACGGCGCGTGCACACTTTGGACCAATCGCGGTGTTAGTAAATAACGCGGCCAACGATCAGCGCCATAGCGTTGAAGAAACCACTGTCGCCAGCTGGGATAATGGGATGGCGGTCAATTTGCGTCATCAGTTTTTTGCGGCACAAGCGGTGATCAATGACATGCAGACCCTGGGCGGCGGCTCGATCATCAACCTTGGTTCCATTAGCTGGATGAACAAAACCGGCGGCATGCCAGCTTACACCACATCGAAAGCCGCGATTCAAGGCTTGACCCGTTCTCTGGCACGTGATTTAGGACCGCATAATATTCGCGTCAATACTCTGGTGCCGGGCTGGGTAATGACTGAAAAGCAAATCAGGTTATGGGTAGACGAAGCCGGCGACCGGGAAATCGATCAGATGCAGTGTCTGAAGACACGTCTGGATTCGGCCGACATTTCGCGCATGGCATTGTTTTTGGCAGCCGATGACAGCAAGATGTGCACAGCGCAGGATTTTATCGTGGACGGCGGCTGGGCCTAAGGAGCCTTCTGCAAGCGACTCAAATGGATACCAAGATGACGACAGTTAAACTGCTGGTGGATGGCAAGCATTTGTTAGGCGAGGGCGTATTGTGGTGTGAACGGTCCGGACGGTTGTTATGGACTGATATTCTTGCATCGCGGTTGTGGTGCCACACGCTCGCTAGTGGTGAGACGCAAAGCTGGGCTATGCCCGAGATGCTGGCGACATTTGCACTGACGCTCGATGACGACCGGTTATTGTTGGGCCTGGCGTCCCAATTGGCCTGGTTTCATTTTTCCAGTGGTCAGGTAACGCCGATAGTAGCGGTTGAAGCAGATCTGCATACCACACGGATCAATGACGGCCGTTGTGACCGGCAAGGACGCTTCGTCTTCGGTACAAAATCCGACGCCGCAGACCGCGCCCCGAACTGCAGTTTTTACCGCCTTAATACCGATTTAACGTTAGAGCGCCTGCCTCTTTCACCTGTGGTAATCAGCAACAGTATCTGTTTTAGTCCGGATGGCGCAACAATGTATTACTGTGACACGATCAGCAACACGATTCGCTGTTGCGACTATGAATCGTTAGATAAAACCGTTCCGGTTCCCGTTGTTGCATTCAATAACGACCGTTTATTCGCCGATCTCCACGATCAACCGGGTTCCCCCGACGGCTCCACGATTGATAGCCAGGGCGGCCTATGGAATGCGCAGTGGGGCGGCTATCGCGTCGTTCGCTTCGCCCCCGATGGCCGCATTGATCGCATCATCGCCATCCCTGTTTCGCAACCGAGCTGCGTTGCATTCGGCGGCACCGGATTGTCTACCCTGTTCGTCACAACCGCGCGCGAAGATTTATCCGAACTGGCGCTGGAATCCGAACCACAAGCGGGCGGGGTTTTTAGCATACCGCTGACCGATGTGCGTGGCCTGCCGGAAGGACGGTTTCAGGGGTAACGCCCAAAATGAGCGGTATCGCTGTCATGTTGCTCAGCGCCGCCATTCACCCTGGTCACCCTGGTCGGCACTCAGGCCACTTGCCCCAATATTCTTCCAATATCCGCGCTCCGCAAAGAAATCTTATCCGCATCCTGATACAGCAACTCAACCCTGCGTTGCAACGGCCACCAGCCTGTCCACAATGTCGTTTCAGCGGTAATATCAACCGCCTCGATTGGAGACGGATCGACTGCTGATAACGGCTCACTTTTAGGATTGAGAACTTGCTCAGCCAGGGTTAGCGACAGGCAAACATGCGACGTTGCCTGCTGCAACAACGCATTCACTGCAGGGCGCGGCAAACTATCCTGATTGCGTTTGAGTAGCAAACGCATCGCTGCCACATGCGCCATGACCAGATAATTTTGTATGATAAATTGATTCAATTCCTCGACCGCCCGATGCTTGCTGGCAGGCTCATCCAGCATCCGGACCAGGGTGGACACCAAATCTGCGATGCTATCGAGAAAGCGCTTGCGCGATACCCGATAAATAAAATCGTCCGGGGTTTTCGCCTGTAACATATTATTTGCAGCGTCAAGATAGCCCATATTGCTGGTCAGTACGCGTCGTACCAGTTGCGGCAATGTCCTATATTCCCAACTCGGTAGTACAAAGCTGAACGCTGTCGCAATGACCGCCCCGATGATCGTATCCAGCAGTCTTTCGCCGATGACGTGGCCGCTACTAGGTATCACCAAATTAATTTGCAACAATATCTGCATACTGGCTGCAATCGCGGTGTAGCGGTATTTGACGTAAATGAAGGCGGGGGCGGCTACCGTGGCGATGAAAAGAAATCCCAGAAGCGCCACTGGTTCGTGGACGAAATGAAGAATCAATGCGGTTGCGACACAGCCGATCAGGGTGCCGAGCAGACGGTCGCTTCGACGTTGTTTGGTCTGACTGAAGCTCGGTTTTAAGATGATCGCAATCGTTAGCACGATCCAGTAGCCATGCGAGGTATACGGCAGATGTGCTGCGATGAGTAAGCCAACCGTGATCGCCATTGCCCCCCGCAACGCAAAACGAAAGGACGGTGATTGCCAGCGCAAATTGGCGACCAGCACACCCAACTGATATTTTTGTTGCGTCAGAAACGGCGTCATGTCCGCTCCCAACATCTCCGGTAATTCGCCCCGCGTGGCCTGTGTGGCCCGGTGCAATTCGTCGATCATATCGACCGTATCGCGTATTTTGTTATACGTGACGCGGATCAGATCCATAGCTACTTCCGGTATTTTTCCGGCAAGGCTATCTTGTTGAAGCTGTTGTAACTCGACGTCAATCGCCCGAAATTCGGCCTTGTAACTAATTGTCCGGAAGGAAGCGCGCTTGCGGGTGATGGCGTAGGCGATGGTTTCGATATCCTTGGCCGCCTTGTTAATCAAGTCGCGAAAATAGGTCAGGATATCGGCATCGGCAAAATGTTCGCGCAGTTCCATATAGTCGGTGTGCGTCGACAAAATATATTCGTACAGATCAAACATACCGAAATGTACTTGCACCAAAATCGCGTTTTGCTGGCTTTTGGGACCACGCAGAATTAGATCGCGGGACGCTTGCTGTTTATCCGCCAACACAATTTGTTGTCGCACCAGTCGATTGAACTGGTTGTTAAGTTCAACATGCATATCGTAAAAGTCGGCTTTGATATCAAGATAGCGCGCCAACTCAAATAATGCTTCGGCCAGAATTTGTTGCTTGATCCTATGTCGCAGAAACCACGACACCACCATGGAATATCCCAGATACACCAGGCCGCCTCCGAGAAACCAGCCGGTATGAAGAAACGCACCGGCAATCGACACAGTATTGCTCATCGACAGCGTCATCGCGAACAAGGCAGCGAACTGCAAGGGCATCGCTTTCTTGCCATACACAACCATCATGCAGGCTAAAAACGTCACCAATACCAGCATGATGCTGAGCAACCATTGAAACGGCGCACACAGGCTAATAATCAGCGTGACGATTGAACAAAGCAAGACGCTCGAGAGCATTTCATTGAATTTGTGCCGCAGCGTGCTGGGTAGGTCCATCAGGCTCGTTGAAAGAGCGCCGATACAGACCGTCATCGCAGTCGGCAGGTCGGTGAATGGCAGCACCAACAGGGTCAAGCCCACCACACCAGTGGCAATCCGTAGGCCGGTATAAAAATAGTGACTGAAAATAAACGTCCGCAGGTCTAGGGCGTAGTGCATGAGTAGTCTCTATAGCAATGACGGCAACGCGGGAAGTGTACCGCGTTTGGCAAGCCGATTGGTTACGAGGGTAACCTTTTATCAAGTTGGCTTCGGGTAATATCAGCGTCTCGCATCGAAGCGTTAATTCAACGCCTTGATTGAATAGCGCGTTGCTACGAATACCTGCATTTTTACACTTTGTTTACACCCTCCGCCATAGTCTTTACACCATTTTTAGAAACTTCCCGATAGCCTGTCAATGTTGAATAACGACTTCGGGGGCATTATGGATTTGCTAATGGATGGCGTATTTCTCGCCGCAATCATCGTATTTTTTGGTTTGACCTGGGCTTTGGCAGCGGGTTGTAAAAAGTTGGAGGACCGGAAATGAATCCGTTTTATGTACTTGGTGCGGTGGCGACGGTGGCCCTGCTGGTGTATTTGATCTTGGCGTTGTTGAACGCGGAGGATTTCTGATGACTTCCCAATCGATCCTGCTGCTCGCGGTATTTTTAGTCGTCTTGTTGCTGCTTAGTTATCCTCTTGCGAAATTGATCGTCCGTGTTGCCGGTGATGAACCGATTCCGGGAATGGGCTGGCTGGCACGCTGCGAACATGGTTTATATCGGTTAGCTGGCATGTCGCCAAACGAAGAGATGGGTTGGAAAAGTTATGCGCTTGCGCTGCTGTTGTTTAATACACTCGGCGCCCTGGTGACTTATGCGCTGCAACGCGTTCAGGTGTGGCTTCCGCTCAACCCGCAGCACTTTGCTAACGTTTCGGCGGATTCCTCATTTAATACGGCAGTCAGCTTTATTAGTAACACCAACTGGCAGGGCTACGGCGGCGAAAGCACCATGAGCTATCTGACGCAGATGCTGGTGTTGGCTGTGCAAAATTTCTTCTCAGCTGCTACGGGTATTGCGGTGGCATTTGCTTTGATTCGCGGATTTGCACGTCACTCGTCGCAATCGGTGGGTAATTTTTGGCGCGATATGACGCGCTCCACCATGTATCTATTGTTGCCGCTTTCTCTGGTATTTGCGGTGGTGTTGATGGGCCAGGGCGTAATTCAGAATTTTGATGCTTATAAGGATGTCTCGTTGGTGCAAGCGCTGACCTATCAACAGCCCAAAGCTGGTGCTGATGGCCAGGCTACCAAAGACGCCAGCGGCAATCCTGTACTGGAAACGCTGACTACGTCAACCCAAACCTTGGCAATGGGACCGGTCGCGTCGCAAGAGGCGATCAAAATGATCGGCACCAATGGTGGTGGCTTCTTTAATGCCAATTCAGCCCATCCCTACGAAAATCCAACGCCGTTGTCGAATTTTATGCAGATGCTGGCTATTTTTCTGATTCCTGCGGCGCTGTGCTTTGTGTTCGGCCGCATGGTCGGGGATATTCGACAGGGCTGGGCAGTGCTGGCGGCAATGACCGTCATCTTTGTAATCATGACAGTCGTCGTGCTGTTTGCTGAACAGCAATCACATCCTGGCTTGAGTGCACTTGGTATCGATCAGGCGCATAGCCTGTTGCAGTCTGGTGGCAACATGGAAGGCAAGGAAACTCGTTTCGGCATTAGTGCGTCGGCCTTGTTCGCTGCTATCACCACCGCCGCATCCTGTGGTGCGGTAAATGCCATGCATGATTCCTTCACAGCACTTGGCGGCATGGTTCCGCTGGCGCTGATGCAAATGGGTGAAGTAGTCTTTGGCGGTGTCGGTTCCGGCCTGTACGGCATGTTGGTATTTGCCATTATGGCGGTATTTATCGCCGGTCTGATGATCGGTCGTACTCCCGAATATCTGGGTAAGAAAATCCAGTCGTTCGAAATGAAGATGACTGCGATTGCGATTCTCGCGGTGCCATTGCTGGTGCTGGGTGGCACCGCCATCGCCGTGATGGTGACGGCCGGGACTGCCGGTATTTTTAATCCCGGCGCACACGGTTTCACCGAGATCCTGTACGCCTTTAGCTCGGCGGCCAACAATAACGGCAGTGCGTTCGGCGGTCTGTCAGCCAATACGCCGTTCTACAACATCAGTTTGGCCATTGCCATGTGGTTCGGACGCTTTGTGATCATTATTGCGATCCTGGCGATTGCCGGTTCACTCGCGGCAAAGAAACGCTTGGAACCGAATGCAGGCACGATGCCAACGCACGGTCCTCTTTTTGTGGTGCTGCTGATCGGGGTCGTGGTGCTGGTGGGAGTGCTGAACTACGTGCCGTCATTGGCCCTGGGTCCGATTGTTGAGCATCTGCACATGTCCGTCGCCCCAGCGTTGGCACATTAGTCGCCACATAAATAATAAGGAACATCATGTCCTCCAATAGTTCTCGTAGTAAGTTGACGTTGTTTGATTCCAAGCTACTGGGTCCCGCAATCGTCGCATCATTTAAGAAACTGACGCCACGCACCCAGTTGCGTAATCCGGTCATGTTTGTGGTGTACGTCGGCAGTATTCTTACCACTCTGCTGTTTTTTCAAGCGTGGTTTGGAAAGGGTGAGGCCAGCCCGGGATTTATTCTGGCCATATCGGTATGGCTTTGGTTTACTGTTTTGTTCGCCAATTTTGCCGAAGCACTGGCAGAAGGGCGCAGCAAAGCCCAAGCCGAATCGTTAAGGGCTTTAAAGCAAACCGTTAACGCCAAAAAATTACTTAATGCCGCCGCAAAGAATGGCGCTGAAAGCAAGTGGTCACCAATTTCGGCAGGTGATTTGCGTAAAGGCGATATCGTGCTGATCGAGGCTGGCGACGTTGTACCAGTCGATGGTGAGGTTATCGAAGGCGTTGCATCCGTGGATGAAAGCGCCATCACAGGAGAGTCTGCACCTGTGATTCGTGAGTCCGGGGGGGATTTTTCAGCCGTCACTGGTGGTACGCGGGTTCTGTCCGATTGGCTGGTCGTCCGCGTCTCCGTGAATCCTGGTGAAGCATTTCTGGATCGCATGATCGCGATGGTTGAGGGAGCGAAACGGCAAAAAACCCCTAACGAGATCGCGCTGACAATTTTGTTGGTCGCGCTCACCATCGTATTCCTGCTGGTGACCGTTACGCTATTGCCGTTTTCACTTTTCAGCGTGTCGGCCGCCAAATTCGGTACGCCGATTACGATCACAGTACTGATCGCCTTACTGGTATGCCTGATTCCGACGACCATTGGCGGTTTGCTGTCTGCCATCGGTGTCGCTGGAATGAGCCGCATGATGCAGGCCAATGTGATTGCGACGTCAGGGCGTGCGGTCGAAGCCGCTGGTGACGTCGACGTGTTATTACTCGACAAGACCGGCACCATCACGCTCGGTAACCGCCAGGCATCAACCTTTATTCCTGCGCCTGGGATTAGTGAACAGCAACTGGCGGATGTTGCCCAGTTGGCGTCGCTTGCCGATGAAACGCCTGAAGGGCGCAGCATTGTTGTCCTGGCAAAGCAGCGTTTCAATATCCGTGAACGCGCTATGAGTTCGCTCCATGCGGTGTTTGTGCCCTTCACCGCACAAACGCGAATGAGTGGTGTTGACATCGGTGACCGTTTGATTCGTAAAGGTTCATCCGAAGCGTTGAAAAAATACGTCGCATCGTTAGGCCAGCCGTTCCCGGCGGAAGTTGCACGCAGCGTCGACGACGTGGCGCGGCGCGGCAGCACACCGTTGGTGGTGGTCGATAACGGCGCGGTGATGGGCGTGGTCGAACTAAAAGACATCGTTAAAGGCGGCATCAAAGAGCGCTTCGCCGAGTTGCGCCAGATGGGCATTAAAACGGTGATGATTACCGGCGACAACCGTCTGACGGCCGCCGCCATTGCCGCTGAAGCGGGCGTTGACGATTTTCTGGCTGAGGCAACACCTGAAGACAAGCTCAAGCTGATTCGCTCATATCAGTCCGAGGGGCGCATGGTTGCGATGACCGGTGACGGCACTAACGATGCGCCAGCATTGGCGCAAGCGGACGTCGCGGTGGCGATGAACAGTGGCACGCAAGCCGCCAAAGAAGCTGGCAACATGGTCGATCTGGATTCCAATCCTACCAAGCTGCTGGAAATCGTTGAGATCGGCAAACAAATGCTGATGACACGCGGCGCACTCTCCACGTTCTCGATAGCGAATGATATCGCCAAGTATTTTGCGATCATTCCAGCCGCGTTTGTGACCACCTATCCGCAACTCGCTGCGCTCAATATCATGCATCTGGCAAGCCCATCCTCAGCCATCATGTCCGCCGTCATTTTTAACGCCCTGATCATCGTCGCGTTGATTCCGCTAGCACTAAAAGGCGTTAAATATCGCGCAGTGGGTGCCGCTGCGCTGCTCCGCAGGAACCTGTTGATTTATGGATTAGGCGGAATCATTGCGCCGTTTATCGGCATCAAGCTGATCGATATGGTGTTATCCGCACTTAATCTGGTATAGGAGAATTGAAATGAAAACATCACCGACCATCATCGAAAACGTTTCCAGCCCGATGTTGCGCCCTGCACTTGTGTTATTCACCGTCCTTACGCTCATTTGCGGGATCGTCTATCCCCTTGTGGTCACCGGTATTGGTAAGGTCGCCTTTGCGGACCAGGCCGCAGGTAGCCTTATTATCCATAACGGTAAAACAGTCGGATCGCGACTGATTGGACAAGAGTTTTCTGCTCCCCAATATTTCTGGGGACGCTTGTCCGCTACCAGCCCGATGCCGTATAACGCAAGCTCGTCCGGCGGTTCTAATTTTGGCCCCGGCAACCCCGCCTTGATTGATGCAGTCAAGGGTCGTATCGCGGCATTGAAAGCAGCTGATCCTGGAAATACTCTATCGATTCCTGTTGATCTGGTCACCGCCTCCGGTAGTGGCCTGGACCCGGAGATGAGCATCGCTGCAGCCTATTATCAGGCCGCCCGGATCGCTCGGGAACGTAAGCTCAGCGTCGAAGCAGTGCGCGCAATGATCGATGCCAGACAACTGACACGCAGCATGGGCTTCTTCGGCGAGCCTCGGGTCAATGTATTGGAACTTAATCTGGCGCTGGATCAAAAACCCTGAATATTTTCTATCGCGCAGTCATCGTGCCGTAGTTTTTTAGCGGCGCTTCAAGAGCTTAACTAGCGCAACCAGCACCATTTCCATTTTAATGCGTCATTTAAGTATTGAGTGCGGTGAAAATCATCCATCGAAACCGGCTTGAAGCGATTGGATGTATCGAATAAGCGCTTCAGTGAATCCTGCAGAAAGGAGATCTTGCGGTGTTTTTGTCAAAAAGCGGAAGTTGGTTGTTTTTATGGCAATAAGTTGCTTGTTCGACGTTACCCGCGATATCAGCGGCAGCACGCATATTGAACCAGGCAGAAACCCTGAATCAAGCAGAATGACTTGACGCGACGTCGTTGTTGACAACTACCGAACGAAAGGAAGTCAATTTGATGCAAATGATGGTGAGGGGATAACATGCTAGTTTCAGGTTTAGCGCGAGAGGATGAGATCTCGAAACATACCTTTATTATTAGTAACGAAATTTGAAATCGCACGGAGCTGTGATGCCCGGATATGGAACATGGCAAAATTCTGAGGAGTGGTTTTCCAAAAAACAAGTTTGGTAGTGAACTCGGTGTACCTCAGTTAGGCAACGTTGGCCTGAAATGCCGCGAAACGGATCCGCTCGTCGAGCAGATCGCTGTGTGGCACGAGGCCCGGCCGGACGCAAATGAGATTTCCAGAACGTCATCACTAACAGCTTGAGCGCCGCTGATCATTCGCTAAAAAAATGGAAGGCTAATTAGCAACCCATCGCTGGAAGGAAAAATTTTCCAGCTAATAGATTCGTGGTTTCTAAAATATTGTTGCCAAACTTTTTTAAAAAAAGTAAATAATAGCGCAATCGAGAACAGCCGAAAAATCATTCGAAACGCGCCGGTTTTAATACATTTCACGCTGATAAATAATGGACGATTTATAAAGACCAAATGTTGCACGAGCAGCAGGGTTCACGCCGAACCAGGGAATCTTGGCAGCGGTCGCGGCAGACTGGACGGCACTCACGCAACTGTTGCCAGTGGCGGTAGCGCCGAGGTTGACTGAAAGGTCAACACTTCCAACGTTGCCTCCCCCTGGCTTAGTGAGGACCAGTCCTGCACCGGGTAATTTCCCTCCGGCCAAGGTGCTATTTCCGGTAGGCGCAAGCTGCGTTTCGCATGCGACTAGTTGTTTTTGGTAATTGGACATCGTAATGCTGGATGCGGGGATCACCGTGCAACTGTCTGCCGTGTTGGTGACGTAATAAGATCCAGTCCAATATTGGGCTTCGAGCGGCACCGGCAACGCTAGCAACTCGGATCCGTGCGCGTTCTGCATCTTGAGCCGCCCGTAACGTAAGCTGGTGGGGGCGCCGACCGCAGTGACGGCCCCCGCTGCAACTTCGCCGTCGCTCGGTGCGGCAAGGACGGTCACAAAGGTCTCTGCTTTCGGCGTATCCGGGCGACTGATTTGCTGCGCTGCTGACACGCTCGCCGCTCCGTTAACCCAGGTGCCACTGGTGCCCGCTGCGCCGCTGGATAGAGTCGAGCCTGTAGGTAACAAACTCGTACTGAAGCCATAGCTGAAATAATTCGTCAAATTTAATTTAGCGAATGCGCCCGTGTAATTTTGAGTGACGCCATTGGTAAGGTTTTGTGCTGTCAGGCCAAAAGAGGTGGTGAATCCATCTTGTCCAAAATAACTAAAAGGCGTGCTGGAGACGGCGCAAGCTGCGATTACCGGTGCAGTACTGATCGTAAAGTGATCCGGTATGAAGCGGCCGAGCGATACCGCTCCCTTATTGCCTACGCTGCAGCCATATTTTCCTCCGACCAATGTGTCAGCAAGGTTCGCATCGGACGAGGTGCTGGTAATGCAATCGCCAGTCGCACTATCAACAGCCGTAAAGGCATCGTCGCGATATGTACCCGGGGCGAGATACAGATAGCCCACTTCGCTGTAAGTCGCATTGATGGCCGCCGCATTGGTGGTCAGCGAGGAGGGCGAGAGGGTGCCAACCACGCCGCCGCTTTGCTGGCTGGAGGCCTGCGTGGCGGTTTGTGCCGTCAATTTAGTCGTATCAAGAGTGAGGACCCCGGCGTAGCTGCTATTGGCGTTAGTGGTGGAGAGTAAGCTAAAGCCTTTGCCGCCATTGATAGCGGGGGTTGCCGTCGCAGAAGGCGCTGCGGCCGTAGCCGAGGTCGCCAGTACGGCGGCAGAAGGTCGTACCGTGAATTGATCGGAAGAGCAGGCAGGTGCCAATGTTGTGAAGCTAGCGCAACTGCTTTCAGTGCATTCCCTGACACGGCAACGTAATATTGCGGCGGCACTGGACAGGTTAAAGTTAGTTGTCGTTGAGCGACCGAGATTGCTCGCGGAAAAGTTTACCGTTTGAGATGCTAGGGGACTTTGACTCGCGAGCGCCGTACAACTTGCGGGCGGCGTGGTGTCGATGAGTAAGTCCACCACGACTGATTTGGTATTTCCAGCCGCTCCACCGTATCCGGTCGCTAATGTACCATCTGATTTAAGCGCGGCGATGTCAAACGTAAAATTCGCATTGACCAACTTGGTAAAGAGCGGCTTGCGTGCCGTAGCGACCCAAGGCGTGTTGCTGCTGGTCTCGAGACAATCAAAGCTGCTTACAGTGGAAGTCCCTCCTGCACTGTTAGGAGTCGGACATGACTGAGGGGGAGGTAAGTTAGTGTTATCGAAAACGCAGCTACTATCTCCTGTGCTGAGACAACACACGCTTTTGACTACCGCGACGTTGCCAAGTGTAATAGAATCCGACCCGTTAGTAGAAATCAAACCGTCAACCTCCGTGGCGGCACCCACGGTGATGGCACCGGACGTAGTGCCCACAGTACCGTTGACTGTTAACGATGCACCCAGTGTAATGGTACCCACTGCGCTGCTAAAGATTGACCCACCTACGGTACTTCCGGCGCCGATCCCGATGCTTCCACTTGATGTGCTTAAACTACCACCAATTTGATCCGATGCACCCAACGTTATGTCACCCGTCTGGCTGCTTGCAATGCTGCCGCTGACGGTGCTATTTGCCCCGATTGTCACTGCCCCCTGAACCGTATTGATACTGCCTGTGATGGTGGCGCCAGCGCCTAATGTGAAGGCCCCCATATTGGTACTGACATCGCCGCTCATTATGCTATTGGCACCTATATTAATTGCGGCTCCTGAGGTCAAGTTTGCATTTGATATGCAACTTGCGCCAAGTCCTATGGCGCCACTGACGATAAAACTTAAATCTGAGGCCTTTCCTCCCCTGTTAATCTGGGAGCTGGCGCCAACTGAAAATGCACCATTTACCATAACAGTTGCTGGCGCGAACACACTGATCGTATCGCCCGCAGCGATGGACAGTGCACCGCAAGTATAGGAGCCATCACTGCCGCTGCAGCCGGCCGGGAGATAACCAGGGAAAGTATAATCGATAGCGCGTGCAGGTGAGGCTATGAGCAGCAGTATTGATAATGTAGTTAAAAAAAATGTGCAACGGTGGAGGTAGGCAGCCCAAGATGAGGCATATTGAACGTTACGGCATCCTTCTACATCAAACTTTTCCAGCGCAGAGGATTTTTTTTGATCGTGTTTAGTACGGGCTAAAAAAACACAAAGCAAGTGACGGCGCATATAGACAGGAGGTTCAAGCTAGCGTTATTTAGGGAAAATACATATTGTGCTAGGTACTATAATGATTATTGTAAGCGGAGTCTAGCGGCGGTTAGCTCGACCAATGCTCAACCCAATGAACGTAATCACGACAAAGACATCATGCTTGATATCCCTCTTTTCGCTGAATTATTTCCAGGTGCAGTCGAATGAAGCTTGCTATCCACTAACGTTTTTATTAAATGAAATGGACACGTCAGAAAGCATCTCCAGCCGTTTCGATCGCGCTGAGCACCAATTTGAAGGCGGCGTCAACCCTGACATGAGCCTTTATGCTCAAGTGCATGTTATTGCTTTTTTGGACTGAGGCATTCCTGGCCGCTTGTCTCATTTTGTTTTTTTTCGAGGGTGACACAGCGATCAACTTGGCGTTAGGCATGAGCAAACCTTTGATGGCCTAGTGTGCGTTAGCCACCTCAAAAACCTCTCGGATGAAGCCGTACTTTTCGAGCAGACTATGAGATTTCGGCAGGATAGTAGCCGGTGTAAAGTCCCTGCCAAGATTGATGCCAACAAAATGATGACTCACCTGACGGGTAAATTGCATCATCGGTACCTTGGTCAAACAGTCCAATCATTGCTAAGCCATATCGCATCGGCAGCATAAGTGTGAGGATAAGCAGCGAGAGACCTGGGCATTCTCCCTTCCGATAAAACAGTTCAATTTCTTTTCGCAGCGGGGTCCATAGCCATGCTGCGTTGATCTGTGTAAGGAAGTGGTTGCGGCGCATGCGCTTTTGGTTGGCGCTGTATTAAAGACCCAGAAGATCGCCAATAAAATGTATGCATTGTTATCTGGAATTCTGCTGATATCGAAATCACTCTGGTCGAGTAACTAAGTAATTTGCGAATGCTTAAAAAAACGCATTTTTTCTTATAAGAAGGATGTATTAGTTACATATAAATACATTAAAAACCTTAAACCGTACCAAAAATCAAAAAAAATTTAGAGAGTATTTATAATTATTAAGCTATCATCTTATTAACTTCACTTAAACGATACCCATAACCATAAACCGGTGCTAATTTATAGCCATTTTTTGGAATTAAAAATAATTTTAGACGAATACGGGCTATGTGAGAATCGATTGATCGAATATTGTTATTACTTTCCGACTTCCATATTTTTCTTAAAATATATTCCCGAGACAGAGCTCGGTCAAAATTACAAAATAGGAGAAGTGCGAGTTTAAATTCTCGAGGCCTCATTTCTATGAGGTCGCCCGAGACCGTGACACGATTTATGAGTGGTTCGAATACATAATTATTCACTGTTATTTTCGCATTTTCATTGCAACGAAGATAACTTCTCCTGAATAATGCCTTCACTCTCGCTATTAACTCTCTGGGTCTTATCGGATTCACCAGAAAGTCGTCCGCACCGGCTTCAAAGGCCCCAACGACCTCTCCTTCTGTCGAGTCATTGGATATGACAATGGCAGGAATTAGGTAATATACTTTAGTTCTTATTTCAGTTAAAAAATTTTGATACTTTAACATAAAGTTGTGGACATGCACTATTACCATATCATAACCTTCTTTATGCAACCTCTTGAATAGATTTTTTTCGTCGTGAAACACATCATATTTATATCCACTAACGAAAATTTCTTTGCAGATATCCTTGATGTCCGTGCTATTTTCACAAAAAATAACGATTTTCATAATTTTGCTGACGTTGAAGCGAAGGATCGATTAGTCGACGAACACTTGGCCATCTAATCAAGCCGCTAGTGTAATAGTGACAAAATATGCTAAAACGGTGGGCGCTCGTTACAAAGCACCAGTAAAAATGGGCACATTATTTTCTGAACTTAGTCAGGCATTTTGCTGGAAAAATAAATCAATACCTCGAATCGAGGTTATGTAATAATTTTCGTGGAAGTATCTATCTCTTATTTTTGCCGTCATGAATCTACATATTTTCTACTTTGATCGCAATTTTGATCGCAGCGGGCAGTGCTCAGGCCGAAATCAGTTTCATGAGTTGGGGGATTTCTCTTCCTTCACTTCCTCTATAATGATTATCAACAGTATCGTAATAACCAATAAAGATAATATTAATACGACACCGTAAAGCTCCATCATTTTTTGTTCCTTTGTTAATACTCATGCTAGAGATTCATATAAATTTTACGGGTAACTGAATAATAGAATCGATATGGCTGTACGCATCGAAAAAAATTAATATTGAATATTTTGCGTCTACCTTAAGATTCGGATCTTTAATTTAAAAAATATATCGGTACCACTGCTGCTTCAGTTATTTAAGTACCCTTCAATTTTCATCGGGGCCGTTAGTTGTAGAGAGAAGCTAACGGGCACAGATTAACCGGACGATTCAGATTTACTAAATACGTTAATATTTCGATAAATTAAGAATTTACCTATCATAGTAGATCTGTAACTTAGTCCATATGAAAATATGACTTAAATTAGAGGACAATCGTGCAAATGCGTGCTCATTGATACGCACGTTGCAATAACGGGGGTGAAAAGAGCGCTCAATCGCTTTGGGGACGTCAATCGAAATCAATCTGGAAACAATCAAAATCTGTAAGCCACTAAATTCAGCAGCAGCTTTTTCATTTGTGTTTTCGCTTCGGCTATATTTGTAATTAAAAACCTGAGGCAACCAGGCCAGGCGTTCGTTTTACAGGCATGATTATTCTTGTCTGGGAAAAGAAGCGGTATCGGTTTTTTCGCATCTTCAACTCGTCATTCAAGACCCCCGCACGGACCTGCGACAGCAAATGCGCACCTTTATCGGTTTGGCACTTCTTTGCACAACGCAAGCTTACCGTTTCGTTGACCGCTGGATCTACACCGCTGCTACGGATGCGCATGCCGCGCCGATAACGCTAGTCAGAATTGACCAAATATTGCCCGTTGTTATTCAAGTAAAAGTACGTAGCGCGCAGGTTCCATCATAAAATCTGGTGAGCAGGATCAGATGGCGGTAGTCCAACCTATCACGCAGGCTTGTGAGTCGTTCGACTGAATTGCTCCATAAAGGCGAAATCCTGCGGTTGATGGAGCGCTCACAGTGCAACGCTTTATTCAAAGTACGCCGTGAGCATCGTCATAGCGGCATTCAATTGTTGACGCCAGCAGTACGCACCATTAAGGACGTGATCTGTTCAATCCGGCATAAAAAAGCAGTATATGAAATCGCCAAAGCCAATGTCTAGAACGCTGGCCAAGAGGCCAATCGAGATTGGTCCGGGATCAGTCAGGTTGGCCTAAATCTTGACTTGGTTTATTGCAAGAGAACGAACTGGAAATAAAAGCGGTTTAATTAAATCGTACCAACTGTTTTTTTACCGACACCGCAAACTCCCCAATCGATCGTGAGACAAGTACTATATGGCGTAATCTGCCTTACGGTAGTTGTCAACAAAGATGTCGCGTCAAGTCATGCTGCTTTCTTTAGTGAACAATCAACGGCCTGATCATTAAAAAGCGTAGACAACTCTCAAATCGCCGAATTTACCACGAGGATTCGACTGCGGAAGCTCCTCGACCGTTGCGCGCAAAGCAAAGCTACTGCGTCAGGTGTGGATTGAAATCTGGTCGAGTCAAACTCCCAGACAAATCGCCCCGGCCGCGACAATCACGCACGCGAGCCAGCGTTTTTCATTTACCGCTTCCCGCAGAAACACCCGCCGTGTCAGCGCCGCGAACACCACGCTAGTCTCGCGCAACGCCGATACCGCTCCCATCGCGCCCGACTGCGTCGCACAAATCACGATGCCATACTCCGCGATCGACACCAAGCCGCCGGCGAGCGACGAGCCGACCGATTTTGGTGTCGCCCCTACTGGTATCCATAGTGCCGCCACCCCACGCATTGCGACGAACAGCAAGGGCATCAGTCAAAAGAACCGGAACATCGACGCGGTGTAGGCGGGCGCGTGGCCGTCAGATAACCGCACGCCGATGCCGTCGATCACGGTATAGAGCGCTATCGTCGCCAGTCGTCAGCAGGGACAGCGCAACTGCGCGCGACACGTGGGGCCCCTGCAGCGCGAGCGCAATGATGGCGCCCGATATCATCACGATTCCGAGAGCGTGCAAGGGGGGCTGATCGCGTTATGCGCGAAGAGCACCGAGCCGAGCGTGAAAAGTAGCGGCGAAGAGCCACGCGCAATCGGATACGCTTGCGCCAGATCGCCGTGACAATAAGTCCGCACGAGGCTCACCTTGTAGACGATATGCAAGAGCCCCGATGGGATGATGTACGGCCAAGCCGCGTCGGACGGCCACGGCGAGAAAAGGACGATAAGCGTGGAGACCACCGCGATAGTGATGCTCATCCAAGGCATGGACAGGAATCGGTCCCGGTTCCCGCGTAGCATCGCGTTCCAGATCGCTTGGAGCAGGGCGGAAAGCAGGAAACTATCTTGACTGAAACTGAGGTGCTCTGTCAATCCCGGACACTCGCGCCTGGGTGGCGCCGGATGAGAGCGTGACGGTGACCTGCGAAGGTGCGGGCGAATTTAACAAAGGGCGGTTTCAAGCATCAAGCGCAACACTGGGTTAATGAACAGTATCGACCGGGTGTTGTAGTAACGCGATGTGCTGAGCATAGACGACGATTGGTGTTTCATAAGCGAGGCGTGCTCTGGGGTGTATCAAGCGACAAGGCGATGGCGTCGCGCTCGTTCTGTGAATAAATCGCCATATCGGACCCTTTGGGCATTTACTGGCGCAACAAACCATTCGTATTTTCATTTGATCCGCGCTGCCAAGGGCTATGCGGATCGGCGAAATAGATCTGAATGTCCGTGCGCTCCGTGAGGATTTTGTGAGCGTGCATCTCGCGGCCTTGGTCGTAAGTCATGGCCTTGCGCATCGCCGTCCGTTCGCGGTTGAAACAACGGTGAAACTGTCGACAACGGCCTTGGTGGTCGCGCTGTCCATCTTGGTGAGCACCACAAAGACGGTCTTGCGCTCGACCACGGTCCCGCCCGAAGAGCGGTTGCGAGCGCCCTTGATCAGGTCTCGCTCCCAGTGGCCAGGGATACGACGATCCTCAACTTCTGGCGGCCTGGTATGAGTGCTCTGCATATCAGAGATTTGGTCACGGCGATCGATGCCACGGCTGCCCGGTTTGCGCGTCTGGTGGCGAATACAGGTGGTCAGTTCGCGCTTGAGCTCGCCGCACGGTTGCAATTAGATGGTGTTGTAGATGGTCTCGTTGGACACGGAATTGCCGAACCAAAGGCGCCTGAGTTTGTGCGCAATTTGCTGTGGTGACAAAAGAGATTTTAATTGGTGCCGAACGACCTGAAACAAGGCCCCGTCCGTGTGCAACTCGGGAAGATGCTGTGGCAATACGCGACGGGCTTGGCATAGCGGGTGGGCTATGTTGGCATCGTAGACGCCAGTGCCGCCGATGCGCTGGATTTCCCGGCCTATATTGCTGGCTGAACGGCAAAGACGTTTAGCAATGGATCGGATGGAGCATAGGTCGTCGCGCATGGTCATGACGACGGCGCGTTCCTGAGTAGTTAAATGTTTGTAAATTTTCGCAATGGCGGCACCTGACAGCAGAAGGTGTTGCACTTGTTTTTTGAGAACGCCCAGTCTCCTTACTCTGCTCCTCGAAAAATGGCGCTTTAGGGAATAAAGTTGCTCAATCTTCTTATAAATTGGTTGTCCTTGTCATACTTAATATGAGCATAGTCGCGCTATTCTTAAAGCCTGACGAGATGCGCAAGGCACTAAGAAAGTATAGTGGACCCGCGATATGAGACAGCAGTTTAAGCTATGGCCCTCGCAGAGGATTTTAGCGAATGGCGGAAATAAAGAAGCGGAAAGTGCCCAGCGCTGAATTTAAGGAAAAGGTCGGCCTTGAAGCGGTGCGTGGCATTAAAGCGGTCAATTAGATCGCTCAGCAGCATGGCGTTGATCCGGTGATGGAGAGCCAGTCGAAGAAAGAGATCCTTGTCCGTGCTGGTACTTTATTTGAGGGCAAGCGTGATCCCAAAGCCGAAGCTGTGCGTAAAGATGAAGACCGGCTGTATGGCGAAATTGGCCGTCTCAAGATGAAATTGGATAGGCTTAAAAGAAGTCAGGCCTGTAAGCGGTGTGGTGCGATTGGGATGGCTTGGGAGTGCTGGCGAGATAACGTTATCGCGTTAGTGCGAGCAAGCCGTTATCGCAAAAGCGACCGTGTATCGCCCCCGCGAAGTGGTGTGCTTTGACGATGGCGAGCTGACCTTGTGTGGGCTCATTGATGAAGAGATCACGCGGCATCCATTTTATGGAAGCCGGCGGATGGTGGTGATTCTGAAACGGCAAGTTGGTTGATAAATCGCAAGCATGTACAACGGCTGATGCGCATGCTCGGACTGGCCGAAATGGCCCCGGGCGCGGCAGTAGTTCAGCATCCCGGCCACAAGATATATCCGTATTTACTACGGGGCGTGACTATCCTGCGACCTAACCATGTCTGGGGTACAGATATTACGTACTTCCGACTGGCACGGGGCTTTGCGTATCCGGTCACGATCCTCAACTGGTACTCGCGATGCGTGCTGAGCTAGCGTATCAGCAAAAGCATGGATGCGTCATTCCGGGGGGACTGTCTGGAGTAGGTTTTGATCGATCACTGCAAGCCTGAAATCTTCAACACCGACCAGGGCAGGCAGTTCATGAGCATGGCATTTACCGGGGTCTTAAAGCGTGCAGGAATTGCCATCAGCATGGATGGGCGGGGTCGTGCATTGGATAACATCTTTGTCGAGCGCCTGTGGCGCAACGTCAAGTACGGGGATGTGTAATTGAACGGCTACGCGACGATGGGTGATCTGTATGCTGGAATGACGCTGTATTTCGCGTTTTACAATAGCGAGCGGCCACGCCGGGCGATGAACTATCAGACGCCGGTGGTAGTGTACGAAAGTGGTGAAGGCGGTAGCGTGATGATCCTCGATAAATATGGCAGCGTGGCTACCGAGGAAACACGTCAGGCAAAACAAGAGCTAGCAGCAATCAGTGTTGGACCGCAGGGAAATTTACCGGAGCAAGAACCAGCCAGCATGATTCCCATATTCACAGGTGGCTGAAATTCAGCAAGACGGGACAGCGCCGATCAGCTACATGCAGGGTCAAGACCATAGCTAAAACTAAGGCAAAACTATCTTGACGAGCGGATTCGCCATAGCATGAAAGATATTCCTGCGAATCAACATCAGACTGGGCGACGCTGTATATCGATTTTGTAATCGCTCGTGGTGTCGGTAAGGGAGCCGGATATTGCGTCGCTGTTCATTCTGAAGATTTGCGAGGAATTTTCGGTGACTTTGCCGAGGCAGCACGGAAGCTTCCTTTCGGGGCTGATGGTAAGCCATGTGCTTGTTGCCGGTGTGCCTTACGCTTCCATGCTTGTACCATTTCATCAAAAGTCACAAACGATTTTACCGAGATCGAATTGCGCTGCGCACCCTGCTCCAGGCCTGTCGATGTGGTTTTTTACATCGAAGAACTGATCGGAAGCGGTGCATTCACGGCGCATTGCTTCCGTTGGTAGGGACGCGGGTCGTTGAACTCGAGGTGTACTCCATGATCGCTGGCTGAATTAGCTCTTTATCATTGACGCGTTGGTTGCTAGCAGCGATGGGCGTTTGCACGCATGCAAAGTTTGATGAGGAAACTTATGGCATCGAGAAGAAGTTATTCAGGACTGTGCAGCGAACGCTATTGAACAAGGTTACTAACAATTTCCGTGATTGATCCGAAAAGGATTGATGGGCTGGAAGTGCAGATTAATGATGGCAAGCATTGCGGCTGCAGTCGTAAGTTTTTTGCCTCAATCAGATTGCTATAGCGACGAATGAATAAATTTATATTATCGCTGAGCCTGGCAATTTTAGCTGCCTCTGCATCGGCAAGCGAGGAAGCACTTGTAGAAAGCCCTTGTGCTATTGAAGTCTTTGGGCATATGCACCACTTCGAACATCCTCTTGCGTTGGGACATAAGTGGCATCAAGCTGATTGGGGCCTCGGCGTGCAATATCAAGAAAGAGACGTGGAGTCCAAATGGTCGCATGCCTATACGGCAGACAGCCTGAGATTCACCGGGGGTGAACGGTGTTTACGTAGGAGGTAGTCGAATTTAAAGAGCTGATCCACACACCGCTAGTCTGAGCTGCAATGGGTATCGGTTTCTTTGGGATATGGCGAACCTTGGAATGGGGGCATAGGAAATTGGTGGTAGCCCCCTTACCGATTTTTCACCTTAAAGAGCGTCGCATGGGCTTCGGTTTTAATGTTCTTTATGGGCCTTATATTAAGTCCGGTAAAGGGCGGCAGCTCACCAGTTTTGTTTTTCTCCAGGGAACCAAGAATTTTTGACGTTGTATTGTGGTCGACGGTAAACAGACATTTTTTCAAGTTTTTTGAAATTTTTGCTCAAACGCGGCGAAGTGATTCTGATCAGCGTCTAAGTGGATGTCCTCAAAAATCTCTCATGAGGTTTTTTTGCTGGGTCTTTGTTCGTCATTCCAGTTAAGACGTCTCAAAAGTATGTAGTAAAAATTTTACGAACACTAATTTCCGAGGATGTTCATGTTGGACAATAAACCGTTACATCGCAATATATTGCAATCAGCACAAGAAGGTAGCAGCAAGTTAGCGCTATTTTTATGCTTGTTAAATTATGCCATACCCGCTTTCTGTCAAACTGATCTGGATCGTGCCGCCGAGATTCAAAATCAAAAAAACATACAATCTCACATCAACACAGAAATTCATAAACAAGAGCAAGACCAGGAACAAGATAAAAATATCTCAATTGACGAAAAGTTGCCTGTTGCCAAAGTAAGTACTACAGAATCGTTCTTTGTTTCCACCATTAAATTGAACAGCGGACCAAATTCGCCCTCAATCAACAGCCGTCCGATATTAGAAAAATATGAAGGAAAGAATTTGGATAAAAGCCAAATATTTTCCTTAGTCAAAGACTTAACCAACCTGGTGTTTGGGTTGGGGTACGTCACTACCTACGTAACCGTGGATCAAAGTGATCTTCGCACTGGTACTTTAAAACTTTCGCTCCGTTGGGGACGTATTGCCGACTGGCTAGTCGATGGCAATGCACCGGCGAACTGGCATCAACGGTTGCGTCTAAACGCTGCGTTGCCTGGTGTTGTCGGGAAAATTTTAAATATTAAAGATGTCGACCAAGCCATCGAAAATCTGGGCGCGGGGGGCGACGGCAAGGCAACCGTTAAAGTAGTAGCTGGGAAAGAACTCGGTAGCTCATTTCTGGACGTGCACTTCGCTGATATAAATTCACCGAAGTTTGCATTTTCCTCCGATAACGAAGGTGCGGGAACCGATAATAGTGGGCGCGACGGCAGCGAGATTGATGCCTCCTTTTATAATTTAACAGGCCTCAACGATTCACTAAAACTTTCCCTCACCGATCGTGTGTACAGTGACCCAACAAATAACGCATTAGTCGGATACGGTATGGACTATCACGTTCCCGTCGGGGCTTTTTCTTTTGGTATTAAATATAACAATAGTAACAATAAAAGATTATTGCATGCCCTTTATGGTGACTATCTTTCTAGTGGCATCCAGAATACTTGGGGCGCGCGAATAGATACTATTGCTAATCGTTCCGCAAGCAGCAAGCTGGTTCTGTATGCGAATATGGAAACAAAAAAAATCAACAATTATTTGGCAGGACAGAAGCTTACTGCCAGTAGCGGAAGATATACAAATATAGGTGTAGGAGCGGAGTACAGCACATCCGTTTTCGGGGGGTCAATTTTTAGCAATACCGAATTTGATCGTGGCTTGACTTGGCCGAGTTCGTTGGATGCTTCTATGGACGGCAATGACAATAAGAAGCCAATTAATCGTTTTACTCTCAATGGTGCGTGGTCACGCGATTTAACGATTGCCTCCCAAAATTTGAATTACCAACTCAAGTTTGGCGGCCAGTATTCACCAACAGGGTTGATACCCGCCTACAAATTTTCTGTCGGTAACGCCTACACGGTCAGAGCTTATTACGGCACGCCGTATTCGGCCGACAATGGTTTATATCTATCCAACACAATGACGCGTCCTGTGCAGTTTGAAGCGATTAATTTGACATTAAGTCCTTTTATCGGTATCGATTTCGCGATTTTAAAAGATGCTGAAAAGCTTAGGCAGTCAGAACGGCTTCTTGGTGCCGCTGTTGGCGTCACTGCGGCGTATGGGAATAATTCGATTTTATTTGTCATTGGGCGTCCCCTTTGTACACCCGGCACAAGTCAGCCGGGCATTTCCCAAAATAATGTCGTTCATCTCATTGCAAATTTTTCCACCTGATGGTTTAGGGTGTGTCGCAGCAGGATGGTCAAGCTGTACTAAATTGTCTATCCAAAATGGGTGATTGCCTTGCAAGGGCTTCATCAATGCATGGCGTGAACGGTATCTATCGACTAAGCCACATTGCATCTTTCTTTTTACACTTCTATATGGCTCGAAGTCACGTTTTGTAGCGTGATCTACGACCTTGTCAACTTAGTTCCAGTTCGCTCCATTTGTGCTCTTGCATTTCTTTTCGTGTGAAGTTTTTAATTCCATATTGTAGGCATTATATTCACATTTTTTTTTATTTCAGTCATATAAAGAAGCTTTTTTCTCACGTATATTTTTGGCAAGAAATATGCGTTGGATGGTGTATCAACTTTGTCGAATAAAGTGCGACTTATCGTCTTCTCCTCCGTTTGATGGGAGCTAGCGCTTGACACATTACAGGTTGCTTGTACGTCTGGTTAAGGCAGTCAAGAGCCATTTATTTAGAAAAATTAGCCTTCGGGCACATTTAATTTGTGACTACTTTGTTGCATAAGGGAATATAAATATGAATAAAAATACATTCAAACTTGTGTGGAGTCGTCATCAAAAGTGCCTGGTGCCGGTTGGTGAAAATTGCACGATCAGCGGCAAATCGTCTGGCGAGACTGCCAGTGTCATGGCCAAGGTGATTGCGATCACGACGCTGCTGCCCATGCTCGGTTGGTCCACGACATTGACACCGACCACGGGGGTGAGTGGCCCGACGGTCACCGCTTCTCAAAACGGCCAGCCGGTAGTCAATATCACCCAGGCCAATGCCGGTGGTCTGTCGGTTAATCAGTTTAGTAAAATGGATGTGACCAACGGCGTCATCATTAATAACAGTCTGGTCAACGCCATCTCAAAAACAGGGGGGCAGGTGATGAAGAACCCGAATATCACTTCCTCGTCGAGTGCCGTATTACTGCAGAATGTGGGATCGACCGCTGCCGCGATAGCGGGGACGGTGGAGAGTTTTGGTCAACCGTTGGATTTGTTTGTATCGAGTCCAGCTGGTCTGAGTCTCAATGGCGTATCGACAGTCAATATATCGAGCGCCACCTTTAGTACCGGGCAACCGAGCGACGTTAGTGGTGCCAAGCCGATATTGAACGTCAGCGGCGGCGCATTGACAGTGGGCACGCAAGGGATCAACACCACCGGTCTGGATTACCTGGCGCTGATCGCGCGCAGTATTACCGTGAGCGGTCCTATCACCGACAGCACTGGAAAAGCGGATCTGAAACTGATTGCCGGGACCAATCAATACGATGCGAACACGGGCAAGTATATCGCCCAGAGTCCGGGTGCATCAGCTGCGCCGCTTGCCGGCATTTCCGGTACGGATGCGGGTTCGATGTACGGCAATAATGTGCTGCTGGTGAGCACCGAAGCGGGGGCCGGGGTAAGACAAAGCGGGTTAATCACTAGTGAAAATGATATTCAGATGAGCGCCAATGGTGACCTGGTGGTAGCGCAGGTACATGCAGGTTCCAACCTAGTATTGTCGGGACAAGCGGTGACAGCGGGATTGGGTAGAAAAAACGACGGTCTGCTGGCTGGAGGGGCACTGACCGTGACTGCGACCAAAGCAGCCATTTTCAATAATAATGCGACTGGCTCGACAGTTGCGCTGACCGCGCAGGACGTCACGTTCAACGATGCGGTGTTAACCGGTACCAGCACGCAAGCTGACAATGCGGTCAGCATAGTGAGCCAGGGTGATGTCTCCATTACCGGAAAGCTCAACGTACTCAATGCTGATGGCAGCATCATTCCCGGGGCTTCGCCTGTAATGCGTGACGGTGTTCTTGTGGTACTGAATGCGAATGGCGATCCGGTGGTGGGTGGCAGCATCAGTGCAACCGGTGGTGTGGTTTCCGGTAGCGGCGTATCGATCCAGGCGTCACGCGGCGTATCAAATCTTGGAGGCATCATTTCGGCGGGTACCAATGTGCAGATCGCGGCCGGTGTCGCAGTCAAGAATACCGGAGCGATTAACGCTGCGAATGGCGCTGTGAGTATCACGTCTTCGAGCCTCGATAATGCTCTTTCGATCTTTGCCGCGACCGATGTTAACCTCACCACAACGACGTTAGTCAATGAGGGGGCAAGCAGTATTACCGCGGGCGGCAACCTGAATGTATCGTTAGGTGGTACAGCTACCAACGCCGGTGCCCTCAATGGCGACAAGGTCAATATCGTTTCTTCCGGTGGAGGCGTAGCCAACTTGCTGATGAGCGATACAGGGACCATCAATGCCTTGACTAACCTGACGGTGACACTTGATGGCTTGACTAACTATGGAAGTATCATCAGTGGGAATACGTCCACAGAGGGTACTGCGACCTATACCATGAGCGGCGATTTGGCTAACTATATGGGATCAGGTACTGCCGCCTCCAATACCGGTAATATGCTGACCTATGGTGCGATGAGCATTTCCGCCAAAAACGTGACGAACACGCATACGATTGGCGCACTCAACGGTAATTTGACGTTAACTGCGACCGCACTGAGCAATGCGGCTAATGCGGCAATTTCCTCTTCCAACGATATGCTGATTCAGACCACGAGTATTGACAATAGCGGGCAGCTTCTTGCGTCCGGCGCGGCGACCCTATCGGCAACCAAAGATTTTAATAATACCGGTAACAATACCGGGGTCGGTAGCAGTGCCTATGTGTACGGAGCGACGTTGAATCTGTCAGCGCAGAATCTGGTCAATACGGCCGGCGCAGAGGTGGAAGCAACCGCTGGCTTGAATGTGGTCACTACCGCGGGAATCACGAATGCGGGTTCGCAAATAGTGTCCGACGCCGGTGCGCTGACTCTGCAAGCGGGTACCAGCATCCATAACAGCGCAGCAGGCATCGTCAGTGGCAATACCGTGGCCATGAATGCGACTGGCAGTATTCTCAATGATAGCCTCGCGGCAATCCAGGGGGTGCGCCAGGTGACACTGACCACAGCGAATGTGGTCAATGATAATGCTTTAGTGCAGGCGGGTGGTCCCGATGCCAATGGGAACGTTCAGACAGGTAATGTCAATGTGAGTGCCGGTGGGGGGAATGGCATCCAGGATGCCGTAGCCAATACCAATAGTGGGCGCATCACCGCCAATGGCGACGTGACCCTGATCGCTCAGAACGCCAACATCAGTAATACGGGCGGCGCAACAATGCAAGGTACCGGGCTGTTGACGCTGATCGCGCAAAATGGCGGGATTAACAACAGCAATGTCCTTGAAACTTCCGGCGCTGCGACCATTTTTGCGACCCAGGATTTTAATAATACCGGCAATAATACCGGCGTGGGCAATAGTGCCTATGTGTATGGCACCACTGTCAATGTATCAGCGCAGAATGTGACCAATACGGGTGGCGGCGAGGTAGAAGCCCAGGGCGCTGTAAATGTCACGACGACGGCAGCGATCACCAATACGGCCGCGCAGATAATATCTGACAGCGCGGGTCTGACCTTGCAAGCGGGCACAAGCGTTCATAACAGCACTAACGGATTGTTAAGTGGTAATACGGCGGTAGCGATCACTTCTGGGAGTACCCTTACCAACGACAGCGGCGCAAAAATCCAGGGCATAGGGCAATTGACGCTCACGGCAGCCAACGTGGTCAATGACAGCGCCACATTACAGGCGGGCGGAACCGATGCCAATGGCGTGGTGCAGCTGGCCAATCTGACGGTCACCACGAATGGTCCGAGTGCGAGCGCCAATGCGGTAGCAAATACGGGCAGCGGCAGCATCACCGCAAGCGGTGACATGAAGATCAGCGCACAGAATGCCGACATCACCAATGGCAGCAGCGCGACCATACAAGGGGGCGGGTTACTGACGCTCACCGCCCAGAACGGCAACATGAACAATAGCGGTCAGCTTCAGGCAGGCAAGGCTGCAACCATTTCTGCCGGACAGAATGTCAATAATACCGGTAACAACAGTGGCATGGGTAAAAGTGCCTATGTGTATGGCACCACTGTCAATGTATCAGCGCAGAATGTGTCCAATACAGGGGGAGCGGGAATAGAAGCCAGTGGCGCTGTAAATGTCACGACCACGGCAGCGATCACTAATACGGCCGCGCAGATAATATCTGACAGCGCGGGTCTGACCTTGCAAGCGGGCACAAGCGTTCATAACAGCACTAACGGATTGTTAAGTGGTAATACGGCGGTGGCGATCACTTCTGGGAGTACCCTTACCAACGACAGCGGCGCAAAAATCCAGGGCATAGGGCAATTGACGCTCACGGCAGCCAACGTGGTCAATGACAGCGCCACATTACAGGCGGGCGGAACCGATGCCAATGGCGTGGTGCAGTTGGCCAACCTGACGGTGATCGCGAGTGGTGCCGATGGCACGCAAAGTGCGTTGACCAATAGCAATGCCGGCATTCTCAATGCCAATGGCGATGTGACGTTGACCGCACAGCGGGGCAGCATTGCCAATACTGGCAACGCCCAGATACAAGGCGGTGGGCAATTGACGCTCACTGCGAATAACGGCAGCATCGCCAATACCACGGGTGCGACCATGCAAGGTATCACGGCGGTGAGCCTGAGCGCATCGACGGTAGTCAATGACGGTGCGACGATACAGGCCGGTGGTAAGGATGCCAAGGGCGCAGTGCAAGTGGGTAACCTGACGGTGATCGCGAGTGGTGCCGATGGCACGCAAAGTGCGTTGACCAATACCAATGCCGGCATTCTCAATGCCAATGGCGATGTGACGTTGACCGCACAGCGGGGCAGCATTGCCAATACTGGCAAGGCCCAGATACAAGGCGGCGGGCAATTGATGCTCACTGCGAATAACGGCAGCATCGCCAATACCACGGGTGCGACCATGCAAGGTATCACGGCGGTGAGCCTGAGCGCATCGACGGTAGTCAATGACGGTGCGACGATACAGGCCGGTGGCGCAGATGCGACGGGCGTGGTGCAAGTGGGTAACCTAACGGTGATCGCGAGTGGTACCGATGGCACGCAAAGTGCGTTGACCAATAGCAATGCCGGCGTTCTCAATGCCAATGGCGATGTGACGTTGACCGCACAGCGGGGCAGCATTGCCAATACTGGCAACGCCCAGATACAAGGCGGTGGGCAATTGACGCTCACTGCGAATAACGGCAGCATCGCCAATACCACGGGTGCGACCATGCAAGGTATCACGGCGGTGAGCCTGAGCGCATCGACGGTAGTCAATGACGGTGCGACGATACAGGCCGGTGGCGCAGATGCGACGGGCGTGGTGCAAGTGGCCAACCTGACGGTGAGCGCGAGTGGTGTGGACGGGGCCTTGAGCGCTGTGGAAAATACTAATGCAGGGGTTATTATTGCAACCGGTGCGCTCACGCTTGCAGCGCAGAACGGTAGTATCAGCAATCTCAAGAGTGCGGGGATGCAAGGTATCAAGGCGGTGAGCCTGAGCGCAGTGACGGTAGTCAATGACGGTGCGACGATACAGGCCGGTGGCGTGGATGCGACGGGCATGGTGCAAGTGGGTGACATGACGATCAATGCCAGTGGTGTGGACGGGACCCAGAGTGTTTTGTCGAATACCAACGCGGGAATGATTAGTGCCAGCGGTGACCTGAGCCTCAACGCCAGTAAAGGCAGTATCAGCAATCTCAACGGGGCGACGATACAAGGGACGACGGCTGAACTGGTCGCTGGCGTGGCCATCACGAACGATAATGCGACCCTATCGGCTACCGACAGTGTGACTGCCACTGCAGCTACGGTGAGCAATACCGGCAGCAAGGGGACGATTGCGGCAAACATGATCCGGGTCGACGCCAAGACGTTGACTAATGCGGCGGCCATCAATGCGACAGACACCGTATTGATGAATACGACGTCGTTTACCAACACGGCGACCGGCACGATCAAGGCGGGCAATGAGTGGACTGTGAATACCGATAACTATAGCAACGTGGCCCCGGTCGGTGCCGAGTCTTCACAAAACAATGCGACGGTGACTTTCAAGGGTGGCGAAGATGTCGATTTGACGAACCTCAATATTCTGCCGATCGCCGACACTTTACTGACCCTCAATGCGCATAAAGTGACGGTCGATATCGTCGTTGCCAATCCAGGTGGGATTCAGGTCAATGCCGGTGGCGCGGTGGTGAATAATCAAGCCCTTGAAAGTGGCATTACGCTGGGCATTACTGCAGCTGGCGACGTGACTAACAATGCCAATGGATTGCTGTGGGGGATTAAGGATGTCAAGATTCAGACCCCGGGAACCCTGGAGAATTCGGCCACGGGAACGATACAGGCAGGTGGTGACCTGATTGTCGACGCCAATGTATTGAACAATAACAGTACTGAAAGTGGTTCCTACGCGGTGGGGAGCACCGGGAACGCGAGTGGCAGTAAAGTACACAATTTTACATTCGGGCAAGTCGCCTATTCAGTCGAGCTCAATGATATTAAAACGCTGGTTTCGACGCTCACGCTGGTGCAGGGAGTCTTGCAAGCAGATGGCAATATTATCTTGAACGAAGGTGCGCAAAAAGGAAAGTCTGGCACCTTAAATAATAGTGGAAACATTCTCGCCGGCGGCAGTGTGCAGATCAACGGTAATATCAATAACCTGAGCAAGCCCCTCAATCTCACGTTACTGGACCTGTTGAAGATCCCGACAAGCATCAAGCTGTCGGCCGGTCAGGAAGATGCCTTTGGCAACTTGGTTGCCGACACGTATCAGCCGCGCTTTACCAGCGTGTATGACATGCTTAACTTCCTCTTGACGGGTTCCCAGACGCATACGATCTGGGCCGCGTATAAAGCTGATAGTGCCGAATTTATGCATGCTCTTTCGCAAGCCACAGGAAACGGCACGTTAACGAGCATCCTCAATACGGCATTAGGGGCAGATTGGAACGCCCAGGATTACAATACCTTGCGCTCGCGCTGGGCGACAACGGTCCTCAATGCGACGACGCTGCCTGGCCAGGAATTTTTACCGGCCCAGCAAGTCACGATTAATGCCGGCGGTAATATTGTCCTGGATGCAGGGAGCGGTGCGGTGAACAATGGCGATGGTGCGGCACAGCATATGATGCAGTCCAGTACGGCGACGATAGGCCCCAAAAATCTGCCAACGACGACCGGTGCGTTAACTGCCCCGACCAATCAGGTGGCAACGGTGACCGGTGCGTTAACTGCCTCGATCAATCATGTGGCGCTCACGCAAAGCCTGAGTCCTTTCGACAGTAGCGACGTTTCTTCGGGGGACACGCATATCGCAAGCAGCGCCAGTGCGTATATTTCCAAAGGTAATGTGCGAGTCTATACGATCGAGAATCTCCAGGCATTTTTAGGCAATACCCACACCTATACCGTCAATGCCTTGCCGACCTATTTACTCGGTAAAAGTGCGCCGCTGGTCGCCCTGGGCGCCAAGGTCAGTGTGGCCTCCGTCGCTCCGCTGATATTTCCAGTGTATTCGACGAGTTTCGCTTACGTCGATCAGACGCAGTATTATGGCACCGCCTACTTTTTTGCCAGCGTCGGGTATAACCCGGGTGTGCAGGTGGCAACGGCGTTTGATAACTATACGACCACCCAGGATATCAGCCGGCTGGTCCGCAGCAAATTGAGTCAGACGGAAACCTTGAGCGGAGCAGCGCTGGTCGAAAATCTGATGGATAACGCCGGGACGGTGGCGGGCCCGCTTGGACTGACGGTGGGTGTGGCACCGACTGCGGCGCAGTTAAAAGGATTAACCGAAAACATCGTCTGGTATGTCAGTGAAATGTTGGATAACCAATCGGTGCTGATACCGGAAGTCTATCTAAGCCAGGCCGCAGTGGATGCAGAAAATGCGGCATCGTCGACCGGCGGTGCGACCCTGTCGGCTCAGGGCGTGATCAGTCTGTCTGCCAACGCTAATGGCATCACCAACGTCAACGGCTCGATCCATGCCGGCAATGGGGTGATGTTACAGTCTGCCGGCAACATTACCAACATCGCCGATGGCGGTATCAATGGCGGCATCACGAGCAATAAAGGGGTATCCCTTAAGGCATTGGGCAATATCACCAATGCCGGTGCGAGCATTGTTGGTCACGACGTGAGCTTGCGTGCCGGTGGTCAGATCACCGATACGGCGCAGGTCGGCTATGACGCCAAAGGCAAGGTCGCCATTGTCAACAAGGGTACCATCAGCGCTGACAGTACGGCTGGCACCTTGAATATGCATGCCGGTAACGGCATTGCGCTGACGGCCGCGAACCTCAGCGGCAATAATATCAACATCGATGCCGGTGTCGGGAAGGTCGAAACCAAGACGCTCAATATCGTGAGTTCGAGTTACACCAGCGAACACAAACAGGGTACAGGCTATAACGTCAATAATACCGATACCGAGAGTCAGTCTAATGCAGCCGGCACCACGATTACGGCTGGTAAGACGGGTACCCTTAATATGACCGGTCAGGGCATCACGCTCACGGGCGGGACGTACACCGGCGGCAATGCGGTGATCGATGCGAAGGATGGCAACCTGGTTATCGCCGCTTCTCAGGATTATGGTTACGAGAACAAGACCGCATCGAGTATCGGCTTTGTAGCTAGCGCGCAAGCAGGGGTGGGGGATGCCAGTGCCAGTGCGGCCTATAGTACGATTCCTGGCGTAGGGGGAACGACGAGCGCCAGTATGAATGACGGTACTAATAAGTCGGCACCGGTCGGCACCACCAATGCGCAAGGATCGCTGGGGAATGCTTCCGATGGAATGGAAATCAAGAACAGCACAGATACCATGAGTCAAATGACGAATCACAACGCAACGTTGAGTTTTGGAAACAGTATTACTCTCAAGAGTACTAATACGGTCGATATCGGCGGCGCCGATCTGACATCCGATGCGGATACCGGTTCCATCAATATTACGGCCGGTAACGTTGCCTCGACCAAATATGTCGACACGATGTCGGCGACCCATGAGGATAGCTCGTTTACATTTGGCAATAACGATGAGCAACATAGTTCCATCAAAAAATTGGCCGACGACATGATGGAATTAGGGCAGAAGATGAAAAGCGGCCAGACCAAAGATGCCGGTACCGGTGCGCTGGAAGCCGGCACGGTAGCGGGAGATGCGACGAATATGGTGTTTGGTGATACTTACGGTGCCAGCGCGAATCTGAAAGTGGGCTACGAGCAGACCACCAGCAGTAACAGCACTACGCAAGAAAATACCACGAATCTGAATGCCGGAAAAATTACCATTACCAGTACCAAAGGGAATATTGATCTCAATGGCGTCCAGTCGAAAAGCAATGACCTGGCACTCGATTCAGCCGGCGATGTGAATATCACCGCTGCCAAAGGCACCAGTACCAGCCATAGTGATGATTTCAATATCAGCGCGAATGTCACTGGTTCTCTGTCTACCAATGCGGTAACGGGGTCGGCTGGTGTTGGCGCGACTGTGGGTGTGGCCGGTGGCGATTCAAAGACCGATACGTCAGGACAGACTTACACCAACAGCAATTTGCTGTCAAAGAATGTATCCATCACTGCCAAGAACGATTTGAACCTGACCGGTGCCAATGTCAAAGGTGACAGCGTGGCTCTCAAAGTCGGTGGCAATACAACGATCACCAGCGTGCAGGATGTGGCGGATTCCACCACGACCGGCTGGAGTGCCAATCTGTCGGGCGGTGCTTCCATAGGAGACCATGGGTTGATGCCGATGGGCAGTGTGGGCGCATCGGGCACGCATAGCTGGGATAACAGTAGCACGACCAAACAACAGTCCGGTATCGAAGCAACCCAAACGCTGAATGCCAATCTGGCCGGCAATGTCAATCTGAGCGGTGCGCATCTTGTATCCGATACCGGAAATGGCCAGGTAACGGTGGGCGGTAAGGTCACGGCAACCAAACTGGTCGACACGGTGGACAAGGATGGGAATGGAGGGGGTGGACAGATCGGTATGGCAGCCGATGGTATCCCAAGTGGCGACGTCAGTTATACCAAGGATGATCAGATCCATCATAGCGAGGTACAAAACGCCACGATCGGGGTCACCAACCTGACAGTTGGCGGTGTGAAAATTACCGATGCGAACAAGGGCACACTTAACACCGACGCCACCAAGCTCTCTGTAGTGACCGATGACCGTCATATTGCAGGGAGTACCATGGATATCTCGGCGGGCGCTGCTCCTTCTAAGAAGCCCAAAGACCCGGTCGACCCTATACGCCCTCCCCCTGTTCCACATGTCAAAGTCCCTGTTGAACTTACGGTACCTATCCCGCCGAAACTCATACAGAAAGAATTGATCGAGACCAATGCGCCTGTCGAGCCGAAACTCACACAGAAAGATTTGATCGAGACCAAGGCGCCCGTTGAGCCGCCGAAACTCACACAGAAAGATTTGATCGAGACCAAGGCGCCTATCGAGCCGACACTCACACCGAAAGAACTGATCGAGACCAAGGCACCTGTCGTGCCGCCGGAACTCACCTTGACAAAATTGATCGATACCAAGGCGCCTGTCCCGCCGACACTCACACAGAAAAAATTGGTCGAAACCAGGGCGCCTATCGCGCCGCCGGAACTCACCTTGACAAAGGTGATCGAAACCAAGGTGGCTATCAAGCCGCCGGAACTCACCTTGACAAAGGTGATCGAGACCAAGGTGCCTGTCAAGCCAGAGATCCCTGTCTTGAAAAAATCGGGTCCGGTCCCTGACGTTCCTGTCAAACCTGTCGAACCTCCGCAGCTCAAGAGCCCGGACTCAGGCGCAATAGTTTCTGTGGATACTGTCGTATATGACAAGTTGAAAACTGTTATGACAAAAATTAACCGTGCCGACGACCAGGAACTTGCCGCAGGAATAAAAGTGGAACCAATAGATTACATGGACCAAACGACGGGAACTATTGCTACAATTCCAAAGCAGACTGTCCATAGTATTAAAGAGTTTACGAAGTTGTATGAGAATAAGAGCTTTGTCGCAAACAGTGTTTCGGTAGCCGACTCAGTTCAGACTGTCGGCCTGAATTTCAAAGTAGTGGGTCAGGGGAGAGGAGCCGGGATAACATCCTCAACCGTTGTTAAGAGTATGTTAACAGAGGGGGGGAAGAAGGTTGAAAAAGCACAGAACGATTATAAGCAAGATATGAAGACTTATAACAAAGCGTTCGCTGATCATAGTCAGGCGAAGGAGACTAACTCGAATATTGACACTGCTAATACGAAGGCGACAACGGCGTATAAGGAAGCGACAGCGACTTATGACAAAGCGGTAAACGATAATAAGCAGGCAACGGCGAAGAATGTGGAAATTATCGCGGCTAATACGAAGGCGACAGCGGCGCATAAGGAAGCGACAGCGACTTATGACAAAGCGGTAAGCGATAATAAGCAGGTAACGGCGAAGAATGTGGAGACTAAGACTGCGAATACGAAGGCGCAGGCGGACCATGACGAAGCGACAGCGACTTATAACAAGGCGCTAACCGCTCATAATGAGGCGACGACGAAAAATGTGGAGACTACCACTGCGAATACGAAGGCGCAGGCGGACCATGACGAAGCGACAGCGACTTATAACAAGGCGCTAACCGCTCATAATGAGGCGACGGCGAAAAATGTGGAGACCACCACTGCGAATACGAAGGCGCAGGCGGACCATGACGAAGCGACAGCGACTTATGACAAGGCGCTAACCGCTCATAATGAGGCGACGGCGAAGAATGTGGAGACTAACACTTCGAATTCGAAGGCGCAGGCGGACCATGACGAAGCGACGGCGACTTATGACAAGGCGCTAATTGCTCATAATGAGGCGACGGCGAAGAATGTGGAGACTACAACTGCGAATACAAAGGCGCAGGCGGACCACGACGAAGCGACAGCGACTTATGACAAGGCGCTAACCGCTCATAATGAGGCGACGGCGAAGAATGTGGAGACTACAACTGCGAATACGAAGGCGCAGGCGGACCATGACGAAGCGACAGCGACTTATGACAAGGCGCTAACCGCTCATAATGAGGCGACGGCGAAAAATGCGGAGATCACCACTGCCAATGCGGCTGCGGAAGTGACGCATAAGGAAAGCCTAAAGACTTATACGAAAGCCCTTGATACTTATGACAAAAGGGTGAATGATATTGCGCAAGCGAAACAGAAGAATGTGGAAATTACAGACACAAATAAGAAAGCGGCAGATGATCACGCTGATACGGTAGCGAAAAACCAGAAGATACGGGATGATAATGCGGCAGCACGCTAAGCCACCTCTTATCAAGAGGGAGTAGTACAGACTTGATCTGACAGTTAACCGACTTAACGTTGGTAATTGTCAGATCATTTTTTTTGCGCCCTATTTCAATTTCCGCAGAGTCAGGCTATCAATAAAACAGGACGTCTTTCTATAAAAAAATCCTCAAATGGTAATTAAGTAATCTTCAATTTTAAACGCGCTCTTTTGCCGGAGATTAACTTGGCAAAGAGATGCTGGAATTTTTTACCTATAGTATTGCTCTCCCTTAAAACTGGAATGTATGCTCCTGCACAGGTATAAAACTGCTCAGCAAAGGGCAACTAATCCTTCTCTTCAATCACGGTCTTTTTTCGACCCATCCTGCCATAGCTTAACCCCGGGCAGCAGTAAGTTTTGTTGCCTAATTTACATCATTTGCATCAAATTCCTATTTTCATTAAGTTCCGTCCTGTAGAAAATAATTATTCCAGCGTATATTTTTGGCAAGTACATCTGTGGTGTGTGCGACGCGGCTGCAGAAGATGCAACTAGTTCGTCACCTTCTTGTTGGATTGAATACAGAAACAGGCGATTTTTCGTATCGTCGAAGGATTCCATCCGTTGAAGACATCGCAATTTTTTTGCAAATAAATCACGTACTTGCGATACGGAACTTGGCCATGCCTGGTCCAACTCCGCCAAATATGTTCCGCACCGAGTCAACAATAGCGGAATCAATTTACATGCCTCGCCTCAGTAATTACTTGTTTTATTAATACCAAAAATGCCATTCGGTGCAATTTTTGATAGTGATCAAAAATGCGAAAAAGTCGTTTGTTTAATCGCAACGTTAGCCTTCGGGCACATTTAATTTGTGACTACTTTGTTGCATAAGGGAATATAAATATGAATAAAAATACATTCAAACTTGTGTGGAGTCGTCATCAAAAGTGCCTGGTGCCGGTTGGTGAAAATTGCACGATCAGCGGCAAATCGTCTGGCGAGACTGCCAGTGTCATGGGCAAGGTGATTGCGATCACGACGCTGCTGCCCATGCTCGGTTGGTCCACGACATTGACACCGACCACGGGGGTGAGTGGCCCAACGGTCACCGCTTCTCAAAACGGCCAGCCGGTAGTCAATATCACCCAGGCCAATGCCGGTGGTCTGTCGGTCAATCAGTTTAGTAAAATGAATGTGACCAACGGCCTCATCATTAATAACAGTCTGGTCAACGCCATCTCAAAAACAGGGGGGCAGGTGATGAAGAACCCGAATATCACTTCCTCGTCGAGTGCCGTATTACTGCAGAATGTGGGATCGACCGCTGCCGCGATAGCGGGGACGGTGGAGAGTTTTGGTCAACCGTTGGATTTGTTTGTATCGAGTCCAGCTGGTCTGAGTCTCAATGGCGTATCGACAGTCAATATATCGAGCGCCACCTTTAGTACCGGGCAACCGAGCGACGTTAGTGGTGCCAAGCCGATATTGAACGTCAGCGGCGGCGCATTGACAGTGGGCACGCAAGGGATCAACACCACCGGTCTGGATTACCTGGCGCTGATCGCGCGCAGTATTACCGTGAGCGGTCCTATCACCGACAGCACTGGAAAAGCGGATCTGAAACTGATTGCCGGGACCAATCAATACGATGCGAACACGGGCAAGTATATCGCCCAGAGTCCGGGTGCATCAGCTGCGCCGCTTGCCGGCATTTCCGGTACGGATGCGGGTTCGATGTACGGCAATAATGTGCTGCTGGTGAGCACCGAAGCGGGGGCCGGGGTAAATCAAAGCGGCCTGATCAAGAGCCAAAAAGATATTCAGGTGAGCGCAAATGGCGACGTGATGGTGGCTCAAGCCAATGCCGGTGGCAACCTGACATTGTCGGGACAAGCGGTGACAGCGGGACGGGGAGGCGCGCAAGATGGCCTGGTAGCGGGACAGGCACTGACTGTGACTGCGACCAAAGCAGCCCTCTTCAATAGCGATGCGACCGCATCGACGATCCTGGTCACCGCACAGGACGTCACGCTCACCACAGCAGTGCTGAGCGGTACCAGCACGCAAGCTGGCAATGCAGTAACTATCGTCAGCCAGGGTGATGTCGCCATTACCGGAAAGCTCAGGGTGATCAATAGCAGTGGTACGGTTATTCCCCAGGACTCAGCAATGATACAAAATGGTGTCCTAGTGATAGTCGATGCGCAATTACAGCCCGTCCTCGGCGACTCCATAAATTCAACCGGTGGTGTGGTTTCCCGCAGTGGCGTATCGATTCAGGCTGCACGCGACGTATCGAATCTTAAGGGCGTCATTTCGGCGGGCACTAATGTGCAGGTCGCGGCGGCGGGTGCAGTCAATAATACCGGGGCGATTGACGCTGCTAATGGTGCTGTGAATATCACGTCTTCGAGCCTAGACAACGCATTTTCGATCGCTTCGACGGCCGATATTAACTTGACCACAAAAACCTTGCTCAATGAGGGGAGCAGCGGTATCGTCGCGGGCGGCAAACTGAATGTAGCGTTAGGTGGCGCGGCTATCAACGCTGGCGCACTGAACGGTGATCAGGTCAGTATTACCTCCTCCGGTGGCGGCGCAGCCAGCTTGCTAGAGAAGATTTCAGGTAGCATCAATACGACGAAAAATCTGACTATTACGCTGGATGACTTGACCAACTATGGAAATATCATCACTGGAACTAGTGATACGTCGGGTACTGCGACTTATACCATCAGCGGGGAACTGGCTAACTATTCAACGCCAGATACTGTACTTTCCAATACCGGTAACCTGCTGACCTATGGTGCGATGAGCATTACCGCTCAAAATGTGACTAACACGAATGCGATCGCAGCCGCAAAAGCGGCCGATCAAAAACCAGCTTATTTGACAGTGACGACTACGGCGCTAAACAATGGCGCGGGTGCGGCAATTTCCTCTTCCAATGATATGCTGATTCAGGCCGCGAGTATTGACAATAGTGGGCAGATCAATGCCACTGGAGCCGCGACCCTATCGGCAACCAAGGATTTTAATAATACCGGTAACACCGCCGTCGGCAGCAGTGCCTATGTGTACGGAGCGACGTTGAATCTGTCAGCGCAGAATCTGGTCAATACGGCCGGCTCAGAGGTGGAAGCAACCGCTGGCTTGAATGTGGTCACTACCGCGGGAATCACGAATGCGGGTTCGCAAATAGTGTCCGACGCCGGTGCGCTGACTCTGCAAGCGGGTACTAGCATCCATAACAGCGCAGCAGGCATCGTCAGTGGCAATACCGTGGCCATGAATGCGACTGGCAGTATTCTCAATGATAGCCTTGCGGCAATCCAGGGGGTGCGCCAGGTGACACTGACCACAGCGAATGTGGTCAATGATAATGCTTTAGTGCGGGCGGGTGGTCTTGATGTCAATGGGGACGTTCAGACAGGTAATGTCAATGTGAGCGCCAGTGGGGGAATCAGTAATACGGGCGGCGCAAAAATCCAGAGCATAGGGCAATTGACGCTCACGGCAGCCAACGTGGTCAATGACAGCGCCACATTACAGGCGGGCGGAACCGATGCCAATGGCGTGGTGCAGCTGGCCAACCTGACGATCACCACGAATGGTCCGAGTGCGAGCGCCAATGCGGTAGCGAATACGGGCAGCGGCAGCATCACCGCAAGCGGTGACATGAAGATCAGCGCACAGAATGCCGACATCACCAATGGCAGCAGCGCGACCATACAAGGGGGCGGGTTACTGACGCTCACCGCCCAGAACGGCAACACGAACAATAGCGGTCAGCTTCAGGCAGGCAAGGCTGCAACCATTTCTGCCGGACAGAATGTCAATAATACCGGTAACAACAGTGGCATGGGTAAAAGTGCCTATGTGTATGGCACCACTGTCAATGTATCAGCGCAGAATGTGTCCAATACAGGGGGAGCGGGAATAGAAGCCAGTGGCGCTGTAAATGTCACGACCACGGCAGCGATCACTAATACGGCCGCGCAGATAATATCTGACAGCGCGGGTCTGACCTTGCAAGCGGGCACAAGCGTTCATAACAGCACTAACGGATTGTTAAGTGGTAATACGGCGGTGGCGATCACTTCTGGGAGTACCCTTACCAACGACAGCGGCGCAAAAATCCAGGGCATAGGGCAATTGACGCTCACGGCAGCCAACGTGGTCAATGACAGCGCCACATTACAGGCGGGCGGAACCGATGCCAATGGCGTGGTGCAGTTGGCCAACCTGACGGTGATCGCGAGTGGTGCCGATGGCACGCAAAGTGCGTTGACCAATACCAATGCCGGCATTCTCAATGCCAATGGCGATGTGACGTTGACCGCACAGCGGGGCAGCATTGCCAATACTGGCAAGGCCCAGATACAAGGCGGCGGGCAATTGATGCTCACTGCGAATAACGGCAGCATCGCCAATACCACGGGTGCGACCATGCAAGGTATCACGGCGGTGAGCCTGAGCGCATCGACGGTAGTCAATGACGGTGCGACGATACAGGCCGGTGGTAAGGATGCCAAGGGCGCAGTGCAAGTGGGTAACCTGACGGTGATCGCGAGTGGTGCCGATGGCACGCAAAGTGCGTTGACCAATACCAATGCCGGCATTCTCAATGCCAATGGCGATGTGACGTTGACCGCACAGCGGGGCAGCATTGCCAATACTGGCAAGGCCCAGATACAAGGCGGCGGGCAATTGACGCTCACTGCGAATAACGGCAGCATTGCCAATACCGGCAAGGCCCAGATACAAGGCGGCGGGCAATTGATGCTCACTGCGAATAACGGCAGCATCGCCAATACCACGGGTGCGACCATGCAAGGTATCACGGCGGTGAGCCTGAGCGCATCGACGGTAGTCAATGACGGTGCGACGATACAGGCCGGTGGTAAGGATGCCAAGGGCGCAGTGCAAGTGGGTAACCTGACGGTGATCGCGAGTGGTGCCGATGGCACGCAAAGTGCGTTGACCAATACCAATGCCGGCATTCTCAATGCCAATGGCGATGTGACGTTGACCGCACAGCGGGGCAGCATTGCCAATACTGGCAAGGCCCAGATACAAGGCGGCGGGCAATTGATGCTCACTGCGAATAACGGCAGCATCGCCAATACCACGGGTGCGACCATGCAAGGTATCACGGCGGTGAGCCTGAGCGCATCGACGGTAGTCAATGACGGTGCGACGATACAGGCCGGTGGCGCAGATGCGACGGGCGTGGTGCAAGTGGGTAACCTAACGGTGATCGCGAGTGGTACCGATGGCACGCAAAGTGCGTTGACCAATAGCAATGCCGGCGTTCTCAATGCCAATGGCGATGTGACGTTGACCGCACAGCGGGGCAGCATTGCCAATACTGGCAACGCCCAGATACAAGGCGGTGGGCAATTGACGCTCACTGCGAATAACGGCAGCATCGCCAATACCACGGGTGCGACCATGCAAGGTATCACGGCGGTGAGCCTGAGCGCATCGACGGTAGTCAATGACGGTGCGACGATACAGGCCGGTGGCGCAGATGCGACGGGCGTGGTGCAAGTGGCCAACCTGACGGTGAGCGCGAGTGGTGTGGACGGGGCCTTGAGCGCTGTGGAAAATACTAATGCAGGGGTTATTATTGCAACCGGTGCGCTCACGCTTGCAGCGCAGAACGGTAGTATCAGCAATCTCAAGAGTGCGGGGATGCAAGGTATCAAGGCGGTGAGCCTGAGCGCAGTGACGGTAGTCAATGACGGTGCGACGATACAGGCCGGTGGCGTGGATGCGACGGGCATGGTGCAAGTGGGTGACATGACGATCAATGCCAGTGGTGTGGACGGGACCCAGAGTGTTTTGTCGAATACCAACGCGGGAATGATTAGTGCCAGCGGTGACCTGAGCCTCAACGCCAGTAAAGGCAGTATCAGCAATCTCAACGGGGCGACGATACAAGGGACGACGGCTGAACTGGTCGCTGACGTGGCCATCACGAACGATAATGCGACCCTATCGGCTAGCGACAGTGTGACTGCCACTGCAGCTACGGTGAGCAATACCGGCAGCAAGGGGACGATTGCGGCAAACATGATCCGGGTCGACGCCAAGACGTTGACTAATGCGGCGGCCATCAATGCGACAGACACCGTATTGATGAATACGACGTCGTTTACCAACACGGCGACCGGCACGATCAAGGCGGGCAACGAATGGACTGTGAATACCGATAACTATAGCAACGTGGCCCCGGTCGGTGCCGAGTCTTCACAAAACAATGCGACGGTGACTTTCAAGGGTGGCGAAGATGTCGATTTGACGAAACTCAATATTCTGCCGATCGCCGACACTTTACTGACCCTCAATGCGCATAAAGTGACGGTCGATATCGTCGTTGCCAATCCAGGTGGGATTCAGGTCAATGCCGGTGGCGCGGTGGTGAATAATCAAGCCCTTGAAAGTGGCATTACGCTGGGCATTACTGCAGCTGGCGACGTGACTAACAATGCCAATGGATTGCTGTGGGGGATTAAGGATGTCAAGATTCAGACCCCGGGAACCCTGGAGAATTCGGCCACGGGAACGATACAGGCAGGTGGTAACCTGATTGTCGACGCCAATGTATTGAACAATAACAGTACTGAAAGTGGTTCCTACACGGCGGGCAGTACCGGAAACGCGAATGGTGAACATTATGATGATAATGGTGCGGGAGGCACAGATTATCAAGTGGACCTGAAAGGTATTCAAACGTTGGCATCGACCCTCAAGCTAGTGCAGGGAGTCTTGCAAGCAGATGGCAATATTATCTTGAACGAAGGTGTGCAAAAAGGAAAGTCTGGCACCTTAAATAATAGTGGAAACATTCTCGCCGGCGGCAGTGTGCAGATCAACGGTAATATCAATAACCTGAGCAAGCCCCTCAATCTCACGTTACTGGACCTGTTGAAGACCCCGACACAGATACAATTGACGGTGGTTCAGAAGTCACTTGTCGGTAAGCTTCCAGGTGCCTATCAGCCGAACTTTTCCAGTGTGTATGAGATGCTTAATTCTCTGTTGGCGGGTCCTTCGAGTTATTATTTCTGGGGTGCGTATAAGGCTTATAACTCTCAGTTCATGCATGCTCTTTCGCAAGCCACAGGAAATGGCACCTTAACGAGCATCCTCAATACGGCATTAGGGGCAGATTGGAACGCCCAGGATTACAATACCTTGCGCTCGCGCTGGGCGACGACGGTCCTCAATGCGACGACGCTGCCTGGCCAGGAATTTTTACCTGCCCAGCAAGTCACGATTAACGCCGGCGGTAATATTGTCCTGGATGCAGGGAGCGGTGCGGTGAACAATGGCGATGGTGCGGGACAGCATATGATGCAGTCCAGTACGGCGACGATAGGCCCCAAAAATCTGCCAACGACGACCGGTGCGTTAACTGCCCCGATCAATCAGGTGGCAACGGTGACCGGTGCGTTAACTGCCTCGATCAATCATGTGGCGCTCACGCAAAGCCTGAGTCCTTTCGATAGTAGCGACGTTTCTTCGGGGGATACGCATACCACAGGCAGCGCCAAAGCGGATATTTCCAAAGGTAATGTGCGGGTCTATACCATCGAGAATCTGAAGGCATTTTTAGGCAATACCCACACCTATACCGTCAATACCTTGCCGACCTATTTACGCGGTAAAAGTGCGCCGCTGGTCGCCCTGGGCACCAAGGTCAGTGTGGCCTCCGTCGCTCCGCTGATATTTCCAGTGTATTCGACGAGTTTCGCTTACGTCGATCAGACCCAGTATTATGGCACCGCCTACTTTTTTGCCAGCGTCGGGTATAACCCGGGTGTGCAGGTGGCAACGGCGTTTGATAACTATACGACCACCCAGGATATCAGCCGGCTGGTCCGCAGCAAATTGAATCAGACGGAAACCTTGAGCGGAGCAGCGCTGGTCGAAAATCTGATGGATAACGCCGGTACGGTGGCGGGTCCGCTTGGACTGACGGTCGGTGTGGCACCGACTGCGGCGCAGTTAAAAGGATTAACCGAAAACATCGTCTGGTATGTCAGTGAAATGCTGGATAACCAATCGGTGCTGATACCGGAAGTCTATCTAAGCCAGGCCGCAGTGGATGCAGAAAATGCAGCATCGTCGACCGGCGGTGCGACCCTGTCGGCTCAGGGCGTGATCAGTCTGTCTGCCAACGCTAATGGCATCACCAACGTCAACGGCTCGATCCATGCCGGCAATGGGGTGATGTTACAGTCTGCCGGCAACATTACCAACATCGCCGATGGCGGTATCAATGGCGGCATCACGAGCAATAAAGGGGTGTCCCTTAAGGCATTGGGCAATATCACCAATGCCGGTGCGAGCATTGTGGGTCACGACGTGAGCTTGCGTGCCGGTGGTCAGATCACCGATACGGCGCAGGTCGGCTATGACGCCAAAGGCAAGGTCGCCATTGTCAACAAGGGCACCATCAGCGCTGACAGTACGGCCGGGACCTTGAATATGCATGCCGGTAACGGCATTGCGCTGACGGCCGCGAACCTCAGCGGCAATAATATCAACATCGATGCCGGTGCCGGGAAGGTCGAAACCAAGACGCTCAATATCGTGAGTTCGAGTTACACCAGCGAGCACAAGCAGGGTACAGGTTATAACGTCAATAATACCGATACCGAGAGTCAGTCTAATGCAGCCGGCACCACGATTACGGCTGGTAAGACGGGTACCCTTAATATGACCGGCCAGGGCATCACGCTCACGGGCGGGACGTACACCGGCGGCAATGCGGTGATCGATGCGAAGGATGGCAACCTGGTTATAGCCGCTTCTCAGGATTATGGTTACGAGAACAAGACCGCATCGAGTGTCGGCTTTGTAGTTAGCGCGCAAGCAGGGATGGGGGATGCCAGTGCCAGTGCGGCCTATAGTACGATTCCTGGCGTAGGGGGAACGACGAGCGCCAGTATGAATGACGGTACTAATAAGTCGGCACCGGTCGGCACCACCAATGCGCAAGGATCGCTGGGGAATGCTTCCGAAGGCTTGGAGTTCAAGAACAGCACAGATACCATGAGTCAAATGACGAACCAGAACGCGACGTTGAGTTTTGGAAACAGTATTACTCTCAAGAGTGCCAATACGGTCGATATCGGCGGCGCCGATCTGACGTCCGATGCGGATACCGGTTCCATCAATATTACGGCCGGTAACGTTGCCTCGACCAAATATGTCGACACGATGTCGGCGACCCATGAGGATAGCTCGGTTACACTTGGCTATAACCAAGAACAGCATAGTTCCATCAAGAAATTAGCCGATGATACGATGGAATTAGCGCAGAAGATGAAAAGTGGCCAGACCAAAGATGCCGGTACCGGTGCGCTGGAAGCAGGTACCTATGTTGGTGATGCGACGAATCTGGTGTTTGGTGATACTTATGGTGCCAGCGCGAATCTGAAAGTGGGCTACGAGCAGACCACCACCAGTAAGAGTACTACGCAAGAAAATACCACGAATCTGAACGCCGGAAAAATTACCATTACCAGTACCAAAGGGAATATTGATCTCAATGGCGTCCAGTCGAAAAGCAATGACCTGGCACTCGATTCAGCCGGCGATGTGAATATCACGGCTGCCAAAGGCACCAGTACCAGCCATAGTGATGATTTCAATATCAGCGCGAATGTCACTGGTTCTCTGTCTACCAATGCGGCATTTGGGTCAGCCGGTGTCGGGGTGACGGGGGGGGTGGCCGGTGGCGATTCAAAGACCGATACGTCAGGACAGACTTACACCAACAGCAATTTGCTGTCAAAGAATGTATCCATCACTGCCAAGAACGATTTGAACCTGACCGGTGCCAATGTCAAAGGTGACAGCGTGGCTCTCAAAGTCGGTGGCAATACAACGATCACCAGCGTGCAGGATGTGGCGGATTCCACCACGACCGGCTGGAGTGCCAATCTGTCGGGCGGTGCTTCCATAGGAGACCATGGGTTGATGCCGATGGGCAGTGTGGGCGCATCGGGCACGCATAGCTGGGATAACAGTAGCACGACCAAACAACAGTCCGGTATCGAAGCAACCCAAACGCTGAATGCCAATCTGGCCGGCAATGTCAATCTGAGCGGTGCGCATCTTGTATCCGATACCGGAAATGGCCAGGTAACGGTGGGCGGTAAGGTCACGGCAACCAAACTGGTCGACACGGTGGACAAGGATGGGAATGGAGGGGGTGGACAGATCGGTATGGCAGCCGATGGTATCCCAAGTGGCGACGTCAGTTATACCAAGGATGATCAGATCCATCGTAGCGAGGTACAAAACGCCACGATCGGGGTCACCAACCTGACAGTTGGCGGTGTGAAAATTACCGATGCGAACAAGGGCACACTTAACACCGACGCCACCAAGCTCTCTGTAGTGACCGATGATCGTCATATTGCAGGGAGTACCATGGATATCTCGGCGGGCGCTGCTCCTTCTAAGAAGCCCCTCAAGCTTGAAGACCCTAAACCCCCAGTTCATCCAGGCCTCGAGCCGGTCCCTGTTCCTGTTGATAAGCCTGTCGAACCGAAACTCGTACAGAGTGATTTGATCGAGACCAAGGCGCCTGTCGAGCCGAAACTCGTACAGAATGATTTGATCGAGACCAAGGCGCCTGTTGAGCCGCCGAAACTCAAACAGAATGATTTGATCGAGACCAAGGCGCCTGTTGAGCCGCCGAAACTCAAACAGAATGATTTGATCGAGACCAAGGCGCCTGTTGAGCCGCCGAAACTCAAACAGAATGATTTGATCGAGACCAAGGCGCCTATTGAGCCGCCGAAACTCAAACAGAATGATTTGATCGAGACCAAGGCGCCTATTGAGCCGCCGAAACTCAAACAGAATGATTTGATCGAGACCAAGGCGCCTATTGAGCCGCCGAAACTCAAACAGAATGATTTGATCGAGACCAAGGCGCCTGTCCCGCCTGTAAACCCACAATTGTTGCGTAAACCCATCACTGACGCAGTTTATGCCGTACACGATAAAACAACGGTCGAATTGACAAACATATTGCAAAAGATTAACAAAATGAGCAAGGAGGAACTTCAAACTTTGAAACGCGATGGAATACAACCGCCGATGGTAAAAACGGTAGACGGGAACTATACACCGCCGAGAATCTACTCGGCTAAGGAGTTTGCGGACGCGTATAAAGGCAAGGTATTGGTCGGAGAAAGCTATCAGAACAACGGGAAACAGCAGATAGGAATAAGATTGACTCCGGAACCTTTTGATAAGGTAAGCCGCGAAGTTGTGGTTAGGGACGCGTCGGGCGGTTTTCCTGAAAAAGTGGATAAACCTTATCAGGAACCATCTAACGATAAAGGCCAGATAGCCAAGAATACGGTTAATCTCAACAAATCTATCAAAGAGTCGCTAGATTTTGAAAAAGCGAAAGCGACTTATAAAATAGCGCTAACCGCTCATAACGCAGCGACGGTGGAAAATGTGAAGACTACCACTGCGAATACGAAGGCGAAAACGGAGTTTGACAAAGCGAAAACGACTTATGACAATGCGTTAAAAGCTCATCAGGAGGCGACGGCGACGAATGTGGAAATTACCACTGCGAATACGACGGCGAAAACGGAGTTTGACAAAGCGAAAACGACTTATGACAATGCGCTAAAAGCTCATCAGGAGGCGACGGCGACGAATGTGGAAATTACTACTGCGAATACGACGGCGAAAACGGAGTCTGACAAAGCGAAAACGACCTATGACAATGAGCTAAAAGCTCATCAGGAGGCGACGGCGACGAATGTGGAAATTACCACTGCGAACACGACGGCGAAAACGGAGTTTGACAAAGCGAAAACGACTTATGACAATGAGCTAAAAGCTCATCAGGAGGCGACGGCGACGAATGTGGAAATTACCACTGCGAATACGACGGCAAAAACGGAGTTTGACAAAGCGAAAACGACTTATGACAATGAGCTAAAAGCTCATCAGGAGGCGACGGCGACGAATGTGAAAATTACCACTGCGAATACGACGGCGAAAACGGAGTTTGACAAAACGAAAACGACTTATGACAATGAGCTAAAAGCTCATCAGGAGGCGACGGCGACGAATGTGGAGATTACCACTGCGAATACGACGGCGAAAACGGAGTTTGACAAAACGAAAACGACTTATGACAATGAGCTAAAAGCTCATCAGGAGGCGACGGCGAAGAATGTGGAGACTACCAATGCGAATAACCAGGCGGGGCTGGAGCATCAGCAGGCGGTAATTGATCATGCGGCAGCGATGGTACTGTATAACCAAAACTTGGTAGACATTGCGGCAGCCAACCAGAGGAATGCGGTAATTGACGCTACTCATGCACAAGCTGTAGATGCGCATACGGTAATAGTAGAAAATAATGCGCTATTGCGTACGCAAGATGCGGCGGCTCAAAGAAGGCAGAGCATTCCATGGCCGTTCAGACTCTTATTTTAACGCAAGTAATGGAAGGGGTATTCCCCTCCTAAATGACATAGAAATGTGTCAAGGTGAAGATTCAAAGCAACGCCTTGAATTAACACGCGCGTTCATTTCGGCCTCAGCGCCAAGTCGGCAAAAAGGATAGCTCATCGATACCTTCGGTAAGCTATCCTTTGCACATTCTGCGCATGGGCCTGACAGGGCATTTTTCCTGCTGGCATCTTCTCCTTTCTGGATTTTTTCAATAGCGGCAATGTCCGTGCACGCGCTTTTCGCGCGCACCCGGCTCTCATTAATGGTACGCGGTCCGTGACTGACGCCTATTTTTCCCTTGCTGAGTGAAGATGATGGTGTCCAACCTCATTCAATGAGTGGATAACCATGCTGGAGAATAAACCGGGGTTGTTGTGTCGTCTGGTCGTCAAACGACAAAGTAATGGCGTACGTATCTATGACAAGGAAATCAAGCGAGCGTTGTTGTCAGGCATGGCACTACCCAGCTCCTGCCTTACCGCTGATGAATTTCAGACGCTCATCGCCGAGCGCGATGCCGCATAGGCCGACCGTGATGCGGTGCGCGGCGGGCTACGGAGCATGCAAGTTGAGCGCGATCTGCTCAAGGAATAGCTCAAAGCCTTTAGCGTCGACTCTTCGGCGCCAACAGCGAAGCGCGCAGCGCCTAGAACGCGACCTGTTTCTCAACGAGGCTGAGGCATTGGCCGTACATGTGCCTTGCCATCGCAAGAGAGCGAAGTAGACATTCCCGTTTCAGGTCATCAGCGCAAGCAATCGGGCCGCAAGCCACTGGACCCGGCATTGCCACGGAAAGTCATTCGCACCACGCTACCAGAATCGGCACGGATCTGCGCGCATGATGGCGTGGTACTGGTGGAAATAGGCGTGGAAGTGAGCGAGCAACTCGATATTATTGCCCCAGCAAGTACGCGCGATCAGGCGTGAGCGAGTGAAATATGCCTGTCCTTGCTGTGATCAAAGTATCAAAGTCACGCCGGCCGGCTTGCGCATTATTCCGAAGGGATTGTTCACTGAAGCCGCACTGGCACGGTGCATTACCGCCAAGTTCACCGACGGACCGCCGCTGTACCGGATTGCCGCGTTAATCAAACGCTTTGGCGGCGACATCTCGCGCAATACCCTGGCCGCCATTGTGGTGCGCATTGGGATTGCTATCGAACCGCTGATTAATTTACTGCGTGATGATTTGCTGGACAGTGAGGTCGTATTTGGCGATGAAACGGTGGTTCAGGTACTCTAGGAGCCCTGGCGCGCAGCAAACCAAGAGTTTTATGTGGATTCAGATGAACGGCGGCTGCGGTCCAGCCGGTGCGTCTGTTCGGCTATGCGCCGGGACGCAGTACCCAACACGTGGCCGATCTCTGGGCTGGCGTACGCGCAGGCGCGGCCTTCATGATTGACAGTTACGCGCCGTGTAACACGATATCGGTTGTCAATGGACTTGTCCACTTGGCTTGCTGGGCGCATGTATGACGATATTTTATTGAAGCCGAAGCGGTGCTACCCAAGGAGGCGCGCAGTGCGCAGCAGCCAGTTACCAAATTCTTTACCCTGATCGGCAAACTGTACGCAGCAGAAACCCGTACCAGGGCATTCACGACGCTCCAACGCCAGCGTTTGCGCATGAAATACAGCACGGCGGTGTCGGCTGTCACCGAAGCCTTGCTCGACCATTATCTGGCAACGACTGCGCCACGTGGATTGCTGGGGAAGGCATTGCAGTACCTGGCTGGGCAATGGTCCAAACTCACGCGCTATGTCGAGAACGGCCCCTGGCCCATCGATAATAATGTGGCCGGGAACGCGATTCGTCCCTTTTATGATCGATCGCAAGAATTGGTTATTTACCGATACCGTCGGGGACACAAAAGTCAGCGCCAATTTAAATTTGTGGATCGAAACGTGTAAGGCCGGAAATAGTGACGCTTACCAGTATCTCACCGAGATGTTCACGGCGCTGCCTTATGCCAATACTGCCGATGATTACGAAGCGCTGCTGCCTTGGAATTTACAACCAACTCGTCGGTTCCCTGCATAAAACAATTCTTCCGCAAGGGACGTGGTTAATTGGTCGATTACTTAACAACTAACAGCGTTAGCAATACATCGAGGTGACGTGACGTAAAGGCGCCCTTTTTTATTCCCTTATAAAAACGCCACTGCGATGTCACTCAAAATATTAAGTCCGAGTTTCATATTGCTGGCATCAAATTCCCATTTTTCTTTAGCCTTTATCATACAGGGAACTTTTTTTTTGAAGTATATTTTTGGCAATTTTCAGAGCATCGGGTAGTCGACGAAATCAGTCAAGAGCAAGCGCCAGATCGTTGTCTGGTCGGAGCAAATCTGTGGTTGCGCTATGCGTATTGTGCGCAGATCTTTTGCACTTGCAAGTGCGAACCTTGTGGGGGTATTGAAATCGGTATGTCCGGCAGTAATCCAATGCCATGAATACGCAGGCGCAAGTTTTGTAAAAGACAGGACGCTGGTATGTATCAGAAAGGAGGCGCTTAAAACCGGCACAGTAAGAACACCAGAGAGGGAATTAACTTCAAGGCTGGGGCTCTGCCTTTGGCCTTTTTGAAGAAATTAAACTTCGTATTTTCCAAAAGTATCTGGATTTTTTTGTAGTAACTTTTTAATTTAATGGAGTATTGAATGAAAATGAAAGTATTTGCTATCTTGGCTTTTTGTGCGAGTCAGGCATTGACGCAATCAGCATTCGCATCAGATGGCACGATGACGATCAACGGTAAAATTACTGCGGCAACCTGCGTTGTGAGTGGAAATGGCGCCGCGACGGGCACTTTTACATTGACGCTCCCTACCGTGAGCACTACCGCCCTCAACGTTGCTGGCGCGACCGCTGGTCACACCTTATTCAACATCGCCTTAAGTGCATGTAGCACCCCCTCGCAGCTTGTGCATACCTATTTTGAAGCTGCCTCTACCGCAGACGCTGTAACTGGACGTTTGTATAACGCTGCGTCGGCAACTGCTACAAATGTGGAAGTGGCGCTGATGAACAAAGACCGCACAGCTATTTTGGTCGGCTTTCCTGATTCTACCCAGAATTCGAATGCCATCACTACGGTCTCAAATGCGGGAACTATGTATTACATAGCCGCCTACTACGCCAATGGCGGAGCCTCGACTGCAGGTACGGTCGCATCAACAGTTAGCTACTCGGTCGTTTATCCGTAATACAGGTGAATGGATAGAGGTTTAATAAACCGTTTTTACTCGCTCCCAAGAGAAACATAAAAATATCATTTTTTTGTTTCTCAGTGGGTAAGAGTAAGACTAATAGCAGCCGCATGCTGAATGCCGCAATTGGCTGGTTGTCTTTCATATCCAAATCAATATACGTGTTTTAACGAATCCATACGTCTTACACCGAGCGGGTAACGATCTGATCGATACCCTCCGGACTCTTCCCCTTTTTAGCTAAGATTCTATGAGATTACTGACTCTCTTTTTATTGCAAACTTTCCTGCTAGGGCAAGCACATGCCAGCGTGATTATTGATCGTACCCGTATCATCTATGCTGGTGATAAGAGCGATGTGTCGGTACATCTGAGTAACGAAGGTGAGGTCAGCGAAGCGGCATTAGTGCAGGCCTGGATTGAAGAAGGAAATCCCGCCAATGGCAGTGATGCTCCCTTCGTCATTTCGCCTCCGATGTTTCGTATCGACCCAAAAAAGGCCCAGAATATCAGAATATTTTTTTCCCATGAGCGCGATTTAACGCAGACCGAAGAAACCCTGTTCTGGTTCAATATTAACGAAATACCGGCGTTGAGTCCCAAGCAGGCTGATGCAAATATCCTCCAGTTTTCGATTCATTCAAAAATAAAACTATTTTTTCGACCGATCGGCCTTAAGGGCGATCCGAGCGCAGCACCGGGCTTAGTTACCTGGACCATCAACGATCATCAGTTGCACGCAGCCAACCCCACTCCTTACTATCTCTCGTTCATATCTTTTATGACATGTACTTCAGGCATATGTTTTGAGGACAAAAGTGGTGGCATGATCGCGCCTTTTTCTATCAAGGATTTTCCGCTGGTAAAAAATGCTGGCTCGCCCCTACCTGATAACAAAGAGGGGGAATTGATCTATCAGTTCCTCGACGATTATGGCGCGTCAGTAGCCGGTATAGCCAGCGTGGTGCGCGCCAAATAATATGCGTACATTTTCCTCCTCCTCATCGCTCATTCTTGGAATGATCTGCTTCGGGGCATGTGTTACGACGTCCGCTCAAGATTACGCATTCAACCCCGTTTTCATGCATGGGGGAAAAGACGTCGATATGAAACGATTTTCATTTGCCGGTGGTGTTCCGCCGGGCAGCTATTCGGTAGAGTTGTACGTCAACAATGTACAGATCGGTAGACAACAAATTTCGTTTGAAAATATTGACACGGATCGGATTGAACCTTGTTTTGTAACAAGTGTTCTGCAATTGATGAATATTGATTGGACTATCGTCAAACAACCTGTTGCTACCGATTTAGCGGGCGTTTGCCAAACGATTTCTTCGGTGGTGGATGGTGCATCGATTTCCTTTGATGCATCGGAGCAACGGTTAAATGTATTTATTCCACAGAAATTCGTGGTGCAAAATCCGCGTGGATATGTTCCCAAGGAATATTGGAACAGTGGCGTCAATGGTGGATTTCTGAATTATGTGGGAAATGCATTTTTCTCGAATGGTCTGGTAAAACATCAAAGTCAATATCTCAGCTTGAGCAGTGGTGTGAACGTTGGTGAGTGGCATTTCCGCAATAGCTCCACAGTCGTCAAGGCAGCTGAATTACCGGTGCAAATGCAGGCAATAGCCACGTATCTGGAACGGGATATTCCCGACCTGGGATCCAAGCTTGTAATCGGTGACTCGTTTACCGATGGGCGTTTCTTTGACGCCGTTGGAATGAGAGGAGTAACGCTGGCTAGCGATGAACTCATGGAACCCAGTTCCTTGCGTGGTTATGCCCCGGTTATTCGTGGCACTGCGCTCTCGAATGCCAAAGTTTCCATTAGCCAGAACGGTTATACGATTTACGAAACCACCGTGTCGCCAGGCTCATTTGAGATCAAAGACCTGTATCCAACCGGCACTAGCGGAAATTATCTTGTCACAGTCACTGAAGCGGATGGTCATCAGACTACGGCTATCGTTCCTTTTGCAACGGTGCCGCTGCTGATGCGCAAAGATGGAGAGCACTTTAGTGCCTCACTAGGTACTTTGCGTGACCCGGTGGTGAGCGCACATCCGCCTGTTTTTACCGCGGCATACCAGTATGGAGTTACAAGTAGCATCAGTCTTTACAGCAGTCTGGAAGCTTCAGCCGGTTACGGGGCGATGATGATGGGCGCTGCACTCAATACCCATTGGGGCGCTCTTGGCATGGATTTGGCGTCAGCTATTTCCGACGTAAAAAAGACCACTCTGAAAGGTACTGCCGTGCGCGCTACGTATAGCAAAGGTTTTGAAGAATTGGGGGCAAATCTTTTGATCGGTGCCTACCGCTACGCGTCAAGTGGTTATTTGACGCTGGAGCAGGCTGTGGCGTACCGGGAAATGAAGATCGTGAATTCTTCCGCGGAAGGAAACGACTCTCTGCTGCAGCGTAAAAATCAAATTCAATTTATATTTAATCAGAATCTTCCAAATCGCTATGGGTCGGTCTTTATTTCCGGCTCCACCCAGAATTATTGGAATCATAACAACGCAAGTAGTCAGTTTCAATTTGGATATAATAATTCCTTGCGGCAAATCAGATACAACATTTCAGCGTCGAACGTCAAATCGATTAATAGCCACCAGTCTGCCGGAAAGCAGATTATGGTTGGTCTAACAATCCCGTTAGGGCGTGGTGTTACATCGATCGGCTCTAACACCATCTTTTCCGGTGGCGCTACGTATGCGCAGCAAACGTTATCTTCTTCGCTCGGAGACGCAAATCAATTCAGTTATGGTCTGGATGCGACAGAAGGAAGTCAGCGCAATATATTTCAGGCAAATGGGCAGTATCGCGGTCCAATTGGCACGCTATCGGCATCGGCTAGTCAAGGTCAGGGATATACCCAGGAATCAATTGGCGTGTCGGGTTCATTGATCGCGTATAGCGGCGGTGCCATTCTATCTGGCCCGGTGGGGGATACTTTCGGCATCGTTGAAGCCGATGGCGGAGTAGGAACGGAAATTGGCAGTTCACCCGGATTAAAAGTTAATACCTACGGTCGTGCGGTCGTCCCTTATCTGACTCCTTATAGCTTTAACACCGTGCTCTTAAACACGGAAGGAATGCCTGCAGACGTCGAGTTTACCTCGACGGAAGAGCGTGTAGCTCCTCATTCGGGTTCCATAGCGTTATTGAAATTCAAGCGTGTCCAAGGACAGTTGGTATTCTTGCGGGCGATTGACGTCAGCGGAAATGTCATGCCATTTGGCGCAGAAGTACTAGATGTGGATGGTCAATCGTTAGGAACGGTGGGCTATGGCGGTAAGATTTTATTCCGTAGTACAGCGGCATCAGGAGTGTTAAAAGTCAATCATGGTTTACGCGGTAGCTGCAGTTTGAATTATGTGATCCCTACGCAAGTGACGAAACCAGCAACTGGCTTTTTGCCTGTAGTGCAAGGGATTTGTGTCGACATTGCCGCGGATTAAAATCGGTATGGAGCGGCGTAATGCGTTGACGAATTTTCCAGAGGGTAACTTGGAAAGTTTTGCAGGGGACGGCATATTTCTAATACGAAACGTTATGCCCCAAAAAAGCGGCTATAAAAGTAGTCAGAAGAAGAAGTTGAGCAATACGTTCCATTTTTCTGGTTACACAAAGAATGATCCAACGGAACACATATGAAATTTTTTTTTGCATTTACCCTCTTCTTTTCATGCATCCTGCCAGCATTTGCCTCGCCGCCACCAGTATGTTCTTTTTATGGAAGTAACACCGGATTTCAGACACTCACGGTTTCCCCGAGCGCAGCGGTAGGAGATAATCTTGGACCTCCAGTCAGCCAGGCGTATCAGTATGTGTGCACTTCTGACGTCACCGCCGTAACCATACGTTATGACCCTGCGCTGGCGCTGTCAACCGCGGTGGGGTCTGTGTGGGAAACGGGTGTCGCCGGAATTGGTATAAAGGTGATTAACCTGACAAACTCCAGTACGGTCATCAGTAATATTGGTGGTCCCCTGACGGCGAACTCATCGCTTCCCTATCTGACCGGGACCACCATACCAGCTGGTAGTACAGTTACGTATTCCGTCAACTTCTCTTTCCAGTTAGTAAAAACTGCTGCCATCACACCGACTTCGTCTTCGACGGTCACTCTATTTCAGATTTATCCCGTGAATGCTGGCAATGTTGTCGGAACAAAAAGCGGGGTAGTCTCGTTCACGCTTCCAGCAGTTACTACTTCTTCCTGTAATGTGACAACGCCCTCGATTACTGTGACTATGCCCACCCTCTCAACTGCAGGATTTTCAGCGGTGGGAAATACCGGGGGGAGTCAGCAATTTAACCTAGGCATCAATTGTTCGGCGTCCACCCATGTCAGCGTTACGCTGACGGATGCTACTACTACCACTAACAATACAACGACTTTATCCCTTACACCGAGTTCCACGGCCTCCGGAATAGGGTATCAAATTCTGGATCAGTTTTCTAATCTGATCAAATTTAGTTCAGATACATCCATTGGAAATCCTGCGCAACAGTTTTTAGGATTGTATAGCGGTAGTGTGTCGATTCCGCTGGTGTCTCAATACATCAGTACGGGCACAGTGTTGCCGGGAACGGTCAATGCGGCGGCTACCTTTACCATGGTATATCAATAGGTGCGCCAGGAATCTGATAAGGACGAATACGGCCTGCGGCACTCGTTGAGTGCCGAAGCATGCTACAGCGTTACCGATCAATTTCATCGCTGATAACGGCAAAATGCACCTACTTTATCTAAACTTTTTTACTAAGGAAGGAGGGTACACCCTTGCTAACCTTGGAAAATATTCATTGATTGAATAGCGGAGTTTGCCCTGGGTCTCTTTTTTGTAATTAATTTCCTTTCCCAGGCACCGTTGAGTGGATCGCTACGTTGTTTCTGCGCCACTTTCGGACATGACGAACATGCTCATCGCAGTTTCAATTTAATACTATCGTGCCATGTGATGTTTTTGTAAATTAAATGTTTTATTTTTTGGATACACTCGCAAATATTCGGTATTCATCAACCAAAGTGAAGTTTGAAGATGGGCAGAAGAGCGTACCGTAGAAAATGGCGTGGATATCAACATGCTCAGCGCTGGATAAAATCTGCACTAATGCCATCAATCTCGATCTCACCGACGACGGTCGAAAAAAATCTAAGCAACGTTCCAGCGCAAGCTAAGTCTCCTCGCGCGTAGCTGGCGCGGGTAGTGTATCTCGCACGAAAAAAAAGGTCGGTGGACCTGCGTCGCTATGCGTCGTGCAGCCATTGGCTGGGCGCTTCCTCTCAAAAGAGGAAGTCGACAACCACTTGTATAAGAATAAAGGTCAGTCATCATTATGAAACGTCATGGATCAATGAATCACATATTCCGTCTGGTATGGAGTCACGTACTGAACGCTTGGGTAGCGGTGGCAGAAAAAAAACGGGGCCGGAGTAAGGGCTCCGCACGCAATTCCGGTAAGCTGATGCGAGCAGCAGCGCTGGCAGTTGCAGCACTGGCGGCGGCGGGGGTACAGGCTGCACCTGCAGCTGGACAGGTAGTGAACGGGGCGGGCAGTATCGGGCAGTCGGGTGCAATCACCACGATTACTCAGGGCAGCCAAAATTTGGGCCTGACCTGGCAGAGTTTCAATATCGCCAAACAAGAAACGGTCAACTTCGTGCAGCCAAATGCCAGCGCGATTGCAGTCAACCGTATCGCCGATGTCAATGGCACGCAAATTCTCGGGCATCTCAACGCCAACGGTCAGGTCTTTCTGATCAATCCTAACGGCTTCTTGTTTGGTGCCGGCGCACAAGTCAATGTCGGCGGCCTGGTGGCTTCCACGTTGGACTTGAAAGATGCCAGCCTCAGCGGCAACACCCGCACTTTTAGTGGCACCAGCAGCGCTGGTGTCGTCAACGATGGCACCATCAGGGCGGCCAGTTACGTCGCGTTGCTTGGGCAGCACGTCAGCAATCAAGGTGTTATCACCGCCCAACTCGGCAGTGTCGCGCTAGGTGCTGGTAGCGCGGCGACCCTGACCTTTAATGGCAATAGTCTGGTCAGCATGAAAGTCGATCAGAGTCTGCTCGATACATTGGTAGAAAACGGTGGCTTGATTCAAGCCGACGGTGGGATGGTGGTCATGAGCGCTGGCGCCAAAGATGCACTGACTGCCAGCGTGGTCAATAATACCGGCGTGATCGAAGCACGCACGGTGGAGAATCATAGCGGCGTCATTACGCTGCTGGGTGCCATGACTACGGGGACGGTTAATGTTAGCGGTAGTCTGGATGCCTCGGCACCAAACGGCGGCAATGGTGGATTTATTGAAACCTCAGCAGCCCATGTCAAAGTAGCCAATGCAGCAAAAATTAGCACTATAGCCACCACCGGCACCACCGGTAGTTGGCTGATCGATCCGACCGACTACAGCATTGCCGCCAGTGGCGGCGATATCACCGGGGCGGCCCTTTCGGCCAGTCTGGCCAATACTGATGTGATGATACAGAGCAGCGCCGGGACACTGAGCGGTAGCATAGGAACGGGTAACGTAAACGTCAATGATGTCGTGAGCTGGAGCGCCAACAAACTCACCCTGAATGCACAAAATAATATCAATGTTAACGCCAATCTGAATGGCTCCGGTACGGCCAGTCTGGCATTCCAATACGGACAGGGTGCGCTGGCATTGACCAATCCTGGTACTTATAATGTGGCTGCGGTCATCAATCTGGAATCGGGAAATAACTTCAGTACGAAACTTGGTTCCGATGGGGCGATCGTCAATTACAAAGTCATTAACAGCCTCGGCGTGGCGGGCAGTACGACGGGCACTGACCTGCAAGGAATCAACGGCAACCTAAACGGCTATTACGTTCTGGGTAGCAATATTGATGCAACCGCAAGCTCTGCGTGGAATACCAAGGCTGGGTTTTCGCCGATTGGGAATGCAAACAATTGGTTCACCGGCACGCTAGATGGTTTTGGACATACCGTGAGTAATTTGACCATTAATGGCACCACCAGTTACCTGGCCTTGTTTGGTGATACAGGTGCCACTTCCATCATCCGTAATATTGGATTGGTGGGAGGGAGCGTGACGGGTTTTGCCGATGTTGGGATGTTAGTCGGCTATAACCGCGGCATTGTCGCTAACAGTTATGCTACCGGCGGCGTCAATGCCAGCACCAGTAATACCGGTGCCAATTCCATTGGCGGCCTGGTAGGACAAAATGATGGTGCTGGTAGCATCATTTCCAGTTATGCAACCGGCGGCGTCAGCGCCAACGTTGGTCAGGCGACCAAAGTGGGCGGACTGGTGGGCGAAAACGACGGCACCATCAACAAAAGCTATGCTACCGGCAATGTGACGGGTATCGCCAACAACGCGGGTGGCCTGGTCGGGTACGTTTCGAATGACACCAGGGTTACATCGAACCACGTCTCCATCAATAATAGCTACGCCACAGGGAATGTTAGCGGGGGTGCGGATGTGGGTGGACTGATAGGAAATATCACCAGTTTCAATAATACCGACGTCAATATGACTACCGTCAACAATAGTTACGCAACCGGTAATGTGCAGGGTGGTTCTTACATTGGCGGACTGGCTGGAGCGATTTTTAGTGATAACCGCAGCACCACTAACACTAATGCGGTCATTACTGCAATCAATGATGGATACGCAACTGGCAGTGTTAGCGGCACCTATACCGGAGGGCTGGTAGGAGCTAGCCAAAATGTCAGTACTTTTAACAGCAGTAACAATCTCACCAGCAATCCGGTTGTTAACAGCTTTTGGAATACCACGACATCAGGCCAAGCGGCTTCAGCTGGCGGCGGGCTAGGTATGACTACCTCCCAGATGCAACAACAGACCAATTTCACCTCGGCTACGACAGCGAATGGCGGTAGCTTCAATCCTGGCTGGGATTTTGCCAACACCTGGTTAATGTATAACGGTCAAACCAATCCATTACTGCGTTCGTTTTTTATGCCACTGACGATTACAGTGAACGCCGCTTCCAAGATCTACGATGGGCTGGCTTACACCAACATCAACGCCGTAACTTACTCCAGTCCACCGCGCAGCATCTTGCTCGGTACACTCAGCTATAACACTGCAGCAATCGATGCCGGCTCTTATTCGCTGACCGTCGGTGGCTTGTATTCATTGGCGCAACAAGGTTATCTGATCAATTATGCTGCCGGGACGCTCGTCGTTACTCCGGCCGCTTTAGCGATCACCGGTTTGACAGCGAACAATAAAGTCTACGATGCGACCAATACCGCAGCCTTAAGCGGTGCGGCTGCAGTAGCGCCATTAGCGCGCGATGCAGTGAGTTTGACAGGCACCGCAACGGCCACCTTTGCTACGCCGAATATTGGCAGCAGCAACGTCAGCGTGACAGGGTATACATTGCGTGGCACGCATGCAGGCAACTATCTGTTGGTGGAGCCGACCCTGAGTGCCAGTATTACCCCTGCGACGCTGACCTATATTGCTGCGCCTGCGGTGCATATCGCAGGAGACATACCTGCTGTGCTTTCCGGTTCGGTGACTGGCCTGATGGGTAGCGATACCCTGGCGGGTGCAACGACTGGCGTGATGGCCTGGCAAACCAATGCAGCGGCAAATAGTTTGCCGGCGCTCTATGCCATCAATGGCTACGGCCTGAGTGCCCAAAACTATATTTTTGCGCAGGCTGCCAATAATGCCACCGAGTTGACAGTAAAGCCTGGCAGGGCACATTCCCCGGTTCAAAATGTCATGACACATTTGGAGGCGGACGTACTGGCGTCGATCATCACTCCTGACGCCGATGCACATCGCTTAGCACCAGGCATTGCGGTAGTGCAGCATTCCGGTACCAGTAAAGTAGATACCGACGATGCCTCAGGCCATGCACCAATCAATACTGCAGTCGGCAACACAGCTCCCAAATTCGGTTTGGAAATCCTCAATGGCGGCCTAAAGCTGCCACTCAATCTGGTAAGTATCAATGATTAACAATTTTCCTGTAAAACATCTTCAAAAACCATTGAAGCCGCTGTTGTCGGTCTTGTTGATGGCATACTTTCCGCTGGTAGCCTATGCAGCGGGCCCTGTCATTCCTGGTGCAGGTAACCTTCTGCAGCAGGTCCAACCAGTCGTGCCGTCGGAACCGTCAACTACAGGGTTGGCCATTGCGCCGAAAGCTGGCGCTACATTAGCCCTCAGCGCCCCGTTTCCGGTCAAAACCATTGCGATTTCAGGCAATACGCTGTTTCCTGCCGAGGCTTTGCATGCATTGGTGGCAAGCGCCGAAGGAACAACGCTGACCTTGAACGAACTGAGCCAGGTCGCCGCGCGTATCACCGACTATTACCATCGCCACGGCTATCCGCTGGTGCAGACGCTCATTCCGGCGCAGAAGTTGAGCGGTGGGACGGTGACGATCGAGGTGCTGGAAGCACGTTATGGGAAAATCAGTCTGAATAATCATAGTCGGGTGCGCTCCTCCTTACTGGAAAAAACGCTCTCGCCGTTACAAGCCGGTCAGGAGATTGAGCAAGCAGATCTGGATCATGCACTATTGCTGCTATCGGATATTTCCGGAATGACCAGCAGCGCCACCCTGGCACCCGGCGAGAACGTAGGTACTTCCGACCTGATCGTCAATGCCGCAAGCGCACCTATGGTGTCCGGTTATGCGGTTGGCGATGATGCGGGTAACCGGTACACCGGACGGGCGCGTCTTGGGGCGACTGTCAACGTTAACAATCCTTTGCATATGGGCGATGTCCTCAGTGCCAATGTTCTGTCTTCCGGCAGTAAGATGAATTATGCTAACCTAGCCTATGAAACGCTGTTGAACGGCCACGGTACGCGCATCGGTGGTTCCTATTCATCGTTGTATTACAAGTTGGGTGAATCACTGGCGTCACTGAATGCACACGGTACCGCCCAAGTTGGTAGCGTGTGGCTCAAACAGCCCTTGATACGCAGTCGCAATCTCAATCTTTCCTGGCAGTTCCAGCATGACCAGCTCACCCTGCGCGATCATATTGATGCCAGCAATACGCTCACCGACAGGCATGTTGAAAATTGGACGCTGGGCTTGAACGGCGACTTGCGTGACAGCTTGCTCGCAGGTGCCGTCAGTAGCTTGAACATGGGCTGGACCAGTGGCCACGTGGGCTTTAACAACGGCTTTGCCCAGCTTGCCGATAATGTCACCAGCAAGAGCCAGGGCAGTTTCTCAAAGTTCAATGTCAGTTTCTCACGCTTGCAAGGCTTGAGTCAGAACAATGCCTTGTCTTTATCGCTTACCGGCCAATGGGCGAATACCAATCTGGATGCAGCCGAGAAAATGTCGGTTGGTGGGATTTACTCGGTGCGTGCGTACGACACGGGTGCGTTATCGGGCGATACCGGATATCAGGGTACGGCCGAATTGCGTCACGAGTTCGGCACACCGTGGGGCGGACATTGGCAAGCAGTGGCATTTGTGGATAGCGCACATCTGACGGTCAACAAGAATGTGTGGGTCGCAGGTCAAAACAGCGCCAATTTGAGTGGTGCCGGTGTTGGCCTGAATTGGACCGGGCCGGCGCAATGGGCTGCAAAAGCGCTCGTTGCGGCACCTTTAGGGGCAACCTCACCCCTGGTAGGTAGTAGTTCACCTACACGTATCTGGGTAGAAATAGCCAAGGGCTTTTGAACGTCTCACCGACGTGCGCTTGTATAGTGGACCCGCGATATGAGACAACAGTCTCAGCTATGGTCCTCACAAAGGATGGTAGCGAATGACGGAAATAAAGAGGTGGAAAGTGCACAGCGCTGAATTTGGTTGTGTCGCGTTAGCGACGGCTAGGCGGAATTTTGTCGGGATTCTCCATCGCCCCTTAAATTGTGCGGATTTTCCCTGCCAACGCATAAAATTGGCTGGCAAAATACATCTCAACGGAGCCTTCCATCATGAGCTGACCTTTTCGAACCATGTGCATCAGTTCAATGCCCGCCAAGACGTTTTTAGCTGACCGAAAAGTTTTGAAGTTGAGCATCGGCTTGGTCACCCGCTTGATGGCACGATGTCTTGTACCACGATGTTGTTGAGGTATTTGACCTGACGAACCACCACCGGCGCGTTCATGTCGGCATTGATTTCATCAATCGCCGCTTTGTTGGCTCCGCTCTTATTCATCGTGACTATTTCAGGGGTGTTGTTAGCTTGCATTGCTTTGTTAAAGAAACGTTTTGCAGCTGTCTTGTCGCGCTTTGCCGTCGACAGAAAGTCGACGGTCTTGCCTTCCTTGTCTAGGGCGCGATAGAGATACTTCCAGACGCCTTCGACTTTTATATAGGTTTCATCCATCCTCCAGCTGCCACCGACAGGGCGCTTGATTGCGGAACACTTTTTCACGTAATGGTAGAAAATGGATCGTCCACCGATTGATCGATGAACGGTCAACAACCACACCACGTTCTTCCATTATTTCTTCCATGTGCCGATGGCTCAATGGGTATGCTGCGTACCAACGGATGCAGACCAAAATCACTTCGATCGGAAATCGCATTCCTTTGGTATTCAGCATGTCAGCTCATTTACTTTTCAAACGTAGCAGTCTACTCGAATGCTATGACGGTCTCTACTAATGCGACACAACATTTTTTTTATTCATGTGAGGAAATTCAACAGATGAAATTGTTAAAAATATTACCGTATGTTGTACTCGCGACGATGAGTGGGGCGTTCGTGGGGACAGGAATCTTTGCGTCGTCGGAGGCATCGGCTGGCGACCTCAGCATCGTCAGTAAGTCCATGAACGAAGGAGAGCCGTGTTGTGGCCCCATTAGCCCTGCCGCAACGAACGTCTTATCGATACTGGACGGGGCAAATGTCGCCCATTTATGGTTACCCCACCAGCACGTTAATTGGGAAACGGGTGAACCAGAAGCGAGTTCCCCCGTGTATGGTTCGCATTGCAGTGCCTTCACCGCTGCCATGAGCAAGCGTCTTGGCGTATATATGTTGCGTCCTCCCGACCATAGCGCGGTGTTATTAGCCAGTGCGCAAACAGCATGGTTCAGTCAGGAGGCAGGAAAAAAAGCCGGCTGGCATCCCCTTGAGAACGCAGAGCAAGCCCAGAAGTCAAGCAATGCGGGTCAACTGGTCGTCGCTTCCTATGAAAGTCCGCATCCAGGCAAACCAGGTCATATTGCGATTGTCCGCCCTTCATTAAAGACGATGGCTGCTTTACAGGAAGACGGACCGGAAATTACGCAAGCGGGCAGCAAAAATTATACCGATTCGACGGTACGGATAGGCTTTAAACAACATGCAGGTGCGTGGCCTGATGGTGTGCTGTATTTTGCGCATGTCCTTCCGCTACCCTCGTTGAATACCGGCCTGTTACGATAAAAGTGGCAGTGTCAGTAGCGCGCAGCGCAATGCTGCAGGGAGCAATACTGGCCACCAGACCACTAACCATGCTCAAATTCAACAGGGTGGAGAGCTGCAAAACCTTGGAAGGCGGCAGGATGGAAACCTGGCGTCATCTTTTCGGTAGTGCCTGACTGCGGTAATCTTGCTGGTATCTGAATAGCGGGAGACGGCCCTGCGAATGATTATCGAAGCACGCATAGTTGATGGGGAGAGCGGGTTAATCAAACCGACAATATGATTCTGGGAGTGATCAACCGCCCCGACCGCAGTCTTTCCGAATTGGGCCTTACGCTCTCCGAAGGACGCGCCCTATTGGCGGGGGTTCAACAGACGATGATTGCTCAACAGGTCGCGGTATGGCTTGCTGCCCAAACGCAACGTCACTTATGTGGATGTGCTTTAAAACATAAGGAGAGCCGGACGCGAATGGTGCGCACGATCTGTGGAAAGGTAACTTTTCCCAGCCTACGACTGTGGTCAGGCGATTGCAGCAGCGTACCGAGACGAACCTTTAATCCGCTATGCGGGGAACTGCCTGGGTATGCTACAGCCGAGCTGAATTATTTCCAGGTTAAATGGGCAGCGCATTTGCTGTTCAGGTTGGCGACAAATTTGCTCAGGGAACTCCTGCCATTGGATAATGCGATCTCCTTCAGTTGAACCCGGAATCGACTCCGTATTGTTGGCAAGTTGCTTGACGCCGATATAGATCGTGAAATCGCGCAACCATCGAAAATGTCAGCGGTTGCCACTACTAACGTCCGTGAATGGTTCTAATGGAATGGACGCCCTCTTTTAAACGGCATCAACGTGCCAAAATAGGATTGGTATTTCCCTAAACGGAAGGAGCGTCCAAAATGAAGATTACTTCGATTGGAATCGACTTAGCAAAGAATGTGTTTATCCGGCTGCGCCAGCCAGCATCTGGATTGACTCTTCACTCAGACCGTGGCAGTCAATATGCCAGCGCCGAATATCGGACTTTATTGGCACCAGCACGGCATCGTTTGCAGCATGAGTCGCCGTGCAAATTGCTGGGACAATTCCGTGATGGAGCGGTTCTTTTTGAATCTGAAGATGGAGCGCGTTTGGCAACGCGAGTATGCAAACATGCAGAAGCCGATCGTGACCTCATCGATTACATTGTCGGATTTTATAACTGTTCCAGATTGCATTCAACTCTGGGGTATCTGTCGCCGCATTTGAGCGGCAAAATTCAGAAAAATCTAAAGAGCTGTCTGTTTTAAGTTGACCACGACATGCCGACTGGGTATCGCATTAGCCTCTTTGGGATGTTCTTGCAGAAATTTTGTTACCTGTGCGCTTGATAAAAAAATATTATCAACGCGTAACGCGCGTGATATTTACGCATCGCGGTCAGCTTGTATTTTCAATCGTTTTAGCCACGAGCCATAATCGACCACGCGATCCATCGCCTTCCTCCGCGTATTTTGAGGCGCTACATAGTAGCTGGCCGTTTTTCCTTTCTCAGCGGGTGTATTGTCAACGAGGTCGCTGAACGAAAGGGGCTGCAATACACGCCCTGCCTTATTTGGCGCAGCAAAGATACATGCGGCGACCACCGTATCTCATTTTTACACTGGGGATAAAACATTGTTATCACTGAGGCCAAAATTTTTTCGATGGTCGCCCATGAGCGCGCGAAGTTCGCGGACTGTCAGACCGCTGACTTCATGCATACGAATTAATAGTGCTGCACCGAGCGGGACCCCTCTATGCCGAATTTTACTAATCAACGACGGTTCCACCTGCATTGCGCGACACAACGCTGCGTCGTTTTTTAAATGTAATTTTTCGATCAACGCTTCTAGAAGGCCTGCAGGGTTAAACGCTGCCTGATCGTTGATGCTGTCTCCGAAATTTGATCCCGATCCCATATTGTTAACTTCCATGAAATGAAACGGCATGGTTAGGCGTAAGGATTCGTGCGCAGGTGCGTACGATTTTCCCTGAAACACGCATGAGCTTAGAATTAACATTTTGCGATAGTCAATTCCAAATAAATGACAGTTTTTTAACTATTTAGGTCTTTTTAAAGGGGATATATTGTGGATCTTTCCAAACTCGCCTGGAGAATGCCCCGTAGTTTCTTTAAATACGCGGCCAAAATACGCCGGGTCCATGAAGCCTGATCGGTAGCCAATTTCTGAGCCGTATGGAATTGGCGATGAATATTTCGTTTTGAAACCCCAAACGCATGCATGCGCCATTTGTTCGACCGACAGCAAACCAGGTACACATTAATGGCGCGTGGATCGGTAAAACAATACACGGTGAGTCCGCCATTTTGGATATCAACTCTTGTTTGGTATCGATTAATAATACGTCCCCGGAATGTAAGTCTGCGTCGAATCGCCCTTGTTTGATTTGCTCGCAGCCCCCTGATTTGACCATCAAGTGACAGGGAAAGGTGTGTGCTCGGGCAATCATCTGACTGGTCCGGCCCGCGGTGAACGGGTTAGTTCCTGTCGAGAGGATGTACGTCACCTCTCCCATTTCAGTAAAAGAGACATCGGCACGAAAATTCTCACGGTTTACGCTGTGTATCTTAAACGGATTTTGTAACTGATTTACAATTTTTTCCCAATACTGAAAGCGCGTTCGCGGAGGGAAACTGTCAGCGGAAAAATGCGCGCTAAGGGAACTTTCGCCAGACGTGTTGGATGAAACTAAAATGTCCATGATGCCAATAAAAAGCGGCCCCTTCTATAACCGATGTTCGGTGACAAACTGTGACGCATCTGTAGACAGCGCTTATGCCTTTGAATTTCAATATAGACCATATATTTCTATACAGCAATATATTTATCGCCATAGTTTGGACTTCGGGACCTGACACTATCAATTAGATTGAGCGAGCATCGGTGGCATCGTTTTTGTTGGCGCTAACGAAGAGTTAACTCGAGCGATCAAGCCCGTGCACAACACCAATGCACCTTCATCACCGTATCGGCTCATATGCCAGCCGCACTCCGGGCGCACCAGGAATCGACACCACAGCGCCTGGTGCATTGGAGGCAAAGTATCGGACCGGCCACTGCGGTGGCGGTAACACGCCTGCTAAAAGAACGCGAACATTCCGAGCACGGCTATCGGGCGTGCCTGGGCCTACTGTCGCTGGCCATGCGTTATGGCAGGCCACGGCTGGAAGCGGCCTGTAGCTTTGCACTGCACTTCGGAGCCTGCCAGTACCGGCATGTCCGCGACATTCTCGTCAATAACTGCGACCAGACCCACCTTGCCACCCCACGAATGCCGACGAAGCCTGGGTCAGCCCCGATCACGCCCATGTGCGTGGTCCCACCTACTATCAATAAACAAGAAGAAGCCAACCATGATGATACAAACCATATTGACGCAATTGCGTAGCCTCAAACTTGACGGTCTGGCTTGCGCACTGGTGGAGCAATTGACTTTTCCTGGCATGACGGCGATGAGCTTTGAAGAACGCCTGGCCCTGCTGGTTGATCGCGCAATTCATACTCGCAATGTTCGCAAGCTGGTGCGTTTGCTGGCGCAAACCAAATTGAAGTGTGCCCAGGCGAGTATTGAAGATATCGATACCCGTCCGGCAAGGGGGATTGATCGCGGTGTTTTTTCAGAAGAGACTACTTAAATGCGTTTAATTTGCACGATTGTCCTCGTATTACATCAGCTCTTCATACTTTGAAGTGCGCTGTATCACATATCATACGCTGCTGTTTTCATACCTTGCCTTAACTATTTTCTCAATAAGACTGTGTCAAGCTAACAGATAATCAGGGGCATTTTTAAGTAGCATGTACAACGGTGAGGGAGTAAACCATATCGATGGTTCTAACGGAATGGACGCCCTCTTTTAAACGGCTTCAACGTGCCAAAATAGGATTGGTATTTCCCTAAACGGAAGGAGCGTCCAAAATGAAGATTACTTCGATTGGAATCGACTTAGCAAAGAATGTGTTTCAAGTTCATGACGTCGATGATTATGGAAATGCCGTGCTTCGAAAGAAACTAGATCGCGTAAAAATGGCTGAGTTCTTTAATAAATTGGAACCGTGTTTGATTGGCATGGAAGCGTGTGGTAGCGCACATTACTGGGGCAGAAAACTGACCGCGATGGGACATACTGTGAAACTGATGGCTCCTCAATTTGTGAAGGCCTATGTCAAGACCAACAGAAATGACATGGCCGATGCAGAAGCAATTTGCGAGGCCGTTTCGCGGCCTAATATGCGCTTCGTTCCAATAAAAACGGACGAACAACAAGCTGTTCTATCATTGCGCCGGGTGCTTCAGTCTTTTATCAAAGTGAGAGCAGCTCAAGTAAACCAAATTCGCGGATTACTGTCCGAGTTCGGCATAATTTATTCCGCAAGCAATTGCGAACATCGCCAGGCGCCTCCCGGAAATCATGGGCAAATCAGATTTGCCGGCAAGCTTTCGAGATCTGCTACAACGTTCGTATGATCACTTGAAAGACATGGATAAACAGGTCGAGGAAATGGATGAGAAAATTCAACAATGGCACCGTTCTTCAGAAATGAGCAGAAAGCTTGCAGAAATACCTGGGATAGGTCCCATCACTGCCACGGCATTAGTGGCATCAATTGGAGATGCTAAGAATTTCGTGACCGGGCGTCAACTAGCTGCATCGTTAGGACTGGTTCCCCGACAGCATTCCAGTGGGGGCAAATCCGTGCTTTTAGGCATCAGTAAAGCGGTGACACCCATTTACGCACGCTATTGATTCATGGAGCGCGAGCGGTGATTCGATTTGCCGACAATAAACCATCCACTACCTGGCTCAATAAGTTACTCACTCGACGAAATAAAATTGTTGCTGCGGTCGCTCTGGAAAATAAAAATGCGAGGGTAGTTTGGGCGTTATTGGCACGTGAAGAACAAAGGTTCCGACCTGATTATTGCCAAGCTCTGCTGGTGCATAATCAAATCGGGCTAGAAAAATCCAGGAAAATTAAGGTTCTAATAATCACGATGACTCGATGAAGAAAATGACAGATTGAGGATGGAAAAATATTTTTGGATAGAAAAAAGATGCCGAAAATGAGCGCTGCCATATTCTAAAGATCGTTCGTTGTGCGAGGTGTCGCCGGTATGCCCCTTACGGCACAGCGATCCCAATTTAAAAATATGCGTGCATTTCATTCGAACTACTTTCTTTGGATAAATAATAAGGTTCAGTATGGCAAAAAATATGGGCGCTTCGATATCACGGCCTAATTTGCGCGCCATTCAAGGAGTGCAAAACGAAGTCCTGTCGGAGAAAAAGGCATTTTCACTACCTGGAATAATTATTTCTCCCGAGAAACTAACTTTCGCATTAACGCTTCGCCACAGTGCAATCGAAGCAAGCGCTCATCCAATGATTGTCACTAGCGCCGTCGCCCCGGGTTTCAATATCGAATACGTGAATCCCGCTTTCGAAAGAATCACTGGTTATTCGAACGCTGAAGTGATCGGTAGAAATTGCAAGTTCTTGCAAGGAACCGACCAAAATCAGCCGGAATTGGAAGAAATCCGGGCTGCGTTACGAGAACAGCGCGAAGGCAATTCAGTCCTGCGAAATTATCGCAAGGACGGAAGCATGTTCTGGAATCATCTTTATGTGGCACCGGTAAGCAACAACCAAGGAATTGTGACGCACTTCGTCGCATCGCACTACGACATCACTGTCGCCAAAAATAACGAAGCTAAGCTGATGCGCATGGCGTATCACGACGAACTTACCGGCTTACCGAATCGTGCACTGTTGCGGGATAGATTGCTGCAGGCCCTCGCATTAGCAGGGCGTTACAGTAGTCAGGTATGGGTGCTATTCATTAGCCTAAACCGATTTAAAACCGTAAACGACAGCTTTGGCCATAAGGGCAGCGACAGCGTCCTAATGATTATTGCGCATCGACTGCGGGATGCTATTCGGGAATCAGATACTCTAGCGCGTTGGGGAGACGACGAATTCGTTGTTGTCATGCCAGAGAAACCGGCTGGCAAGTTAGCAATAGCGGCACTACAGAGAATGATAGCGGTTGTCAATCGCGCTATCGTTTTTGGTGGGCAGGAATTTTTTCTCAACTGTAGTATGGGGGTGACGCGGTATCCGCAAGATGGCGAACATGTGGACATGCTGCTTGATCGCGCTGACATCGCGGCACACCATGCAAAACGCAAAGGCGACAATGATTTTCAATTTCATACCGTAGATATGAGCAAACTGGCGCTCAAACGGCTTCGCATTGAGGCCGACTTGCGCCTGGCTATCGAACGGGAAGAATTTGTTCTTCATTACCAGCCTCAGGTAAACCTAGGCTCGGGCTTCATTAACGGGATGGAAGCACTTATCCGCTGGCAGCACCCGAAACAGGGATTACTGTATCCCGCCGACTTCATCGATATCGCAGAGGAGACAGGGCTGATCATTCCGATTGGCGCCTGGGTGCTGCGCGCGGCTTGTACACAAAATAAGCAATGGCAAGAAGAAGGCCTTCCCTCCATTAAGGTGGCAGTTAACCTCTCCCTACGTCAATTCACACAACAAAATCTGGCCCAGTCTTTCGCTAAAGTACTAGACGACATCGGGCTTTCACCAAAGGAGCTCGAGCTGGAGCTTACCGAAAGCCTGATCATGAGCGACGTCGATCAGGCTATCGCTGTACTGCGCGACATCAAGGCGCTCGGCGTGGCAATATCAGTTGACGATTTCGGAACCGGCTATTCGAGCCTATCCTATCTTAAACTCCTGCCAATCGATATGCTAAAAATTGACCGCACGTTCGTTTCTGACATTGGTGCAGGAGATGGCGATGACGCCGCTATTGTCACATCGATTATCACGCTAGCGCATGCCCTTAAACTGAGGGTTATTGCCGAAGGCGTCGAAACTCTCCAACAACTCAATTATTTGCGCCGCAACGGCTGCGATGAAATGCAAGGTTTTTTCTTCAGCGAGCCCCTTTCCGCCGAAGCTTTCGCACAGATTTTGCGTTCAGGAAAGCGTTTGCCATTGTGTCGGACGCTAAGAAATTCGATACTCTAGGAAAAGACAAATCATACTGTTTGCATGTATCAAATTTAACGTTAAGCTCGACGAACTTATCCCGCTTAAGCCACTGATTTAGTTGCGTATTAGATAGCGCTTGGGTCTCCTCATCTCGAAAAAAGGCTGGAGCATAAATTGAGGTTATATTGTGCTAGGTGTAGAAGAGGGTGCCACGCTTGTACTCGACGGACGGCCACCCAATTCAGCAGTTTAAGAAAGAGAGGGCTACTTCGTTGGAGCCACAGTGTTTAAGGATGTGGCGCCTTGCATCGCCATTGCACGCGAAGATATTTGGTTCTGTTAATATTGAAGTGAAAGCGGAGTAAATTGACGCGTACCTCTATCCAGCAGCCGATATTTTGTAACCTATAGGCCGCGCTGGAGGCGCTGGATGTGATCAGCAGTCAATGAAGTGGTAATTTGCACTCTCAATTAATGAGCACAGATTGGCGCTGGCTTTAGCGCCGCCGACGGTATCGGCGAATAACCAGTTCTTGCGTCCGAGCACAATGGCCGAATCGTATTCCTGACCACATTATTATCGATGGGCCATGCGCTGTACTCGACATACCGTGTCGAGTTAGGCCGTTGCCCTGCCAGATACTTCGATGCGTTGCCCAATCATCGACTCGGTGCAATCCTTGCCAGATGATGGGCGGGCAAGACTTTGATGACTGTCAACACCGTTGTGCTGTCTTTAATGCGCAAATGTTGTCGTTGTGGCGTCGTTAATGTGCTGCCACGGGGTTCTGCCGTGTGCAGTTTGCCGATCAAGGTAATGAATTGCGTGGCAGCTTGCTGCGCACTGCACGCTTCCTTGGACAACACCGCTTCGGCGTCGATAAAATTACCTTCGGACATGCGCCCGGCAAGCCAAATGGACGAGGTCGTTGACGGTGGATATCGCGTTATAAGGCGCGGAACCGTCGGTCCTTAACGCAGCACTCACGCTCACGCCAGTCGAGAGATCGGCCCCATGCTGGTATTACGTCCCAAAGCATAGCCGAACAGGCGTAATGGTGGAGCGCAACCACCGCTCATTTGAATCCGCACATAACTCTTGGCTTGCGCTGCGCGCCCGGGTTCCTTGAGAACCTACGCCATCGTTTCATCACCAAATACGACATCATTGCCGAGCAAATAATCACGCATTAAATTGATAATTGGTTGAGCCGGCGAAGCTTGCCGATTTCTACAAGAAAATGAGCGTGCTGCTGGAGCATATAAGCCGATCCTTGAACTTTTATGCCAAGGTGCTGAGCAAAAAACCATCCTTATTAACAGTCCGCTGGTGCGTTATGAAGACTGTCAGCTTTGAGTCCGACCAAGCTTTAATACTGGCCCGTCGAACTGTCCATTTGGATAACGTTCAAATAACCTATTAAATCGCCGTTATTTGTCAATCTTGGCACGAATTCGCAGAAATTTTGCGCATTTATTCATATCTGAAATTTGCCTTACGTGAAACTATTGCAATGAAGAAGATTGGCGGTGAATAATATCATTAATGAATTTAATTTCCTCATTTTCACTCGAAAGCGGGCAAAGCCGATGGAAATATGTTTCGACAGAATAGTAACTTCCGACTTTTATTTGAGCACAAAAATATAGTGAAGATCATAATAGCTATCTGAAACTGTTAGAACAGCGCTTAGCGTATGCAATCGAATAATGGCAACACCGCCACGGAAAGTTCATTGCTTCTTGCGTAACGACTTTGCTACCGCCACCTTTGAGTGTGCCTCACGTTACTCATTAGCCGAACTACGTTGAGTCTGTAAAATAAAATTAGGTTTATCCCTGCTATTGCAATCAAGGCGCATTTTTATAGCAGGTTCCAATCCAAACTGCGTATATCCGTGCAAGGTTCCCTTGCCGAATGCTAAAAATTGCCAATTTGAAAAATCACTACGTAAATATTATTTATGAGTGAAATACCAAGCTGTCATTTTATTGCCAATCCATATTTATAAAAAATTTGATCGCCAAAAATTGAACTCAAGTTTTATTCAAACATTAAAAGATAAAAGCTAATGCATATTATCAAGTCATGGCATCCCGTTACAAAACAACAAGTCGAAATGGAACTTCAGAAACAAAAATCAATGCCCCAACTTAAGTTAGGAGAAGCGTTGATTCAGGAGAAACTCATCTTAAAAGAACAATTGGTCGGAGCACTCAAGATACAGGCTACGAACGCAGAGATGCATCTAGGCGAAATCCTTTGTAACATGGGCTTCGTCAACCAGGAAAAAATGGACAGAGTATTGGTACAAAAGCTTGGTATTCCTTTTATTTCACTCTCTAAATTCGAGTTTGACCTCGCTCTGGTAAAAACTATCCCGGAAGAGCTTTTACGTAAGTACACCCTGATACCTTTATATCTGATTGATTCGCGCTTGGTGGTCGCGATGAAAGATCCCTTAGCATCGGATGCTCTACACATGTTGGCGTTTTACACCGACTATAGGATTGATCCAGTCATGGCGTCAGAGCAAGACTTAAAGAACGTAATATCGAAATTTTATGGAGCGGAGAAAGGAACGAAATGTCCTAATGTTCCAGTTACTAATTCAAACGACGGTATCGGTTTGAAAATAATCTAGGACACACTTTATGTCCGACAAGAGTCCTACTGTAAATCTCGAGCACCTTGTACCGGTAAAAATGGTTATGTCGCATTAGTAGAGACCGTCATAGCATTCGAGTAGACTGCTACGTTTGAAAAGTAAATGAGCTGACATGTTGAATACCAAAGGAACGCGATTTCCGATCGAAGTGATTTTGGTCTGCATCCGTTGGTACGCAGCATACCCATTGAGCGATCGGCACATGGAAGAAATAATGGAAGAACGTGGTGTGGTTGTTGACCATTCATTGATCAATCGGTGGACGATCCGCTTTCTGCCATTACGTGAAAAAGTGTTCCGCAATCAAGCGCCCTGTCGGTGGCAGCTGGAGGATGGATGAAACCTATATAAAAGTCGAAGGCGTCTGGAAGTATCTCTATCGCGCCCTAGACAAGGAAGGCAAGACCGTCGACTTTCTGTCGACGGCAAAGCGCGACAAGACAGCGGCAAAACGTTTCTTTAACAAAGCAATGCAAGCTAACAACATCCCTGAAATAGTCACGATGGACAAAAGCGGAGCCAACAAAGCGGCGATTGATGAAATCAATGCCGACATGAATGCGCCGGTGGTGGTTCGTGGTACAAGACCGTCGTGCCATCAAGCGGGTGACCAAGCCGATGCTCAACTTCAAAACTTTTCGGTCAGCTAAAAACGTCTTGGCGGGCATTGAACTGATGCACATGATTCGAAAAGGTCAGCTCATGATGGAAGGCTCCGTTGAGATGTATTTTGCCAGCCAATTTTATGCGTTGGCAGGGAATATCCGCACAATTTAAGGGGCGATGGAGAATCCCTACTTATTTCGCCTCGCTGTCGCTAACGCGACACAACCGTTTTTGTTGTGTTTCCTGGTCCACTTGGCATAGACATCTTTCTGAGCGCGCTTGGGCGCTTTCCATTCGATGGGCATGGCACTTTGCTTGAGGATGGCGGCCTCTTCGCGTTTGTTACGTTGCACCGGAGCCTGCACCAGGGAGGAGTCAATGATCTGGCCGCAGCGCGCCAGATAGCCATGCGTGAGCAATTGCTGCTGTACCTGGTCGAACAATTGCGTTCCCATCCCGCCTGTGCCAGACGGTTACGAAACAGCCAGATGGTCTTGGCATCAGGAATGGGGCAGCTGCCAGTGATGTCCAGAAAGGACAGGAAACTGCGGCGGTCGGGTCACTGGTATTCGAGCGCGTCGTCAGCTAGGTTATACAGTTGTTGCAGTATCAGAATCTTGATCATCAACGTCGTCGAATACGGTGGTCGACCACCCTTGGCACGTGAGGGGCGAGGCGCGGCCAGATCAATGACCGCAGCCAGCGCCACGAAATCGACATGTTTGCGCAACCCGATCAGCGGATCGCCCAGTTTTTCGCGGCGATTTCCGCGCTCTTCCTCCGCAAACAGACTCGGTTTTGGCATCATCATCGGGAACACTCAAGAGGTAAATGGTCGATAGAGAGTTTTACTCAATAGGAGGAAGCAAGGGCAGGTTTTTAGAGGTCACCTTAATTGAAGACATCTTTAGTCGTTATCCAGTGGGCTGGGAAGTCCACGAAGAAGAAACGGGAGAGTTGGCAGCCGAACTCCTGCAACGGTCCGTGATCGGACAACGCTGCAGTATGACGCCGCTGGTACTGCATTCTGATAACGGTGCACCGATGAAAAGCTATGCCAGTTTGGACCAGGCACGCCGATGGGTGCAAAGCTCCATTCACTGGTATAGCCATGAGTATCGGCAGAGCGGCATTCAATTTGTGACGCCAGCAGAACGCCATCTGGGACAGGATCAAGCCATTCTGGCACAACGAAAAGCGGTATATGAAATCGCCAACGCGAAACGTCAGGAGGCGCTGGAAAGGTGCTACGAGAGCATGGACATGGATACGCCAGGTGAGTCTGAATCCGGACCGTGATTTACTGCCGGAAATCCAGAGCGTAAAACTCGACAAGGGAATGAGGTGTGAGTCAGCGCATTTCATCGGGGCCCGCAGCGTATCAGGCTGCAACAAGGCCGGATATAGAAATGCAGCCTGCTCTGTTCGTCAAAATGCAAGAAAACCTTTGTAAATGGCAGACGTTCACAGAGAAGCTTAGTTGATCATCATCTAGCGAAGCGCGTTTCATGCACTAATTTAACATCATCAACATCTATTTTCATATTTGAAATTGATTGAATTGCTTTAGTATCTACCTGAACTACGATTAGGTTGTATCGAGAAACTCAATATTTTGACCATAGAATAGTTGATCCATACTTAATTTTTATGAGTCCGTAATAGCCAGTAACGTCGCTTTGTGCTCGCTTCTGTTTGGAATTTCAGACCCAAAACCTCATGCCTATTGCTGAATTAAATCAATGATGCCTTCTGACGATATCAACAATGTTTCAAATATTAATGGCATTGATCACCCGATCTCTTACAATCCGGCACGGCTGCTCGATGCCTTGATTAACACCCTGCGTCTGAAAAACGATGCTGCGTTAGCACGCGCGCTAGAAATCCCCTCTCCTCTTGTCAGTAAAATTCGCCACCGTAAAGTACCGGTGAGTTCATCAGTCTTGATTCGTATGCATGATGCCACCGGATTGACTATCAGCGAATTACGCGAACTTATGGGAGACCGCCGTAAAAAATTTCGTATTGGCACAATTATTTTTACCGCAAAAACGTAACACAGAGAAAAGTTGCGACCGTACGTTAAAAGTAAGAGTTCTCGCTATATCGGTCTAGACGGGAGGCAGTAGGATACTCGAATCGGTTAGTATTTTCATTAACTTAGAACAAACAGCTCCGAAGGTTTTCTGAGTTTTTTATTAAATCGCAGCGGCCGCGGGTCCCAAGCTCGAAATTAATTTGGAATGGTCATTAAGCGATCTCCGATCACAAAGTTGAATCCGGGTTTCGCCAGGTATGTCAATATCGGAAGCACCATAGTTGATTAAATTTTAAGATTCGCTTGGTCATATACGCATTCGTAGCTGGCCTTTTTAAAGCCAGAGAATTTTGCGTACACTGGCGCTTAACGCTCACGCGAGGCCGATGCCATGACTCAAGTCCTGCATAGCCAAGCCCACACTGCCCATGTGAACCGGGAGGAAAATTGCTCCTTGACGCTCCCTTAGGCGAAGCTTGACCAGCTCTCCAATGTCGCCGGCAGACGATCCGAAAATGGCAAGATCGGGACAGTTCCATGGTTGGCTCTCATTGTCGTCAAATGCTGCGCACGAGGCTAACATAGGTGCAGGAACTGATCTTCGAGGAATTGCGCAAGACGCTCATGTCGCCCACAGATCTGCTGGCAGTCATGCGTGAGTTATCAATCCCGCTCTCTCAAGTGCGGCTTGCGTTGCTGCCTGCGCCGTCAGGGCACCTCCAGTCTCCTTAAGCTGGCCTCCCGGGAAAGCACCAAGCCCATTACTAAAAATTCCTTCCAGGATTACGCGTCTGGCTTTTTAATATGGATATCAAGGACCTGCCATAGATGCACGACGAAAGTAAGCATCCTCCCAGTACCCCCTACCGCTAACCAATATCCGCGTTCAACGTCGCGCAGCACGACGAGCACAATCGCTGGCGCTTATCGACGACTTCGAAATCTGGTTGCTGGCGACGCTTCTGATCCTATCGCGCAAGTCGGATACGGCGGCGGCCATCATGTATGCGCTCAATCTATGGCCAGCGCCGAAACGTTATTGTGATGACGGATGCATCGAAATCGATAACTTAGCGGCGGAGCGTTCTTTGCGTGGCGTTGCGATCGGACGGCGCAACTATCTGTTCGCGGGTGTTGACAGCGGTGGGGAGCGGCTGCCGCTGTTTATACACTGGTCAGCACAGCGAAATTAAACGGTATTGATCCTAAAGCGTGGCTGCGCCCCGTTCTCGCCTATATCGCCGACTATCCGGTCAATCAGGCCAATGACTTCCTGACGTGGAAATTCACGTCTTCTATGTCTATAACCCATTGAATTCCTGCCGATTGAATTTCTTTATCGGAATTCGTCAAGACGGCCTTGGGAACACGCTTACCGATGAAGCTACGCGACGCTATTTGTCGTTGCCATGCCCGCGCAACCAGGCGGGTCTTCACGGAAACTGATGCCGACCGGTTCAGGCCCAGCAACCGACTCCTCAACGGCGAGCATGCGTTTGACGTTCCGTGCTAGCAACTGACAACTGAATATCCACTCATTCGCAACGTCATCGACAAACCAACCGCATGTTCGAACGCTTTAATCGCTGCATCAGAGAGCTTGTCAATAAGACCCGTGTCAGTTAAAGGGCCGAGCTGGAAACGACGCTACGAAATCATCTCAAAATCTATAATCACAGCAATTCGCAGCGCAGTTTGACTAACGAAACATCGACTCTCGCCATGAAAAAATGATTCGAGAAAAGCTAAAATTATTCGTTAAACGCGACTACAACTAAGCAGGCCTTTTCGTCTAGGCTGGCAACGAGCGGCGCTTCTGGATGTATCATTTAAATAAAAATAGCTTTTTTCGCTCTGAGGATATCTGTTGCATTTTCTCGTCCGGCCAAGCGAGCATTAACAATGCCTAAATTCGCAATTTACCTCATGCCATGACCTGATATGTATGACGTTTCAGTCACAATAATTTACAAATTTTGCCTAAAAAATACAAATAATTGTGAACAAATTTATATTGCCTAAGATGGCATTTCGACTATATTGAGGCAGGTTTGAATTTGCTAAAAAATATGTGTTTGATGCGGAGTATCTATGCGAAACAATTACGATTCGGTTATCGATAGCGATTTTTTTCCAGCAAAAAATAGATTTGAATATTGTGTTGATGCGATAAAAAAATCTTCGAATCCTTTCAATATTACGAGCGGCGAGAGTGAGAATTTCGACGCAAAAGTAAGTATTAAGAAGTTGGGAGAAACATGCTACTTTTTATCGGAAGGCTGTAGTCCAGTGACTGCATGGAGGACGGATAAGGATATTGCTCTTGTCGATGATCATCCTTTTCATTTAATAATGCCACTAACTAATTTTTGCGTATTCACGCAGCGCAAAACTGATGCTGAATTAGAAATGGGTGATTTTGTCTTAATTGATACTAAACAAGAGTTTCAAGCCACTATGAGTGGTACCCAAGGGATTTTTTTATCAATCCCCGACGCCATCATTCGCACTTGGATTCCAAATCCAGAGAATTATGTCGGGCAAACTTTGCGCGGTAATACGGGCTGGTCCATCCAACTTTCTTCGTATTTTCGTAATCTAAATACTATGATTTCCGGGAACGCAGACCGTCGTACGCAAATCATTATGATTGAACATATCTTATCTATTTTTATGTTTGCATTAGAGGAGTCACATATTTTTGGTTCACCGATAGCAGGTGTGTATTTGAAAAATAAAGATCTATATAAACGTATGCATAGCTGGTTGCGAGCAAATTATATGGACCCAGAAATTACGGCTTCCGGTCTTGCCAGCCGCTTCAACATTTCGACAAAAGAATTGCATCGACAATTTGCTAACACTGCAGATAAGTCGACTTTTTTTAGTATTTTGAGGTCGATGCGCTTAACTGCGGCGATAGCTATGTTGAAGGATTCTAGCTCTAAACTCACCATATCGGAGATCGGATTTAGATCGGGATTTATTGACTCTGCTTATTTTGGTCGTGTTTTCAAGAAATTCTTAAAATGTTCGCCGGGTAGATTTACGATGGAATTGACGAAAAATACTAGTCAGTAAGTAAATTCCGGCACTCCGTTATATTTATGCTTGTTTAGCTCCCTAAGTTTTTGTGCAAGCTTAAGTAGTTTAGATGCGCGAAAACGGTTTTAAAGACAAAAGAACAGCATAAATAAAAATCGAAGGTCATGCGGATTTTAGGCATCTTTTATATTTCAAGATATTTTTAGCGATAACTCTTCGAGTCACAGCAAACAAGAAAAAATATTGTGCGCTGGGTGGAAAATTAGAGGCGTGTCGGCGACCGACGAATGTCGGCGGGTGGGCCGTAGAAGAAGGTCGGAGAAGAAGTTAGAAGGAGCCCTGATCATGGATGTTCCTAATAGTTTTTTTCTGTCTTTTCATGACGCTACGGAAGGAGCATCGGCGTGAAATGTTAATTGGGGTTCCGCAGATGCTAAACGTCTTTCTATGGGAAAATTTTTCGGAGAATTTTTAACATATGTTGCAACTCACTGAAGTCGACGGATGCAGATTTCTTGTTGACGCATATAAATACTGCCTTGGACGAAACAATCGAAGAACTGGTTGTCACCCGAGTACCTCCCAAGCCTGAGCATGCCCACCGATATAGCAAAAATAATTATTAGGCACAAAGTCCCTGCCGCTCATGCCTTTCATTCTGGAGGATTTGTAGATGCGCACTATCGACAAATTAACGTCTGTGCATTACGCCACTCAACAAACCTTTCTTAAAAATTAAATAGAATCTTCTTGTTTAGTTATGGTGAACCCAATTCGATGTCAGAAGGTTTGTGAATGAATCTTTTGGTTCTTTTTTTACACCAAAATCTTATATCCTTTAATCGTTAAATTAGAAAACTCATGAATCATACCTTTCGTCTCGTTTGGAATCGCAATATCGGAATGTTTGTAGCTGTCTCTGAACTTGCGCGCTCATGCGGAAAAAAAGCGGGTGGCAAAGCGCTTACGCGCCTAAAAAAGGTGGTTCTTGAACAAAAATTGGAATTTGGCACCGCCATGAAGACGATCGCGGTTGGTGTCGCTTTGGCGTGCTCTGCTCAGCTTGTTAACGCAACAACGCTGAACGTTTTATGGTATGGGGACTCTAGTTACAACACCGCGATCAACTCATTGTTTAGTCCGGGGACTGGTGACCCTTCGACGACGATATGGACAGTAACCGACGATAATTCCACGTCTTCTGCGCTGCCCGCTTCCGCTTCCAGTTACAACGTTATTCTCGTCGGCTCCAGTATGGGAGTCGGACAATTAACCAGTAGCATGCTGGGGAACCGTCTTTTTATTACCGGCCAAGACGCAGATTATCACGTGAACTATTCCCCAGGAGCTTCTTCGTTTGACGGGCCGCGTGGCTTTTTGCGGGATGCCGTGAATTGGGCAGGATCCGGTACTGGAACCGGGTTTGTGTTTCTGGATCCAGCAACCGGGACTTTGTCATCATTAGGAATCACTGGGTTGGGAACAATGGGTTACGGGAGTGATTCTGTTGCTATTCCAAGCGCATATGCCGCTTATCCAATCAACACCGATCTGAACACAACCGGACTTAGTAGCTGGGGACAGTCCTCACATGAAAGCTGGAGTGGATTTGATACCAGTATCTGGACCGGAATCAATACAATTGGAGGAAGTACAACAAGTTTTGTAACGCTTGTTTCAGCTAGTACCGCTGGCGGCGCTGCAGCCGGCATTTCTACGCCACCCGTGGTCACGTCAAGCCCAATCGATACAGTGGCGGGCTATTATTTGGCAAGCAACGTTGGAAGTACGGTCACTCCGATATTCCAGGGAGGGACCTTACGCGTCGACGTGCCTTCGATGCACGTGACACAAAATTTCGCCATCGATACTACCGGTGGCAAGATTGATGGGTTTGGCACCAGCTCTATATTTTCGGGCGTGATTTCAGACGTAATGGCGGGTATGCCCGGCACGCTGACAATTGCAAACAGCGCTAGCAGCCCAGCTGTTGTTACGCTATCGGGCGCCAACACCTACGTTGCTAGCACAACCGTCAATACCGGTGTCACATTGGCCTTGACCGGTGCCGGCAGTATTGCCAATTCCAGTAGTCTGATCGATAACGGTACTTTTGACATCACCGGCACTTCGGGCGCAACTATTCAAAGTCTGGCTGGCGCAGGTGCTGTGACCTTAGGTAATCAGACATTGACACTCGCCAATGCGGCAAATAATTTCAGCGGTAATGTGAGTGGTACAGGTGGGTTGACGGTAGCCGGTGGGACTGAGACGCTGTCAGGTGTCAATAGTTTCAGTGGTGTCGCATCAATCGGCAGCGGTGCGACATTGGCGTTGTCCGGAGCGGGCAGTGTGGGCAGTGCGAGCAGCGTGACCGACAACGGCACCTTCGATATTACAGGTACGACTTCGGGCGCAACCATTCAGCGCCTGTCGGGCGCAGGTGCTGTGACCTTGGGTAATCAGACATTAACGCTCGCCAGCGCGGCAGATAACTTCAGCGGTAATGTGAGTGGTACGGGTGGGTTGACGGTAGCCGGTGGGACTGAGACGCTTTCAGGTGTCAATAGTTTCAGTGGTGTCGCATCAATCGGCAGCGGTGCGACATTGGCGTTGTCAGGAGCGGGCAGTGTGGCCAGTGCGAGCAGCGTGACCGACAACGGCACCTTCGATATCACAGGTACGACTTCGGGCGCAACCGTTCAGCGCCTGTCGGGCGCAGGTGCTGTGACCTTAGGTAATCAGACATTGACACTCGCCAATGCGGCAAATAATTTCAGCGGTAATGTGAGTGGTACGGGTGGGTTGACGGTAGCCGGTGGGACTGAGACGCTGTCAGGTGTCAACAGTTTCAGTGGTGTCGCATCAATCGGCAGCGGTGCGACATTGGCATTGTCAGGAGCGGGCAGTGTGGCCAGTGCGAGCAGCGTGACCGACAACGGCACCTTCGATATTACAGGTACGACTTCGGGCGCAACCATTCAGCGCCTGTCGGGCGCAGGTGCTGTGACCTTGGGTAATCAGACATTAACGCTCGCCAGCGCTGCAGATAACTTCAGCGGTAATGTGAGTGGTACAGGTGGGTTGACGGTAGCCGGTGGGACTGAGACGCTTTCAGGTGTCAATAGTTTCAGTGGTGTCGCATCAATCGGCAGCGGTGCGACATTGGCGTTGTCAGGAGCGGGCAGTGTGGCCAGTGCGAGCAGCGTGACCGACAACGGCACCTTCGATATCACAGGTACGACTTCGGGCGCAACCATTCAGCGCCTGTCGGGCGCAGGTGCTGTGACCTTAGGTAATCAGACATTAACGCTCGCCAGCGCGGCAGATAACTTCAGCGGTAATGTGAGTGGTACAGGTGGGTTGACGGTAGCCGGTGGGACTGAGACGCTTTCAGGTGTCAACAGTTTCAGTGGTGTCGCATCAATCGGCAGCGGTGCGACATTGGCATTGTCCGGAGCGGGCGGTGTGGCCAGTGCGAGCAGCGTGACCGATAACGGCACCTTCGATATCACAGGTACGACTTCGGGCGCAACCATTCAGCGCCTGTCGGGCGCAGGTGCTGTGACCTTGGGTAATCAGACATTGACACTCGCCAGCGCGGCAACTAATTTCAGCGGTAATGTGAGTGGTACGGGTGGGTTGACGGTAGCCGGTGGGACTGAGACGCTGTCAGGTGTCAACAGTTTCACTGGTGTCGCATCAATCGGCAGCGGTGCGGCATTGGCGTTGTCCGGAGCGGGCAGTGTGGCCAGTGCGAGCAGCGTGACTGACAACGGCACCTTCGATATCACAGGTACGACTTCGGGCGCAACCATCCAGAGCCTGTCGGGTGCTGGTGCCGTGGCTTTAGGTGCTCAGACGTTGACACTAGCCAGCGCCGCTGGCAGCTTCAGTGGTGTTGTTGGCGGTACGGGTGGATTGACGGTAGCCGGCGGTGCGGAAACACTATCTGGTGTCAATACATACACCGCTGCCACTACAGTGGGTAACGGCAGTACATTAGCCCTGTCCGGTTCGGGCAGCATTGCGACTTCCAGCCAAGTGGTGGATAACGGCACGTTAAATATTGCTGGTACGTCAGTGGGTTCAACCGTCAAGTCCCTGGCGGGAACTGGCGCTGTGACCTTGGGCAATAAAACGCTGACCTTGAGTAATGCGGCTGATACTTTCTCAGGTGCCATCGGCGGTACGGGCGGGTTGACGGTAGCGGGCGGTACCGAAACCCTATCTGGCACCAATACTTACGCCGGTGCCACTACAGTTGGCAGCGGCAGCGTACTACAAGTCGGATCGAATGCCAATCTAGGGAATGCTAGCAATAGCTTGATTCTCAACGGTGGAACCCTGCAAACAACAGCATCATTTAATATAGCGCATAACACCACCCTGACTGGTAACAGCGCTTTCAGTACGGCGAGTGGTACGACGCTGACTGATAGCGGGACCATAGCCGGTAGCGGTAGTCTGGTCAAGAACGGTGTCGGTACGCTTCTGGTCAACGGTGTGGCTTCGTATTCCGGCACAACTACCGTCAACAGTGGAACGTTGAACTTCGGCGGAACCAATAGCATTACCGGCGCCACCACAATAAACAGCGGTGCGACGTTGGCGCTGACTGGCGTCGGAAGTATTGCCGCCTCAAGCCTCGTGACGGATAACGGTATCGTCGATATCAGTGGCTCATCCGGTGCCTCTATCACCACGCTGGCTGGAAGCGGCACCGTCGCTTTAGGCAGACAAACGCTTGCTCTGAGCAACGCAGCCGATACCTTTGCCGGTAACATCGGTGGCGCTGGCGGCTTGACGGTGGCCGGTGGGACTGAGACGTTTTCAGGTGTCAATAGTTTTACGGGGGGGGCATCCATCAATAGCGGTGCGACATTGGCGTTGTCCGGAGCGGGCAGTGTGGCCAGTGCGAGCAGCGTGACCGATAACGGCACCTTCGATATTACAGGTACGACTTCGGGCGCAACCATTCAGCGCCTGTCGGGCGCAGGTGCTGTGACCTTGGGTAATCAGACATTAACGCTCGCCAGCGCGGCAGATAACTTCAGCGGTAATGTGAGTGGTACGGGTGGGTTGACGGTAGCCGGTGGGACTGAGACGCTGTCAGGTGTCAACAGTTTCAATGGTGTCGCATCAATCGGCAGCGGTGCGACATTGGCGTTGTCCGGAGCGGGCAGTGTGGCCAGTGCGAGCAACGTGACCGATAACGGCACCTTCGATATTACAGGTACGACTTCGGGCGCAACCATTCAGCGCCTGTCGGGCGCAGGTACTGTGACCTTGGGTAATCAGACATTAACGCTCGCCAGCGCTGCAGATAACTTCAGCGGTAATGTGAGTGGTACAGGTGGGTTGACGGTAGCCGGTGGGACTGAGACGCTGTCAGGTGTCAATAGTTTTACGGGGGCTGCATCCATCAATAGCGGTGCGACATTGGCATTGTCCGGAGCGGGCAGTGTGGCCAGTGCGAGCAGCGTGACCGATAACGGCACCTTCGATATTACAGGTACGACTTCGGGCGCAACCATTCAGCGCCTGTCGGGCGCAGGTGCTGTGACCTTAGGTAATCAGACATTAACGCTCGCCAGCGCGGCAGATAATTTCAGCGGTAATGTGAGTGGTACAGGTGGGTTGACGGTAGCCGGTGGGACTGAGACGCTGTCAGGTGTCAACAGTTTCAGTGGTGTCGCATCAATCGGCAGCGGTGCGACATTGGCGTTGTCCGGAGCGGGCAGTGTGGCCAGTGCGAGCAGCGTGACCGATAACGGCACCTTCGATATTACAGGTACGACTTCGGGCGCAACCATTCAGCGCCTGTCGGGCGCAGGTGCTGTGACCTTGGGTAATCAGACATTAACGCTCGCCAGCGCGGCAGATAACTTCAGCGGTAATGTGAGTGGTACAGGTGGGTTGACGGTAGCCGGTGGGACTGAGACGCTGTCAGGTGTCAATAGTTTCAGTGGTGTCGCATCAATCGGCAGCGGTGCGACATTGGCGTTGTCCGGAGCGGGCAGTGTGGCCAGTGCGAGCAGCGTGACCGATAACGGCACCTTCGATATTACAGGTACGACTTCGGGCGCAACCATTCAGCGCCTGTCGGGCGCAGGTGCTGTGACCTTGGGTAATCAGACATTAACGCTCGCCAGCGCGGCAGATAACTTCAGCGGTAATGTGAGTGGTACGGGTGGGTTGACGGTAGCCGGTGGGACTGAGACGCTGTCAGGTGTCAACAGTTTCAATGGTGTCGCATCAATCGGCAGCGGTGCGACATTGGCGTTGTCCGGAGCGGGCAGTGTGGCCAGTGCGAGCAACGTGACCGATAACGGCACCTTCGATATTACAGGTACGACTTCGGGCGCAACCATTCAGCGCCTGTCGGGCGCAGGTGCTGTGACCTTGGGTAATCAGACATTAACGCTCGCCAGCGCTGCAGATAACTTCAGCGGTAATGTGAGTGGTACGGGTGGGTTGACGGTAGCCGGTGGGACTGAGACGCTGTCAGGTGTCAACAGTTTCAGTGGTGTCGCATCAATCGGCAGCGGTGCGACATTGGCGTTGTCCGGAGCGGGCAGTGTGGCCAGTGCGAGCAGCGTGACCGATAACGGCACCTTCGATATTACAGGTACGGCTTCGGGCGCAACCATCCAGAGCCTGTCGGGCGCAGGTGCTGTGACCTTAGGTAATCAGACATTGACACTCGCCAATGCGGCAAATAATTTCAGCGGTAATGTGAGTGGTACAGGTGGGTTGACGGTAGCCGGTGGGACTGAGACGCTGTCAGGTGTCAATAGTTTTACGGGGGCTGCATCCATCAATAGCGGTGCGACATTGGCATTGTCCGGAGCGGGCAGTGTGGCCAGTGCGAGCAGCGTGACCGATAACGGCACCTTCGATATTACAGGTACGACTTCGGGCGCAACCATTCAGCGCCTGTCGGGCGCAGGTGCTGTGACCTTGGGTAATCAGACATTAACGCTCGCCAGCGCGGCAGATAATTTCAGCGGTAATGTGAGTGGTACAGGTGGGTTGACGGTAGCCGGTGGGACTGAGACGCTTTCAGGTGTCAATAGTTTCAGTGGTGTCGCATCAATCGGCAGCGGTGCGACATTGGCGTTGTCCGGAGCGGGCAGTGTGGCCAGTGCGAGCAGCGTGACTGACAACGGCACCTTCGATATCACAGGTACGACTTCGGGCGCAACCATCCAGAGCCTGTCGGGTGCTGGTGCCGTGGCTTTAGGTGCTCAGACGTTGACACTAGCCAGCGCCGCTGGCAGCTTCAGTGGTGTTGTTGGCGGTACGGGTGGATTGATGGTAGCCGGCGGTGCGGAAACACTATCTGGTGTCAATACATACACCGCTGCCACTACAGTGGGTAACGGCAGTACATTAGCCCTGTCCGGTTCGGGCAGCATTGCGACTTCCAGCCAAGTGGTGGATAACGGCACGTTAAATATTGCTGGTACGTCAGTGGGTTCAACCGTCAAGTCCCTGGCGGGAACTGGCGCTGTGACCTTGGGCAATAAAACGCTGACCTTGAGTAATGCGGCTGATACTTTCTCAGGTGCCATCGGCGGTACGGGCGGGTTGACGGTAGCGGGCGGTACCGAAACCCTATCTGGCACCAATACTTACGCCGGTGCCACTACAGTTGGCAGCGGCAGCGTACTACAAGTCGGATCGAATGCCAATCTAGGGAATGCTAGCAATAGCTTGATTCTCAACGGTGGAACCCTGCAAACAACAGCATCATTTAATATAGCGCATAACACCACCCTGACTGGTAACAGCGCTTTCAGTACGGCGAGTGGTACGACGCTGACTGATAGCGGGACCATAGCCGGTAGCGGTAGTCTGGTCAAGAACGGTGTCGGTACGCTTCTGGTCAACGGTGTGGCTTCGTATTCCGGCACAACTACCGTCAACAGTGGAACGTTGAACTTCGGCGGAATCAATAGCATTACCGGCGCCACCACAATAAACAGCGGTGCGACGTTGGCGCTGACTGGCGTCGGAAGTATTGCCGCCTCAAGCCTCGTGACGGATAACGGTATCGTCGATATCAGTGGCTCATCCGGTGCCTCTATCACCACGCTGGCTGGAAGCGGCACCGTCGCTTTAGGCAGACAAACGCTTGCTCTGAGCAACGCAGCCGATACCTTTGCCGGTACCATCGGTGGCGCTGGCGGCTTGACGGTGGCCGGTGGGACTGAGACGCTGACCGGCAACAGCACATACACTGGAACCACAGCAATTACAAGCGGGGGTATCCTCCGAGTGGCTGCAAATGCCAATCTTGGTAGCGCCAGTAATAACATTAGTCTCAACGGCGGCACGCTTCAAACCACCGCTTCGTTTGCCACCACCCGAAATATGGCTTTGGCTGGTATTGCGACGCTGAACACCGCTAGCGGTACGACTCTCACCGAGAACGGCACGCTAACCGGTGCAGGTCGCTTGTATAAGGAAGGTGCCGGTTCCCTCGTCTTATCTGGCAATAACATCGGCTGGACCGGCGGCGCGACGATCGATTCTGGCTTGGTCCAGGTGACATCGGCAACCGGTCTAGGGACTGGAAACGTGCTGTTGAACGGAGGAATGCTCGAAACGACCGTATCGTTCATGACTAATCAAACAATTAGTGTAGCTGGCGGTACGACTTTTTATACCGACCCGAATACTACAGCGACCCTTTCGGGGAACATCATTGGTGTCGCATCAAGCGCAAATTCTTGTTTAACAAAGTCCGGCACCGGCACTTTGAATCTGACAGGAAACGCCACTACGGGCCAAGGCACCTGTATTACGCAAGGTACGATGCGCGTTAACGGCGTTCTGAACAGCAATTTTTTGGCTGTAAATGCGGGTTCCATGCTACGCGGAACCGGTCTGATTAACGCTCCAATATACGTCGCAGGAAGGCTGGCTCCCGGCAACTCCCCGGGTACGCTGTCCACTACTGGCACCGTGACGATGGCAGGCGGCAGCACTTATCAAGAAGATATCAATGGTCTCGGAACTGGCGCCGGTCCGGGTAACTATTCTCGGTTGCTCATCACAGGAGCCGGCAACCAGTTTATAGCGGGGGGCGCTAATTTGGTGCCTAATCTGACCAACGTTATCGGTACCGCAACTTACACGCCGTATGTACCTGCAATAGGTGATAGTTTCCGAATTATTACAGCGGAGGGTGGCATCGTGGGGCGATTTGCAACGTTAGTTCAGCCGGCTGGCTTAGCTGATGGCACACGTATAGCTGCCTTTTATAATGTCAGCGGTGAGAACAGTGTCGATTTGCGCGTGTTGCCGAGTTCTTATGCACGTTACGTTCGGCTCAGCAGCACAAATATCAACAACCAGATGCTTGGAAAAGCTCTGGATCAAATTTCGAATGCTGATCAAGCTGGCACCGGAACCGCCCTTGACAGTAGTTTGCTGTACGCATTGTCCGGCCTTACTGCGACGCAAATCACTACTGCCGTAACCGCCCTGGATGGCGAGATTCATGGTGCACTTGCCGCTGTGGCACCGGTCTCAGGACAAGCTCTCCAAGGGATAATCGAACGGCGCATGAGCAGCGATTCAATAGCACAATCAGCAACCGATACACCGTCGCTAGCGAAGGATCATGCGGCGTGGGTTGACCTCGCCGGTAACCGCAGTAATTGGAGTGGTGATTCGACAGCTTCAGGTTTTACGACTAACCGTACTCAGCTCGTCCTCGGGATGGATATATTGCGCGGGACGTCGACACTATTAGGAGCGGGTATATCTCATTCTACGACTAACGTGTCTGCTGTAGCCGGCTCTGGATCGGTCGATGACAACATGGTGTTCGTGTACGGCGAACAAGCCGTCGATAAAATCGTGCTGGATGGCATAGTCGGTTATGGCCGCGGTTCATGGGATAGCCAACGTGGCGACCCTCTTGGTATCAGCAAACCGCTTGACAACAGCGTTCATGGAAAAAGCACACTGGCAAGCGCTGGCATTCACACGCCATTGACTATCAGCGGCATTGTGATATCACCGTTTGTCCGTGCGCTATGGCAGAAAGTCGGACGCGACAGCTTTACTGAGGGTACAACAACGCCTGCTGCTTTGACGCTCTCTAACTACTCGGCGACCGGCACGCGGATGCTGGTCGGCTTGTCCGGTAATTCGGCAGTGAATGATCCTTTGGCGACTTCTTACACCTATCAGTACAGCCTGGGTGTAGGTCGGGACAGCGGCGATTTGGCGTACCCGATTCTGAATGCGACGCTGGCTGGGGTCGGCACATCCATCCTGACGCCACAAATCAGTCGTTCTTTTGTACAGGCAAATTTCTATGGAACAGCACGTATGAGCGCACAGATGTACGCCTATTACGGTGTGTCAAGCGAATTGCGCAGCGAAAAGACCGATCTTGGCTTGACCGGCGGAGTACGGTTAATTTTCTAACAATAATGCGGCGGAATATATCAGTTTTAAAATGTAGAGTTTTCATCTTATAGGTCACATCCGCGCTACTAGCTGAAACATGGTCAGTGTCACGATTTCACTAAAATTTTATGGGTGCATCGTGGATGGATAAAACCAAGCTTAAGGGGGATGTCTATTAAAAATTAATTGTTCTGTTAGCAGGTTTTTTCATTAACGTTCAAGTTGGTCGGTACTATTTTTCAGCCGAAAAAATTAAGTTGAACACGAAATTACCAGATTTTGGAATTACACTGACATCGAAATTGCCGGCTCATTTTTCGTTCTAGCGGATTAGATTGGGGCCAATATGGTTTGTTGCAATATAAGGTTTTGATTTCACTAACGACTTGGGGAGAATACGCGTCGGACTCGCAAGGATCGCATAGAGATTGATGAATTGGCTCCATGTAATATCGGAGAATTTCTCAATAATATGCAGATTCCATTGCGGTGCCGACCGTTTAACATATGCGCGACGCTCACAGGACCCTTCAAGGTTGCCGTAACAACGAAGTTTTAGCCGATTACCTAATGTTTTGAAAAATATATTAATTTACTGGGAGTTCTAAATGATTTCGGAAAATAAAAAAAATAGAGACAGCTATGACCAAGGTCGGTTGCTCGATGCGCTACTCCAGCTTAAAACTCTAAAAAACGATGCAGCATTATGTCGCCTATTAAAACTCTCCCCTCCGTTAATCAGTAAGGTCCGGCACGGCAGGATTAAAATGAGTGGTGAAGTGATGATACGTATTCATGAAACATTTGGCATAACATTTATTGAAATACGCGGCTTACTGGGGGAAGATAAACCACCAAGCGACCGACAGTAATGCTCCGCGTTCGGTGAAAAATCGAGTTTGTGTGGTGGCGACTCGTCCTGCAGAAGTGTGTCGGTCCGGATCGCTGCTTGCGCACCTTTCTGCATCGGCCACCAGCGCCAAAGTCATTTGGGTATAAGGGCTGCAGATTAATCGCCCCCGTAAACAGATAGTGAAGTCACCTTTAATCGGGTGTGGTTCAAGCGACGATCGTGTCCTCTACTATTTGAACTGCCCCTGAAAGTTGGATGGTTAAGATGCAAAGTTTAGCTGGCGTGAGTTTTGTCCTCTACGGGACTCGTCCCATTTAACTTATGCTTAATTCGATCGTGTGATGTTGAATGCAGTCGTCAATTCCAGCGCGTAGCGTGCCCCGTTCTTGATCAAACGGAAATGTCGTCAGGCGGACACCGCTTTTCGCCAGTTCGTTATGAACGTCGCGAAGCCATTCGTATTCATGCGAGGAGTAGCGTGTGCCTCATCATAAAAAATACCGCCATCGAACTGCTATGGGCTTCCGCGACCGCGCGCGGCCGGTCATATGGCATTTGGTATTTAGAAACGTCTTTCCTTATGAAAATATTTGGCCTATATTACATACAGGAAACGAAAGTTAAGCGGAAGTGAGAGTAGCAGTTTCGGTGATCGGCTCACGACCGAATAAAGGTTGGCTAGACAACATATATCAGTGCCGCCAGTGCGCTGACCTAAGTGATCCATTTGTTCGCTAATCTGCAAAGGCGCTTAGCAATAATTCAGGTGGAGCACAGATCGCCCCCGATAGACATAACGATGGCACGCTGCTTGATTGCCAAATGTTTGTAAATTTTCGCATAAGGTACTTTGCTCGACATTGCTCATTTTTGAGAACGTCTTTTATTTTATAAAGTTCGGAATTTGCTGGCCTACCCAAATTGCCATAATGTTAATTAGTATTTCATATAAATAATGAACATACAAAATCGGTCGATAATTTCGGCTGAACACCCGTTTCACTCAGAATATTCCGCTGACCATTTACCTGAACGCGAACGCTTTCAATATTGGGAGAGCGTCATCAGCAAGTTCACAAATCCATTCGAGATTACTAGTGTTGAAGATAAAAATTTTCAAGCTAAGTTAATTTGTTACCACATGCATAATGTGACTTATACCCTCTCCACAGGATCGAGTCCTTTCGCAGCCCACCTCACCACCCAACAAATTGCACAAGTAGAAAATCACCCCTATCATTTGATCGTAAAATTAGGAGGGATAGGGCAAATTAGACAAGGAGGATTTGAAGCACATTTACACATGGGGGACGTGACTTTGATCGATACTAAACAAGAACTGTTTAGTAAGATGGAAGACTCAAAATGCATAATTTTAACAATCCCCGCAACTTTAATTCATACGTGGATTCCTTGTCCGGAAAACTATGTCGCTCATACAATGCACAGCGATAGAGGTTGGGCTTCAACGTTAGTTTCGTACTTACGCCAACTGACTCCACAAAATATATCCGAGACGTATCGGCCCCACTATAATTTAATTATAGAAAATGTTCTGTCTATTTATGTGATGGCGCTCGATCAACTCAATATGAAAAATGGGGGGCGTGAGAAAATTTACTTTGACAAAAAAAATAATTTACACGACCAGATTCGTACCTGGCTAAGTTTAAATTATATGGACACCGAAATTTCTGCAGATAAAATTGCATATGAGTTCGGAGTTTCGATGCGCGAAGTTCATCGGCAATTCAAATTAGCAAATTCCGAATGCACATTTTTAGAAACCTTGCAGAGCATGCGGTTGGCTGCTGCGATAAGGATGTTGAAGGACCCCAAGTTTTCACAACTGACAATTTCAGAAATTGGTTTTAGATCAGGTTTCTTGGATCCGGCGTATTTTGGTCGCGTGTTTAAAGAAAAAACCAGTTATTCTCCAGGCTTATATGCCAAAAGATACCGATAGGGGAGGTCTGATTTATTCGGTTAAAAGTAGTTTTAGTATTTGCAAAACATAACACGATAAAGCATGGCGGTTTTTGTAACAGGCAAATCATCAGTCGCGCATTTCAAGCTGCAATCTTTATTGGCTAACTTCGTTCAGGATCGAGCCATATTGGGTCTCGTAATCGCCATTTTCTGGTGACTTGATCAACCTTCCAGCTTCCGTTTGCTCGGGGCTTTCCAGACGATTCCCACGTTACATCAATAGCGTTCTCGCATTGCCGTCATACCGTTGCGCCGGCCAGATTAAGATAAGCGATCCATTCACCCCAGTGCTCGGAGTTGATCGCGATTTACAAAGGCCCTGACCTCAACGGAATCGACACAAAGGCGATGCAGTTAACAAATAAGCGGCAACCAGCATTACGAAGTTATCCGTTTGCTTAGGATTTGGTCGGAAGTTCTTCCATGGCCTTCAAATATTCCAGCCGCAGTTTGAGTTTCTCGATCTGGTGATTGAGCTTCCCGGATTTGCGACCGAACTGCATGCGCTTAAGTTTGGCGATGAGAAGCCTCAAGTGTTCGATTTCGATACCGGTAGATGTCAAGAATGATGTCGCGTCAAGTCATGCCGCTTTCTTTAGTGCTTCTGGCTGACTTCGTTCCGGATTTAGCCAAACCTCGTTCTTCAATGCCTAGTTCCGAGTAGCTCCTGACCAACGCCTCCGGGTTCCGCTGTTTTGCCGCTCCATAGACCTGCTCACGGTGCCTTTGAATCGTTCTGAGCGGGTGTGACGAATTTCAGGCCGCTGTGCTTGTGCTGATGGTTATACCACTGCACAAATTTCAATGTCTAATCCCGTGCTTGAACGACATTATCGAACGGCTTTCTGGATAGTTTGGTCGATACTTGCATGTCCGAAACAACGATTCGGCAAAGGCATTGTTATTACTCACTCGAGGTCTGCTGAACGACGGCATGATGCCAGTTTTTCCAATGTTGCCAGCATCGTTGCGCCCTTGATTGCACTGCCATTGTTCGAATGCAGCACGACTTCGAGTCCGGCCAGCCCTTCAGCTAGCCTGGCCTTACTGAGCAGCAGTGATGCCAGTTCAGCCGATTCGGCCACATGGACTTCATGGCCGACAATCTTACGACTGCAAATGTCGAGCACCATGTACTAGTAAAAATACAGGCCCTTCACACTTGTCGGTAGCCAGGTGATATCCCAGGCCTACAGACGGTCAGCTTCCGTGGCATAGTCACTTATCACGACTCTGATGCTCGGTCCCCGCGGACGCTGTTGCTCCTGCGCTTTCAATAGCCGGTAGATGGTGGATTCTGACGCCAAATATTCACCTCGGTTTACCAGCGTTGGCACGATCTGGCTTGGCGGGCTGCTGGCAAATTCAGCGCTGTTAGCGACCAGAAGAATCTGCTGCCGCTCATCCTCACTGAGCTTATTGGGCGGCGCCTTATGATGGCTACCTTTACGTCCGCCAGTTTTGGCATTGCCGCCTTCTTGCGTCCAGCGCTGATAAGTGCGCAGGCTGAGCTCAAGGGTTAAGCAAGCCACTTCACGTCGACAACCGCTACCAACGGCTTCTTCAATTAATGCCATTACCATCTGGCGATCTGGGTACTGATCAGTCGTCCTCTGGCCCCCCAAATAGCCTGGGTTTTTTTCGCAGAATAATCAGCGCTGCTGCTCGAAGCCCCCGACACCAGAGATTCTGCGGGGACCCTGCGTTTAAATTCCGTTGAGTTCTGGCGATAAGTGCCACGCTTTGCCCGCGAAACCGTTCCAATATTTGTGTCCATAATTGAATTAGTGGGCACAATTAATTTGCGCCTTCCCATTCAATCATTCGGATATTTGGCGGTTAGCGGTAGAGGGTACTGGAAGGACGCTTACGGCCATTAAAACCACGGCGCATATCGGTCACACCCGCTGCCATCCAGATCCGTGTCCCTGCTGGCAGGCCAATCATGCGAGCAACCGTTCCAGAACAATGGCAAGCATGGCAGGCGTCGACGACGCCTTCAAGTGGAGCCGGGCTTTGCCTACTTTATGGGCATAATTTCTAAATCCAGTTTGAAGAACGGATGAGGCCGGGTTTGACGAAATTCCGTTTACAAAAAATCACGAACAGCCTCTAATTCGGTACCATATCATTTTTTTTTTTGGTGAATTTTTGCATAGGCTCCTGGACTACATCCCATATTTTTTCGAAATACTTTACCAAAGTATGCAGATTCATTAAAACCCGATCTTCCACCTATCTCGGACATAGACAGCGTAGCAAAGTTCTTATCTCTCAACATGCGAATAGCGGCTCTCATTCTCATTGTATGCAACGATCCTAGAAACGTCGAACCGTTCGAAGACAATGAAAATTGACGATGGACTTCTCGTATCGAGATATGAAATTTACTGGCCATATATCCGGCTGACAGTTCCGAATCCATATAATGTTCAGTCATCCAGTCGTACATCACGCCATACAACTCTGTTTTTTTATATGCAGCTATAAACGGGTCTATTTGAGGAAGGATGCCAACTTCTTTTAGTGCAAAGGAATACAGCGATAAAATGTGTTCCAGCATTTGCATATGTTGCGTTTCAGTCATTTCTATAACGACATCAAGTTCTAAGGTACTGAAGTAGTCCAATAAAACGGCTGCCCAGCCCTTATCTCCCGATAATACTCTAGCGACACAATCCTCGGGATTTGGAATCCAGGCCCTAATTAATCCATCAGGGATGGATACGAAAGAGAAATTGACATCGTCCATTTCGTTGACTAGCTCTTGTTTTGTATCAATCAATACGAATTCACCACGACTGTGATTTATCTCGCGTCCTCCGTGGACGATCCTACCATGGCCACTGCGCCGAACGATAAGGTTAAAGAAGTGACTTTTCGCTTCTGCAATATGGGACGTATTTCTTTGGGCCATGATAGCGCTACCTCCAGAGGAAAGGACATAGGTCGCATCTCCCAATGAATGGGTAGTCAAATACCCGTTAAATTTTTCACGATCGTGGCTATCTAAATCGACCGGATTCACTAGTTTGTGAATAGTATCAACCCAATTTTCAAAATTTCTTTTTTCAGAAATAAAATTGCTTTCTAAGTTTGAAGCATTAAACATTTTTGTACCTTGATTTTTCTTCCTGTACGTTAGCATCCAAAAATTGAACATAGTATGAAAAATGAGCATAAACAACATCAAATTTGCGACCTGATATTCGTATTAGTAAACACTCACAGATAATCACAAAGCTCTTGTTTGAGCTTCTATATGGTCGCCTCCCATTTGCAAAAGTTTTCTTACATTGTGACGGACCGATCTGGCTTCATTTCTCTATCCGGCCTTGTGGAAATCTGATGCGCTGCTGGGCCCGATGAAATTCGCAGATTTACACTTCATTCCCTTGGCGAACTTTTACGCTAGGGAAGCTCATCAGGTTTCGTAAGTTCTCATGCAGGTTTAGCGCTCATGTAATCCTCCTGATATCGCCCGTCATGTGCCGGCACGGTCCCTATTGTCGGGTCTATCTTGTTGGCAAGCGTCACTGTGACTACGTTTGGTGGTCGTTGTTTCTGTAATTGCTCAACCCATGCGCGGGCTCTTTGGCGTGGCATAGCGCACGCTGCGGCCCCTGGATTAGTAATGTATGCAAATACGTATTACCACGCTTACTGATGCCCAGTAATTTTAGCGCCGCATGTCCGACGGCAATGACTTCACCATATTTCGTCAGCAAGCCATTCCTTTGCATGGTGCGAAACTTCACCAGTTGCCGTCGCATCCGGTGTAATGCCAGTATCGCTTGCTGCGCTTCGGTCTTGACTTCGACTGCGCGCACGCGGGGTTGCTGTACTGCAAGGCAGATCGCCAGCGCATCGGCAACGTCATTTTTGTTACCGCTGGCAAAGGCCTTGATGGCCTCGCCCGGCATCAGTTTGACCTCGTGTCCCCTCGCCAGCAAACGCCGGGTCCAATGCTGCGCCCTCCCGCACGCCTCCATACCAATCAGGCAAGGAAGCCTGTTCGCAAAGTGCTCCAAAACTTAGCTCGCCTGAGTTGCTTACTGGATACTTCACCAGTCCTCGTATCAAACCGAATGCACTTGAAATACCTGTTTGGCTATATCCATGCCGACCACGGTTTTAGTAAAACTCATAAAGGATCCCCCGATTTGCCTGTGAAGATTTCATTCTTCCACTTTTAGACATGGGGCGAATTTTATAACTGCATTAAAACCCCGCACTCATAAATAGCGCGCGAGTAATGCATCTGACTCGTCGTGAGCTATGCCGGTCACTGCGGACTCTGCGGACTCTGCGTTACTGCTACCGTGAAAGATGCATCGAATGCCGCTTCATCGCGGTAGCGAATATTCCACAACTATCGAATACGCGATTTGCTAACGCAGGGTGAGTATCTCGCGAAGATTTTTAACAAGAAGTTCTTCGAGCGCAGGCACATTTTTTACTCCATACGAAGAGATCCCATTCCACCGTCAGCAACCGCTCCTTCGTGTGGATCTGCGCGCCGTATCGCATAACCAGCCGTATTCGTTTTCATCGAAGCGCTGGGCTTCATCGCAAATCGTTATAGATCAATTCATGCGTAAAGTTGCCCTCGCAGTTGTAATCCTCATTGTCTCAAGCGCCTCGCTGCTTACGCGGGAGAGACGCCGGTAACAGTTGCGGTGCCAGTAACAGTCGCGGCGCCAAATGACGTTGTAAGTTATAACGTTGGAGTAGTGTCCAATTATCGCTTTCGTAGTATTTCGCAGACACGCGTGGAGCCGATAGTGCAAGGTGGTGCATTACGCCAACACCCCAACCGGTTTATATATCGGAACATTTTTATCTACGCTAAAATGAATTGAGGGCACCGGTGGTAACGGAAATGTCGAGTGGGACATGTACGCCGGTAAGAAAGGGAATATCACGGAAAACTGGAGCTACGATCTTGGGGTATTGACTTATGTCTATCCATCCAATGACCCGCATGCGAACGCGGACACGTCAGATCGGTTATGGTCCTGCGTACCTCAAATATTTTCAGGCAGTGACTAACCTATTCGGGTTTGCGAACAGCAAAAATAGCGGTTATGTCGATTTGGGGGCCAATATTGACGTTACTAATGGCTAAGCCGTTAATCTTCATGTTGGTCATCAACGGTAAAAAATGATTCGGCCTCAAGCTATAGCGACTGGAAGATTCGAGTCACCAAAGACTTCGGATTTTTGTCGCGAAGTGTGGCTCTGATCGGCACCGATACAAAAAATTATAGCGGTCCAGGCCCTGATCGTAAGGACCTTGGAAAGACCGCGCTATTGCTGTCTGCTATCAAAACCTTTTAATTGCTATGCAATTGATGGACAAATACCCCTACAATTGGGGGGCGCTGATTTCATTTGACGGCTGCCAACGCATCTCCGTGTTATCGATGATGCGTTGTGAACCCGTCGTTGACTTATCGTTTTCGGTTAACTGGGTGTTGATTTTTTCGTTGATTTACTTCCATTACTTTTGCCTTCCAGTATGCCTGCCAATTATGCCTCCCAACTATCCGAATAATAACGATCAACGGCCTGATCCGGATGCGCTGCTGGCGCGCATACAATCCGCGCAAGATCAGGCAGCGCGCGGAAAGCTACGGATTTATTTCGGTGCCTCGGCTGGCGTGGGCAAAACTTACGCAATGCTCATCGCCGCCCATAAACTTCACGTCGAAGGGCGCGAAGTATTGGCTGGCGTTATCGAAACGCACGGGCGAATCGATACTGCCGCACAGTTGGCAGGACTGGAAGCCCTGCCTCTAAAGCAGGTCACCTACCGCGATAAGCAGTTGCCCGAATTTGATCTGGATGGCGCCTTGGCGCGCAAGCCATCGTTGATATTAGTTGATGAACTGGCCCACTCTAACGCGCCTGGTTCCCGGCACCCCAAACGTTGGCAAGACGTCGAAGAATTATTGAGTGCCGGGATTGACGTCTTCACCACACTCAACGTGCAACATCTGGAAAGCTTAAACGATGTCGTCGGCGGCATCACCGGTATCCGGGTCGCAGAAACGTTACCCGACACCGTATTCGACGCTGCCGACGAAGTGGTACAGGTTGATATCCCGGCCGATGAATTGCTGGCGCGCTTGCGACTCGGCAAAGTCTACCAATTACCGCAGGCCGAACGCGCGTCACGCAATTTTTTTCGCAAGGGCAATTTGATTGCTTTGCGCGAGTTGGCCTTACGCCGCACCGCCGATCGTCTACAGGGCGATGTGCAGGCTTACCGTATAGAAAAGTCGATAGGAACGGTCTGGCAGACGGATGCGGCTTTGCTCGCCTGCGTCGGACCGAGCATCAACGCCGAACATGTGATCCGCAGCACCGCCCGACTCGCAACCCAACTTAACACCGAATGGCGCGCAGTTTACGTTGAGACGCCGCGCTTGCAGCGCTTGTCGTCAGCACGACGGGAAGCAATACTGGAAACGCTTAAGCTGGCCCAAAACCTGGGCGCAACCACCGCCGTGCTGGCAGGCAACGATGTCACGCAGGTGATCACCGATTTTGCGCGTAGTCACAACATTTCAAAAATCATCGTCGGCCGTAGCCAATATTTCGGTCAATGGCGGTGGCGTGCGTTGTGGCCTTTGCAAAGCAATTTTGCTGCCAGAATCGCAGCGCAGGCCAAGGATATTGATCTGATTGAGGTGGGGCAGCCATCGATCCGCGCCGTCAGTAAAAGCGCACCTTCAAATAGCGCCGCGCATTCCCGATCGGCGCTAAAACCGAAGCGGCTGTTTGAAAAATCTCCCAGACGGGGATATATATGGGCGGTTGGGGCCACGATATTGGTCACCTTGCTGGCGACCCCGATATTGCCGTATTTCGATCTGGCTAACATTGTCATGCTGTATTTGTTAGCTGAGGTACTCATTGCGGTGCGCTTTGGGCGCGGGCCCGCAATCACGGTGGCGTTGTTGAGTATCGCAACATTCGATTTCTTTTTTGTGCCACCTCAGTTTTCGTTTGCGGTAAGTGATTTTCAGTATTTGATGACCTTTGCGGTCATGCTCGCAGTCGGTTTGATTATTACCCACTTAACCACTGGCTTGCGCTATCAGGCGCGCGTGGCGTCCTACCGTGAGGCGCGCTCAAGGGCGCTGTTTGAATTCTCTCGCGAATTATCGGGCGCATTGCAAACTGAGCAGATTTTCGAGACCAGTCGAAAATTTTTGCAACGCACCTTCAACGCGCAGACGCTTCTGCTAGTGCCCGATCTGGAAGGACGCCTGCAAGTGGCAGCGTCACAAGACGGGAATAAAACCGATCAGAACGACCATGATTCAGTCCATCAGTCGCTGGATATCGGCATCGCTCAATGGGCCTTTGACAATGCAAAGAACGCCGGTATCGGCACCGACACGTTGCCAGCCAGTAACTGTCTTTATTTGCCGTTGGTAGCGCCCATGCGCACCCGCGGTGTATTAGCGATCCTCCCACACAGCCGCCGTTGGCTGCTAATCCCGGAGCAGCAGCAACAACTCTACACCTTTGGCGCGCTGACCGCGATTGCTTTGGAGCGGGTGCATTACATTGAGGTCGCGCAGGATGCATTAATCAAAATGGAATCGGAACGATTGCGTAACTCATTGCTGGCAGCGTTATCGCATGACTTGCGTACGCCGTTGACAGCATTGATCGGCTTATCGGAGTCGCTGGTCCTTTCCAAACCACCGTTGCAAAGCGCGCAGCAAGGCCTCGCCACCGCGCTTCACGATGAGACCTTGCGCATGAGCGCGTTGGTGACCAATTTGCTCGACATGGCACGGATACAAAGTGGTGAAGTAAAACTTAACCTGCAATGGCAGCCTTTCGAAGAAGTCGTGGGCAGCGCGCTGCGTGCCAGTACTTCTGCATTGGCCGCACATCGGGCGGAGATCAGGGTTGCGCACAGTCTTCCGTTAGTCCGTTTTGATGCAGTCCTGATTGAACGCGTATTGTGCAATTTATTAGAAAATGCAGCCAAATATTCACCGCTGCAATCTATTATTGTTTTATCCGCAGAGGTCACCGGACGCTTCATGTCGGTCACGGTTTCGGACCATGGACCGGGGCTGCCGGTTGGCATGGAAGAGGCCATATTTGACAAGTTTACACGTGGGGAGCGCGAATCGGCGAAGTCCGGGGTCGGCTTGGGACTTGCTATTTGCCGTGCGATAGTCGAGGCCCATAGCGGGTCTATTGGTGCACGTAGCGGCGTCGAAGGCGGCGCTGAATTCACCTTCACTCTTCCGCTGGGAACCCCACCGAGTATGCCGGATGTGGAAGAAAGCGATTACAGTCCGGTCGAACCATCTTTATGAAGGTGCCATCATGAGCCAGCCACAACCCATAGCGATTTTGGTCGAAGACGAGCCGCAGATTCGACGTTTCGTGCGTGCCGCGCTAGAGGACGAGGGCTGGCAAATTCACGAGGCTGACACTTTGCATAGAGGACTGATCGATACAGGTACGCGCAAGCCGAATCTGATTATTCTCGATCTTGGCTTGCCGGATGGTGACGGTATTGATTTCATTCTGGATGTCAGAAAATGGTCGAAAGTGCCGATCATCGTATTATCGGCGCGTGTCAGCGAAATCGACAAAATCAAGGCGCTGGATGCCGGTGCGGATGACTACCTGAGCAAACCATTTGGGGTGGGTGAATTGCTGGCGCGCGTGCGGGCAACATTGCGCCGTCAGCATCAGCCTTTGGGTGATGCGGATGGATTAATCCGGTTTGGTGACGTGACGCTCGACCTGAGAGCGCGCTTAGTCACCAAAGCACAGCAACAAGTGCATCTGACGCCTACTGAGTACCGTTTGCTAACAGTGCTGGTGGCGAACGCCGGTCGGGTGGTGACCAACCCGCAGTTATTGCGGGAGGTGTGGGGGCCATCTCATTCCGAAAGTGGTCATTATTTGCGGATTTACATGGGCCATTTGCGCCAAAAGCTGGAGGACGATCCAGCCCAGCCCAAATATTTGCTCACTGAAACTGCGGTCGGCTATCGGATCATGTTGTCTGCATAGACGCGGTAAAGTGTGGATATCGCGGTCATCCAAATAGGTTTGCGGAAAGTTTGGTCAGGGCAACCGCCGCAGCCACGTCACTGGCTTGGATGCAGTTGACCGGTGCATGGCGCGATTGGTTAAAATAGCGTTTTTAATTCCTTACTAAGAAGATCGCCATGGCCGCTATGACGCAAGACGAAATGAAGCAAGCTGTTGCTCGCGAAGCAATTAAATACGTTGTGGAGCGCGACATTGTTGGCGTCGGCACCGGCTCCACTGCCAATTTTTTCATTGATGAACTAGCCAAGATCAAACATCTGATCAAGGGCGCAGTTGCCTCGTCTGAAGCGACCGCTGCGCGCTTACGCAGCCACGACATCGAAGTATTTGATCTGAATCAGGTCTTATCGATGCCGGTATATATCGACGGTGCAGACGAAGTCAACGCGCAAGGTGCGATGATCAAGGGCGGCGGCGCGGCGCTGACGCGTGAAAAAATCGTGGCCTCGGTCGCGGAAAAATTCATTTGTATCGCCGACGGATCAAAACTGGTCAATGTATTAGGCAAATTTCCGCTGCCGGTGGAAGTCATTCCCATGGCCCAGGCAGTGGTAGCGCGCAAGTTGGCAAAGCTCGGCGGCGAACCGCGCTTGCGCTTCAAGGACGGCATTCCTCTGATTACCGATAACGGCTGTGTCATCATCGACATGCACGGGCTAAAGATTGTCGACCCAATTGCGATGGAAGCTCACATCAACCAGATCACCGGCGTGGTCTCGGTCGGTCTGTTTGCGCAGCAAGGCGCGAACGTGTGCTTGCTGGGAACCCCGGACGGCGTGAAGACATTATCTTTTTAATATCTTAATAAATCGCGTAAGTTAAATCTTGTAAGTTGCTATGTGGCTGGTGCAGTGAACCCGACCAAAAAAATCCTGCCACCGGTAAAGGGGCAGGATTTTTTAGTATTAAGATGAGCAAAGCTTCGCGGTTAGATGGTGATTAACGTGCTCTTACATCGGGATTATTAATCTTGGTCTCATCGCGTGCCATGATGATACTTAGTTTTGCGGGATCGATCCGCTCTCGAAACGCTGTGTTGATCTGGTCGAGCGTCAAGGCGCTGATTTTATCTTCAAGCAATTTACTCCAGGCGTAGGTTCGGTCAAGATCCATTAATCTCACCCATCCGGAACCGACTGCACTGTCCTGCGCTCGAGCCTGGATGTTTTCTTGCAAAATGCCGGATTTGGCGCGTGCCAGTTCGTCCGCGGTAAACCCATCCTTACGCACTCGCGCTAATTCTTCACGCACGCCCAGATTGACCCGGGAGAGATTTTGGGGCGCTGCGATGGCTTGTATGCTAAAGCTGGCGGCGCGGCTGATGGCGCTGATCCCCAATGCCGATCCGACGGTATACGACAGCCCGTCTTGTTGGCGGATGCGATCAGCCAGGCGCGATTTCAGACTGCCGCCTCCAAACAGGTAGTTTGCCACCAACAGGGCGGGATAATCGGCATCACTATCGTTCATATCCAGATTCATGCGGGCAATATAAACGCCGTTTTCTTTATCCGGCGTGTTGATGACTTCTGCGAGAGGGACGACATCGAAGTTTTTTCGGATGACACGTTGATAGGGCGACGCACTTTTCCAGGAGCCGAAGTCGGCTTGAACCGCTTGGGAAATGACGCTCGGATCGAAATCTCCGACGACCGCGATCTCACTGTGCGAAGCACCATAAAATTCCTTATGAAAAGCGATAATCTGGTCCAGCGTTACCGCTTTGACGCTCGCGATTTTCTGGTCAATAGTTTGTGCCGACAGCCAGTCGCCTTCGGGATACAAATTAAAATGCAAGGACATCGCTTCCGCTGCCCGGCTATCGGGATTATTGCGTGAGGACTCCAGCCCTACCAGCACTTCCTTGCGCAGGCGTTCCAGTTCAAGAGGATCAAAACGGGGATGCTGGAATACATCGGCCACCAACGCCAGCGCAGCTGGAAGGTCACTCCGCGTAGTTTCAAATTGATAGATGCTGCCGCTGACCTTTAGTTTGGAAAAAGCGTCGGCCAATTGTTGTCGATTCAATGTGGTAGTACCACGGCGCAACATCGCTCCGGTCAGATCGGAGATGGCGTTCTTGTCGAAGAGGGCTTTTTCTTCACCCCAATTTAATTTGATGTGAACTGAGACGGTTTCGCCACGGGTCTTTTTCGGCAGCATGGCTAACTTCATGTCGCCAAACGTCTGACGCAGAGTACGTGCGTCGATGTTCGCCTGTGACGGATCGAACACTTCGCCACTTGCCAACCCTTGTTGTGGCTTGTATTCCTTCAATAGCTCGGCCAGGGCAGGTGCCGCAGGCACTTCGGCACGTTGCGGTGGCGCATTCGGCTGAAAAATGCCAACAGTCCGATTATCGCGTTTAAAATAACGCCCAGCCGCCGCGGCAACCTGCGCGGACGTCACTTGCTGAAGTTGATCTCTTCCGAGGAACAGCAAACGCCAGTCGCCCAATGCGATGGCACTCGACATGGCAACCCCGATTTGCTGAGGATCGTTCATCAGATTTTCATAGCCATTTGCCGTGCTGCGTTTAATACGATCCATTTCTTCCGCAGTTGGCGGGGTTGCTGAGAAGCTTTCGATACCCTCAATCAACGCTGCGCGTACCGGTTCGATCGGTTCATTCTTCTTGACGATCGCGACGATCATTATCAGTCCTGGCGCGTAACCTGTCATTTCATAGCTAAACACCGAGGTTGCTTTGCCGGTTTCAACCAAGGTTTTGTAGAGGCGCCCGTTCGGTGTGTCGGCCAGAATACTGGCTGCGAATGACATTGCGTTGCTGTCGGGATGCAACTCGCTAGGGACTTTATAGGCTACGGCGACGATTTGTATGTCGCCCTCGCGACGAATGACAAAGCTGCGCTCGCCGTCCTGCGTCGGTTCGACGGTCCAGAATTCGGGCAATTTACGGGTCGGCTTCGGTAATCTTCCAAATGCCTCGTTCACCCAGGTCAGCGCTTTTTGAGTGTCGAATTTTCCCGAAATCAGTAACACCGCATTGTCCGGCTGATAATACGTACGATAAAAAGCTTGCAGGTTTTCTATTTTGACGTTCTCCACGTCGCTGCGGTTACCGATCGTTGGTTTGCCATAACTATGCCAGTCGAAGGCGACGCCTTGCATACGTTTGAATAGCACGCTGACAGGAGAGTTTTCGCCTTTTTCGAATTCATTGCGAACCACCGTCATTTCACTGTCGAGATCTTTTCTGGCGACGTACGAATGTAGCATCCGATCTGCCTCAAGATCGATTGCCCATTTGAGATTGTCATCGCTGGCTTGCGAAAATTCGTAATAATTGGTGCGGTCAAGCGAGGTGGTGCCGTTGAACGACATACCGCGTTGGCCGAAATCTTTCGGAATGGCCGGATGCGTCGGCGTACCTTTGAACATCATGTGTTCCAGCAAATGGGCCATGCCGGTTTCGCCATAATTTTCCTGACGCGAGCCTACAAGGTATGTCATGTTAACCGTGACAGTCGGCTTGGTGGCGTCCGGTAACAGCAGCAACTTGAAGCCATTGCTGAAGCGATATTCGGTGATGCCTTCGGCCGTGGGGCCTTGGGAGATGTTGGAAAACTGAGAGATATCCGGGGCGCCAGGCGGTGTCGGCTGTGCCTGTGTCTGTGCAGAATAGGGCACCAATACCAACGCCACTATTAGCACTAACTTGCCGGACGATGCACGGTGGAACCAGCCAGGTATGCGCCGGATGATGCGGCCAGCTGCAAGCTTTGCGGACGAGGTGTAATGGCGAGTTTGTGGGAATAGCTGCATGACGGTTTCGATCAGTTAGGTGCATGATGGAAGGATGACAGAACGGCATTCCATTTTCTCGGGAAACATAAAATGCACGGCTTAAATCCACGTCCATATAGCTTAAACACCGGCTTGATGACCCATTCGAAGCGGACGATATAAATGCCGGCATTTGATGCTACCACTTTCCGGGATCGGGAATCTTACCGGGCGTGTGGTAGCGTGGGAAGGGAAGGTTAAGGCTAAATGATTTATTCCGCTGGTGGAACGTAGCCGACAGCAGCATCAGCACCGTTACCAAAGAAGTGATTTTCCATTTGGGTTGCAAGATATTTACGTGCGCGTACATCGGCCAGGTTCAGGCGATTTTCGTTCACCAGCATCGTTTGATGTTTAAGCCATGCAGCCCACGCTTCTTTCGAAACGCTTTCAAAAATTCGCTTGCCCAATTCACCCGGGTAAGGTGCAAAATCTAGTCCCTCAGCTTCTTTGTCGAGTTTGATGCAATGGATAGTGCGTGCCATGATTTTCCTTTTGATTACATGTGGGGATCAATGCCGGCCCGTTGTTCTTACGAGCACGGCGGTCGAGAGAGATATTAAAGTTGTTTTATTAGCACCAAAGATTTGCGTTGCCAGTTATACATATGTTGCCGATTTTTTGGCAAGTCATCGACTGTTGCACTCACAAAGCCACGTCGCAAAAACCAATGCGAGGTACGTGTCGTCAATACAAATAATTTGGTCAGGCCAGCAGCACGCGCACGGCTTTCCATATGTTTCAGGATTTTTTCTCCGTCGCCTTGCGCTTGTACTTCCGGATTAACCGTGAGACACGCCATCTCACCCATTTTTTCATCCGGGAAGGGATACAAAGCGGCGCATCCGAACAGCACGCCATCATGGTCAATGACTGAGAAATAATGAATTTCTCGTTCAATCAGTTCGCGTCCGCGTTTGACAAGGGTGCCGTCGGCTTCCAGCGGTTCGATCAGTTTCAGGATACCGCCGACGTCCTCAATGGTTGCTTCACGCAGGCTTTCCAGATTTTCGTAAGTAATCATGGTGCCGATGCCATCGTGCGTAAATAGCTCGAGCAATGCCGATCCATCGGTCGCAAACGGCACGATGTGCGCGCGCGGGACGCCAGCATTACAGGATTTGATGGCATGCTGCAGATAAAATGCGGAGTCGGACGGCAAACAGCCGCTTTCAAGCACCGCCATCGCCTGATGTGAGGATAATTCGCGGATTTCAGTGCCGCCAGCATCTTTCATCAACGGTGTTTCGCTGATAAAAATGAGTTTCTCTGCACGCAATGAAATGGCCGCGGCGACTGCGACATCTTCCATGGTCAGATTAAATGCCTCGCCAGTCGGCGAAAACCCCAACGGCGAGAGCAGCACCAGATTGCCCGCACTTAAAATAGGATGAATGGTTTCGTAAGCAATTTTACGCACCACGCCGGTTAATTGCAGATCCGCACCATCAATCACGCCCAAAGGTCTGGCCGTGACAAAGTTACCGGAAATAATTCGGATCGCTGCATGGGCCATGGGTGTATTTGGCAAGCCCTGACTAAATGCGGCTTCGATATCCAGGCGTAATTCGCCCGCGGCCTCTTTGGCACATTCCAGCGCGGCACTATCGGTGATACGCAAGCCGTTCGAAAAGCGCGTTTCGACATTGCGTAACGCCAGTTGTTCTTCAACTTGCGGTCGTGAGCCATGCACAATCACGATTTTGATACCTAATGCATGCAGCAACGACAGATCTTGCGCCAGTACGGGCAAGGCACCCGCCATGACTAATTCGCCCGGAAAGGCGATCACAAAGGTCTTGCCGCGAAAGGCATGGATGTAGGGTGCGACTGAGCGCAGCCATTGGACGAATTCGGAGGTGTTTTCCATGGTGTGCATTATATACATACCATGGAATCGGACATACCTTGACGACTCTTGATAACGCTTAAATTTGTGTGCATTTGTATCTGATTGCTTGCTGATTGCTGATTTTGGGTGAGATGACGCATTTAGTATAAGCCGACGCCTGAGTTGTGGTGACGGGGGCGGTTTTGGCAAGAGGCTGGGAGGTCCATTTCCAGGAATCCTATTTTTCAGGTGAACAACTGATCTCTTGTATATGCTATCTGTTTAATAACACCTTGATTTGTCGTCAGGCAAATCCGCCCCGGTGCGTAATGCCTATTGGTCGCAACCGGGATTTTCGTCCCCGATGGCGTTGGTGAGCAGCTCGATGAAAAGCAATGTGGTAGTAAAGAAATACATAATTTTTTCCAGGATTTGAGTGGCCCCGTCGCTGGCGGTAATTTCGGAAGATCCTTTCGGGCTAGTGCGGACCTCTCGCCTCCCGACCAAGTTGCATAAACTGAAAGTAAAAAATGAATGCAGTTGATTATCAAGTGTTGAATAGTGCAGTCGGCTGGTTACGACAGGGAAAGCGCGTTACGTTGGTAACGGTAGTGCGTAACTGGGGCTCGGCGCCGCGCCCGCTGGGATCGCTCTTTGCGATCACGTCCGATGGCGACTTTACCGGATCAGTATCGGGTGGTTGCGTCGAGGACGATCTGATGGCGCGCTTTGCGGCATCGTTTCCAGACCGGATCGAGGTCGTTCGTTATGGGATTACCGCCGAACAGGTGCGGCGCTTCGGTTTACCTTGTGGCGGCACCCTTGAGCTGGTGGTCGAACCGTTGGCTAATGCGGCGGCGCTGGAGCCATTGCTTGAGGCGGTGGCGTCGCGCCGGTTAGTGCAACGGCGTCTGAATTTAAAGAGCGGCGTCGCAGTCATTGAACCGGCAACCGCCGACTTCACGGTGCGTTTCGGTGATGACGAATTGGTTCACGTGTTCGGTCCGCACTGGCGCTTGCTGATCATTGGCGCAGGTCAGGTATCAGAATATCTTGCCCAAATGGCACCAGCTTTGGATTTTTCCGTCTATCTCAATGATCCGCGGGAGGAGCAGCGCCGTAATTGGCAGGCTCATGGAAGCGCTAATGGTAGCACGTACGCGATCTCATCGGCCTCTGCGGTGGAGTGGCTCGACGGCATGCCCGACGACGCGGTTCACGCGTTTGCACCAGATAAGCGGACGGTGATCGTCGCGTTAAGTCATGATCCAAAGGTCGATGACATGGCGTTGATGGAGGCACTGAAAACCGATGCGTTCTATGTTGGCGCTATTGGTTCGATGGCCAGCACAACGGCCCGTAAAGAGCGTTTGCTGACGTTGGACGTGACGCAAGCAGAAGTAGACCGGTTACACGCACCGATCGGATTGCCGATTTTTAGTCGTTCGCCTGCCGAAATTGCGGTCTCGGTACTCGCGGAGTTGGTCGCACTGCGGAATTGCGATGTGGTGGCAAGGACGGCGTCGACTTGCGCGGTGGGGCTGGGAGTAGTGGCGGCTGAAGGATCGGGCGCTGAATTGGTATAACAGCGGTATGATATTGTCATCAAACGCAAAAAATTAAACGCAAGATTAATCGTTTCTGGCTGCGTGGTTTACCTTTTTAGCTCCTAAAGGGATCAATATAGGTCTGTCTTAAGCGATATTCAAAGAAAGCGGTCCTGCATGTCGGTGCTGCGCTCTGTATAATCCTGTTCCCATGCCAGTATCAGATTCCAATAAACCCTCGCGTCCCGCAGATTTTCGCCGCACGCCACGCTCTGAAGCCTCTCCGCGTCAGGAAAATTTCGCACGTCCGGCCCGCGTGCGGGTGCCGTCTCCGTCATCTGAACCGGGCGAAAATGCCTCGCTCAAGGGAGTTGTCCCCACGGCTGGTCCCGCTGAGGTGCGTCGATCGGAAGGGCGTCGATCAGAGGGGCGCTCAGGGCGCGGATCAGGGCCACGCACTGCTCCTGAACGCAATCCGCTGCCACCGATCGTTTTTCCAGAAGAATTGCCGGTCTCTGGCAGGCGCGCTGAAATCGCGGAAGCTTTGCAAGCGAACCAGGTGATTATCGTATGCGGTGAAACTGGTTCCGGCAAAACCACGCAGTTACCGAAGATCTGTCTTGAATTAGGGCGCGGTCTGAATGGCTTGATTGGCCATACGCAGCCGCGCCGGATTGCCGCATCGTCGACCGCCAAGCGGATCGCGCAGGAATTGGGTTCGCCGCTGGGCGAGCACGTCGGCTTTAAAGTCCGTTTTAACGATACGTTGACCAAAGGCGCGTGGGTCAAACTGATGACCGACGGCATCTTGCTGGCCGAAACGCAGACTGATCCGATGCTGTGGCAATATGACACCATCATTATTGATGAGGCGCACGAGCGCAGTCTGAACATCGATTTTCTGCTGGGTTATCTGAAGCAATTGCTCCCCAAGCGGCCTGATCTGAAATTGATTATTACGTCAGCCACCATCGACGCAGACCGTTTTGCCCGTCACTTTGGTCATGATGACAAGCTGGCGCCGGTGATCGAAGTGTCGGGGCGCTTGTATGAGGTTGAAGTGCGTTACCGGCCAGTCGATAACGCGGATCGCAGTGGGGTAAATCCTGCCGCTAACGCAGCAAAGTCTGGTGCAAGCGCGGCTCCCAACGCAGCACCGAATGCTGCCCAGCGCGACCGTGATCAACGCGATTTGATGGATGCGGTGGTGGATGCTGTGGATGAGCTGGCACGCGTCGGATCTGGTGATGTGCTGGTGTTTCTGCCGGGTGAGCGCGAAATTCGCGATGCTGCCGAAGCGCTACGCAAACATCATCCGCCTCACGTCGAAATTTTGCCATTGTTTGCGCGTTTGTCGGCACAGGAACAAGAACGGGTATTCAAAACTTCGAACGCCCGTCGGATCGTTTTGGCGACTAACGTCGCAGAAACTTCGCTGACTGTACCCGGTATTCGTTACGTCGTCGATGCCGGGCTGGCGCGGGTTAAACGTTATAGCTATCGTAACAAAGTTGAGCAGTTACAGATCGAACCGATTGCTCAATCGGCGGCAAATCAGCGTGCTGGTCGCTGCGGTCGGGTTGCGGCGGGCGTGTGTATTCGCCTGTATGAAGAGCGCGACTATCTTCAACGTCCTAAATTCACTGAGCCTGAGATCATGCGCTCGTCGCTGGCATCGGTGATTTTGCGGATGAAGTCGTTACATCTGACTGATGTCGAAACCTTCCCCTTTATTGAACCACCGCCGGGACGGGCAATCGCCGACGGGTATCAATTGCTGCAGGAACTTGGTGCGGTTGATGACAACAATCAGTTGACTAAAACCGGACGCGAACTGGCGAAGTTGCCGCTCGATCCTCGGGTAGGGCGCATGATACTGGCCTCGCTCGACAATGTGTGTCTGACCGAAATGCTGATTATCGCTGCGGCAGTGTCAGTCCAGGATCCGCGTGATCGGCCAATGGATGCGCAAGCCGCGGCCGATCAGGCCCACAAAAAATTCGCCGATGAGAAATCAGAATTCCAAAGTTATTTAAAAATCTGGAAATGGTTTGAAGAGGCGATTGCGCACAAGAAGACCAATCGGCAGTTGCAAGATAATTGCCGTGCCAATTTCCTGTCTCAATTGCGGTTACGTGAATGGCGCGATGTCCACTCGCAATTGTTGACCATCGTCAGGGAGCAGGGATGGCGTCTCAATGAAGCACCTACTACTTACGACAATTTACATACCGCGTTACTGACCGGGTTGCTGGGCAACGTTGGTTTCAAGGCAGACGATGACCCGCATTATCTGGGCGCGCGCGGTATCAAATTTCATATTTGGCCGGGATCGTCGTTGACGAAAAAAGCCGGTAAATGGGTGATGGCCTCAGAACTGGTCGATACCACGCGGTTATACGCGCGTTGCGTTTCTCAAATCCAGCCGGAGTGGCTGGAAAAAGTTGGCGCGCATTTACTCAAGAAATCATACGGTGAACCGCGTTGGGAAAAGCGCATGGCCCAGGTTTCTGCTTCGGAACGCGCCACGCTTTATGGGTTGGTTGTGTACAGCCAGCGGCGCATCAATTTCGGCTTGATCAATCCAAATGAAGCGCGCGAAATTTTTATTCGTGATGCGTTGGTGGGCGGCGAATATGACACCCGTGCACCGTTTTTTGCTCACAACCAAAAGCTGATCCGCGAGATCGAAAATCTCGAACATAAATCGCGGCGGCTGGATGTGTTGGTGGATGAAGAATTGATTGCTGCGTTTTACGACAAACTGATTCCGATTGATATCTGCAACGGCATTACATTTGAGAAGTGGCTCAAAGACATCAGTCATAAAAATCCAACGTTGCTGTACTTGAATCGCGACGATCTGATGCGCCACGAAGCAGCTGGCGTGACCACCGATTTGTTTCCAAAGTTGATGCGGGTCGCCGGTATTGAAATGGGCTTGACGTACCATTTTGAGCCAGGTACGCCGCGCGACGGTGTCACATTGACCGTTCCGCTCTACGCCTTGAATCAGGTGTATGTTGATCGTTGCGATTGGCTGGTGTCCGGCATGCTGAAGGAAAAAGTGCATCTTCTGTTGAAATCATTACCGCAAAAAATCCGTCGTAATTGCGTGCCGCTGCCAGATTATGCGGCTGGATTTTGTGAGCGCATACAAGCGCGTAATGTATTTGGTCATGGTAATTTGCTGGATGCATTGATTGCCGATGTACGCACTGAAACCACGGTGGCAGTGCGCAGTTCCGACTTCAAGGTTGAGACATTGCCGGCCCATCATGAGATGAATTTTAAGGTCATCGATGAGCACGGCAGGCAACTTGATATGGGCCGTAATCTCGCGGCGCTGCAAGCTGAACTGGGCGGACTAGCGCGGGAAAGCTTTCAAAAACTGGCGGAAAAGACCGGGGTAGTTTCAAACGAAATAGCCGCCACGCACTCCCTTCAGCCGAGCCGAACGACCCCGGCGGGACAGCTTCCGTCGGCAGTATCGCAGGTCAAGGCAAGCGCCGCGCCCACAGGCGGAGGAATTGCTGCCTATAGCAACTTGACCAGCTGGACCTTTGGAGAGTTGCCAGAGCTGCTGGAAATACAGCAGGGCAAGCAGACGTTAATCGGTTTTCCAGCACTGGTCGATAAGGGGACTTATTGTGACCTGGAGGTTTTCGACGATCCAAACGAAGCAGGGCGTATTCATCGGCTGGGTTTGCGTCGTTTGTTTGCTCTTCAACTAAAAGAGCAATTAAAATTCCTCGAAAAAAATATCCCCGGTTTGCAACAAATGGGCATGCAGTTCATGGCCCTTGGCTCACAAGAAGATTTGCGTGACCAGATTATTTCTGCAGGTCTCGAGCGCGCCTGTCTACAATTACCGCTACCAGCCAATGCTGCGCAATTTAACCAGCGCAAGGACGAAGGAAAGTCCCGCTTGGGTTTGCTATGTAACGAAATCGCACGGCTAACTGCATTGATACTGGTGGAATATCACGGATTGCCGAAAAAGCTGCAAGGCGTGAAAGCGCAGTCGGCGGCAGTCGCGGATATTCAGTCGCAGATAACCGGATTGGTGAATAAGCGCTTTATTGCGGAAAACGACTATACCAACTTAGCGCATTTTCCGCGTTATTTAAAGGCTGTTAGCGTACGTCTGGAGAAGTTGCGGGCGGAACCGAGTCGCGACGGTCGTTCATTAGCTGAATGGGCGCAGGTCGCTACCCCTTGGCAACGGGCGCAAAAGGACCGACAAGGAAAGGGCGTCGATCCTAAGATGCAAGAGTTTCGCTGGCTGTTGGAGGAATTGCGGGTTTCTTTATTCGCCCAGGAACTCAAAACACCGATGCCGGTATCGGTAAAGCGCTTGCAAAAAGTATGGGAGACGATGCAGCGTTAAGCGTCTTAGGTGATTTGTCCGCCGGATTGTGGTGCTGAAGATGCATCGACATTTTGTGTACGGGTAGCGAGGTTGAATCGCGTAAAATTGCAGAAGCCTATTTATTTTTCATGTTGTTAATCTCATTCCAGGTGTGGTCGCAAAGTCGTTTTACTCGTAAACGCCGATAGTTTCGGTTATCTCGGGTTATTTCCGCGATGCTGGGGATCTTCCGGCGACGTCGCGTCGACGGCGTTTCTACTGCCTTCCAATTGGCATATGGAACCAAAAATCCTGCCATTTTGGTCTGAATTTGCACTACCTTTTACAAAGAAGAGAACACTATGGCAATCAAATCCGATAAATGGATCCGTCGTATGGCGCAGGAAACCGGCATGATCGAGCCATTCTCGCCGAATCAGGTGCGGGAGGAAAACGGTCATAAAATCGTTTCTTACGGTACCTCGTCGTACGGTTACGATATTCGTTGCGCCAACGAATTCAAAATTTTTACCAATATCAACTCGACCATTGTCGATCCGAAGAATTTCGACGAGAAATCATTCGTCGATTTTGTCGGAGACGTCTGCATCATCCCGCCAAATTCGTTTGCGTTGGCGCGTACCATCGAATATTTTCGTATCCCACGCAGCGTTCTGACCATCTGCTTAGGCAAGTCGACCTATGCACGTTGCGGGATCATCGTGAATGTGACGCCGTTCGAACCGGAATGGGAAGGTTATGTCACATTGGAGTTTTCGAACACGACGCCGTTGCCGGCAAAAATTTACGCAGGTGAAGGTTGCGCGCAAGTGCTGTTCTTTGAGAGCGATGAAGTGTGCGAAACATCTTACAAGGATCGCGGAGGCAAATATCAGGGGCAACAGGGTGTAACTTTGCCTAAAGCATAATCCTCCGGTTTAGGCTGGGGGTGCCCGCACGTATCATTCGCGCAGTCCGAGTTGACGTAAAAATGGCCATATCAACACGATATAGCCATTTTTTTTGGACCAATTTTCTTTATTTTACTGGTTGGTGGCGTCCAGACGCACACAGTCTACAAAGTAGTCGCGCTTGCCGTTAACTTCGCGCTTCACCAAACCATGCACATCAGTCTCAAATCCAGGAAACTTCTCGTTGAAATTACGCGCAAATTTCAGGTAATCGACAATCGTCTTGTTAAAGCGCTCGCCCGGGATGAGCAAAGGAATGCCGGGCGGATACGGGGTTAACAAGATAGATGTGACGCGGCCTTCCAGTTGGTCGATTGGCACGCGATCAATTTCACGATGTGCCATCTTGGCAAACGCATCGGAAGGTTTCATCGCCGGTTGCATTGCAGAAACATACATTTCAGTCGTCAACCGTGCGATGTCATAGGCCTTGTAGGTCTCGTGAATTTGCTGACATAAATCGCGTAAACCGAGGCGTTCATAACGCGAATTTCTGCCATTATTGGCACGAGCGAATTCCGGTAAAATACGCCAAATTGGCTGATTCTTATCGTAATCGTCCTTAAATTGCTGTAACGCCGTCAATAACGTGTTCCAACGGCCTTTGGTAATGCCGATCGTGAACATAATGAAAAATGAGTAAAGGCCGCATTTTTCGACTATAACACCGTGTTCGGCCAAATATTTAGTGACGATGGAAGCCGGTATGCCGCTATCGCCGAATTGACCATCGAGCGACAGTCCGGGCGTCACGATGGTCGCCTTGATCGGGTCCAGCATATTGAAATTTGGCGCCAGATTGCCGAAGCCATGCCAGTCATCTTCCGCTTTAATGACCCAATCTTCACGTGAACCAATACCATCCTCAGAGAACGAATTCGGGCCCCAAACCTGAAACCACCAGTCAGCACCCCATTCCAGGTCAATCTTTTTCATGGCACGGCGGAAATCCAATGCTTCAAGAATGCTTTCTTCCACCAGCGCTGTGCCCCCGGGGGCTTCCATCATTGCTGCTGCAACATCACAGGAAGCAATGATGGAGTATTGCGGCGAAGTGGAAGTGTGCATCAGATAGGCTTCATTAAACGCGTCCTGATCGAGTTGCACGGTTTCTGACTCACGCACCAGAACTTGCGACGCCTGTGACAAACCGGCCAGCAATTTGTGGGTCGATTGGGTTGAGAAGATCATTGATTTCTTGGCGCGTGGACGGTCTTTGCCGATCGCGTGCATATCTTTGTAGAAATCATGAAATGTGGCATGCGGTAGCCATGCCTCATCAAAATGCAGCGTATCGATTTCGCCATCGAGCATGTTTTGCAAGGTCTCGACGTTGTAGATTACGCCGTCGTACGTGGACTGCGTAATAGTCAGAATCCGGGGTTTTTTATTTAACGCTTCTCGCGCAAACGGATTTGCTTCGATCTTTTGCCGGATGCTTTCCATGGTGAATTCTTCCAGCGGAATCGGGCCGATGATGCCTAGGTGATTCCGTGTTGGCATCAGGAAGACCGGGATTGCTCCGGTCATAATGATCGAATGCAGAATCGACTTATGACAGTTACGATCCACGACGACGATATCACCTGGCGCTACCGTTGAGTGCCATACCATCTTGTTCGAGGTAGACGTTCCGTTTGTGACGAAATAACAATGGTCAGCGTTGTAGATACGTGCCGCATTTCGTTCGGATTCAGCGATGGGGCCGGTATGGTCGAGCAACTGGCCGAGCTCTTCAACGGCATTGCAGACGTCGGCGCGCAGCATGTTTTCACCAAAAAATTGATGGAACATCTGACCGATAGGCGACTTAAGAAAAGCTACCCCGCCCGAATGGCCAGGACAGTGCCAGGAATAAGAGCCATCTTGCGCGTAATGGACCAAAGCACGAAAGAACGGCGGCGAGAGGCCGTCCAGATAGGATTTGGCCTCGCGAATAATATGGCGCGCGACAAATTCCGGGGTATCTTCAAACATGTGAATGAAGCCATGTAGTTCGCGCAGAATGTCGTTTGGTATGTGGCGCGAGGTGCGCGTTTCACCATACAGATAAATTGGGATGTCGGCATTTTTATAACGAATTTCTTCGACAAAGGCGCGTAACGACTTCAGCGCATGATCAGTCTCTTCGAATGAGCCAGCGCCGAACTCTTCATCGTCAATCGATAAAATAAAAGCGGATGCACGCGATTGTTGCTGAGCAAATTGCGACAGGTCACCATAACTTGTGACACCCAGGACTTCCATTCCTTCTTTTTCCATCGCGTCGGCGAGGGCGCGGATACCGAGACCGGAGGTATTTTCTGAGCGGAAATCTTCGTCAATAATGACGATGGGGAAACGGAATTTCATGCGGTCTCCAAGAGACGGGTGTGAATGACGGAGTAGCGAACACGGTTTCAGGTTGGGTCGACGGTTCGCTAATCAATGAGGGTGAACAATAGCGTGGTCATGAGCTTGACTAGAAGCTTAATCAACAGCTTAACCAACGGCTTAATCAACAGCTTAGCCAACAGCTTAAATTGCGCGTCTGCTCCGGATAGTTGGGGCAGCTTTGCTGGACCAAAAAGGTGAATGTCGAATTTTCGCAGATATGAGGAAAATTGGGGCGAAATGTACCAAAACACTGGAAAATAACGCAGCCAATGTTTTGGGCTTAAGAATATGATATTAAATATATCCTCGCAAATTCGGTCGTTACAACTAACCGACTTGCACCGCAGCTGGCCCCATCCCACATAAGCTGGCCGAATTTAACCTGGTAAAGTTAAAGTGCTATTTAAAGCATTATTTCCTGGAATACTCTACAAAAGCGTAATCGAAGTCGTTATCCGCCGAGTGATGCGAAATTCTGGAGTTTTCCTGCCACTGTTGCGGATCCCTGGCCGGAAAAAAAGCGTCGCAATCAAAGCGTTTGCCGATTTCCGTTATGATCAAGCGGTCGCAGAGTGGTTGGGCTGCGGCATAGATTTCAGCGCCGCCGATGAAGAAAGCTTCGATATTTGCACCGGATGCATCGGTAGACGTATTGGCTAACGCGGCGGCGGCCTCCACCGAGTTTACCGTTTCCACACCTTCGTGTTGCCATTCCGGATTCCGCGTTATCACTATATTGCGCCGGTTAGGTAGCGGGCGTCCAATTGACTCAAACGTTTTACGACCCATAATAATAGGATGACCAGAGGTGGTGCGTTTGAAATGCGCCAGATCTTCTGGTAAATGCCACGGCAGCGTATTACGTACGCCAATTCCGTTCTCCGCGTCAGTAGCGACAATGATAGTGAGGATAGGCTTGGAAGGTGCAGATGTATTCAATGGACAGGCTTTTTTTAGATGATTGGCTGATATGTTGCAAGATGACTCTTATTAAGCGTAAGAGTCTACGACCTGATAAAGCGCAGTTTGGACCTTTGAAGCGCTTTAAGACAGCCAGGTTTCAGTTTACCGTGGCTTATCCAGACCTATTATCCGGTTTATATTGGTCCCGGATAATGACATAGGCGTAAATTGTCGTAATTTTACTATAAACATCTAACGGAACTTTGCCGGATGACGCTGATCTTATCTGCGTATGTAAATTTGCTTATTAGCAATAAATAAGACACTTTAGTGTAGCGTCGACTCTTATGGGTCTCGCTATTTTTCATCTTAGCCAGGAGTGTGTTTGTTATATTTCATGTAAATTTGGCAAATAATTCTGTAACAAAGCATCCGAAGATGCTTCTTTGCGAAAATTAATAAACAATCCAACGCTCTGCGCTAATATCTACCAATGGTAGCAATCAGCTAACTAGCGTGCTGATTGGCGTTAAATAGCTGGTATTGATAGCTGGCATTGATTTCGCAAATCAAAGCAGTGCCAAATGGGAATCCAATGTTCTTAAAATCTTTTTCCTCCGCAAGATGCGATATTTCCTTACCAATGCGCACCCTATTGGTGCCGACGCTGTTGATAATGGGATGTCTGCTTCCGGTTCTGAATGCCTCAGCTTTTAGTTTCAATGATGTTGCGGTACGCGCCAAAGCCTTGTCCGCCAAGGCGTATGTCAAGCCAGTTTCTGATATACCAAAAGAGATCGATGACTTAACTCTGGAGCAATACAGAGATATTCGGTTCAAGCAGGAAAAATCGCCATGGGCGAATGCTAAGCTACCATTCGATTTGGCCTTTTTTCATGAAGGCCATCTGTTTAATCAGCCGGTGAAAATGAACGAGATCCTCGGAAAAAACGTGCGTGAGATCCGTTTTGATCCGAATAATTTTACCTACGGTGCGAATAAGGTGGACCCCAGCAAACTGCGTTCGCTCGGGTTTGCCGGTTTCCGCGTTAATTACCCGCTGAATAACGCCACCTATAAGGATGAAGTATTGTCATTTTTGGGCGCAAGTTATTTCCGCGCAGTGGGTAAGGATCAGCGCTATGGGTTGTCGGCACGAGGATTAGCGGTCGATACGGCGCTCAATTCAGGTGAGGAATTCCCGCAATTCGTTGAGTTTTGGATCGAGCGGCCGCAAGCTGGCGACAAACAACTCACTATTTACGCGCTTCTCAATTCACGGCGCGTGACCGGGGCCTACAGCTTCACGCTTAGGCCCGGAGTGGACACGGCGATTGATGTCAAAGCCCAACTCTATTTGCGCGAAAATGTGAGCAAGTTGGGTATTGCTCCACTCACCAGTATGTTTCTGTATGGAAAAAATCAACGTTCACCGGTTGAAGATTATCGGCCCGAAGTGCATGATTCGGATGGATTGCTGGTCGCGTCCGGGACTGGCGAGTGGATTTGGAGACCGTTGGTAAATCCTAAACGCTTGCTGGTCACGTCTTACACATTAAGCAACCCGGTCGGGTTTGGGTTGATGCAACGCGAGCGCAACTTTGCGGCCTATCAGGATCTTGACTCTCGCTATGACAAAGGCCCAAGCGCCTGGGTTCAGCCGAAAGGAAAATGGGGCGCGGGCCGAGTCGAGTTAGTACAAATTCCAACGCCGGACGAAACCAATGACAATATTGTTGCCTATTGGGTGCCGGATACGGTGCCAAAAGTGGGGCAGCCATTCAACATTGAATACACGCTGCTATGGCAGAAAGACGCCGAAAAGAGTTCGCCCTTGTCATGGGTCACGCAGACGCGACGCGGAAATGGTTTTCAGGCGAAGCCGGATGATAGCATCGGCTTGATCGTGGATTTTGAAGGACCGGCGTTCAAGAAGTTGCCGGACAATACAAAACTGGATGCGGTGGTGAGCGTAGATGATAATGGAAAACTATTGAGCAGCAGCGCTGTCAAAAACGAAGCTACCGGAGGCTGGCGCATCAATATGAAGCTACGCCGCAATGAAGAAAACAAACCGATCGAGTTGCGCGCTTTCCTGCGTAACGGCAACACAACCCTATCTGAAACGTGGAGTTACATATTACCGCCCAACTAGCGCACAAGCCAGTATCTCAGGTGATTGACGAACATTCACCTATCGATAGATACCTGAAGCGCCTTCCCTTGTCTCTGCGACAACGGAGTGTGCTGTCCGAACGGATTCAGTGTGGTCAATCGTCGACGTCGGCAGAGGAAATGGCCGCGTTGCATCTGGCCCTTAGCGAAGTTGCTGATGATAGTGATAGATGTCTGAGTAATGACGGCGTTAATGGCCGTTCCAACCCGGCATATGCGTCCATCGCCGCGCGTCTGCAGTTGGCCTACGGCATTCCGCAGGATACCGATATCGGGCCTGTTGCCGCGAATAGCGCAGCACACGGGCCATCGGCCTCATACGCCAATAGCCTTGATATGAATGGCGTGGTGTTGAATGAAAACGGTGATATTGGCCGCTCGACCCCTGAGATCGTCACCGATGCCAGCGGAAGAGCACGCATAACGATTGCGTTGCCGTTGAAACGCACCCCGATCGTGGCGCGCCCCTGGGGAACGTTAAATCCCATAGTGCGCTGGATTGAAAACGCTAATCGCGCATTTGATCGTCGTCCCACCTTGAAATCCAGAAGGCGCACATCCGCCCGGGAAAACGCGGAACAGACCAGTGTGGAGCACCACGTGGCCAAAGAAAAGGGTCACGATCCACGTGGCATTTGGCGCCACAACGGCAATCTGCGCAGGCTTGTACTCGTCGCATTAATGTTGGCGCAAACCGTGGTAGCGACCTATTCCATGAGTACGGTATTGCCATACCATGGTGCAAAACCCATGGAAATGTTGACGCTCGCCTTGTTTGCGATCCTGTTTTGCTGGGTTTCGGCCGGGTTTTGGACTGCCATGGCGGGATTTTTGGTATTGATGCGCGGAACCGATCGATACGTTATTTCGCGAGAGGACGCGGCGCCGGGGCCAATTCCTGCCAACGCCCGAACCGCCATCGTCATGCCGATCTGCAACGAAGATGTCAATCGGGTATTTGCTGGCTTGCGCGCAACCTATGAGTCAGTGCTTCAAAGTGGCGAACTGGACCGTTTCGATTTCTTTGTCCTGAGCGATAGCGGTGACCCCGACATTTGCACCGCGGAGCTCGATGCATGGGTCAGTTTGTGTCGGACGCTGGGTGGATTCGGACGTATTTTTTATCGACATCGGCGGCGGCGGGTGAAGCGCAAGAGCGGCAACATTGACGATTTTTGTCGGCGTTGGGGCGCTAACTATGACTATATGATCGTGCTGGATGCGGACAGCGTAATGAGTGGGACCTGTCTGACAACGCTGGTGCGCCTGATGGAGGCGAATCCAAGTGCCGGGATCATTCAGACGGCTCCAAGGGCCGCCGGACGCGATACGTTATATGCGCGGATACAGCAGTTTTCTACGCGGGTATATGGACCATTATTTACCGCCGGTTTGCATTACTGGCAGTTGGGCGAATCGCACTATTGGGGACATAACGCGATTATTCGCCTCGACCCTTTCATGAAATATTGCGCTCTCGCACCGTTGCCCGGTGAAGGATCACTGGCCGGTGAAATTCTGTCGCATGATTTTGTCGAAGCAGCATTGATGCGACGCGCCGGTTGGGGCGTGTGGATTGCTTACGATCTGGCGGGAAGTTTCGAAGAAATGCCACCAAATCTGCTAGATGAACTCAAGCGGGACCGTCGCTGGTGTCAGGGTAACCTGATGAACTTCCGTTTATTCCTGGCGCGCGGCATGCACGGCGTGCATCGTGCGGTGTTTGTCACTGGCGTGATGGCGTATATCTCTGCCCCTTTATGGTTTGGTTTTTTGGTGTTGTCGACAATACTTCTGGCTATGCATACCTTGGTGGTGCCCGAATATTTCGTAACACCTGGCCAATTATTTCCCGTATGGCCGGAATGGCATCCTGAAAAAGCTTTAACATTATTCAGCGCAACGGCAACGTTGCTGTTTCTTCCTAAAATTTTAAGCGTTGTCTTGATTTGGGCCAAAGGAGCACGTGAATTCGGCGGTGTGCTTCGTTTAACCATGGGTATGGTGATTGAATTGTTGTTCTCCATGATGCTGGCACCGGTCAGAATGCTATTCCACACGCGATTCGTAGTCGGGGCATTTCTCGGATGGGCTATCAGCTGGAAGTCGCCACCGCGTGAAGACACTGAAACCAGCTGGGGAGAAGCATGCCGCCGCCATGGATGGCATACAGTGCTCGGTTTAGTGTGGGGCACGGGCGTGTTTTTGCTGGAACCATCATTTTTGTGGTGGCTATTACCGATTGTCGGTTCTCTGGTTCTGTCTATTCCGTTATCGGTATTTTCCAGCAGGGTTTCGCTAGGCCGCAGCTTCCGCCACGCACGTTTATTTGTTATTCCGGAAGAAGTCGATTTACCGCCTGAGCTTGCCGCGACTACAGCCTACAACGAGGGTAGTAGACGGCTCGCCGGATTTAATGAGGCTGTGGTCGATCCGATAATCAATGCGTTGGTTTGCGCCGCGGTTACCGCCCGCCCACGAGTCCCGCAGGCCAGTCTGGCAGCGCATGCCGCGTTGGTTCAAACCGCATTAAAAAGTGGGCCGGATAACTTAACGGCAGGTCAAAAAAGTGCGGTGTTGGACAATCCATTGGTGTTGTCGCGATTACATTTTGAGGTATGGAGTTCGCATGATGCCAATCGACTATGGATGGGGCTGTCTGAGGAAAATGTCGCCAATGCCTGAATGTTTTGTTCGTTTTGATTAGTTCATTGGCGGTCAGCCGGCTAAAGGCCTCATTGACGTTTACATAATCTGATCAGCCTCACTGTTCTCATCGGGGCAGAGGTGAAATTGGTTCGAATACGGCCATCTTGCGATGCGGCCGGTAACAACTGTTACCATTCTGTTCCAGTGCGTGACAGAGTAGCGCCGTTATTCCGTCTAAAATACGCACTGCGCCCTCATACTGGAGACGACGACTTTTTTATGTTTTTTTGTTATGAAAATTGTCGACCTCTGGAAATATCTTGGGACTTACGTAAAATGGTTCTAAGGTTCTGACAGCGACCTCGCTAAGCCTGTAGACGACGCCAGTGGGCGAGGACGGAAAGTAAGCCAAAACGCTGACGGAATTTTATGTGAGGCCTCAACTTTTTCGCCCGGCGCAGGTCCTTGGTCAACGCATGGGCTATTTGCGGTTCCAGCCACTTATTTTTTGTTTATTTTGACGTGCTACGATGACTGTTGATCAGCTAAAACCTTTGCCCCCGCCCACTCGTGATTCGTCTCGGCTATTTCGCCGCGGCAGTCTCGCCGTAGGCTTATCGTTGGTGGTCGTACTTAGTGCCGGAGTGGTTCTGGCGCAAGTGTTGCAGCAGCCAAAGCCGGCTCCCGCTGTTGCGCCGGAGATGGGACCGCCTGCGCCCATTAAGTTTGACACCGTCACCATTCAGCGTGGTGATATTCAGCAAACTGTTGAGGCTGCAGGGAAACTGCAACTTTACAAATACGCTGATGCGAACGCGCAGGTGGCAGGACAAATCAAGGACGTTTTGGTATCAGTTGGCGATACCGTGCAAGCTGGAAAGATGGTCGTAGAAATTACGCCCACTTTACAACCGGCCAAGGTTGAAACCAATCGGGCGCAGATGGCCCGTTTGCAGGCTGAACTTGCAGACCAACGCGCACAAATGGATTTTGCCGAGCTACAATTCAAGCGACAAACGCAACTCAAGGCACAGAATGCCACGCGTGAAGAATCCTTCGAATCCAGCCGTATGAGCATGTCGTCTGCTAGCGCCCGGGTGGACGCCATTAATGCGCAAATCCGCCAGGTCGAGGCCACGTTGAAGTTTGACGACGAGAGCCGTCAGCATACGCAGGTGATGGCACCTATTACAGGCACCGTGGTGGCACTTAATGCACGTCCGGGGCAAACGGTCGGTGCGCCCCTGCCGACTGCCCCATTGATGCGCATTGCCGATCTGTCGAAAATGACGGTTCAGGCCCGTGTGGCTGAAATTGATGTCACGCGTTTGCGCCGCGGTATCACGGCCACTTTCACGACTCCGGGCTATCCAGGAAAACAATGGTCGGGTAAGTTACGGCAGGTTATCCCGGTACCCGCGGACGGAACCGGAGAACAGGGCAAGCAAACGTTTTATAACGTGTTATTTGAGGTCGATAACCCAGACCAGGAGTTAATGAGCGGTATGAGCACGCAAGTCCGGTTCATCATTGCCGAAGCCAAAGACGCTGTGCTGCTGCCGAGCAAACTACTTGGAAAGCCTGACGATGATGGCCTATACGCTGCGAATGTGCTGGATGCAAATCAGCAACTCAGTCCGCGTAAGCTGAAAATCGGCTTACGGACGCAGCAGCAGGTGCAAGTTGTATCAGGCTTAAGCGCCGGCGACCTGTTATTGGTGGGGCCGATCCCTGCAGTCTTATTACAGCCTAAAGTTGTTCCACCGCCTGCGCCAGCTGTTTCATCGACGTCGGGGACCTCGGCAAAGTTAGGCGACCCGGTTAGTCCGATTAATCAATCAAACGGCGGCAAGTCTGTCGTCCCGGTAGTTGCTCCTGGCGGCAACTCTGCAGCGGCGCCTTTTTCGACGCTGGTTCCACAGCAAAAGAATGCCGCTCCTCCCAATAGCCCTTCAAGTCCCGCAGGTGTTACATCGGTAACGCGCTAATGGAACGGAATATGCGCCTTTTTGCTTGTTTAAAACTGAAATCCTTCGTTGCCCCGTATTCTTCCACTTTAGCCCTAGGCGTGTTGTGCGCTTTTCTGGCGGGGTGTGCGCACAATATTCCTATCTCGGAACCCCCGCCGGCAGTCGAAATGCCGGCAGGCTGGACGCTCAGCGGAAAACCGAGTGATCAGGAATGGCCGGATAATGATTGGTGGAAACGTTTTGGTAGTGTTGAACTTACCCAATTGGTCGATGAAGGGCAGCGTAGTAATCTTGAAATTGCAGCCGCTCTGGCGCGTGTGCGTCAGGCCGAAGCGCAAGCGCGGATTGCGGGCGCGCCGCTATTACCCACAGCCGATTTTTCTGCTGGGGGAAATCGCGACTTACCGTTGGGAAATAATGGTGCTGCGAATACTTCAGCAAGCGGCTTGTTGCAGGTCAGTTACGAAATTGATTTTTGGGGAAAAAATAAAGCCAGTCTGGCCGCTGCCGAGGCCTCGCTAAAAGCGAATCTGTATGATCGACAAACCGTTGCATTGACGGTCACCAGCGGTATCGTCTCGACTTTCCTGCAGGTGTTGTCGTTACATGATCGGCTCAATATCGCGCGCGAGAACGTCGCGAACGCGGAACGGGTACTCGCGTTAGTTGAGGCACAAAGTAGCGCCGGAGCGGCATCACCGTTGGATCTCGCGCGTCAGCGTTCGGCCGTGGCTGGACAGAAAGCCTCGATTCCGGACTTGATGCAGCAGGAGCGCGAAGCGCAGTCGGCGCTGGCAATTCTACTGGGTCGATCATCGCAGACCTTTAAAGTCGCAGATCATGGGCTCGATACCATCGCATTGCCAGACGTGACACCCGGATTGCCCTCCGAATTACTCTCTCGCCGTCCAGATATCCGGCGCGCCGAAGCGCAGCTAGCGGCGGCCAACGCCAACGTCGCTGTGGCACGTGCAGCTTTATTTCCCAGCATCCGCTTGACAGGATCGACCGGTGCGCAAAGTGGCGCGTTGTTATCATTGTTTAATGGACCAAACTTGCTTGCTAACGTTGGGACCTCTCTGGTTGCGCCAATTTTTGATGCAGGCTTATTGAAAAATCAACGGGATCTGGCGATCGCTCAAAAGCAAGAACTTGTGCAGGTTTATCGTTCTACCGTCATTTCCGCGTTATCGGAAGTCGACAAGGTGTTGGGGCAGATCAGAAGTCTGGACGAGCAGCGGTCCTTGAAAACGACTGAAATGGAGCAAGCACGTTTCGCATTTAATTTGTCGGAGATCCGTTATCGGGTCGGGGCAGAAGACTTGATGACCGTGCTGGATACGCAGCGTGCATTATCAGACGTGCAGAACGAATTAGGCGCACTGAAATTGAAGCGGCTACAAGCGACTGTTTCGTTATATAAGGCGCTCGGCGGCGGCTGGCAGGATGATGCCAGCCATAAAATATCGCCGGTCCCGGTTGAGCTTAATCCTCCAAAAACGAGCTAACCTGATTACAGAGGCCTGCTCCCTTGAGTCGGTTCTAATGGAATGGACGCCCTCTTTCGAACGGCATCAACGTGCCAAAATAGGAGTGATATTTTCCTAAACGAAAGGAGCGTCCAAAATGAAGATGACTTCGATTGGAATCGATTTAGCAAAGAATGTGTTTCAAGTTCATGGCGTCGATGATCATGGAAATACCGTGCTTCGAAAAAAACTCGATCGCGTAAAAATGGCTGAGTTCTTTGCTCAACTGCAACCGTGTTTGATTGGAATGGAAGCGTGTGGCAGCGCCCATTACTGGGGCAGGAAACTGACCGCGATGGGGCATACTGTGAAACTGATGGCTCCTCAATTTGTGAAGGCCTATGTCAAGACCAATAAAAATGACATGGCCGATGCAGAAGCAATTTGTGAGGCCGTTTCTCGGCCTAATATGCGCTTCGTTCCAATAAAAACGGACGAACAACAAGCTGTCCTGTCATTGCACCGAGTGCGTCAGTCTTTTATCAAAGCGAGAACAGCTCAAGCAAACCAAATTCGCGGATTACTGTCCGAGTTCGGCATCATTATTCCGCAAGCAATTGCAAACATCGCCAGGCGTCTCCCTGAAATCATGGAAAAATCAGATTTGCCGGCAAGCTTTCGAGATCTGCTACAACGTTTGTATGATCACTTGAAAGACATGGATAAACAGGTCGATGAAATGGATGACAAAATTCAACAATGGCACCGTTCTTCAGAAATGAGCAGAAAACTTGCAGAAATACCAGGAATAGGTCCCATCACTGCCACGGCATTAGTGGCATCAATTGGAGATGCTAAGAATTTCGTGAGCGGGCGCCAACTAGCTGCCTGGTTAGGACTGGTTCCCCGACAGCATTCCAGTGGGGGCAAATCCGTGCTTTTAGGCATCAGCAAACGCGGTGACACTTATTTACGCACGCTATTGATTCATGGAGCACGAGCGGTGATTCGATTTGCCGACAATAAACCATCTACTACCTGGCTCAATAAGTTACTCAGTCGACGAAATAAAAATGTCGCTGCGGTCGCTCTGGCAAATAAAAATGCGAGGGTAGTATGGGCGTTATTGGTACATGAAGAACAAAGGTTCCGACCTGAGTATTGCCCAGCTCTGGCTGGTGCATAATCAAATCGGGCCAGAAAAATCCAGGAAACTATTGAAATAAATAACACCATCTATCACGAAGAAGAGAAAACCTTCCACAGGTTGTGCAGGCAAGATGAAGTGATGGCAAACCAGGTTAGACCGGGGTCAGGAAAACCTGTAATGCGACATGCGCCTCGAGCGCGTGGTTCTGATTAGGACCTGGCCAGCATATTCCATCAGGGACAGAGGTGAAAACCTCAATGAAAGTCCGAATATATGGCTGCAATCTTACCCTTATGCTCATCATCGATTTAATGCTTGGCAAACTGAGGGCGTCCATATATGTCGTAAATTCACGGTTGTGTCGTAAATTCATTATTGAAGCGAATAAGAGTGGTGGCTCGTGGCGGCTCGTGGCGGTAGGTGGTGGTCGCGAATACCGCCACCTTATTTTTAAGGCTGCTTTAAACCGCCATGGGCGCTGTCAGCGCAGGGTGATGCTCATAATTTTCCAATGAAAAATCACCCGGTTCGATTTTTTCCAGCCACTCTGGTTCGTACTTTCCTGTTTTTGCAAAGTCAGGAATGCGATCCGATATCAGCAAACGTGGGGCGGCGTGGGGCGCGCGTTGGAGTTGTTCTTCAAGCATGCTTAAATGATTCTCGTAGATATGCGCATCGCCAATAAAATAAGTAAACCAGCGCGGCGTATATCCGGTCAGCCGTCCTACCAGATGCAGCAAGGCGGCTGCTTCGGCGAGATTGAATGGCGTGCCCAGTCCGATGTCATTACTGCGTATGTAAAGGCAGAGCGAAATTTCTTTGGTCGCCGCATTGGGCAGGAATTGATATAAAAGGTGGCATGCGGGAAGGGCTATGGCATCAAGCTCGGCACAATTCCACCCGTGAAATAATATCCGTCGACTGCCAGGATTTTCCATGATCGTATCCAGGCATTCGCGCAATTGATCGATGGCTTTATATAAAAGCACTTTTTCTTTCCCGTCATCTTGCAAAGAGGATATCAACTGATAACCTCTTTGCTGCGCATCTGCGATCTGACCTAACTCAGTTTTTTCCAAAAGCTTGTAGGCTGGCCACGCACGCCACTGGACGCCATAAACCGGACCGAGGTCATCCTCTCCCAAGCGATACGGATTGGCACGCCATGCAGCGTTTTCATTGGCATTCTGGTCCCACACCTTGCATCCCAATGCGCGAAAGTCAGCGGCACTTCGGGACGCTCTTAAAAACCCCACCAGTTCTCCGACTACGGACTTAAAGGCCAGCCTCTTTGTCGTGACCGCTGGAAAACCTTCCTTTTGCAGGTCAAAACGCATCATCGCGCCGGGCATGCTGATCGTTCTTATTCCCGTACGGTTTTCCTGCCAGCTTCCATTGTCCAGAACCATCTGTACCAGATCGAGGTATTGCTTCATTTAATTTTTTCTCCGGCTTGCTGCACGGCGGATAATGCCGTGTAGCGTGTATTTTATGTGACCGTTAAGTATAGCGACTGAGAGAGTATTCGGCGTACTATGAATACGATGTTTTGAGAAAACCGTTATTCGTAGTTGCATTGCGCGTGCTAGTGGAGCAAAAAAATGGCGTTCGATAGACATAACGGCTTGCATGTCTTCGTAGAATGCATACCATGTTGTGAAGGCAGCGTTCTGGTTGTCTAAATAGAAATTTTGAAGTCAAAACAAAAAATAATAGCGCTAGTTTTTGACACTGTTACAAATGATTAAATCTAAACGTGAACTTTTTAAGAATTATCTGTATCTCAAGCAAGTGTCTTTTGACCAAAATTATTATTTAGGCGTGTTTTTTTGATGACATTTTACAATGTGTCAATTGAACGACTCCAGATAACCTCATCCGATTTACCACGAAGACTACGCGTTCGAGTAACGGCTCGTTAAACGCCGCGCAAACGACGCAGAAGTTCTAATTATTTTTTACCAGTAGGGCACTGCATGCGTAAGGCAGACAGTTTCTACTATTATCAGGAGATTTCATGCTTCGTTCAGAAACGCTTTTTGGTAAGCGCGAAACACCAACACCAAATTCCCCTCTTAGTGCAACCAATAATTTGTCGTCGAATAGCCCATCTACTTTTCCAAAGGCTGGCAATCAAGTGACTTCAACCGCTAATTCCATGCTGTCTACACAACACTCTAATGCTTCCAGCACGACTGAAGGTGGGAGTAAGTTGATCGTCGGGCCGAATATAAAGCTTAAAGGCGTCGAAATTACTGATTGCGATACACTTGTCGTTGAAGGTCGTGTTGAAGCCACCATGAATTCGCGTGTCATTCATATTGCCGAGAAGGGTGCTTTCATCGGCTCTGCGGAAATCGATCTGGCTGAAATTCACGGCGAATTCAATGGCGATCTGACTGTTCGGGAAAAATTGGTCATTTATGCCACCGGCAAGGTTTCAGGGAAGATTCGGTACGGTAAGGTCGTGATTGAAGAAGGCGGTCAACTGATCGGCGAAGTGCAAGTTGGAACGGCTGCTGCTAAAACTGCCCCACCTGCTGCTGTCGCTGCGGTGCCCTCGACCACCGTATAACTGAGCGTCGTGCCACTCTTGACGGTTTATTAAAAGTGTCCGATTTTGCGATTAAAGTTATCGTATTTTCAAGTAGCTAATTTGACGCTAACGCCGTAAGGAACGCGCAGCACGTGCGTGGGACCAACTTATGTCAATGAACTTGCTGGCATTGTAATATTTTAATTGTTGTCTCAAGAACCCGGGCCCTCCTTAAAGTACGCCCGGGTTTTGTTTGTCTGCTGAAGCCGTGCGACAATGGCATCTTTCGCCCAACGCTGAAGTCTTGTCGCTATGGGCTGGTGTGCAACCTAATAAAATAATGATGAGCTACCCAGAATATATTCTTACCTTGTCTTGTGTTGATCAGCGCGGCATTGTCCATCGTGTATCGGGCTTTTTAGCCGAATATGGCTGCAATATCATCGATTCTGCGCAATTCGGTGACGCGCAATCAAGTTTGTTTTTTATGCGCGTGCATTTCGCTTCGGAAAATCCCACTCTTGGCGACGACCTGTTGCGTGACTCTTTTGCCGCCTTGGCGGCGACCATGCAGATGTCGTGGCAACTCAATGATGCCGCGAAGAAACCGCGAATGCTGCTAATGGTTTCCAAAATCGGTCATTGCCTGAACGACTTGTTGTTCAGATACAAGAGCGGTCTGCTGGAGGTAGAAATTCCTGCGATTGTTTCCAATCACACCGATTTTTATCAATTAGCGGCCAGTTACAACATTCCCTTTCACCATCTCCCGCTGGCAAATGGCGCATCTGCGGCCGCTAAATTGGCGCAAGAATCACGCATATTGGAGTTGGTTGAAACCAATAATATTGATTTAGTAGTGTTAGCGCGTTATATGCAAATATTGTCACCTGCTTTATGTACGGCTCTGAAAGGGCGGGCGATCAACATTCATCACTCCTTCCTGCCCAGCTTTAAAGGTGCTAAACCCTATTATCAGGCGCACGACCGTGGCGTGAAGCTGATCGGGGCAACCGCGCACTTCGTGACCGGCGATTTGGACGAGGGCCCGATTATCGAGCAAGATGTCGCCCGGGTCGACCATGCCATGGCACCCGATACGTTGACTGCGATTGGTCGCGACGTGGAGTCCGTGGTACTTGCGCGTGCGGTCAAGTGGTTTGTGGAACATCGGATACTGCTTAACGGCCATAAGACCGTGGTCTTTAAGTAACGGAACTAAGTAACGAATCTTAGTAGCGAAACTAAGTAACGAAACTAAGTGACGAAAGTAAGTAATGAAAGTAAGTAACGAAAGTAAGTAACGAAAGTAAATTTTTTGCCAATAACTTTAAAAAGCTGCTTTTAACGCCAGAAACGGAACGCTTAACGCGCACGTTTTTGGTATCAGGAATTCATTTCCAGGCTTACGATAGTCAACGCGCCATCGCGTTTTCCAATCGAAAATTTCACAGCGTCTCCTGCTTTGAACTGGTGCAACATCTCACTATCGCTCACGTTAAATGTCATCGTCATCGCAGGCATCCCAAAATTGGGTATTTGATCATGCCGCAGTGTGATGGCATTGATTAACGGATCAATTTTGATGATTTCACCATTGACCAGCGGCAGTTCAAAATTTTCATTCGGTTCACTTAATTCCGCTTTGCTATCGATGCTATTCACATTAGTGTTGGCCATGCTGGTTAATGGCACCCCGATAAGGAGGGTGAACGCTATCACCATAAAATTACTTACTAAGTACAAATGTGCCATCGAGGTAACCTTTTCAATAGTGGTGATGTCGGTATGATTTGCGAAGTTGATCGCACTCATGCCGCCGACCGCTCCTTCTGTTGCGACGAATCGTCCGATCTTCGAAAAAATCGATGCGCACGAATTTTAGGACTCGGAGTGGCAGGGTTTCTATGCTCTGTTATTCGAAGAAAATAACATAAAGGTTTTACAGCTCGTTACGAAATCACGGACGACGAAACATGGCTTTCCATTATGTTTTTCCTTTGTTTGCAGTTAGTTACTTGCTGACAATCACGTTCACTTTTCCTTTCATGCCCGCTTCAAAATGACCCGGTTCCAGGCAGGCGAAGTCAACCTTCATTGCTTTGCTGAATTTCCAGATCAAATTTGCAGTTTTGCCCGGTTCGACTGTGATTTGATTCGCCTCTTCGTGTTTCATATCTGGCATCTTGCGCATCAATTGGGCATGTTCGGCGAGTTCTGCAGCGTTACCAATCACCATTTCATGCACCAACTTTCCCTTATTGGCGACCACGAATTTGATCGTCTCGCCCTGTTTCACTGTGACATCCGACGGCGTAAAGCGCATGTCATCTGCCATCTCGATATGAATCGTACGGCTTGCCGCGCCGGCCTTACCCGGTGATCCTGCTGTATCGGTATCGGTTGTTTGGCGATGCTGGGTATCCGCGTGAGAGAGGCTTGGGATTGTTAACGTGCTGATGGTAAACGCACAAACAATAGAAGATAAAAGTAAAGAAGGTAAGAAATTGCGCTTCATGGTGTTCCTGATGGATTTAAAAGAAAGTCAATAAAGTAGCTAATCAATGATCGCTAGCCGGCGTGCGAGTTGAACTGGTCCCTAAGCAAAAGGAGGTACTTGCTGTTGCGCCAATCCATCCAGAATCGGGCACTCGGGTCGAGCATCCCCGTGACAGTTGTTCGCCAGACGTTCCAAAGTTGATTTCATGGCCTGTAGTTCAATAATTTTTTCATTAAGGTCCCGGATGTGTTGCTGCGCCAGCTGTTTAACTTTACTGCTCGGTCGTGATTGATCAAGCCATAATCCGATGAGTGCAGCAATTTGTTTCATTGAAAATCCCAACATCCGGCTCTGTCGGATAAAGCGCAGTAAATGCACGTCGCGTTCACTGTAAAGTCGATAGCCGGCGTCGGTGCGGGCTGCAGGGGGGATCAAGCCGATTTCTTCATAATGGCGAATCATCTTTGCTGAAACGCCCGAAGCGTTTGCCGCCCCGCCGATGTTCATGCGCTCAATGTCCATCCTGACTCCTTTCTGCATTGGAAGGCGATTTACTTTGTTCCGGTTTCCAGCGCCGCAACAGTAAGGCGTTACTCACCACGCTCACGCTGCTGAACGCCATTGCTGCGCCTGCCAGGACCGGGTTTAGCAATCCTAGCGCCGCCAATGGAATACCCACCACATTGTAGAAAAATGCCCAGAACAGGTTTTGTCGGATCTTGTTATATGTACGGCGTGAAATGGCAATGGCGTCAGCGACGAGCGCCGGGTCACCGCGCATCAGGGTGATCGCCGCAGCTTGCATGGCGACATCGGTGCCGGTCGACATGGCCACGCCGACATCAGCCGCAGCTAGCGCTGGTGCATCGTTAACACCATCGCCAACCATCGCCACCACCGCGCCATTTTTCTTGAGTCCTGTGATTGCGCTCGCTTTGTCGGCAGGAAGGATTTCGGCCTGAATGTCAGCAATACCGAGTTTTTTGCCTACCGCGTTCGCGCTGCCCCAGTTGTCGCCACTCAACATGGCAACCCTGATCGAGAGTCGCTGTAACTGTGCGACCGCAATTCTGGCAGAGGGTTTCACGATGTCGCCGAAGGCGAGCAGGCCACGCATAACAGGCTTGGTGCCGACACCCAAAGGCGCACTGGCGAGCCAGGAAATAGTGCGGCCCTCCGCCTCCAGGTTGGCCGCATATTCTGCAAGAGAATCCATCGCAACACCGAGCTCTCGCATCCAGCGCGAGCTGCCCAGAAGGTAGAGTCGATCTTCAATACGCGCTTCGATTCCACGACCGGCGACGCTTCGAACCTCAGTCGCGATTGGGTACGATAGATTCATTGCTGTCGCAGCGGCCATGATAGCGTGGCCCAAAGGATGCTCGCTATTGCGTTGTACCGCGGCAGCTAACGCGAGCAAGTCGGTGTCAAACATCGTGGGATCGGGTTGCTCCTTCTCGGGCGCAGGATTTTTCAGAGAATTTTTGGGTAACGCTTCCCCATTTGCGGCGGTGATTGCGCCGGACTGACAGGTAATCAGTGTTGGGCGACCCAAGGTCAGCGTGCCGGTTTTGTCGAATGCAACAACATTAATCCGATGGGCAATTTCAAGTGCGTGTGCATCCTTTATCAGAATCCCATAGCGTGCCGCCACGCCGGTGCCAACCATGATGGCCGTCGGCGTGGCAAGGCCTAGTGCGCACGGACAGGCAATGACCAGGACTGCTACAGCGTTCAGGATCGCTTGCTCCCAGTTGCCGTTAAACAGACCCCAGCCAAGTAGCGTTACCACCGCAATAAGCAATACCACTGGCACGAACACAGCACTGACCTGATCGACCAGGCGCTGAATCGGTGCCTTTGCGACCTGTGCTTGTTCAACCAGGCGAATGATGCGAGATAAGGACGTTTCGGCTCCGGTCGCGGTGGTGCGAACCAGCAACACGCCTTCGCCATTGATAGCACCGGCACTCACCTGATCGTTTAATTGTTTTGCCACTGGCAAACTTTCGCCGGTCAATAGGGATTCATCAACATGGCTGAAACCTTCCAGTATCTTACCGTCGATGGCGATGCGTTCACCGGCGCGCACAACTACGATATCCTCGACTCGTAAGGCGCTGACGGCAACCTGTTGATCAATGCCGTCACGACGCACCGTTGCGTGGTCTGGACGTAACGCCTGTAAGGCGTGAATCGCATCCACGGTTTGATGTTTGGCACGTGTTTCCAGCCATTTTCCGAGCAGGACCAAGGTCATTACAGCCGCTGACGCTTCAAAATACAGGTGTCCCATGGCAAGCGCATCGGAGGTGAGTAGTTGGTAGAGAGACAAACCAAACGCGGCGCTGGTGCCAAGCGCTACCAATAGGTCCATATTGCCGGTCCAGGCCTTCAGCGCGCGCCATGCCGTGCGATAGAACCTCGCGCCCAACCAGAACTGTACCGGCGTTGCAAAAGCCAATTGCCACCAGCCAGACAGTTCCCAGTGCTGGCCGGTCACCATTAGCAGCATAGGAAGAATTAAAGGTGCGGTGAGCAGGGCGGAAACAGCAACGCGCCACCAACTCGGCCATCCGGCGCTTAAGCTTCGTGAGTTACTAACCGGTATCGGTTGTGCCGAGGGCAATGTAGCCGTGTAGCCAGCCGCTTCAACGGCTTTTATTAATAGTTCAGTTGGTGTTCCATCGACTATCTCAATGGTAGCCAGTTCGGTCGCAAGATTGACAGATGCCGATTGCACGCCATGCACTTTAAGCAACGCTTTTTCTACTCTGCCGACGCAAGAAGCACAACTCATTCCGTCGATTGCAAGCTCGAGTTCCTGTTGTTTAACGTTGTACCCCGCTTTTTCCACGGCGGTAATTAATGTGCTGAAAGCGGTCGCCTGGTCGGAGCTAACGGACGCCATTTCTGTAGCGAGGTTGACGCTGACCTGCTGCACGCCGAGCACCTTGCTTAATGCCTTTTCGACATGGCTGACGCAGGAAGCGCAACTCATCCCTTCAATAGGAAGTTCAAATTCTTTGGAGGTTGCGGTGTTACTGCTGGTGGCGTTGTGCATGTCTGGTCCTGTCTGGACGATGGTCATGACTCAATGATGCACCTTCCCATCATGGCAAGGTCAAGTTTTTTTTAAAAGGTTCTCACAGAGTCGCCCAGCGACCTTGTATTTCCCTGGTCAGTCGCGCTGCTGGCATGATGTCCTGGCTGGGAAAATTGACATGACTGTTCTCGACGCTCTGCACAAAATAAGCTTGACCTTCCCATAATGGGAGGGATTACAGTGAAGATGTTTAAAACAAAGAGAGTTGACGATGATTGAATTTAACGTTCAGGATATGACTTGCGGCCATTGCGTGGGTCGGATCACGAAGGCGATTAATGCATTAGATATTCGGGCCAGGGTGGAGGCAAAGATTGCTGAAAAAAAGGTCTCGATAGAAAGCGAAATGGACGCCGACCAGCTGGCGCAGGCGATACAGGACGCCGGTTATACACCGTTGCCTATTTGATTCGCTGTATTTCGTTGTATTGCAACGCGTTGGGTCGTGTTGGAGGCCGGTTGGCGTATTACGCAAAAAAATGCCATTGAAACAGATAGCCTGATCGGTTATCTGTTTCAATGGCATGGATTTAATTTGCACAGTCCTGGAAAATAGACCGGCGATTACAAAAAGTTTACGACAGTGTGCGACGAAGCCAGCTACCGATGTCGGCGACTTCTTCCGCGCATACCGAATGTTGCATGCGATAGGCATGCCATTCGATTTGATAACCGAGTTGGTTTAATATATCGCGCGACTGCTCCGCCCGGTTGAGGACAACCACTGGATCGGCAGTTCCGTGCGCCATAAAAATGGGGGTGTCCTGATTCGCGCTGGATCGCTCGTTCTCTATTGTGTCGCGCAGTGGCAGGTAGCCCGACAGACACATCAACCCAGCCAATTTCTCCGGATACCGCAAACCGGTTTGTAAGGCCATTGCACAGCCTTGTGAAAATCCGGCAATAACAATTTTATTGGCTGGAACACCGCGCGCAATTTCTTGCGCAATCAGCGCGTTAATCTGCAACTGGGATTTTCTTAGTCCGGCTTCATCTTCACGTTTTACCAGGTCGGGAGTGAAAATGTCATACCAGGCTGGCATCACATGCCCGTTGTTAATCGTCACCGGGATAGTCGGCGCATCGGGAAAAATGAAACGAATGCCAGGACAGCCGCTCAGGTCGAGTTCTTTTACGATTGGCACGAAGTCGGAACCGTCGGCACCGAGGCCATGCATCCAGATAACGCTTGCGGAAGGCGTGGCGGAGGTCGTAATTTCTTGGGTAGGAAGGAGGGTATCGGTCATGGTGCCAAAAATAAGTTGTGCTGATTAATGGAGCTAGAAAGAAGCTAGAAAGGAGCCAGGAAGGGAGCTTAATTAACAGAGGCTCAAAAAGGGAACTTAATCATGCGGCTTGACGGTGCCGCGTAACACCAGAGTTTAGCTAATAAATAACCGGTTGCCGACATAAAGTGTCGTCTTACGGGTTCGGGACACATTAAATTATCGAATGTAATGGCTACGCGGCCGCAGGACGAAGTGCTGATTTTGGCCGGAATACTTTACAAATCGTTGCATTGGTCTCAATGTAAGGACCGCCGATCAGATCGATGCAGTAAGGGATTGCAGAGAATATGCCAGAAACTTTTTGTTCCCCGTTAGCATCCTTCAAACCTTCCAGCGTTTCTTTGATCGATTTAGGCTGACCTGGCAAGTTCAGAATCAGCGCGGCGTGAGCGTCAATTTCGCGGATTACAGCGACCTGACGCGACAAAATCGCCGTCGGAACAAATTGCAAGCTGATTTGACGCATCTGTTCGCCAAAACCGGGCATTTCCTTGGAGGCTACTTTAAGCGTGGCTTCGGGTGTGACGTCACGGCGCGACGGACCTGTCCCGCCCGTGGTCAGGACCAGATCACAACGAAATTGGTCTACCAATTCGATCAAGGTCTGTTCGATGACAGTCTGCTCATCTGCAATCAGGCGGGTTTCTGTCTCCCACGGACTCGTAAGCGTAGCGGCGAACCAGTCTTGCAAGGCAGGAATTCCCTGATCCTGATACACACCTGCGCTGGCACGATCCGAAATCGACACCAGTCCAATCTTAAGGCGGCGATTTCCTGCGCCAACATTCAAGCTGGTCGATGTTGCTGGCGTACCCGCCGCTATGCTGGCGGCAGCGTTATCAGAAGTCGTCGCGCTCATCATCTTCGTCGCCAATTTCCGATTCGCCGTCATCTGCGTTTGGTTTTTGCAACTGTTTGAGCAATTGGAATATCTCGCGATAAGCCTTTGGCGGTTTGTTTTCTGCTTGCTCTTTGCGCGCATTCCGAATCAGGGTGCGCGTGTGCTGCACGTCAAGATCGGGGTGCTGCGCGAGCAGCGTAGTCAAGGCACCGTCGTCTTTTAACAAGCGATCGCGATGGCGTTCCAGGGCATGCATGGCTGCGGTGTCTGATTTTGACAAGCCTCTCCAGCTATCCAATGTTTTCTGGATATCGGCAATCTCGTGTTCTTCCAGCGTTCGCATCTTCTTGCCGACATATTGAGTCTGGCGGCGGCGGCCTTCATGATCCTTGATTTGCTGACAAATGAGGATGGCTTCACGCACATCTTCCGGCATCGGAACGCGCTTGACGCGGTCCCGCGATTCAGCGATTAGCTCTTCGCCCAATTTCTGAAGCGCAGTCATTTCACGTTTCAGCTGGGACTTGGATGGACGGTCGTATTCTTGTTCGAACTCGGTGGACTGGAAGCCACAGGAGCCGCGATTTGGATTTGGCATGATTGTAGGGGTGAAACCATTCTCTTTAAACGATTGCTATGATAACCGTTTTAGCCTTCCTCCTGTCGCTCATTCGCCATTTCGGTTGCGATCGGCATACCATAAATTTGCGTTAAGCCATTGAATTTTTAAGAAAATAGCTAAAATTGCCCCAGCTCGCGCCAGTTAATGGGGCGAAATTACGCAGCAGCGCGAGGTTGGAGCGCGAATATAAGGTATAGATCAGCGGCAAGATTCAGGTTCTGCGGTGGCCGCAGGTCGGCACGGGAAAATGTTGTAAATTAATAACAAAAATCCCGTTCGAAGAGTGTTTGATAACTTTGCATTAACGTAACGCCGTAACGCTGAAATTCGAATAGGGAGATTTCGTCCTTTGGAGCGAGCAGCTTAGTTATCGGAAAGAGTGGGTTAAACTGTGGCATGAACGCGGCGAAATTTTTTAAGATTTCTGTCCCTACCCTAACAATAAAGAAAACCAGCATATGAGCGAATCCGTATTTCTCCATACTCAGGATCAGTTACAACAGCTTGCACAGGACGTTTTGCGCTATGCCCGCGAGAAGGGTGCTTCTAACGCTGCCGTTGATATCAGCGAAGGTAGCGGCCTCTCGGTTGGTGTGCGCAAGGGCGGAATCGAGACGATCGAGCAAAATAAAGACAAAGGCATGGGTGTGACCGTGTATTTGGGCGAAGAAGGTCATACGCGACGTGGCAATGCGAGTACTTCAGACTTTTCGGCGCAGTCATTAAAAGATACCGTCGATGCGGCGTACAACATCGCACGCTTTACCGCAGAAGATGATTGCGCTGGCCTGCCCGACGCAGACATGCTGGAAATGCAGCCGCGTGACCTGAAATTATGCACACCATGGTCAATTTCGGCTGAAGAGGCGGTGGAATTGGCGAAGCGCTGCGAAGCTGCGGCGTTTGCTGTCGACAAGCGGATTACGAATAGCGAAGGGGCCGGTGTTTATGCCCAGCAATCGCATTTTGTGAGCGCTAACTCGCGCGGGTTTATGGGGGGATATCCGTTTTCACGGCATACGCTTTCGGTCTCGCCGATTGCAGGCAAGGGCGGGAAAATGCAACGCGACAGCTGGTACTCATCGGTGCGTGATCCTAAGAAATTAGCTAAGCCGGAAGCGATCGGTCGCTACGCTGCGGAGCGTGCCCTGGCACGTTTGAATGCTCGTCAACTCGATACCCGTAAATGTCCAGTGTTGTTTGAGGCGCCGCTGGCTTCGGGTTTGTTGGGCGCTTTTGTGCAGGCCGTATCGGGTGGTGCGTTGTATCGCAAGTCGACTTTTTTGCTGGATACGTTGGGTAAATCGGTTTTTGCTTCGCATATTCAGATCGTTGAAGATCCGCATATTATCGGTGCAGTCAGTTCGGCCCCGTTCGATGATGAGGGTGTGAAGACGCAGCGTCGTGAGGTGGTGAAGGATGGCGTTGTTCAGGGATATTTCTTGTCGACTTATTCTGCGCGTAAGCTGGGCATGACGACTACCGGGAATGCGGGCGGTTCGCATAATTTGGCGTTGACTTCTTCGTTGACTGTGGCGGGCGATAACTTTAAGGCGATGCTGAAGAAGCTGCATACCGGATTGTTGGTGACTGAGTTGATGGGGTCCGGGGTAAATTATGTTACTGGTGATTATTCTCGGGGGGCGTCGGGATATTGGGTGGAGAATGGGGTGATTCAGTATCCGGTTGAGGAGATTACGATTGCTGGGAATATGAAGGATATGTTGGCGCAGATTGTGGCTATTGGGGCTGATACGTTGACTCGGGGGAGTAGTTTGACTGGGTCGATTTTGATTGAGAGTATGACGGTGGCCGGGAATTAGATTTTATTGTGATTGAATCCGATGGTCGAAGGTTCACTTCAACTTCAACTTCAACTGCTTTGTGTGCTTTGGGGCGTGGTTGTATTTTGGATTTTCTGCTCCGTGGGGGCTTGTCGAAGGTAGCCCGACAGCTAGTGTCTTTTTCTTGCTCGGCTCGGCGCCCCCGCCAGGAAAAAGGCACCAAAAAGAAGGCGACCGCAGTGATGCTGCCCTTCGGGTTCCCAAGCGTTTCAGCCGCCAGTCGGTTGAAAGACCAACTGCTACGCTCAAACATGTCTTCCAGCAATTCCCGACTGGTGGCTGAAATGCTTGGCAGCTTCAATGTCGGGCAGGTCAAAAATCTACTGCAACTGCAACTGCAACTGCAACTGCAACTGCAACTGCAACTGCAACTGCAACTGCAACTGCGACCCAATCCACTTGTTTTACTGCGGAGTGGTTCGAGCGGGCCTTAAATAAAATTATTAGGGCATTTCTGCCGTTTAATTTTCCGCTGGTTTTTTGTCTAGCCGCCTAAGTAGGCTTCTAGTACTTTTGGGTTGTTTAGCAAATTGGTACCGGTGTCGGCTAGTACGATCTTTCCGGTTTCAAGTACGTAGCCGCGTTGGGCGATGCGTAGGGCTTGGCGGACGTTTTGTTCTACCAGCAGGATGGTAAGGCCGGTGCGGTTGATTTCCTGGACTATGCGGAAAATCTCCTGGATCATCAGTGGCGCTAATCCCATTGATGGCTCGTCTAGCAGGAGGACGCGGGGCTTTGCCATTAAGGCGCGGCCGATGGCTAACATTTGTTGTTCACCGCCGGAGAGGTTGCCTGCCAGGCCTTCTTTGCGTTGTTGCAGGACCGGGAACAGGGAATAGATCCATTCCAGATCTTTTGCTACCTGGGCTTTGTCGCTGCGGGTGTAGGCACCTAGGGCTAAATTTTCTGCGATGGTGAGTGTGGTTAAGATGGCGCGGCCTTCTGCTACCTGTACTATGCCGCTCTGTACGATTTTGTGAGGAGACAGCTGAGTGAGGTCGCGATCTTCCAGCAATACTTTGCCTCTGGTCGGTTTTAGCAGGCCTGATATCGCTAGCAGGGCAGTGCTTTTTCCCGCGCCATTGGCACCGACCAGGGCGGTGATTTCACCTTCATTAAGGGTGAGGTTAATCCCTTTTACCGCTTCAATATGACCGTACGAAACCGCCAGGTCCCGAACACTTAAGATTGGCTTCATTCTGCTTCTTCCTTGCCCAGATAAGCTTCAATCACTTCCTGGTTATTCTTGATCTGATCCGGCGTGCCTTCCGCGATGATGCGGCCGAAATTGAGGACGGCTATGCGGTCACATAAGCCCATCACAAAGCGCATGTCGTGTTCGATCATGAAGATGCTGAAACCGCGCTCCTTGATGTTAAGGATTTCTCGCATCAGCTCAGTTTTTTCCGATGGATTCATCCCGGCGACGGGTTCATCCAGCAATAACAATTTGGGCTTGGTGGCGAGGGCGCGGGCAAATTCAAGCTTGCGTTGTTCGCCGTACGATAAGCTATCTGCCAGCAGGTGAGCCTTATGATCAAGGCGCACCCATGATAATAATTCCAGTGCGCGTTCGCGCGCGTTTGCTTCAATTTTGCGATAGCCAGGAAGATTTAACAGCAAGCCGGCTAAGCCATAATTCATATGATCGTGCATGCCGACCACGACGTTTTCCAACAGCGTCATTTCCTTGAATACGCGAATATTCTGGAAGGTACGGGCGATACCGCGTTCAGTAATTTTATGCGGCGCCACTTTGCCGATATCCTCACCATTAAAAGAAATGCTGCCGCCTGATGCGCGAAGCAAGCCGGTGATGAGATTGAAGACGGTGGTTTTTCCGGCACCGTTCGGGCCAATCAAGCCAAAAATTCCGCCTTGTGGGACAATTAAATTGACGTCTTGTAATACGTGCAGACCACCAAAGTTTTTGCTGATATTGTTGAGTTGAAGCATCAGCTCACCTTTCCTGTCGGCTGGGTTTTCTTATCTGTTTTGGAGAATATATTACGGATGCGGCGTGGATCCCAAATTCCCTTTGGCAGGTACAAAATGACCAGTACCAAAATGATGCCGTTCGCTGCTAACCGGAAGTCTTTGAAATGACGCAATACTTCTGGCAACAAGGTCAATAACGTGGCGCCGATAGTCGGGCCGATCAAATTGCTGGTGCCACCGAAAACTGCCATGGTGAGAATATCGACGGCGTTTTCAAAGGCGTAGTTTCCTGGCCCTATCGTAAAGGTGTAATGCGCATTAAGAGCCCCCGCGACGCCTGCGATGGTCGCACCGATGACAAACGCAAGCAATTTATAGCCAGCAACGTTCACGCCCATCAAACGGGCGGCAATTTCATCTTCTTTGATTGCTTCAAACGCTCGGCCGATTTTGGAGCGCCTGATGCGCGCCAATATGTACAGGGTGACTCCGAGCAGCAATACGATGTGCCACCATTCAGTCGTCGGCGGAATACCGTTCAATCCCATCGGTCCACCCGTGATGTCCATGTTCAGTACAACTACCCGGACCACTTCTCCAAAACCTAGCGTGGCCATCGCCAGATACACGCCAGACAGGCGTAGCGTCGGAATACCAATGATTAGCGCTACCAGTGCTGGTAAAGCGCCGCCAACCGCCAGTGCTACCGGAAATGGCAGGCCGGTGTTCATACTGATTAGCGCTGCGGCGTAAGCGCCGATGCCCATGAACGCGGCATTTGCCAGCGATAATAGCCCGCACGATAGCGTGACATAAATTGACAAGGCCAGCATGGCGTTGACGCCAATACTGAAAACGACGGTGTTATAGGTTGCCCAAAATCCGTCCCACCATTCCATGAATCCCATCTGTTACGCCTTTCTTTCCAGCACTTTGCCGAACATGCCTGATGGCCTGACGAGCAAGATCAAAAACAGTAAGCCGAATCCGACCGCATCGCGGAAATCGCTCGACAAATAGGCGACTGTCAGTACTTCTGCAAAACCGAGAAACAGACCAGCGATCATTGCACCGCGAATATCGCCCATGCCGCCTAAAATGATGACGGCAATGCCTTTATGTAGCATTGGCTGGCCCATGAATGGGGTGATCGCATTAAACGACAGGCCGACTAATACGCCAGCCGCGCCACCTAACGCCGCAGCGGCAAACGAAGTCAGATAAAACAAACCTTCCACATTGATGCCCAGCAGATAGGCTGCTTTTGGCGATTCCGCGATGGCGCGTAAAGCCCGTCCCAGTTGGGTACGACGCATGACGCCTAACAATATCAGCATCAGAACAAATGAAACCAGAACGATGCCAATTTGTACCGCGGTCACATGTACGCTGCCGAACGTATAGCTATCTTCAGGAATAGTGCCAGTTGGGAAGCGTTTGTTTTCAGCGCCGAACAAACCTTGTGCCAGATTTGTCAAAATAATGGCGACGCCGATGGTCGCGATCATGGGGGCCAGATGCGGTGCGTTGCGCTTGCGCAGTGGGCGCAGCACAACGTAGTCGACGATCAGCCCAATCAGGCCAGAGGCTAACATCGCCAACAACATCGCGAGCCAGAGCGGCAGAGCAAGTTGTTCGACCAACATCAGCGCGACGTAACTGCCAAGCATAAAAATCGCGCCATGGGATAAATTGATGACGCCGAGTACGCCAAAGACCAGTGTGAAACCTAGCGCGAAGAGCGCGTAGACACTACCGAGCGACAGAGCGTTAATAAGTTGTTGTTCAAGCATAGGGAACTCTTTATAAACCAGCCAGCGAAGAAGCAAAATTAAAGCAAAAACCGAGAACACAAACCGAAATGTCAAAAACTAAAGCGAAAGGCACGCCGATGGTTTGTCGGTGTGCCCTAGCGTTATTTCGTCAGTCGGTTTGCTGTGAATCTTTATGACCAGTGCCTGTGGGAATTGCAAACCGCGCAAATCTCGATCAGGAAAATCATGCCAGCCAGATCGATATCGCGTCGGTTTCTCAAACCCCTCACAACTAGCTGTATTGACTAGCTGTATTAACTAGCTGTATTAACTAGCGTGTTACGACTCTTACTTCATCAGAACGAATTTTCCACCTTCAGCAATATTCACAATTGCTTCCTGGTGGGCGTCATAGCCAACCGCTTTGCCGCCCGATTCCGGTGCTTTGCGGAACGCGAAATTGCCAGTTGCTCCTGCGATCTTGACTGCTGGCAGCGCATCGCGCAGCGCGATCCGATCAGCTGGCAAAGCGCCGGTGAATTTTACTGTTTTCAATGCCGCGGCAACGATATACAACGCGTCATAAGCTTGCGCAGCAAACTGATCTGGCTCCGTGCCGAATTTGGCTTTATAGGCAGTCATGAACGCCTTATTGGCTGGCGTCGTGTTTTCTGCCGACCAAGGGCTGCCCATGATGGTGCCATCACCGGCGCCTTTGGCAATTTCAAAAAGCTTCGGAGAGTTCAAGCCATTTCCGCCGATGAACGGTTGTTTCATGCCAAGCGTGCGGGTTTGCAAAATGATATTCGCTGCTTCTTCAGTCAGGCAAGAACAGACGATAGCGTCTGGATTGGATGCTTTGATTTTAGTAAGCTGCGCCTTGAAATCAACGTCGCCCTTAGCGTAGGACTCAGTCGTCGTTACGGGGATTTTTTGCTCGGCGAGGGTGGCTTTGAATACGTCGTAACCGCTCTTTGTGAACGCATCATCATTGCCATAAATAACGGCAACCTTCTTGATGCCGAAATGTTTGACTGCTGCACGTGTGGTTACTGGCAGGACGTCGGCTTCCATGACTGAGTTACGGAAGGTGAACGGTCCCATTGCCGTGATGCCGTCAGCGGTGTTACTGGTGCCGAAAGCGACAACCTTGGCGGCATTGGCGATCGGATCGGCAGCGAACGCGGAATTAGACAGGGTAGGGCCGAAAACCAGCAATGCCTTGTCCTGGAAGATGAGTTTTTTGAAGGCGTTGATGGCATCTTCTTTTTTACCTTGCTCGTCTTCTATGACCAACAATAGCTGGTTGCCATTAACGCCGCCTTTGGCATTGACTTCTTCCGTCGCCAGCGTGAAGCCGTTTTTGATGGCCACGCCGTATTTGGCCGCCGGACCGGTCAACGCCGCTGCAAGGCCGAGTTTGATTTCGGCTGCCAGTGCGGATTGTGCTAATGTCGCGCTGAACACCAGCACGGTTAATGTTTTCAACATCGTATTCAGTTTCATCTTTGAACTCTCCGGGTTGCTATTAATATTTGTAGTAATGACACGCACACAGGTAGATTGTTAGCGACGCATTGACGTATTCATCCGATTGACAGTTAGTCGATGGAATGGAGCGATCAATAGCGAGGCAGGGATTGACACTGTTTGTCTGGCATTGCTAGCGTTTTGTTTTTAGTTTGCATCTGAAATTGCACCAACTAGTGTCTCATTTTTTATTTTTGCTAATTCCTGCAGGGGACCTCCAGTTGACACGCGCATATTCGCATATCAACTGTGCAAGAAGTATAAAGGACTTTGTATCTGGTTTTAGCCCAATTGTTCGCGTAAATGCGCAATCGCCAGACGTACCTGGCGCGGAGCGGTGCCGCCAATATGATCCCGTGCAGCGACCGATCCCTCGAGCGTCAATACTTCGAATACGTCCGACGCGATTAATGGGGAAAAGGCCTGAAGTTTCTCCAGGGACATGTCGCTAAGGTCACATTCCTGGTCGACGCAATGGCGCACCGCCAAGGCCACGGCTTCGTGCGCGTCTCGGAAAGGCAGACCTTTTTTGACCAGATAATCGGCCAAATCAGTTGCTGTAGCGTAACCCTGCAAGGCGGCGGCCCGCATTGCATCCGGTTTGACCGTGATGCCGCCCGCCATATCGGCAAAAATTCGCAGCGTATCGGTCAGCGTGTCGACAGTGTCGAATAACGGCTCTTTGTCTTCCTGATTATCTTTATTGTAGGCTAAAGGTTGGCCTTTCATTAACGTCAGCAAGGCAATCAAGTGCCCGTTCACGCGTCCGGTTTTGCCACGCGCCAGTTCTGGCACGTCCGGGTTCTTCTTTTGCGGCATGATTGATGACCCGGTACAAAACCGGTCGGCGATATCGATAAATCCGACTCTTGGGCTCATCCAGATGACTAATTCCTCGGACATACGAGAAATGTGCGTCATCACCAGCGCCGCGGCGGCGCAAAATTCAATAGCGAAATCCCGATCAGAGACCGCGTCCAGCGAATTGCGGCACACGTCGTCAAATCCCAGAGTTGCAGCAACGCGATGACGGTCAATCGGAAAGGTGGTGCCTGCCAGCGCCGCAGCGCCTAGCGGCAGGCGATTCACACGTTTGCGGCAGTCCTGCATGCGCTCCGTATCGCGACCAAACATTTCGACGTAAGCCAGAACGTGGTGACCAAAAGTAATCGGTTGCGCCACCTGCATGTGCGTAAAGCCCGGCAAAATAGTGTCAGCGTGTTGTTCGGCCAACGTCAGCAATGAAAGGCGAAGCTCACGTAGCAAGCCACAGATGTCGTCAATAGCGCCGCGCAAATAGAGGCGGATGTCAGTGGCGACCTGATCGTTGCGGGAACGTCCGGTATGTAAGCGCTTGCCAGCATCTCCGACCAACTCGGTCAGGCGCTTTTCGATATTCAGATGGACATCTTCAAGATCGAGCAGCCATTCGAATTTCCCGGATGCAATTTCCTCTTGAATTTGTGCCATGCCCTTTTGAATCGCGGCATAATCATCGGCACTGATAATTTTTTGGTGCGCGAGCATATCGGCGTGTGCAAGGGAGCCCTGAATATCGACTTCGGCCAGGCGTTTATCGAAAAATACCGAAGCGGTGTAACGTTTGACCAGTTCGGAAACCGGTTCGGAGAAGCGCGCGGACCAGGCTTCGGCTTTCTTTGAAAATTGTTCTGTCATGGTATCGGCTAAATTCGGTAAGGAATAATGGTAATAAATCGAATGCTAAGTCTGCGCTGAACGAGTTGAATGCGCACTAAACGTGGGCAAACACAGGTAATTATCCAGGCTGAAGAGTTAATTAACGCACGATTATAAAACAAGCCTGCATTTTTCCCGCGAATGACCGCGAATGACCTTCAATGGCGTCGGTATTACGTGCATTTTTGCGACCAAATCGCTATTTTGTTGTCGATTTACTTATTTTTATCTACTTAAAATTTATTGTCGCCGCAATATCGGACCAGGCAGCCGTCAAAGATGCCCGTAAGTATTAAACCGCCATTTTTCTAGCCAAACTCTCCAGCCAAACGTCGAGATATGCATAAAAATAATCCAATTAACGCAAGTGATTCAACTTTCAGCACCGAACGCGTTGCCTTCGATTCATCCATTGTTACGGTAATTCCCGATTGTTGTAATTTGGGCGTAGTGGCGCGTACTTTGATGATGGCCAATGTTGCGTTACTGGCGACAACCCTGGTGCGGGTCGATGGGCTGTTATCTGTGCTGATGCAATTTGTTGAGTCCGCCATGCTGGTTGAGTTGACTTGCTTTTTGTCGCTATTTTTTTTATGCGGCACGCGACGTTGGGGAAGTCGGCTTCCCTTGTGGGGGCAGCGTCTGCTATGCGCGCTGGAGCCAGCCGCTATCACAGGTTTGGTAATCCATTTGCTGTCGCGTTATGATTGGTTTTTGCATGGTTTTGACGACTTCTCGATCTTTGGTGCCATGATCGTGGCGGGATTATTTGGCATTTCCTTGCAGCACTATTTTGAGCTGCGTGGGCGTGCCTTTTCGCCGGTCCTGGTCGAAGCCCGATTGCAGGCGCTACAAGCGCGCATACGACCGCACTTTTTGTTTAATAGTTTAAATGCCGTGCTTGCGCTTATTCGCACCGAGCCCCGGCGCGCGGAAACGGCGCTGGAGGACCTGGCTGATCTAATTCGCGTATTGATGCGTGATCCACGCGCCATGACCACACTGGAAAACGAGTGCCAATTATGTCGTCAGTATTTATCGATCGAAAAGATCCGTTTGGGTGATCGTTTGAATGTGCAATGGGAGCGTGAAAGTATCGACGATGAAGCGGTGCACCACATACAAATTCCTACCTTGTTGTTGCAACCGTTGGTAGAAAATGCGGTGCATTACGGCGTGGAACCGAGCGCTACCGAATCAATAATCCGCATTCAATTGAAGCGAACTCTGGAACGCATCGAAATCGCAGTCATTAACCCCTATCACGCCCAGATCATACCAATGTTGTCGGATGGTAATCAGATGGCATTAAATAACATTCGCGAACGCCTGGCCTTGTTGTACGACGTGGAGGGACAATTGACCACGGCGGTGATTGATGGACAATTTGAGGTACGCGTACGGTTTCCTTACGTTAAAGCGTAGATGGAAAATTCGGTCACTGAAAAATCAAAATCTGGCCTGCTCCTGCGTCTGCCAGTCATGCCGAGTTTCCAGACCAATTGTATTTCAACGTTTCCGGTTAGCAGGTTAGCCAATATTGATACATTCACGAAACGACCATGTCATGATTCCTCGTATATTTATAGTTGATGACGAAGCGCCGGCACGCGCCCGCTTACGGACAATATTGTCGGATATTGCTGAAGCGTGCCCGCATGTTCTGGTCGGTGAAGCCGGGCATGCACAGGCGGCTTTGGAGGGCATTGTGGTAACGGCACCTGACGTGGTGTTGGTAGACGTCCAAATGCCGGAGATAAACGGTTTGCAGATGGTTGAGCAATTAATGCAGACGTATGAAAAGCAAACTAAACTGCCCGCAAACCGAGCAGCGCTGATGCCGATCATTATTTTTGTAACGGCTTATGAGAATTACGCCGTGAACGCCTTTGATGTACACGCATTCGACTATTTATTGAAGCCAGTCCGTGCAGCGCGATTGCAGCAGGCTTTGGCGCGTGCCACAAGATCCCGTTTTCCTGGCGTAGCAACCGCACCGGTTAATGTGGCATCGCACGTCCAGGCGTTATCACCATTATTACCGTTGCCTGTTTGGCCTGCGCTGGCTGCACCGACTGCCCTGACTGTGGCGCGTACGCATTTTTCGGTGCTGGAGCGCGGGCGTGTATTGTTAGTGCCTGTCGATGAAGTGCGCTTTTTAAAGGCAGAGTTGAAGTACGTGGTGCTGGGAACCAGATTAAAGGAATATTTGATTGAAGATTCGTTGATGTCAATTGAAGATGAGCTGTGTCTGCATTTTGTCAGGGTCCATCGCAACGCGCTGGTAGCCAGAAGTGCCATTATCGGCGTAGAGCGCGGCGTCATTGCTGTTGATGACGACGGCGTTGACAAAAAAATGCCGCCGTTATTGCAGCAAACCTGGCAGGTTATATTACGCGACGTCAAACAACGATTGCCAATATCCCGGAGGCAGTGGGCCATCGTTCGGGCGCTGGTACGATGATAAAGAAATTGGTGTAATTTTATCGTCCAAGAAGGCATACAGACTTCAATCTACGCGGGGCGCGCGCTTCTCGGCATCAATTGCAACTTCTTTATCATCCTTGCTCGCGGGGGTAAAGTGGAAATCCGGTTTTTTCACTATCTCCTATTTGCCTACAACTAAATCAGCCGTGCGCTGATACCCGGTGAAGCGTTCGGCTTTTAAATTGTGGTTGCAGCAACAATTCTGTTGTTCAGGCGTTCCCGCCAATCGTTCACGTAAAACCTACGAAGGAGCCGAAATGGTTATGCACCAAGACCCACCGCCGGTGGAGATTCCACCAACACAACCTGCACCAACTTCGCCTCCGCCAGTGGGCGATCCCGTTCCGGGCGGGCAACACGTTCCAATGCAAACTTAGTCGAACCGTAGCAAAACATTGGTAAAAACTTTAAAGCTTTGTATCTCCCTCAATGCTCCCCGAAGTCATCGTTACCTCGGGGAGCATCGCTGAATTACATTTCTATTGGTGGCGCCTCAGACTCACGCACGACGGCACGTTGGCCCGCCAGCGCTAATTTGAAAATACCCAGAGCCTGTGCCAAGGTTTGCGTCGTGGTATCGGAGAAGGCGGGGTCGTTCGGAGGAGCGGGCGCCAACATTACGCCCGCGGCTTTGAACAAGGCTTCTCCATTACCAACCACCATAATCGGCTTGCCGTGGCGATACTGGTCTCGTATAAAATCCATCGCTTGGCCGTTCTTCGCTAATTTTGTGGCACTGTCGGGGCTAGCTTCGACGACCACCGCATCGTAAAGTACCGACGGTGCTGCCTCCAGCGAAATTTCGACATCCAGGAAATGTCCGTCGCTGGTGGCCACCTTGCCGAGTTGGGCACCGACTATTCGTGGTACCGCGCCATCCGCGAGCAACGATCCGTAGATTGCCTTTACTCCTGCGCCATCTGCGCCCGACGCAATCAGTACCGCAACTTTACGGGTCTTGATGCCGCCTTCGCCAGGCCGAAATGTCAGGGACAAAGCGGGCGACGGATCATATTCCGGCATCGGCAAATCGGACGCGAGCGGCATCGCGGGCGGTACTTCCAACCCCAGGCCATGGGCCACAGCTTCCGCAAGTATTGGATCAACATTGACCAGCATCGATAGCACACGGATGCGTACAGCAGGGGTTTGCACGCGCGTCAGCTCAAATCGGAAGGCCGACGCGATGTGCGCTTGCTCAGCTGGGCTTTGACTAGTCCAGAACAATCTGGCCTGGGAGTAATGGTCGGCAAATAGTTCAGGCTTGCCGCGTACTTTATCGGCCGCGATCGGCTGCGGGAAGCTGGTGTAGCCCTGCGCGCCTGCCTGGAACGGACAGCCGCCCCCTAGAGAATTAGGCTCGTAATTGGCGCGGCCGCGATGAATTGCCTGACGATGCATGCCATCGCGCTGATTGTTGTAGACCGGCGCCAGCGGCGCGTTGATTGGGATTTCGTGGAAGTTTGGACCGCCAAGCCGACTTATCTGTGTGTCGATATAGGAATGAATGCGACCTTGCAGCAAGGGGTCGTTGGTGAAGTCAATTCCTGGTACGACGTGCGCTGTACAGAAAGCTACTTGCTCGGTTTCTGCAAAAAAATTATCCGGATTGCGGTTGAGGGTCATTTTTCCTACCGGAATAACGGCAACCAACTCCTCCGGCACCAGTTTTGTAGGATCCAGGACGTCGAAGCCAAACTGTTCGGCCTGCGCTTCGCTAAATATCTGCAAGCCCAATTCCCACTCGGGATAGGCACCAGCCTCAATCGCCTCCCACAAATCGCGACGATGAAAATCGGCGTCGGCACCGGCGATCTTTACTGCCTCATCCCAGACCAGTGAATGCGTCCCTGCGATGGGCTCCCAATGAAATTTGCAAAAAACGGATTCGCCTGCGGTATTCACAAGTCTGAATGTATGCACGCCGAAGCCTTGCATCATCCGCAGACTCCGCGGGATAGCCCGGTCTGACATCACCCACATCAGCATATGAGTCGATTCCGGCATCAACGAAACAAAATCCCAAAAGGTATCGTGGGCGCTCGACGCTTGCGGAATGCCATTGTGTGCTTCCGGCTTCACTGCGTGAATCAAATCAGGGAACTTCATTGCATCCTGGATAAAAAAAACCGGAATGTTATTGCCTACCAGATCCCAGTTGCCCTCGTCGGTATAAAATTTCACCGCAAAGCCGCGTACATCGCGTGCGGTATCGGCGGAGCCGCGTTCGCCAGCCACGGTAGAAAATCGCGCGAAAACCGGCGTACGTTTACCAGCTTGTGCGAAAGGCGCGGCGCGGGTGAGATCGCTGAGGTCTTTGTAAGATTCGAAATAGCCATGCGCTGCTGTTCCGCGCGCATGCACGACACGCTCGGGAATGCGCTCGTGGTCAAAATGGGTAATCTTCTCGCGCAGAATAAAATCCTCCAATGCAGCCGGGCCGCGCAAGCCGATTTTTAAAGAGCTTTGATTATCTGCAACGGCCACCCCTTGATTGGTCGTGAGGGCTTGACCGCCAGCATCAACACGTACACGATCAAGCGGGCCAGAAGTAGGATTGCCGCCGATGTCTGGTTGACCGTCGCCAATTTTGGGTGAGGCATTGTTTTCTGATGCGGTACTGGCAGTTGCCAATTCGCTGGCTGGCTGGCCCGTTGAGCCCACTTGCGGAGCCGGCGCTTCACTCTCTCCGGTCCCGTATTCGCCGGGCTTGCTATCGTTATGCGGCATCTGTGCGGCTAAAGCCTGGCTGGTCACCACTTTTTCCAGTAGTTTATTCGGGGCACTTTCCGTGGTCCCGACGCTGGTCGGAGGCGCGGCATTCGACGGCCCTGCGATAGTACTTAATACAGATCCGGCACCGTCAGTAGAAGACGGATTTTTTTTACGTGTCACCATGGGTTCTACCTCGCGTAGGATGGGAAGGGCAATCAATTGAAACGTCTAGCTGGAACTGCACGGCGCAATAAACCGACAATCGGCCTGATCCCAGCCAACTGGTATGGCATGACCAAAGACGTGTTGAGTGTAGGCCGATTAATTTATTTTAGACTTCGGGCGAGGAATTGTTATCAGAAGAAACCTGATTTTTTTGTAGGATAGAGCGCACGGGGTTTGCGCACCGATTGATACTGACGATAGGGCGATGCTCTACGTCAATTGATAAAATTTGCTGGCGATAATGTTTAATAGCATGATGCTTAACCGAGGATAAAATGCGAATTAATTGCGGTACTTTCCCCGGTTTTACCCTAAGGTTTTAGTGAGAATTTTAACTGCGCCAATGCTTATATCAAGAAATTGAGTTTCTGATTGTCAACGCCAGGAAACTGAGGGAATACGCGTTGGAGCGCGGGGTCGCTGACACCCATATGTTTTTCCGCCAGCGTTGCTAACACGCTGCGGAAGTCCGTGGTGATCGCCAGGTCACGGCCTTCGTTGAGTGATTTATCGTCTATGCCGGGCCAGGTCCCGTAGATGGTACGGCCTCGCACGTTGCCGCCGAGTAGCCACATCACATTGCCATGGCCATGATCGGTCCCACCGTTGCCGTTTTCGCGAAAGGTTCTGCCGAACTCAGACATCACCACGATGACGGTGTCGTTAAAGGCGGGCCCCAGTTCTTTCGCCAGAGTGGTCAGACCATCGGCCAGGGGGCGCAGCCGTCCAGCTAACTGACCAGCGCCGTTACCCTGATTCGCGTGCGTATCCCATCCGCCGACGGCGACGAAGCCGAGTCGTATCGCCGGATTGCTGCACATCAGACGACCCAGTCTGGTGGTATCGATGGAGAGTCCGTTTGGCAACGGGGCACCATTATTGGCGGCGCGCTGTTCTGTACTGGTCAGGTCCATCAACATTTCCTTGCGCGCAGCTAAACCGTCCCGGAAAGCTTTTCCCAAACTCGGATCTTGTTGATAGAGCGCGTTGAAGGCAAGGTTGACGTCAGGCTTATCAATCTGCGTAAGTCGGGTGGCATCACGTCCTGTCGGCATATTCGCAACTACCGATCTGCCGGTCAAGATGCGCGGTATGGACTCGCCAAGCGTCAGGGCTTGCATCGGCGCTTCGTGGGCGGGCATGGTGGCGAGCAGACGATTCATCCAGCCATCCTGCGTGTTATGTTGTCCGGGTGTGCCGGTTTCCATATAGTCTTGCGCCTCAAAATGCGAGCGCGACATATCGAGCGAGCCGGAGGCATGGATGAACGCCAACTGGCCGCTATCCCAATACGCCTTTAGCGGTTGCAAGGCTGGATGTAACCCGAAATATCCGGTCAGGTCGATTGCACCATTTGTCTCTCCCGGACGAGCGACTGCAATAGTGGGACGCGCCTGGTAATAATGTTGATCGCCGTGTGGTACCACGACGTTCAGTCCGTCCACCGCACCGCGCAGAAATACCACGATCATGCGTGGAGTGCCATCCCCCGTCTGGCGATCACGTTTCAGCGGCGTACCGTAGGCCAGCGGTGCCGCGCCTCTGTTGGCCTTTGGTAGCCCCGCCAAATTGGGTTTGGTGGAGGGGGCGACAACACAACCAGACAGTCCAATGGGAATCAGGATAGCACCGCTACCGACGATGCCTAGTTGACTGATACTGCGGATAAAATCGCGGCGCTTCATGACTTACCTCTTCATAAAATCGGGACTACCCAGAATCATGCTGGCTTGCAGATTTGCCGGGGCGGCGGTGATCGTATCGATGCTGCGTTGATCGAGCATCGGTGCAAGGGTCTTGATTAACTGTTGCGGATCTAAAGGGACCGCATTATTCGGCGGCCCTGGCGGTGGTGGCGGAAACCCTATTGGTGATTTTCCATTACTAAGGCTGCTGACAAAATTGATTCGGCGCAGCAACGCATCGGGATTGAGCCAGGCTTCTTCTGAAAATTTATACCCTTCGGGAGTCAGCCAGCCATAGAGCGGTTGGCCTAACTGATTCAGTGCGTTATCCACGGGCCGCACATTGGCGACTGGAATGTCGCTGGCGCGCAATGCGGATACCACATATTGGTAAGGCGTCTTGAACTGGGTTTGATAGTTAGCGCGCGACCAAAATTGTTGACTCTCAAAAAGTGTATGCAGTACGGCCTTGATATCGCCATTGCTGCTCAGGAATCGCTGGGCCAACTTTTCTACTAATGCCGGATCAGGTTTATCACTAACAAAATATTGGACCAGTTTGGTGGAAACAAAGCGCGCCGTGGCGGGTTGTCGCGCCACGATATCCAAGGCTTGTTCGCCTTCCTGTTCCCCGCCAGGACCGGCAATACCTTTAATGGTTTGACCGAGAAAGACCTTGTCGCCTGTGTCATGACGACGCGGGTTAAAAATGAAAGTGGGCTGGTCTGGGTTGGCCCCGTTCGCGGCGCCATTCTTCATGTCTTTTACATCGATCGTCCAGCCACTCAGAATCCGAGCCAGGGCAATCACGTCGGCCTGGGTATAACCACCGTTTACCCCTAGCGTGTGGAGTTCCAGTAGTTCACGACCATAATTTTCGTTCAGGCCTTTAAAGCGGCCCCGGGCTTCCGGTGTATTAACACCGCTGCTGAGCCAGTTATCCAGGTAATACAGCATGGCGGGATGATGCGCTACCGATCCCAGTAATTGCCTGAAGTTGCCCAGTGCGTTGGGGCGCAATACGTTTTTTTCAAATTCGCCATTCCAGTAGCGAACCCATTCCTTGCCTTCAAAAACATTGAAGTGGTTAAACCAGAATTCGGTCATCACTTCCTGCAATTGACGTGGGCTTTCGGTCGCTTCCCATAAACGGGCTTGGTGCGATTGCAGGGTGATTTCTTTATTAGCCCGCTGACGCGATTGATTTTTCTCTTCCTGGGTCGCAGTATTAGGCGGGAAAGATGGCGGACCGTATTGTTGATACAGCTGGGTTTGGCTAAGTTGATAGGTTGGAAGGCTGGCCAACTGATCGACTAACGACTGCGGAAGCGGAATACGGTCCGGGTTCAGCTGCTGCGCAATATAGCGCTTGATACCGATTTTTTTTATCGCATCCACGTCGCCCGGACGCGGTCCATATCCCAGACGATTCAGCACATGCAGCGCTTTTTCGTTCTCCGTAAGAGAGGAGGAGGGCGATGGAACAGGGGTAACGGTGGGTGCCAGAACCGGGGTAAAGTCAGGAGTGCGGATGGGAGATGCCGGTGCCGCGCTTGCGCAGAGCGGATTCAACGCGCCGATCCCTACGCTAAACAAAAATGAGATCGTAACCAGTGGCGAATTGAAACGAGATTTTTGGTGGGTCGGCAGCATCTTGATCCGATGGTGAAGTAGCGTTATAGCTGCACCAGCCAGTGGGGCGGTGACCGATAGTTATCAGAGCTTAACGCGCTGAAGGGGTTTAGGTGGACAAACGCCGTGTAACAGTCTGTAAAACCGCGCGTTCAGGGGGAAATCAAGGGCAAGTTAAATGCGTGAATGCTTGGTGAGCAAATTTAATAACAAATTAGCAGCAAATTCAAAAAGCGCGCAAGAGCGCGAAAATCGATAATCGGTTCACCCGTGGATCGACTTCAGAGGACTTTGCCTGGGTTCATCAGATTCTGCGGATCTAATGCGTGTTTAATTGTTTTCATCAGGGAAATTTCTACCGACGATTTGTAATGTAATAGCGCATCACGCTTTAATGCGCCGATTCCATGCTCGGCCGAAATAGACCCACCAAACTGGTGCACGCTATCGTGAACGACACGATTGATATGCGATTGCTGTTCCAGAAACAGGTCGATGGAATAGCCGATGGCCGGCGAAACGTTGTAATGTAAATTGCCGTCGCCCAAATGGCCGAAAGTCACGTTGCGACATTCGGGAAAATGTTGCTGCAAGAGCGCGTCGGTGACAGTGATGAATTCCGCAATTCGTGAAATCGGCAAAGAAATATCATGTTTAATGTTTTTGCCTTCTTTAGCCTGGGCCGAGGAAATGCTTTCGCGCCAGTTCCACAAAGTTTTTGATTGAGAAGAGGATGATGCCAATACAGCATCCTGACAAATATCATTTTCAAGGGCACTCGCCAATAGTGCTTCCAGCATAGCGCTGGCATGGGCTTCTGACTCGCTATCTGACAGTTCAAGCAGCACATAGTGCGCATGATGTATTGAAAATGGAAATGTCAGATGTTGCATGTGTTTAGCGACCAGTTGCAAACAAAGATCGGACATGAGCTCGAATCCGGTCAGGGCTGCGCCACAATGGCCTTGCGCTAACGTCAGGAGACGTAAGGCTTCATCTGGCGTGCGTAAAGCAACCAGCGCGGTTAACTGCGATTTTGGCAATGGAAATATTTTCATCACCGCTGCCGTTATTACGCCGAGCGTGCCTTCTGCTCCTATAAATAGATCGCGTAAATCGTAGCCGGTATTGTCCTTGCGCAAGCCGCGCAGACCTTCCATGATCTCACCTTGTGCTGTCACAACTTCAAGCCCCAGGCATAATTCACGGGTGTTGCCATAACGTAAAACTCCGGTACCGCCCGCGTTAGTGGCCAGATTGCCCCCGATGGTGCAGCTGCCCTCTGCGGCTAACGACAATGGATACAAACGGCTGGCAGCCTCAGCGGCTTCCTGGACGTGCTGCAGGATGGTTCCCGCTTCGACCGTGATCGTGTGATTGACCGGATCAACGGCCCGAATCCGATTAAGGCGGCTCAATGACAATACGATCGCGTTGCCTTTGGTATCCGGGACACTCCCTAGCACCAGGCCGGTGTTCCCACCTTGAGGAACGAGCGGCACCTTGAATTGATTGCAAAGACGCACAATCGCCGCAACTTCTGCCGTGTTACCGGGCTTGACTACCGCGATCGCCTGACCCGTGAAGCGTTGACGTTGATCCGTTAAATAGGGCGCTTTGTCATCATCGGTAGTAATAACATAAGCCTCACCGATGGCGTGGGTGCAGGCGTTAATAAAATCAGAAGAGTCTGTCATGTGAAGTTGGTGATGGACGAATGATGATGAAAATCTAGCGTCTGGCTAAGTTAGATTGATCGATAAGTATTGAATAATTCGCGTTGAATACCTCATGATAAATATCTCGTGGTAATTAGATCCTTACAACTACATCGATCGGGAGCGGGAAGCTTTTTCAATCGCTGCCTTCGCGACCGCTTTTGCCACTTTTTTGTAAGGCCGCAAATATAAAATTGAGCAAACAAAAAACAGACAGGTCAACGCCACTTCAGCCCCTCCCAGCATCGCCGAGAGATGATTGCTGTCGCTGGTTGCGCGGACGATGCCTTCTGCAAAATAAATCAAAATAAGCATGGACGACCATTGCATCGTATAGATGTCGCGTTTCAGAATGCCGCGCAACGGCAGCAAAAGAGGAATAACCTTCAGCACCATCCAGGAGCCGCCTGGTCGCAAAGGTGCCAAAAACAATTCCCAGGCGACGCACAGTGCGATCAATGCCAGTAAGCTCCCGCAGGTGCCGAAGTAATACCACTGGCATAGTCGCAACTGGGCCGAGGCTTGCGATTCAATCGTGGTTGACCCGTTTGAATTGAGGTCAAGATTATTTTCGGTGTCTTTTTTGGCGTCTTTGGTCATGTCATTCTCCTTGCAGTTTGCGTGCAGTCTCTGCCAGTCGGCTGCCTTGCGCGATTGCCAGAATACGGCTTTCCGCGGAGATCGGGTTGGTACCATTCATTCCGGCCCAATGGCTGGCACCGTAAGGTGTGCCACCGCTGCTGGTGGTCATCAATTCTGGTAACGTGTAGGGAAGTCCCATCAGCAACATGCCGTGATGAAAGAGTGGCGTCATCATCGACAGCAACGTCGTTTCCTGGCCTCCGTGTAAACTACCGGTGGACGTGAAGACACAAGCAGGCTTTCCGGCCAGGGTTCCGCCAAGCCATTGTGCACTGGTACCATCCCAAAAATATTTCATGGCTGACGCCATGTTGCCGAAGCGCGTTGGTGAACCTAACGCCAAACCGGCGCATTGCTCCAGATCCACTAACTCGACATACGGCGCGCCTTGTTCCGGGATCGAAGATTCTGTCGCCTCGCTCACTGCAGAAACCGCAGGGACCGTGCGCAAACGTGCTTCGCAGCCTGCTGTGGCATCGATACCTTGGGCGATAAATTCCGCCAGTTTCCGGGTCGCGCCATGGCGCGAATAATACAAAACCAAAATGATGATTTTGGGGTTGTTGATGTTGGATGTGTGGGGTGAGCTCATAGGTTGGTATTATAGGGCGCTTTATCAACACTTTACGCTGCCCGATAGCGCTTGCAAGCATGTAATCGTACTTGTGACGACACGTCGTGCTGTAAAGGACACAACAAAAATATGTTTCCATTTAAATTTTCCAGACTGCGTGGTCTGTCATGGGACGAACTGCGCGACTTATTTCGTTTCGCCGGTCGTCGCCTGAGTGAAGAGCGCCTACCGCAAGTGGCCAGCAGTTTGACTTTTATGACCATTCTGGCGTTGGTCCCGATGCTGACCATCGCGCTGGCGATATTTACCGCTTTCCCGCTGTTCAGTACCTTCCGCGCATCGCTGGAGGCGTACTTCGTGCATAACCTGATGCCAAAAGGGATTGCCAATACGATTCTTAATAATCTCAATCAGTTCGCTAGCAAATCTGCCAGTCTATCGGCGGTCGGTGGTGTCGCCCTGATTGTGACGACGGGCATGACAATGTCCACTGTCGATCAGGTGTTTAATAGCATCTGGCGCGTTAAAACTCAGCGCCCCTTTATTCAACGCGCCCTCGTATATTGGGCGCTGGTAACATTGGGGCCTTTGCTCATTGGAATCTCGATCACCGCAACCTCTTATCTGACAGAGGCGACCAACGGTTTGGTGATTAGTTGGTTGGGAAAATGGTTTTACACTGTCATGTCGGTGTCGTTAACGACTGCGGCGTTCACTCTGTTGTACGTGGTGGTGCCGAACCGATTCGTCAACTGGCGTGATGCGGTGTGGGGTGGGTTGTTTGCCGGTATCGCTATTGAAGTCGCTAAGCGGATTTTCGCCGTTTATGTGATTAAATTTCCGACTTATACCGTCATTTACGGTGCCTTGGCCGCGCTTCCTATCTTTTTATTGTGGATTTATATGTTATGGATGATCACGCTGGTGGGCGCTTTAGTCGTGGCGGCGCTACCGGTGATTAAACACGAGCGGTGGTGGCATGTGCCGACACCGGGAAGTGCCTTTGTGGATGCGATGGCGGTGCTGCAGGTTCTGCATCATGCCAGAATCGAAAACGCATCCGCCGCGGTCAGTGCCACCCAGATTCGGCGTGCTACCAGACTGGGCTTTGACGAGTCCGAACATTTATTGCAGCAAATGCTGGAGGAGGGCTGGGTCGGACGTCTCACCAGAACGCTGCCCAGACGCTTGCGTTGGAACCGCCATGCGTTGTCACACATGGATCAATGGACCTTGTTAGCTAATCCCGATAGTTTGAAATTAGCAGAGATCTATCGTTTGTTTGTCTTTAATACTGCATCGAACGCTATTGATGCGCCACCGTTGGCAAAGCGGGTTGAGGAAACGATTGAGTTAGGGCTGGATCAGTCTTTATCGCGCTATTTTGGGCAATTATCGCCAAATTCGTCGTGAATCGTTGCGCGTAAGAGGAACGGGCTGCCTTGAACACAGAGGGAAAATTGCTCTGTGAAGCAACAAGCCAATAAAAAAGCGCCCCGGAGTTGGGGCGCTTTCGCATACAGTTTTTAATAGAGGCTAAACGCTCACATTAAGTGCAGGCTTTACCGTGGTCAGCGTGATTGCCAGCCGCTTTGGCTGCTGGTTCTGTCATATAAGAACCCGACTTGGTTGTTCCATACCATTTGGAACCTGAACAATGATAGGTCTTGGAACTGGTATTGACCCAGACTTTGCCGGCGCCACCACCTGCTGCTGCGGTTGCTGCAGGAAGGGCGGGGCTTTTCATTGGTGAAGCGGCTGCGGCTGCCACAGCGGGAGCGGGTGCGGCAGGAGCGGCGGCCATGGCTGCCGGGCTTGTTCCGGCAGCTTGCACATACCAGTCTTTAACACCGCCATGATTCGAGCAAGCACCTTTTTTTGTCGCCCCGGAAGAGTACGAGCCGTCCTTGCATAGCCCGGAAGTCCCGGCAGGCGCCGTAGCAGGCGCAGTTTGCGCGAACCCGCTAGCGGAAAAGGTCAGTCCAGCGGTCAAAGCGATCATTGCGAGCGTCATTTTCATCGTGCTTCTCCAAAAGTTGTTTGAATTACATTCAAAATACTATTGCATATGGATTACATTGAGAACGGTGTAGAGCGGTGTTTTTTAGCGCAAAAACAAGGTATGGCGAAAGTAAATGCAGATTGAGAGGCAGCTTGAAATAGTGCGTGAAGTGATGTGTCACAAAAATTGACACTTATGTGTGCCTTATATGGTACTTACCGGCACCTATGTGACACCTTGGACAAACGGTAAGTCTACCTATCAAATGCTTAACGCTTTGGGAGATATTTTCGAGGACCGATTTACCAAACAAATTAAAATAAATTTTCCTGGAGATGAAATAGTAATCCTTTTCTTAAGGATAATGTTGAAATAAAACAAATGCATTAAAGCAAAAACCGTTAAAAAGTTATTTTTCCTGTCATCATTTGGCGAAACATTACCCAATCGCCGCGCAATGAATAAAGCGGATGACTAAAAGTTGCGGGCCGGTTCTTTTCGAAGAAGAAATGGCCGACCCACGCAAAACCGTATCCGCTTAATACAGCCATCAATAACCACCAGGGTTTACCTGTCGCTAGCAGCGTAATAAACGATAAAAGCGCCAGGGTCGAGCCAATAAAGTGCAATCGACGGGAGATGCGGTTGGCGTGCTGACTAAGATAGTCGGGATAGAAGTCGGCAAAGGACGCATAATTTTTTTCAGCGCCCCTCACTTTTTTTGTGGTTTCTTCACGCATTTAGAGCTCCGTCGTTTGCACCAGCATCCTGACAATCTTACTCTGGCCAGATAATGCCGCTGGCGAAAGTAAATAGTTGCTCAAGCACAGCATCGGGTTGCTCTGCCATTAGCGCATGTCCGCTGTCGATCAGTACAACTTTGGCCTGGGGAATAGCGCTGGTGATAGCCTTAGCAGCCTTTGGCGGCGTCATGAGGTCGCGCTTCCCTAGCAAGAATAGGGCGGGGCAGCGAATCGCGGAAGCCGCTGCATCACCGTTTCGATAGGTATTGCAGGCGATGAAATCGGTATAAAAAACCGTGTCGCCCTGATTTGCAATCGCCGCATCCGTTCCATTTTGTTGGGAGGCCGCTTCTGGTACTTTGGCAACATTGCGCTGATCGCGATGTGCGATGTGCTCCATCAGGCGTTGACTACCCCCCAGAACAAAAAAACCGGGACCGGGACAGGACGGTTTTTGAACGAAATTAGCATGTGACCATTTGTTCACCATCGCGATGGCTGAAGGTTGATCGTGATTTGCGGCATCTAGTAATAATTCTGAAACGTTCATCGGGTACGCGCTTGCGAGCATGGCGATGCCACCGATCACCATCGGAGAAGAGCTTCGGGCGACCGCCTCCAGAGCAATCAGAGAGCCGATACTATGGCCAATCAGTAGCGCATTCGTCACGTTTACAGTTTTTAGCAGCTTCAACAGCCAGTCTGATATTGCCTCAACAGCGGTTAGTGGGGCGCCCTGGCTACGTCCGTGTCCCGGTAAATCAATCGCCAGCACGCTGAATCCGTGATGGGCAAAATAGCGGGTTTGTAGAATCCAGACTGAATGGTCGTTTTGTGCGCCGTGAATGAACACTGCGGTTGGTAATGCGGGATCGAAGGGTTTGCCGCCGGTGTAGCAATAGGCATCGTGTCCTTGAACATTAATTAACATTTCAAGCTCCCTTTTTTGACGGGACTGAGGTCCGCTGTGCAGCTTTTATGCCAAATGCCAGATCCTCAATCAAATCGTCAACATTTTCCAGTCCGACTGATAACCGGAGAGTGCCTTCTCCAATGCCTGAAGCGGCAAGCTGGTCACTGGGTACGCGGAAATGGGTGGTAGACGCCGGGTGAATGACCAAAGATTTAGCGTCTCCGACGTTCGCCAGATGGGAAAATATTTTTAAGGACTCCACCATGCGGCGGCCCGCTGCGCGATCACCTTTCAAATTGAACGAAAAGACCGCGCCGCAGCCTTTCGGCAAGAGATTTTTTGCCAACGCATAATCGGGATGGGAGGAGAGTTCCGGATACGCCACCGACTCAACCGCATCCTGACTCACTAAAAATTCGACGACTTTCCGGGTGTTAGCAACGTGTTTTTCCATTCTTAAGGCCAATGTTTCCACTCCTTGCAAGATGGCAAAAGCATTGTGCGGACTCATTGCGGCGCCAAAATCGCGCAGGCCCTCGCGGCGAGCACGTAAAGAAAATGGCGCTACGGTCGACTCCTCCGAAAACACCATGCCGTGAAAGCCGTCATAAGGCGCACATAGCTCGCCGAAGCGGCCAGTCTTTTCATAGGCTTGTTGCCAGTCGAAGGTGCCGCCGTCCACCAGCAGGCCACCAATAGCGGTGCCATGGCCGCAGAGAAATTTGGTCGCGGAATGCAGCACCAGATCAGCTCCATGATCGAAAGGACGCAGTAAATAGGGTGTGGTGAAGGTTGAGTCAACCATCAGCGGCAGATAGTGCTCGTGCGCGAGTGCTGCAACCCGGCCTATGTCGAGGACATCAAGACCGGGATTACCCAGCGTCTCGCCGAATAATACTTTGGTATTCGGCTGAATCGCCGCGCGCCAGGCGTCCAGATCGCGTGGATCGACGAAGGTGGTGTCGATGCCAAAGCGTTTCATGGTGTAAGCCAGCAGGTTGTGCGAACCACCGTACAGCGCACGCGACGCGACGACGTGTGAACCCGCACCAGCAATCGTCGCAAGACCGAGATGCAATGCCGCCTGACCGCTGGCGACAGCGATCCCGGCGACGCCCCCTTCGAGCGCTGCAATGCGTTCTTCCAACACCGCGTTGGTCGGATTCGAAATGCGCGAATAAATGTGTCCGGCACGTTCCATATTAAATAATGACGCAGCGTGATCGGAGTCTTTAAAGACAAAAGCCGAAGTAAGGTAAATTGGAGTCGCTCTGGCTCCGGTGGTTGGATCAGGGACAGCACCAGCGTGGAGTGATAGAGTATCAAAACCAGGGGAGGGTGGTTTACGCATGACGACGAATTCTCCTAATTTATAATTGTTTGTGGTACGGTTTTTAGTCTTGAATGGTCAGTGTTTCAGTCAGTGCTAGATTTTTCAACGGGCTTAAGCTACATTCAAGGAATCTGAACGGCTTTAGGGCGTTGAAGAAAAAAGTAACTGAACAACGCAATTTTTTGCTGATTTTTTGTGGCAATAGTGGGACTATCTTGCTTAAGGTCGGTGAAAATGAGGCGTTCAAACATTTTTGCCGATTACAAAGTCTGACAGGTTCCTCGATACAAGCATAACAAGCAAAGGCAGGATGACCCAATGAAAGTTTCTGAAATACTCAAAGTCAAAGGCAACATCCTCTATACGGTGACACCGGAGACACCGCTACTAGAGGCGACCAATACGATGGCCGAGAAGGATATCGGGTCGCTCGTAGTGATGGAATTCGGCACGCTGGTGGGAATGCTGACGTTTCGCGAAGTGCTTAAGGCGATCCACGAAAATGGCGGCGAGGTAGGCACCAACACCGTGCGAAAACACATGGACGACAGTCCCATCACGATTACCCCCGATACTGAGGTGAATGAAGTGCGGCGCATCATGCTGGAGCGCCACGCGCGCTACGTTCCGGTGATGGATGCAAACACCTTGCTTGGCGTCATGTCATTTTATGATGTCGCTAAGGCGGTTCTGGATGCGCAGGGCTTTGAAAACAAGATGCTGAAAGCCTATATCCGGGATTGGCCTTCGAATTTGCCATCGCCTGACGATTGATTGGGAAGCAAAGCTTTAACAGTTCTGCCCTGTTAAATGTGCGGGCGTTAGTTAATTTTGATCAAATATTAGAAAAACCGTTAGTGGCAATTAGTCGCTGCTGACGGTTTTTTTTACATTTGTGGTCGGATTTTGGAATACCTGGCGCACTTTCGTCGAGGTCGATCATCATCCAGTAATAAAAATTGGTGAAAATAGCGCCGAAATCTGAGCCGATCGGCAATCAGGTAATCGGCTGCGTGCGATCATGGTCGGATACGCACGACGGGATCAGCATGACGTGACGTGACGCGCATGTGCTTCTGCGCTCAGATATAAAACGTAACTCCCGGCTAAATTTAAATGTCGACGCGGTAATGAGAGAAGGCGCCTATGTCACAATGCGACGCAGTCGACCTACAATCGCCGAAGGAGCATTCCTGAGGTACTGTTTTTAACTTATTGATCGCCCATGCAACCATCAAATCGACCGAATCAATTTACATTGCTGAGCCAACGCCGTTTTGCGCCATTTTTCTGGACGCAATTTTTTGGCGCCTTTAACGACAATGTTTTCAAGACAGCGTTGCTCACGATTCTGACGTACGACGCGTTGAGCTGGACCAGCATGGACCCCGGCTTCCTGAATAATCTTATACCGGGATTGTTTATTTTGCCTTTTTTACTATTCTCGGCAACATCGGGTCAATTCGCCGACAAATTCGAAAAGTCTCGCATAGCCCGGTCTGTAAAACTACTGGAAATCGCCATTATGTCGTTAGCGGCATTCGGCTGGCTGAACCATAATCTCTGGGTGTTAGTGGCAGCCATCGTGGGTATGGGCTTGCATTCAACCCTTTTTGGCCCTGTTAAATACGCCTATCTCCCCCAACAACTAAAAAAAGATGAATTAATCGGCGGTAATGGCGTCATTGAGATGGGGACTTTTGTCGGTATCTTGCTGGGCGAAATTCTGGGCGCGGTATTGGTCGTGCACCAGTCGTGGGGAATCGAACTGGTAGCCGGCGGCACTATTCTCATCGCAATCGTCGGCTGGTTATTTAGCCGCCGAATTCCGCTGACGCCAGCGCCGGAACCTGACTTGAAAATCAATTGGAATCCCATTACTGAAACGGTTCGCAATTTGCGTTTCTCACGTCAGAATCGCCCAGTATTTTTGGCAATGATGGGCAATTCGTGGTTCTGGTTTTATGGCGCAATCATGTTGGCTCAATTTCCACTTTATGCGAAAAACTATTTGCATGGAGATCACAGTGTTTTCGTTTTATTGTTGACGGTATTTTCGCTCGGTGTCGGCGGCGGTTCGCTGCTTTGTGAGCGACTCTCCGGTCATAAGGTGGAAATTGGTTTAGTGCCATTTGGCGCGATTGGATTATCAGTATTCGGTTTTGATCTGTTTCTGGCAAGTCAGGGATACACCAACACCGGTACGGTCGATTTTATGGGTTTTTTCGCACAGCATAGCAGCGTACGAATTCTGTTTGATTGCCTGATGATCGGATTGTTCGGCGGCCTGTATATTGTTCCCTTGTTTGCCGTGATTCAAACGCGCAGCGATCCAGCGCATTTGTCGCGCACGATAGCAGGGATGAATATCATGAACGCTTTGTTTATGGTTGTGGCCGCGCTCCTGGCGATGGTGTTGTTAAAAGCAGGCCTCACGATTCCGCAAATTTTTATGGTGACAGCTATCCTTAACGCAGTGGTAGCCATCTACATTTTCTCCGTAGTGCCAGAATATCTGGTGCGGTTTTTGGCGTGGATTTTGATCCATACCATCCATCGCGTACGTACCGTGGATATAAGCAGAATTCCGGAGCATGGCGCGGCGATGCTGGTGTGTAACCACGTCAGTTATGTGGACGCGATTGTGATTATGGCAGCCAGCCCGCGCCCCATCCGTTTTGTGATGGATCATAGGATTTTCAAAATACCGGTTTTGGCGTGGGTATTTAGAAATAGCAAAGCAATACCGATCGCGTCGGCAAAAGAAGATCCGGTATTGATGGAGAAAAGTTTTTCGGACATCGCGAAAGCACTTGAAGAAGGCGACCTGATCTGCATTTTTCCAGAAGGTAAATTGACTACTAACGGTGATATCAGTGCATTTCGCGGAGGCGTCAGTAAAATTATTGCACGGTCGCCGGTTCCGGTCATTCCGATGGCTTTGCGTGGATTGTGGGGCAGCATGTGGACCCATAGCGAAGGCAATCCATTTGGGCGCTCGTTCAAACGCGGCCCGTTGTCAGTGTTGGAATTGGCAGTAGGAAAAGCCGTTGTCCCAGCCGATGCGACGCCAGAATATCTACAACAACAGGTGCAGGATTTGCGGGGTGCATGGAAGTGACGCTGCAACCGACGCCGCACATGCAATCTGGCGAAGAATCTTACTCTTCATCTGAGCACCTTCCGCTACGTCAGGGTGCTGCCATGCGCCCGGCGATAACGCAGTGGCTGCAAGAAAAAAAAATATCGCCGATTGCGGCTGAGCGTGCTTTGCGGTTTTCAGGTGTGTTGCCGGGGCGTGCCGACTGGAAAGAATTCCTGCAAAATATTTGTTTGTTTGCAGGGGTTTTGTTTCTAGCCGTTGGGGTGATTTTTTTCTTTTCCTTTAATTGGGACGCTTTGCCGCGCTTTGCCAAATTCATTTTACTGCAGGGGTTATTGATCGCAGCGGCATTACTGGCGCGACGTTTTACGCTGGATACGTTAAAGGGGCAGGCCGCTTTGCTGGCGGCGATGTTGCTTTGTGGGGCGCTGCTGGCCTATTTTGGCCAGACTTATCAAACCGGCGCAGATTCCTACCAATTATTTTTGACCTGGAGTATTTTAATCTTTCCCTGGGTATTGGTCTCCCGTCTGAATATTGCATGGTGCCTTTGGTTAGGATTGCTTAATCTGGCATTGACGTTATATCCCATGAATACGACGTTTGGCTTCTTCAGTAATCTGGAAGGAGGGAAACCGTTAAGCGTTTGGTTATTCTGGCTAAATGGCTTGATATGGGGCTGCACTGAGATCGTTTTATACCGTAGTGATCCCAAGTCCGCTATCGCAGATAATTTGCATAGATATCGCATCTTCATCCGCTTTGCAGCCCTACTGGCGTTAGCGTCAGGTACCAGTCATTTTATTTTTTTATCCGGTCGCCTTATAAATCGGCTAGGTGCTCACTCGGTTTGGATTCAGTTAAGTTCGATTGTTATGTTGATCGTATTTGTTGGATTTTTCGTGCTCTATCGCCGCCGCCGCGACCTGGTTTTGCTGACCGGTTGCTGTTGTGCGCTGATAGCGGTGGGAACCGGACAGTTAATTGGGATGCTCTTTTTCGGACAAAATTTTCCTGCAATGATCGGTTTGATGGTGGTAGGACTATTTCTGGTTATTGCCTCAACCTTGGCAGCACTCTGGCTACGGTCCATGCAGCGTAGTTGGGTCACGGTGGTTGAAATGAGCGGCCCTGAATCGTTGATCAATGGGTCCGACATCGTGTCTGATAAAAATACCTCGGAAATGTCATATTTACGCCTTTGGCAACGGTTGCATGAGGAAGGTAGTGTGCTATCAAACGCAGCACCACTGTGGTCGCCGCCAGAGCCGCCTGCACCGTGGTTCATGCGTTTGATGCTGGGCGTTTGCGGTTGGTTGGCTGGCCTGTTCCTGATGGCATTTTTTGGCTTTTTCTTAATCGATCATCTGCAGCGCGGAGACAGCGCCTTACTCATCGGTGGGCTAGGTTTGATTGCGGTGGCTGACGGAATGCTAAGAGCCGGCCATACCGATTTGTGGCATCAGATAGCACTAGCATTAAGTTTGGCGGGGCAAGGGATGGCGGGCTTTTGGTTATTTGCGACTTATGGCGTCGATGTCGCGTGGCCTTTGTTCTGCATCGCTTTGATTCAAGCTTTATTGGTGACACTGATACCTAATTTTTTACACCGCCTGCTATGTACTTTTTTTGCGGTGCTGGCGCTGCATATCGGTTGCCTGATGTGGCTCGGACCAAGTCCGGTCCTGCCGATCTGCGCTGCACTGGTGGCGCTGCTCTGGCTGGATGAGTCGTACTGGCAGATGCGGCTGCGACACGCATTTTTGCCGGTGACTATCGGTCTGACGTTGGCGCTGCTGTGCCTTGCGCTTACCACCATTTGGTTTCCCTCCTGGTTGCTGACGCAGGTGGCAAATAATCATCGTAGCGACGGATTGGGCAACAGCTTATATCGATGGCTATACCTGTTTGATCCTGCCATTGTTGGCATGATATTTTTTGCGCTGGTCGTTCAATTATCCTCATCCTTATCAACTATGCAGCGGCGGCTTACCCTCGCGTGCGGCCTGGTATTCGCTATCCTGGGAATGTGGGTGGTTGGCTTTGTTGTGGGAGCCATGTTGATGTTGCTCGGGTTTGCGCGGGGCCGATCTGGGATAACTGCGCTTGGTATCGTCGCTTCGCTAGGTTATCTGGGGTGGTTTTACTATTCAATGGATTTAACCTTATTGGTCAAATCCATTGGTTTGATGTCGGCCGGCGGCTTACTGCTGACGGCCTGTTTTCTTCAACGGTGGCTGCCCGTGAAGGTGGAAAATGTTTGATCGAAGCATTGTAAAAAGCAATCGCGGCGGGTTGATATTGATCGGGCTGATGTTGATACTGGCGGCCATCAATCAGGCGATCTGGCACAAAGAAGAGTTGCTTAAATATGGCCGTAGCGTCTCGTTGGCGATGGCCCCGGTCGATCCACGGTCATTGATGCAAGGGGACTATATGGCGCTGGACTGGCAACTATCCCGCGATATTATGCGATCTTCTGCATCGCTGCCAATCACCGGCAAGGCGGTTATCATGGTGCCGGATGATACCTCCCATTTACCCGCAAAATTTGTTCGGTTAGACAATGGCAAGCCGCTATCGCACAACGAGGCTTTGATCGAGTACCGGGTGCGTAACGGTCATGTAAAAGTGGTCTCAGACGCTTATTTCTTTCAAGAAGGCCAAGGTACGGCTTTTGCGGCGGCACGTTACGGCCAGTTTCGGGTTGCGCCAGACGGGCAGGCTTTACTAGTCGGTTTGCAGGACGATCAGATGCAACTCATCAATCCATCAGTGCAAAGGTCTGTGCAAAGGTCTGTGCAAAAGTCTGTCTCATCTTCTATCGAAAATGGGGGAAACCCCCCAGAACCGGTGTCCGAATAACTGTTTCGTCATCTGCACTGGTAAAATTATCTTTTAAAGCTTAATTAATCAGGATCATCATGCCCGGCAATACCTTTGGCTCGCTATTTACCGTTACCAATTTTGGCGAATCCCATGGCCCGGCGATCGGCTGCGTCGTGGATGGATGCCCTCCCGGTCTGGATTTATGTGAAGCAGACCTGCAAATCGATCTGGATCGACGCAAGCCGGGAACTTCCAGGCACGTTACCCAACGCCAGGAGCCTGACACGGTTGAAATTCTGTCGGGCGTCTATGAAGGCAAAACCACCGGCACTCCGATCATGTTGATGATTCGCAATCAGGATCAGCGTAGTAAGGACTACGGCAACATTGTTGAAACCTTCCGGCCCGGTCACGCTGATTACACATATTGGCAAAAATACGGCATCCGCGATCCGCGTGGTGGTGGACGTTCTTCAGCGCGTCTTACGGCGCCGTCGGTCGCGGCGGCGGCGATTGCTAAAAAATGGTTATTTCAGCAATACGGCACCGTTATTAAAGGCTACATGAGTCAATTGGGCGAGATTCCGATTGATTTTGAGTCTTTGGAATTTGTTCCCCAAAATCCCTTTTTTGCGCCGAATGTTAGTCAGATCGATGCGCTTGAGGCGTATATGGACGCACTACGTAAGGACGGCGACTCGTGTGGGGCGCGCATCAACGTGGTCGCTTCCAACGTTCCCATCGGTTTAGGCGAGCCTTTATATGACCGACTTGATGCCGATATTGCGTACGCAATGATGGGTATCAATGCTGTTAAAGCAGTCGAAATTGGTGCTGGATTTGCATCCATTGTTCAAAAAGGCTCGGTGCATGGGGATGAGATCACGCCTCAGGGATTTTTATCCAATAATGCGGGGGGTATTTTGGGCGGAATTTCGACCGGCCAGGATATCACCGTGACCATTGCGATCAAGCCGACATCCAGCATCCGCACGCCGCGTCAGTCGATTAATAAGCAGGGCGAGCCTACGACCGTGGAAACGTTCGGTCGGCATGACCCTTGCGTTGGAATTCGGGCTACGCCCATCGCCGAGGCAATGCTGGCGCTGGTGCTAATGGACCATGCGCTACGGGACCGCGCCCAATGCGGTGACGTCAAAGTACCGCGTTTAGTCAATCCTGAATAATATTTTGTAGCGGGGACGGTGGTCGATATCGGCGAACTGGCAGCGGGAATAACGGTGGCGAAATGCACCCCTTCATCGGTGTAGTTGCTTCGGAGTCCGGCGCACTTATTGCTAATGGGCACTAAAATAAGGTCGAAAGCTTATTATTCGGTGGCGATCTGTTATTGGGCATGGTGGCGGGTGGCGCTGGTACTGCCAGGCACGGTGGTGGCTTATGCACGTTCGCCTATGCGGGGCATGTCAATTGGCTGGTCGGGATTCCGCTTGCCATCGGTGGCGTAGTGAGCGTTTCGTCCGGCCTAGCGTTGGCGCATCATCTTCCCGAACGTCGCTTGTATGTTTCAGCCTGGCTTTAATCGTGCTGGTGTCCTGGTTGATGTTGCGCGGATGATGTCCGATTGTGACTTAATGGGCCAGAGTTCGTAAGGCGCTCACGCAACGCTTGCCGACCGTTCCACGATGGCATATCGTATAAATAAGGGGCAGAGCGTTTTTTTTCTCTCAATCAACTGATGCCATTGGCCGTCAGATCGATTTGATCAGGGCGAATCCAATTTCAGTGAGGAGACGATACGGTGGATATACTTTCGACTGCTGCAATGGCTGCTGGCCTCTCTTGGGCGAGCGGTATTCGCCTTTATATGGCTTTATTCGTCGCTGGCCTATTCGGGCATTTTGGCTGGATTACCCTTCCGCATACGCTTGACGTATTGCAATCTCCCTGGATTCTGGGCCTCACCGGAGTGCTGACCCTGGTGGAGTTTTTGGCCGATAAAATTCCTGGACTGGACTCAATTTGGGATGCTATCCAGACGTTTATAAGGATACCTGCCGGCGCTGTGCTGAGTGCTGCTGCTATGGGACACATGGACCCGGCGGTGACGACCGCTGCGGCGTTAGTCGGTGGCACTTTCGCCGCCAGCGCCCATGCGACCAAAGCGGGCAGTCGCGCGATGATCAATACATCACCTGAACCTTTAAGTAACTGGGCGGCATCATTTTCTGAGGATGTCACCGTATTGGGTGCTTTATGGGCGGCGTTTTATCACCCTTGGGTTTTGTTCGGATTTTTACTGGTATTCTTCACTGTTGCAATCTGGTTGTTGCCCAAGCTGTGGCGTAGTCTCCGCTGGGTTTTTCAAAGGCTTAGTACATGATTTTGCAGTCTCTGCGCATGACGCGGCGCGATTGGCGCGCGGGTGAATTACGGTTCTTATTAATAGCGTTAATTGTCGCGGTGGCGGCGTTGTCCTCAGTCGGATTTTTCGTCGACCGGATGCGCGCCGGGTTAGCCCGCGACGCACACCAGCTACTGGGTGCTGACCTATTGATTGGCGCGGACCAGCCGGTGAATCCGAATTGGCGCGAAGAGGCCCGACGGCGCGGTTTAACAATCGCCGATACGGTGGTTTTTCCTAGCATGGCCCTATCTGGCGAGGGCGATGATTCCCGTTCCCAGCTAGCATCGCTAAAAGCCGTCTCCCCAAGTTATCCCCTACGCGGTCATCTAAGTGTTACCGATAAACCCGGTGGTATTGATCAGGTCACGCGTTCGGTTCCCGCTACAGGGACGGTCTGGGTCGATCCGAATATCCTGAGCGCATTGAATATCAACGTAGGCGCACCTCTTAAGCTGGGTGATCGAACCTTCAAAATTGCCCGCATCCTATCGATTGAACCTGACCGGGGCAGCGGCTTTGTCAATTTTTCACCGCGTGTGATGCTCTCGATGGCTGATTTGGCGTCCACCCATCTGGTGCAGGACGGCTCTCGCGTGACTTACCGCTTACTGCTGGCCGGTGCTGCGCCCCAGATTCAGGAATTTCAGGACTGGGCCGAAGCCGAGATCGCACGGGATAACGTTAAAGGCGTGCGGATAGAGTCGCTGGCAACCGGGCGCCCCGAGATGCGGGCAACCCTGGATCGGGCGCAGCAATTTTTATCATTGGTAGGTCTTTTGTCTGCCATGTTGGCCGCGGTGGCGGTGGCAATGGCGGCCCGGCGTTTCATGTTGCGTCATCTGGACGCCTGCGCAATGTTGCGTTGTTTGGGCCTGACCCAAAATCAGGTAACCCAACTGTATGTATATGAATTCTTCTTGATCGGTCTGGTGGGAAGCATCGTCGGTGCCCTGATCGGATTTGGTGCACATTTCGTATTACTTGAAACGTTAGGTAAATTTGTCTCGCACGATTTGCCCGCACCTGGTTTTATTCCAGGTTTGCAAGGAATCGTAACAGGGTTGCTGTTATTGATAGGGTTTGCTCTCCCCCCGATTCTACAGTTACGCAACGTGCCGCATAACCGCGTCATACGGCGCGAACAAGACGCTCCCCAGGTAGCCGTAGTTGCTACCTATGGGCTGGGAACGCTCACTTTCATCGGTTTGTTGTTGTGGCAAGCGGGCGATGTCAAACTTGGTCTGTTGACTGCGCTGGGTTTTTTGGGGTGCTTTGCGGTCTTTGCCCTGATTTCCTGGTTGTCATTGAAATCGCTGCGGTACGCGCGCGGTGCTTTCAAACATCCAAGCTGGCGCTTTGCCTTAACCGGATTGCAGCGCCGGCCCGGCGCGACGATCGTGCAAATCGTGGCACTCGCCCTCGGCCTGATGGCGTTGCTATTGTTGACCGTAATACGGGGCGATTTGATCGGCGCGTGGCGTCAGTCGACCCCGGCCGACGCACCCAATCGCTTTGTGATTAATATTCAGCCCGAGCAATTGTCCGATATCAATCGACGACTGGTGGCGGCAGGTATTGCGCAACCGAACCTATATCCAATGATTCGTGGCCGCTTAACTGCAATTAACGGAAACTTGATTAAATCCGACACGTATCAGGAAGATCGTGCAAAGCGATTGGTCGAACGCGAATTCAATTTGTCCACGATGGTCGGCGTGCCGCCGAAAAATGAAATCGTCGCGGGAAGTTGGTATAAGGATGATCAGCCGGAAGCGTCTGTGGAGGAGGGATTAGCAAAAACCTTGCATCTGAAACTAGGTGACAAACTAACTTTTGATATTGCCGGTCAGACAGTGACCGCGCCGATCACCAGTTTGCGTAAGCTGGAATGGGGCTCCATGCAGGTCAATTTCTTTGTTATATTAAACCCGAAGGCAATGGTCAATACGCCACAGACCTGGATCACCGCCTTCCGTTTGCCGCCCTCGCAGAGCAACCTTGGAAACCAGTTGACGCGTGATTTTCCCAATTTGACGGTGGTTGATATCGGCATCATTATTCAACAATTGCAGGATGTGGTCGATCAAGTGGTGGCGGCTGTAGAGTTTTTGTTCTTGTTTACGCTGGCCTCCGGTGGGCTGGTATTGTATGCGGCGCTGTTAAGTTCGCAAGGGGAGCGCACGCGTGAAGCGGGGTTGTTACGGGCTTTGGGTGCCACGCGCACACAGTTGTCGCATGCCCAATGGATTGAATTTGCGTTGATCGGGAGTTTGGCAGGGTTGTTGGCGGCGACCGGCGCGGCGGCTATAGGCTGGGCATTAGCGCACTATGTGTTTAGCTTTACCTGGGCATTTAGTCCATTGATTTGGATTGCCGGGATGGTGGTTGGGGCACTTTGTACGTTTGTGGGTGGGTGGATTGGGTTGAGAGGGGTTTTGTCTCGACCGCCATTGGAGACGTTGCGGGAGGCTTGAATGGTGAGTCGCAACTTGAAATGCTGCTGCAACTGGCGCTTGGGTTGCGTTATTATTCGGGTCTATGAATATTGAAAATAATTCTTCTCCTGAACTGACGCCGCCGTCTATCTTTGAATTGATTGGTGGCGCTGGGCGTTTGCGGGAATTGGTCGATCGGTTTTACGACTTGATGGACCTGGAGCCTGCGTTTTCCAATGTGCGGGTATTGCATCCGACTTCTCTAGATGGGTCGCGAGACAAGTTTTATTGGTTTTTGTCCGGCTGGAGCGGAGGGCCGGATTTGTTTGTTGAGCGGTTTGGCCATCCACGCTTACGGGCGCGGCACCTGCCGTATGCGATTTCTACGCCGGAGCGGGATCAGTGGTTGCGCTGCATGGCGCTGGCGATGCAGGATGTCGGATTGGAAGAGAAACTGCAGGAACGCTTGATGCTGTCCTTCTTCGATACTGCTGACTGGATGCGGAATAAAGCCGATAAGGTCGATACGCCAGTCTAGACCGCTCGCACTATTTTATTTTACTGGGTTGCCGATGCAACCCCTTTTTTTGATCTGACATCATGACGTTAACCGAGTTATTTGTTTTGCTAATTATTGCCGCCATCATTATCGTACTCCAAGTGATTGGTCTGTGGCGTAACGGACGCGCTGAAAAGGGTGACGTGCAGCAGACACTATGGACGCAGCTAAAAGACGATCTGTTGCGGCGCCAGCAAGATATCGCGGAGCGGAATGAACGCGAATTGCGCGATCAGGTACAGAGTAGCGGGCAGAGTACACGCCAGGAAATCGGTGCGAGTTTTGGGCAATTGCAACAGACTGTGCTGGCCCAGATGACGAGCGTCGCGACGCTGCAAAATAGTCAGATCGATGCCTTTGCCCAACAACTCGTGCGCCTCAACGAAACCAATGCCCAGCAACTCGACAGCATGCGCCTGGCAATGAATCAACAGGCGCAGACCAGTCGTGAAGAGCAGGCACTTTCTTTACAGCGGTTTGGCGATACCCTCAATCAGACCTTGGCAACGCTGACCGAGTCAAACGCGCAACGGATGACGGAAATTCGGACAACGCTAGAGGCAAAAATCAAGGACCTGCAGAATGACAACGGTTTGCGCCTTGAAGAAATGCGTAAAACGGTGGATGAAAAACTCCACGCAACGCTAGAAAAGCGCTTGGGCGAATCGTTTCAGATCGTCTCCGACCGGCTGGAAAAAGTCCATCAAGGTTTAGGCGAGATGCAGCAGTTGGCGATTGGCGTCGGCGATTTGAAGCGGGTGCTGACTAACGTTAAAACGCGTGGAACCTGGGGCGAGGTGCAACTTGAAATGTTGCTGGAGCAAGTCTTAACCCCGGAGCAATATGCGAAAAACGTTGAGACCGTGCCCGGAACCGGAGAGCGGGTAGAGTTTGCGATTAAGTTGCCCGGTAACGATGACGGCAATACCCCGGTGTGGATGCCAATCGACGCGAAGTTTCCGAAAGAGCAATACGAACGACTGTCGGAAGCTGCCGATCGGGCGGATGCCGACGGAGTTGCCTTGGCAGGTCGCGAGTTGGAGCGGGTGGTGCGCGGCGAAGCGAAAACGATCGCGGAAAAATATTTGTCCCCGCCGCTTACTACCGATTTTGCGATTCTCTTTTTGCCGACCGAAGGTTTGTACGCGGAAGTCATGAGACGTCCTGGTCTGGCCGATGATTTGCAGCGTCTCCATCGGATTAGCATCGCTGGTCCATCGACTTTATCCGCACTATTAAATAGCTTGCAAATGGGTTTCAGAACACTGGCGCTGGAGAAACGTTCGTCGGAAGTCTGGCAGGTGCTGGGCGCGGTAAAAACTGAATTTACCAAGTTTGGGGATGTTCTGGCAGCGACCAAGTTAACGCTGGAGCGGGCTGCAAAAAATATTGATCAGGCTGAGGTTCGTAGTCGACAAATGGCACGTAAGTTAAAGTCAGTCGAAGCGTTACCGAGCGAGGCAGCGCAATTGGTGCTGGGTAAGGCAGCGGAGCAATTGCAGGATGAAGAAAGTCAACGCGATTTGCTTTGATATGCATTAATCTGCTTTTTAATAAACATGGCGCGGAGATCATCTTCACCGGGCCTGGACAAAATAGGCCTGACAGCGAGCTTGCCGACCCTGCCTAAGTAGAACTTACGCTTATCAGGTGGCGGTGGTGACAAGAAGGTGACTAGAAAGCATAATCCTGCAGCGGCGGATTCGTGCAAATTCTGTTTAAATCAGACCATCAAACAGAATCACCTCAACTTGATCGCCTATTGCAACGTCTGTTTGTTCGTGCGCCAGAACGATCATGCAATTGGCTTCAGTCATTGAGCGCAGGATGCCTGAACCTTGCGCCCCGGTTGGTCGAACTGACCATGCGCCATTATCCTGACGCACCAGAATGCCGCGTTGATACTCGGTGCGTCCAGGCTTCTTCCGAATGATCGCTGCAGAGCTTACTTGCATGAGGGGAAGAGGTGCCGACTGCGCCCCCATCATGTGTAAAAGTGCGTCACGCGCAAAGAAATAAAACGACACCATGACGGCTACCGGATTACCGGGAAGTCCAAAGAATACGGCTGGCTTGCCGGAGCTGTTAATTGTCCCAAACGCGAGAGGACGTCCGGGGCGCATGCCGAGCTTCCAAAATGCTACTTCGCCTAATTGCGCCATCATCCGCCGGGTATGGTCAGCATCCCCGACAGATACGCCGCCGGAAGTGATAATGGCATCGGCATTTTCGGCCGCACTTTTAAATGCGATTTCCAGCGCGACAGGGTCGTCAGCAACCACGCCCAGGTCGATGATTTCGCAGCCGAGTCGCTGCAACATGCCGTATAGCGTGTAGCGATTCGAGTCATACACACAGCCGGAATCAAGCACTTCGCCCACGGAGCGCAATTCGTCGCCTGTAGAAAAAAAAGCGACGCGTAACCGCCGTTGCACCGGAACTTCGGCGAACCCCAACGAGGCTAATAGTCCCAGATCCGCAGGGCGCAAAATTCGCCCTTTTTTTAGTGCGATGGCGCCGGTTTGCAAATCCTCGCCGGCCAGACGGCGATTTGCGCCAGCTTTTACTGCGCCTGAAGCGATGGTGATAAACGGGGTGGAGCGAGTCGGGAGGGGGGGAATGTTCGGACTATTCGATTCCGCCGGGTTGCCGTCGAAGGCGCTGACGAACTCTTGCGGAATCACCGTATCAAGGCCGGAAGGCATCGGTGCTCCGGTCATGATCCGTATCGCCTGGCCTGACCCAACGGGTCCTTCAAAGGCGCGTCCGGCATGCGACGTGCCGATGACGTCGAGCGTCGTATCGCCTTCGGTGACTAAGCTTTCACTATGAAATGCGTACCCGTCCATTGCTGAATTATCGTAGGCAGGAACGTTGATTGGTGAAATAATATCGATTGCCAACACGCGATCCAGCGCGCTGCGGATGGCGACCTTTTCTATTGCATGAATTGGGGTAATGCAATGGCGGATAATCGCCTGCGCATGACTTACTGGCAGGGCGTCGGAATCGTAATCCGAAACGCAACTGATCGCAGCGCTCAGGGACGATGGCGATGTGCTTGACGGGAACTGAACCGCCGAATTGGAATACTTGGTCATTGGTTGTGATCTGGGTTATCTGCTTCACGTAATTCATCGGGCGTATTGATATTGCGAAATGCCAGCGCATCGGGAAACAGGACTTCTGTGTAATGGTGTCGCTTATACCAAGTCTCCATTTTGCGGCCGCCTTCGTTTAAATATGTCGTTAAATCTGCAATGAGCGTGGTTCTCAGCAACATAAAAACCGGCTGCGTTTGAATGGTCCCGGTTGCGGCCGTTTCGTTACCATTTAAGGCAGTGTTGGCTGTTGCCGCCACAGCGGAGTCTGCCACAGCGATGGCTGCCACAGCGATGGCTGCCACAGCTATGGCTGCCACAGCGATATCCGCCTCAGCGCTTTCTAATGCAGCAGCCAACTTTACCACCAGGTCGTGCGGCAAGAATGGCGAATCGCACGGCGCTGTGACCAAAAAGGGAGTTGGGCAATGTTTTAGTCCTGCCTGCAGGCCCGCCAATGGCCCAGCAAACGCATCGTTTGCATCCGCCCAGACCGGTACGCCGAAGGACCTGTAGGCGTCCAGATTGCGATTCGCATTGATCATCAGCGACCCTACTTGCGGCGCTAATATTGCCATTACGTGGACCACCATGGCGACACCATTGAGCGCCTGCAAACCTTTATCGGTTCCACCCATACGGCTTCCTCGTCCACCGGCGAGGATCAAACCTGTGATTTGATTGGTATGCATAAGGGAGTGAGGATGGTGGACAATTTAAGGATAATGTATTCGCAGTTTAATTTTTTTGTTCAAAAAGCGCTGTCAGGTATAGGGTCGAGTGCACGAAATAGCCGGCCATGAGCGAAAAATAATCATCCCCCGATATAAGACATTTCGACTTTTTTTCTGGTTGGCGTCAAGCCATCTGTGTTGAGCGTTCGCAACTCGGAGTAGCGATCATCGCGCACGCGCCATAATTGTCCGACGATGGTCGAGATTTCCGCATCGCTGCCATTACCGCGTAAGAGGGCGCGTAAATCATGGCCTTCGCTGGCAAACAGGCAGGTGTATAACTTGCCCTCGGTTGAAAGCCGAGCGCGACTGCAATCGCTGCAAAAGGCTTGCGTGACACTGGAAATCAAACCGATCTCACCGCCGTCATCGTAATGCCAGCGTTGTGCGGTTTCTCCTGCATAATTTGCCATCAAAGGCGACATCGGAAAGACATTCCGGATGCGCTGGACCACTTCGGATGACGGAACAACCTCGTCCATTTTCCAACCATTGGATGCACCAACATCCATATATTCGATGAAACGCAAAATAAATGGCGATGTCTTGAAGTAGCGCGCCATCGGCAGTATTTCCTGATCGTTGACGCCGCGCTTAACCACCATGTTGACCTTGATTGGGCCCAAACCTACCTGATGAGCCACATCAAGGCCGTGCAGCACGTCCGCCACCGGGAAGTCGGCATCGTTCATCTGTTTAAAGATATTTTCGTCTATGGCATCCAGAGAGACGGTCACGCGATTTAAGCCTGCATCTTTTAGCGATTGCGCCTTTTTTGCCAACAAGGAACCGTTGGTAGTTAATGTCAAATCAATATCTTGTCCGTCCGGGGTTCTCAAGGCGCTCAGCTGCTCTATGAGCTTTTCGATATGTTTGCGCAAAAGCGGCTCGCCGCCAGTCAATCGAATTTTCTTCACGCCGTGGGCCACAAAAATTTTCGCCAGACGTGTTATTTCTTCAAACGATAACAAAGCCGTATGCGGCAGAAATGCGTAATTTTTGTCAAACACTGCGCGTGGCATGCAATAGACGCAACGAAAGTTGCAGCGATCCGTGACTGAAATCCTCAGATCGTGTAATGGTCGGCCTGATGCATCCGTGATAAGTCCGGTGGGGGATTCCAGTGTGGTCGGAAACACAGGTGCGAGCAGCCGATGATCAATCAGTGGAATGACTTTTTTAGTCATATTGTCTATCTGAAATTTCTAAATGTCTTGTCGAATTAATTTTTTTTTATGATTGTTCAGTTACGTCCTGCAAACAGCATACCGGCATCAAGAGAACTCGGGCCTTGCGATTTATCTACGGGATTAGCCTAGCACCTGAATGCGAATCATAGCGAAATGTGAAGTTCGCATGAAGTCTATTATCGTCTAAAAAAGTGCGACGATAATACGATAACGGCATACGGTAGCAACATACGGTAAGGAAGATACCACGTTAGCCAATTATTGGTTTTGCAGGCGAAATTTTTGACGTTAAAAAAGAGAGTTAAAAACTCCCTTTTTTTCCTGCCGGTAAGAAAAAATTTTCCAGTCAGGAAGCGGCCAACGGAGCCGCTTTCCTAACTTCGGTTTTACTTTTCCTACCCGTCCCACTCATTAAGTGGCATGGTGAACCGTTACTGCCGATTCGTTTCAGTTTCGATCTGCACCAATGGCTCGTCAGTCATTACTGGCCGCGGTTTCCGTTCACGTGGAGTACGTGGCGCAACCACAATTTTCGACGCCGCTTCTTGTGCCGCAAGTAGTTTGGCTGGATCGGTTCCGGCCAAGGTCAGGCCAGCGGAATCCAAAGCGCTTTGCAAGTCATCGCTTGAAGAAGAGGCCGCTGATATCGCTATCGGCGCTGTCGTTTCTACTGCAGTTACGGGTGCGTGGTGCACTGCATCCGGTGTAGTTACGACTTGGGCCGTATTGACCGCATGTACCATCACATGCGGCGCTTCAATAACACCACCATTCGCAGGTGCGGCTTCAACTGCCACGGGAACGTCGATCACCTGAGTTTCCTTGACGATTTCAGGGACCTCGATTTCAGCAATCTTGGTTTCAGCAACCTTTGCCTCAGCGAAAGTGGCTTCAGCTAACGCTGGTTTTTCCGTCACTGCAGCAATTTCTGGCGCTTGGATAGCCGCTTGGACAGTCGGTGTAACCTTTGCCAGTGCTTCCACTGGCTCGACATGAGTCGCCGCGGTCGCTACTTCAGTTAGCTGTTCAGATGACTTTGCTTCTTCCTGAAGGGCAACAACTTGCTGAGGAGCAGCGGGGGCGGCAATAGCCGCTGACAACACAGTCGTTTCTACCGTTTTTGCTGTTTCTGCTGTTTCTATTGAGGGTACGAAAACCGCTGGCGCCGCCACCAAAGCGGCGGGAGTGTCGATTACCGCGATTGGGGCAACGCTTTCAGTCGCAGGCAGATGGATCGGCGCAACGGCAACGAGAGTCTCCGAAGCAAGTGCCGATGGAGCGTTATGGCTGACCGGCGCATGTTCTGCGCTCTCGACCAAATCGGCCCATCCGTCTGGTGTGCTTTCGCTACCTTCAACGCCGCTCTCCGTACTATCGCGATCACGACGGTTACGATTACGACCGCCACGACGACGACGACGACGCGGTTCTTCGCCTTCGCCCGCTTCGCCGTCCACTCGAGGTGCGCCTGCGTCCAGCGATTCGGTATCATTAGCTTGCTCTGGCGTAACGCCGACAGGTGCCAACGACGCTTCCACCAATGCAACGTTAAGAGGCAGCTCCTCTTTCTTGACTTCGATGGCAACTTCTTTGCGGTCTTCGCGTGGCGGACGTGGTGTCCGTTCGCCGCGTTGACGGCCTTCGTTTGGTTCCCGGGGCTCACGTGGCTCACGCGCTTCTTTTGGTTCACGCGGTGGGCGCGGTTGTCGCTGTTGCGTTTTACTTTCTGAATTAGCTGCGACAACCACTTCTGCTACTACCGGTTTTTTCGCACTGTTAGCATTTTCTTCGCGCGTTTCTGTGCCTTCTTCGTCACGGTCACGATTGCGACCGCCGCGATTGCGACCACGCTGACCACGACCATTGCGATCATTGCCGCGTTCGCGGGAAGGCTTGGCTGCCGTTGCGACAGGCGCAATGGCTACTTCTGTCGACGCTGGCTTTTTGAAGAAGAATGCCATGATCTTTGCAAGCAAACCTTCGCCAGCCGCAGCCGCGGTGGCGACAACAGGTGCTACAGCTATTGGCTTACGCTCCACGATAGGTGCAGGTTGGTCTGGCGTGATGCCTTTGACCACCGCTTCCTGACGCGGTTTGCCTTCTTCTTTTTGGCGCTTGCTGTAACCGATGTCGGTATCAGCTTGTTCTGCCATGGCGTAACTGGCTTGGGTCTCTTCAAGGCGTGGATCGTCATGTTTCAAACGCTCAAGCTTGTAATGCGGCGTTTCCAGATGCTTGTTTGGAATGAGGATCACGGCGACACGATGGCGGGTTTCGATCTTCAGGATCTCGCCACGCTTTTCGTTTAGCAGGAATCCGGCGACATCTACCGGTGCCTGGACATGAATCGCGGCGGAATTTTCCTTCATTGCTTCTTCCTGAATGATACGCAGGACTTGCAAGGCGGAAGATTCGATGTCGCGGATGTGCCCGGTGCCGTTACAGCGTGGGCAAGTTACATGACTTCCTTCGGACAGTGACGGACGGAGACGCTGACGCGACAACTCCATCAGGCCAAAGCGGGAAATCTTGCCCATTTGTACACGTGCACGGTCATAACGCAGCGCGTCTTTCAGGCGAGTTTCAACTTCGCGTTGATTCTTCGCGTTCTCCATGTCAATGAAGTCGATGACGATCAGACCACCCAAATCGCGCAAACGCAATTGGCGGGCAACTTCTTCAGCGGCTTCGCAATTGGTATTAAACGCGGTTGTTTCGATGTCGCTGCCGCGGGTTGCCCGTGCGGAGTTAACGTCGACCGAAACCAGTGCTTCGGTATGATCGATGACGATCGCGCCACCGGACGGTAGTGGAACCGTGCGGGAATAGGCAGTTTCAATCTGATGTTCGATCTGAAAACGCGAGAACAACGGAACATCGTCGTGATAACGCTTAACCCGGTGCACCATATCCGGCATCACGTGCGCCATGAATTGTTGTGCTTGCTCGTGAATTTCGTCGGTATCGATCAGAATTTCGCCGATATCAGGTTGGAAATAATCGCGAATAGCACGGATAACCAGCGATGATTCCTGATAAATCAGGAAAGCGCCGTTACCTTGGGTGCCAGCGCCTTCGATAGCGCGCCATAATTGCATCAGGTAGTTCAAATCCCATTGCAATTCGTCAACATTGCGGCCGATACCGGCTGTGCGGGCAATTACGGACATGCCTGAAGGCAAATCCAGTTTGTCCATCGTTTCGCGCAATTCCTGGCGATCTTCACCTTCCACACGGCGGGAAACACCACCACCGCGAGGGTTGTTAGGCATCAATACCAGGTAACGACCAGCCAATGATACGAAAGAGGTAAGGGCGGCGCCTTTATTGCCGCGCTCTTCCTTCTCGACCTGGACCATGATTTCCTGGCCTTCACGCAACGCTTCTTTAATTGACGCGCTGCGGACATCGACGCCTTCTTTAAAGTAGGTGCGGGCAACTTCTTTAAACGGCAGGAAGCCGTGGCGTTCTTCTCCGTAATTAACGAAGCAGGCTTCCAACGACGGCTCGATACGGGTAATCACACCTTTGTAGATATTGGACTTGCGTTGTTCGCGTCCGGTGGTTTCGATATCGATGTCGATGAGTTTTTGCCCGTCAACGATCGCTACGCGCAATTCTTCTTGCTGCGTAGCATTAAACAACATGCGTTTCATTTTTTCACTCCGTGACCCTGAGGCCATTTTAATGCCACCTAATCATGCAAATAAGCATTGATTCCAGCAGCAGAATACAGGGATGTACGCGAGGAACGAGTGTTCGGGGGGAGGGAATTGCCTTAGTGTGCCAGTGCAACGATGGCGAGGCACAACGGGGCGCTAATGCAATAGCGCCGCTTGCTGAACTAACCAGCGTGCATCGAATCAGCGTCGTGCTTAGCGCAATGATATCTTGCGAGCATGAAATCTGGGGGCGAGCGTCTTGGTAAGTAAAAAAACTATCGTTCAGCAAAAACCGGCGTTACGTTTACTGCATCTACCAATGAGCTAACCACTAACATTTCAACAATCTGAAACGTGTGATTTTCTCATCAGACTTATCCTATTCATCCGAACATACTGTCCAACATCCGTGCGCGTTATCCGATGACAACTACGGTGCGACCTTGACTCGCGCAGGGCTGATGCGTACACATTTTTCCATCAAATTTGCAAATTGGCGAGGCTGGTGGAGACGCCCCTGTGTAGAATGGTCTTTTTATTCTTACACCAACAGCGGTTTGTAACCACTGTGAAACAATTATATATTCAAAATGAAGGACTTAGCGAGATTTTCTGGCGTAAGGGCTGAGGGCCGCCGAGATGGGCGAACTCAGGGCAAGTCACAGGTGCGGACCCCAGCCGCCACCAAGCACAAAACTGTTCTTCTAGGCAAGATGCAAGAGACAGCCAAATTAACCAAATTACCTAGGGTAACCAAAGTCGCAGAAGTTGCCGCACCCCCGGAAGTCGCTCCTCAAGTGCAATTAATCACTATTACGGACGAAGAAGCAGGGCAGAGAATTGATAATTTTTTATTACGCATTTGCAAAGGCGTGCCAAAAAGTCATATCTATCGCGTATTGCGTTCGGGCGAGGTCCGGGTTAATAAAGGCCGCATAGATCAAACGTATCGATTACTCGACGGCGATATTCTCAGAGTGCCGCCGATTCGGATTGCCGAAAGAGCAGAAAAGACAGCGCCAGGTGCCGAGTTCAAGATTTTGTTAGAAGATAGTCATCTGCTCGTTATTGACAAGCCCGCAGGCGTTGCCGTGCACGGTGGTTCCGGTGTCAGCTATGGTGTGATTGAGCAATTGCGGGCTTCGCGGCCGGATGCGAAGTTTTTGGAACTGGTGCATCGTCTGGATCGCGATACTTCGGGCGTTCTATTGTTGGCAAAAAAGCGTTCTGCATTAACTAATCTGCATGAACAAATGCGCGATGGCGATACGGATAAGCGTTATCTGGTGCTGGTTCACGGGGACTGGAAAAATGCGCGTCAGCATGTAAAGTTGCCATTGCATAAATATACCGCGGCGGATGGTGAGCGTCGGGTACGGGTCCAGGAAGGTGGCCAGGCCTCGCACACAGTATTTAGTCTGATCCGCAGATACGGCGATTTCGCTTTGCTTGAAGCCGAATTAAAGACCGGGCGCACGCATCAGATTAGGGTGCACCTTGCGGCTAGCGGCTTTGCGATCGCGGGAGATGATAAATACGGGGATTTTTCGTTAAATCGCGCTTTGCAAAAGGCTGATGGGGAAAGAGTTGCCTTTAAACGCATGTTTTTGCATGCCTATCAAATTACCTTCACGCATCCCGAGAGTGGTAAACCGGTGACGTTGAAAGCCGCGCTGCCGCCTGAATGCGAGCGGTTTCTAAAAAGCTTGCCTCAAACAAATACGGCAGCAGAAGCCGCGGACGATTAAAATAGGGTTATGGGCTAAAGGGCGGCTTAGGTTGTCCTCGTTCATGACTGAATTTTTTTTGAAATTATAAGGAGCTGGCAAGTTACTGTCAGAATTATGGCGCGGAAAAGTTTTGATTTAATCGTATTTGATTGGGACGGTACCCTGATGGACAGTACCGCGACAATCGTGAGGTGTATTCAGTCCGCAGCAAAAGATCTTGGTCTGCCGATCCCTGATCGAAAGGTCGCCTCGCATGTCATTGGCCTTGGATTATCGGAAGCAATACGCATGGCGATGCCGGGTCTGGAGTCGCATGTATATCCACGTGTGGTGGAGCGCTACCGACATCATTACCTGGCGCAGGACGAGGATTTAATTTTATTTGTTGGCGTTCGCGAGATGTTGGCAGATCTTTCGCAGCAAGGTTATTTCCTGGCGGTGGCGACCGGGAAAAGTCGTGTGGGGCTGAATCGGGCACTGCATTCGTCTAATTTGCTTTCTGTATTCGATGCTACGCGCTGTGCCGATGAGACTTTTTCTAAACCTCATCCAGCGATGTTGCATGAACTGACGCGAGAATTGGGTCAAGATCTTAAGCGCACTGTCATGATCGGTGACACTACGCATGATCTACAAATGGCGATCAACGCTGGTGCGGCCGCCATTGCGGTTGACTATGGTGCGCACCCGGCGAGTGAACTAATAGCGTTACATCCGATCTTTACCGCTAGCTCGGTGATCGCTTTACATACTTGGCTAAATGACAACGCTTGAGGTGAGGTTGCTCCAGCCTGAGTCAATATGACGTCTACCTTGATCCCTATCTGCTCGTCTGCCGACCTGCTGGAGCGCGGCATGGGGGTGCGTTTTGCCGTTAAAGTAAACGGTCAGGATATGACCGCCTTTGTGGTGCGGTATGAAAATAAAGTGCATGGCTATCTGAACCGGTGTGCGCACGTTCCAATCGAACTGGATTGGAATGAGGGTGATTTTTTTGAGTCCAGTGGCCTCTATTTGATGTGCGCTACGCATGGCGCGGTCTATACGCCTGATCAGGGTAAGTGCGTTGGCGGCCCTTGTCGTGGTGCGAGTCTGCGCAAGCTGGCAGTGGAAGAAAATGAGAATCAGGTATTCTGGCGACCGGATGACTATGTTCATGCACCTGAAATATAAGGCGCGGTGAGCAGGTTGAAGGACCTCAAGCGAGTGGCAGAGTGGCAGAGTGGCAGAGTGCATGATAAGTGTACGAACGCACCTGGAGTGGAATAGTAGTCAATAAGTGGGTCCAGGCGCAGCTTCATTTGCCCGGTGATCTAAAACCGAAATGCGTACTAACAATTTGCAAAACCGATATTGAGAATATGGAAAATCCAAAAAAAGAAGGTTGGGAACGTGATTTGCTGGAAAAACTGGCGACAGGCTCGTTGCGCGAACAACGTGCACGCCGACGTTGGGGCATTTTCTTTAAGCTGGCGACGTTATGTCTGATTGGTTTTGGGATTTGGTATGCGACCCATTATGAGAGCGCTGACACCACGACCGTGGGTCGGCATACGGCGCTGGTGAAGTTGAACGGCGTCATCGATGCTGACGGTAGCGGGTCCGCCAATGTGCTGATTCCAGCGCTCGATAACGCGTTCGCAGCGACGGATTCGGTGGGGGTGATATTGCGAATAAATAGTCCCGGTGGTAGTCCGGTTCAGGCAGGTATTATCAATGACGAGATCGGTCGCCTGCGCAAGGAATATCCGAAGAAGCCACTCTATGTCGTGGTCGACGAAATGTGCGCTTCGGGTGGTTATTACATCGCTGCAGCAGCGGATAAAATCTATGTCAACAAGGCCAGTATTGTCGGCTCAATTGGCGTCCTGATGGATGGATTTGGTTTTACCGGATTGATGGAAAAATTAGGCATTGAACGGCGCTTGCTGACGGCAGGCGAAAATAAGGGATTTCTTGATCCGTTTAGTCCGATGAGCGAAACCCAAAAAGGCTATGCAAAAGAAATGCTGGGTGAAATTCATCAGCAATTTATTGACGTGGTTCGCAAGGGTCGAGGTTCACGTCTCAAAGAAACGCCAGAAACATTCTCCGGTTTATTTTGGACGGGGAGTAAGGCGATTGATATGGGATTGGCAGACGGGTATGGCACGGTTGAAAGTGTCTCACGCGATATATTGAAGGCTGAAGACGTCGTTGATTACACCAAGAGCGAAGGGTTACCTGAGCGCGTACTGAAAAAATTTGGCGTGTCGGTTGGCGAGGGAGTTGTTGGATCTATACTCAGTTCGCAGAAACCTGTATTACGTTAATATTATATAAATGTTTGTTTAATTCTAATTAATTTATTGCGTTAATGTTTTGGAAATGATTTGGGCAGTCAGGACGACTTCGGAATAAGTCGTCTTGTACTTTGATAATTTTGTCGTATAGTGAAGTCACATTCAGCAGAATTATTTGAGGAGGCGAATATAGAGATCACGCTATCGTTAGCCATTCAACAGTAATCCACCGGTATTGAATTGACGAATCTGGAGCAATACACCCCTTGCGCTAGAGTGACGATTAAATGCTGGACACCACTGCATTAAATGCGGCCCCGAGAAGTTTTCGACTTCTCAAGAATACGTCTCTCGAGACATGCAAATTCGGCGACAGCGCAATACTGTCGCCGTTTTGCGTTTTTGTGCGCGCGTCGACTTCTTCAGGGAAATATGCTGATTACTTACGGGTCGAATTACTCGCCGAGTATCAAAAACACTGTTGGCTTTTTATGAAAGTCAGGGCCTTTGTTCGCGCCGAGCGCGGCCTTCCAGCGAGCCGCTGTTTGCGTCTTGATGGTCTCCGTCGACAAAGTTAGATCCGTCGCCACGCTAATCAGTGTATTCGATTGACAGTGCGCACTCAGTGCTTCAAGTAACGCAGCGTTACGGTAGGGCGTTTCGATAAAAAGCTGTGTTTGATTTTCCTGTCGGGAGCGCAGGTCGAGGGCCTTTATACGTTTGGTCCGCTGGTCAACGTTGATCGGTAGGTAACCATTAAATGCAAAACTTTGACCATTCAAACCGCTACTCATTACTGCCAATAGTATGGATGACGGACCAACCAGCGGTCTGACCTGAATGCCATGTGCATGCGCCAACCGCACCAGATTTGCACCGGGATCGGCTACAGCAGGAACGCCGGCTTCAGAAACCAGGCCAGCGTCGCGGCCGTCCAACAAGGGCTTCAGCAAGTCGGGCAGCGCGGTGGCAGGGGTGTTGACGTTTAATTCTGCAATTGTAATATTTTGCAGCGTTTGCGTAAGAGGATGGGAAGCGTTGATTAACTTCAAAAATGCGCGCGCTGTTTTAGCGTTTTCGGCAACGAAATATTCCAGCCTGGCAGTGATGCGCTGGACGTCTTCCGGGATAACGGATGCCAATGGATTCCCGTGTTCGCCTTCGGTTTGCCCGAGGGTGTTGGGTATCAAATACAAGATGCCTGCCATGCTAACTAACCTTTGTTTTTATAGTGTAATGATCGCGCAGCCGCCGCGAAATGCGAAGATTTTCGCGTCGCCTTCACTTCGCAAAAAAAGAGACTCCAGCGCGGCGCAACATGCCTGTCAACGCAATTAATGGCAACCCGGTCAACGCTGTAGGATCGGTGCTCTCGATTTTTTCCAGAATTGTAATGCCAAGTCCCTCATTTTTTGCACTTCCGGCGCAATCGTACGGTTGTTCAATGCGCAAATAAGCGTCCAGCTCTTCGTCAGGCAAATCGCGAAAAGTGACAAAAGTCTGAATGTTTTCGAGTTGGACTATTTTTTCAGGTTGAATTGAGCGCCCGTCCCAGACGCACAACGCGGTGTGGAATATCACCCGCCGACCGCGCATTTTTTGCAACTGTAAAAGGGCCGTTTCATGATTTCCAGGCTTGCCGATTTGCTCGCCATCCAGCGTGGCTATTTGATCTGAGGCAATAATCAGAGCGCCTGGCACCATCAAAGCGACAGCCAGGGCTTTTTCTCTTGCCAGTCGCACAACGGTAATTTCTGGTGTTTCGCGAAAGCGGGGCGTCTCGTCGATATTAGGAGAAACCACCTCGAACGGGAGGTTTAAACGTGACAACAATTCCTTGCGATACACGGAGCCAGAGCCGAGAATAATCCGAGGCGACGTTCTGGTATTCGATACGGGACTGCGCTGTTTAGGTGTTAAGTGCGGTTCGGAAGAGGGCATAGGGCAAGAAAGAAAGCATCCAGCGAGAGTAGACGGCGGAAGTTTGACGTTTTTTTGTTTGAGTGATGAACAAAAGCGCGCTAACACTTTGACTAATAAGGGGAAAGGCTGTTATTATCGCAGGTTTTCAGGGTTCCGCTTGGCCTATGAGTGCTTTTGTTATCGACGCGTTTGAGTTTTCCCGCCTGAAAGAACGTCGTGAAGGTGCGATCCCGGTTACAGACCTGGTACGACTGGTAGAAGAATTAGCTGACTCCTCAGGGACTTTAAAATGGGTGCTGGCTGGCGATTCAAACCATGCTGCCCATCCTCAATTGTCGTTAACTGTCACCGGCTCATTACAAATAACTTGTCAACGTTGTTTAGCCCCTTTTGCGTTTGATGTCGACTCGGAATCTGTGTTGATTTTGGCAAAAGATGAAGCAAACGCGGACGAGATTGACGCATTGCTAGACGATGATCAGGTTGACGTAATTATCGGCTCCAAGGCGCTCGATATTATTCAGTTGGTCGAAGACGAGGCTTTACTGGCGATGCCGCTATCACCTAAACATTCAGTTTGTCCCGATACGTCGGTACTCGAAGCGTTAAAAAGTGGTAAAAAAGACTCTCCTTTTGCAATGTTAAAGAATTTAAAGTAGTAATAAGGTTGTAGATGTTGTTGTACCAGATTGCGGTAACGTTGTTGCGCTAAGTGTCGCGGTTGTGATGTTGTTCAGTACCGAACGTGACGAAGTGTGGCATGAAGTGTAGCAATGAGTAAGGGATTCCGCGCCCAAACGCGGCAGGAATTTCTGGATTTTCTGTGTAGACAATTCAGATATGTTAAAATTTTAGATCTTAGATTCAGGAGTTATCATGGCTGTTCAGCAAAATAAGAAGACCCCATCCAAGCGCGGCATGCACCGTGCCCACGATTTTTTGGTAGCGCCTCCTTTGGCGATTGAGCCAACGACAGGTGAAACACACCTGCGTCACCATATCAGCCCAAACGGTTTTTACCGTGGCCGTAAGGTTCTGAAGACAAAGAACGACGAGTAATTTTTTGTTGTCTTAAGTAAAAAAGCGGCATCATTGAGCTTCTCAATGATGCCGCTTTTCTTTTGTAATTAAAAATTGTGAGCGGTGATTTTGAAGCTAGCCAAATCTGCCCCATAATGTTGGTTGGAAACGGCACTGAATCAAAATAATGACAATTAAAATCTCTATTGACTGTATGGGTGGCGATCACGGTCCATCTGTAACGGTGCCTGCAGCTATTGCATTTGCCAAACGCGAACCAGAGGCTGAGTTAGTGCTGGTCGGCCTCGAGGAGCCAATCCGGGCCGAACTAAAAAAGCACAAAGCGGAGTTGCACCCTCGCCTGTCAGTGGTGCATGCGGAGGAAGTGATTACGATGGACGACTCTGTCGAGACGGCATTGCGTCGTAAAAAGAAGTCTTCCATGCGCATTGCGCTTGAATTGGTGAAGGACGAAAAGGTGCGCGCTTGCGTTTCGGCAGGAAACACTGGAGCGCTGATGGCGGTCTCACGTTATCTGCTGAAAACGATCCCTGGCGTTGATCGTCCTGCGATCTGTACCATCCTCCCCAATCAAAAGGACGGCCCAACTTACATGCTCGACCTAGGCGCAAACGTTGATTGCGAACCCCAGCATTTGCATCAATTTGCGTTAATGGGCTCTGCGCTGGTATCCGCCATGGAAGGTAAGGCCAAGCCGACTGTCGGTTTGCTGAACGTCGGTGAAGAAGATATCAAAGGCAACGAAATGGTCAAGCAAACTGCAGAATTACTGCGGGCTGACCACGAAAAAGGTCTGATCAATTTCTATGGCAACGTCGAGGGCAATGATATTTTTGAGGGAACTACCGATATCGTGGTGTGTGACGGTTTCGTCGGTAACGTCACTCTCAAGGCCTCGGAGGGACTTGGACGGTTGGTAAAAAGTGTGCTGACGACAGAATTTAAAAGCAGTATTCTTAACATGATCGGTGCATTGATCGCGCGTAGCGCTATTAAGGCAATTTCGCGGCGACTGAACCCATCGCGATACAACGGTGCAAGTTTGCTCGGATTGCGCGGATTGGTGTTTAAAAGTCACGGTAGTGCTGACGTGTATGGCTATGAGTGGGCCATTCAGCGTGCGTTCGATGCAGCCAAGTATGATGTTCTTTCACGCATTACCACGACCATTGCAGCGTTGATGCCACAACCTGAAGCAGTTTCGGCAGCGGTCGAGATGCATACAGGTGCTGGTATCAATATTGAGCCACCCAAACAGAAAACAGCATGACTATTTATAGCAAAATTGTGGGTACCGGTAGTTATTTACCGCCGAACCGTGTGACCAATCAAGACCTTGCAGTGCAACTGGCCGAAAAAGGCATCGAAACCTCGGACGAATGGATATTTTCGCGCAGCGGAATTTCAGCACGGCACTACGCTGAGCCAGATGTGCAGTCTAGCGATCTGGCTGTGGCGGCCGCAAAGCACGCTCTGGACATGGCGGGTATGGTGGCGAACGACATCGACCTGATTATTGTCGCCACCTCGACCCCCGATCATTTCGGCAGCTTTCCAAGTACTGCCTGCGTGGTGCAGCAAAAATTGGGCATCACTACGGGTGGCGCTGCATTTGATGTGCAAGCTGTATGTAGCGGCTTTGTGTACGGTGTTTCCATCGCTGATGCATTTATTAAGGCCGGTACGCATAAGAACGTGTTGGTTATTGGAACCGAAGTGTTTTCCCGTATTTTGAATTTTGAAGATCGTACTACTTGCGTACTGTTCGGCGATGGCGCGGGTGCGATCGTCATGACAGCATCGCAGGAGCCCGGCGTGCTGGCCACCAAACTTCATGCTGATGGTCGCTACGGTCATATTTTATGCGTTCCGGGCAGTGTCACGAATGGCGCGGTCGAGGGGAGCGCCTTTCTTTACATGGATGGCCCGGCGGTGTTCAAGCTCGCGGTATCGGTGTTGGAAAAAGTGGCTAATGAAGCGCTGCAGATCGCAGGAATCTCATCATCTGAGATCGATTGGTTGATCCCTCATCAAGCGAACATTCGCATCATGCAAAGTACCGCCCGTAAATTGGGTCTTCCGCCAGAACGCATGGTGGTCACCGTGGATCAGCATGGCAACACCTCCGCGGCATCCATTCCGCTGGCACTTGATAAAGCCGTGCGAGATGGCCGCGTGAAGCCCGGCCAAAATGTATTGATGGAGGCTGTTGGTGGTGGCTTTTCATGGGGTGCGATCGTGGCCAGAATGTAAAGCCATTGCAAACCGTGACTCCTGTGCGCTTTCCATCGCATAGGTTGAATCACATCTGATAGTGTCTTATGAAAATGCGGGTCCATTTTCAGCTGTATTGCTTATTGCGCTGAATTGAATCCTATCGACTTCATTAATTTAACAGCATCGTAAAAAGTATGATTAAATTTGCATTCGTTTTTCCGGGCCAGGGCTCGCAGGCTGTTGGTATGTTGAATGGCTTTTCTGATAATAAAATTGTGCGTGATACTGTCGCTGAAGCGTCAGAGGCGCTGCAATTTGATCTTGCCAGGCTCATTGCCGAAGGACCCAAGGAAGATTTGGATCTGACGACCAATACACAGCCTGTGATGCTCACTGCGGCCGTCGCCTTTTATCGCGCCTGGTTAGATGCTGGCGGGAGCGTGCCCTCAATCGTCGCAGGACATAGCCTGGGTGAATATTCTGCGCTGGTTGCGGCCAGGGTTATCAAATTTAAGGATGCTGTGCCGCTGGTGCGTTTTCGCGCACTGGCAATGCAGCAGGCGGTCCCGGTTGGGCAAGGTGGAATGGCTGCAATCCTGGGGCTTTCAGACGATGACGTACGTGCGGTTTGTGCCGAAGCTGCGCAGGGTGAAGTGGTTGAGGCCGTTAACTACAATGCGCCCGCTCAAGTGGTGATAGCGGGCCACAAGGCTGCGGTTGAGCGTGCCTGTGAAGCGGCAAAAGCAAAAGGCGCCAAACGGGCGTTGTCGTTGCCGGTTTCTGCACCATTTCACTCTTCGTTATTGGTGCCGGCGTCAAATCGCCTGCGCGAATATATGGAAGGTCTGACTTTCGATATTCCGCAGATTACTTTAATAAATAACGTCGACGTTGCTACACCTTCGGACGCTGCATCGATCAAGGATGCTTTGGTGCGGCAGGCCGCCAGTCCGGTGCGTTGGGTAGAAACGGTCAAAAAAATGGGTGCCAGCGGCATGACGCATGTGATTGAGTGCGGACCGGGTAAAGTGCTCTCCGGCTTAACCAGGCGAATTAATGGAGAGCTGGTCGGAGATGCCATATTCGATCAGGCATCTTTGGACAAAGTTCTGACATTGCTGAAGTAAGTGCGAATACGAGCACCTGCATTTAGGGGGCATTTCAATTAAAAATATAGCTAATCAGGTTGTCTTGAAAATAAATTCCTGAAAAATTATCTAAACACCCATAATAAATATGCATAATTCGGATACACAAGATTTGGAAGGCCAGGTGGCGCTCGTCACCGGTGCTTCACGCGGTATTGGTCGCGCCATTGCCTTGGAGCTGGCGCGCCGTGGTGCTAAAGTTATCGGTACAGCTACCTCTGAGGCCGGTGCAGAGGGTATCACCGCCTATCTAAACGCCGAGCAGTTGAATGGCGGCAAAGGGGTTATTCTTAATGTGAATGATGCAGCTGGTTGCTCGGCCGTGGTCGAACTGGTCCAAAAGGAATTCGGTACTCTTTCCATTTTGGTTAACAATGCCGGTATTACGTATGACCAGTTGGCGATGCGGATGAAGGATGAAGAGTGGGATTCAGTGATCTCTACCAATCTGACCGCAGTGGCGCGCTTGTCGCGGGCTGTATTGCGTGGAATGATGAAGGCCAAACAAGGACGCATCATCAACATCACATCAGTGGTCGGTTCTACGGGTAACCCAGGGCAAATGAATTATGCTGCCGCTAAAGCGGGTGTCACCGGAATGAGTAAGGCTCTGGCACGTGAGATCGGAAGCCGCAACATTACGGTAAATTGTGTTGCGCCCGGTTTTATCGATACGGACATGACTAAATCGCTGAGTGAGCAGCAAACTGCGAGCCTGTTACAGCAAATTCCTCTTGGTCGGCTCGGTGCTGCAGAGGATATTGCAGCAGCGGTCTGTTTCCTGGCGTCGCGTCAGGCTGGCTATATTACAGGAACGACTTTACATGTTAATGGCGGCATGTATTGCAATTAAGAAATTTGTCCTAATCTGAGGCTGGGTTAGGGCGCTGGTCCGGACTGACCGCTGAGTGCCGAGCGGACATTTTTTCGGTGAGTTCCTGGTCTGTGTAGTGAAGTATGTAGTGAATATTTAAGTGCTTTTGGCAGAAGTTGGCTATTTATTAATCGCTGATGCTAAAAGTAAATTTTCTTCGCGCAAATCTGCTAAAATGCGCGCACTTTCTGTAACCTAATAACTGGAGGCATCACATGTCTGATATCGAACAACGTGTAAAGAAAATCGTCGCAGAACAACTGGGCGTCGCAGAAGCTGACATCAAAATTGAATCGTCATTTGTTGATGATCTTGGTGCAGATTCACTGGACACCGTAGAATTGGTAATGGCATTGGAAGACGAATTCGCCATGGAAATTCCTGACGAACAAGCTGAAAAAATTACGACTGTGCAACAGGCTATTGACTACGCCAAGGCGCATGTTAAAGCGGCTTAAGCCAGATTCGAACGCATCCAGGAGAATTGTTTGACTCGCTCACGTGAACGTCGTGTTGTGATAACTGGCCTGGGTTGCATTTCACCGGTCGGCAACACTGTTGCCGATGCATGGAATGCAGTCATATCAGGGAAATCCGGTATTGCAACCATCACCAAGTTTGATGCTTCTGCTTTTTCCACGCATTTTGCAGGGGAAGTAAAAGGATTTAATGTCGAAGATTACATGGCCGCGAAAGATGCGCGGCACATGGACACCTTTATCCATTATGGGATGGCAGCAGGAATCCAGGCAATGCAGGACAGCGGTCTGGAAGTTACTGATGAAAACGCTGACCGTATCGGTGTCATCATTGGCTCCGGTATAGGCGGCTTGCCCCTGATTGAAGAGACCCATGTGGAGTTGACCAATCGCGGTCCGCGCCGTATCAGTCCTTTTTTCATCCCTGCTTCGATCATTAATATGATTTCAGGCAATCTGTCGATTAAATACGGTCTGAAAGGACCGAACCTGGCGATAGCGACTGCTTGCACGACTGGATTACATTGTATCGGCCAGGCCGGACGCATGATCCAGTACGGCGATGCCGATGTCATGATTGCTGGTGGTTCCGAAGCCAGCATTTCGCCGCTAGGTTTGGGCGGTTTTGCTTCAGCCCGGGCGCTCTCATCCCGTAATGACGATCCCGAAACTGCATCGCGTCCCTGGGACAAGGATCGTGACGGATTTGTTTTGGGTGAGGGTGCAGGTGTGTTGGTACTGGAAGAGCGCGAGCATGCAATTGCCCGTGGCGCGACAATTTATGCGGAACTGCTCGGCTTTGGCATGAGTGCGGATGCATATCACATGACCGCACCCAATCTCGATGGTCCACGTCGATGTGTGGGCTCAGCTCTCAAGGATGCTGGCATAAACGGTGATCAGGTCCAGTATTTGAACGCGCATGGTACATCGACGCCCCTGGGTGATCAAAATGAAACCAACGCGATTAAAGCTGTATTTGGCGATCATGCCTATAAGTTAGTTGTCAATTCGACCAAGTCGATGACAGGTCATTTGTTAGGTGGCGCAGGCGGACTTGAATCAGTATTTACAATATTGGCGTTGCATCATCAGGTATCTCCGCCGACTATCAATATTTTCAATCAGGATCCGGAATGTGATCTTGATTATTGCGCGAATACAGCGCGTGATATGAAAATTGATATTGCCGTAAAAAATTCGTTTGGATTTGGCGGGACTAACGGTACGTTAGTTTTTGGTAAGGCCTGAGCTTGGTATTAATCCAGTCGGGCGTCAGTTGACGCTCGACTGAGTTGCGTAATGAATATTCTTCCATCCGGCGAGACGCCACCACCTCCTCGTATGTCAATTGCAATTTCGGCGCTGGTGCTGCCATCCAGAGTTTTGTTCGCTTTGGCTTCCATCGTATCAATTGCCGGGGCGCTGATTAGTGTCTTGGTCGGTTTGGGCTTTATTGGTCGTCTTCCGCCGATATCCGGCGCGATATTCGGGTTTTTTGGCCTTTCGATCAGCCTGATTGGTTGGTTGCGTTATCAACAAGCAGCGCGGCCACTGCGCCTAAATATATCGAGTGCAGGTCAGATTAGTATTCGAGAGCTATTGCCCGATGCAATGGGCGGCAGTTTTAAAGCGCCGGTTTTAGCGCAATTGCTAAGCGGCTCGACGCTGTGGGCGCATTGTTTACTATTGCGTTTTCAACTGAATAACGGCCAGACTAAGTCGGTCGTTATACTACCTGATTGTGTCCCTGAAAATATTTTCAGGAGCACCTCCGTAGCATGTCGTTGGATTGCATCTCGCGGACATGCAAACGGTCAAAAGAAAGTATGATATGAACAACCATCGGGTTGAACTTATTGGAGTGCAATTGGTCCATGTTTCGGTCATGCGCGCGTGTTGCGAAAGCAAAAGGAACGGCGATTGACGACAGAACGCGAAATTGATCAACTGCTTGTTGAACGCGTGCAACGCGGCGACAAAAAGGCGTTCGAGCTATTGGTTATTAAATACCAACGGAAGCTGATGCGCCTGGTGTCGCGGCTTGTTCGCGATCAAGCTGAAGCTGAGGATGTTGTACAAGAAGCTTTTATTAAAGCTTATCGTGCGCTCCCTCAGTTTAGGGGTGACTCTGCGTTTTATACTTGGTTATATAGAATCGGTATCAACACTGCTAAAAACTATTTGGTGACGCAAGGACGCAGGGCGCCGACCTCAACTGAATCAAATTCTGAAGATGCAGAAACTTTTGACGACGGCGAGCAACTAAGGGATATAAACACCCCTGAATCGCTGTTGGCAACCAAACAAATAGCGCAGACGGTGAATGTCGCAATGGAGGCTCTCCCAGATGAGCTGCGGACCGCCATTACGTTGCGTGAAATTGAGGGGTTGAGTTATGACGAAATTGCCGAAGCAATGGGGTGCCCGATAGGGACGGTACGTAGCAGAATATTTAGAGCAAGAGAAGCTATCGCAGAAAAGTTGAGGCCGTTATTAGGTACGGCCATCGACAAACGTTGGTAAAAGCGAAATAGCAATTTTCGGGAACGAAGGGGTTGGCCAGGTTTTAACTAGGTGACTTATGAATACCAAAGAAATACCCCAAGAGCAGATATCTGCCTTGGCTGATGGTGAGTTATCTAATGCTTATGTAGATATGGCATTAGCGGCTTTGCGTCAAAACGAGGGTCGTGCGACATGGGATGCTTATCATCAGATCGGTGATATCTTGCGCTCGGACGACATGGCTTTTTCGTTGAGTCAGGATTTTACTGCTCGCATGCTCGATCGGCTAAACGCTGAGCCTGCAATGATCGCTGCGCCACTAGCGGTCTTGCCGATTGCAGAGGGACACATTGCAATAAGCGGTGGGTCTGCTGCAATCGGCACCCGCACTTTGAGGCGTTTTGCGCTGCCAAGCATGGCAGCGGCAGCAGCAGTCGCGGCGGTGGCATTTATCTCCGTTCCGCATATGATGAATGGCAATAATCAGTCGACTAATCCGGCGATGCTTTCCGCGGTACAACTGACACTGGCGTCTGCATCAAACATTAACGTAGGTTATGGATCTCAGGGCGTTGCAGCGTTACCTGCCGGCTCAGAGGTTTTACGCGACCCTCGAATTGACGAGTATTTGTCCGCCCACCAGCGGTTTTCTCCTTCACTTTACAACACTGCGCAATACGCTCGCTCAGCTACATTCGCCATTGATGCTGACAACTAATATGCGGCAGACTAAGTTTCTGCTTCGGTCTTTCATTATTTTGTCGACTTTAGTTGCTCTTTCCGCACGTGCGGAGGGAGTTTCGACAGAAAAACTTGCGGACAACCATGAAACACAGACTCTTCTGAAAAGAATTCAGTCTGCGGCGCAAAAGCTTAATTATTCAGGTACGTTTGTCTACCAACAAGCAAATCAGATGCGTACCTCGCGCATCACGCATATGTTGGAAGGGCGCAATGAAATAGAAAAGCTTGAAGTGCTGGACGGCAAGCCGCGTGAGTATATTCGCCACAATGAAGACGTCACGTGTTACATGCCTGAAACCAAGACGTTATTGATCGAGAAGCGTGTAACGCAAGATGTGTTTCCTGCGATTCTTGCATCTATACCCAGCGATTTAACTGAATATTACAACGTGAAGCTTGGCGAAATCGGAAGAGTAGCCGGGCATGAGTGTCAGGCTGTTCTACTTGAGCCTAAAGATAAAATGCGGTACGGGTATAAATTGTGGGCGGAGAAAAATACCGGCTTGTTAATGCGGGCACAGACGCTAAATAGTAAGAACGAAATTGTCGAACAGATTTCGTTTACGGAAATTGTCATAGGTAATGCCGTCCGGGGCCGCATTAAGTCGAGTTTCGGTAATACGAGTAGCTGGCACGTCGAGCATTCTGCCGTAAGTCCGACTAATCTGGACGATTGGGCCGTCTCCGGGATGCCGCCCGGATTCAAAAAAGTACGGGAATTAAAACGTGTTGTTGTGGATGCGCCCGTGCCTGTGTCCGGGCCCGCTCTGACCGCGGCGGCCTCACCGAACAAGCGTGAAGTGTCGCAAATTGTTTTTTCCGATGGGTTGGCTGCGATATCAGTGTTCATTGAACCGGGCAGTCAAAGTCGCACGGAAGGCTCAATGCAGCAGGGAGCTTTGAATATTGTTGGAAAACGTCAAGGTGATTTTTGGCTGACGATTGTAGGTGAAGTTCCTGCCGCCGCAATCCGCCAGGTTGCCAATTCGATTGAACTCAAAAATAAATAAGACCTACACACTATGAAAATGGCCCATACAGCTCGTCATGTTTTTTCGGCACTTTTGTTGGGCGCGACTGTCTCCTTTGTCGCCCCGGTCCTCCTGGGCGCGCTGCCTTCTGCTGTCGCTGCGCCGATGACTGGCCTGCCTGACTTTACAGAAATCGTTGAAAAGGCTGGGCCGGCGGTCGTGAACATCCGCACTACCGAAAAAGTCAAAGCTGATGCGGCCACCGGTCAGCCCAATGATGATGAAATGCAAGAATTTCTACGGAAATTTTTTGGGGTTCCTCCGAATGGTGCTGGCAAGCAGCCTCCATTGGTTCCTAAGGGTCGCAAACCTGGTAGCAAGTCGCCGTCGGAAGAAGTGCCACGCGGCGTTGGCTCCGGTTTCATTATTTCTGCTGACGGCTACATCATGACGAATGCGCATGTGGTTGATGGCGCCAGCGAAGTATATGTAAAGCTAACTGATAAGCGCGAATTTAAAGCGAAAGTGATCGGTGCTGATAGCCGCACGGATGTGGCACTGCTAAAAATAGAAGGCTCGAACCTGCCACGCCTGACCATCGGTGACTCCGACAAGATCAAAGCAGGTGAGTGGGTATTGGCGATCGGATCGCCTTTCGATCTCGAAAATACGGTCACGTCCGGCATCATTTCGGCTAAAGCGCGTGACACTGGCGACTATTTACCGCTGATTCAAACCGATGTCGCCGTGAACCCAGGTAATTCTGGCGGACCGCTGATCAATATGCGAGGCGAAGTTGTCGGCATTAATTCGCAGATTTACAGCCGTTCAGGCGGCTTCATGGGTATCTCCTTTGCTGTGCCTATCGATGAAGCGATGCGGGTTTCCGATCAACTTAAAACCTCCGGAAAAGTCACACGGGGTCGGATCGGGGTTCAGATTGGAGAGGTCACCAAAGAGGTGGCAGAGTCGCTGGGCTTGCCGAAGGCACAAGGAGCGCAAGTTGAACGTGTTGAAACCGATGGCCCCGCCGCCAAGGCCGGAGTTCAGGCGGGCGACATCATTCTTAAATTTAACGGTGCGGTGATTGAAAAAGCCAATGATCTGCCGCGAATTGTCGGCAATATCAAACCGGGTACCAAAGGCGTTCTTACGGTTTGGCGCAAAGGTGCGAGTCGGGATATCACTTTAACCATTACAGAAATGAAAGCGGATAAAGTAGACAAAGCCGACGATGCCGATAGCGCAGATGCCGCGAAGCCAGCACCGGTAGCCAATGCGCTAGGATTGGTTGTGAGTGATTTAAGTGCTGATAAAAAGAAAGAACTTCAGGTTGATTCTGGTGTACTGGTTGATGGGGTTGAAGGAAGCGCAGCCCGCGTTGGACTGCAGGTGGGTGATGTGATCCAGCGTCTGAACAATACGGATGTGAAGGACGCGAAGCAATTCAACGCCCTGGTCTCCAAACTGGAATCGAAAAAAATGGCCGTAGTGTTGGTCCGCCGTGGTGAGTCGTCGCAGTTTGTTCCGTTGCGACCAAGCAACTAACGGTATTGAAAAGGCGGCGCGAATTTGCTTCGGGTGTGCATAATTCACCTAAATGATGAAAGCTGCAGACCTCAGGGTTTGCAGCTTTTTTTACGAGACTTTGCGTCTGTCCGTTGGTCTTGATTGCACGACTTCAACGATAGCTGGCGCATACGTAGAGGCGACTTTGTAGAATTTTTTTTGGGGTTATGAGTGGCGACGATTACATTTACGCTAGTTGGTCGTTCTTATTGTCATTTATGCGATGACATGTTGCAGGCTTTGCACAAGCTGTGCGCTGATGAAACAGTGGTCGCGGCCAACGGGCAATGCACAGTAGAGCAGATTGACGTCGACGACGATCCAGAGCTAGTGGCGTTATACGATGAATTGGTTCCCGTTCTTATCGGCAACAAAGAGGGGCAATATCCGGTGCAACTATGTCACTACTTTCTGGATCATGAGACGGTCAGCGCCTTTTTAAGGACATCCAGGGCCTGATTGCATCTTTCATCACGATCGTTTTCACCACTACGGGCTTCGAACTTTAAGACGTCGGCCAAAGAATGATTAGAAATCGAGCGAATTGGTCATTTTTTGTTTGTCTGGCCGGGGGACAGAAAATTTTTTAAAGAGAAAGAAATGACCTGTTTTTCCCCGATCCATTCGGAAAAACTGACCACCAGAATAGGCGGGTGTTGCATTTGTCAGTCTTTAAACCCTGAAATCCGGTAAAATGGCGCCAATTGAATAACCTGCCATAAAAGGTGCTCGCCTGGGCGACAAATGCCCGGTTCTGAGCGCCTTTTTTGTAAACGCATTGCCTCGACGACATTAATGAACAACATTCGTAATTTTTCCATCATCGCTCACATTGATCACGGTAAATCTACCCTGGCAGACCGCATTATCCAATTTTGCGGAGGATTGTCGGATCGTGAGATGGGCGCGCAAGTACTTGATTCAATGGATATTGAGCGCGAGCGCGGTATTACCATCAAAGCGCAAACGGCGGCCTTGTCATACAAAGCACTTGATGGACAAATTTACAATTTGAACCTCATTGATACACCGGGGCACGTGGATTTTAGCTACGAGGTAAGCCGCTCCCTATCTGCTTGCGAGGGCGCGCTGCTGGTGGTAGATGCGTCGCAGGGAGTCGAAGCGCAAACGGTTGCCAATTGTTACACTGCGCTGGATCTCGGACTGGAAGTCGTGCCGGTTCTCAACAAAATCGACCTGCCGTCCGCTGACCCTGACAATGCCAAAGCTGAAATTGAGGATGTGATTGGCATCGATGCATCGGATGCGGTGCAATGCTCAGCCAAAACTGGCCTCGGCGTGCGCGAGATTCTGGAAACGATTATCGTCAAGGTGCCAGCACCAAAGGGTAATACCGATGCGCCTCTGCAGGCACTGATCGTCGATTCCTGGTTTGATAACTATGTCGGCGTGGTGATGTTGGTGCGGATTGTGAACGGTACGTTGCGCCCTAAAGACAAGATCCAGCTGATGGCTGCCGGCTCGCAACATCTGACTGAAAGCATTGGCGTCTTCACCCCGAAAATGCAAGTTCGCGAAACCCTGTCTGCAGGGCAGGTGGGCTTTATCATCGCAGGAATTAAAGAGCTCAAAGCGGCCAAGGTTGGCGATACGGTGACATTGGCGAGTAATCCTGCCACCGAAGCATTGCCCGGCTTCAAAGAAGTGCAGCCTCAGGTGTTCGCCGGGTTATTTCCTGTTGAGTCGAACCAATATGACGCGTTACGCGACTCGTTGGAAAAGTTAAAACTGAATGACGCCGCGCTTCAATACGAGCCGGAAGTGTCACAAGCGCTAGGCTTTGGTTTCCGTTGCGGCTTTCTGGGCTTGCTGCATATGGAAATCGTTCAAGAGCGACTTGAGCGCGAGTTCGACATGGATTTGATCACCACCGCGCCGACCGTGATCTACGAAGTTGTGCTGCGGGATGGTTCAATTCTGATGGTCGATAATCCATCGAAAATGCCGGAACCAAGCAAAATCGAAGAAGTTCGGGAACCGATTGTCACGGTCAATTTATACATGCCGCAAGAATATGTCGGGTCGGTCATCACCCTCTGTACTCTGAAGCGAGGAATGCAAAAAGACATGCACTATCATGGAAAACAGGTAAAGCTGATCTATGAAATGCCAATGGCCGAAATTGTGCTCGATTTTTTTGATCGACTGAAATCCACTTCGCGCGGTTATGCGTCAATGGATTATGAATTTAAGGAATATCGCTCGGCTGATGTCGTTAAAGTGGACATGCTGATTAACAGCGAAAAAGTCGATGCTTTAGCGATTATCGTGCATCGATCCAATAGTAATCACCGTGGGCGTGCCGTTGCCGCCAAGATGCGTGAACTGATTCCTCGACAAATGTTTGATGTCGCGATTCAGGCCGCAATTGGTGTGAATATTATTTCACGTGAGAACGTTAAGGCGCTGCGTAAAAATGTTTTGGCAAAGTGTTACGGTGGCGATATCAGTCGTAAGCGCAAATTGTTAGAGAAACAAAAAGCAGGTAAGAAACGCATGAAGCAGGTCGGCTCGGTGGAAATCCCACAAGAGGCGTTCCTTGCAATTTTACAAGTGGATGACAAATGACATTGCAATCAATTTTAGGAAATTTCGCGTTAATTCTGTTTGTGCTGATGGTTGTGACAGGAATTATCTGGTTCTTGGACCGATTTTATTTACGTGCCCAGCGTCGCGCTAAAGCCGATGCGGCATTGGCAGCGTTTGATGCCCGGAACGTGAAGTTGCGTGCTGAGGGTATCAAGCTGGAGAGCAGTGGTCGCGCTGAATTGGAGGCCAACCTGCTGCGCCAACCAACTTGGGTAGAGTACTCAGGTAGCTTTTTCCCTGTCATAGCGATGGTATTCTTCCTGCGTTCGTTTCTTTATGAACCGTTTAAAATTCCATCCAGCTCAATGGTGCCGACCTTGCTGGTAGGTGATTTGATTCTTGTGAATAAATTTACCTACGGTATTCGTTTACCGATCCTGAACAAAAAAATCATCGACGTCAGCACGCCTCAGCGGGGCGATGTGATGGTGTTCAAGTATCCCAAGGATCTGTCGCTTGATTACATCAAACGCGTGGTTGGCGTTCCTGGTGATAAAATAGTGTATAGAAACAAGCGCTTAAGCATTAATGGCGTGGCGCTGACCTATACGGCGCTGCCGGATTATCTCAATGAAGATAGTTTGAACTATTCGAAGCAATATAACGAAAATCTGTCGAAGGTCGATCATAAGATCGCGGTTGTAGAGCAAGCCCCGCCCATCAATTTAAGTGGCGTTCAGGATTTTCCGTTTAAGGAAAACTGCTCTTATAATCAAGAAGGCTTCGCGTGTACCGTCCCTCCAGGTCAGTATTTCATGATGGGTGACAATCGCGATAATAGTGAAGATAGTCGCTATTGGGGTTTTGTTCCCGATGAAAATATTGTCGGTAAGGCATTTTTAGTATGGATGAACTTAGGTAATCTGAAACGTGTCGGTACATTTTTTGATTAATCTTTAGTGAAATAATGCTTCGGGAGCAATGAATGACAAAAAATCCTGGTAAATCGTGTCATCGGCAACGGGGCATCACGCTGGTTGGCTTAATTGTTTGGTTAGCGATTCTTGGATTTCTTGTAGTCATCGGTGGAAAAGTCGTTCCCACGGCGATCGAATATAGGTCCATTAAAAACGCCATTGTCAGCGTTAAGGCAAAAGGCGGTACGGTGCAGGAAATGCGTACCGCATTTGACCGTCAAGCCGAAGTCGGCTACATCGAGACACTTCACGGTAAAGATCTGGACATTACAAAAAATGGCGAGGATATTGATATTAGCTTCGCTTACCAAAAAATAATCCCGCTGGTTACACCGGTCAGCTTGTTGATTGACTATTCTGGAACAACTGCCAGAACATCTGGCAAAAAAACCATCGATTGATGGTGTAGATTGTAGAAAAAATGGACGTGATGTTATTGCAAAATAGGCTAGGCCACACCTTCAAGGATGCTACGTTGCTGCAGCAGGCCTTGACGCATCGCAGCCACAGCACCTTGCATAACGAGCGACTGGAGTTTCTAGGTGATTCGATATTAAATTGTGTGGTCGCATCACTATTGTTCGATCGTTATAGCAAGATCGATGAGGGCGATTTGTCGCGAGTGCGCGCCAATTTGGTTAAACAGCAATCGCTATATGAAATTGCGCAGCGCCTTGAATTGTCTCAATTTTTGCGCTTGGGTGAGGGAGAATTGAAATCGGGTGGCTTTCGCCGTCCCTCCATTCTCGCCGATACGCTAGAGGCCCTGTTTGGTGCGATTTTCCTGGATGCCGGTTTCGATGTTGCACGCGATGCAATTCGTGCGTTATATATTCCGATTCTGGACACCGTTGATCCCAAGACCCTGGGAAAAGACGCTAAAACGCTCCTGCAAGAGTACTTGCAGGGCAAAAAAATTGCATTGCCCCAATACAACGTGGTTGCGACGCATGGCGCGGCACACAATCAGGAGTTCGAAATTGAATGCCTCGTTCCGAAATTAGAGATTCAGGTATTCGGTACCGGGGGAAGTCGCCGTGCCGGAGAGCAGGCGGCAGCTAAACTAGCTTTGGAAGCAGTACAACAAGCGTTTATAAAAACGCCGGGTGCAACGCGCAAAAGCAAGCCAAGAACCTCGCAATTAAAACTTGCAGGTATTGCCACGATTCAGCCTGACGCTCCCGCCAAGGAAGTGACACAATCAAAGCTGGCGTCAGCGAAAGATAGCAGTAAAAGTGAAGCTCCAAAGCACGCTCATAAGCCGATTCCTGCTAACAGTGCGGCAAGTACCGCAAGCGTTGTCTTGCGCGACGAAATTCCGATGACATTGAAGGCGCAGGCAACGCCATCCGGACCAGCATCAACGCCGGAGGCGGTCGGGACCGCCGTAGCAGCAGCAACGACAGCAACGACATCAACGACAGCACCAACGACACCTGTAGCCGCAAAAATTACCGTTGCTGCGCGTCGTTAAACGTTTTAAAAATTGCACTAAATACCTTATCACTTACCGCGAGTAAATCGACAACCGCATGACAGAATCCGTATCCCAGGCACCCGCAACCGATTTTCGTTGTGGCTATATCGCTATAGTAGGTCGTCCCAACGTCGGTAAATCGACGTTGATGAACGAACTTATCGGTGCCAAAGTCAGTATCACTTCGCGCAAAGCGCAAACGACCAGACATCGTATTACCGGCATCCAGACTTTGCCCGATACTCAGTTTGTTTATGTCGACACGCCGGGGTTTCAGACTCGTCATTCAAATGCATTAAACAAGACGTTAAATCGCACTGTCACCACGACACTGACGGCATCGGATGTCATTTTGTTCGTGATTGAGGCGGGCACTTTCGGGCCAGCAGACCAGCAAGTTCTAGAATTGCTTCCAGCAGAAGTGCCTTGCATATTGGTGATCAATAAATCCGATCGCGTCAAGGATAAGGCAGTGTTGTTGCCATTTGCCCAAAAAATTGCCGCGTTACGCGATTTCGCTGCTGTTGTGCCTGTTTCCGCAAAGTTGCGGTTTCAGTTAGAAAACTTGCAAGCAGAAACACGCAAATATCTGCCGCTCAATCCACCCGTATTTGGTGAGGATGACATTACTGATCGTAGCGAAAAATTCCTGGCTGCGGAAATCGTGCGAGAGAAGTTATTCCGTTTTGTCGGCGATGAATTGCCTTATACCAGTACCGTTCTGATCGAGAAATTCGAAGTTGAAGGGAATTTACGGCGGGTATTCGCCGCGATTTTGGTCGAACGCAATACGCATAAATCGATGGTCATCGGTCAGAAGGGCGCACGTCTGAAGGATATATCGACCCAATCTCGCCTGGATATGGAACGCCTTTTTGGCGGTCCGGTGTATCTGGAAATTTGGGTAAAAGTAAAATCCGGCTGGGCCGATAACGAAGCCGGATTGCGCGCCTACGGTTACGAGTAAGACCTCGTATGAGCGCCATCATTGTTGACGCGGTTCTAAGCGCGGTTGCTGTACAAGCGGCGCAACAGCAACCCACGATGGCGCCTGCACTTCCTGCACTTCCTGCACTTCCAACGGATACAGAGGTCGATTCCGTTGACCTGGCATCCCGTGCAGCATCTGTATTACTTTCAAACTCACCTGTGGCACCGTCAAATTCCGGATCGGGTTCTTCACCCGATTTGCGACCTGACCCCTATTCAGAACCTTTGGATGTAGCGGCTACCGAAGTAGCGGCTACCGAAGTAGCGGCTACCGCAACCGCAACGCTGGAACATTCAACGCTCGCCGCTGGCGTAAAGTCGTCTAAAACGGCTGTCACAAAACGTGTCCCTCGGCCTGCAGCGGAATCACGGATTGCCGGACAACCTGGCTTCGTTCTCCACAGTTATCCACACCGCGAAACCAGCCTCATTCTGGATGTATTTACGCGCGATTACGGCCGGATAGCGCTAGTTGCCAAAGGTGCCAAGCGCCCCCTCTCCAAGCTTCGGGGTGTATTGCAGACGTTTCAACCCCTATCGCTCAGTTGGAGCGGCAAATCGGAAATCCGCACATTGACCGCCGCCGAGTGGGTAGGCGGCATGTTGCCGTTGGAAAAATCTGCGTTATTGTGTGGTTTTTATCTTAACGAACTGCTAGTTAAGCTATTAGCACGAGACGACGCCCATCCGGTTTTGTTTAATCACTATGTGGTGACGTTAAACAAATTAGCGCATCAAGAGCCAGCGCCTATCGTACTACGGCAGTTCGAGCGCGCGTTATTGAAAGAAACCGGCGTGTCCGGCGACTTTACAGTTTGTACCGGAACGCGGCAGCGGGTCGAACCGGATCTCTTATACGTGGTCGATCCAGAGCGTGGACCAAGAGTGGCGCGCGTTTCAGATAGCTGGCCATCGGTTAGCGGCAAAACATTGCTCGATATGGCACGCGAAGATTACAGCGATAGCAACACGCAATCGCAGAGTAAAGTTCTCATGCGGTTTTTACTCGCCTATCATCTGGGTGGAGCACCTTTGAATACGCGCCAGATCTTGATTGATTTAATGCAATTGTAAGGCCAAATTTCCAATGAAAAATTTTCCATGGTCCACCCTGGCAGCTGGTTTTATCACCGTATTGGTGGGCATCACCAGTTCTGCAGCCATTGTGTTTCAGGCTGCAGAAACAGCTGGCGCCACTCAGGCCGAGATCAGCTCCTGGATGCTAGCGCTCGGTCTGGGAATGGGTGTGACTTGCATTGGCTTATCGTTACGCTATAAGACGCCCATCGTCACGGCTTGGTCAACACCTGGCGCAGCGCTCCTCATCACTAGCCTAGCCGGAGTACCGATGTCGGCGGCGATTGGGGCATTCGTGTTCTCAGCCGCGCTCAGTACGTTGTGCGGGGTGACCGGCTGGTTCGAGCGCGCCATGGATAAAATTCCATTGTCAATCGCTGCGGCAATGCTCGCGGGCATTTTGATGCGCTTCGGCATGGATGTTTTTGTCGCCATGAAGCTGCAATTCTGGCTCGTATTCGCCATGTTTTTTGCTTACCTGCTGTGCAAGCGCTTGCTGCCGCGTTATGCCATCATCCTGGTTCTTGGCGTGGGAGTCGCGATTGCGGCGAGGTTGAGTTTATTGCATTTCGAGACTTTTCATGTTGCCTTCGCCAAGCCGGTGCTGACGCTGCCAACGTTTTCGTGGACAACTGTAATCGGGATCGGGATTCCCTTATTTGTGGTCAATATGGCGTCGCAAAACGCACCGGGCGTGGCGGTGCTGCGCGCCTCAGGCTACAACACGCCTATTTCTCCACTCATCACCTGGACCGGGATAACAAATTTGTTACTGGCGCCATTCGGTTGCTTTTCGCTGAATCTGGCTGCCATCACGGCCGCGATCTGTAGCGGCAAAGAAGCACATGAAGACCCACATAAACGCTATTGGGCTGGCGTCTTTGCGGGGATTTTCTATTTGCTGGTCGGCATATTCGGCGCCACGGTGGGCGAACTATTTGCGGCTTTCCCGAAAGAACTGATACTGGCAATTGCCGGGCTTGCACTGTTTGGTACGATCGCTAATGCCCTGAGAGTGGCGATGTCGAATGACAGTCAGAGGGAGGCAGCTTTGATTACTTTTCTGGTCACCGCATCCGGTGTGTCATTTGCAGGCATTGGTGCCGCATTCTGGGGGTTACTTGCCGGCGCATTGGCCCTATTTGTATTGACTTCGCGCTATGGCGCTGGCGCGCGAGCAGTGTCCGATGCTAATGTGGCTGTCGCTGCAAATGTCGTTCAGCCAATGGCGCCATCGCCGCGCTCGCCGTCCTCAGCCGGGCCAGCCTCTTTGCGTCAAAACTAATGACAGAGCGGGGCGGGTGGTGTACTTTTGTACGATGCTTCAATCCTGCGGTCTGTTTATTTATCAATTTAATTCCCTCTGCGAGTCCACAATCTGATGAGCTATCTTAATCCTACGCCGACCATCATCGACCTTGGTATCAACATCGATCATGTCGCAACACTGCGCAATGCACGTGGCACCGCTTATCCCGATCCATTGCGGGCCGCCCTCGAGGCTGAAGAGGCGGGGGCTGATGCGATTACATTGCATCTCCGTGAGGACCGTCGTCACATCAAGGACGCAGATGTTGAGATCATCCGCCCGTTGTTACGTACACGTATGAATCTGGAGGCAGCGGTAACGCAGGAGATGATTGATTTCGCCTGCAAAATCATGCCGCAAGATGTCTGCCTGGTACCAGAGCGACGCCACGAGCTGACCACCGAAGGCGGTCTTGACGTCATTAAATATTTTGCCGAAGTGCAGACTGCAGTACGTCAGCTACAAGCCGAAGGAATCCGAGTAAGTCTCTTCATCGACCCCGATGCGGATCAAATTCAGGCAGCGGCAGAAGTCGGCGCGCCGGTCATTGAATTACATACCGGGCGCTATGCAGAAGCGCACCAGGTTAGCGAGCAGCGTAGTGAACTGGAGCGGGTTCAGCGCGCAGTTCAGGAAGGCGTTATTCGCGGTCTGAAAGTGAATGCAGGACACGGATTACATTACACCAACGCGCAGGCAATCGCGGCGATACCCGACATTGCCGAATTGAATATCGGGCATGCGATTGTGGCACACGCTGTGTTTGTGGGCTGGAAAGCAGCGGTCAGTGAAATGAAAGCATTGATGGTTAAAGCGCGTCTGAACAGAGTTTAAAAGGACCTCATGATTTACGGCATTGGCACTGACATTATTCAAATTTCGCGGATTGAAGCGGCCTTATCGCGCAATGGTGATCGTTTTGCCGAAAGAATTCTCGGCCCCGAGGAACTCGTAAAATATCATCATCGTAAAGCCAGGATATTGGCGCGTGGTATTCGGTTCTTAGCGACGCGCTTTGCTGCCAAGGAAGCATTTTCGAAAGCGATCGGAATCGGCTTGAGAATGCCCATGACATGGCGCGCGATGCAGACCTTGAATGCTCCCAGCGGTAAGCCTGTTGTCGTCACCAGCGGCGTGCTGGAAGAGTTCATGCGCAAGAATGGTCTGACCGCACAGGTATCAATTACTGACGAAGTTGAATACGCAGTCGCTTTTGTTATAGTGGAAAAAATATGAGTATTACTATCAGTATGAGTGCGATAAATATAAATATGCAGAAAAATAGTCCTCTTCAAACGGCGCCACTTTTGATCGATCAAATCCAGATAGATCAAGTTCAGAATGACGAGAGTGCGAACAAGCAACCAGCGCAGCCTATGGGGCCGGTGATGTTGGACGTGGTAGGTTTTGCGCTGACCCCAGACGATATCCGGCGTATTCAGCACAACCTGACGGGCGGGGTAATTTTGTTTGCACGGAATTTTCAGGATCGCGTGCAATTGATGATGCTGACAGCTGCAATTCGCGCTGCGCGCCCCGACATACTCATCGCCGTGGACCATGAAGGCGGACGCGTTCAGCGTTTCAAAACCGATGGTTTTACGCGGCTACCAGCCATGCGTGTACTCGGCGAATTGTGGGATCGTGACGTCCTGGACGCAACCAAAGTCGCTACCGCGGTGGGCTTTGTACTGGCGTCAGAGTTACGGGCCTGTGGAATTGATTTATCATTTACGCCAGTTCTTGACCTCGATTTTGGCGGGTCCAGTGTCATTGGTGATCGCGCCTTTCACCGTGACCCGCGCGTGGTGACATTATTGGCAAAGAGTCTCAGCCACGGACTTAAGCTGGCTGGAATGGCGAATTGCGGAAAACACTTCCCCGGTCATGGTTTTGTGGCGGGGGATTCGCATCTGTCGATTCCATTGGATCAACGGTCGTTGCAGCAGATTATGGACGAGGATGTCAAACCCTATGATTGGCTCGGAATGAGTCTGTCGGCGGTGATGCCAGCGCATGTGATTTATCCCAAAGTAGATAAGCATTCGGCTGGTTTCTCCAAAAAATGGCTAACGATTTTGCGCGACGAAATTGGCTTTAATGGCGTTATCTTTAGCGACGATCTCAGCATGGCCGCGGCCAGTTCTGCAGGAACGGTTCTAGATGGTGCGAAGGCTGCCTTGCGCGCCGGTTGCGATGTGGTCATGATCTGTAATTCGCCCGACAAGGCCGATGAGTTACTCGCTGGCTTGCCGGTTGCGACTAGCGCGGCCTCACAAGCCAGCGCGGCACGCCGGGCATCGTTAATGCCGCAGACTAAGGCGTTGGACTGGGGAGCCCTGCAAGAAAATGCTGAGTACACCAACGCCAGAAAGTTGACCGTCGCGCACGTCCCCGCTTGATCGGCAGCGATATACGATAAAAAATTACTGAAAATATGATCGACCCAGACCCTCCCGACCCCATGGCAATCGTCTTAGATACGGTCGCCAAACTGCCGAATTTGCCGGGCGTGTATCGCTATTTTGATGCCGCCGATAACATTTTGTATGTCGGGAAGGCGCGCGACCTGAAGAAGCGCGTATCCAGCTATTTTCAGAAAAATCTAGCGAGTCCCCGGACCGCAATGATGGTACAAAAAATTGCGCGCCTCGAGACCACCGTCACGCGGAGTGAAGCCGAAGCGCTGATACTTGAAAGCAATTTAATCAAGTCTTTGCAGCCTCGCTATAACATCCTTTTTCGGGATGATAAGTCATATCCTTATCTTAAAATTAGCGGTCAGAAATATCCGCGGATGGCCTATTATCGCGGCGGCATCGATAAGAAAAATCAGTATTTCGGTCCATTCCCCAGCGCCTGGGCGGTCAAAGAATCCATACAGATTTTGCAGAAAGTATTCTTGTTACGGACCTGCGAAGATTCGGTTTTCGCGAATCGAACCCGACCCTGTTTGCTGCATCAGATCCAGCGCTGCAGTGCGCCTTGCGTCAATTTGATCTCCGGTGAAGACTACGCCGTGGACGTTGATAATGCGGCCAAATTTTTGCGTGGCCGACAATCCGAAGTCATGGCTACCTTAGACCAAAAAATGCATGCCTTCGCAGCTGAACTGAAATTCGAAAAAGCGGTGGTAGTGCGCAATCAAATCGGCGCTTTGTCGAAAGTCTTGCACCAGCAGAGTATGGAAATCGTTGGAGATAGCGATATCGATATTATTGCCGCTGTGGTGCAAGGTGGTCGGGTGTGCGTCAATCTGGCGATGGTACGCGGTGGTCGTCATTTGGGGGACCGGGCGTATTTTCCAACCCATGTCGAGAGCGCATTAATCGGTGCTGATGAGGCGATTGATGTGTCCGTTATGAAGGCATTTTTGGCCCAGCATTATATTGACACTTTTATTCCCGGTACATTGATTCTTAATCTTGATATCGACGAACCGGCGTTAATGCTGGCCTTGATGGCGCAATGCGGGCACCGCATTAATTTGGTGTTTCAACCTCAGGGCCAGCGTCGCCAATGGCTTGATATGGCGCAAAAGGGTGCAGAAATTTCACTGACACGGTTGCTGTCGGAACAGGGGTCGCAACAGGCCCGCACACGCGCCTTGGTTGAGGTGCTCACGATTGATATTGCCGATATCGATGGTTTCCGGGTGGAGTGTTTCGATATCAGTCATACCTCTGGCGAAGCGACCCAGGCTTCGTGCGTCGTATTCCATCATCACGCTATGCAAAACGGCGAATACCGTCGCTACAATATTAAAGACATTACCCCCGGCGACGACTATGCGGCGATGCGGCAGGTATTGATGCGGCGTTACGAAAAAGTCGCCAACGGCGGCGGAACGATGCCGGATATCGTGCTGGTTGACGGCGGCAAAGGACAGGTCGAAATGGCGCGACAAGTGCTGACAGAACTCGGTCTTGATATAAGTCTGATCGTCGGTGTAGCAAAAGGAGAGGGGCGCAGGGTCGGTCTGGAGACGCTCATTTTTGCTGACGAACGCACACCGCGTGAGCTAGGTAAGGAATCTGCCGCCCTGATGCTCATTGCGCAGATTCGCGATGAAGCCCATCGTTTTGCCATCACCGGGATGCGTGCACGTCGCGCGAAGGCGCGCCAGACTTCGCGTTTGGAGGAGATTGAGGGCGTGGGCGCGAAGCGACGTCAAAAGTTGCTGGCGCGCTTCGGTGGGGTAAGAGCGGTGGCGGACGCAAGTGTGGACGATTTAGCCTCGGTGGAGGGTATTTCGCGGCAACTGGCGGAGGATATCTATCGTCAGCTTCATTGACCACGGTGGCTTCAAAAAATTGCTTCGAAAAATTGATTATGGCAGTTTTACGTGTTTTATTTCCCAACTGCAGCCATACTCCTAGATAATTAGTGCTGTCACAGAGCATACCGAGCAAAAACGCGCGTTTGACAGCCTCATGGCGATAACATATAAAATATTTCTATGCCCTTTAATTTCCCTATTCTTCTGACCTGGTTACGTGTGGCGCTGATTCCGCTGGTGGTCGGCGTATTCTATCTTCCTGATTTTGGATTTTCTACGAGGGACATCGGTCTGGCATCGGCAATTGTGTTTATTGTGGCAGCCCTGACCGACTGGTTCGATGGTTTTCTCGCTCGCCGCTGGAATCAGACTTCTTCATTTGGCGCCTTTTTGGATCCCGTCGCCGATAAACTTATGGTTGTTGGCGCTTTGTTGGTGCTGGTCAATCTGGATCGGGTAAGTCCGATCATCGCGTTTATCATCATCGGGCGCGAGATCACGATCAGCGCACTGCGCGAATGGATGGCCCAAATCGGCGCTTCGAAATCGGTGGCGGTCAGCTCGCTGGGAAAAATCAAAACAGCCGCCCAAATGATTGCGATTCCAGTATTGCTTTATTCCGGCAAAATACTCGGCGTCGATATCCGCATGCTAGGCCATATATTAATGTTGATCGCAACCTTGCTAACAGTCTGGTCGATGTTCTATTATCTTCGCAAGGCCTGGCCGCTCATCAAAGAAAAAGCCCAGTAAACCGGGCGGTTGTTTTTTTTTGAAGGGCGGTTGGCAAAACGCTTGACATCGTTTTTAGACCATCTATAATGGCGTCTCTCCAGTAGTTGTTGCAGAGCAGCGTAGCAGGTACAAAAGAAAATGCGGGAGTAGCTCAGTTGGTAGAGCGATACCTTGCCAAGGTATAGGTCGAGAGTTCGAGCCTCTTCTCCCGCTCCAAATTCAAAAAGGAAGCTCAAAAAGCTTCCTTTTTTAATGTCCGGGCTGGCATTTTTTAACTTGGTTAAAAGATGCAAAAATCGCTAATGTTAGTATTAATTGACATTAACGTTGCAAGACGCAGTGGTTCCGATTGTTCGGAATGGAAAGTCGGCAGACTTTCCGACGTTGTTCTGGTTAGTTTCCAAGGAATGGCGGGGTAGCAAAGTGGTTATGCAGCGGCCTGCAAAGCCGTCTACGCCGGTTCGATCCCGACCCCCGCCTCCAGTTCTTATCCAGATGAAAAGCTTAGTCCACCATGAGTGGGCTATTTTTTTGTCTGGGTGGCCATTTGCTGCTAAAAATCTACTCATACGCGCGGATAGGGTGCCTCCGTTATATGTGATGCAGTCAAAAAATAGGTAATCAAACTACGTTACACCGCTTTTATCTAAAAACGCGACTCCGATAAAGCCCTAAATTCTTACAATTCGAATAGCTGGGCAGCGTGCATTCCGTCTTACAGCGCTTTCCAAACGCTCTCAGCGTGATGACGCGCCATTCAGATACACCCCCCGCGCTAGGAAGTGAAAGAAACGTTCCCGTATTCCTTGTCCTCAAAGTCCCCTCCGCAAATAGCTGTGAAATTTACACTCTAAAATTGAGTTAAGGCGCGGTACTCCGATTACAAAAAACTCGGTCTGAAGCGTGAGCACCTGCCATCGTCATAGGCGATGGCAAGCTCGTGATTGAGTTCTTTACGATCGCAGGGAGGATGCACATAATCTAACGCAAATTTCAGCGAGATCTACTTGATCTGACCGATTAATACCATAAAAACTATTAGACAAAAATACGGAGAATCCAATGAAAACGGCTTACCTTGACCCATTAGCAATCCCAGTTAGTCATAGCATTCGTCAGCAGTATCTCACTTTGACCGGTTCTTGGATCGCGTGGTTATTCGACGCTCTGGATGCAGGTATTTTTGGTTTTGTGATGTTGGCAATTGCACATACTTTTTCGGTGAAGATGGGCGATGTGGTGTCGACGGTTGCCTGGTTCTTGTTGGCCACCGGCATAGGAGGATATTTTCTGGGAAATATTTCGGACAAAATTGGCCGCAAAAAAACCATTCTGTTGTCGGTTATTACCTATGGTACCGCTACTCTGTTATGCGGCTTTGCGCATAGTTTGCTGGAATTAAACGTTTACCGTTTTGTCGTTGGCGTGGCAGTAGGGGGCTTGTGGTCGGCTGCAGCTTCTTTAATTTGTGAAGTATGGAAGCCTGAGGGGCGTGCGAAAGCAATTGCTTTCATGCAAACCGGCTGGTCTGGCGGTAATCTGCTGGCAGCGGTGTTTGCCTGGAACTTGCTGAGTCCTGCAAATCCTGAAGCTTGGAGAACACTTTTCATCTATGCAAGCTTGCCCGCTTATGCGACCTTTCTCTTCGTATTGATCTTTGTTAAAGAGTCACCTGTTTGGTTAGCCAATCGTACGTTCATGAAAAACAATGCGAGCAAGAGCAATCTCCTTGAAATCTTCAAGCCGGAATATTTAAGATCCACCCTGTTGGCGTTGACTATCTCTGTGTTAGGTATGTTGGGCTATTGGATTGTCTTCACTTTTACACCAGCATTTCTGCAAAATACACTGAAAGTACGGATTGATCAGGCCCCGGTATTTCTAGTTTGGACCGGAGTCGGTGCTATGTTCGGGTATGTTGCTTATGGCTACCTTGCGGAGAAAATTGGTCGCCGCAAATCTTTTGCGATATTTTTTCTCGGTATGACCGTCATGGTTCCAGTATTTACCTTTGGCGCTGCGATGATGCCTTTAACCGATGGCAAGCTGGCATTTACGTTTCAGAATATTACTACGCTTGGCTTGCTCGCGGCCTTATTAGGATTTTTTACCGGTTATTTCAGCGGATTTGGGGCGTGGTATTCGGAACTCTTTCCAACCAGCATTCGTTCGACGGCATCGGGTTTCTGTTTTAATTTCGGCCGGGTTGGTGCCATTGCAGGGATCAAAGTGGTGCCGGTGTTGATTCCGATCATTGGTTTTACCTCGACCATTTCGCTCGCCTCAGTCTCTTATTTCCTCGCCGCTTTGATGGTATTTACGCTCAAAGAAACCAAGGGCACTCTACTTACCAGCGGCAATTAATTCAACAAAGAAAGAATTTATTATGCAGACTTATCGCATTGGTCAAATTGTACCTAGCTCAAACACCACGATGGAAACGGAGATTCCTGCCATGTTGCAGGCACGTTATCAGCAGTTTCCAGAAGAGCGCTTCACGTTTCACTCGTCACGCATGCGTATGATGCATGTGACCCCGGAGGAACTGAAAAAAATGGATATTGACAGTGACCGTTGTGCGTTAGAGTTAAGCGATGCGCGCTGCGATGTAATGGCATATGCCTGCCTCGTCGCCATCATGTGTCAAGGCCCGGGCTACCATCTTGTTTCCGAAAAACGTTTGGCAGACACCGTCGCCGGAAATAATGCACCGACACCGTTGGTCAGTTCGGCCGGCGCACTGGTAGATGGAATTAAGGAATTAGGCTTTAAAAAAGTGGCGATTATTACGCCTTACATGAAGAGCCTGACGCAGCAAGTAATTGACTATATCGAAGATACCGGGATTCAGGTTTCCGACTCGATCAGTCTGGAAGTCTCAGACAACCTCGCGGTTGGACGGCTAAATCCTCTGAATTTGATCGAGCATGCAGATCGTCTTGATATCAGCAACGTCGATGCAATCGTGTTGTCGGCTTGCGTGCAGATGCCATCGTTGGCTGCCATTCAGATTGTAGAAGATCGCCTTGGCAAGCCGGTTTTGTCGGCGGCGAGTGCGACTGTCTATCGGATGCTGCGCAAACTAAATCTGGCTCCGATTGTGCCGAACGCGGGTTATTTGCTTTCGGGTAAATTCTAATTTCTCAACGAATATCTGTTTGGCCCGGATGACAGGCCGGGCCGTCGACTGCTGCTTTGATCAGCAGCGTACTTGATGATATGTCCAGCGATAGCGTGAGCGTCGCTGGACATTTGTTTATTCAGCCCCTTGATCACGCCTGTTTTCATCCTCTGCGCGATCGTCGATGGATTGGAGTAGACTTCGGTTGATTATGTCAAGACCTCTGCTATTTCCGCCTTATCCTAAACTAACTGGGCTTTTACGTGTTAAAGCGCAGCGACAGGTATTTGGTCGGGCCACGCATGGTCGGGCCACGTTTGGTCGGGCCACGCATGGTAGGGCCGCGCTCGGGCATGTCATATGAAATCAGATCCCCTTTCGTTGCGGTTATTTGTCAGCGTTCTGGAAGAAGGTACGATCGCCTCCGCCGCAGCCCGTCATCATATCGCAGCCGCGGCCGTCAGCAAGCGTATAAGTGAGCTCGAAGTGCAACTCAATACGCAATTACTGATACGCAGCAATAAGGGGATTAGTGCCACCGCCGCCGGCTTCTCTCTCCTCCATTTGGCGCGTGGGGTACTTAATGATTTGGATAATATTGAAATCCAGATGCAAGCCTTCGCTAGCGGCACGCGCGGCTCAGTCCGGGTGTTAGCCAACATTTCTGTCATGACGCAATTTATGCCTCAGGCACTAAAGTCATTTCTCGCAAAATACCCGTTGGTACAAGTGAATCTGGAGGATAAAGTAAGTACCGCCATTATTCAGGGTGTTATGGATAACATCGCGGATATTGGCATATTTACCCAAGTTCCTCACGGGGAAGGTCTAGAAGTTTATCCTTACAAAACCGATGAGTTGGTCTTAATTGTTCCACGAGACCACCCGCTGGCGGCACGGAGTTCAGTGTCCTTCTCTGACACCCTTGATTTCGAATTTGTTGGCCTGAACGTCGGTAGCAGTTTAAACTATCAAATGGTGAAGTCAGCCAGCGAATTGGGTCGCTCGCTGAAATTACGCATACAAGTGAGTGGCTATGACGCCCAATGCCTGATGGTAGAAGCCGGTTTGGGAATCGGTATTTTACCCAAAATCAGCTCCCAAATTTACGGTACTCTGGACATAAAAAAAATCGCCCTCGATGAGCCGTGGGCGCGTCGGCAAATTGACATTTGCGTGCGATCCTATGAGGCATTGTCCGAAGCTGCAAAGCGGCTGTTCGATCATTTGCAGTCTCAAAAATAAACTCCCGAATTTGTCTCTATGCTGCGGACGAACTGCCATCGCGTTGCGCGATGGCAGGGTCACGAACCAATTCTTTACTCCTGTTACCTCGCCACGCATGCTGCATACATCGCGTTATATTTTGTAGCGCGTAAAAAGCGTGTGCGTTACGCCGTTGCCAAACTAAAGGTTTGCGCAGTGCCATCGACTGCAGAAGCATTGGCCAGCAGGCGATCGGCAAAAAAATAAAATAAATTAACTAAAATTCTGCACGAGACCAAATGAAACCACAAACTCTGTATGACAAACTGTGGCACCAGCACGTGGTGTACGAAGATGAATATGGCACGGCTGCGATTTATATTAATCGGCATCTTGTCAATGAGGTGACTAGCCCGCAGGCGTTCGATGGGCTTCAGATGAACGGTCGAAAAGTATGGCGGCTAGAAGCCAATCTGGCGGTTGCGGATCACAACATACCCACCACCGACCGAAGCAACGGAATTCCTGATGTGGTTTCCAGGGTTCAGGTGGACACGCTCGATAAAAATTGTGCTAAAACCGGCATGACCTATTTTAAGCTCGACGACCCACGTCAAGGTATCGTCCATGTGATCGGCCCCGAGCAAGGGGCAACGTTGCCAGGCATGACCGTCGTGTGCGGCGACTCCCACACCAGTACCCACGGTGCGTTTGCAGCGCTGGCATTTGGCATCGGTACCTCTGAGGTCGAGCACGTCTTAGCTACGCAGACCCTGCGCACCAGAAAATCGAAGACCATGCTGGTACAAGTGGACGGTGTCTTGCCTGCAGGAGTCTATGCGAAAGATATCGCGCTGACTATTATCGGCATCATCGGAACGGCGGGTGGTACCGGTTATGCCATTGAATATGCCGGTTCAGCCGTTAGAGAGCTCTCAATGGAAGGGCGAATGACCTTGTGCAATATGACCATTGAGGCAGGTGCCAGAACTGGAATGGTCGCGGTTGATCAAACAACCATCGCGTATTTGAAAGGGCGGCCGTTTGCGCCCACTGGCCTACAGTGGGATCAGGCAGTTCCGCAATGGCAGGCGCTTACATCGGATGATGAAGCCAGCTTTGACCGCGTGGTTCAGGTTGATGCTTCAGCGATTCGGCCGCAGGTGACCTGGGGTACCTCGCCAGAGATGGTCGTGAGTATCGACGGCGCCGTTCCTGACCCAGCCGGAATTACGGATCGGGTTCAACGAGAAGCCGTTCAGCGCGCTCTGGATTACATGGGCTTGCAGCCCAACACACTGATCAGCGACATTGCGCTCGATAAAGTATTTATCGGTTCTTGCACTAATTCGCGCATCGAGGATATCAGAATCGCCGCTGCCGTCGTACAGGGAAAATATGTGGCCAAGAACATTCGTCTCGCGCTAGTAGTGCCCGGTTCGGGACTGGTGAAACGTCAGGCGGAGGCCGAAGGACTGGATCGGATTCTTATCGAAGCTGGATTTGAATGGCGAGAGCCAGGTTGTTCGATGTGCCTCGGCATGAATGACGACAAGCTTCTGGCTGGTGAGCGTTGCGCTTCGACCTCGAATCGCAATTTCGAAGGGCGGCAGGGGAGTGGCGGTCGCACCCATCTGGTGAGTCCTGCAATGGCGGCTGCGGCGGCCATTGCAGGACATTTTGTCGAAATCAACGCGTTTTGATGGAAAAACCTATGGATTCCTTTTTAAATTTACGTGGGCTGGTGGTTCCCATCGACCGTTCCAATGTTGACACCGACGCTATTATTCCGAAGCAATTTTTAAAACGCATCACGCGTACCGGATTCGGCCCAAACCTTTTCGATCAATGGCGCTATCTGGACCATGGAGAACCGGATATGGATTGTTCTACAAGGCCAAAAAATCCGGAATTCGTGTTAAATCAAGCACGTTATATTGGCGCGCAGATTCTGCTGGGACGAGAGAATTTTGGCTGCGGTTCCTCTCGTGAACATGCACCTTGGGCACTGCTCCAGTTTGGGATCCGTGTAATCATTGCTCCCAGTTTTGCCGATATTTTTTATAATAATTGCTTTAAAAATGGGTTGTTGCCGATCGTACTTCCCGGCGGGACAGTGTCACAGCTATTTGCTGCGGTGGCGCAAAATAACGGTTATTCCCTTGACGTTGATCTCACTCAGCAAATTGTGATCTCGCCTTCAGGAGAGAATATGTCATTTCAGGTGGATTCTTTTCACAAGCACTGCCTGCTCAATGGTCTGGATGAGATCGGTCTTTCCATGTTACATCACGAAAAAGTGCGGGAATACGAGGCACGACTCGGGCAGACATCACCTTGGTTAACCAACGCGCCTTAGACCAGGAACTGTTAATCTGAACGCAGCCGCTTTTTTTTTACAAGCTGCGTTCGCCGTGTTTAGGGCTGGGTCCCTTTACTGGAAAACACGTTGCAGAATTTGTCGATGGACGATCTGGCTGCCCTCGCCGCCCAACGTTCCATAAACATGTCCAACCTTAGCATCACAACGACTTTCGATAAACGCGTCGGCGATTATGGATGGCGCATGTTGTACCATCAACGCGGCCTGGACTGTCAGGATCAGCGTCTGAACCAGTCTGCGAGCGTGTCTTTCTTGCTGATCTGGCGGCGTCGATAGCAACTTTTTTACGCCGTTCAATAGGATGCCGACTCCCGCATGGCCGTTGGCGATACCGTTCAAATGTTCCAGCAATAGAGTAAAGCCTTCCGGCTCGCGCCCTATTGCCCGCAATACGTCCAGACACATCACGTTGCCGGAACCCTCCCAAATGGAATTGACCGGCGCTTCCCGATAGAACCGAGCCATAGGCCCGGTCTCGACGTAGCCGTTGCCGCCCCAGACTTCCATGCATTCGCCCGAGAACGCCAACGCTCGCTTACATATCCAAAATTTTGCCGCTGGGGTGACGATCCGTCGCCACGCGCGTTGCAAAGGATCGCTAGGTGCGTCTAGTGAACTGGCGAGTTGAAGCATGAGTAGCGTGGCCGCTTCACTCTCTAATGCCAGATCAGCCAGAACATTTTGCATCAGTGCCTGCTCGGCCAGGCGCGCACCGAAAGCACTGCGATGGCGCGCATGATGCAATGCCTGGACCAACGCCTGGCGCATCAGGCCAGCACTGCCGATAACGCAATCGATTCGCGTGTAATTTGCCATTTCGATGATGGTGGCGATACCGCGTCCTTCTTCGCCCACCATAATGCCAAAAGCATCGTTAAATTCCACTTCGCTGCTGGAATTTGACCGATTGCCGAGTTTGTCCTTGAGTCGCTGGATGAACACGGCATTTTTGCTGCCATCCGGACGCCAGCGCGGTACAAAAAAACAGCTGATTCCTAGCTCTGTGCGCGCCAGCACCATGTGGGCATCGCACATTGGTGCAGAAAAAAACCATTTATGCCCGGTCAGCACATAATCTGCGCCACGTCCGCCACCGCCCGGTATCGGGGTCGCTAACGTTGTGTTTGAGCGAACATCGGAGCCGCCTTGTTTTTCGGTCATCCCCATGCCGATCAGCATTGATGTTTTCTGTCCCAGTGGCAGGTCGCGGCCGTCGTGTTCGCAGGCATACAATTTGGCTTGCAGGGCCGCGAACAAGGCCGGTTCTTTTTGTAAAACCGGAATGGATGCAAACGTCATCGTGGTCGGACATAGCGATCCGGCCTCCACCTGCGCATGCAGAAAGTATCCCGCCGCCCGCGCCACATGGCTACCGGCACGAGGAGCGCTCCACGGTAATGCGTGTAAGTTTTCGCGCCGCAACATGCCCAGCAGGCTATGCCAGGCCGGGTGGAATTCGACGACGTCAATCCGGTTTCCTATGTTGTCATAATTATGTAATTCGGGTGCATGACGATTGGCAGTTTCGGCGAGCGCCCAGACTTCTTTACGCCCCAGTTCAGCGCCGTAACGTTCCAGGGCATCAGCATGCCAGCCGGCCTGCAGTCGCTGGACGCCCGCCATCAAGACGCCATCGCCGGTGTATAAATTGTTATCAATAAGGGGCGAAACCAGATTGTTGGCATCGTGCGTGGGCGAATGCATGGCATCTCCTGACGGACTGAATGGTTACCGCATGTATGGATGAGTTACCCCAGTAGCGTAGTCTCAAATGGCTTTGTGTGCCAGAGGAAAGGTGGGCTGAGTGGCCTTGGATTTGCCACCATTGCTTAAAAACCTTACGAGCGCTTCCGCTAAGGTAAAATAAGGGTTGAATTTAACAGCCAGCAATGCGCACCCGCCACCCTATGTCATACCAAGTCCTTGCCCGTAAATATCGCCCCAGAAGTTTCGACACCCTGGTTGGTCAGGAGCACGTCGTGCGGGCATTGACGCATGCACTCGAGCAACAGCGTTTGCATCATGCCTATTTGTTCACCGGCACACGTGGGGTCGGCAAGACAACGCTCTCACGGATTCTCGCCAAGGCGCTCAATTGCCAGGGTATCGACGGCAACGGTGGGATTACCGCGCAGCCTTGCGGCGTGTGTGATGCCTGCGTTTCCATCGATGCGGGTCGTTTTGTTGATTACATTGAAATGGATGCTGCGTCCAATCGCGGGGTTGATGAAATGGCCCAGTTGCTGGAGCAGGCGGTGTACGCACCGTCGAATGCCCGTTTCAAGGTCTACATGATCGATGAAGTCCACATGCTGACCAACCATGCGTTCAACTCCATGTTGAAAACGCTGGAAGAACCGCCCGATCATGTGAAGTTTATCCTTGCGACCACCGATCCGCAAAAAATCCCGGTCACGGTCTTGTCGCGTTGTCTGCAATTCAATTTGAAGCAGATGCCACCGGGGCATATTATCAGTCACCTCGACGATATCCTTGGGCAGGAGCAGATTGAATTCGAAACGCCAGCCTTGCGCTTGCTGGCGCAAGGTGCACATGGTTCCATGCGCGATGCCCTGTCGTTGACCGACCAGGCCATTGCGTATGCCGCTGGCAAGGTAACGCTCGAGGCGGTGCAGGGAATGTTGGGCGCGCTCGATCAGACCTATTTGATTCGGGTACTTGATGCATTGGCCTCGAACGACGGCGCTGGCTTACTGGCGGTCGCCGACGAAATGGCAATTCGCAGTTTGTCTTACAGCGCAGCCTTGCAAGATCTCGGCACTTTGTTGCATCGGGTTGCGTTGGCGCAGAGTGTCCCTGCAGCGTTGGCGGAAGACTTGCCGGAGCGCGAGGATGTCATTCGTCTTGCCGCAGCATTTGATGTCGAAGAAATCCAATTATTTTATCAAATCGTAGTGCATGGCCGTAACGAGCTAGGCCTTGCGCCGGATGAGTATGCCGGTTTTTCCATGACATTATTACGAATGTTGGCATTTCGGCCACAATGCGGTGATGGAACAGGAATAGCGGCGGCGCAGCAACGGTCCGTTGCGCCAGCGCGTCCTTCGGCAGCGACCTCAACACCGTTTTCGGCAGCGCCTGCAATTAAGGTAACCGCTGCACCCGTTGCGTCCCCACCAGCACCGACAATTCCCGCAGCACGCTTGAGTAGCGCACCGCAGGCTGCTAGCGCCAGTGCGCCCGTCGCGCGGGTCGAAGGGAATCTCAGCCCGGCGATGGCGGCATTGGCAGCAGCGCGTGGGGGTGTCGGCGGCAAACGTCCGGGGACACCGCTGGTTGCGCCTGCGGTCGCAGCGATTTCCACCAAACCGTCTATCCCGGTCAGGACGCAGCCGAGCGCAGGAACTCCGGAGGTGAGACCAGCAACCGTCGCTTCCCCCAAAAGTGCGATTGCGGCTTCCTCAGTGCCGCCCTGGGAGGAGGATATTCCGCTTCCTATGGACTTATCAGATATTGACGCATCCGGAGCGAGTGTCGACGCACGCGCAGAACCACGCGCTGCTATTCCTGATGCTCCTGCCATGCGTATGGAGAGCAGGGCAGAAACGCGACCAGCAACACCAACCAACAAGCCGGTTGCGACGTTGAGCATGGATACACTGCAATCCAGGTCGCAAGCGCAATCGCCCGCGTTACCGATAGCGAAAGTTATTGCCGACCCCTTTGAATATCACCCGGACCCATCATTGAACTGGGATGGCAACTGGCCCACTTTGGCGGCATCATTGCCGGTCCGTGGCGTGGCAAATCAACTGGCGCAACAAAGTGAACTACTCCGTTTTGATAGTAGCGCTGCGCCTATCCAAATCTATCTGCGAATTCCGCTTGAAACGCTGCGCCTGCCCGCCAATGTTGATAAACTGACAGCGGCGCTGACCGAACGTTTTGGTCGTACGGTGCGGGTAGAAACAGAAATCGGTAATGTACATCACACAGCCAACGTCAAGGCACAGGGCGAACAGGCTGAGCGCCAGCGTCTGGCGGAAGAAACCGCCAAAAATGATCCGTTTATTCAAAGCATGATTCGGGAATTTGGTGCGGCGATAGTGCCAGGCTCGGTTAAGCCGCTGGCGTAAATTTGATATATCCGCGTTGATGCCCTGTTGCGTCAATCTCAAATGATTAAAAATGGTTAACTTAAAAGGAGCAACATTATGATGAAGGGCCAACTCGCGGGCTTGATGAAACAAGCCCAGGCAATGCAGGATAATATGAAAAAAGCGCAGGATCAATTAGGTTTGATCGACGTCGAAGGCGAATCAGGCGGCGGTCTCGTCAAAGTGGTGATGTCTTGCAAGAATGCGGTCAAGCGTGTAACGATTGACCCGTCGCTGCTGGCGGATGACAAGGATATGCTGGAAGATCTGGTCGCGGCCGCTTTCAACGACGCGGTACGCAAAGCAGAAGAAACGTCAGCAGAAAAAATGTCAGGCCTCACCGCCGGAATGCCACCCGGCTTCAAAATGCCGTTTTAAGTACCTGATAAGTACCAGACTACATGATTCTCGACGCTGCAACCCTTGATATTATTCCCGGTCAGGAAGCCGCATTCGAAGCGGCCTTCCTGGAAGCTAAAAAACTGATAATTTCTGCGCCTGGTTATATTTCGCATGAGTTGCAGCGCTGCGTGGAACTGCCGAGTCGGTATATTTTGTTGGTGCACTGGCAAACGCTGGAGCACCATACCGTCAGCTTCATGCAATCGTTTCAGTATCAAAAATGGTGCGCGTTATTGCAGCATTTTTATGACCCTTTACCGTCTATATTTCACTATGCACCGGTGGGTCGCAAGACCTATCGTGGTTTTTAAGGTCCGATGTGAAAACCCCTTCCAGTCTGGCCTTTTTAACAGAAGCGCTACGCCATTTGCCCGGCGTCGGCCCCAAATCAGCGCAACGGATGGCCTATCATCTCTTGCAGCATGATCGGGACGGCGCGGCTCTGCTCGGTCGTGCGTTGTTGCAAGCGGTCGAAAAAGTCCAGCATTGCTCAATGTGCAATACTTTTACCGAACACGAACTGTGCGAGGTATGTCTCGATCCCGACCGCGACAGCAGCTTGCTATGCGTGGTAGAAACGCCAACCGATCAGTTGATGATCGAGCAGACGCTGACTTTCAAAGGCCTGTACTTTGTGCTGATGGGGCGGTTGTCGCCGCTTGACGGTATTGGTCCTAAAGATCTTCAACTTGAAAAGCTCATCGTTCGCGCCACCAATGGCCTCGTCGCCGAGGTGGTTTTGGCGACCAATTTTACTAATGAAGGTGAGGCGACCGCCCACTACATCAGCGAAACGATGAAAGCGCGCGGACTGAAGGTCAGCCGTCTGGCGCGTGGGGTCCCCGTTGGTGGTGAGCTCGAATATGTCGACGCTGGCACCATCGCGCGCGCCATGCTGGACCGGCGTGCGACTTAACGGCAGGATTTTACAGCGCGTTGGCGTGCTGCAGCGCTGGTTAGCAGATCATAAATTTTTTGGTTAAACGTGCAAAACAGCTAGTTTTTGACATAATGCCACACGCCAGTACTGTTAGTGATATGAAATAAACTACAAAAAAATAGCGATGTCAGCCATTTCGCTTAGTAGACAGAAGAGAACGTGATTGCTGCGGTATTATGTGGTCACAGTCCAGTCTGGATTATAAAAATAGCGTTCAGCGCTAGCAGAATAAAAAATATCGTTACAACGTAACCACTGATGTTGAGGAGACAAAATGAAGTTTAACTGGAAGCAGTTTGGTATCGCACTCTGCCTGTTCTTGGCGGGATATTTCACATTTAATAGCAATCTGTTTGCGCAAGCCCTCGAAAAACCGAAGGTGTCGATTGCGGTCGGTGGCAAAAACCTGTTTTATTACCTTCCGTTGACAGTCGCTGATCAGCTCGGTTATTTCAAAGACGAAGGTTTGCAGGTTGAAATTTCAGATTTCGCTGGCGGCGCAAAAGCGTTGCAAGCACTGATCGGTGGCAGCGCAGATGTCGTGTCAGGCGCCTTTGAACATACGATCAGCATGCAAGCCAAAAACCAGATCATTACCGCGTTCGTGCTACAAGGCCGCGCGCCGCAAATCGTGATGGCGGTGTCGAATAAGACCATGCCAAATTACAAAACGATTGCCGATCTGAAGGGTAAGAAAATCGGCGTGACCGCGCCCGGTTCTTCCACCAGCATGATGAGTAATTTTGTTCTTGCAAAAGGCGGCCTGAAGCCGACTGATGTTTCTTACATTGGCGTTGGCGCGTCAGCCGGTGCCTTATCGGCATTACGTTCCGGACAGATTGATGCAATCGCCAATCTGGATCCTTTGATTACGATGCTGCAGCAAAAAAATGAGATCCGCATCATATCCGACACGCGTACCTTGAAAGAGACTGATGCTGTGTTCGGCGGTCCGATGCCAGCCGCGACGCTGTATGCTTCTGCTGACTTTATCAAGAAATATCCAAACACGACCCAGGCGCTGACCAACGCAATGGTACGTGCGTTGCGCTGGTTGCAAAAAGCGGCACCTGAAGATATCGTTAAAGCAGTACCGGAAAATTATTTATTAGGCGACCGCGCGCTATACATTGATGCCTTTACCAAGGTCCGTGAAGCAATATCCCCGGATGGCAGATTCCCTGATGCGGGCGCCGCAACTGCGCTACGTACGTTGGAGTCGTTCGATCCTAGTTTGGCTGATAAAAAAATTGATCTGTCGAAAACGTACACAAATGCGTTCGTGACGAAGGCCGATCAAAAATATAAATAAGCTATACGTAATCTATAAGTAAGCTAGAAGTAAGCTATAAGCAAGTTAGAGGTAAGCTACAAAAAAGTCATAAGTAAGCCCGAGGCCGGCCAGGAGCTTACGTTGATCTGATTCTACCGCCGGCCAATCTTGATCTTGATCTTGATCTTGATCTTGATCTTGATCTTGATCTTGATCTTGATCTTGATCTTGATCTTGATCTTGATCTTGATCTTGATCTTGATCTTGATCTTGATCTTGATCTCCCCCTCGCCCTGCACCGGAAAAAAGGAGCGCAGGGCGATTTGGTTTTTACCCGCATCGTTGTCTTTTATCGTCAGCTGGCATAACGATTAGCACTGATAGCGACGTTTTTTTAGATCAGTTTTTCGATGAATCCTATCGCTTGGGTTGCCTGACGCGGTTTATTTTTTCCAGACATTTTTTGGCTTGCGCCACCATTCCTATGACACCAGACCCATCGACGCCTGCATTATTTCTCGACAATATTAGCTGCACGTTCATTTCAAAAGATGACCGTTCGCAGCGATATACCGCCGTCGCAGACACTACCCTTTCTATCGCACCGGGAGAATTTGTTTCCGTCGTTGGACCAACCGGTTGCGGAAAATCGACTTTGCTCAACGTTGGTGCCGGTTTGCTCCAGCCCTCAACCGGCAGCGTCAAAGTGTTCGGCGAAGAATTGACCAGCATTAATAAACGCGCCGGTTACATGTTTCAATCGGAAGCCTTAATGCCATGGCGCAGCGCGCTGCAAAATGTGATCGCGGGTTTACAATATCGCGGCATGGAAGACCCAGAAGCAAAGCAACTTGGTGAAGAATGGCTGGCGCGGGTCGGACTACAAGGTTTTGGTGATCGCTTTCCGCATCAGCTATCCGGTGGTATGCGCAAACGCGTGGCGCTGGCACAAACGTTGATTCTTGATCCCGACATCATCTTAATGGACGAACCGTTTTCCGCCCTCGATATTCAAACGCGTCAGCTGATGGAAAATGAAGTGCTGGCATTGTGGAGTGCGAAAAAGAAAGCCGTCCTGTTTATTACCCATGATCTTGATGAGGCAATTGCGATGTCGGACCGCGTGATCGTTTTGTCTGCCGGTCCCGGCACCCACCCCATCGGCGAGTTTGTGATCGATCTCGAACGCCCCCGTGACGTCGCAGAAATCCGCGCCGATCCGCGCTTCGTTGAACTGCATCAGCAAATCTGGAGCGTGTTGCGGGACGAAGTGCTGAAGGGTTATCAGCAGCAGAAAAAAATCGCTTAACGGCGTTTCAACATCAGTGCAGAATGAGGGCGGGTCTCGAATCAAATCGGCGGCCATTTCCAAAAAAAAAGAAAGAGCAAGACATCATGTGGCAAGCAATTAAACCCAATTATAAGAATATGCGCGTCTATCAGGCGCTGGTGTTGGTCATCTTTTTTGCAGTGTGGCATGTGGCGACACGCAACCAACAGACCGCATTTTTCTTCGGTGAGCCAATCAAAGTGCTGGAACGGGTGTGGCAATGGTTTACGGTCGGTAGCGGCAGTCTGGATGTCGGGTTCGGCGATACCACCTGGTTTACATTGACATTTCCGGGAGAGATTTATTCTCATCTGTTAGTGACATTGACAGAAACCATGCTGGCGTTCGGCATCGGAACGGTATTGGGCCTGGGCATCGGTTTATGGCTTGCGTTGTCTCCCCTGACATCAGCGATTCTCGATCCGTATATCAAGGCATCGAACGCGATGCCTCGCGTGATTCTGGCCCCGATTTTTGCGATGTGGTTTGGCCTGGGTATTTGGTCCAAAGTCGCATTAGCAGTGACATTGGTCTTTTTTATCGTGTTCTTTAATGTCTATCAGGGCGTCAAAGAAGTCAGTCCTGTGGTGTTGTCAAATGCCCGCATGTTGGGTGCCAATCAGCGCCAATTGATGCGTACAGTCTATTTGCCGTCGGCGACATCATGGGTTTTTTCTAGCTTGCATACCTCGGTTGGGCTCGCCTTTGTCGGTGTGATCGTGGGTGAATATTTAGGTTCTGCGCGGGGCGTCGGTTATTTGATTTTGCAGGCGGAAGGGGCGTTTGACATCAATACCGTGTTTGCCGGCATTCTGGTCCTGACCGCATTTGCGCTGATCCTTGACTCTGTCGTCGGTATGATAGAAAAGCGGCTGATGAAATGGCAGCCTAAAACGGGCGATACCGAGCGGCTGTAAGAGAAATACGCTCGCTTCCAGTTGCCAGAGTGGTACCAGTTTAAGACAATACGTTCTGTCAGTATAAAAGTCGATCTCACTGCCATGGGTTGTTCCCAGCCAGTCAGATCGACTTTTTACTACCCTCGTTTGTTTGCTCCGGATCTTTTATCTATCGGAGCAGGAGGGATTTTGGTAGCACGTCAACGTAATTCGACTTGGCGTACCTCTAGTGCCCCATTCTTGTCGGAGACTACCGGCGCCAGATCGCTATCCCAACCTCCGCCTAATGCCCGAATGAGTGCAACCGTGGTGACGGCACGACTGCCCCGTAATTGCGCCTCATTGCGCTCCACCGCAGTTAAGTTGCGTTGGGTGTCGAGTAAATCCAGATAGCGAAAACGACCAGCATCGTAGAGCTTTTGAGCGACATCGGCCGAGCGTCTGGCCGACACCAGCGCGTCGTCGATTTGCGCAGCCTGCCCAGCCAGGATGCGCAACCCTGCCAGATTATCCTCAACTTCGCTAAACGCTACCAACACGCGCTGCCGGTAACTGGCGACCGATTCTTCCAGGACCGCTTCGCTGCGGATGACATTATTTTTGTTGCGGCCACCGTCGATGATGGGCAGCGACATCAGTGCACCGAGCACCCAGGACCGACTGCTCCAATTCAAGATATCCGCAAAACTTGCGCTTTCGCCACCGCCCGAAGCATTGATCATCAAAGCAGGAAACATCGCAGCACGCGCCACGCCGATGCGCGCGTTGGAGGCTTCCATGGTGCGTTGGGCTGCTGCGATATCCGGGCGACGTTCCAGCAACGAGGAAGGTAATCCGGTAGGAATAACCGGTAACCCTGAAAGGCTAACCAGTGGGTAGTCGCTGGCAGAGAATGCCGAAGCGGGTTTGCCCAATAAGACTGCTAGCGCATGCTCGTTGGCGATGCGCTGCTGTTGCAAGCCAATCGCGTCAGCGCGTGAAAGTGACAGTTCTGTCTTGGAGCGGGATAAGTCAAATTCGCCTAAATCGCCCAGTTCAAAACGGCGTTCATTAACGTGAAAACTTTTCTCGCGCAAACTAACCGTCTCATTGAGCGTCGCCAACTCAGCATCCGTTTCGCGCAAACGAAAATAGGTTTGCGCCACGTCCGCCTGCAACGCCAGCAATACTGAGCGATAGTTGGCCTCAACCACATCCGCGTCCGCATGCGCCGCACTGATATTCGAGGATACGCGGCCAAAAAGATCGACCTCGTAGCTCGCTGTCAGGTTTGCCTGATACACATTGATGGGTGCGATCGGCGCATTTTGCGGAAGGTTTAATGACAGTGGCGAAGGACGTTCACGCGCTATGCCAGCGTTTAATCCGACTTGTGGAATCCGGTCGGCATTGGAGATCCCGGCTATAGCCCGGGCTTGTTTAACGCGTGCTGCGGCGACAGCCAGATTGGCGTTCTCTTTAGTCGCTTCTTCGATTAATTGCGTCAACAAGGGATCATTGAAAGCAAGCCACCACTCGCCGCGCGGTTGCGCTTCTGCGGCGTGCGCGGCTTTCCAGCTGGTGCCGTCAGCGGCGATCAGCGGACCGGATGCCTCTTTGTATGCAGTCGGCATTTTCATCGTTGGTTGCTTGAATTCCGGCGTACCGCAAGCGGTCAACAACAAGGCTGTCAACAGCGATGAGGCGTATTTCATATAAGTGAGCGATGGCATATTAATGGGAGCTTTCCAAAACCGCTGCAGGAGCAACGCGTGTAACCGGGTGAGCCGGTGTAGTCGGCAAAACGGGACTTGATTTTTTACGCTCAAGACGTTTAGCCAACGTGCGCAGCAGGACATAAAACACCGGCGTCAAAAATAAGCCAAAGAAGGTAACGCCGAGCATTCCGGAAAAGACGGCAACGCCCATGGCATGGCGCATCTCTGAACCTGCACCGTGGGAAAAGACCAGTGGGACAACTCCCATGATGAAGGCGATCGATGTCATCAAAATAGGACGCAAACGCAAGCGGCAGGATTCGAGCGCAGCTTGCACCGTGGTGCGGCCATGATTCTCCAGTTCACGAGCAAACTCGACAATCAGGATGGCGTTTTTCGACGCCAGTCCGACCAGAACAAACAAAGCGATCTGCGTAAAGATATTATTATCGCCATGGGTCAGTTTGACGCCGATCAATGCACACAAAATCGACATCGGGACGATCAGAATCACAGCCAATGGCAAGGTCCAGCTTTCATATTGCGCAGCCAGAACCAGAAATACCAGAATCACGCACAATGGGAAAACATAGACCATCGTATTGCCCGCGATAATGTTTTGGTAGGTCAGTTCGGTCCACTCATAAGAAATGCCTTTTGGCAGGACTTCCTGCGCCAGTTTTTCGAGTGCGGCCTGGGCCTGACCGGAGGAGTATCCCGGTGCTGGACCGGCGTTCACATCGGCGGCCACATAAGCGTTATAACGTTGTACCCGATCCGGGCCATAGCTATCGCTGATGTGCACCAGTGACGACAGTGGAATCATTTCACCGGTGTTACTGCGCACCTTCATTTGACCAATATCTTCAGCCCGTGAACGGAACTTGGCATCCGCCTGCACTCTGACCTGAAAAGTCCGCCCGAACTGATTGAAGTCATTCACATATAGCGAGCCGAGATTGATTTGCAGCGTCTGATAAATAGACGTTAGCGGAACCCCCAGTTGCTTGGCTTTGGTGCGATCAATGTCGGCGTACAGTTGGGGAACGTTGATCTGATAGCCCGAGAACACCCCGGATAGCTCTGGCGCAGCACGGGCTTTGTCTATCAACGTCTGGGTCGCTTTATACAGCGCGTCGTATCCCAGATTGCCGCGATCCTCAATCATCATTTTGAAGCCACCGATCGTACCTAATCCGTTCACCGGCGGCGGGGGAAATACCATGATGAATGCGTCTTCGATAGCCCCGACACGCTTGTTAATTTCGGCGGCGATGGATGACCCGCTCAGCGCTGCGGTAGTGCGTTCGTCGAATGCCTTCAGACCGTTAAACACAATGCCCGCGTTGGGTGCATTGGTTAGATCGTTCACCGACAGACCGGGGAAGGCAACCGAATTGCGGACCCCAGGCACTTCCGACGAAATGTCGGTCATACGACGGATCACCGACTCGGTGCGGTTGAGTGAGGCTGCATCGGGCAATAACGAAAATCCCACCAGATAACCTTTATCCTGCGTCGGTACGAAACCGGCTGGCACTACCTTGAACATCACCACCGCTGCCACAATCAATAACGCATAGACGCCCAACGACACGCTCTTGTGGGATAAAACACCTTTGACACCACCTTCGTATTTTTGCGAAGCGCGACCAAAGAAACGATTGAACCAGTTAAAGAAGCCCCCGAAAAGTTTATCCATCGCACGGGTCGGCGCGTCTTTCGGCGCATCATGCGGCTTCAATAATGCAGCGGCTAAAGCCGGTGCCAGAGTCAACGAGCTAAACGCAGAGATGACAGTTGAAAACGCAATCGTCAACGCAAACTGCCGATAAAACTGGCCCGACAATCCGGACACGAAGGCAATCGGTACGAACACCGCACACAACACCAAAGCAATCGCCACGATCGGGCCACTGACCTCCTTCATGGCCTGAATCGTCGCTTCACGCGGTGCCAGTCCATTGGCGATATTGCGCTCGACGTTTTCCACCACCACAATCGCATCGTCGACCACGATACCGATCGACAAAACCAGACCAAACAGTGTGAGTGTGTTGATCGAAAAGCCAAAGGCCATCATCACTGCAAACGTACCGATGATCGAGACCGGCACGGCCAGCAACGGAATGATGGAAGCGCGCCATGTCTGCAAAAAGATAATCACCACAATCACCACTAAGGCCAGTGCTTCCAGCAGCGTATGCACTACCGCAGCGATTGAATCGCGGACGAACATTGTCGGATCATAGGCAACCCGATATTCCATCCCTTTCGGAAAGTCTTTCTGTAGTTGGTCCATCTTGGCACGTACGTCGGTAGACAACTGCAGATCGTTCGCTCCCGGCGACGAGAAAATTGCCAAGGCCACCGCAGGCTTATTGTCCAGAAGAGCGCGCAATGCATACGATCCCGCACCCAGTTCAACGCGTGCCACGTCTTTCAGTAACGTAACTGCGCCATCGGATCCGGTGCGCACAATAATGTTTTCGAAATCTTCGGTGGTCTTCAAGCGACCTTTGGTGTTCAGAGTGAGCTGAAACTCGCTGTCTTTTGATGGAGATGAACCGATTGCACCACCCGCCACCTGGACATTTTGTTCCCGGATTGCATCGGCCACGTCGCTTGCCGTCATATTCCGCGCAGCAATCTTTTGCGGGTCAAGCCACACCCGCATGGCGTAGTCGCCGGAGCCAAATACCTGCGTATCGCCCATGCCAGGAATCCGCGCCAACTGATCCTTGACGTTCAATACCGCATAGTTACGTAAATATAATTCATCGTAAGTACGGTCAGGGGATACCAGATGTACCACCATCGTCAGATTCGGCGAACTCTTTACCGTGGTCACGCCAATCTGACGCACTTCTTCAGGCAGGCGCGGCAAAGCACGTTGAACGCGGTTTTGTACCTGGGTTTCAGCCTGCTCGATATTGGTACCAATTTTGAAGGTGACCGTTAACATCAGGGCACCATCCGAGGTATTTTGGGAAGACATATAGATCATGCCTTCGACACCGTTGATCTGTTCTTCCAACGGCGCAGCGACCGTCTCCGCAATCACCTTTGGATTAGCGCCGGGATATTGCGCGCGCACGACCACAGAAGGTGGTACCACATCGGGATATTCCGAGATGGGTAGTTTCAGCATAGCCAGCAGGCCAGCTACAAAAATGATAATGGACAGAACCGCCGCGAAGATCGGCTTGTCCACAAAAAAGCGGGAGATGTTCATGGTTAGTCCTTAGCTTTCACATCTTTGGCGACAGAAGCTAATTTCAACTCTTTTTCCGGTGCGGTTGCCAGCTTTGCTGTCTGCGTGTCAAAAGTCATTGCCACCATTTTTGGTGCAAGCAGGGCGTCAGGCCGAACCCGTTGCAATCCGTTGACAACAATTTTTTCATGTGGCTGCAAGCCACTGCGAACGATACGAAGTCCATCGAAAGTTTTGCCCAAAGTGACAAGGCGATATTCGGCCTTGTTATTCGGTCCGACCACGAACACAAATTTACGACTTTGATCAGTCCCCACTGCGCGATCGTTGATCAGCACAGCCTTCGTCAGCGCGTTGGTTCCGTTGCCAGTCTCTAACTGAACACGAACAAAAAGACCAGGCGCTAATGTGCTGTCCGCATTCGCGAAGGTTGCGCGCAGCCGTACCGCACCGGTGCGTGGATCAAGTTGATTATCGATAAATTCCAACGTTCCTTCGTGGGGAAAACCGGTTTCGTTGGCGAGACCGACCCGAACCACGACCGGGCGGTTGTTACGGGCCTGGGCGCCAACATTCAGGAAGGTATCTTCATCGCCGTCGAAACTTGCGTAAATGCTTTGGTCGGACACCACTGATGTCAATATCGCGGAAGAGTCAATCAGGTTGCCGACGGTGATTTCGGCTTTGCTCACGCGGCCGTCAATCGGTGATATCACTTCGGTGTAGGCTAGATTGAGTTTGGCTGTCTCATACTGCGCTTGTGCCGCCCGGGCATTGGCATCGAGCTCCTTCAGGCCAGAAGAATTTTCATCAAATTCACGCTGTGCAATCGCTTTTTCTCCTAGTAGTTTTTCAGCACGGGTCAATTCCAGCTTTGCCAAATCCGCTTTGGCGCGTGCCGATACTGCTGTTGCGTCGGCACGGCGCGCTTCTGCTTGGAATGGGCGTGGGTCGATGACAAATAACACCTGGCCTTTTTTGACTTTGCTACCCGGTTTAAAATTGACGGAAGTGATAAAGCCACTGACCCGTGATCGTATTTCTACATGCTCTATCGCATCCATACGTCCCGAGAATTCTTGCGTCTCAACGATTTGCTTCTCCACCACCACCGCTGCGGACACCGGTGCGCCGGCATCCACCGCTGCCTTGGCTTGTCCGTTGGCTGAGTCGCATCCGCTAAGACTGAGTGAGATCAATCCTGCGAGCGCTAGTCCGGCCAAGAGCGGGCGGCCTGCGATGGGTAAATATCGACTGTGTGTCATGTTTCATTCCTCTTGATCATATAAATGTCTAAACGTTTGCGTCTGTTTTTTCGTTGATTCGCTGATAGCAGTTTTTTTTTGCTTCGATATTTTTTGTACTCGTAAGATGTCTGGAGCGGGAATGTTGGCGCTACATATATATTGTGTTTGTAATCAACACAATTTAATGTAAAAAATTTTCCTGGATAAACTCAGCCACCTTATGGTGAATGAGATAGTAATCAAAACAATTAAGAGCAAAAAATTTTACAATTTGCCTCGAATGCTGGCAGTCACGTCTGCGAGCGTCTGCTGTGACAGACTGCGCTCAAAATCTGTTTGCGATCTTTGCAATACTTCTGCCATCACATCTTTAATGTGACAACTGATTGAACACATTTCTTCCACCGGGTACATGTGTATGGCAAAGGTAGCGGGGGCCTCGCTGGCTTTATATATTTCCAGCAACGTAATCTGGTCTGGAGCGCGAGCCAGTTCGCAGGCGCCATTTTTGCCACGTGTGGCATTCACCAGACCTGCTTTCGATAATTTTGAAAGCACGCGGCGAACAAAGCTGGGATCTGCATTCACACTTTGCGCCAGCATGGCCGATGTCGCGTGCCCGCCATGATATAAAGCCAATGCTGCAAGCATGTGCGATGCGACTGAAAACTGGACATTAGTTTGTGACATGATTGTGATCATAATCAGCACAATAAACAATGTCAACAAATAGCAGATTATTTTTGATGACGTAAAAATGCCCCGTCTAATAGCAAACGGGGCATTTCTGAAGGAGAGAAGGGCAGCCGTGGCCACGCCGGTTAGCCCTGAAAAACAACAGATTGAGCTTTGCGTCGCTTAATCTGGCCGGCTACCTGACGTTATAAACAACGTTCATGAACTAACAATCTATCACCGCAGAGCTTCGATTAATTTTTCAAGTTTGACGGTATCGGCACTAAATTGACGAATCCCTTCGGCCAGTTTCTCGGTGGCCATGGCATCGTCATTGACCATGTTTCGAAATGCCGGTTCATCGAAGCTAATTTTTTGAATATCATCTTCTTTTGACGCTTCAGCGCTAAGTTTTCGCGTGACCGGTTCGCTGCTTCCCTCTAATTTTTCCAGCAAATCAGGGCTAATGGTCAGCAGATCGCAACCCGCCAGTTCCAATATCTGTGATGTGTTGCGGAAACTCGCTCCCATCACTTCGGTTGCGTAACCAAACTTACGGAAGTAACTATAGACTTGCTTCACTGACTGCACGCCGGGATCGGCAGCACCGGTATATTCTTTGCCAGTGGATTTTTTATACCAATCGTAGATACGGCCGACGAACGGTGAAACCAACTGCACTTTTGCCTCAGCACAAGCAACCGCTTGCGGCAATGAGAATAGCAGTGTCAGATTGCAATGAATGCCTTCTTTTTCCAGAACCTCAGCTGCCCGAATGCCTTCCCAGGTTGATGCAATTTTAATCAATATGCGCTTACGGTCAATACCGGCAGCTTCATACAACCCGATTAATTTGCGACCTTTATCGATGGTGCCTTGCGTGTCAAACGACAGGCGCGCATCAGTCTCGGTTGAGACCCGACCCGGAATTATTTTTAATATTTCCAGCCCGAACACGATTAATAGCTGGTCGATAATATCGCCCGTTGATAAAGCGGCGTGATCGCGCACCGCTTTTTCCATCAGCGGTTGATAATCCGTTTTTTGCACGGCCTTCAAAATCAAGGATGGATTCGTCGTCGCATCGTGGGGCGCGAACGCTTTCATCGTCTGAAAATCGCCCGTATCGGCAACGATGGTAGTGAACTGTTTAAGTTGTTCTAGTTGGTTCATGGCAAGTTATCGCTTTGGTGAGGGGTTGATCGAAATATCCAAATATTCAAATATTCATTACGCCCGGTAGTTGCCTGGCAGCTCTTACGAAACCTGTTGCGCACCAGACAATCGCATCAGTGATGCTGGCCGGTCCGGTATACGGGACCGCTTCAGGTCAGGTTGTAACGTCGTTTTAAAAGGTGGTTTCAAATTAGTTTACGCAATTTTCCAAAGACTAAAGTCGCAGCATCCAGTCTTCTTATTTGTAGCCAGTTGGTGTGATAAGTTCCGCGGTGCGCACCGATTGTTTCATCTGTGCGCTTTGTTGACTCGCTGATTCGCTGACTCGCTGACGTTATGCTGCTACGCTAGCATTTTTTTGCCAAGAAATATCTGATATTTTTTTGAATTATCTTAAGTGTATCCAGTCCGCGGTGTAAAAGTTTTTGTGCCGCGCGTGTTGGACTTAATTATTCGCTTTGGCTTCATAGTCATGCTCGTACAAAATTTTTTTCTTAGGTCCTGGGCCCGGCGCTCAGCGTGTCGAAAAAAAATCCCGTGTCACTTTCAGAGCATCCTCGACTGCTTTTTCCGAAATGTCCAGGTGAGTTACCCAGCGTTGTTGGGTCGCGGTATAGGCCGACGTGACGCCGATTCCATGCGCAGCTAAATAGGCAGAGAACGGCGCGGCAACATCAGCAGCGACATTAACGAAGACCATATTGGTGTCCGGCATCGAAACGGTTAGTCCCGAATATTGCGATAAGCCAATGGCAAGAAGTTTCGCATTTGCGTGATCGTCGACCAAGCGTTCGACGTTGTGTTCCAGCGCATATAATCCTGCGGCCGCGATGATACCCGCCTGGCGCATACCACCGCCCAGCATCTTCCGCAGGCGCCGCGCTTTGGCTATAAACGGCGCGGACCCTATCAGGACCGACCCGACCGGTGCTCCCAGTCCTTTGGACAGGCAGACTGAGACGGAATCAAAAGGAGACGCCAGCGAAGCCGCAGAAACGCCGAGCATCGCCGCGGCATTGAACAAACGGGCGCCGTCGAGGTGACAGGCCAGGCCATAGCGTCGTGCCAGTGCGGTCGCGGCATCGACGTACGCCACAGGTAACACTTTCCCGCCGGTGGTATTTTCTAAAGCAAGCAAACGGGTTCGGGCAAAATGGGAATCGTCCGGTTTGATCGCTTCTTCGATTTCGCTCAGGAGCAAGGTGCCATCAGCCTGACCGTTCAAGGGCTGCGGCTGAATGCTGCCCAGCACTGCGGCGCCGCCGGCCTCCCAGCGATAGCAATGGGCTCTCTGGCTGACGATGTATTCGTCCCCGCGCTCGCAGTGTGACATGAGCGCGATCAGATTAGCTTGCGTACCCGAAGGGACAAACAGAGCGGCTTCTTTGCCGACTATTCTCGCAGCCGTGCTTTCAAGTCGATTGACCGTCGGATCATCGCCGAATACGTCATCGCCAACTTCTGCAGCTGCCATCGCGGCGCGCATGGAGGGGCCAGGCCGGGTAACTGTATCGCTTCTGAAATCGTGTCGGATGGCGGTGCTCATCGAATCTCCTTGAAAAGCGTCCATCTTGACACTCCGGACGGGGCAAATCAACCCGGGGGCACGATAAATTTACATAAAATCACCGGAGGTGATTGCTGTCGTGTGCAGGCAAGTTTATGCTGCGGAGTAGGGCCGGGCCACACGTCAAATGCGCAACCTTTGGCGGTCATCGGATGGTGCGTGCCCCCCAAACCGCTATTGAAAAAGCCATATTCTTAAATCACTGTTTCTTGAATCGTCAATAAGAAAACAACAGTACGACACACTTTGTTACATGCCTTACGACTTGCGCATGGAAGGATCGTTTTTTTTTAGGTTAAATGGTGTCATGCCTTATCCCATTTAATTCATATGGAACAATCATGAAAAAAGCCTTACGCATCGCAGCACTCAGCTTGGTCGCTGCAGCTAGTTTGCTTTGGTCCGCGACCCCCGCGATGGCACGGACGTTCGTCGACTGGTCGGTCAACGTCGATGTGCCGGGACCGGCATATTACCCGCCACCGCCACGCGTGTATTATCCGCCGCCGCCGCCGGTTTACTATGCGCCGCGTCCGGTTTATGTCCAGCCACCGCCGGTGTACGTAGAAACATACCCGAGTCCTTACTATCGTCATCCAGGGTATTATCGCCACGGGTACGGTTGGCGTGAGCGGGAGTGGCGTAGAGGTTATGACCGTTAAGTGAGCATTTGACGGCAGCTATAAAAAATAAGTATCAAAACCGTGTAGTCGAAATTACATTAATTTCGGCTACATTTTTTTTTGTCAAAATACAACGGCTGCCCGCGATAAACGCGTGTAGATATAGGTTTACTGTATGGATATACAGTAGTCGTGCTAAAGTGTTAGCTCTTTCTAAGATACTGGTGCTAATAAAAATGAACAATCCATCTATCACTTCAGATTCACGATTCGGCGTTGAATCGACTCCTTATTCGATCTTGTTACGAATGGGAAAACGCGAGTTATTTCTTTGTCGGGATCATTACAAGCGGCTCTATCGAAGCAATCCGATAATTGAATGCACTGCGGGTGTACAACCTGGACATCTTCAAATACTTCTGTTCCGGCGTTGGTTATTAATCCTCAGTCAAACCCATTGAGCCTCAGTCAAACCCATGGACATCGGTTCGAATAAAAAGTCTGCGTGTTGAGTGGAGTATTTAGTCTGGCTGCGCCCTAAACAACCTCGTCCTTAGCGGATTATCTTTCATCTCCGGATTTGAACGCTAGCGCCCCTTGAAGTCGCGTTATGATGTGGCTTAGATCAAAGTGATGGAAACAGGTATGGCCAAAATTGATGATATTGTAAAAAAACAAAAAGAGGGCGCGAAATTTGTTATTTCGGGTGCCATGCTCGGTCTTGAGCCGGAGGAGTTCGATACCGTCGCCAAGCTGTGGACAGAGGATTGTAACCACGGGTTTGTGGTCACCGGCGTTCCTCACAGAAAATGTATCGATGGTGAATTTTTTATCGACAGAATCACCGTAACGAAAAGTGGTCCCACCACTGAATAGCAGCGATTAACGCCTGATTTCGACGAGAGTTGCCGGATGCTCTGGTTGGATAAGGTGTTGGCCTGGAGGTCGCGCTGAATGCGCACGTCGCAGATCAAAAGGCCGGTGAACTTATAGCAATAGCAGTAAGACGATTCTGGCACGAGCAATTGATTCGCAGATGCATTTTTCGATAAATCAGGGGAAAACGGCGTGCGACCGTTCCAAAGGCACATTTCCCGCGCACATAGCAGTCAAATCTTGCCTCCGCACGCGCTGGGCAATCACGTCTGCTATTTCGCAATCAGCGCTGTTAGCGCCAACATTCGTTGCTAAACCGGAGGCAATCGCTAGCGCCTTCACCTTTTTGCATCAGCCCCAAGAGATTGGATCGACCACACCAAGCGCCTGAAACGCGGGCTTGCAAAAGAGAAAGCCTTGCATCAGATTGATGCCAGCATTGCGTAAATAATCCCGTTCAGCGATGGTTTCAATGCCTTCCGCCAACACCCGCACGTTTAACGCAGCACAAATCGACACAATTCCGTCCACAATCGCCTGTTTCGGCTTGCTGGTATCGATGTCACGCACCAGCGCCATATCAATTTTTATAATATCGGGCTGAAATTCGGCTAACAATCCCAATCCTGCGTAGCCAGCGCCGAAATCATCGATAGCGGTGCGGAAGCCAAAACGGCGATATTCGCGGAAAATATTGACCAGATGGGCGCGATCATGAATTTGCTCGCCTTCCGTCACCTCAAAAATGATTTGTTCAATCGGAAAATGGTAGGTTTTCGCCGCCTCCAGAGTGCTACGAATGCAAGCTTCTGGACGATACACGGCGTTGGGCAAAAAATTTATGGACAGCAATTCGTTCATGCCAAGCTCAGAGGCCCCGCGTATCGCCTTCACCCTGCAAGCCTGATCAAATCGATAGCGATTGGCTGGCGTTACCTGCGAGAGGATCGAATGCGCAGATTCTCCATTCTCGCCTCGTACCAGTGCCTCATGGGCATAAATTGACCGCGTATCGATATTGATGATCGGCTGATAAGCAAAAACAAAGCCGAAGTCAAGCTCCGCCGAATCCTTGCATTCCACACATTTTTTAGTAACTGCCGTCGCTTCTCCCTGCTCTATACGGATAGGTGACATTTGATTTTTTCTTCTTAAATATTAAATAACGAATATCGGTCTTCACTTGTAGCACAATTTCAAAAATCGTTTTTTCTCGTCACGATTTCCGAGCTTAATTTGCCGCTCATCGTTAGTCAGGGAACGGCTAATTTTGCATCGGAAAAAGGTTTGTCCATGCCGGATCAGTTGACCTTTTGTTCTCTACAGACTGCGCATGTAGTGGAACAGGCTCATTCTTTTCGCCGGTCGAAGGCAATAAAAAAGAGTGCCATGATTAAAAAACCCAAAAGTATGCCAACGCTATTGACCATGACAGCACCGTAACCGATTGCCGCGACGTCGATAAATGGATAGGCATAGACGCCGGATTGGGCACCATGAATCAGCGCGTACACAAGATAGAGAATCGGATAGAGCGCCCAAGTCAAGCAATCACGCCAACGCAGTTCCGCTTTCGGCACGCACAAAAACCAATAAATGACGAAACCGAGCGGCACGATCACGTGCATTAGCTCGTCGGCAACCCTGCCCCAGCCGGTGGGATGCCAAAGCTGCCGCAACATGAGATTATAAACAATGCCTACCAGCGCAATGCTGGGAGCGATGCCGCCGAGTATGAACGGGCGCGAGAAAAGACTCCATGGAGCCGTTCGATCTTTGCCGGCGATACTTTTATTGCTTCCTTTGCTTCCTTTGCTGCCTTTGCTCTGGAGTGCTACGGCGGTAAAGGCGAACGCAACCAGAAGGTTTGTGAGTATGGTGAAGAAACTAAAAAACACCATTAGAGCATGCTCAAAGGAGCGGCCGCGCGACAGGCTTCGTTCTACAGTCACAAAAAGTTCGATACCTAATCCCAGCCAACTGAGGATGGCACCAACGACGGCATAGTAGACGCGCTGTCTAAGGGTTTGATGTTGCGCCATAGTGTTTCCTATCAGAAATTTTAACGACAGATTGTCCCACGGGATAACTGCGATATGAAGCGAGAACTTCCGACGACCGCTCCGTTTCAAGGAATAAAACGAATCGATGGTGATTGTCAATGAAATGAACTATGATTCATTTCATTGACAATCACCTCTTGTTCTCATGGCCTATCGACGTAGCGAACTAGTTGAGACCCATTTGGCGCAAAATCGTGCGCGCATTCTGGCCGCCGCACGACGATTAGTCCGCGAAGGTGGCTGGCAAGAAGGGCAGATTGCTAGCGTGGCCGCTGCCGCCGAACTCGCCACCGGCACCGTTTACCGTTATTTTCCGTCAAAAGCTGCATTGTTCGCGGAAGTCCTGGCCATCGTTAGCCAGCGTGAGGTGAACGTTATTACGGAAATTATTAACGGCAATGGCAGCCCGACCGAGAGGCTGCACGGTGCCGTGCGCACCTTTGTAGAACGCGCCATGCGCAATCGCCGTCTGGCATTCGCTCTTATCGCCGAACCTTGTGATCGAGAAATTGACGAGGCCCGGTTGGTATGGCGCTTTGCGATTGGGCAAGAGATTGTCAGGATTGTCGAAGAAGGGCAGCGCAGCGGAGAATTCCGAAGTGATTTGCACGCTAATGTAGCTGCCGCTCTCATCGTTGGCGGTTTTATGGAAGCATTGGTTGGTCCGCTTTCGCCGTTATCACCCAACCTGGATAAAGCATCGCCGACAGCATTAGCGTTGGCGGATGAAATCGGTGACATATGTTGTGCCTCGGTCATCCAGTCGTTGTCCGTAGGCCACGCTGACAAATGATTGCCTGAGACGCGTGTCCGGCAATTTATAACGCATCATTTCTGTCTACCATTTTTAAGCAAAATAACCTTCAATCCAAGGAAAAAATACGATGAATGCTCCACTCCAAGATCAACTGGCGATCCTTACCGACCGATACGCAACCCACCACGTCATTAATCAGGCAGCGCCGCTTGAAGGGTTTAATGCTTTTCTTGGAGACGCTGTCGTCTCTGCCGCGATTGCCCGTGATGCACCTTGGGCGGCAGCGCGTTGCAGTGCGGTTGGGGCCATTGCCGGTGATGCCGCGGTGCAGGAAGCGGCGCGGCTCGCAAATAAATATTCGCCAGAACTTCGCACGCATGATCGCTACGGCAATCGCATCGACTGGGTTGAGTTTCATCCAGCCTGGCATCAACTGATGACCCTCGCCTGGCAGCATGAGGTCCATTCATTGGCCTGGACCACGAAAGAATCCCATGGGCATCTCGCCCGTGCTGTATTGTCCTTTCTGTGGAATCAAGTCGAGCAAGGAACTGGCTGCCCAACCGGTATGGCATACGCGGGCTACGCCGGACTTGCAGCAGAGCCGGCCTTAAAGCTATGGGCCGAAAAAGCGACGGGAAATAAATACGACTTCAGTCGCAATGAAGTGCGCCAAAAAACCAGCGTCGTGCTGGGCTATGCAATGACCGAAAAGCAGGGTGGCTCCGATTTGCGGGAGACGCAAACCACCGCCGTGTTTTCGCACACGGAGACCTGTCACGGCGCGCCAGCCGACTGGTATTCCTTGACGGGACACAAATGGTTTTGCTCAGTCCCGGTGGCAGATGGCTTTTTCACACTTGCCAAAGTTAGTGGCGGCGTTACCTGCTTTTTCCTTCCACGTACCTTGCCAGACGGCAGCTTCAATCGCTTCTTTATTCAACGTTTAAAAGACAAATGCGGCAATCGCTCCAACGCATCAAGTGAGATTGAGTTTGCCGGATCGTTGGCGATTCGGGTCGGGCAAGAGGGACACGGGATTCGGGAAATTTTATCCCATGCACATTTAACGCGGCTTGACTTTGCGGTTGGTTCGGCCGGACTGATGCGGCAATCGCTGAACCTTGCACTCAACCATACCAACACCCGACGCGGTTTTAAGTTACCGCTGGCCGAGCAACCAATGATGGCCAACGTGCTGGCAGACATGGCGATTGAGGTGGAGTCCGCAACCTTAATGGCATTGCGCGTCGCGCGGGCCACAGACCATCTTGATGACGACCAGCACGAGCGCGCATTTGCCCGGATCGCCACGCCGATGGCAAAATATTTTAATTGTTCACGCGCACCTGCGATTGCGTATGAAGCTTTGCAATGTCATGGTGGAAATGGTTTTATCGAGGAAAGTCCCATGGCGCGGCTGTATCGCGAGGCACCGCTCAACAGCGTCTGGGAGGGCACCGCCAATATGATGTGCATGGATGTGCGGCGAGCGATGATGAAGGATCGCACTACGCGGGATGCCTTTGTTGCAGAAATATCAAAGGCAAAAGGCGCAGACAGACGGTTTGACGTGTACATTGATCAAACTTCGCAATTAATGGACGCCGCATGCGAGGACGAGTATCTGGCACGCCCCGCGACCGAAGCAATGGCCCGAGCGTTACAAGGGGCCGAGCTGATCCACTACTCAACGCAGGATACTGCAGATGCTTTTATAGTGAGTCGGCTTGCGGGCGTGGGAGGCGGTTCAGGAAGCATGTTTGGCACAATGGGAATGGGCTCCAACAGTGCGCAAGCACATCGCATAGTCCGCCGCGCGCGACTTGGACCTGTTTGAAAATTTCGGCCGAGTAAGCGGTAAAGCAAGTTGAACAGTAGGTTGAAAATAAGGTGAGACCGTTGCACGTTGGTGACGTCTGTTTTTCCGGTTTTTAACTGCCGGAAGGGCATTAATTTAACCGGGCCGAACATCTGACAAAAGAACAGGTGGCGGCCAGGCACTTCGATTTTGCGTGGTGTCGGCTGATATTGGCCGGGTGTTAGCAATAGTTGTGAGGGGATAGAAAAAAATGGCTCTGACGCAGCTGGATTGAAGTAGCCATTTTTGCTTTACTTCCGAACCTTTGTTAACAAATTTATTTCATCACGTTGAACTCGAAATGCTTTTTAGGGAGACAAAAAGCATGAAGACGACAATAAAAAAACTTTCATTATCAGCGATGTTGCTAGCCGCATGCGCCACCCCGGCGTTTGCCCAAATCAGTAATAACGTCGTCAAGATCGGCATATTGACCGATCTGTCCGGTCTTTATTCTGACCTGTCCGGGCAGGGTTCAATCGTCGCCGCCAAAATGGCTATCGCAGACTTTGGGGGAACCGTACTCGGCAAGCCAATTGAACTGGTCAGCGCGGATAGTCAGAACAAAGCCGATGTTGCTGCGCTCAAGGCCCGCGAATGGATCGATGAGCAAAACGTCGACGTATTGATGGATCTGGTACCGACCAATGTCGCACTGGCGGTCATGGATGTTGCGCAAAAAAAGAACAAGATTGCGATCGTGGTGGGTTCTGCATCGAGCGTCATCACCAATGAAAAGTGTACGACCACCGGGATTCACTGGATGTACGATACCTATTCCAGTTCGGTTGGCACCGGCAAGGCATTGGTCAAGCGCGGCGCTGATAGTTGGTTTTTCTTAACCGCCGATTACGCCTTCGGCAAGTCGCTTGAGAAGGACGTGTCAGACGTCGTTATTTCCGGTGGCGGCAAGGTGCTGGGCTCGGTAAAACATCCGCTCAACTCCCGCGATTTTTCATCCTTCCTGGTGCAGGCACAAAGCTCGAAAGCAAAAGTGATTGGTTTAGCGAACGCCGGCGGTGACACCGTCAATTCGGTTAAACAAGCGACCGAATTTGGCATCGCCGCGAAAGGTCAGATCGTGGCACCGCTGTTGATGTTCATCAGCGATGTGCACGCAATGGGACTTAATATCGCGCAGGGGATGTATCTCACGGAAGGTTTTTACTGGGACTATAACAACGACAGCCGCAACTGGTCCAAACGTTTTTTTGCCATTCAAAAACGCATGCCAACCATGGCGCAAGCCGGAATGTATTCAGCGGTCATGCATTATTTGAAATCAGTAAAGGCCGCAGGCACGGACGAAACCACCGCCGTACTGAAGAAAATGCGCGAGTTGCCGATCTCTGATGCGGTGATACCAAAAGGAACATTACGGGAAGATGGTCGCGTGGTGCATGACATGCTGCTCCTGCAGGTCAAAAAACCTGCCGAGTCAAAGACACCTTGGGATTATTACAATGTGATAGCGACAGTTCCCGGTAACGAAGCATTTCGCCCGTTGTCACAATCGAGCTGCCCGCTGGTGAAGAAGTAATCGCGTTGTTGCAACCGCTCGTATCGTCAATATGACCAGCGGAAGATTGACGATACTTGCAGTAAGTTGGGTGGCTCAGAGAATCCATGCGCCCAACAGTGAAACGTTTTCCAAATTTGCTACGTACGTTCGAACTATTACAGACGTTCGATGATCGCCGCGATACCTTGCCCACCACCGATACACATAGTAATCAAACCGTAGCGCTTATTAGTGCGGATCAATTCATACAGACATTTAATCGTGATGATGGCACCGCTGGCACCCAGAGGATGACCAAGGGCAATCGCGCCACCGTTGACGTTGGTAATTGCCGGATCCAGTTCCAGTCCTTTGCAAACACCCAAGGACTGCGCAGCGAACGCCTCGTTCGACTCAATCACTTGCATGTCACTCAGGTTCAGACCTGCACGTTTCAACGCCAGTTGCACCGCCGGTATCGGTCCGGTTCCCATGATCGATGGATCAACGCCAGCCACCGCGTACGATACCAAGCGGGCCAGAGGAGTCAAGCCAGCGCGGGCAGCAGCGCCCGCTTCCATCAGCACACAAGCGCCAGCGCCGTCGTTGATCCCGGAAGAATTACCTGCGGTGACGGTACCGCCGTCTTTTTTGAAGGCTGGCTTCAGCTTCGCCAGTGACTCCATGGTGGTATCGGCTTTCGGATATTCATCGGTGTCAAACAGCACCACGCCCTTACGCGTTTTGAGTTCGACAGGCACAATCTGCGAAGTAAAATGACCGGCTGCAATTGCCGCGGTTGCACGTTTTTGACTTTCAACAGCGAACGCATCTTGTTCTTCGCGCGAGATATTGTATTTTTGCGCTACGTTCTCAGCGGTGATGCCCATATGACCTGCACCGAACGGATCAGACAAAGCGCCGACCATCATGTCGACCATTTTGATATCGCCCATGCGTGCACCAAAACGCGCGGCTTGGGTCGAGTACATCGCCCGGCTCATGTTTTCGACACCACCGCCAACAGCGATATCGGTCTCATTCAATTGAATCGCGTTTGCAGCTGAAACAATCGCCTGTAGTCCGGAACCGCATAAACGGTTCAGCGTCAGTGCCGTCGATTCCTTGCTCATTCCCGCATTCATACCCACCACGCGCGATACGTACATGTCCCGGGTTTCGGTATGGATTACGTGACCGAAAACGATCTGACCGGCTTGCGCTGGATCAACTTTAGCGCGGACAAACGCTTCCTTCACGGCAATAGCGCCAAGCTCACACGGTGCGAGATCCTTTAGCGAACCGCCGAAGGTGCCGATTGCGGTACGCGCTGCGCCGACGATTACTACTTCTCTTGTGTTAGCCATAATGTTTAGTCTCCTGAATGAGGTGTTAGTGGGGTTTGGGAAGATTTGATTGAAATCAAAGCGGTGGTGTGCAGGTAAAAGCAGTGCTTAGCGGTCGTCTCTCTACGTTTTTATTTTTTAATATATTTTAGATTTTACATCAAGGGCGGTTTGGTGACGTCACCATGGTGTGATATTGAGCTGCGTTTAAGGCATCGGTTGATCTTTTGATTCGCACTGCGCCAATTTGCTCAAAGAATCAGGCCATTTCGGATTTTGGAAGCCGTGTAGTGCTCTCAGGGTACAGTTTTACAGTGCGATGACAACCGCTCGTCGACAAATTCCGCTGTTTGCAACAAGAGGGCGTTTTAACGCTATTGTGTTTATTTTGTGATATGCTAAATTGTGACGTGCTGTACAGAAAGTTTTACTCTCAACGAACAACGTAAAACGTTATGCCAGACTCTATATCTGTCAAAAATTCCCTGCCCTGTTTTCCAAAGCAGCCTTTGTGCGTGCAATTCCTCGGCGTGGTTTCTGCTTCAACCCAACCGGGACATTGGCGGAGTCCAGCCAGCACTCCAACAGCGCGCGTCAGTTTTACTCCCTATCGCGAGACTTCTTTAGTGCTTGAAACAAACTATCGGTATACCTGCCGCCCGGATATTTACCCCGTGCGGATAAATTGTTGCTATAGGTCTTAGAGGTGTTATTTATCGCATTTACAATGCTAGTGGCTTAGTGTTGTGCAGAATAATCAATTTAATGGTTGACGCCGAACCCGCTTGGACACGACGAGAGAATAGCGATGCTTAACATTGAAGAAGACATTGACAACCCGAAGCTTTTTACACATTTCGGTACAACGAGTCCATGCTGGAAGCTCACCACCGATAGCGATTCTTTGAACGTCTCCGGTGAAATAAACTCGGCCACAGCGGCTATCGAACTGACTCCTGCGCAGGCGAGAGAGGTGCGCTCCATGACCGGCATTACCTCGAGTCTGGCGCTTTCCGTTGCGATTTTTGGTAATCCCATTCGCCTTCACCTGGTTGGCCGAAAAATCGATACGTGGTTGTGGGGCGGAACGGCCGCGCACTATGGAGATACAGTTGCGGTTGCAAAGGATTTGGAAAGTGGCCTGACTTTTGCGGAGCAAGTCGTCTCGGAGGTAAATTCGCTCGTTGTTATCATCGATAGCGCAGGAAAAATTAAACGATTCAACCGGTTATGCGAAGAGCTAAGCGGCGTAATGGAAGCGGATGTCGTCGGCAAAAACGGGTTGGACCTTTTTATCAATGAGCAGGAGCGAGAAGATACACGCTTGAGCGTTGGGGATTTCTTCCGAAAAGAAAAACCTTACGAAACGTTGCGCCCCATTAACACCAAGAAGGGTGTCCGCATAATTAAGTGGCGCAATACCATCATCGAATCCGGCAGCGGCATACCGGAAAAATACCTTGTTTGCTCCGGCACGGATGTGACGGAAGAGCTACGGGCGCAGGAACGATTGGTCGAGATGGCCACGACCGATGCGCTAACCGGCCTGCCAAACCGTAATGCTATTCAGGATAAAATCACCGCTGCGGTAGACGCGCCCAATGCCGATGCCTTCGGATTAATATTTCTAGATCTCGACAACTTTAAAAAGGTTAACGACCACTACGGCCACATCACCGGCGACACGCTGATCAAGGAAGTATCGATTGCGCTCCGCAGCTGTTTGACGGAGAAGGATATCATTGCCCGACTAGGTGGCGATGAGTTTCTCATTATGGTGGCAAGCACGTCTCAGGATACGGTCGAGGCCACGGCGCAGCGCATTCTGGAACGTATGAAACAACCGTTCCAGCTTAAGCGCGCCGAAGTCTACTCAGGATGTTCGATCGGTATCGCCATGTTCCCTGAGCATGGTGCGAACCTCGAAGAACTGATACGCAGCGCCGACACGGCGATGTATGTCGCAAAAGATGATGGCAAACGCACGTACTGCGTATTCTCGCCAGACATGAACAATAAAGTCAGCGAATACGTCTGGCTCGACACTAACATGCGCAACGCGCTGGCCGAAAACCAGTTCGAGCTTTATTACCAGCCAAAAGTGTCTCTCCTGACGGGAAAAATTGACAGCGTCGAAGCATTGATCCGCTGGAATCATCCGAAACGCGGTTTGATTATGCCGGGAACATTTATTCCCTACGCTGAGGAATCCGGTCTGATTGTGCCGCTCGGACGATGGGTAATGGAAACGGCGGCCAAGCAGGCTGGGGCCTGGAAAAAACAAGGGCTTAATTTACGTATTGCCATCAATATCTCAGCGCGGCAACTGCGGACTCCGACCATCATCGAAGAGTTTACGCACGCCATTTTGTCGAACGATCTGTCGCCGTCAATGGTCGATATCGAATTGACCGAAAGCTGCCTGGTGGAAGATGAAAAATTGGCCCATCGACTTATCCGCATGTTCCGCGAGCTGGGAGCCGAAGTCCATTTGGACGACTTCGGTACGGGCTATTCTTCGTTGTCCCAACTCGCCCGGTTACCTTTGGATGTATTGAAACTCGACGGCAGCTTCATCCACTCGATACACACCGACGCCAAGGCGCAAGCGCTGGTTCGTTCGATGGTCGCAGTCGGTCACGAGCTGAATCTGAAAATAGTTGCTGAGTGTGTAGAGACCCCCGAACAAGCGGACTTTTTACGTAATATCGGAATCGATTATGCACAGGGTTATCTATTTGCAAAACCCATGCGACTTGCCGACTTTACCGCCTGGATGCCAGCGTCGTCAAACAACGTGGTGCGCCTGATGACAAAGCGGGCAAGCTAAAACAGACAGTCAACAATTTCTTGTTATCCGTTTAAGGTGGATCCGTAAGCGCCTGAGGTCGTTACACTCAATGTCAATAAGGCCGCGGCATTGCTATGAGAAAACCAGATAGTACGGTGTAAATGTTGCTTGTTTCGATGTAATTTCCATACGTAAATGTTGTAGAATAAAAGCGCGGGCCGGTAGCGACGATCAAGTTTTTACAGCCTTATTGAAAGAAATTAAACGTGGAGTTCCCCTCCAAAACGAACCCGTAATCCTTTGGTGTTAAGCCATGGCTTGGACTATCCTTGTTCTACCGTGGCACAATTAAAAACATTTATTTTTTACGGACTTACTTTGTCTTCAGCAAAATCGATACCTGCGCTGGAGCATAAGAGTGAGCAGAAGATTTTCCGAATTCTTCTTGATTCTGGACTAGGGACGGGAGAGAAATTAAATTTTTTGGGCTATTCAAGTACCGCTGTATTGGCTACTACCTTGCGACTCGTATTTCCTTTATCGGACTAGTTTCTGAATGCCATTACAAAATCACCCCAAAACCCGGCGCTTTATCGAAGCCGGTCCGCTTACTCAAATGTCTGCCTGGTACGAAGCCGAGCGCAATGTGATGTGGACGATGTTGCATGCGCATCCGCGACCTTGTTTCAACCCCGAACTGCTGAAAGATATTTCGAACCTGACGCGAGCAGCACGCGCATTTCATTTGCCTATAGACTTCTGGGTCACCGGTTCCACGGTTCCAGGCATGTATAACGTCGGAGGGGACCTATCGTATTTTGCGAATCATATCCGCTCCGGTGAACGTGCGCCGTTGATGGCCTATGCCCGTGCCTGCGTCGATGCTGTATATGAGGCTATGACCGGTTTCGGCGTCGGTGCGGTTACGATCGCAATGGTCGAAGGAACGGCGCTTGGCGGTGGTTTTGAAGCCGCGCTGGCTCACGAGTACGTGTTAGCGCAAAAGGACGCAAAAATGGGCTTTCCAGAAATTGCCTTCAACTTGTATCCAGGCATGGGCGCCTATTCATTGGTGGCGCGCAAGGCACATATGCGCCTTGCAGAGCATTTAATCAGCACGGGCGAAACACACAACGCGGTATGGCATCACGAGAAAGGTCTGGTCGACCGCCTATTTGAGGAGGGCGACGCGTATAAGGCGACGCGTACTTTTATTGACGGCTTGCGACCAAAACTCAACGGCATCCGTGCAATGCTGCGTACGCGACGACGCGTGCTACCCATTACCAAAACCGAACTGTTGGACATCACGGAAGACTGGGCCGAATCGGCTTTTCAGCTGGAAGAAAAAGATCTCGCATACATGGAACGATTAGTGCTGTTGCAGAATAAACGGGGTGTCAAGTCGCCGCCTGTTGCGACTGTCGCGATTAAAGAGGTATCGCCAGAGCGGGCCACTGCGACAGCAGAATAAACATGCCCTCATCGTCGGTCGTCGGTGGTGGCGCGTGCCACCGTAAAACACTGCTGCACTGCTGCACCGGCTGTTGATGGGGCATATTTAACTTTTTGCAAAGTCAGTTTTCCCCGACACCTATCAGCTGTCAGCTGCCATTGATGTTCTGTCGCAAGCAAGATTTCTATAGCGCTTTCTTAGGTAGTTCTCGTATTGGCAAAAATTGCCGCTTCAAAGCGTTCCAAATATTCCAGACAAATCCAAAAAGAAAGTACTATCACCCCATAAAAATCCAAACAACCAACAAGGGACAAAATGAAGCCAAATACCAAGTCAATCATGATCGCTTTGACGCTTGCTTTTTCATGCAATATCGCCGCCAACGCAGCGAGTCGGTTGCCGACTATTTCACCAGAGAAATACACTGACGAGCAAAAGCAAGCCGCCGACGAATTTCTGGCCTCGCGGAAGGTGCCGGTTTTCGGACCATTCGAACCCTTGATGTACAGCCCGCAAGTCATGAGTCAGGCGCGTGCAATGGGGGATTATCTGCGTTATAACTCTGCGCTCGGCAATACCTTAAGCGAGTTTGTGATCTTGATTACTGCGCGGGAGTGGGCTCAGGATTACGAATGGTATGTGCATTATCCGATTGCCATCAAGGCAGGTATCAAACCAGAAGTCGCCGAAGCGATTGCGGATGGACGTCGTCCGACCGGCATGACCGATGATGAAGAAATCGTCTACAATTTTTCCACCGAGCTTTACAAAAATAAACGGGTCTCCGATGCAGCTTACAATCGTGCGGAAATACGGTTTGGCAGTAAAGGAATTGTAGACTTAACCGGCATCAACGCTTACTACACTTTATTGGCGATGCAGCTTAACGTGGCTCAATATCAAATGCCAGCGAATGGCAAGCGGTTGAGTCGCTTTCCAGAGTAAATTCAGCGCTTGACCTGCCCCCGGTTCCCTGACATCGTTTGCTAGTGAACCGGACAGCAACGACGTAACTCATTGATTTGGTCACGCACCAATATACGCATTTAGCCGCAGTACGTTTTGCTTAACCCGCAGGCACATCAATCAGGAGGTTCAATTGATAGATAAATTCATGCAAGCAGCCATTGAAGAGGCCCAAAAGGGACTCGCTGAAGGTGGCATTCCTATCGGTTCCGTGCTGGTGATCGACGATCAGATCGTCGGGCGAGGGCATAATCGGCGCGTTCAGAACGGTAGCGCTATTTTACATGCTGAAATGGATTGCCTGGAAAACGCAGGTCGACTGAAGGCCGCCGATTATCAGCGTGCGGTCATGTATTCGACCTTGTCGTGTTGCGACATGTGTAGCGGCGCGGCACTTCTCTACAAGATTCCAAAAATTGTGATCGGAGAGAATCAGACCTTCCAGGGACCAGAGGCGTATATGCGTTCACGTGGTGTGACCCTGGAAATTTTGGACAACGAAGAATGCGTTGCTCTGATGCGTGATTTTATCCAGGCCCAGCCGACGCTATGGGACGAAGATATCGGAGAAGTGTAAAGTCTTTTCGTGTCAATCTCGTTTGCATGGGGTAAGTCTTCGCCTTGCCCGGTCGATATTTGACGGACACCAGTGCCCGATATATTTCCCGATCGCTCCTAACGCTATTACAGAATTTTTATAGATCGGATGCGCCTTCTGTGCGCACTCGTGGCTTTCCCATCCCCTGCAATCCTGCTTCCGTGTTCTGATAACAACCGCTTGTCGACAACACGCCTTGCATGAAAGCTGTGCATTCTATGCGCTCCCACAAAAAAACAAAGGAAGAATTTCACCTATTCATAGCTGAAATATTTCGTGGTTCTTCATCGCGTTGTTGCACATAATAAAACCGTCGACAACATGATCGTGCGGGAAAACCCCCTCGCAACTTTTAAAAACCAGCCTATTCGCCACCGGATAATTTTTTGAATATGTCACGCCCAACGACCGCCTGCTTTCAGTCGTGAAGCGGCGTTACAACATTTAGGAGTGCTCTATGAACGCAGCCGTTTTACAGCAGGTCAATACCCTTCAAGTCAATCCTTTATCAGCGCATATCGGCGCAGAGATTCACGGCGTGGATTTGACACAGCCTTTAGATGCTCAGCGGGTAGCCGAGATACGTGCAGCGTTGCTTCGTTGGAAAGTAGTATTCTTCAGGAAGCAATTTTTAACACATGAACAACACGTTGCATTTAGCCAGCAGTTTGGTGAGTTGACAGTAGGACATCCCGTGTTCGGACACGTCGACGGACATCAAGAGATTTATTCGATTTCAAAATATCGCAAGGCCACGCGCTTCCAGGGTGAAGCTTTGCTGCGCCCGTGGACGGGTTGGCATACGGACGTCACCGCTGCGGTCAATCCGCCGTTTGCATCGATCTTGCGCGGTGTCACCATTCCACCGTATGGCGGCGATACGCAATGGACCAACCTGGTGGTTGCGTATGAAAAATTATCCGAGCCGCTGCGTCATTTTGTCGACGGTCTGCGCGGACTGCATCGCTTTGCGCCGCCACCCGGCGTCAAGGCCACCACCGAATATGACGCGAATGTCAAACAAACCGCGCTCCTGACCGAGCACCCTTTAGTGCGCGTGCATCCGGAAACTGGCGAACGTGCACTATACGTCAGCCCAGGATTTTTGAAGTCCATTATCGGGGTGTCACCGCGCGAAAGTCAGGCTATTTTAGAGCTGTTATGGGAACACGTGATTCGACCTGAGTTCACCGTACGTTTCAAATGGGAACCGGGCAGCGTCGCGTTTTGGGATAACCGAGCCACTGCGCATCTCGCGCCCACGGATATTCTCGATCTGGAATTTGATCGTCAGTTGTATCGCACCACTCTGGTCGGCGATGTGCCGGTCGGTCCGGACGGTCGACCATCGCTGGCGCTGGAAGGCAGCCCTGTAATTGCGGCGCAAGCGATCGCGCAAAATTAAGTCAGAGCGATCTCGCGCAGATTGAACCGCAGATGGAACCGAATTGGTGCTATCCGCGAGATCGCATTCAGGTTGAAATCGGAAAGAAAAGTAGATGTCTCAAAAATATTTTCAAAGATTATGGTATTGCCTACTTTATCTTTTAATGGCACTCGTGGTGCAGCCCGTTCATGCTGCAAATCCGACCACCGCACAGCCATCGTATCCCAAAGAATTTCGGATCGGCTACCAAAAAGGTAACAGCCTCGTGATACTGAAAGCTAGCGGCGAATTGGAAAAAACGCTAGCGCCTTTTGGTGTCATCGTTAAATGGTATGAATTTCCGTTTGGTCCGCCAATGATTGAAGCCATCAATACTGGCAACATCGACCTTGGCTACGTCGGCTCGACCCCACCAGTTCTCGCGCAGGCCGGTGGTGCACCGGAGGTTCGCTACGTCGGCTATACCGCGGCCTATAAAGATAACTATGCCGTCGTCGTGCCCAAGGAATCTGGCGTACATAGTTTGAAAGACCTTGAGGGGAAAAAGATCGCCGTCGCGAAAGGCGCAGCAGGTCAGTATCTGCTTTTAAAAGCATTGGAGCGAGAAGGGATGACGCCTGATGACATCATTTTTTCCTATCTGCAATACAGCGAATCGCGGTCCGCTTTTGAGCGTGGAGATGTTGCAGCATGGGTAGTTCCTGACCCCCGTCTGGCAGACATAGAAGAATCCATAGGCGCACGTCCGATTGTCACCGCGACGCAGCTGCCGCCCCAGTATGGATTTTTTATCGCACCGCACAAGTTTGCCGCCGCGTACCCGTCAGTCTTGCGGATCACACTAGAGCGTCTGAATGTCACCGAACAAACCGCAAAAAATCATCTGGAAGAAACTGCGCTATTTTTGGAAAAGGATACCCATGTGCCGAAAAAAATATGGCTTAAGTCCCTCTCCCGTCAAGCGTGGGGAATTCACTTTCCGTTGTCGAAAAACGTGATTGATTCACAGCAGGACGTTGCGGACACGTTTTACAAATATCACCTGATTCCCAAAGCGATACAAGTAAAAAGGATTGTCATTCCGCTTAACTGAAATAGCGCCTAAAAATACTTAATAACCTAACGAACATCATGGTGCGAATTGTTCGTTTCATGGATTAAATCCCTGATTTTTGCGTCGCCGGATCGATCAGGTGACGCCACCGAATGGAAAAAATATGGCTTATACCCGCAGAGAGATTTTGAAACAAGCGGCCTGGACCACTTTGGGCGCCAGCGCCTCGCTGCTGGGAATCAACGCGCGCGCAGCCAATCTGCCCGCTGTGATTCGGTTCGGCGTGGCGCAACCCGCGATCGGCAATCCCCCTGCGTTCTCCGGCAGTTCCGCGGCGATCGCACATGCCAAGGGCCTGGTGGAAGAAGAGTTCAAAGCTGACGGCGTCAAGGTGGAATGGTATTTCTTCAAGGGTGCCGGGCCAGCAGTGAACGAAGCATTGGTCAACAACCAGCTCGACTTCGCATTTCAAGGCGATCTTCCTGCCATCGTGGGCCGTTCTGCCGGATTGAAAACCAAGTTGGTGCTCGCCACCGGCATCCGCTCGAATATCTATCTGGGTGTCCCCATTGATTCGCCAATCCAGTCGGTAAAAGATTTGCGCGGCAAGCGGGTCGCCATTTTTAAAGGCACCAATGCGCAACTACCGATCAACCGGGTACTCGAAGCCAACGGCCTGACCGAAAAAGATTTCAAGTCGATCAATCTGGACACCGCTACCGCCTTCGCCGCGCTAACCACTAAAGATATTGATGCCGCGTTTGGCAACATCAATCTGCTCCGTTTGCGTGATAGTAAAGCAGCACGGATCGTCTACGGTAGCAAAGGCGGATCGCCTGTTTTCACCTGCCAGGGACATATTCTTGCGACCGAAGGTTTTGAGAAACAATATCCCGAAGCCACGGCCCGTGTGGTCAAGGCTATGGTGAAGGCGGCAAAGTGGTCTTCCGACGAGGTTAATCGTGAAGAAGTATTACGGCTCTGGGCACGCGCCGGTACCCCTTATGAAAACTGGAAGGAAGACTATGCAGGTGAGCCGTTGCGGGTGCGTTTGAATCCCAACTTTGATCCATTCCTGATCGCACGCTACAAAGATGCGGTGGAGCAGGCCTACAAATTCAAATTGAGTCGTGCCAAATTTGACGTCGACCAATGGATCGATCAACGGTACCTTAAAGCGGCATTGACACAATTGAAGCTGGAAAACTATTGGCCCGTGTATCAGGCCAACGGCAACATTGTGGGAACCTGAATGATGCACCAGTCCGCTACCATTCCACTCAGCGATCTTGGTCTCCAGATTGGCGCAGCGGCCGAGCCGCCATCACTCAGAGTCGGTAACGCAACGACCGCAGGTGTACCGGTAGCGCTTTGGCAAGCCATCAGATTGCGGCTATTGCCACGCGTGCTGGCATGGCCTTTTCCCCTATTCCTGCTCTTGCTATGGTATCTGGCGGCGCGCTACGAATGGGTCGCTCCGCAAGTGCTGCCCAGCCCACAGACAGTCGCTGCGACCTTTACAGACTTGCTGCGATCCGGTGAGTTATTCGATAATCTGAAGATCAGTCTGCTGCGCGTACTGGCTGGATTCGGGCTTGGCTTATTTGGTGGCCTGACACTCGGCGTGGCGATGGGACTATCACCGACTTTCAAAGATTATGTCTATCCATTGTTCAAGGCGTTCAGCCAGGTACCGGTGTTGGGTTGGTTGCCGTTGCTGATGTTGTTGGTCGGAATCGACGAAGCACTCAAGATCATTCTCATCTCTCACGCAGCTTTGGTGCCGATTACGCTCAATACTTACAAAGGCATACAAAACGTGCCATCGCGCTACGTTGAAGTGGCGCGGGTCTTCACTTTCACACGTTGGCAGCTTCTGTCGCGGGTGATCTTTCCAGCAGCGTTGCCGCCGATCTGGAACGGTATCCGTTACGGTTTTACGCACGCTTGGCTGGCATTGGTGGTGGTTGAACTGCTTGCCTCCTCGGAGGGTCTCGGTTACATGATTGTGTTCGGTCGACAACTGTTTCAGCTTGATGTAGTCATGGCATCCGTGGTCGTGGTTGGGATCGTCGGCTTTACTTTAGACAAACTGCTGGCGCTCATCGAGGTCGGACTTTTAAGCTGGCGCCGAGAAGGATTTTGAGGAGATACGTATGTCAACTTTGCAGTCAGCCACCGCCAAAAAAGACCACTTTGTGCCGCCATTTTTGCGCGGGTGGGTGTTGCCGTCCTTGCTGCTGCTGGCCTGGTGGGCGGCGGCGCGCTTTGGCTGGTCAAGTTCGCCGTTGCTGGTGCCGATAGGACATGTCTGGGCTTTCGGCGTGCAGCAAGTAGTCAGCGGTGAATTGTGGATCGCATTAAAAGCCAGTTTGTGGCGCGATCTGCTGGGCTTCGCCATCGGCGCACTCGCCGGACTGACCTTCGGGACCGCCCTCGGCTTATCGCGCCTGTTTGAAAGCATGATCGGTCCGACCTTCCACACGCTCAAACAAATTTCCCTATTTGCGTGGATTCCGCTGCTGTCGGTATGGTTTGGTTTGGGTGACGCGGCCAAAGTCGCTTTCTTATCGCTGGCGGCATTTTTTCCCGTAGTGCTGAACACGTTCGAAGGTATCCGCAGCGTGCCCCATGATGTGATTGAGGTCGCGCATGTGCTGAAATTTACACGCTGGCAAATGCTGACCAAAGTCGTCCTGCCGTCTGCCTTGCCCTCCATCTGCGCCGGGATTCACCTTGCGCTGATCTACGCCTGGCTTGCCACTTTAGGTGCAGAGTATCTATTAGTCTCCGGCAAGGGTATTGGCAATACCATGATCGATGGGCGCGAATTATTTCGTATGGATATGGTGCTGTTTGGCGTGATCGTGGTTGGTCTGGTCGGCTTCAGCCTGAACTGGATCGCAAGCCAGATTGAGCGTCGATTGCTGGCATGGCGCGGAAGTTCAATTGCACAGTTTTGATCTGCACACATTTTCAGGAAAAAAATAACATGGCGCATGCAGGTACGCTGGAAATCCAGCATCTCAGCAAACAATATTCCCTCAGGAACGGAACGCTTCCGGTACTTGATGACATCACCCTGACCATTCAGCCAGGTGAGTTCCTCAGTATCGTCGGTGCCAGTGGCTGCGGAAAATCGACCTTGCTGCGGCTAATCGTCGGGTTGGAAGACGACTATCGCGGCGAAGTATTGCTGGATGGAAAACGCATCGTCGGTACCAGTCTGGAACGCGGCATCGTCTTTCAGGAGCATCGGCTATTTCCCTGGATGACGGTCGAGGGCAACATCTCGCTCGGCTTACTTAACGCGGCACTCACACCCGGACAAAAGCGCCAACTGGTGCAACAACATATTGAATTGGTCGGGCTAAGCGGTTTCGAAAAATCTTATCCCCATCAACTATCTGGCGGCATGGCGCAGCGCGTGGCGATAGCGCGGGCACTGGTGAACAAGCCAGAAATTTTATTACTCGATGAACCTTTCGGCGCGCTCGATGCGCTCACCCGTGCCTACCTGCAACAAGAACTGCACCGCATCTGGCAGGCCGAAGGCATCACCATGATCCTGGTCACCCACGATGTGGAAGAAGCCATTTATCTCGGCGATAAAGTGGTCGTCATGGAACCGCGGCCGGGACGCATCCGCCGCATCGTTCCGGTCAATCTGGCGCATCCACGCGAACGTGCCGGATTGCCCTTCGTTGAGGTCAAGGAACAAGTTCTGCGCGAGTTTTCGGGGGACGCAGCAACCTCGGCGGAAGCGCCATTGCGGGTGCCCGAGGCAGAGCTGGTACGTGGACCGTTACCGGCCACTTTTTTGTTCGCCGTTTAAATGGAAAAAAATCTGGCAAGGTTGTTATCGGACGTGACCGGTATTACAAATCGCCGATCACTTCGCTTGAATTTTGCTCCTGATTGCTTCTGAAAATAGCAGTGTCATGGATTTCTTCACACCGTAATGTCATTGAGGACCACTTAACATGAGCATAGCTAATTTAGATCTTCTTCCCGTCGCGGCTCGTATCGGTGCCGAAATACGCGGTATTCGCTTGTCCGGAGCAATCGATAACGAAACCTTCGAAGCACTTCGCCAAGCGCTGTTCAAATATAAAGTGTTATTTTTTCGCGGCCAGCACCATGTCGACGACGTCGCGCAGGAGTCCTTTGCACGCCGCTGGGGAGACTTGGTCGCGCACCCAACCGTCCCTGTGCGCGAGGGTACCGACTTCTTGCTGGAACTCGATTCAAACCATGGCGGACGCGCCAATTCCTGGCACACTGATGTCACCTTTGATGTGGCTTACCCCCAAGCCTCAATCCTGCGCGCAGTCGTGATTCCGCCGGTTGGTGGCGATACCGTATGGGCCAATACAGCCTCTGCGTATAACGATTTGCCCGAAAATATACGGAAACTGGCCGATACCTTATGGGCCTTGCATACCAACGATTACGACTATGCCGCTACCCGACTTAATCCAGGCGACGAGGGCGTGCGTCGTTATCGGGAAGTATTTACGGCAACGCTGTTTGAAACCGAGCATCCGGTCGTACGCGTGCATCCAGAAACCGGCGAACGCACGTTAGTACTAGGGCACTTCGTCAAGAAGCTGCTGGGCTACACCTCGGTCGATTCGGAACGCTTGGTATCTTTGCTTCACAGTCATGTGACCCGCCTCGAAAATACCGTACGCTGGCGCTGGGCGGTAGGTGATGTCGCGATGTGGGATAACCGTGCTACCCAACATTATGCGATCAACGACTACGGCGACCAGCACCGCGTTGTCCGACGCGTGACGATAGCCGGTGATGTACCGATAAGTGTGGATGGTCGTACCAGCGTTGCCCGCAGCGTCGCAGTGCGTCCGACCGCTGCACGCCAGCCGGTAACGGTTTAAACGATCACTCCATTATCCCTGGGCGTCTACCCCGCCTCCAATGCAGAGCATAGGAAACAACATGACCAAACCGCAACCCCACATGAAGCTAGGCGCGTTTTTGCAGGCGACCGGACACCACGTCGCTGGCTGGCGTCATCCTGACGCTGAAGCCAACGCCGGTCGCAGTATTGCGCATTACCGACAGATTGCACAAACGGCCGAACGCGCCAAATTTGACGCCTTGTTTCTTGCCGATGGCGTCGCTATCCGCGCCCATGACACCGATACGCTCTATCGCACCGCACGCGGTGCAACCTTCGAACCGCTGACCCTCCTGTCTGCGTTGTCTGCGGTCACCGAACGGATCGGATTAGTGGCAACAGTCTCTACCACCTACAACGAACCTTTTCACGTTGCCCGCAAATTCGCCTCTCTGGATCATCTTAGTGACGGCAGGGCAGGCTGGAATGTGGTTACCTCATGGTCAGATGCAGAAGCCCGCAACTTCAATCTTGACAAACATCCTGAGCACGGCGCGCGTTATGAACGCGCCGAAGAATTTGTCGATGTCGTCAAGGGTTTATGGGACAGTTGGGAAGATGATGCATTTACACTCGACAAGGCCAGCGGCACCCATTTTGACCCCACCAAACTGCATACGCTGAATCATCACGGCCGCCATTTTTCCGTGCGCGGACCATTGAACGTGGCCCGTCCAATCCAGGGACATCCGGTCATCGTTCAGGCTGGATCGTCAGAACGGGGTCAGGAACTTGCCGCGCGTACCGCCGAAGTCATTTTTACCGCGCAACAATCACTGGAAGATGCGCAAAAATTCTACGCCGGTCTAAAAGGAAAATTAGCAAAATATGGCCGCGACCCGTCCCGGTTAAAAATCATGCCGGGCGTGTTTCCTGTGGTCGGACGGACGGAAGCCGAGGCCCAGGAAAAGCATGAACAGCTGCAGTCTTTGATTGACCCCAGCGTCGGTCTGGCAATGCTGTCCCATCACCTGGGCGGCATCGATCTGACTGGCTATCCTTTGGATGGACCGATCCCGCACGATCTGCAAGAACCGAACGGCACCAAAAGCCGGTTTCAGTTAGTGAGCGGCATCGCGCTCAAAGAAAATTTAACGCTGCGCCAGTTATCATTGCGCGTCGCCACCGCACGCGGTCATTGGTCCATCTATGGCACGCCAGAAAGCATCGTTGATCGACTGGAAGACTGGTTCCTGCACGGCGCTGCGGACGGCTTCAACATCATGCCCCCGACTTTGCCCGGAGGACTCGACGATTTCGTTGCGCTAGTGTTACCGGAATTAAGACGGCGGGGACTGTTCCGCACCGAATACGAAGGGCGCACGCTACGCGATCATCTCGGTCTGGCCCGACCGCCTCATCAGCGCAAACGACAAGAGGAGGTGGCGGCTTAATTCGGATGGGTCAAGAGGTTGGGGTGTGCGGTTGAGTCACCGCCCTCGATCAAGCAGGGTGGGCGGCAAATGATGAGGTTGATCGACTGGTACACAAAAAAACCAACAAGCCCGAAAGCTTCCTCGGCACCGCCGCCCATTGAAGGCACGCGAAGACGGACCAGAAGTATCGAACGTCATCGTGGCTTCTGCTAAGTATTGATTCGGTCCGCCTCAATTTTCGCTGAAAAATGTTTGTCGGTGTGACCGCTGTTTCCACTGCAATGACCTGCTGAAACTGGTTTTGATGGCTACCATACCTCCACATATGGCTAATTGACATTTCCGGACGTCAATTTTGCCCCGGTACCCGCGTCCTTCAACCTCAACTCATCAATCATCGCAAAATTATGGATTCCACAGCACCAACCTCATTGACCGGTATTCATCTGATGGCGAAACCGATTGGTCCGCTGTGCAACCTGGACTGTGGATATTGCTTCTACCTTGAAAAAGAGAGCATGTTTCCACCGCGCCAACGGTTTCGCATGTCTGATGAATTGCTGGACGCTTATGTGAAAAATTACATCGCCGCGCAACCAGCACCGGAGGTTGAATTTACGTGGCAGGGCGGCGAGCCTACTTTGATGGGGGTGACGTTCTTTGAGCGCGCGGTTGCGCTGCAGCAGCGATATGCAAATGGAAAGACAATTCGTAACACCTTGCAGACCAACGGCACATTGCTGGACGATGATTGGGGCGCTTTTCTTAAACGCGAAAGTTTTTTGGTCGGTGTCAGTCTGGATGGCCCACGGGCGTTGAATGACGTGGCGCGTCCTGACAAAAAGGGGCGTTCAAGTTATGACGATACATTGCGTGGTCTGGCGGTACTGAGTCGTTACGCGGTTGACTTCAATGTGCTGGTGACCGTGTCGAGTGCCAACGTCGATCACCCTTTGGAAATTTATCGCCATCTGAAAGAAATCGGCGCAAATTTTATGCAATTTAATCCGGTCGTCGAGCGCGATGCGCAACCGAAAGAAACGGTGATTGGCCTGCATTTTTCTGCGCCGCCGACGTTGGCTTTGCCGAAAATAACCCAAGCATTAACCAGGGTGCCAGCCATCAAAGCTTCATTATCGGTCTTTGGTTTCGGTCTCCGGTCCCCAGTTAATACGCAGCCATCTTTCTGAGCGGAACAACTAGTTGCGCGGACAGAAATAGTCCTTATTTCCCCAGTAGCGTTAAAGTATGCTGCCATTCAGCAGCCCAGGCGTCCAAAAAATCATGCGTGCTAAATGCGCGCTTGAGAGGGGACATCGGCACCCGATACACATCGTTTAATCCCAATGCCAACGTAATCGGATTCCACACGATTTTATTTTTTGATTTTTTTGTGCTGCCTTTTACCCTCGCACCCTCATCGCCAAAGATACCGCCGCCGCCATCAAGAGCCTGTTCCAAATCAATTTTGACAAGTTTGGCAAACGCTATCAGGACCTGATCTTTGCTGATGCCGCTCTGTGATTCCCTAGCCTCATCGACGTTAATAACTTTAGGTTCCTTTTCGGCCTCGGCTTCGCGTTTGAGTTTGTTCGCCAGCCGCTCCAGATCCTTCTTTAAAAAACGTAACGCATCCAGTTCTCTGCGAAAGCCGGGAGGAGCGAGTTTGGTCACGATCCGATACACATCTTTGGTGATCGTAATCAACACATCGCTGCTGCCAGCGGCCAGGCGCTGGGTGTCACCCTCAAAAAAAATCGGCGCGGCATAACCGCCATTGGCATCCCCGAACAACGCCGGATGGTCAGCGTCATAGTCCAGCCAAACGTACGGTGTCAATCCGTTTTCTATGAGGCGCGCCAAAGTCCATGGCGTGCCGCCGGTGTGCTGCGCAAGCCAATGGCAAGCCTGCGCCGTGGTGGCCCGGAAAGGCAATTCTGTGATCGTCATGTGTTTCTTCCTTCTATTTCTTCTCAAACCGCCCGTATGGTGCTGGTGTTATTTTAGGGATCGCGCGTTAAGTGTGCGACTTTGCCACGATAGGGTTGACTAGACAAGATGCAATGTCGCCAAGGGTTTGAGTTGCCACCACCAGACCAAGTAATGATAGCGGAATATTATTAGGAATACCTAATAATATGCTCTTATTAGTGATTCCTAATATGTGGAACTACCGCCACTGGCTTCGCAAAAGCGAAGCCAGTGATTAAGACCTGGCCTTAAACCGCTAGCTCAGCTTCATCCGGTACAACCGGGGTAACTGGTAATCCGGACAAGCGTGCTAATGCCGCCTTCAGTCCATCAAAGCATGCCTTATCAATCGCGCTGCCGACCGTCTCGGCCATCATTTCAAGTGCTTGTGACACCGGAATCGGCCCGCGATAGGGGCGATCGGCCGTAATGGCATCAAAGATGTCTGCGGTGGTAATGATGCGTGTTTCGATGCTGATCGCTTCAGCACTCAGACCGCGCGGATAGCCCCGTCCGTCCAATCGCTCGTGATGCGCTCCGGTGACGCGGGCCAGTTCAGCAAACGCATTAATGCGCGATAAAATGGTTTCGGTGTACACCGGGTGCAGTTTTATGGCCTCCCACTCTTCTGCGTCCAGTTTGCCCGGCTTGTCCAGCACACTGTTACTGACGCCAAGCTTTCCGACATCGTGTAATAAAGCGCCACGCTTGAGCCATCGACGGCGTGCGAGTGAGATCCCGAGCGCCTCGGCAATCAAGTCGGCATAGAACGCCACGCGAGCACTGTGTCCGCTGGTGTAAGGACTTTTGGAATCGACAACCTGACCGAAAGCGGCGGCGATGTCGTCCAGATAATCATCGTCCACCGGGACCGCATGAGTGGTTGGTTCAAGTGCAAGAACCGCCTGCGCGATATCCGGCGCGGTCAGTCTGGACCAGAACACGCCTGCTTTGGCAACGCGTTCAAAGGCTTGCACCAGCTGCGGATCGAACCATCGACCTGAACGTTGGCGTAATTCTTTCATTGCCGCCTTGATGCCGTCGGCGGTTAGAAATACATCAATGACTTGTGCCATCAGTGCAATTTGAGAAAAAATGGGGATCGCATTGCCTGCCAATCCATCGGGTTTGCCTTGCCCGTTATGGTGTTCGTCCAGGCTATAGATACCGCCTGCGACGTCTTCGGAGAAGCGCAATAGCCGTGCGATTTCCGCACCCCGCTGGCAACGGGTGGTGATCAATTCGTGGGCACGCTCACTGCCGTCACGCAAGATGGTCAAGACGTTCAGAAATCGCTCTGCCAGTCCAGCCTTCAACCCAGTGTGAGTAAGGACAAATTTAAGCACTTGCGGCAAATTTTCTCCAACCGTTTTGAAGTCGCGCTTGAAGCTGATATCGTCGGTCAGATAGAGTTCGCAAATGCGCGCTGCATTGCTGCTGCAACCCAAATCTTTGAGCAGTAAGGTGTAATACAGATCCCAAAGCTGGTCTTCAGAAAGCCCGATTTCGCGCCCGATGTGCATGCCAATCCAGCAGCAGCGAATGCAGTGCCCGGCAGGCTGCCCCTCGGTAATATCGAGCGCATAACTTAGCGCCCCGATTAATTCGGACAGTTTGATCCCGGCTATGGGAGGGAATGAATCCAAAGTAGTATGAAGGTTTTGCATCGGCGCTCGTCCCTGCTTAGCATAAAAGAAACAGTATATTACGCGAGTGATGTGCTACTTCGCGACGTTTTTGGTGATATGGCGTGGAGGAAATGCGTGGTGATCAGGGACTGGCACAATCGCTTGGATCAGCGCGGTGCGCCATTTGGACTATCTGAAACCCGGGCTCTTTGGCGAGAGCTAGTGTGTTCAGTCGTAATTAATCGGATTTAAATTTGTGACTGAATCTAAAATTTGAGCGGGACCGTTTTCGTTTGCAACCCTTTACAACTGTTCAGTCACCGTCTCAGATATCAACTGTTTTCCTGATTGCAAAAGCTGTGCAAACGCTTCAGCGGTGACCGGCCTGCTGAAGAAATACCCCTGCATCTCGTCGCAACCACTGCCGCGCAGATAATTCAGTTGTTGTTCGGTTTCGACGCCTTCGGCAATGACTCTGAGTTTAAGGGCGTGCGCCAGCGTAATGATCGAGGTGACAATCGCGGCGTCATCGCCATCTCCTGCACCGATATCGGAAACGAACGTACGGTCGATTTTAAGTACATCGATCGGCAGGCGTTTGAGATACGACAGGCTCGAATAGCCGGTGCCAAAATCGTCGACTGATATTCCCACGCCAAGGGCCTTGATGTTGCGCAGCACACCGATTGCCTGGTCGACATCGTTCATGATCAGACTTTCGGTCAGTTCCAGCTCCAATTGCTTCGGTGAAAGCCCGCTGTCGGCCAATATTTTCGCGATGGTCTCGGACAGATTTTGTTGCGCGAATTGGCGGGCGGACAGGTTGACAGCCACTTTAATGGACGGAAGGCCCGCTTCTTGCCATTGCTTGTTTTGTGAGCAAGCCGCGCGCAGCACCCAGGTGCCAATCGGAATAATGAGCCCCGTTTCCTCTGCGATATCGATGAAGTCGGCTGGATAGAGTAATCCTTCCTCCGGCTGCTGCCAGCGGATAAGTGCTTCCATTCCGGTAATGGCGCCCGAGCTTAAGTCGACCTGGGGCTGGTAATGCAAAACAAATTCTTCGCGTTCGATAGCCAGCCGCAAGGCGGCCTCAACCCGCAGGCGCTTAAGCGCCATCTGGTTCATGTCTGCGGTATGAAATTGAAAGTCATTGTCGCCTTTGCGTTTGGCGTGATGCGCTGCGATGTCAGCGCGATCTAGCAGCATGTCAACGTGGTCGCCATCTTGCGGATACCGCGACACGCCCATGCTGCAGGTCACGAAGAATTCCTGCTCACCAAAAACGATGGCGCGATTGACTACCGCTATTAGTCTCTGTAATGCGGACATTGCTAACTTGCCAGCCGGTTGCTCTTGCATGACGATAATAAATTCGTCGTCACCCCAGCGCGCTGCGGTATCCGATTCCCGGATAGCATCTCGCAGTCGATGTGCGATGATCGTCAGGAAGCGGTCGCTAGCCTTATGGCCAAAGCTGTCGTTGATGATTTTAAAGCGATTCAGGCTAATGAATAAAACCCATACCTGTCGGTTGTAACGCCCGGCCAACGCGAGGACCTGTAGCAGTCGGTCGCGCAATAGCGCACGATTCGGTAAGCCAGTGAGCTCGTCGTGATACGCCATGCGCATCAGTTTGGCTTCGTTATTTTTGGCGACGGTGATGTCGTACTGTGAGGCGACGAAGTGCGTCACAATACCTTGGTTGTTGCGTACCGGTGCGACATACAAATGATTCCAGAACATGCTTCCGTCCTTGCGATAGTTGCGCAGGACGGTATTGCCCTCCCGCCGTTCTCGTATCGCAGCCCGGATTTCTTCTAGCTCTGGCTGGTCCAAATCGGTCCCTTGCATGAATTTGCAATTTCGGCCGATCACCTCGGCCGCCGAATAACCAGTGATATTTTCGAAAGCGGGATTCACGTATTCGATTTTAAAACCGGGGGCGATTGCGCTGGTAACGATCATCGCATTCGCGCTTGCTTCGATTGCGCGGTGACGTAGCGCCAATGCGAAATTCGTCTGATCTGGGGTAAGAGTATCGCCAAAAAATCCAGGGTTATTTTCAGGTGGCTGCACGTCGCTTTGCATGCCAGCGAGGACCATCAAATTAAGCTGGTGAGCAGAAGCAGGTGTGTCGTTTTCCATGGCTAATCCTGTCATTAATTCAGAAAAAGTAGTTTGGTCGCGTTAGTAAGGTTAATGCGTTTTGGCAACGTCCAATACGGGCGTCTCGCGCTATATCTCTGTTGCTCGAGCCTAGTTGCGAACGCAGCATGAGATAAATTGCGAAAACAGAGTTGCCGGCGCAATTCGATTACGTGAATTCCGGAGGTGGCGCCGCGGGTGAATCAGTTATCAGCGACGTTTTTCTTGAAGAGTCTCTATTTGCGGCGAGCCTGCATTCAGGCAAATTATTCTTGAAGATACCTTGATCATAACGGGCGCTTAAACGCTCAAAACTGACAAATGCTGACTTATATGTGAACTTGTAGGGACGATGAATTCTAATAATGAAGATCAAACCCGCAAATTACCCGGCGCGGCTTCTACTTAGTTTTATCCGGAATAGAGCGTCAAAAAACGTTTTCAAAAAGTTATTCTACAGCGGGACCGGCGGCCGCGGTTTTCATTGCAGCTTTGTAAACGTTAAATTCAATATCGCAAAAGGTGTTGCATTAAAGATTGGCAGGGATGGGAAAATGGTATCGCGCATGCCGGCGTTTTCTTGCAAAGTCCTATGGTGCCAGATTCGCTAGCAAATATAAATCCTACAGAAAAATAAGGGTTTAACCGATAGTAATCAGATGCAGTTTTGTTATCGTGACTGTTTAATGTATTTGCTGCGCACGCCGTCGCTTGTCCGATTTCTTTACGAGTCACTATGATCAAAATTAATCACGCTCTGTCCTTATTAACGGAAGACCATAAGAAAATTCGCGCAATGTTTTTGCAATATTTGGCGCTCCCGGATAGGCAACAAGCGCAAAAAACAAAACTGCTGACTGCCATTTTTCGAACTTTGGCCGTGCACGTTCAGTTGGAAGAAGAAATTCTGTATCCTGCCATAGGAAGCGCGGCGGGCGACCCGCGCTTCTCAGAGGAAGGACTGTTGAAGTTTACGGCGACCAAATCCCTGATAAAAGACATAGAAGACATGGATTCAGATGACCCCTTCTACGACCAAAAAATGCGCATATTTGCGACCCAATTTTTCGCGCGCGTGGAAGAGGAAGAAGGCCAATTGTTTTCGCACATACGCGCGAGCAATATAGATCTTATCGCCCTTGGGGAAGATATGGCGGTCTTTCGAGATGAATGATTAGAAGCTTTCAAAGGCTATATCGTCTATAAAAAACGCCAGCTATGAAATCCACTATTCCGTTGAAAAAAAGGGGCTTGAAACGCGTTCGGGCCGATCCTATATTGGAGACGGTGGGGTACCTCTTCTTTTTTTTGGCGGAGAGGTTGCCATCAGGTCGAAAGCGTCGCCAATTGAATCAGCGATACTTTCGTATTTTGATCCTGACAATTTGAAAGGAGTGAAAGCACCATGTTCTCGTCTTCGATGCAATTTCCCAATAACTTATTGTCTGAGTTTGGCGATATTCAACGGCAGTTTGAACAATTTTTTGGAGTGGTTGAATCGCCTTCAAGTATTCGTGCCGTGCGTCGTGGCACATTTCCCTCCGTTAATATGGGCACTACGGATGACGCCATTGAAATCTACGCTTTGGCACCCGGGGTGGATGCTTCCAAGTTAGAGCTGACGGTCGACAAAGGGCTACTGATCATCGCAGGTGAGCGCAAGAACCCGGTATCGGCAGACGAGCAGAATAAATTGAGCATCTATGCTCGCGAGCGTTTCGATGGCGCTTTCAAGCGCGTGATAAGTCTGCCGGAAGATGTGGACTCCGAGAACGTTAATGCTACCTATAAAAACGGGGTACTGCGTGTCGTGATTCCAAAGCGGGAATCTACAAAGCCACGGCGCATCGAAGTTCACAATGTGATCTAACCGATTTTTATAGAGAGGAGGATTGACATGGATAATCGACCAGAATTGGCGCAACACAAGACCAGCAACAATGAAGGGAAATTCCTACTTCCCCTCGTTGACGTGATCGAGGACGAAAACGGAATTACTCTCACGGCTGACTTACCCGGCGTCACCAAGGAAAACCTCGCAATTCGCGTAGACGCTGATACGCTGACCATTGAGGGCGCTTTAACTTTGGGCGAAGCTGAAAGTGTGGCACCGGTGTATGCTGAAATTCGCGCGGCGCAGTACAAACGCACGTTTACTTTAAGCCGCGAACTGGATGCAGCGCAAATTGCCGCATCCATTAACGACGGCGTGCTTACGCTCCATATACCAAAGCGCGAACAGGCCAAACCGCGAAAGATTGAAGTCACCCTTTCGTAGCAATGGAATAGTTGCAAGTGTTTAATGAGTCTGCCCCGACCGCCAAGGTCGGGTGCCATTCAAGGGGAGCGAAATGCGCACCTTATTACTCCCAGAGATGCTGAAAACAATCCAACGAAAAGTACGTCACAGTCATGCCAGACACATCTTTGAAAGCAGATCAGATCAGCGTCTGGAGCTGGAAGATTTGGCGCTGGATACATACGATTTACTGAACCAGGTCAATAGCAATTTGCTTCGCATGATAGAGCTTGAGCGGTCTCTGAATACCGCAACTGAACTGGCCGGTTCAAGGGAGATGCGCAGATGCCGACGACTATTGAAGAAAATCCAGGAAGTGAGCGGCGTGGAGCAGTCTACGATGATGAGGCAACAAACAGATTCGCCTGATTAACTGGATGACGCGCTTCGCTCACTCCCCAAGGCGCGCAGGTCGCACGGAGGGCTAAACAGGTTTCCTCTATAATTACCAGCTTCAGTTACCGGTTTTCCTGGGAGGTCCTGCATGGCTGAGCTAATTCTCACCACCTTCGATTGGGTTCCTGAAATGCCGCGCGGCTATGTGCGTGACCTGCGGGTGCGTTGGGCATTGGAAGAGGCTGGGTTGCCCTATCGCGTAGAGAGCGTGCCATTTCACGCTCGGAATGCTGAGCACTTCTCGCATCAGCCATTTGGCCAGGTGCCGTGGTTGACCGATGGAGACCTCTCGATCTTCGAAAGCGGCGCGATTCTGCTACATCTGGGCGAGCGCAGCGAAGCGCTGATGCCTGCCGATCCACTAGACCGTAGCGAGGTCATACAATGGCTCTTCGCGGCGCTCAATTCCGTCGAAGCGGCTAGTCTGCCATGGTCTATTTTTGTATTCTCCGGCGAGAACACTGAAACGCCTGGATGGAAGCTACTGGACGGGTTCCTTAAGGCCCGCCTGGGGCACATGGAGGCGGTGCTAGCAAAACGGGAATGGTTAGCCGGAACTTTTTCTGTAGCCGACATAGTTATGGCGGACGTTCTGCGTCTTGTCGATCGTTTCGAAGGACTTGCGACATTCCCGGCCTGTCGTGATTATGTCTCCCGAGCAACAACTCGCCCTGCTTTCGTAATAGCGCACGCAGACCAGATGGCGCATTTTGCTGCTGCAGATTAGCGATATTGACATCCGCCACACCTTCTCGCAACATCGCAGACGGTTGTTCACTTCGTTAGGCTCTACTCTAGGGTAGGCGTTTGTGTGCTCGAATTTGACTATTTAGACGTACATCACTTGTAGTATCAAAAAATCCATCCTTTATAGGCGCTCTCATTGATCATATCTTCTTCGGCGAGCCGAAGTGACATCTCTTTATTATTTTCATTAAACTTTAAACAATTTACCCATTGTCAACTTGCTATAATGATTTTTTGCTCCCTCTTTTTTAGTTTCCCTCTCCTGACATGACAAAGCTTGAATACGTCAATGCCGATCTTGAAGATGCGGCGCTTGATATTGGCATTTATCGCAGTGGGCGTGCCGCCAGCATGGCGGGTCTCTCAGTAGAAACGCTACGGGTGTGGGAGCGCCGCTATGGTATATCGACGCCGGACCGCTCTCCAAATGGTCAACGCCTTTATTCGCGCGAACAAGTACACCGGCTACAGCTAATACGAAATTTGGTGGATCAGGGCCATCAGATCGGCGCGCTGGCCAATTTGACGAGTGAAGAGTTGTTGGCGCTCGGCGACCCGCTAATATCAATTGGTGAGGCGCGCGAACGTCCTATACGGGTTATGGTAGTCGGAGAAAATCTCGAGCAACGGATGACAAGCGGTGGACCTGCTAATTGGGCATTGGAAGTGGTGCACGCAGCACGAAACCTTGACGCAAGCTCGGACGCACTCGGCAAGGTGGATGCCGACGTATTGGTGATCGAAGTGCCGGAGTTGGAAGACGGCGCTGTACCCTTGATTACCGTTTTGCGTCAGATCACCGGCATCGCCGCCGTGATCGTGGTTTACCGTTTTTGCGGGGCTTCGACACTGCGCACATTGCGTAAGCAAGGTTATCTGGTGGTTCGCATGCCGGCTGACCCGATAGAATTTGTTGTCCTGTGCGATGCCGCACTGGCGGCGCAGCCACCTCTGCCTTCTAAACGTGCCGCTGCTGGTTCGTCAACGATGCCAGCGTTACCGCGTCGACTGGATGACGAGGCCTTGACGACGCTGGTCTCCGTCGCCAATAATATCGGTTGCGACTGCCCGCGCCATTTGGCCGAAATTTTATTGATGTTGAATAGTTTTGAGCGCTACAGTGAGCAATGCGGTTCGCGCAATCCGGACGATGCGCATGTACACGCGCCACTCACTCTCGCCGTTGCACAGGCGCGTGGGCTGCTGGAGTCGGCGATGGAGCGACTTGCGCTGGCGGAAGGATTGCCGTTGCCAGCCGGATTGCGGCGCTAGCTTACCGGTTGCGGCCAGATAATGCACCGTGCCGCGCAAAGTACGTTCACTAGACAATCACGACACAAAACACGACGGATAATAGGGCGGCCGGTTCCGTGGCCTGGATATCATGCGCGCTCGCCATCTCTTGCTTCGAATCCAATGCGGAAAATCACGCTCTCCGACCAGATCAGCAATATAGGTTCTAAGAGGGAGCCGCCGAGGTCACAATGGCAAGCCCTGCTTTCTTCCCGAAGCGGACGGATGCCGAAGCTTTTCTTGCGTTTGAGTTTAGGGCCTTATTGCCAGAGCAAGCCTCGCGGCATCTTTCGCCGGAGGTTGTCCAAACTCTCGTGCGTATTCTCTGCTGAACTGGGTTGAACTCTGATAGCCGACTTTATAGGCTGCTGCGGTAACACTGTAACCGGCAGAAATAAGCAAAGTACGCGTTTTTAGCAGGCGAATTTGCTTTTGATATTGAACCGGACTGAGTGCCGTTAGTGACGAATTCGAGTCGCTATTGGCTTCTCAAACCGCTCTGGGGCGAGTTGGAGAACCAGAGGAAGTTGCGAAAGTAATCGTGAGCCTTTTAACGGAAGACAGTGGCTGGATAAATGCACAAACTATCGAAGTCGCTGGCGGCTTCGCCATTTGATATGAAAGGAAGAACGTCATGTTGGACCATGTATTCCTATCAGTCAGCGAGATTGATCGCTCTATAGCGTTTTACACTGTCGCCCTTGCGCCGCTTGGCATAGCGAATCGACTCGATTACGATGGTAAAGATGGGCCGCCGGGCATCCAGACCTCAAGGGATTTGGGACTCTTGGCCGCATGTCCTTTTGGTTGCGCCAGGGTGTAGTGGACAGTCGTGCCGCGCACATTGGATTTATCGCACGCAGCCAAGCCGCCGTCGATAAAGCCTACGCAGCGGCCCTGGCCTCTGGTGGTAGTGACAATGGCGAACCTGGGTTGAGGCTTCATTATGACCCGCGCTATTACGCAGCAAATGTACTGGACACTGACGGGTAGAGCCTGGAATTCGTATACAAAGGTTGGCAGGTATAACGCATGGGCACTTTACTCATTTACGGAGCGACCATTCGATCTTGGCACGGGTAAAGTAAATTGCTTTCCAGTCACATTGCCGGACTTTCCCCCACCAGGTGGCGAGCTATGCAGGTTCCAAATATAGATACTTTCGTTCCTGTTGCCGGAGGTAGCTTTCCAAATGACGATTTGTTCGCGCTCAACGTCGCAAGGGAGTGAATGAGTTGCGGTCGACCAGGTCATTTAGCGAAACCACGCAAAAAAATTGTTTTGATTAGTCTTATAGTTGATAATTGCAGCCATGAACGATACCCAAAACCGCCCCCCACTTCCTGATCGGCTCTCAGTCGATCCTCGTAGTCCCCACCACAATGCTGCCATATTTGAGCATGATGTTGGTATCAAGCTTAACGATAAAGAGCGTTTCGATGTTGAGGAATACTGCATTAGCGAGGGATGGATTAAAGTCCCGGCCGGAAAGGCGCTCGATCGGAAGGGCAATCCCTTGATGACTAAAGTAAAAGGCAGGGTCGAATCTTTCTATCGGTAGGTGTTTTTCTTGGGTTAGCATTTCTTAACTTCTTTGATTCTCAGCAAGGCGGGTGCGTTAGGGTTGTTTATATAGCGATAACACATCCGCTTTTCGCCTTGTGCAATCTGTCACTGTAATTGGCTGACCGGGAGGTTCCGCGTTTACCGGGCGGTCATTTGCGACATTCTCGTGCTGCAAACTGAAGCCAATAAAAAACAGCCACTTCCCAAGAAGATCAGCGCGGAGCTTGATATCAAGCGCGTGATTTTACTTGGCGATACGTTCTTTATAAGACCTGGCTCCGACCCACAGGCTATCGAAGACTGGGCGGATGCACCGCTGGCAAAACTGCTGCTGGCACAGCGCAGCGCCGTGAACAAACAAATCGCGCAGGATTTGCGCCGCAGCCAGGTAAAACGCATTACCAGCCAGCAAGCACCGGACGGCCAAACCTACACGGCGCGCAAGAAACGTAAAAATCTGTGGGGTAAAATCGGACGCATCAAGCGACAAGAGGCCGCCATGTTCACCAAGCTGCGCAAACAAAAGAGCCTTAAAATCTTGCAAGATGCCAATCAATGGCAGCGGGATTCCACCGAAGCGTGGCGTGTATTGCCCGGGTCATCAGGAAGGACTCAAGGACCGGGTCAGGGGAAAAGGGGGCGGAAATGCGTTATGCCGCCCGACCTTTACCCGGTTCTCGTGCTGAAGATCACGCGTTGATTCGGGAGTCGCTATTTCGGCATTTAAGCGGGTGTGAGGTAAAACTGCTTACGCCGGGCTGGCATGTAACTCGAGCCCGAGCGCCTTCATCACTTTAAGAATGGTGCTAAATTCCGGGTTACCTTCACAGGAAGTGCTTTATATAAACTCTCCCGTGCCCAGCCTGGATCCCGTGCGACCTGACTCATCGTGAGAGCGCCTGTGAGAAAGTCACGCCAAATTTTGAATTCAGATCGCGGGCATCTAGCCTTTACCACACAACTGGTCGGCAGCAGTATAGGTATACTCTGGAATATCCACCGAGCCGTACTCGGCCATGTGCTGTTCGAACAGCAGCTTGCTGCTTTCGGGCGACCCATTATCGGCAAGAATCTTTCGGAAGATATTTTCAACAGGTACGCCAGCGCGTATAACTCCGCACAGCGTCTCAAGTTCGCTGATGGAGATAGTGAACATTTGTGAGGGAGGCAGACTTCTCTCGTGCCAACGAGTGGCATCCCATTCCTTCGTGTCAATTGTCAGATCGCGCAGGGCATCGCCGTCACCGATGTTAAGCTGCTTGTAGGTGACGCATATGAAAATAATCAGCGGCCGTCTAAGCGAATCGGGTAGCCGTCTAACGGTCTCGACCGCCTGATCTGCCGCATGCAAAGCCGTCGTACGAAGTTTTTGTGTGAGCACTTCGGAGAGGTTATGATAAAGCTCGTCGTAGTGTCCTTCAATTCCTTTCGAATCGACCAGTAGCAACACTTCATCACTTATCACCGCGAAATCAACACATTTCCCTTTTCCATTCAAAAGCTTCTGCAATTCGTGCTCGCGGATGACCCTGTAATGAAGTTCATTAAGAACTCGGCCGACATAGGACTCGAAGGCGGGTCCAAATGAGCGCATGAACGCTTCAGCACCGCGGTCCCGAAGGACATCGTAGAGCGCGGTTTCAAGACTATGTTCGAGGACCTTGTGGTGGATGCACTCATCACCGCGAAATGTGCGAATGAATGGCATTCGGATCAGCGGAGATTGTTCACAAAGCTCTACTTCACGAGGTGTCCCGTACTGCGCCAGAATCGCAATGCGTCGATGGACTTCCTGCAAATTGAAGACAAGAAACTGCGTCACTAGCGGCCAGTCGCGGGCGTCCTCTGACCGAGGTTCCGGCCGCATCTTGGTAAGCGCCGGAAGTCCACGGAGGTCGCCTATTTGGCAAGCCATTCGAGCAAGCTGTCGAACGAAATTGCGAGGCCCGATGCCCGTACTAGCTGCGAACTCGCGGACGACCTGTTCGTCCGCCATGAGTTCACCAAATAACATTGCCTGTCGTGGTATCGCACCGACGTCAAATGGCCGTTGATACCAGATCTGTTGGAAAGCCGTCCGGCGCATGAAGATAGACGGTCGCGTTGGCCGATGTAATTTGCTTACTGCGTCCCAAATGCTCTGGGCCACAAAGTCGAAGTCGGAGCCAGTACATGTCCTTCGTCGCGTATTCGAATCCCACAATTCCACAGCCCATTTAATCATTAGAAGCGTAATGAAAGGTGTTCTCGCATACCATTCGTAGCCATCGTTTGGCATTCTTCTGATGCAATAAAAGCAAGCATCAAGGACTGACTCAACGCTTAGCTCTCTAAGCCGCGCTCGGGCCTGATCAACGAAGGCGTTGCCTGTTACCATGTCACCGATCGTATTCAATGAGATTCCTATCGAGTGCTCTCAAGATAATAGAGTAATCCGTTGCCCATCCCGGCTGCAAGTTGAATTGAAAACGAAGTCGGTGTGAGCTGGTTGAGGTTTGATCTTGGCCAAGTGCTGTCGATCTGACGTCGATCCTGGACGTCCGCTATCAGTCTGCAAGAGTCTTCCGAAAAAAAAGCCTGGGTGACCGCTAAGGCCGAAGAGCGGTCATCCGAAGCGACACCCGTGACCGTCTCTTCGTGGCCGTCTGCTGTCGGTCACGGTGATTGGCTGACCGAAAGGTCAAGCGCTTACCAAACGGGCGTAAACAATATAAATTTCCCGTTAATTGGTATGCGCTGCCGCAATGGTCACCTGTCAAGGTGAAGTCAAAACTTGGCTTGATCATAACGGGTGATATTGTGCCAAAACTGACAGACGCTGACTTTTGTACAAATTAGCAAATGTGATCTACCAAGTGGATGACAATCGTATTAACCTGGTCACGCTTCATTCCGTCGTGCCTTAACCTGCTTTTATAGATTAAAATTTATTGGCGCTATTGTTTGTCAATTAACTAAATAAAAATGCTTGCATAAAAGCTGTCATTTCAGCGCCAATATACCCTATTTAGTCCCATCGAGCGCCCATAAAAAAAGCGCATAAGTCTTTGAAATCAAAGACTTATGCGCTATGTTCTGGCGGGAAAGGGGGAATCTAATAATCGTCTGTAACCCTTATGTATAAAGGGTTCATGGTTTTAAAACAGACATTGTGGATGCAAACATGGATGCAAAAATAATTCCTTAAGCCTTTTTAGTGCTCGATTGCGTCATCTATACGATAGCGATGTGGGGCTATCATTCTAAGTCTTCCCGCGATCTCGATCCATTCGGCTAGCCTCTAGTCTGGTTTAGTTGCGCACCATTGTGTCAGCATTCCCTGAGAGCCCCGAAACGGGGGGGGGGCTCGATAAGCTCGGTCATCCTAATCAATTATTTCTTTATTTTTTCACCGAGTCGAGTCGCTATCTTTTCTGCGAGGGCATTTATTTCCGCATCTTTCAACCCTGCAATTAATTCGAAGCTTTGATTTAACCGGGCGGTTATTTCAGAGTTCATGCTGCGCTCGTTTCGATCTGCCGCCGCTTGTAATTGGGCTTTTAGCTCAGGCTGCATGCGCAGGCCAAACGGGGCGACATTAGAGATAGGTAATTTGGCTGATTTATTTGAATTTTCCATAGCTACATAGTGTAATTAAAAAAACCTTGACCATGTGACTTCAATATGTAATGATTTCAATCTGTAGTCATTACATAATGTAGCTATTAAAGAAAGGGTGATTTCATGGACAACATAAAACTTGCGCCACTTGGAATACGTATGAAGGATGAATTAAAGGCTTATCTTAGAAATCGGGCTGTCGAAAATCATCGCAGCTTAAATGCAGAGATTGTTGTTCGCCTAGAGCAAAGTAGAACGAATGAATTGGCGCGAGTTGGCCCGGGTACGAGTATTAATTGAGGATGTAAAAGCGGCAAGCGAGAGTGTTACTAGCACCCTCGCAGGCCTACCAAATTCACAAAATAGAGGTTTGTTCAAATGGTTACTAATAATAGCACTGCAAATGAAGTACATCAAAAACCATCGGCTAGCGCAAAGCAACACACAGCTGAATCAGAGCAAATAGCGACATCTGCAAAGCTACAGCGGTCAACCGCCCTGGAGGGAGCCAGAGACGCAGTCTGGGTAGCGGAGGTCGGCTACTGCAGCATCAGTAACAACATCACTCCCATTATGGTTGCTCTTGAAGCACTGGCTCATACCGATGGCATGGCCGGTGGGGAACTGCTCAAGAGACTTAACGCGATACAAAAGTTAGCGCGAGTCGGTGTTCGTGTGGCGTTCGACATGGAAAATACGATCGATTGCGAGCGCGAAGCCATGCAGGACAAGCTGAATGCGCTGGTCGGTGGTGCGGCATGAGCGCCACCACTAATTCACTCAAAGACCACTTCGCTGATGGCGCCAAACTTCTGACCTTGTTGGCTGGAATATCTGCCGTCAGTGAACTAATCGCCGGTTCCTCTGAGAGCCAGCACGCGGTAATCAGCGACGCAGCTTATCTGCTCTCTGAGCTGGCTAATGTGGCGTATGGCATTGCTGGGGAGTCAATGTAATGGCTAAAAATACCATCACCCCCGCACCAGTCAAAGCCATACCCGAACCGTTTAAGGCTTTCCAATGGCAATACGGCGAATGGAAGCACCATCATTCATTGCAGGCCGCTGCACTGGATATAGGAAAAGGGATAGCAACCATTCTCGAAATAATAGAGGCCGGGTTAGCGGCGCATGAACACTACGAAAAGCCAATGTTCAACGATAACGACCGGGCGAGTCTGCTAAGAATGGCGATTACGTCCGCGTCGTTACTCGCAGAAAAAGCATCTGACGAAATCGAGTTCGAGAACGATCGTTTTCTGAAGGAGCGGAAATAATGACCACGACTATCTACCAGAAAGCACCGGCACCAAGGCCAGCGGCTACTCACAAGTCATTTTCATGGATACATCCTCAGGTTAAATATGATGAACATGCGGACTTTTGCGCCTTAACGATGGATGTTTGCCAAGGTATTCAAACCTGCATTGATGTTGCACATATGAGCCATATGAACAGAGATAACGGCACGGCACCAGCGCTCAACCTCATGGATACGGAGCGCTTACTGAGACTTGCACTTGTATCGTCGCAGATGCTGGGAGAAATTGCCGCCGAGCGCATTGAAGCGTTCAATGATGTCGCTGGCAAGGAGGGCAAATAATGCTTTCTATCAAAGTCGTGAGGGTGGAAGCGGATCTCGTGCGCCAGTTTAGAGGAATGGAATACGACCAAAAAGAATTTATTATCAGGCTATGTACGCGCATGGCCACTGAGAGTAAACGCGAGATGGAAGCTTGTTTAGCCTTGATTGCTAACCACAACAAAGGGGTTAAATAATGCCCACTATCACAAAGAAAACGGCTACAAGTGAACGTCCGATGACTAAGCCGGTCGCAGTAGCATCAATAGCCAGCCCCTTTCTATCTAGCATTGACCTAGTGAAAAGAAAAAGAAATTCCGAGTTGGCTTTGACGGGTCAGGAAAAAGAAATGCTCAAGTCGTTCCGCAAAAATCCATACAAAGTCAGAGTGATGATTCTGGAGTTAACCCAGCGATCAGAGAAGAGGTATCAGGACGAAATGGATTACATACTTAAATATGCTGCGCCTCTCTGTTTGGTCCTCTAATGGCAAAGCGTGATTACGCCAAGGGATCTATCCCGTATGGGTTTGTATCGCTGCCCAAGGACATTATCCAGTCATCTGAATGGCAAACCCTGCCACCGAGTGCGATAAAACTTGCTATTGATCTGATGAGCCAGTACACCGGCAAGAATAATGGTCGGTTGTGTCCATCGATAACGGTCATGAAGCAATGTGGATGGAAATCCAGTAAAACGCTATTGGACGCCAAGAGCGCGTTATTGGAGTGCCTGTTTGTGGTGATGACTCGCAAGGGTCATCCACCAAGCACTGCGGAGTGGGTCGGCTTCACTTGGTGGAGACTTGATTACGATAGAGAAATGGATATAGATCCGGCTAAATTTCCGTACTTGAACTTTATCAATCTGATTCAGGCGACCAATAAATCGGCTCCGATAAAATTAACTTCTGTAGTTCAGAATCTGAAGCGATTAGCTCCAAAACAGGCCTCTGCTTGTTCAGTTTCTGAAGCGATGAGCTGAAAGTTTCAGGTTCATCACTTCAGTTTCTGAACAACTACACATAGGAGAGTGCCTATTCTTTAATCACTTCAGAAACTGAACATGTTCTAGAGGTTGCCATCTGTAGTGTTTTTCCTCTGTATGGTTTGTCCTTGAATCTATGGGGGAAAAAGGGGTAAAGAAGTGCGCGCGGCCCAAACGACGACCAAAAATTCGGAGCTGTTTCCGGTACCTCGTTGGCTTGATCCACCTTCTGGATTTCAAATCCGAATGATCGCCGAGGTGTATCCAGTTTTGGATATACCCCGGTCATCGATCACAGGCTTTTAGTATTCGGTGGCACTTAGCGGTCAACGCAATCTTGGTCGGATTTGGAATCGGAGTGGTCCCGCTAAGATTTGAGATAAGTCGGATTTCAAATCGGACTTCGTTTTACCCGGCGCTCTTATCCGAGTTACAAACGCGACTAAGCGCTCGATCATCAAAACCACAAATAAAGGAAAGCGCACGTTGCTGAGTGACGAGGACTTAAGGCTCAAACCCGATCAACCAATAAAGAAAGATTGAAACAGGGGGTTTCACGTGTGACATGATGAAACCCCCTGTTTCACCACAATACCTAATGGCAATCCAATTACCCGACCAATTACGCCGTCAAGTTCTCGACCTGCGCCGCACCCATTCGTTAAGCAAGGTAGCTGAAATGACCGCGCTACCGCTGGGGACCGTGAAAACGATATGCTCCCGATCCGGAGAGTTTCGCGATAACCCGAAGCACCGAGAGTTGTTCACTCTGCCGGCTATCAGAGAAAGCACCAGTACCGATCTGACCGTACCGGAATTGCCGCCTCAGAAAGACGTTACCGGTGATAAGGAGGTGGATGCACTTCTTTGGTTGCGCTCAGTCATCAGCACCGGCCAGGCTGCATTGATCGAAAAGGCTATGCTTGGTGCTAGTCGCATCAAAACACCGCTTGCCGAACTGGAGAAGCGCTACACAGCGCATTTGACTGCTATGCACCCTGGGTCATTTGCGGCAACGTTCGCATCATTCGGTTTTTCCGATCTTGAGGGGCTGGCAAAACGGTCTATCGTAAAACTGAGCAATCAGCAGGAGGCCAGCGCTCGCTTTGGCGAGGACCTATTTGCAAGCACGCCGGTCGAGCAGCTTTGCATTGAGGCGCTTGAGGGCCTAGAGCGTGAGAGGGGCTGGAAGTTTGACCAGGCCGAGGTAGATAAGAGATTTACAGCACGCACCGATCTGATGCCGCATACATTGAGCGATTGCTTATATGAGCTGGCGTACTGGGATCGCTTGTACAAGATGCGAGCAGCTGTTGATGGTGTTGGCGATCCGGCCGTTGAATCAACTGAGCGAGAAAGGTTTACATTCCGTCGCCTAGCCCACATTCGGGCCAAAACAAAGGATGAGGCGATTGCCGTGTTCCGCTACTTATCGGACTCGGGTCATATGGATGATACCGAAACCAATGACATACTTTCAAACCTGATTGGCTAGCAGGATGAAACAGGGGGTTTCGATACCAAAATTTCCTGTTTCTGAAGTAGCAGATTTTCCGTAATTAGAAACTATATGCGTGGAATGTCCGCATGTATAAATACGTGATTTCCCCGCATTAAGATTTATAGATGTGGGCTGCATCCGTAGGTAGATGATAAATGTGCGGAGAATACACATTTACAAATACTGGCTGCGTCCACATTTAGGCGGACTTAATGTCCGCTCACCGGACATGTAGAAGCCGCTAGCAGCAACGTTACAAACGCAGCCCTTTCCGTGAACCGAAGTACACCGGCGGTGTACTTGTAATTAATTGTTGATGCGGCATTTTGCCGTATCTGGCTTTCTACATACCCGAGTTGCGGGCATGCAGGTGAAGTCGCGGTAGAAACGCGATTTAACCGCCGGTAGTCCGACGAATATTTGTTCGTCAAGGCCGGGAGTAAATGCCCGGAACGCGGGTATTAAGACTTTCAAATGTAGACGCTGCCCACATTTACAAATCTACTCGTAACTTCTAAGTCCGGGCTTTGTGCCCTTTGCAGCCTATAATCAAAGTATAGAATTTTGCACCAATCGCAATACCAGTTTAGTCATGCCTAGGCCGGCCAGCCGAAAGCGCGGATACCCTTGCCGCGTTGGCATGACTTCCACTTTAGGGGCGTCGAAGGGACGTATATGCAGCAACATATAATCAATATTCCAATTGAGTCCACAACCGTATTAGCCGTGGATATGGCGGATTGGATAGCTAATGGGCTGGTGCCGATACCAGATACGCCATCAACCTTGTGCGGGATCAAAAAGCATATTCCTCTGGCTGATAACCAATGGAGCGAATGTGACCTTACAGATGAAGAATGGAGTTTGCTTAATACAATATTGTCCGACCTGCCAAAAATATCAAAAAATGTTATCGGAAAAGCTGAGTGGGGCAGTTATGCAGACGCTTTCGATAATGCACCGAACAAGCCAACATGGAACTTACAGGTACGATTTACCGACCCTGTCGGAGATGCGCACTACGAAAGGATTAATGTCAGGACAAGTCATTTTAATCTAATCGACGATGCCATTAAAAATGGTGTATTGGTGGCTCATACTCAATATCTTGCGCCTGCTACCAAGCTCGAATCTGACACAATTATTTCAGTAGAAGACGCGCGCCGATGGTTGGCACCTAGTTTTTTCTTACATGGCCCTGAATTCCCAGAGACGAAGCTAATTGAGAAGCAAGAAGAAGAAAAAATAGCCGCAGGTCGCTACACACTCCAAGAAGCCACTAATGCATTAGGCAACGGAGGACAGGCAGATCCAATGCAGATGCTAAGCAAACTAGTTGATGCTGCCAAGACTGGAGTATTACGGACGTACGCGCCTGGGAAAACGGATCATTATTCGTATGTTCTAAATAAGCATATTCGGAAAGATTACGAGGAAGCATATTGGGACGATTTGAACGAATGGCTTGCGCATAATGAGTCGCGAATGATATTTCGATTTCCCGATCCTATCGCTGCAAATCAGGCGGGGCTGGTTATAACTGCAAACAGCATTCCAGCTATCGAAAACACCTCTAGTACGATTACGACATCAAATTGGATAATGAGAGCACAGGAAGGCGCTACGAAAATTTGGCGATTTCATAAAAAAAATGGGTGCAACCCTACCAAAAACAGTATTAGAGGTGACGTGGCGGATTGGTGCAAATTACCGGAAAATGAAGTAAAAACCAATGGTGGAAATTATCCGGATCGCGAGTATATCGCCCGGCATGTTTTGCGCTATTGGACGCCGCCGGATGATTAATTACGATTCGGCAGGTTCGGCAACTTCGGCAAGGAAATGGAAAACTCAGCTGCCGAACATCAGAATATAAAAATATTCAATTGATTCAAAGACTTATAATATTTCCAAAGATTGGAAATGAAAAAATTGCCGAATCATAGTTAAACCGTACGCACCGGACTCAATGAAGTCCACTGCGGTTTAATTGATGAGGTAATTAAATGTTTGAGCCCCTTCCTAATACTGGTTACGTCCGCTTGCCAGCTGTTCTTCACGTTTATCCCGTTTCTAAATCTACTTGGTGGGCCGGCATTAAATCGGGTAAGTTCCCTATGGGAATTAAATTGTCCGAGCGTGTCACCGCCTGGAAAGTTGAAGACATTCGCGCCCTTATCAATCAGGGCGGCGCGTAATGAGCCGGGTACCACGGAAGCCCAAAACAAAAAAGGTCGCCCCCGGCAAAGGAAAAGCGACCCCAAAAAAACAACTGCCTAATTATAAGGTGATTTCCAGTAAATCTACCGCCGCTGCAGATCAGCGCACCCGTGCCGTAGCATTACTGAAGGCCGCAGACCAGACCACCTACAATCTCCGCGCTCATGGGATAGCCCAGTGTGCCGCGCGCATATGGGAGCTAAAAAAGCAAGGTTGGCCCATCACCAAAACGACCGTTAACGCCGTTGATAGCGACGGTTACACGCATAGCGGCGTCGCGTTGTATTCGCTGAATGAGGTGTCGGCATGATCCACGACATCTACACTATCCCACTGAACGCAGTTTGCATTAACGGCGGCACTCAATCCCGCGCCGCTCTTAATGAGTCAATCATTGCCGAATACACGGAAGCGATCCGCAGTGGAATCGACCTGCCACCGGTAATCACATTTTACGACGGTGCAAATTACTGGCTGGCCGATGGCTTTCACCGTTACTTTGCGCATAAAGCAGCTGGCGCCATGGAAATCATGGCCGAAGTGCGTGAAGGCACATGCCGCGATGCCGTGCTGTATTCGGTCGGTGCCAACGCCTCTCACGGCCTGCGTCGCACCAACGATGATAAGCGCCGTGCGGTAATGACCTTGCTGAACGACCCGGAATGGTCGTCTTGGAGCGATAACGGCATCGCCAAAGCTTGTAACGTCAGCGACAAAACAGTGACCCGCCATCGCGCCCATCTTCGGATTTCCGAAGATGGGCCAGCGCCGGCCATTCGCACCGTGGAACGCAACGGCACAGTTTACGAGCAAAACACCGCCAATATCGGCAAGGTACAGCCGACCGATGATTCGCCGGTACCGGAGTCCGACCCCGAAGCAGCACCAGATCCAGTTATCCCTGACGCCGAGCAAGATGCTGAATGCATCATACCTATCAGCGAACTCGAAGCCCTGCGCGAGCAACTGGCGGAGGTTGCGGATCATCTCAAAAGCACCATGGCCGATAACGAAATGATGGGCCGCGCGTTCGACTCTGATGATCGCGTCAAGGCATCGATGGGCGAAGTGAAGCGTCAAAAGGCCATCGCTGATTGTGCTGAAACGCAATATAACGGCCAGCAGGGTAAGGTGGTTGCTCTGACAAAGCAGGTAACGCACTGGATGAACCGGGCCATCAAGGCCGAAAAAGAACTGGAAAAACTGCGGGGTGCAAAATGAATGCGCCCAATTATGCCAGCGCCAAGTTTCCGGAACCGCGCCTATTCCAAACCGCTGCCCGCGAAAAGTTGCGCGCCGGGTTTTCTGGTGGTCATCGCAGCCAGATGGTCATGAGCCCGACCGGGAGTGGCAAAACTATCCTGGCTATGTTCCTGATTCAGGAGGCTCTTCTCCGCAGCAAGCGAGTCATCTTCGTGGCTGACCGCCGCACGCTCATTAACCAGACGTCAGAAGTGGCCGACTCCTTGGGGTTGATCTCCCACGGTGTAATGATGTCCGATCATTGGCGCTTTAACGCCAGCCTGCCATTCCAGATTGCCAGCGCCCAGACCTTGGCGCGCCGGGACTGGCCGGACGCTGACTTGATCATCATTGACGAAGCACATACCCAGTTGAAGGCATGGACTGAGCATATCCCGACGTGCCGCGCCGCCGTCATCGGCTTGTCAGCCACGCCATTCAGTAACGGCCTGGGAAAACTGTTTTCCAATCTGGTCAATGCCACCACCATGCGCGAGCTTACCGAGTCGGGCGTGCTGGTACCCATGCGCGTTCTTTCCTGTACCAAGGTCAACATGAAGGGTGCGGCCACCGCCGGAGGCGAATGGACTGACAAGGCTGCCGAGGAGCGCGGTATGGACATAGTGGGCGATGTCGTCAAGGAATGGACCAGGCACGCTGAGGGCCGCAAAACTATCGTGTTCGGCTCGACCATTGCGCACGTTGAGGGACTGGTGCGCGAATTCAACGACAACGGGATCATGGCGGCAGCATTCACCGCTGATACTACCGAGTCCGAACGCAAGGAAATTCTTGAGGACTTCAAATCTCCCGATTCCACATTACGCGTGCTGGTTTCCGTCGAGGCTCTTGCAAAAGGTTTCGATCAGAAAGACGTCTCATGCGTCTGTGACGTCCGCCCGCTGCGTAAATCCCTGTCGACGGCGATCCAGATGTGGGGTCGTGGCCTACGCGCATCACCCGAAACCGGTAAAACCGATTTGCTGCTTCTGGATTTCAGCGGCAATATCGTCCGGTTTTCTGAAGACTACGAAGCCATTTATCACGATGGCCTTGATTCGCTCGACATGGGCGAAAAACTCGACAAGACGATCCGCAAGGATGATGAGGAAGAAATTGATCACCCGGCCAACTGCCCGCAATGTCAGTACGTGCCATTTCGCAAACGCTGTGTGTCCTGCGGCTTTGAAAAGATCAAACCCAATCTGATTGAACACGAGGCGGGCGAGATGGTCGAGTTCAAAGTTGGTAAGGCGACGGTGGGCGACAAGCTGACCGTTTGGGAGCAATCCGTAACCCTGTGCCGGGGACAAGGTAACCAGGCAAGCGCAAAGGGACGTGCAGCCCACCTGTACAAATCCATCACTGGTGTATTTCCGCGCAATATGCCCGACTTCGACGCGGTGCCCAATGTGCCGATCAGCCGCGCCGTGATGAACAAAGCCAAAGCGAACAGCATCGCATACCGGGCGGCACGATGAGCCTACATAAAGCAGCTGGCGCGCTGTCGTTCGTCCCGCCGCACGATCGGGACCTCTGGGTAAAAATGGGGATGGCGGTCAAGGCCGAGTTTGCCGAAGATGGGTTTGACGCCTGGGACGCATGGAGCCAGGGCGCCGAGTCTTACAGCGAGAAATCAGCACGTGCTGTGTGGCGCAGTATCGGTACCTCCGGAAAAATCGGTATCGGCACCCTGTTTCACGAGGCAGCGGCGAATGGCTGGCGCGACAACGATCAGCCACGCGGACCACTTACCGCTCAGGAGGAAGCAGAAAAGCAGCGTGCCCGTGCTATGCGCGATGCAGCGACAGTCGAGGAAGACGCCCGCAAGCAACGGGGTTACCGTGCCGCCGCCGAAGCGTCACAAAATCTGATTGATCTGTGCCAGCTGGAAACACACTACTACCTGAACGCTAAGGGTTTGCCTGCGGCTGTCGGTCTGGTTGCCGATCACGTCCTGATCGTCCCGATGCGCAATCTGGAAACCAATCAATTGCAGGGTATGCAGTCAATCGAATGGCTGCCGGAAGAGCGCCAGTGGGAAAAGAAGATGGCTTTTGGTATGCGTGCCAAAGGTTCAGTGCTGCGCCTTGGTAACAGGAGCGCCGCAGAGACGTTTCTGTGCGAAGGCTATGCCACGGGTCTATCGATTGAAATGGCGCTGCACAGGCTGCGTTTAAACGCCTCTGTGCTGGTTTGTTTCAGTGATTCCAATATGGCGCACGTCGGACCAATGATTCAGAGCCCTGCCTTCGTCGTCGCTGATAACGATGTGTCAGGCGCCGGCGAGAAGGCAGCAAAGAAAGCCGGTCTGCCGTACTGCATGAGCGATGTCATTGGCGAAGATGCAAACGATCTCCACCAGCGCGCCGGATTGATGAAGTTGTGCAAGTTAATCATTGATGTACGTATGAGGAATAAATAATGGCTGCCGCAAAGAAGAAAAAAGCCGACATCTGGATGCCGCTTTATGTGTCGGATTATCTGTCCGACACCATGCACCTGAACACCGAGCAGCATGGCGCGTATTTGCTGCTGCTGATGGCCGCGTGGAAGTCTGAGGCCCGCTTACCCAACGAACCAGAGCAGTTGCAGGCCATTTGTAGATTAAATCCGGTGAAGTGGAGGGCGAACGAATCTGTTTTGAAGAGATTTTTCCACGTTACTCCCGAATACTGGATCAATAACCGACTGCGGGAGGAGTTGGAAAAGGCAATAAAGAACACTGAAGCAAAGACCGTTTCCGGCATAAAAGGGGCGGCTGCCAGATGGCAAACGCATGACGAAGGTATGGCGAACTGATGGCTAACGCATAGCGAAGCTTTAACGAAGTGATGCACCTTCACCTTCACCTAACTTACCTAACGGTAGTTATAAGTTCAACATCAAAAGGCGTCCCAATGGAGCAAATTCAAGAACACAGGTCAAAACCGATAATCTTTGCCGTAGAAATAGCCGTCGTGTGCGCCATCAGGTTCAATTTTCCGCTAACGATTGGAAGCCAGGATGAATGATCGTGAAATAGTTGCCGCAACCCTTCGCTGGCATACCGCCCGAACCCACCGGCTCCTGATTGGCGCTCAGAAACGCCGCGCCGACGAGTTAGAGGGATTTTGGAATGCAGGTCTTCAAATTGAGAAAGCGCTGGAGTTGACGCAAGCCCGGCGCGTTGAACAGACTGCCCTGCGTGTCCTCGCTAAAGGTTGCAAAGAACACAGGGGACATCTTGATATGGTCGAAGACGCGGATATGGTGATCGAGGGACGGCTCATTGAAATCGAAATGAACGAGTCGCCCACCGACATTGCAAACCCGGCTGTTCATTACTGATGCGCGCCTCTGTACTGAATGAAATTCTCACGCGCATCAACGCGATCGATGCCGATGAAACTATGCGCCTTCAGGTGACGCAGATTGTTTTGGATGTCGCGATGGAACACGGCGTGGCCGGGATGGCGCGCATAGACCGGGTCGCATATGCACGGCGAATGTTAGATGCGCGGATCTCACGATCGACCATCCGGGCGCGCTTGATGGCTGAGTACGGCCTATCTAGGAGGTCGGCATATCGGGCGATCGATATGGCGTTGCAAACTGTGCCGTAAAACGCGTCAGGTTGGCACAAAACATGGCGCTTCACCCTGGTAAACATAGGGATTAGTGCGTAAACTTAAGTAACAGAAATTTGATTCGAGAGGAGCAAAAATGCAAGAGCAATCAGGCACTTCAAGACAAGCAGCCCAGCAAAAAATGGAATCGGGTGGATTGATGAGAATCGGTGAGGTAGCGGCGCTGCTGGACGTTAATGCGTCAACAATTCATAAGCTTCCATTGCCAAGTATTCGGCTAGGTCGCTTATTGCGATTCGACCCCAAGGACGTATCTCAGCTTATTGCACACAGCAAAGAACCGGTAGTTTCTTAACATATGGAATTTTTTAATATATCCCAAAATAGCCCGGCGATCTTAGCGGATTTTACCCGCAAGGTTGGGGCGCAAGTGCCGGATCAGTGGTGTGACCAGGTGCAAAATTTGCTCATTGAAGGCTTTACTGTCATGTACAGCCCCCGTATCTCAATGATCGAATTACATGATCGGCATTATGGCGATCCAATAAAAATGATCTACGAGGGTGTAGTACAAATCGTCGAAAGCCTTCGCGAGGAGAGCGGAGATACATTGCCGGTTGTCGTAATGTTATATGTGTCGCAGTTGCTTGTTTGTGAATGGTTGGATTTTCTCGAAAAAACCGGGACGATCAATATCACGACCACATTGCTTGAGCAAATTGCGCACCAGTCGCCTGGCCTCTCGTCATTAAAACAGAAAAACAAGACGGCCAATTTATACCATCGGCCCCCCTATTTGCACTAATGGCGGACGTGCCAATCACTCATATTTATTGCGCATATTTAATATTTAGAAAGATACATAAATGACTTTTATTTACTTAGCAATCATTAAACGGATGGGCCAATAATGGGCATCATACTTTCAGCAATGGCAGCGGCGGGCGATGCTGGCGTGCAATCGGAGAATCAAAATATTACCCAGATGAATGCGTCGGATATGGATAAGGAACGCGCTGCGTTAGAGGTGGAGAAAGATAAGACAATTTCCGACAATCTGCAAAGTCAGAAAGACGCGCCGCTGAATCGATTTACTAAGGCCGTGCAAGATAATCTGGGGGCCCAGGTGCCGGTTACGCCAGGTGCCGCAGCGACAGCCGCAGCCGCGCCAGCAATAGCCCCGGCAATTACTGCGCCCACTTCAAACCAGACAGGAAATCCATTAGTTGATTCCGTCGCAGCGAAGGAGGGGCTGTCGCCGATGCAAGCGAAAGCCATGAGCGCATTATTGGGGCAGGAATCAAACAATGGAAAGAATGCGGCTACGAGTACAGATGGCGCGATTGGAGTCGGACAGATCATGCCCGCCACATTTGCGCAGTATGCAAAGAACGGCGAAAGCATCAGCAATCAGGCGGATAATCTCGCCGTTATGGCGCGCATCGTAAAAGGCTTAGGCGTCCAATCGGGCGATGACCCAGCCAAAATTGCAGCGGGATATTTTTCTGGTCCGGGCAATATGAATCTTGCGGATGATGCGAAAACGCCATGGATTAATAACCCATCTGATGGCAACGGTAAGAGCGTGTCTAGCTACGTAGGAGATGTAATGGGCCGCATGGGGCCAACAGATTCCGCGCCAACGCAACTGGCATCGAATGACGACTCGCAGCAAGGAAATCAGATTCAGTTGGGAGGCTCAAGCCCATCGGCTTCCGATGCGGCTACAGGGCAAACTCGGAATATGACGCAGAGCGAGGCGATTAGTGCGGCGCTTTCATCGATGAAAACTAGTGATTTACCTGCATATGTAGCGGCAAAGGCGGCGCTCGGAGATAAATTTATGTCCGTCGCAGATGGTGCGATGTTGGTTGACCCTAATACCGGGAAGGTAGTTATTTCCAATACCGGCAAGCAGGACGCTGCTGCTCTTCTTGCGACGCAAACAGAGGCTCGGGCGCAGATGATGGAGGATGGGCGCAACGCTCGCCAGTTGGCAGTTCTATCGGCGCAAAATACGACTGATACTCAGTTCACCAAGGAGCTTAAACAACTTTATCCGGAAGGATCAGCCGATTACAACGAAGCATTGCGCCAGCGGATCAACAAGGAGACTGGAATTGCTGGACCGGCAGGCGGTCGATCTACCGTCTACAACGGCAGGATCATTGCGTCAGGGAATGAAATTGCCTCAGCACTAAGTAACATCACGGCACTCCCTGTAGAGACAAATACGGGCTTTCTTGGATCGGGTAAGCCGACGAGTAACGGGCTTCTTAGCTCCGGTCTTGCCGGGCTGAAAAATGAACTTAACTCTGACCAGGTAAAAACGTACAACACGATGTGGACTGGTGTGGCGCGGAATCTGGGCACGCTGGAAACAAGCGGATTGGCGACCACCACCGGGCTCGTATCGTCTATCGATAAGCTATCCTTTGTGCCGGGTGACAATGGTTACAACGCGCTTCGAAAATTGGCGGAGGTTCGCCAAATCACTGAGGCGGCACTTGACCCGAAGCTGGAAGATCCATCAGTTCCGCCGCAACAGAAGCAGTTTATTCAGGGCGTGCTAGACAAGGTAAAAGCAGCGGTTCCCTATACCCATGCTGATCTGACGAACTTTAAGAATGCTCAGGATGCTAATCCATCAATGACATTCACCGATTTCGCCAAACAAACATTGGGTACGCAATCACCAAGTCAATCAACGAGTAATACTGCCTCTGCATGGTCTAACCTACGGATTGCTAACTAATGCCTACTTACACAATGACCGGGCCAGATGGAAAGGATTATTCCATTGATGGCCCCGCTGGAGCGACACAATCCGAAGTCATATCTGCAATTCAATCACAGATAGCGCAGTCGCACGCAGCGATTAATTCCAGCGACCAGATTCCGGGTTATGAGGGCTTAGCGAATCACCCCGCCAGCAATACCTCCACATCTTCCGCACCTTCTGCGCCCTCATCCGGCAACGCGGCATTAAGCAACGCGGCAGGCATACTGGAGGCGGTTGGCTCAATTGCCTCCGGCACTGCTGGCGCGATAGCCGGCACCGCTTTTGGGATAGGGAAAAGCGTTCTGGATGGGAGTTACGGATCGCCTGAAGGGGCGAGGGCAGCGGAAAATACTGCTGCCGACATCGGGCAGAAATGGACTTATGAGCCAAGAACTGATGCCGGAAAGAAGATCACTCAGGGTGTGAGTGACGCCCTTAATGACAGCGGTATTATCGGCGTTCCACTGCCGGAGCTTGAAATGCTATCGAGAGGCGCGGCAAGTTCCGGCGCGGCATTACGTGGCATTGCAGAGTCCCGTCTCGGCGCAATGGGCGCACAAGATGCGGGAATCGCTGCAAAAGCTGCCGATGCGACAGCGGCTACGGCAGATGCAGGTTCCGTAGGTCAGGCACCGATACCAGGTACTGACTTCTCGCCACTCCGCGATCTGACGCCAGAGGAAGCAACACGTCTTCAGAATATGAAGAATCAGGGCGGTAATGCGACATTAGCACAAGTGACGCGTGATCCGTCTGAATTCCGCTTTGAAGACCAGACCGGGAAAACGACGCCGGGCGCAGATATTCGCACCCGCGAACTTGATAACAACGATGCATTTATAAAATCTGTTGCTGATGTCGACAATCTTCAAGATGGGCAATCGATAACGCAAAATGAGCGCGAAACTGGTGCATTAGTTGCAAACACCCTGGATGAGAATGCACAGCGCAGCCTCAAGAATGTTGGTGACCTTTATGATCTTGCCAAAAATTCAGATGAAACGCAGGCAGTTGTCGATACAACTCCACTAGATAAATATCTTTCGGACAATAAGTCTGAGGCAATCGCCGTTCCAGCTCTGAAGGCAATATCAAGCAAGTTAGATTATTTGCGGGATGAAAATGGCGGCGTTGTCACCATCAGTGATCTGGAAAATCTCTATAAATCAGCCAATAAATTATCGCAGACTGATGCATCATCCGCTTCATTCATGCGCGATATTAAAGGCACTATAAACGATATGACCGAAGGCGTAGGTGGCGATCTTTACCGTGATGCGCGTCAAGCCAGACTTGCTCATGGAATGGAGTTCGAGGACCGTGATGCGATTGCGCGACTGATTGAGAAAAATCCCGGAAGCCGCACAGACTACCGCACGGCGACTGAGAATGTTTTCAATAAAACGGTTGTTAATAGCTCATTGGCGCAACTGCAAGATGTGACTAATTCCCTGTTATCTGCCGACCCTGTAGCGTCCCCGCAATCGATGCAAGCCTATCGGGCGCTTCAAAGTCAGACGGTTGACTGGCTATTGAATAAAGCCACCGAGAACACTGCTTTCAATGAGCGGGATGTCGCTACTTTCTCGCCAAACAATTTCGGTAAGGCGATTAAGGCAATTGGTGTCGATAAGCTAAATTCGCTACTTGGACCCAAGGCTGTGTCTGAATTGCAAAATACACTAAAGAATGCGCAGAATGCTAAGCAGTCACCTGGGCGTGTCAATGGCAGCGATACATCGTTAAATCTGGCTGATACTGTAAAGCAAGAAGCCCTCGAATCAGCAAAAAGAGATGCCGTAGGCGCTATCCCATTCATTGGGAAAATTTCTAAAGTACCTTTTGACTATTTCAAAGCAAAAGGAGAGGCGACCGCGCTGCAAGGTCGGATCAGCGATAATTTAGCGCCGCATCGGGCTTCAGCAGAAGTTATAAGGGCGATGCAGCGAGAGGTATTAGCCCAAAACAAAAGGCAGACTGTCATCGATGCGCTGAATGATGCAAAAGCCCAATCAGCGCATGTGGCAGATTCGATCAAAAAGCCTATAAGCGCCCTCGTTGCGGCTGGTGTGCCCTATGCAAAATTAAGGGCGGCAGCAAATGTAGTGCCAGCTATGCAAGGCTCCAACCCACTGTCTGAGCATGCAAAATTAGCAAGGAGTGCAGCCAATATCGGAACGGAATCAGCGGGGATACTGGGAGCGCCCACTGTAGCAGCGGCGATTGCCGCAGCAAATAAAGCATCTCAGTAAGGCATCGCGAATACTATTGCTTGTATTTTTCGCCACATATAGCCAGACTGGCAATTATGTTGCTTAAAATCTAGCAATTGGTATCCGCCTAACCTTGGTCGAGGAATTTATATGGAACATTCAGAGTCGCCGGCAATTAAGCAAAAAGAATTTCCGACCTTCAATAAAACTCGGGCGATGAATTGGGTGATCGCTGGCTTCCTAGCCTGCGCCTTTGTTCCAATGCTAATAAGGGCGCGAGTCGTTACGCCATCGACTCTGATGGTTTATTTCCTGACTGCCATTGTGGGCATATGCATTCCTGCCATGACAGCTATGGCGCTATCCCGAGACGGGGTCAGCCTTATGGGAATGCCGGTATACATTCCACTGGGCATAAGAACAGCATCAAGGAAGCCGCTTCTGGTTACGAATGCGCTGATTGGTCTGATCGGATTGGCGCCCTGCGGGATGATATTGGCAACCGGGCAGTATTTCGCGCTCATCTCTATGACGATTTTTATAATCCCGCCAATCATTAATTTTATGATGCTTCGGCGGGCCATCCGCTCGGCATAGAGCATTTTGGCTGCAAGTGAAAGTGAATGCTTTCATAGTGAACAGCAAAGTGAACGCGGAAAGCGACGTTAAAACGGTTCAATGGATAGTTAGTGTCACCAAGGTTAGTGCCGAGGTTAGTGCAAAAAACAGGGTTAGTTTCCGCGCACTTAACTGCGCACTGACTACGCACTAACTTCGCAGCGAAACGCCGAATATGCCGAACGATCCTAACCAGATGAATTTAACTTTCTTCATAGGGGAAAACGGTAAATTCAGGATGAATAAAGGGCGTCATTTTTAAATAATAAAGCCGAACGTTAAGCCGAATAACTACGCCTTAACTGCGCACCTGAAGCCGGATTTCCGCGCGCCCTTGGTTAGAGCGGAAATCCCGTAATTAGAAAATAGCTTCTCCATCGGGCGTTAGTCCGCGCCCAAGTCCGCACCCCCAACGCGCAAGGCGAGGTGCGGACTGATCTAAAGAAAAGGATGTTCGATGTCTGGTAATCGAGGATGGCAAGATTTGACGCACAAACTGACGCACGACGCAGTGCGTCAAATCTATAGCCCATGCAGAGATAAAAACCTAACGATCCGCGGGTTTGACGAACAAACTAACGAATGACGTAGTCCGTCAAAATCCACGGTAGCACGTCCGAATTACAGGTTCGCATGTCATTGGTTCGCAGCGAGGTTCGCACCCTCAACGCGCAAGGTTAAGTGCGAACTAATCGCGCAGAAGACAGAGCCTCTTTAAGGGCCTCTGTCTGTGAAGGGGTGGTACTTTGGTTTAATCCCATCCTTCAGTGAAGGCTAGGGATGTTCAGTGGCGCAATAAATTGTTTCCAAACCCGATGTTTCCGGTGCTAGTTCCACGGAAAAGACATTTGTCATTTCGCTATTTGTCACGCGTGCCACTAATGAAATATTACTTTATTGTTTATTGGTAACATATGGTGTATTTTATAAAATATTAACTATTGGTTAATGCGGTGTTCAGACTATGGAATGCAAATGGAGTAGTAATGAAAAACAACATGGAGAGTTCATGGCTGCCGTTCTGACTACGAGCGCCTATGTGGAGCGGAGCGCTAGAGGTAAAAATATAGCCGCATGGGCGCTGATCGCTACATCCTTAGTATTTCCATTCATTGCCTGCATATTCGGCAAGATGAGCGCGGCTCAAGTAGGTGAGAGCATCGGACAGACTATATGCCCTTTCGCGATGCTAGCTTTGCTAGCTTGGCTGCTGGTTTCGAGGTTTGGTCCGATTGGCAAGGCGAATGGCCGTATTACAGTCGGTTTGCTGTTATGCATTCTGTCGCTCACCCATATTGCCATCGAGATTCGTGAAGAAAACGCCGGGAAACGGCTCATACGGCAAGTAATGATAATGCGCCAACAAAAAGTCTCCCAATTCGCGGAATTCTCTCAAAGGTTCCGACAAGTGGATTTGGCGAAGATTCTCTCGCCTGAGCATATGACGTCTAAAGTTGGTCAGGCAGCAGCCCGCGCATCGCTTGATCAATTCCGCTCGCTGTTGATCGAAAGGCAAGCGCTGATAGCGAACGCCTTTGTAGAAATTGAGCGTTATTTTAAGGGGGTGCCGGAAAGTCAGGCGAGCAAGACTGCCTTGGTCGGCATGATTTCGGCTCGTGATTCGATTGCGCCGATTTATGCGGACCTTAGTAAAAAGCAAACTCTGTTAGCGGATGCAATTGAAGTTGTATTGAATTGGGGCCAGGCACAGGGGGCTACTCTCACCGTTAGAAACGGCCAACTGTTGTTCGCCACTCAAGAGCAGCAGGCCGAATTACAGTCCTTGCTTGGGAAGCTTGAAAAGACTGAGGCAGAAGTAAATAAATCTGGGCAGATCGCGATTAAATCTCAAATTGATTTGCAAAAGAAGCAGGAGCGAGATATGGCAGGAATGGCAGAGTATCTAGCGAAATAGTCGGCGACTATCGGAATAGTGATCGTCAGAAGTGAGGAGGAAATTGTTTAGGTAGCGCCCAATTATGAGGTATTTGTCTAGCTCGCAGGTAGCAATTAAAGTTTCATTGGTTCGTATTATGTGATTGCCATCCGGTCGGGAGAAGTCATAGACTCACACTTCGGGTCGCTTGGCTGGAGGCTGATCTTAAGGCTCAGAAGCAATCTATCGAATGGGTCGATTGCCGACTAAGTGAAATTGATGACTGGCTTCCAAAAAAGTCAACGCCAACAGCCGTATGCCAGGTGGTAATTCGGGGCACGACCGCCGCAAGGAAAATAAGATGGCAGGGATAGTAAATGGAATTGGTATTGCGGGAGTTGTTGCACTTACTTGCGCGTATATATGGTCGTTTGTGATTGCCTCTCGCGTATCTAGATGGCGATTTTTTGGACTTTTTATTTTTTGGCCGCTGGCCTACTTGCTTCTGATCAGGGCAGATCGCACAGGTACTAAAAATAATAACAGGGCAATTCTTTTTGGGGCAATGGCCTGCTTGATATATCTATTGCCTAAGGCTTTTTCAAGATCATAAAGTGCAGGGCACGCTACTTTGCCGAAGGAAGAAAAAAAATGGCTTTAATAGCTTGTAGTGAATGCAATAAAGAAATCAGTACCTCGGCCTCGGCATGTCCAGGGTGCGGCGCTCCGACAGATTCGGGAGCGGCCTCCAGTAAACAGAAGTTATCGGTACTAAGCGTGTGTGCTGTCGTTTGCGGAATCACTGCTATGGCTGGGCCGTATTTTGCGTCGGTTTTCTTTTCGCCAGCCGCTCTGGTGCTGGGCCTTTTGGCTTTCAATAAAAAGCAAAAGGCGGCTGGAATATTGGCAGTAGTCTTTGGCGCCATAGGCCTCGTCGGTATTATGCAAACGTCGAGTCGAATCAGTGGAGCGCAGGAAGAAATGCGCTCAGCCATGGAAAAGGCCCAGCAGGATATTGATAAGGCGAAGTAGCGATAGCGGGGGGGATTAAGCGCTGCGGCACGCTCCTATGCCGCACAGGGAGAGTATAAAAAATGAAAATAGCACTCGTATTACTTGCGTTCGTTGCTGCATCAGCCTCAGCCGTAGATGTGTACGTACAGGGCTAAGCGATTGCAGTCTTAGCATGACCAGAAGCGTCTCAAATTATAAAATAAAAATATGTAGTATTTGCGCGGAGATTTATAGGAATGAAGAGAGTAGCGATGGTTGCGGCCCTCTTGGCGCTCAGCACGCAGGCAATAGCCAGTAAAAATTTTAGGGAAATAAAATCAACAAAGGGTATCTACGATCTCATTGGCTCAATTCCTGTCGGCGACGAAAGTTTGGGCTATGCCTTGAATCGCCTCGGTCTCACGGTTAAATATATAGTCGTTTCCGAGCCTGACAATTCCGATATAAACGATGGGTCATTTATGTATCAGAGGGGCGATAAGTTCTTTGATTTCACGCTGAATGAGCCTATTGAGAGAAATAGATCGTGTGAGATATGGTCAAGCTTCAGCTTAAAATTAAGGAAAGGGAGGTATCTTCCCGAGTCTCGCACGGCGAATTTTTTATTGAACCAAAAGTGTGCAGCTCCAGATTAAGTGCCCCATCACTCATTAGCGTTTTGCAAAGAGGATGAATAAAAATGTTTGAAAATAATATTAAAAAATAACGTCGGATGATATTTGGGGATATATTAAGATCGGAGGAAGTGGGCAATGAAAAAGATGTTGGCGATCGCGGCAATGATCGGGGTATTTGGACAGGCGAACGCAGGTTTTTTTACAGGAAGTAACATCATGGAATGGGTTGAATCTGATGATCGTGTTGTGCAAAATAGAGGGCAACAAAATGATGACCAGAGGCGCATATTGCTACTGGGGTACATAGCAGGAATTAATGATTCCCTCGACGGCTATGCGTTTTGCAGTCTTAATAAAGCGAGCGTAGCCCAGCTTTTGGCAATCACGAAGAATTATATAGCCGCAAGACCGGCGCGGTGGGGTGAGAAGGGAAGTAATCTCGTTATGGAGGCGCTAAAAGGTGCATTCCCATGTCCGAAGCGGAGGTGACGCAGCAATACTGCAGGCACCTTAACGCAATGTTACGCGACCCCCTCATCTCCGAGGTGGCGGCCGAAATGATTACTTGTGGATTGTTTGCTCGGTCAGTCTCATAACATCGGTGTAGTTAATAGCTCAAAATTTGCACTATATCCAAACCCGCCGCCAACCAATAGATTACGTTCCATTTTCAGCGACGGCGGCTAGCATGGTCAAAATTAGCTTATCTGCCGGTGGCACCGCATAGCTTGCAATGTCGGGAAATATAGGTATTCGTAGGATTAATGGCAACTTTTATTGGGATGATAGGGCGGTACCTACCAAAATTTCTGGCCCATCAAATGAGAACATTCTTCGTCCAGCTGTTGCTTATCGCCGCGATGTGTTTTCATGCCTCGGCCCAGGCTAAGCAGTCACCCCTGATGCCTACACGCAAAGCGTAGAGCCAAATGAGTCCGAATTGACATCACGCCAACACTACACCAACAAGAATGGTCAGATCGTACACTCGCCGTCAAAAAGTAAGTCCGGCAAAGCCCGCCCAATGCCAGCGCTCAATGCAGAGATGGCAGTTACAGTTTTAGTAAACACCCATAGCGGAACGTGCTCAGGACATCATGTTGTGACTATGTAGCTCAGATAACCGATATTTACCATGGCGAAACGGCACCGGGATTGTACTTGCAAGAATAGCCTGCGTGTCTCGTTAGGTACACACAAAATCATAAAAATTAGAACGCATCAGGGAGCATATATTGCGAAAAATCGATTTCCCGTCATTGTATTCGCCGGGCATCCATGAACAAACAATGCAACAAGTTGAAGGCATTGCGGTCAAACCATTTTCAGCGGACATTCGTCGACAAGAAGTTTGGAGGCGCTTTCGCCTGCTTCATGATACTGTTACGGCGATAGTACCAAGATGTGAGTGGTATATTAATGGGTCTATTTTGACAACAAAAGTTGGTCCGGATGATGTTGACGCATCTGTGTTTATCCGACAAAGTGTTTTGAGCGCAATGAGCGCGAAAGAACGAGATTATTTGAAAACTTTGCGTGACCGCGACTCAACGAAACTCCGTTACCTTACGGACTTTTTTATCGAATCTGCCGATGACCCTAATCGGCGCATGTACTGGCGAGGAGTCTTTGGATTTTGCCATGATTCCATCACTGCTAAAGGCTTTGTGAGCGTCCAATATGGATAACCTAACTTTCTACACTGAACGACTGACCGGCTTCCAGGCTGCCGCCGAAAGTCAGAGAGAGTTGCTGCGTCAAAATCCCGATGATGTTGGCGCTCAGTTTTTTGCTGAGGCGTATGAGGTATATGTTTCCGATGCTAAGCATGAATGTAATTTGGCCCAAGCTGAGCAGCTCCAGGAGCTGTTTGAAGTAAGGCTTTTTGGTGAAGAGGTATCAGATGGAACTATTCGCCTAGATACTCTCGCCAAATTGGCAGGGCCGTTATCGGCCACATTTAAGCATGCTGCCCACAGACTTCATTTTGGTAAAGTGGCACGACACAAAGTAGATAAAAGTATCAGCGCTCTGCTTGACCTTCGGCTGGGAGCCCTTGCCTACGGGTCCACTAAGCTATATATAACCGGGAACGTACACCCTGACCTAACTGGGCAGTCACTCCTTCAGCAAACCCTTCTCCAAATATTCAAACTATTGACTGTTAAAAGCGAAGATTTTTACGATGCAGTAGATGCGGTTGGCTTAAAGTCAGCTCGTAAGTTAGATGAAATGCTAGCAACCATGCAGGCACATGGAATGGCTGCTGAGTGGCACTGGGACTCGCCAGGCAATAAATACTCCTGGGACGGAAGTACCGACGAAATTCTTCGCGTTAAGAGCTTGCTGGAAACTATTACTGAGCCAGAGTCCTATGTAGAAAATCTTACGGGAGAAATTTCCGGCATTCATGATGTTGGACGATTAGAGCTCCGCACAAATGAAGGAAAAGTAAAAATACGCTTTGCGCTCCAACAGACCTCAATGGTACTTGATCTACATCTTCATCAAGCAGTCAATTTGAAGGTCGAAACCAATCGCTATTTCGATAGCCTCAGTAAAAGTTACGTCTTCAAACACTTCCTATTAGAACGGATGTAAATTTTACCTAGCCTGCCCCTTGCAGGCTTTTTAACGTCTATTTTTCCGTTATCCGAACTGATTAGAATGGCAATAGCCACGTGTTTTCTGGAAATTCTGATAAGCGTGACCGGGATCTGCCGAGGAAGTGTTGCTCTTATGCCGCCGTTATGCTGCGACGACACAACGAAAGCACCCAAACATTACGCCGTCCGCCCAAACTTCCCCGGAATGACCTTTCCGCCTGCCACAGTTTCAAGATAATCAGCATACCTCTGCATCATAATTTTGCGCTCATCAAGAAACATTGCGCGGTCATAGGCCTCACCGTATGCATCCCCTGAAGCATGTGATAGCTGACGGTCTACTACCTCATGCCTATAGCCCAGACGTTCTTTAATCACCCCCATGGCAAGCGATCTAAAGCCGTGGCCGGTATGCTTACCGGCGTAATCCATGCGTTTGAGTGCTGCGAGAATTGCACCGTTGCTTGTTGGCTTCGTTGGATCACGTTGATTAGGAAAAAGATGCTTGCCGCCACCGGTGTATTGGTGAAGTTCTCGCAATAGCAGCCAGCCTTGGGCAGGAAGAAATACATGGTGATCTACTTTACGCGGATTAACCTTCTTTTTTCCTTGCTTCATTCGGTGCCAGTCAATTACCCATTCTTCGTTTTCTAAATCAATTTCAGACCAAGGCGTTTCGATCAGTTCGCTGGTTCTTACAAAGGTCATCATCATTAATCGGAACATAACCCTTGTCCCAATGAACATGTGGCCTTCGATCTTTTCAAAGGCGCGGATAAATGCCGGTAGTTCATCTGGCGTGATCGCGGCATGGTGCCCGTTCATCGTCTGCTTAAGAGCGCCCTTTAAGCTGGGTAATGGATCGTTATCGGCCACACCTGTCGCAATTGCATAGCGGAAAATCTGGCCACACACTTGTCCTTGCCGCTTTGCCATCTCCAACGCGCCTCGCTTTTCGATCTGCCGCAATACATCCAACATGATCGGAGCTTTGATACCAGCGATGGGTTGTTTACCAATTAATGGGAAAACGTCTACTTCCAGCCGATGCAAAATATTGTCGGCTGTTCGCTCTTTCCAGGTATCGGACTTGTTTGCGTGCCATTCGCGTGCTATTGCTTCAAATGTATTTGCGCTCGCGGTCCCCTTGGTTATCTTGTCGATTCGACGTGCTTGCGCCGGGTCGGTCCCCGCTTCCTTAAGTGCTCTGGCCTCGTCACGTTTCTTTCTGGCCGCCACAAGTGTCACCGTTGGATATGCGCCAAACGTGAGTCTGGTGTTTTTACCATTAGGTTGCCGGTAAGCCATGCGCCATATCTTAGATCCAGACGGGGTAACTTCTAAGTACATGCCGCCGCCGTCTGCCAAGGTGTAGGACTTATCCTTTGGTTTGGCGGTTCTGACTTGAATATCAGTGAGCGGGGTAGCTAATTTAGGCATCTTGCATCCATGTCTGTTTTTATAGTGCATCCATGTGCTCAAGTATGGATGCAAAAAACGTGGATGTAAATGGACAACGTTGGACCGTAAGCGACAAAAAACCCGCGTCTGCACTATGGCGGAGGCGGGTTTCTGGACTACTTTGGACATCTTAAGACACTGTTCTGGCGGAGAAAGGGGGATTCGAACCCCCGGTAGGCTATGAACCTACACACGCTTTCCAGGCGTGCGACTTAAACCACTCATCCATCTCTCCTGTTTTGCTACTATCCGCTGACTAGCTTGAATTTACTAAAGCCGTGTTTCGCGAAGCCGCAGATTATAACAATATTTTCGGTTATGGGCTAGTTTCGATATTAAAGAATGATGATTCGATGGTTTAGCTCACTGCACGTCGCATTCCTACCGGGATTTATACGTGTATTTCTAAGCATTGTCTCGGAACGCCAACTTTAACAAGGCGAAAACTGCATTCGCCTTGCAAACTCGGCTATCAGTCATTCTGGACCAGACCTCTCCGAAATGACTTATTGCGCCTCTTTCAATTGATCCAGAATGCCTGGATTTTCGAGAGTTGAGATGTCTTGCGTGATTTCTTCACCCTTGGCGAGTATGCGTAGCAAGCGACGCATGATCTTGCCGGAGCGGGTTTTTGGTAAGTTGTCACCGAATCGGATTTCTTTCGGTTTGGCGATTGGTCCGATTTCTTTGGCGACCCAGTCACGCAGTTCTTTGGCAATTTGTTTGGCTTCGTCGCCGGTTGGGCGGCTGCGTTTGAGCACGACGAAGGCGCAAATGGCTTCGCCGGTGGTCTCATCCGGTCTTCCAACCACCGCGGCCTCGGCCACCATTGGGTTGGCGACCAGCGCCGATTCGATTTCCATGGTGCCCATGCGATGACCGGATACGTTGAGCACGTCATCGATACGGCCTGTGATAGTGAAATAGCCGGTATCTTTGTTGCGGACTGCGCCATCGCCAGCAAGGTATAAAGTGCCGCCGAACTCTGGCGGGAAATACGTGCTTTTGAAACGTTCCGGGTTGTTCCAGATGTTCCGGATCATGGCGGGCCATGGCCGTTTTACCACGAGAATGCCGCCTTGGCCGTTTGGCAAATCGTGCCCTGTCTCATCGACAATCGCTGCTTGGATGCCTGGCAGCGGCAGCGTGCACGATCCTGGCACCAATGGTGTGGCGCCTGGTAACGGAGTGATCATGTGGCCACCGGTTTCGGTTTGCCAAAACGTGTCTACGATTGGGCAACGTTCGGCGCCGATATGTTTGTGATACCACATCCAGGCTTCTGGATTGATCGGTTCACCGACGGAGCCTAGCAAGCGCAGCGAAGATAAGTCGTATTGGGACGGATGGATCTTTTCATCGGCATCCGCGGCTTTTATCAGCGAGCGAATCGCTGTTGGTGCTGTATAAAAAATGGTGGCTTTGTGGCGTTGGATCATGTCCCAGAAGCGACCCGCATTCGGATATGTCGGAATGCCTTCAAATATGATCTGCGTGGCGCCCACCGCAGTTGGACCGTATGCGATATAGGTGTGGCCTGTGATCCAGCCGATATCGGCGGTGCACCAATAGACATCATTGGGTTTGATGTCGAAAGTCCATTTCATGGTCAATGCCGCCCACAACAGGTAGCCGCCTGACGAATGCTGAACGCCCTTTGGGGTGCCAGTTGAACCGGACGTATATAGGATGAACAGTGGATGTTCTGCGCTGACCCATTCCGGCTCGCAATCTTCTGGTTGATCTGCGACCAATTTATGCATCCAGAGATCGAAGCCGGGGGTGAATTTGACGTCGCCGCCAGTGCGTTGATAGACGATGACGTTTTTGATGCATTCGCAACCGCCGAGGGCCAGCGCTTCGTCGACGATGGCTTTCAATGGCAGGCGCTTGCCGCCGCGCACTTGTTCGTCAGAGGTGATGACGGCTACTGCGCCGGCATCGATAATGCGTTCTTGTAATGATTTTGCAGAAAAGCCACCAAACACGACTGAGTGCGTAGCACCGATTCGTGCGCAAGCTTGCATGGCAACGACGCCTTCCACCGACATCGGCATGTAGATGACAACGCGGTCACCTTTTTTGATGCCTAATGATTTGAGGCCGTTGGCAAACTTGCAAACTTTTTCGTAGAGCTGTTGATAGGTGACTTTGGTAACATCGGCGCCGTCGTTCTCAAAAACGATCGCGACTTTGTCGGCATTACCATTTTTGAGGTGAACGTCGAGGCAATTATACGAAACGTTGAGCAGACCGTCTTCAAACCATTTATAGAACGGAGCGTTGGTTTCATCCAACACCGTTGTAAACGGTTTGTGCCAGGTCAAATTTTCACGGGCGAGTCGGCCCCAAAATCCGTCGTAGTCGGAAGCTGCTTCGTCGCATAGTGCGTTGTAGGCGTCCATGCCCGAAATCGCGGCGGTCTCGGCAAATCCTGCCGGTGGCGGAAAAATGCGAGTTTCGTGGGATAAAGTTTCGATATTAGCCATTACATCGTCTCCTGCTATTAGAAATAGGGTGAAATAATTGATGTCAGAAAGTAGGCTTTTACTCTTACTCAAGCCTTACATAAGGTCTTTGGTTACATTTGCTGGGTGCCTGGCAGTACGGATATCCGCTGCGTTTATCTACTTTGATCATCAATCCAAGCTATCAACAGTATTTAAAGCGAGATTAAAAATATTACAAAAGCAGTCATTAAATTTCTTTAGAGAAATAATAGATTTTTGCATTCCAATTTGACAATAAACAATGGTTTTGACCCAATAGATTACGCTAAGTGTAGCCTTAAACGGGGACGAAAACAGCGCATTGATGTGGGCGTTTAAACGGTTTTTAGTCAGCAGTTTCGGCAAACCCGCCTTAGTCCTATTTTGGTCACGCAGGACGTGTAAAATAGCGCAGTCGCACTTTTCACACTTCAGAACACCATGATCAACAATTCAACGCCCGCAGTAAAAAAGCCGATTGGCACCCTCCCGAACATCATTTTTATGAGCCGCTGGCTGCAATTGCCGCTGTATTTGGGACTGATTCTGGCGCAATGCGTGTATGTGTTCCATTTTTGGGTTGAATTATCTGATTTGATCGGGGCCATCTTCGGTAATGCGTCTTCGCTGCAGCATATCCTTGACGCGGTTACCATCGATGGCGCGATACGCCCGACCAAGCTGACCGAATCGACCATCATGCTGGTGACTTTGGGTCTCATCGATGTGGTGATGATTTCCAATCTGTTGATTATGGTGATCGTAGGCGGATACGAAACTTTTGTGTCACGCATGAATCTTGAAGACCATCCTGATCAACCGGAGTGGCTATCGCACGTTAATGCATCGGTCTTGAAGGTTAAGCTGGCGATGGCAATCATTGGGATTTCTTCCATCCATTTACTGAAAACGTTTATTAACGCGAGTGCTTACGATACGAAGACATTATTGGCGCAGACCGGCATCCATATAACGTTCCTGTTGTCAGCTCTGGCGATTGCGTGGTGTGATCGGATTATGACCGCGACCCAACAGAGCCAGCGGATGCAGGGCGATGGGCATTAAGATAGGCTTGAATGTTGGTTGATTTTTGGCTTCTTTTCGACCTGATATCAAAGGTTCCAACTGAGGCGAAATAGCCAGCACCAATCGGCACGTAAGTTCTTATGCGAATGCCCGGCGTGGATGTTCAGTATTAAAGTTCTTAAAAAGTAGCGCGCCAATATAGGCAGCAGCTAATTGCAGATTCGATTTATTGTTTGTTAATTTTACTGAGACCTTTCCCGAGGATTTACAGAGATACGCTATGACTACTCCGACCACAATTAAGCAAGAAGATCTCATCGAATCGGTAGCTGCCGCATTGCAATACATCAGCTACTATCACCCAGCAGATTACATTCAGCATCTGGCGCGCGCTTACGAGGCGGAGCAAGGCCCGGCGGCAAAGGATGCCATCGCGCAAATTTTAACCAATTCACGCATTTGTGCCGAAGGCAAGCGTCCGATCTGTCAGGATACCGGAATCGTGAATGTTTTCTTGAAGATCGGTATGGATGTGCGCTTTGAAGGCTTCAAGGGCACGATTACCGATGCGGTCAATGAAGGCGTGCGTCGCGGTTATCTGCACCCGGACAACGTGTTGCGCGCATCCATCGTGGCCGACCCGCATTTCGAACGCAAGAACACCAAAGACAATACGCCAGCCGTCGTACATATGGAGCTGGTTCAGGGCAATACGATAGACGTTCAGATCGCTGCAAAAGGCGGCGGCTCTGAAAACAAGACCAAGTTCGTAATGCTCAATCCCTCCGATTCGCTGGTGGATTGGGTCATGAAAACTGTTCCGACCATGGGCGCAGGCTGGTGTCCTCCGGGGATGCTGGGAATTGGTATCGGCGGCACCGCAGAACGTGCGATGCTGATGGCAAAGCAGGTGTTGATGGAAGACATCGACATGTACGATCTGCTCAAGCGCGGCCCACAAAACAAAACCGAAGAATTGCGCATCGAGTTATTCCAGAAAGTGAATGCGCTTGGTATCGGCGCGCAGGGACTCGGCGGTTTAACCACCGTGCTGGACGTCAAGATCATGATGCATCCGACGCATGCGGCATCGAAACCGGTTGCGATGATTCCTAACTGTGCTGCGACGCGTCACGGACATTTTGTGCTGGATGGTTCCGGTCCTTCGTTCATGGAGCCGCCGTCGCTGTCAGACTGGCCAGAAGTCCACTGGACCCCGGACACTGAACGATCCAAATCGGTCAATCTCGATACGCTGACGAAAGAAGAAGTGGCCTCCTGGAAGCCGGGTCAGACCCTGCTGCTAAATGGAAAAATGCTGACCGGTCGTGACGCGGCGCATAAGCGGATTCAGGAGATGCTGGCCCGCGGCGAAAAACTGCCGGTCGACTTCACCAATCGTGTCATCTATTACGTTGGCCCGGTTGATCCGGTCCGCGATGAAGCGGTTGGCCCTGCAGGCCCGACTACGGCGACGCGGATGGATAAGTTCACCGACATGATGCTCGAACAAACTGGTTTGATATCGATGATTGGCAAGGCCGAACGAGGCCCAGAAACCATTGCATCGATCAAGAAACACAAGTCGGCTTATCTGATGGCGGTTGGCGGTGCGGCATACCTGGTATCGAAGGCGATTAAATCGGCACGTGTTCTAGGTTTTGAAGACATGGGGATGGAGGCGATTTACGAGTTTGATGTCAAGGATATGCCAGTGACAGTGGCCGTCGATTCGAACGGTATTTCGGTCCACAATACCGGACCGAAAGAATGGCAGGCAAAGATACAATCGGCGTCGCTGGCGAACATTCCGGTGACTACGGCCTGACGGTGAATTTGCGACAGGCCGTTTTCTACGCTATCGGTAGGGAAGGGCTTTGTCGTATTCTTTGCCCGCAGTTTCGTTCCGCAACTGCGAGGATATTCCGGTTACGAGTCCGCAGACGCTAACCTTCTGAACCACGTACTTACGAATAGGATAGGGGGGCAGAATGCCGATGGAAAAAGAAGGGCCTATCGGCATTTTTGACTCCGGTGTCGGCGGTTTGTCTGTCCTTCGCCACATCCGTGATGCGCTGCCGACGGAGAACCTGCTGTACTTTGCGGACTCTGCACACGTGCCGTATGGCGATAAAACTGAGCAAGCGATTTTGGAACGGTCGCTGGCAATCGCCAAATTCCTACTAGAACAAAATGCAAAAGCGTTAGTTGTCGCCTGCAATACGGCAACTGCTGCCGCGATCAAAGCGATACGAAGCGCTTATCCCAGCCTGGCTGTGGTGGGTATCGAGCCGGGTCTAAAGCCCGCGGCGCTGCATACGCGCACGAAAATTATCGGTGTTCTAGCTACCAAGGGTACGCTGTCCAGCGCCAGCTTCAACACATTATCTGGAAAAATTGCCACATCTGCGGGTGTGCAGTTTGCGTTGCAAGCATGTGTGGGGTTAGCCGATCAGATAGAAAAAGGCGAGCTGGATACTGACGCAACGGAAATATTGATACATCGCTATATCGCGCCTTTGATCCCTCAAAACGTAGATACGTTGGTGCTGGGCTGCACCCATTATCCGTTCGTGCGACCAATGATCGAAAAAACGCTTAGGCAGCTGTCATCGGCACCGATAACCATCATCGATACCGGCGATGCAGTAGCGAAGCAATTGATGCGGATACTCGCTGAAGTCGAGATATGCCGGATCGATGAGCGGGCAGGCAGACTAACCGCATTCACCACCGGTAATCCCATCGTGCTAAAAAACACCATTTTTGCTTTGCTTGGATGGCAAACCGAGGTCTTTCAGGTCGTGGCGGAGTTATGACGAAAAGAATAACGCTATTAATCGTCACATTTTCATATTTTTGAATTGCCAGAGCGAATTTTAGTTTGTATAATAGCGAGCTGTTCTGGTCATGAAGACAGGACATAAATAGTAAGACAGTGGTGGCTGTAGCTCAGTTGGTAGAGTCCAGGATTGTGATTCCTGTTGTCGTGGGTTCGAGCCCCATCAGCCACCCCAATAAAATCAAGCACTTAGCCCACTTTTTAGTGGGCTTTTTGCTTTTTTAGGAAGATGAAGTTCCCCCATTTAGGAAGATCATTTTAAAAATGTTCTCTCTTCGGTCGAAGTGGACCGCTTAATTGTGCGGCGGTCATAGTCCTGATGGATCATCCGCTCGTCCGCACGGCCGGTGGCATCGAAAATATTCAAGTCTCCCCGCGTCTTCCGTGCCGTCACCGCTTTCGGTTGCATGCGGCGTAAAACAAAGCGTTCGAACGTCACACCTTCCAGCTTGGCTTTAGCCTCACAGTAGACCATTAATCTGGTCCATATGGTCGTCCATCCATTGCGCGTATACAAAAACTGCCCTGAAGAGTTACCAAAAATTAACGGTGAACCGGTGCGCTGTAACGCCTTGGCTTCGTCGATAGTGGCTTTCAGTTTTGGGGGCCACTCGATCAGTTTGCGCTTTGCAACTTGCGTGGCCCGCCGCTTTCCAATCGGGATTTCTACACCGTGACCCTCGCGTATGTCTTCGCGGGTGAGGTTACGTACTTCGATTGGGCGGCTAGCCGTCAAATAGGCGGTGTAGACCCACAGTGCCAAAATCAGATAACTGCCGCCCCTTACCCTTGCTTCAGCCATCGCATAATCCAGATCTTCCGAGGTGACGTACTTATTGCTGGGCCGTGGGGGGGTACTTAATGCCACGGCAAGGGTTGGTCTCCAGTTCGCCCTTGGTGCGGCCATATTCCAATATTGCGGATAGCAAAGCCACTTCCTTATTTGCCTTGGCCGGAGCGCCTTTATTCGCACGTCCCGCTAAATGGGCGTACACATGTTTCGGCTTAACGAAAGGTGGAAGCATCGCTCCGAACGTTGAAATCAATTGCTTCGCTTCGACTTTGTTTTCCACGAGGGTGGACGCCGCCTTGCGCTTAGCATCAGTAAGCTTTAATGCTTTTTGCCAGGTGAAGTAACGCCCGATCAAGTCCGCTACGGTGCCAGACTTAACCGTGTCGCCGTTTAGTTCTTGTGCTTGCTGAATCTCTGCTACCGCAGCCGGGTTATTAGCTTGCGCCGAAATGCAAAAAGCCCAAGTCCCAGCGGGAAATTTGTACCAGTAACTGACCTTGAATTTACCCTCGCGCTTATACAACCGGAAAGGCAAACCGTCTGGTGACTTGCGTCGGCCTATCATCGAAACGTCTCTAAGTTAGGTTCTTGCTCAGCCAGAGTTGCCTTGGTGGCTTGGCTGGCAATCCCAGTCAGCCGGGCTTCATGATACGCAGTGCTGACCTTAGGGTGTCCGTTCCTTCCGATGGCGTAAGGCCATCCATTGCGGTCCCTGCACCGTTTCAAGCATTTGTAGCTAGTTGGTGCAAAATCGATTAGAGCTGCTAATTGAGAGGTGCTCATATACATATTATGGAAATGATCCGTTGCGCTCATTTCGGCACCTGGGTATCGAAAATTCCATGCGCAGCTTCGATTTCGCGGACCATTTGAATAAGCGGAATCGCTGGCAAGCTCGCAAAATGAGTAGCCGCTATAGTTGAAATATTACGAATGGACAGAGGCTTTGCTAGCGTTGGTGCGGCGGTGAATACTGGCGTTGCTGACCCATCTTTCAGCGGGCTGCGACCGGAATGGGCAGGACTTCCTAACTATTTATTATGATCAGTTGGCAGCCACTGATGTCATTGAAGTTGGTTAGTGATCAAAAATTGATTCCATACTTTTGAGTAAAATCAGGAAATTGTTATTTTCTTCCGCTGCTCGGGTCGCTAAAGCGAAGGTCAGGCTGGCCCGCTCGAGGTAGGTCCGGAAGAAAAGTTTGTTGCTTGCATCACGATCATCAAGACTGCCCAGTATAAGTAATTCCCTCGAACGTCGAGAGGAACGCAGGCAGACTTATCATTAACCAATCGCGGACTGAAACTTTGTTCAGTCAACTCTTACTAAGGGCTTCGATAGAATTTTTTTGCTATCGACGTGTTGGACGCATTTTTTCATTGATGGCCGTTTTGGACGCGTTGATAGCCGGGGTCAGCAACACGTCGTCCCTTGGGCGGGAACAGCGCGTCGCTAAAGTGAAAGAGAAAAAAATGGTAAATGTAAGTCCTGTCGTACAACAGCAGCCGCTTAGTCGGCTTAAATTTCCGGAACATCTCACGTCCGTTGCACCGTCACCGGATGCATTGCATGATGATACGATTGTCTTGTGTGGTGACGTGAGAGAGATCGCTCTTCCCGCCGAGGAAATTGCTTCATTGAGCTGCTGTAAGCAAGCAATGTTATTGATACTGCAGTCGCCTGCCGACTTTATTGACACTCTTCAGGAAAAGGCTGCGGAGCAGATCAATAAACAAATCAAGGCGGGAGAACAAAACGTTTTTTTGGTCAGAGCGGATTTGGACAAGCGCAACGAGCGCCAGACAGTTGATGCACTTTGTAAAGCCCTTACCAGCTACCAAACAGCGCGGACCGCGAACACAGACCCCGCATTGTTGGAAAGATTGAGCGGTGAATACGACGCCAAAATGGCGGATACAAAGATGAGTTCGGATACGCGCATTTTTCTTCAGATACTCAAGGCAGCAACGGCAATACGCACGCCACTGTTCATGCAACGGGTGGCGTTAGGCGCAGACGTGCCGGAATTACCTGGGGTGTCAGCAAGGGCGGGGCTGCAAATTCAAACGGTTATTCCGTCCCTTGCGTTGAGTAGATGCCTGGCTGGCCTGGAAATGAACATGGATGCACATCTTCAAATTCTAAGCCATTTTGAAACTGGCTGGGGAGCAAGCGTGGGGGAGGATTCGAAGGCAAGCATGTATGCTGCAGACATAGAACAATTTGGATTTGATTACAAATTGGGGCGGAACGAAGGCGGGGAATTATTGTCCTTTTCGCTAGCTAATCTGTCTATTTTTTTTGAATCGGTTCAACGGGCTGAAGGAAGTTTGTCGCAGAATCAAATCCATGAAAACGTGCTGTCCAGTGAGCAAGTTACTTTAGGTGGTGATTTTGTCCAGCAGCGTTTTTTCGCGTGTACTCTCGATGGCCTCGTGGCGGCAGGAGGGCATGTTGCGATTCAAGGTGGTGCTGGAATTGCTGTGGCGGGAATTTTAGCCGGGGTAATGTCTCCATTGTCTCCATTTGTCGTCGGCAGTCCCAGTATTCCACTCATACTCGCTGCTACCATTGCCGGCTGCTTCATGGGGGGAAAGATGACCACCGCTTTGGGTATTTTGCCACCAACAAAAATCGTTAATATATTTGAGGGGCTGACAGTCGGCGTCGATTGTGGTGCCGGAAGTAGCGATGCGCTCGCAGGCGATTTCAGGGTAAATGTCAGAAGTATGAACCGGCTCAATGCAGCGGTCACGTCCGCTAGAGCCGATCCAGATGCGGACATTAGGGCTATTACTGTGGTAACAAATTCCGAGTTTGCTGTGTCAGGTTCCGACCTTGAGCAGGTGCCGGAAATAAATGCTGGAGTGGATATTGAGATGAGCCCAATTGTCGATCAGCCGGAGGAAGCAGGCGCATCGGCGTTCGAACAGCGAAACAGCGTTGCGTCCACGCGTTCTAGCGCTAGCAGCGGTTCCGAAAATACGCGGCTTTAATAGTCAGCGTAATGAGTTGGGCGTGAAGTACTAACCCCAATAAGTCGCCTCTAGCTATCACCTATTGCATTTGTTTCAATTTTCCTAGTCATGTGTGACATGACCAGGTGGGCCTGTTACGCTAGCTGATGCGTTGCTCCGACGCCGGATCAAAAAATACCGCCTTTGACAAGTCGAAAGCCAATTGCATCTGCTCCTTTGGCCTGGCAGCGGCGCGGGGATGGGTGCGGCAGGTCATGCGTGCGCCGTTGAAATAGGTAAATACGAGTGTATCCGGACCAGTTGGTTCGGTCATTTCAATGATGCAGGAGACCTCGCTAGGGCGATAGTCATCTTGCGACACCGCGTCGCCAGTTTCTGCGCCACGGGCGCTGAGGGCATCTGTAACGTGCTCTGGTCGAATTCCGAGAATGATCTCGCGGCCAATCCAACCGGCAATTGCTGATGTCGCTGCGGTAGTCGAAGGTAGCGGAACCAAGGTGGTTTGTCCACCATGTTCCAAATTGAAGGCAGCGCCTCCATTGGTGCCGTGCGACACCAGTTTGCCTCGCAAAAAGTTCATTGAAGGTGAGCCGATAAAGCCAGCCACAAACAAATTTTGAGGATTGTCATAAATGTCTTGGGGGCTGCCGAATTGTTGCACCACGCCGTCTTTCATGACAGCAATCTTGTCGCCCAACGTCATTGCCTCGATCTGATCATGGGTAACGTAGACGATAGTGCTGCCCAGACGTTGGTGCAACAGCTTGATTTCTGCGCGCATTTCTACGCGTAGTTTGGCGTCGAGATTGGATAGCGGTTCATCAAACAAAAATAGCGATGGGTCACGGGCAATCGCGCGTCCCATGGCTACGCGTTGCCGCTGACCACCGGAGAGGAGTGCCGGCTTGCTGTCCAGCAGGTGCGTGATTTGCAAGGTTTGTGCGACGCGGTCTACGATTTTTTTCTGCTCGGCTTTGGGCACTTTACGAATGCCGAGGCCGAATGAAATATTTTCGCGCACCGTCATGGTAGGGTACAAGGCGTATGACTGAAACACCATGGCGATATCGCGGGCTTTGGGAGGGATGTCGTTGACTACCCGGTCACCGATCATGATCTCGCCTTCGGAAACAGTCTCAAGACCGGCGATCATGTTCAGCAGGGTCGATTTGCCGCAGCCCGAACCGCCGACTAAAATCAAAAACTCACCATCCGCGATCTCGAGATCGATACCCTTTAAAACTTCGTTGCCGTTCGGATACACTTTGCGCACATTGCGAATTGATAAACTAGCCATCTTTACTCCGTCTCTTGATCGATCTTTACAGCCGATACACTGTTCGGCTGTAGCAAATAAAAGGGTGAATGCCACCCGTTTGTGTTTGTTTTATCGCTGCTGCATTACTCGTTGTAGGTCTGTATCAGCCCTTGACCGCGCCAGCGGTGAGACCGCGCACAAAATATTTACCGGCCAGCAAATAGACCACCAGAGTCGGCAGTGCGGCAATGATAGCGGCCGCCATATTGACGTTGTATTCGGTGACTCCGGTCGAAGTGTTGACAAGATTATTCAGCGCTACCGTTACCGGCTTTGCATCGGAACCGCCAAACACGACACCGAACAAAAAGTCATTCCAGATTTGCGTAAATTGCCAAATGAAGCAAACCATAAAAATTGGTAGCGACAGCGGGAAAATGATTTTGCGATAGGTCATGAAGAAACCCGCACCATCAATGCGTGCTGCCTTGACCAATTCCTCAGGGACCGTGATGTAGTAATTACGGAAGAACAACGTGGTGAAGGCGATGCCGTACACGATATGGACAAAAATGAGGCCGGGAGTGGTATTGGATAAATTAACCATCCCTAGCAACCGCGCCATCGGCAGGATCACGACCTGGAACGGGATGAAGCAACCGACCATCAGGGCAGTGAATACAATCTCAGATCCGCGGAAGCGCCAATGTGCCAGCACGTAGCCGTTCAGGGAGCCGATCAGCGTTGAGATTAGTACCGCTGGAATCGCCATCCTGAGCGAGTTCCAAAAATAGGGTGCCAACCCGTCGCAATCAACGCCGGTACACGCGTGACCCCAGGCTTTTACCCATGCCGCGCCAGTGAGAGAGTGCGGTAGCGACAGCAGATTTCCGGTGCGAATTTCGTCTAATGTTTTGACGGAAGTGCTGAGCATGACATACAGCGGTATCAAATAATAAAGTGCGCAGAACACCAGCAACACATAGATGGCGATACGACCGACTGTCAGCTTGGAACCATCGTGATGAATGGTACTGCCGTTGCTTTTTTTATTGTTGCTCATCATAGGGTTAGCGGCCATTGCGCGCTCCTTTGGTTTCCAGGTACATCAACGGCACCAATACCGCCATCACCGTTGCCAGCATCATCATCGCCGACGCTGCACCTAAACCCAGTTGCCCGCGAGAGAACGAATATTGGTACATAAAGATTGCGGGCACATCGGATGAAGTACCCGGGCCGCCAGCAGTCAACGCCATCACCAGATCGAAGCTCTTGATAGCAATATGCGCCAATATCAGCAAGGCACTAAAAAATACTGGACGCAAAGCGGGAATAACGATGCGTCGATAGATCGTGGGCAAACTTGCCCCGTCGACCTGTGCTGCCTTGATAACGCTGTCGTCAATGCCGCGTAATCCGGCCAGGAACAGCGCCATCACAAAACCGGATGACTGCCAGACCCCCGCAATCACCACCGTATAAATCGAGAAGTCGGAATTCACCAGCCAGTCAAACGTGAAATGGGCGAAGCCCCAGTCGTGCATCATTTTTTCCAGACCAAGTCCGGGATTCAGTATCCATTTCCATGCCGCACCGGTGACGATGAACGACAGGGCCATCGGATACAGATAAATGGCTCGTAATGCGCCTTCACCACGGATTTTCTGGTCAAGAAAAATCGCCATGATCAGGCCGATCGCAAGGCAGAATACAATAAATAATCCACCGAATATGCCGAGATTGGTTGCCGCGACCCACCAGCGATCCAGACCGAATAAATCGGCGTATTGGTGAAATCCAACCAATGTGTAGTTCGGCATCATGCGCGAGTCGGTTAGTGATAACCATCCGGTCTGTGCAATGAATCCGTAGACGAACACGAGTGAAATAATAATTGTCGGCGCCAACACCAGGCGCGGGAGCCAACTATCGGCGAAGGCGGCGATACGCCCTCGCGGTGCTAGATTTTTTGATGATTTGCGAATGCTCCCGGTGTGTAATGTCGAAGCGGGGAGGGTTTGATCGGACATGCGAATCTCCTGAGGCAGGATCATAGCCAAGCTCAGTGCTGATGCCTTTGCCAGCGTTGTCAGTGTTGCCATTGTTGCCAGTGCAAAGGAATCAGACCCGAGACCGGGCGGATGTCGGTACGCGCGTGTTGCGGGTAACGACATCCGATTTTTTATTTACCTACTTATTACATACTTTTTTACTTCACTAGTGCGCTGACCTGTTGGTCAGCTTCATGCGCGAGCTTATGTATATGTACGTTTTGATGGTTAATCTGCGCAAAAGCTAAAATTATTTAGTCTTTGCTGCTTTCGCCAACGCTATCGTTGCTGCTTGTGACGTCATGTTGGAGTTCATGAACTTGGAAATGACATCCAGCATCGCACCTTGCACGGCAGAGCTGACCGCCATACCATGCGCCATACTTGGTTCCAAAGTATTAGCTTTGCTTGCGGCAGCCATGTCGTTCATCGATTCAATCGCGCAACTGTCGAACTTGGCACGTGAAATATCAGGACGTACTGGAATTGATCCCTTGTTCAGGTTAAAGATTTCCTGAAATTCCGGGCTCATGATTGCCGTTGCCAGCACCAACTGTGCTTTTTGTTCAGCAGGATCTTTTACTTTGAACATGGCAATTGAATCGATGTTGTAAGTATATGATCCGGCTGTGCCCGGCGCTGGCACGCAGAGGAAATCTTTGCCAGGTTGTTTACCCGCAGCGGTGAACTCACCCTTGGCCCAGTCGCCCATGAACTGCATACCGGCTTTGCCATTGATGACCATCGCGGTGGCCAGATTCCAGTCACGTCCCGGGGAGTTTTTATCGATGTAGGTTTTGATTTTCCCGAGCGTATCAAAAGTCTTGATCATGGTCGGACCGGTCAGCGTCTTCTGGTCCAGTTTTACGAGTGCTTTGTTATAAAACTCTGCACCGCCGACGCCCAGTGCTGTTGTTTCAAAGACCGTGGCATCTTGCCATGGCTGTCCGCCATGTGCGATTGCGATAAAACCTGCTTTTTGTATCTTGTCTGCTGCATCAAAAAACTCTGGCCAGGTGGTGGGTGTTTTGGCGCCCGCTTTTTTCAACACTTCAGGGTTGATCCAAAGCCAGTTAACGCGATGGACGTTGACCGGCGCAGCGACATAATGACCTTGATATTTCATGGTGTCGGAAACTACCTTCGGCAGCAGCGAATCCCATTTGCCTGGCGTGGCAGCGGCGTCAATGTTCGCCAGCACGCCTTCCTGGCCCCATTCCTGAATAGATGGACCTTTGATCTGTGCGGCAGTTGGAGGGCTACCGGCGATGACGCGCGCTTTTAGCGCCGTTGTCGCGTTTTCCCCGGCACCGCCAGCGACCGCAAAGTCTTTCCAGGTAATACCCTTGGCTTCCATGATTTTTTTCAGCTCGGCCACCGATTTGGCTTCGCCGCCGGAAGTCCAATAATGCAGCACTTCAACTTGCGTGGCGTTTGCCGGCGCGGATGCTGCCATTAATGCCGTTGCTGTGACCGTGGTTACCATTGTGGCTTTAATAAGTTGCTGCAGTTTCATACTTGTCTCCTGTTAAAACGCTAATAACGTATTTTCATTTTTAAGCCTGACCGCTGGCTTAGTTGATTGCTCGCACAACCTGAAAAACACCTTTTCCACTATCGATGCAATGGTCTGCACCTTTGTTTCAAACATCACTGATTGCTGCCTTGTGGCTATTACGTATCGCCTGGCAATCATCGATTGGATCATTTTTGTTGTTATTTTGTAATTTATACAATTTTTCTCAGGGCACAGCAGCGTACGGTTTGTTTTTGTCGTACATTCATCTTGCCGTTAGAAGCCAGCTAGTAAAACTACAGGGAAAGTCGATTTTATCCGACAGCTTAGATAAATCATCGCTTTCACCGCTTGTAATTGTAGTAATGCTACATTAATATTGCAATATAAGTTTTTATTTAATACAAAAAAGTGATGAATACCCAACCTCCCTTTATTTTTGTCCTGTTCGGTGCGACTGGCGACCTGGCGATGCGGAAGATTCTTCCGGCGCTTTTTGTCGCCCATCGGGATGCTAAGTTGCATGAGACCGGACGGATTATCTGTGTATCAAAACAGTCTTTTAGCCGAACAGATTATCAGGAGTGGGTGAGCGAACACGCGATCCAATATGTAAAAGGCAGCGAGTCAGTCAATGCGGATGTTGCGGTGTGGCAAAGTTTTTTGGACCGCATTGATTACCTGGCGCTGGATTTGATCGAGCCGACCGACTATCAACGTTTGGCTGATCTATTGGCAGATAGTAAGGTTGTGTCGGTTTTTTATCTGGCGACTTCTCCACTATTGTTCGAACGGATTTGTGCCAATCTGGCTATCAGCACGATCGATCTGGCGCTAGCGCGTGTCGTGCTGGAAAAGCCGCTTGGTCATGATTTGCGTTCGTCGCATGCTATTAACGATGCGGTTGCGCGGGTTTTTTCGGAGGATCAAATTTATCGTATCGATCATTATCTCGGCAAAGAATCGGTGCAAAATTTGCTGGCATTGCGCTTTGCAAATAGTTTGTTCGAGCCGTTATGGCGACGTGAATCCATCGCTCATGTACAACTGACGATTGCGGAGCAACTGGGGGTAGAAGGGCGCGGTGAGTTTTACGACGGTACCGGTGCAATGCGCGACATGGTACAAAACCATTTGCTGCAGTTATTGTGTACGGTGGCGATGGAGCCGCCGATCTCTTTTGACGCAAATGCGGTGCGTGATGAAAAAGTCCGTGTGTTGCGCGCCCTGAGGCCATTTTCTGCGGAAGATCTTGAACTGCGCGCGGTGCGCGGTCAATATGTTGCAGGTGCGGTTAACAATCAGTCGGTGCCGGGCTATTTGCAGGAGCCGGGTATAGGCCCGCATTCTCAGACGGAAACCTTTGTGGCCTTGCACGCAGAGATTAATAACTGGCGTTGGGCCGGGGTCCCATTTTTTCTGCGTACCGGTAAGCGGTTGGCGCATCGCGCTGCAGAAATTATCATTACATTCAGGCCGGTTCCGCATGCGATTCTACCGATGCCGTTCGGTCCGAGCGGCACCGTCAGTAACCGCCTGGTGATCCGTTTGCAGCCGGATGAGTCGATTCAATTACATTGCCTGGCCAAGCAGCCCGGTGATGGCATGATCATGCAGCCGGTGGCATTGGATCTGTCGTTCGATCAAGCCTTTAAACAACGACGGGCAGAAGCCTATGAACGCCTTTTGCTGGATGCCATCCGGGGTAATTTATCGTTGTTTGTCCGACGCGACGAACAAGAAGCAGCGTGGAAGTGGGTAGAGCCCTTATTGCATCACTGGCAAACCAGCGCATCGCCGCCCAAGCCATACATGGCGGGAAGCTGGGGCCCGACCGCATCGTTTGCGATGATGGCCCGCGCTGGAGCGCAATGGCCTGAGGATCGGTAAAGTTGGGAAGGCCTGGGGGATAGCTAATGTGATAATTTGACATGCGATAATGCAGCAATCGTCAAATTATTTTTAGAGTTGATTAATCAATGTTTTGAGTGAGAATTTTAATTTATGGCTTCATCTACAGCCGCAAATGTTAACCTAATCTCGGCGGATGGCTATCTTGATGGTCCGCGCCTGTTGGCAGACGTCGGGGGCACCAATGCGCGATTTGCGCTGGAGCGCTCGCCTGGCCAAATTGAGGCAATTCAGACCTTGCGCTGTGCCGATTATGCAGAATTTGCGCTCGCGGTCGAGGCCTATCTGGCCTCGAATCCCCAGTCGCAAGTTCGCCACGCCGCCATTGCCATGGCTAATCCGGTGCATGGCGATGAAATAAAAATGACTAACCATCATTGGGCTTTTTCGATTGAAGCGACACGCCGCCGACTGAATTTTGACACGCTGTTGGTGGTGAATGATTTCACCGCATTATCAATGGCTTTGCCGCATCTGGGGCATGTTCATTGCGTTCAAATTGGTGGGGGGAAGCCACTGGCTGGTGGTGTCATTGGCCTGGTCGGCGCTGGTACCGGATTGGGAGTGGGTGGCTTGATTCCCACTGAAGGGCGTTGGATTGCGCTGGGTAGCGAAGGCGGTCATGTGAGTTTTGCACCCGGTGACGCACGTGAGGCGGCGATCCTGGAGTATTGCCGCAGGACCTATTCCCACGTTTCCGCTGAGCGCCTGGTGTCCGGCCCCGGTATTGAAATCACCTATATGGCTTTGGCAGATTTGCGCGGCATAGTCAATCCGGAACCGCTGCATACAGCACAGATCGTTGAGCGTGCATTAAGTGGGACTGATGAATTATGTAGCGAAGTACTGGATTGTTTTTGCGCCATGTTGGGCACAGTTGCCGCTGACGTAGCCGTCACGTTGGGAACATTGGGCGGTATTTATATAGGCGGTGGCGTAGTGCCACGCCTGGGCGAGTATTTTGCGAACTCCTCGTTCCGCGCCCGCTTTGAAAGTAAAGGTCGGTTCGCTGGATACATGGCGAAGATTCCGACATTTGTTATCACCGCACCTTATCCTGCTTTTGTCGGCGTCGCCGCAATTTTAGCCGAGCATCTGGGCGGCGGTAATGCAATACCGATACTGGAGAGAATTCGCAAGGCCCGATCCCAGTTTTCACCGGCTGAGCAGAAGGTTGCCAGTTTGATTCTGGCGCATCCCCGTGCTGTCATGAGTGAACCGATATCGGAAATCGCTCGCCGTGCCGAGGTCAGTCAGCCCACAGTGATTCGTTTTTGTCGCACGATGGGTTGTCAGGGCCTGGCCGATTTTAAGTTGAAATTGGCATCCGGTGTGACCGGAACAGTGCCGGTTGCGCATAGCCAGGTGCACGTTGGCGATTCATCGCTGGATGTGGGCGTGAAGGTCGTCGACAATACTATTTCGGCAATGATGGAGGTGCGCGATAATCTTAATGCTGACACCTTGACCAAAGTTATTGATATTCTCAGTCAGGCTTCGCGGATCGAATTCTATGGATTCGGCAGCTGTGGATTGGTTGCAGAGGATGCGCAGCAGAAGTTTTTCCGTTTGGGGATTCCAGCATCTGCCTATACTGATCCTCAGCTGCAAGAGATTTCCGCCTCATTGCTGAAAAGCACCGATGTGGCGGTGATTATCTCCAACTCTGGTCGTTTGCGCCATCTGGCGCCGGCGGTGGAAGTTGCGGTTAACTCCGGCGCAACCATCATCGCGCTCGCACCCAGCAATTCCCAGTTAGCGAAGCGGGCGGACTTTACCTTGGCGGTGGAGCATGACGAAGGGAGCAACATGCATATTCCAATGGTTTCGCGGATATTGTTGTTGTTATTGATCGATGTATTGGCGGTGGGCGTTTCGATGAATCGGTCGAGTCCTTTTGCGGAGCTACAGAGACAGGCTAAACGCGGCATCCTGACGCACACTGCAGCCATGGAGGGTGATGGCACCAGCGATAAAATCGCTGCGGAAGAAGCTACTCACGCAGCGTCTTCGTCATTGCCAGAGAAAAGTTCGCCATCGACACCGAACCTGATATCGCATACAAAATAAAGAGGTGATGACAGTATCAGAAGCCATCAGGCGGCAGTCGGCGCTTATTGCTCCTTCGAGCGGATTTGCGGGCGCGCCAGCCGCCCGACGTCAGATCACCACATCCTGCGCAAGACATTATCGCGTTTGATAAATTGGTGAAAAAGCGCAGCCAGTGCGTGTAGCCCAATGACGAAGTAAAATACATTCCCTAATGTTTCGTGTACCCATTTCACGACCTTGCCGGCATCGTGATGTGGCGCCACCACGGTAAATGATCCGAGACCTGCAAGCGTCACTGGATGGCCGCCGAGGTTGATCATCAAGATTCCAAGGATGGGCTGCGTAATGATAAAAATGTAGAGCAAACTGTGCGTCGCTTTTGCAAGCACCATCAGGATCGCATTGTCGGGCTCAGGCGCTGGCGGTGTCCGATAGAAACGCCAGCCGACACGAATTAGCGACAAAATCAGCACGCTTACGCCAGCCCATAGGTGCGTGGCGGTCCAAAATATTCTTGAGTCGCTTCCTTTCGGACCACGAATTTCGATCGCTAGATAAGCCGTCGCGACTAATAAAAAAATTGCCCAATGCAAGTAAACCGCGGGACGGGAGTAACGTCGGTGATCAGCAACCGCTGTGCGCATAGTGTTATCCAAAAAATCATTTCAAAATTTTTCTGACATGGCCTGATTGGTAGGCTATGGACTTGTTGCAAACAAATAGAAGCTCCGGGTGATGTAGGCCCAGGCTTTTTCTGCTGATATGACAGCAAAGTCCGCAAAAAGTTGTTAATAAGGGCGACGATGGTCGCAAGGTGGAAAACAACAATGTTGTTTGCCCATAAAAAATGCCCACTCAGCGAATGGGCAAAATCTGGGGGATACCCAGGGACGTCTTGCTACTGCCACTAATCGGCAAAATTACAAGATAAGGTGGACCGCCGTGCCGAGCTCAAGCGACACGACTTTCGACCTTACCCGGGTATTGCTTAGAACGAGTGGCTGACACCCGTGTAAAACGCGTTTTGGTTTTGACCAGTCAAACCAGTGCCGTCGCCGGACTCAACCTGGAAGTTCGTGTTCGAACCGTTACGCACTGTACCGATGCTTGCGTACAGCAGAGTGCGTTTCGACAAACTGTAGTTGGTGCCCAGCATGAACAGGTTGGCACTGCCAACGTTTTGGTTCAGTTTTACGTGATAAGCGGCTGCGATCAAAGTCAATGCAGGGGTCAACTGGTAGTTCGCGCCGACCCAGAAATGGTTGGCTTTGTTCGGACCGGTGACAGTCTGAGGAGCCGAAAGATTTTGGTACGCGGCGTACAACTTCAATTTATCGATGTTGACCGTTCCGCCTAATGTCAGCTCTTTCGAGTTTGTAAATAAGGTTGAATATTGACCTTTGTTATCATTGGCCACGTCATACATGGCGATCAAAGAATAGTTGGATTGGACGTATGACAGCGCCAGACCGCCACTGCTGTTAGGTTTGTTGGCACCGGCAACTTCGCCGAAACCGTACGCGCCTTGTGCTGTGAAGCCGTTAAAACTTGGCGAGATGTATTGAACCTGATTGCTGGTTTGTGGCCAGTTACGACCTTTTACCAATGTCGCGGAACCTAAGTTTTGCTGACCGGTTGGATCAAGGCTCCAGACGATGTCACTTGGCAAAGTCAAATCGCGACCGATTTTGACGGTACCGAAATCACCCGACAAACCGACAAAAGAACGACGTGACCAGATTTGGGCCGGGGCACCTGGGCTGCTGCCGTTGATGGCGCCGTTACCAGCGTTAAAACCGTTTTCCAAAGTGAAGATAGCTTTCAACCCGCCGCCCAGATCTTCCGTGCCTTTGAAACCGAACATACTGGTTCCCCAGCTATTGCCGCCAGTGCCCCATTGGCCACCGCGTTGACCGTTGGAAGCGTTGTACTGGTTACTGTTGTAGTCGATACCGGCATCCACACGACCATAGATGGTGACGTTGGTTTGGGCTTGTGCTTGGCCAGCGCAAGTGGCGGCCAGAATGATTGCTGCTGCAAGTGGTTTTACCAGTGGCAGGCGGGAGCCCGCGCGCAGACTTTTCAAAACTGTTTTGCTCATTTCATCTCCTAAGTAAAAATATGGTGTGAACCACCGCTTTTCGAGTCATTTTTTGCTCGAAATTTTTTTCATCTCGTTATCGCAAAAGCTGCAATACCAGATCTGATTTGTTGAGATGATGTTAAACGGATTTGGATCTTAATTGTTTGTTTTATGTAGTTTTACTATATTTGTGTTGCAAAAAAGCTGCAGATATTAAGTGGTGTTCTGTGTACAAATGCCATAAAAGTGATCGCAGGGAGGGAAAAGGTTATCAATGAGCGGAGTTTTTGCCCATTTGTTTATGAATGATATTATTTTGTATTTTTACTACAAGTAGCTTTAGTACATTTTGATAGGAATCGCCCTCGCATTTCGGGAATGAACGTGGGCTTTCAGTTGCCGATCACAAGGGGAGAGAAGAGAGTTGGAAGGTGCAACGCTGCGCAACAAGGAGGGCGCACGCATGCCAGGCGCGCGTCGCCGCATCGACACTCAAAACAGCCGGAAGAATCGCAACCATCCGACGGTTGAAGAGGATGCAGCCAGTGGATCTCGCTTTAAACCAGACGTTTTTTGCTCTCGCCCATAAAGGTGTCACAAAAGGAAGATTTATCAGTCCGGTGGAGAAGAGAGCGTTTATGCCAGCGCGCAGCCCACGGCGTACAGCGATTCCAGATACGCCCCCATTGGGTGATAAAAGTCGGTTTTGCCATGAGGGGGCTTTTCTGGACCGTAGCGCCGATTGTCGCGCCGCAAAATCCGGTACCAGCCACCGCGCTGCTGATCGATCAAATGGGCAGCGCTGTATTGCCAGAGCTTGTTATACCAATCCCAATATTCCTGATTGCCAGTGCGTTGGGCCAGTAATGCTGCCGTCGCCAGCGATTCTGCCTGTACCCAAAAGTATTTATCATCATCGCAGGCGCTTCCATCCGGGGCCAGACCATACATCAGGCCACCATATTGCGCGTCCCAGGCGAGCGGCATCGTCACATCGAACAACGCTTGCGCGCGGTCCAGGAGCCAATCGCTGTTGTGTTGCAGATGTTCGCTATGACGATCTAGCAATAACAACAACTTGGACCACTCGGTCATATGGCCTGGTTGATAGCCCCAAGGTCTGAACATATTACTGCTGTCGTGGCGGTTGTACTCCCAATCCACACTCCAGTCGGCATGGTAATGCTCCCAGATCCAGCCGTCGCCGAGTGCCGCCTGACGTTGAGTCATATTGTGGGCTAAACGCTCCGCCCGATGGAGGTAGTGTGGCTCGTTCGTTGCCTCGAAAGCTGCAATCAACGCTTCACAGGTATGCATATTGGCGTTCTGCCCACGATAGGAGGACACCACTCCGTCTGGCGTGGCTTCATCGGCATATAAGCCATCGGCCTCCGACCAGAACAATCGCTCCATCAGCGCAAAGGTTGTGCGCACGCCATTTGCGGCTTCTGTAATACCAATTCGTAATGCGTGAGCGTGGGCTAGCAGGACGAACGCCAGGCCATAACAATGTTGGGTGCGGTCGGTGGGAACACCATTTTCCAGCACCCAGGCATAGCCGCCATATTCCGGTTGTTTATGCTTTTCTTCGAGGAAATGCAATCCATGACGCGCAGCCTCCCGATATTCTTCTTTTCCATCCAAACGATATGCCAGGGCATAACAGAACACCATGCGCGCGCTGTTCACCAGGTGACGGCTCGATGCATCGTAAACACTACCGTCGTCATTGAAGTAATGGAAAAAGCCACCTGTCGGATCGATTGCACGAGGGTGAAAAAAAGCGATGTCGCGGCGCATTTGTTCATGCAAAAACGTCGGATTTTTGAAGTCAGTGAGTCGCGTCGTCATTTTTGATGTGTCGTTTCGTTTGATTTTTTTTGTATTTGGATAGTTGCCGCATGCTTTATGCAGGATCGAATCAGCTCAGCTCAGCTCAGCTCAGCTTTATTTTCTCCCGACTTATTTCCATATCGCCATTGCGTGCGCTCGTTATGAGGAATAAATCAACGAATGAAAGAGTCAAATTGCATATCAAATTGCTGCAAGGCTTTTTGTGCATTTTGCATTTTCTTTCGAAATTCCGGCCCTCGCTTCAAAGCCAGTCCCACTGCCAGAATATCAATCACCACGAGATGGGCCAGCCGCGCCGAAATTGGCGTATAGGGGTCGGTATTAAAACTTAGATCAATTGGCACTAATACCGTGGCCAGCTCAGCCAGTGGGGTTCCGCTAGGTCCCAGGACGATAATGGAGGCACCGCTTTTTTTTGCCAGATGCACACTTCTCAGTAACGCCGCGTTTCCACCGCGTTGTGAGATCGCGACCACGGTATCGCCCGGCTGTAACAACGAAGCGGCAATGCTGTGAATGTGCGGATCGGAGTACGCGACCGTGGGGACCCCGGAGCGAAAAAATTTGTGCTGCGCATCTGCCGCAACAATTCCGGAAGTACCCTGGCCGTAGAACTCAATCTTGTTCGATTTCAGCAAGACATCCAGTGCACGCTGAATAGCGTCCGGGCTGAGGTGATTGCGTAAATCGAGCAGCGTGTTAATGGAGCGGCTGCAAATCTTGTTGACCAGGTCGACGGCGATGTCATCGGGTGCTAGCATTTCATTTGCACCGGGCATGGCAACAGCCAGACTTTGCGCCAGTTTCAGTTTGAAATCATGCCAGCCTTCATATCCCACAGCGCGGCAAAAACGCACCACCGTGGGTTCTGACACCAACGCGTTTTTAGCCAGCGCTGTGATATTTTCGGACAATGCCAGTTGCGGATTGTCGAGAATGGTCAGCGCGACTTTTCTTTCAGACTTTGATAGCAAATCCATTTGCGTACGAATCGCATCGAGTAGCATTGCCACGGCGCGTCCTATACTTCCGGCAGTGCTTCTTCGCGCCACTGCAAGCCGTCGCGCCCGATCAAGGCGCTGGCGGCCGCTGGGCCCCACGTCCCTGCGCTATACGGAATCGGTTCGTTCTCTTCCTGTTCCCAATAGTCAAGAATCGGTTCTACCCATTCCCAGGCGGCTTCGAGCTCGTCGCTCCGCATGAATAATGTCAATTGGCCACGCAGCACATCAAGCAGCAGCCGTTCGTACGCTTCCATGCGCGGTGCCTTAAAGCTTTCGCGGAAATTAAGCTCAAGTTCAACCGGCTTCAGACGCATGCCGTCGCCCGGGGTTTTTGCCATCAGATTCAGATGCAAGCCTTCATCCGGTTGTAATCTGATGACGAGGCAATTGGATTCAAAACTGCTGTTGGGCTGCGTAAAAATTGAATGGGGAATTTTCTTGAAGCGAATAACAATTTCTGCCAGCGAATCGGCCATCCGTTTGCCTGTGCGCAGATAAAAGGGCACACCTGCCCAGCGCCAGGTATCGACCTCGGTTTTGATCGCAACAAAGGTTTCGGTGCGTGAATGCGGATCGGCATCCTGCTCTTTGCGGTAACCGGGCACCGCAATCCCGTTCACATGCCCCGCACGATATTGGCCACGCACGACATTTTGCGCGAGGCTGACAGGGGTAAAGCGTTTTAACGAACGCAGGACTTTGAGTTTTTCATCACGTACTGCATCGGACGTGATTGACACCGGCGGTTCCATCGCAACGATGCATAACAATTGCAGCAGATGGTTTTGCAGCATGTCACGTAACGCACCAGAGCTTTCGTAGTAGCCCATTCGATTGCCTACGCCGAGTTCTTCGGCGATGGTGATCTGCACGTCGGAAATCCATTCGCGGCGCCATAACGGCTCGAACAGAACGTTACCAAAGCGGAGCGCCAATAGGTTTTGAACCGTTTCTTTGCCCAGATAATGGTCGATTCGGAAAATTTGCGATTCGGAAAATATCTTGCCTACCTCTGCGTTAATCTGTTTAGCGCTGGCCAGGTCGCGGCCGAGGGGTTTTTCCAGTACGACGCGCGAGTTTGGCGTTGCCAGGCCGGAAGTCGATAGATTGCGACATATCTTGGAAAACAGGGCTGGAGGAGTCGCCAGATAAAAAACATTAGTGATGCTCGGATCGGGCCGCATCGCCGCCACGAGCGCTTTATACGATTTCGCATCGGTTGCGTCCATTGCGACATATTGAATGCGTTTGCAAAAGCGTTCCCATATGACTGGATCGAACGTGGCCATCGAAATATGCAGCCGAGCCTCTTTATCGAGTTGCTGAAGGAAACTTTCGTTCAGCAATTCATGTCGCCCGATGCAAAGAATGCGCGCATGTGGCGGCAGGTCGTTCGCGCGATCGCGTGAGTACATCGCCGGTAACAATTTACGCATCGACAGATCGCCGGTGCCGCCAAAGATTGCCAGATCAAATTCTGCTAGAGCCATGATGTTTGATTATCCGTTTACTTTAAAAAGTCTGCATTGATGCGAGCGACATTTATTACCGTTATTACCGTTGTTACCGTTGTTACCGTTGTTTATTGCGCGTGTTTACTATGCCAAGCCTGCTCGTCGTGCTCTATATGCCGCGCCTGAAAACGAATACGCTTCAGGCGCGTTGTGATAACCATTTGCGTTCTACCTGGCGGAGAGAGCGGCACGCGCACGTCCAATTAAACCATTGGTTGAACTATCGTGCTTGCCGACCGCCGGTGCGGCCGCTGGAGTGCCTGTCACCGGTGCGCCGGCCGCCGGAGTGCCGGCCACCGGATCGCCGGCCGCCGGATCGCCGGTCGCCGGATCGCCGGCCGCCGCAGTGCCATTCAACTCATCCAAAATATGGGTCGCCATAACTTTGCCAAGCTCCACACCCCATTGGTCAAAGCTATTGATGCCCCAGATGGCGCCTTGAACAAATACTTTGTGCTCGTAAAGAGCAATCAATGCTCCGAGCGATGTTGGCGTTAGCTGGTCCAGTAATATGGTATTGCTTGGGCGATTGCCGGGGAAGGTCCGATGCGGTAACAATGCGCTGATTTCAGATTCAGGCATTCCTTTGCTCTGCATTTCAACCCTTACTTCATCGGCTGTTTTGCCGCGCATAAAGGCTTCAGATTGCGCGAAACAATTGGCTAAAAGTGCCGCCTGATGGCCGGGCAGGTGATGACTAGGCTTCAACGCAGCGATGAAATCAACTGGCGTAATGTCCGTGCCTTGATGTAATAACTGAAAGTAGGCGTGCTGGCCGTTGGTGCCGACGTTTCCCCAAATAACCGGGCAAGTCTTGATTTCCAGTGGGCTGCCATCCAGCGCAACGCGCTTGCCGTTACTTTCCATTTCCAACTGTTGCAAATACGATGGAAAATTTCCGAGGTCCTGATGATATGGCGCTATCGATAGCGAGCCAGTGCCGCAGAAATTACGCTGCCAGATACCGACCAGCGCCAGAATTACCGGCATATTCTGCTCAAGTGGCGCCTCACGGAAATGCGTATCCATCGCATGGGCGCCTGCAAGGAATTCGCTGAAATGCTCATAGCCCACCGCCAGTGCAACCGAAAGTCCAATCGATGACCATACGGAATAGCGCCCACCGACCCAATCCCAGAACGGAAACATGTTTTGTGGATCAATGCCGAAGGCTTTGACTCCTTCGGTGTTGGTAGAGACGGCGACAAAATGATGCGCGAGATCGCTTTCCTGCGCCCCGTCCGCACGGGACAAAAACCAGCTGCGCGCGCTATGCGCGTTCATCATGGTTTCCATCGTTGTAAAAGTTTTGGATGCAATAACGAACAGGGTACTGGCCGGATCGATCTGCGATAAAACAGCGTCGATATCATGACCATCCACGTTGGACACAAAATGCATATTCAGGCGTGCATGTTGAAAGGGGCGAAGCGCCTGACAAACCATTTTTGGTCCAAGGTCAGAGCCGCCGATACCGATATTGACGATGTCGGTAATGGGTTTGCCATTGTAGCCGCGCCATTTTTCGGAGCGAACTGCCTCGGTGAAAGCGGCCATTTGGTTGAGTACGGCGTGAACATCGGCGTCGACTTGCTGTCCGTCGATGACGAGCGCGCCATTGCTTGCGCTTGGCGGCCAGGGCCTCCGCAGCGCTGTGTGTAAAACTGCGCGATGTTCGGTTGTGTTGATTTTTTCACCAGTAAACATTGCATCGCGCCGTGACGCAATGTTTCGCTCACGCGCAAGATCGAATAGTAAAGACAGGGTTTCGCTGGTGAGCGTATTCTTGGCATAATCCAGAAACAGGCCAGCAGCCGTGAGGGAGAATTTATCGAACCGTTCACCGTCGGCATCGAACAGATCGCGTAGCGCGGTATTTTTCGTTGCCGCGTAATGCGCTTGTAGCGCGAGGTAGGACGCCGCATCGGGCTTCAGGCTGGAAATATCGTGCGCAGTTTCGGTATTAGTAGGCATATCCGGGCTTTCGTGACAGCTTGAATTACGTATGACTATACAACATTTTTTGGTAATTTCACTACAGTTTATTTTCTCCATCTAAGCGTCACAGGCATTTTTCATGAAGACAGATTCGATATTGCCCGACGCCTCAGGTGTATGGGAGAGTTGTTTAGTAGCGTAAAATATCTATAATGTGCGTAAAGTCAACGAAAATTAGCTATGTGAGTGAGAGGAAATTTAATTTTTGGGCAACCAAAGAGATGAAAATAGTCAGATAGAAAAGGCGGGTAAAAAGTAAATGTAGTAAAATTACGATTTGAATATTGCAAGCTTGCTGATTACTTTGCATCGCAAGCCTGTTTAGCTTACTTTTCGAGGATTAAAACATGTCCGTTCTAGCCAGTGTTGCCAAAGTAACCGAGCGAATTATTGCGCGCAGTCAACCTTATCGTAGTGCTTACATGGAACGTTTAGAGATAGCGCGTCGGCAAGATGTGCAGCGTGGAGCGTTATCTTGCACTAATCTGGCACACGGGTTTGCCGCTTTCCCAGTGAACGATAAGTTACGACTAAAACAGGATAAAGATCCTTCTGTTGCGATTATTTCTTCATACAACGATATGTTGTCGGCCCATCAACCGTTCGAAAACTTTCCTAAAATCATCAAGGACGCTGTACGTGCCGCTGGCGGGGTCGCGCAATTTGCAGGTGGCACGCCTGCCATGTGTGACGGTGTTACGCAAGGACAGCCTGGCATGGAGCTGTCATTGTTTTCTCGCGATGCAATTGCCATGTCAACAGCGATTGCCCTGTCACATAATATGTTCGACGCCGCGTTGTATCTGGGCATCTGCGACAAGATTGTGCCGGGCTTGTTAATTGGCGCATTACATTTTGGACATCTACCTGCGATTTTTGTTCCGGGCGGTCCGATGACTTCTGGCATGTCGAACAAAGACAAGGTAAAAATTCGGCAGTTGTATGCAGAAGGAAAAGTTGACCGGGCGGCACTTCTGGAGGCGGAATCGCAGTCCTATCATAGCGCTGGTACTTGTACCTTCTACGGCACCGCCAATAGTAATCAAATGTTGATGGAAGCGCTTGGATTGCATCTTCCCGGCTCTGCTTTCATCACGCCTAATACGCCGTTACGCGATGCCCTGACCGCCGAAGCCGGGCGTCAGGCGCTAAAAATTACCGATCATAGTGGCAACTATCGTCCGGTCGGCCATGTTGTCAGCGAAAAGAGTATCGTGAATGCCATCGTGACGTTGTTAGCGACCGGCGGATCGACCAATCACACAATACATCTGGTGGCGATTGCCAAGGCTGCGGGGATTGTTATCGACTGGGACGATTTTGATGCCTTGTCCGCCGTGGTCCCTCTGGTGACGCGCATTTATCCGAACGGCGACGCCGATGTAAATCATTTTCATGCCGCTGGTGGCACTGGCTTTGTAATCCGTGAGTTGCTCGATGCGGGGTTGATGCATGAAGATGTCATGACGATTTTCGGGGACAGTCTGCGCGCGCATTGCGCCGAGCCATTTCTTGAAGGCAACGCAGTGGTATTCAAACCGGCTCCGGAAAAAAGTGGCGACGACTCGGTGTTGCGGCCTGCCACTACACCGTTTGCGGCCGACGGTGGTTTACGGTTGCTGACGGGTAACCTGGGTCGGGCAGTCATTAAAATTTCAGCAGTCAAGAAAGAGCATTGGATAGTTGAAGCGCCGGCGATTGTATTTAATTCACAGGAAGCCTTTATGCAGGCCTTCCGTGCGGGAGAATTGGACTGCGATTTTGTTGCGGTGTTAAGCTTCCAGGGACCGCGCGCCAACGGTATGCCGGAACTGCACGCATTGACGCCAGCGCTGGGCCTTTTGCAAGACAAAGGGCGCCATGTAGCTTTGGTGACAGATGGTCGCATGTCGGGCGCATCGGGTAAGGTGCCGGCCGCAATCCACGTAACCCCGGAAGTCTCGTCCGGTGGACCGTTGGCGCTGGTGCGTACGGGCGACATGATCAAAATGGATGCGGAGCACGGAACACTTGAGGCAATTGTGCCAGCGGCAGAGTGGGCGCAGCGCCAGTTGCAACTGGTTAATCTGGACGCTAATCAAGTTGGTATGGGGCGCGAGTTGTTTGCCATGTTTCGCAATACGGTGAGTGCGGCGGAAGATGGCGCAACCTGTTTCGATTTGCCTCCTGCGCGAATTGTCGAAGGCGATTGCCAGCTAGGCTGACGTCTTGCCAATCGGCCAGCAAAAAATGGGTAGTTTTTGACGAACATAAGAAAGCAACGATATGACCTCTTCTAAATATTTGTATGACAACGAAGTGCTGGACATCATGCGTACTTCTGCGGTGATTCCAGTGATTGCAATTGACGACATAGCGCATGCTGTCCCTCTTGCCAGGGCTTTGGTTGCCGGTGGTATCCGGGTGCTGGAAGTGACGCTGCGTACTGTTCATGGCTTGGCGGCTATCCGGGCCATGGCAGAGGTGCCGGGGGCAATTGTGGGGGTCGGTACGCTCACCCAGCCGGAAGAGTTTGCCGCTGCGCGTGACGCTGGTGCGGTCTTCGGCGTATCTCCGGGACTGACCTCTGCACTGATCGCAGCTGCGAAATCGAGCGGCTTGCCGCTGTTGCCCGGCGTGATGACGCCATCAGAAGTGATGGCTGCGCGTGAAGCCGGCTTTCGTCAGTTAAAGTTATTTCCTGCGGTGCCAGCGGGCGGGGTGGGGATGCTGAACGCCATTGCCGGACCTTTAGGCGACGTGATGTTCTGTCCGACCGGCGGTATATCACAACAGACCGCAGCGCAATTCCTGGCATGCAAGAACGTTGCGTGCGTCGGCGGATCGTGGTTGACGCCGAAAGATGCATTGGAATCCGGTGACTGGGCGCGCATCACTGCGTTAGCGCTGGCCGCCAGTCAATTGCGTGGGGCATAACATAGCAAAAGAAGTAAGGGCAATTGGTCCCCATTACCGATAAGTGGGTCTGCGGTTTTGTTTTTCGTGATCGCAGACTGACTTAGAGTATTAAATATCGCATTGATATAAATTCGTATATCTGTTGATCTCCGCTTTTCTGCTTCGTTCTTCTTCTGTTTTCCGAATTTCGCTCTAAAAAAGCGTCTTTTAGCCATCGATAGACATTCCGGTTATAGCTTTTAAGAAAGCCATTACTAGACTTCATCAAGAAAATTCATTACACTAGTGCCTCTTTGAAACATTATGCCACCCCAAAATGGCGTAGTTTAGCTTCATAACCTGCATCAGCGGGTTGTCCAATGCTCTGACAAAGGTCAGAGTTTCATCATACGGCGGGTTTTTCCCGCATTCAGTTTGCCGCCCCAATGCGGCAGTCGACCCATTCTGAACAATCCTTTCGGGATACGGAATGGGATAAATAAAATTGACAGCTTTGTTTGTCATGCTCGTGCGTCATTGCCTGCCCGGATAACTATCTGCGCCAAGCTGCGCGCGGCAGAAATGGAGTAAAACATGACGAATCGCTATCGTAATGCCATCGTCGGCGCTGCCATCACCTTAGTGGCCGTGGCGGGTATTGGCTGGACGGTCGGTGCCGACGCTATAGAGCGTTATCAAGGTGATCTGATCTATTACACAATGCGGCATATGCAACTGGTCGGCTGGTCAATGTTATTGGCTCTCGCGACCGGTCTACCCGCAGGAATTCTGCTAAGTCGCCCGATGTGCGCGCGTCATGCAGAAAAACTCATGCAGATTTTCAATATAGGGAACACCATTCCCTCCATCGCCGTCCTTGCGTTGGCGCTGGCATTTTTCGGTATCGGCGACAAGCCCTCGATTATTGCCCTGTGGTTAGCATCGTTATTGCCGATCGTGCGTAATACTTACGAAGGACTTAAGCAAGTCCCGCCATCGTTACGCGATGCGGCCAAAGGGGTAGGCATGAAACCCTATCAAATACTCTTTCGGGTCGAATTACCAAACGCCATTCCAATTATTGTCGGTGGAATCCGTACCGCACTAGCAATTAATGTCGGCACAGCGCCATTGTCAATTCTGATCGGGGGCGAAAGTCTGGGCAGTATTATTTTCCCGGGTATTTACCTGAACAATGCCGATCAGCTATTGCTCGGCGCCACCGCCACCGCAGTGCTGGCCCTGATACTGGACGCGATCGTGTCCATTGGCAGCAACGCTTATCTCAACAAACGCGGTTTATTGCGGTAATCCCGTTTCGACATTGCAGACATGCACCGCAGGAAGATAGTGCGGTTGGTCGGCATCTTTTAAGAAGGAGAAAAATATGAAATTTTTACGCATAAAGCATCTGTTGACGCTGACATTCGGCATATTCGGTCTGGTAATGGCAACGTCAACGTTTGCTACGAATCTGGTAGTTGGCGGCAAAAACTTTACTGAACAATTGATTTTATCGTCAATGACGCAGCAGTACTTGCAATCTAAAGGATACAGCGTTGACCTGAAAAATGGCTTGGGCACCACCATCATGCGTCAGGCGATTGAAAGCGGACAGCTAGATATCGTTTGGGAATATACCGGCAGTTCGTTAATTGTTTTTAATAAAGTTACCGAGAAGCTGAACGATGAGCAGTCGTATGAACGCGTCAAGGAATTAGACGGCGCCAAAGGCCTGATCTGGCTCAAAACCTCTAAATTAAATAACACTTACGCGCTCGCGGTGCCTGCCAAACGCGCAGAAGAAGAGGGATTAAAAACGATTGAAGATCTCGCTAACAGAATTGCGGCGGACCGCAAGCGCGATCCAGATAGCAAACATTTGTTTGGGGTCGATTTTGAATTCGCTTCGCGTTCGGATGGTTTAGGTCCGATGTCAGAGCTGTACAACATGCAATTTGACCGGAGTGAAGTCAAGCAGATGGATCCCGGTCTGGTGTACACCGCATTGCGAAACGATCAGTTATATGTCGGTCTGACGTATTCCTCCGATGGTCGCATTGGCGGGTTCAATTTAAAGTTACTGGAAGACAACAAGGGATTTTTCCCGTTCTATACCGCCGCGCCGATGGTGCGCAAAGAAATTCTCGATGCTAATCCGAAACTGGAAGAGCAATTAAACGCGCTGTCGGCCACCATCGACACTCAAAAGATGGCTGCGATGAACAAGCAGGTTGATATCGATCAACAACCGATTGCTCAGGTTGCTGCCGATTTTTTACGCGCTGAAGGTTTGATGTGAGGGACCCACAATGAGTTTATTTAACTATCTGTCTGGCGCGTGGCCTGAGATTTTACATCTCACCTTGCAGCATCTGATGTTGGTCAGTATTGCCGTTGGTCTGGCAATTCTGGTCGGGGTGCCGCTCGGTGTTGTGATGATTCGTCACCGCGGATTGGCTAGCCCTATGTTGGGTCTGGCAACCGTAATATTGACGTTGCCATCGATCGCTTTATTTGGATTGATGATCCCATTGTTCTCCCATTTCGGCCAGGGCTTGGGGCCGCTACCTGCTATCACCGCAGTATTTTTGTATTCGCTATTACCGATTATGCGCAATACGTATCTGGCGCTCGATGGTATTGAGGAGGGCGTCAAGGAAGCTGGTATCGGCATCGGTATGACGTTCTGGCAGCGTTTGCGTTTGGTGGATTTACCTTTAGCAATCCCTGTCATCTTAGGCGGGGTGCGCTCTGCCGTTGTCATGAATATAGGCGTGATGGCTGTCGCCGCCGTCATTGGAGCGGGTGGTTTGGGGGTGTTGATATTGCACGCTATTAGCCAAAGTAACATGCAAAAACTGGTGGTCGGTGCGGTATTGATCAGCGTCCTGGCAATTGTCGCCGACGCTTTGCTGCAATGGCTTCAACGTGTACTAACACCGAAAGGAATGCAGAAATAATGATTGAACTCGACAAACTAAGTAAAGTCTTCACACAAAAAGATGGCGTCAAAGTAAAAGCCGTAGATGAGGTCAGCCTCACCGTCGCTGAGGGTGAAATTTGCGTATTTCTTGGTCCTTCCGGTTGCGGGAAAAGTACCACGTTAAAAATGATCAATCGTCTGATCGTACCGACCTCAGGTCGCGTTTTGCTCAATGGTGAGGAAACCACCGATATCGATGAAGTCACATTGCGTCGTCACATCGGCTATGTCATTCAGCAGATCGGTCTGTTTCCTAATATGACGATTGAAGAAAACATTACCGTCGTCCCGCGTCTATTGGGCTGGGATAAAAAGCGCTGTCGTGAACGTGCCACCGAATTAATGGCGATGGTGGCGCTTGATCCGAAGTTATATTTAAAGCGCTATCCACGCGAATTATCGGGCGGACAACAACAGCGTATCGGCGTGATCCGGGCTTTGGCTGCAGATCCTCCGGTATTGCTCATGGATGAGCCGTTCGGTGCAGTCGATCCGATTAATCGCGAATCAATTCAAAATGAATTTTTTCAAATGCAGCGACAATTGAACAAGACGGTCATTATGGTGAGTCATGACATCGACGAAGCGATCAAGCTAGGCGACAAAATTGCGATTTTCCGTGCAGGCAAGCTGGTGCAGATTGATCATCCCGATACATTACTGGCTCGCCCGAAAGATGAGTTCGTAGGTTCCTTTGTGGGCCAGGACGCTACGTTAAAGCGCCTGCTATTAGTGCGCGCAGGAGATGCGGCCACGACTTCGGCGACAGTGCGGGATGACTCTACGTTGGCCAACGCTTATGGATTAATGGATGAAAACGATTATCGCTACGTCACCGTTACCGACGTGGACAACCACGCCATGGGCTTCGTCTCGCGGCGTGATGCGCGTGGTGCACAGGGCGCTTGCTCGGATAAATTGAAGCCATTTCCTGTTAGCGCAACGCCTGATGAAAATCTTCGCGTGGTGCTTTCCAAAATGTATAAGCACAGTACCAGTTGGATGCCCGTGATTGATCAGGATAGTAGTTATTTGGGCGAAGTGACGCAGGATTCGATAGCGGATTACCTCAGTTCTGGGCGAACTCGGGTTAAATAGGAGGGTATATTAGGGGTGTTGTTTAATGCGGCGGTGATGGGGCGGTCCACAATCGTTGTAACTTTTATCGACGATGATCGAAGCTGTCAAAGCCGTCGAAGTTGTCGTCGCAGTGACCCCCAAATTACCCCGCCATGGCTCTGTGCAGGAAGACCCGAACTAAGTCAGGCGCCCATGAAAAAACGGCCATCGAACTAAATCGATGGCCGTTTTTTTTTCGTCCGGCTTAACAATCAGTGAAACCGATTGCCCAACTAATCAATTGGAAATCTCAAATTAACGATCACCAAACGAGCGACGTGTGCTGCTGTCATTTGTGCGATTACCTTTGTAACCACCGCCAGCGCCAGCACCGGCGCCAGCACCGTCACGGCGCGGAGCACCTGGCTTGCTGAACGTGCGACCGCCTGGCTTGCTTGGAGCACTGCGATTGTCGCCTGGTTTCCAGCCACCTGGTTTGTGGTTCGAACGTGGTGCCGAAGCTGTCTTCTTTGGTTCAAAACCAACGACGACATCGACCGGGATCAATTGCTTTGTGAAGCGCTCAATGCGCTTGACGTTCATGGTTTCAGCGTGGTTCACCAACGATACTGCCACACCGTTACGGCCAGCGCGACCGGTACGGCCAATGCGGTGGACGTAATCTTCCGGGAACTTAGGAAGATCGTAGTTGAATACGTGGGTGATTGCTGGAACGTCGATACCGCGAGCGGCAACGTCGGTCGCAACCAACACGCGCACTTGACCGCGACGCAGGCTGTCCAGAGTGCGGTTACGTGCGCCCTGATGCATGTCACCATGCAATGCTGCAGCAGCGAAACCGGCGATGTTCAGACGATCAGCGATATTGTCGGCGTCGCGTTTGGTGGCAGTAAATACAACTGCTTGATCCATTGTTTCGTCGCGCAACAGATGGTCCAGCAAACGATTCTTGTGCGACAGATCGTCGACAAAGTGAACCTTTTGTTGAATGTTTTCATGTTTCGTTGCCGAACCAGCGATCTGAATGATCATTGGGTTCTTGGTGATGCGCTTTGCCATGTTACCAACAACGCCATCCAGCGTAGCCGAGAACAACATGGTTTGACGTGACTCAGGTGTAGCAGCAACGATTTTTTCGATATCGTCGATGAAACCCATGTCCAGCATACGGTCAGCTTCGTCGAGTACCAGAATTTGCAATTGCGAGAAATCGATCTTGCCGGACTCCATGTGATCGATCAGACGACCAGGTGTGGCGACCAGAATTTCTGGGTTTTTAGCCAGCAATTGCATTTGCTTTGGATAAGGCATACCGCCAAGGATTGAAATGGCTTTGATGCGTTTCATGTGTGAGCCGTACTTGTCAGTAGCGCTCGTTACTTGCAGTGCCAATTCACGGGTTGGAGTCAATACCAACATTTTTGGTTGGGCTGCTTTGAAACGTGGGCGATCACCGCGTGAACGCGATGCTTGCATTTCTTGATTTGGTGTTTTACCAGTTTGATCAACAACAGGCTCAGACGCGAATTTATGCAGAGCTGGCAGCATGAAAGCCGCAGTTTTGCCGGAACCGGTTTGCGACGATACCATCAGGTCGCGGCCTTCGATAGCGGCTGGAACAGCTTGTTCCTGAACGCTAGTTGGTTTTGTGTAGCCGGCTTCAGTCAGTGCTTGGATAACGGACGCGTGTAAGCCTAGTGATTCAAATGTCATTTATATCTTTCGTAAAGTTCAGCGTTAAACTGCAAATATCACAACGTGACAAATGCATAGAACGCAAAAAAGCAACGCCAACCAACGAAATGACTATGAAACGACAAAGAAATTTCGGCACAAAAGCTTTGCGCCGGGACGGTGTCAGTTAAACGACACACAAGGCGGGAGGGCTTTTACAATGCAATGTCTAAATTGAACCAGACATGCTTAGGCTTGCGCAGCTACTTGTTTTTGTTTTTAACGATCAGGCGTGCGTTGCTTGCTTGATCGTTGCTTGCGTCATATTGCAACGCAGCCCACGATAGTACATTAAATTTGCCCCAATTACACGGAAAATGTTGCTATCGCACATAAATAGTTCGGAAACCAACGTCTTGCATCCCAAGCTGTTAATTAACCGTATGAAAAGCAAAACGTCCGCGACTTCCGGACGTTTTGTTTGGTTATGCAAGCTAAAAATAATGGTGGGGGATTACTCTGAAATGCCGCCGACAATTTTGGAGAAGCCGCCGTCTACGTATGTAATTTCACCGGTGATGCCGCTGGCCAGATCGGATAACAAAAACGCCGACGCGTTACCGACGTCTTCCAGGGTCACATTGCGACGTAAAGGAGCGTGTTCGGCAACAAAGCCGAGGATCTTGCCAAAGCCTTTTATGCCGCTTGCTGCGAGGGTCTTTATCGGACCTGCTGAAATGCCGTTGACGCGTACGCCTTTAGGGCCGAGCGATTCAGCGAGGTAGCGGACGCTGGCTTCTAATGACGCTTTAGCCAGGCCCATGGTGTTGTAGTTAGGGACAACCCGGTCTGAGCCTAAATAGGTCAACGTCAGTAACGCTGAGTTCGGGCGCAACATCGGCAACGCTGCTTTAGCCATTGCTGGGAAGCTATACGCAGAAATGTCATGCGCAATTTTGAAACCCTCACGCGACAAACCGTCCAAAAAGTCTCCCGCAATTGCTTCTGCCGGAGCGAAGCCAATGGCGTGCACCATGCCGTCGAGTTGGTCCCAGGATTTCCCCAGATCCGCGAATAGCGCATTGATTTGCTCATCGCTGCCAACGTCGCAGTTGAATATTAGTTTACTGTCGAATTCTGCGGCAAATTTGGTGATGCGGTCCAGGAACCGATCGCCGACATAGGTGAATGCGAGTTCCGCACCTTCACGCTTGCATGCTTGTGCAATGCCATAGGCGATGGAGCGATTAGACAATACGCCGGTTATCAGGATTTTTTTTCCTTGCAGAAATGCCATGTTGACTCCAGATGTGCGCGCCATGTTGTTACGGCGGCGCGGTTGTGCGGTGCTTTCCTGCGCAATGACACATCAGAGTATCAATCGCAGTGGTGCGGATAGTTTTTTGACGCGAACTGGGGCAGATTGTAGGGGTTCACTGCGATCTCGGCAACTAGCCCGGGGCTAACCACCCCTGCGTTACTGTGAGTAACCCGCATATCGTGGGGGGCGGCGAGATGAAGATCATTGTTTCCGGGTGCCACGGTTAGATGCGATTAATTCGCCTTTGGTCTCTGAGGAGTGGGCCTTTTTTGTGGTGGCGACGGTAGATCGTTTCGTTGCTACAGGGTTGCTCTCCCGGGCTTTTTTAATTGGACTTGCTACTTTAATAATGCGTTCCGAGCGCCCACCACGGCTGTTAACCAATATAGCTTTGTGATATCTGCTGCCGGAAGAAGCCCGTTGGGTTTCGCCGCCCGATGAAGCTGCGAATCGGTTTGGTACCTGCAGCTGCAAGCTCTGACCGCGATTTACGCTGTCGCGACGTAGGCTGTTCCAGGATTTGACCTGACTCACGCTGACGTTGTAGCGTCCGGCGATGGACGCTAGTGTGTCGCGCTTTCCTACTTTGACGAAAATGCGGCGCGTATCTGGAACATCCGGCGCCACCGCCATCGTCGCATTGTCAGCAACTTCTGCGGTGATGTCGTCATTTTGCGTTTCCGTTTTAGGAACCAAAATGGTGGATCCTGCTTTTAATACCATCCGTGGCGGAATATGGTTGACCTCGCGCAGGATGGCAGGCGTGGTATCGAATTTGGCAGCAATTGCTTCAATCCGTTCGCGTGCGCTGCCAACGGTATGTGATGTCCACGTTGACAACGATTGGGTCCACAACGTAATGTTTTTCTTAAACTTCTCTGCATTCGACTGCGGAAGCAAAATTTTGGTATCTGAACTGCCAATAATCACGGGACGATTAAATTGCGGGTTGAGCGCCTTAAAGTCATCGATTGATAGCTCGGCTAGTTGTGCTGCAACCTTGACATCGATGTCGCGGGTTTTACCGACGGTGACGAAGTAGGGTTCATTATCGATCTTCGGCAGCGAAATATTATAGGCATCCGGTGCTGCGATGATGTTTTTGACGGCTTGCAATTTAGGGACGTAATTCCGCGTTTCCACCGGCATTTGCGATGCAAGGCTGGCAAAATCAGTTGGTAAACCGGCCGCCTGATTTCTGTCGATGGCTTTTTGCACCGATCCCTGGCCCCAGTTGTAGGCGGCAAGTGCGAGCTGCCAGTCACCGAACATGCCATACAACGTTTGGAGATAAGTCAGCGCGGCATCAGTCGACGCCAACACATCGCGGCGATCATCCTTGAACATGTCTTGCTTGAGATTAAAATCGCGTCCCGTGGCGGGCATGAACTGCCATAATCCCACCGCTTTTGCGCTAGAGAAAGCTTGTGGATTGAAAGAGGACTCGATGAACGGCAATAAGGCCAGCTCTGTGGGCATGCCACGTTTTTCAAGTTCCTGAACGACGTGAAACAGATAGGGCGATGCGCGCAAGGTGGTGCGCTCAAAATAATCTGGCCGCGAACTATAAAACTCTGTTTGCGAAGTGACCTGCGCGTTATCGAGGTCGGGAATGCTAAAACCTTTTCGTATGCGCGCCCAGACGTCAACCTGCGTCATGCCAATCACACCAGCGCTCGGATTGGCGGGGTCGATTAAACTGAAAGTGGGAGCGTAAATAGAAATATCGCTGGCGTCCGCCGTTAGCGGATTACCGAAAAAAGTAATGGCAGCAAGCGCCAATGTCTTGAATTTAAATAGCATGAAATTTTTTACGTGACCGGCTCGATGCGACCGGGAATAGAATGATTAAGCGTAGTGTACGTAACCGGCTTTTGTCGCGTCAAGCAAAAAATATGCTATCGCACAGCTATAAGTAATTGATTTATAGCGTAATTAATAATCGCCACCCCTGAAATGACCTCGTACTCCCTCGGTTTTGAGCCGGTGGCGATCTCGAATAGCTTAACCTATAGGGCTAACGTGCGGTTTCACATCCAGGCGAAGAGCCGTACCACGGCCTTTTTTGAATTTAGATAAATTATTTAATTTTTTAAAATTATTTGAAATTATTTTTCCAAAGACGTAACGCGGCAAACGCCGCGGTCGGATCATTTGGTGCGGCGCTTTGGAAATGCCCCCCATTTTGCAAACTGGCAATGATCTCTGGCTCTCGATACCGTAAAAACGGGTTAGTCTCGTTTTCCTCGGCGATACTCGAGGGTATCGTTGGCAGTTGGCGATCACGCTTGGCTTGTTCGGAGGCAATGCGTCTGGTCAACGCCAGATTGCCAGGTTCGACCGCTTGCGCAAATCGCAGATTCGACAAGGTGTATTCGTGTGCGCAGTAAACCTGCGTTTCCGGGGGCAGTGTGCTCAACTTCGATAAGGAAGTCATCATTTGCGATGGCGTCCCTTCGAACAAGCGCCCGCAGCCTCCGGCAAACAATGTGTCTCCGCAGAATAACCACTTTTGCTGCTGAGCAACGTAGGCAATATGCCCCTTGGTATGCCCGGGCACATCTAATACCGACAACGTCAATGGAAGTTGCGGCACGTCGACGATGTCGCCTTCTTTTAACAGTTTTGTAACATTGGCGATGACTTCGTGCTCGGGCCCGAATACGGGGACAGTTATGTGTTGTAATAAAGTTGGCACGCCGCCAACATGGTCAGCATGATGATGTGTCAGTAAAATAGCGCTAAGTTTAAGCTCGAGGGTGTCGAGCATGGCGAGTACCGGCGCAGCATCGCCCGGGTCGACCACCGCGGCATGACATCCATCATGAATAAGCCATATATAGTTGTCATTGAAAGCCGGAATTGCCACTACACTCAACACGTTATTTAACAAGGCAGTCATGGAATATCCGTCTTCAAAAAAGTCTATTATAGCGCTCGGCCCGTGGCTGCAAACACCCATTGGGCAGTATATGCTGGCATGGGAGCAAGCGCATCTGGACGCGATGACTGCGGATATATTCGGCTTCAATGCGATGCAAATCGGCTTGCCGCAAATGGATACCTTGCGGGCGAACCGAATGCGCCACAAGTGGTTGAGTGATAGCGAGTTGTTAGACAGTTGGGTACAAAGTACACAGGAACAGTGCCATCCAGCCGTAACGGATCTGCGCGGCAACGATTCACGCCAGGGGCAGAGCGAGCCTGCTCAAGGTCAAGGTCGGTCCAAGATCGTCATAGCACACGATTTTGCCGATTTGCCCTTCGCCTCCCAAAGTCTGGATCTTGTGGTGTTGCCGCATGTGTTGGAATTTGCCGCGGAGCCACATCAGGTGTTGCGCGAGGTTGAGCGGGTATTGATACCCGAAGGCCAGGTGATCATTTGTGGTTTTAATCCGGCGAGCTTATGGGGAATACGCCAATCGACCGGTCGGCTTTCGGGAGCGCATTTTTTGCCCCAAAATGCGGAGTTTATTAGTTTGCTGCGCCTTAAGGACTGGCTAAAGTTGCTCAACATGGAAGTCAATCGTGGACGTTTTGGTTGTTATGCACCACCTTGCGCTACAGCCAAATGGCTGAACCGATTTTCGTTCATGGAAAAAGCAGGTAATCGATGGTGGCCATATTTTGGCGCGACTTATATAGTGCAGGCAATTAAACGGGTTAAAGGGATGCATCTGATTGGTCCGGCTTTTAGCAAAAAAGCAATTAAGACCGTAAATGGGGTTCCTGCCACGAACCGAACGCATAAGGCCGGCGAAGGCTAACAGAGCAGCTGCCCCACGGCGAAGTCGACAGACAATCCGGTCGACGCAGTGCGATACCGGTTTCTTTATCGCGTAGCTTGAAATTCTTTCAATTAATGTAGCAACATGTAGACGAGTAAACATTCAGTATGGATAAAGTAGAAATCTTCACCGACGGGGCCTGTAAAGGTAATCCCGGCACCGGCGGCTGGGGGGCATTGCTCATTTGCAATGGACACGAAAAAGAATTATTCGGCGGAGAACGGAATACCACTAACAATCGCATGGAGCTGTTGGCTGTCATCGAAGCGCTAAAGGCACTGAAAAAGCCTTGTGAAGTAATTGTCCATACTGATAGTCAATACGTTCAAAAGGGCATTAGCGAGTGGATTCACGGTTGGAAGGCGCGGGGTTGGAAGACCGCCGCGAAAGCGCCGGTAAAAAACGCCGATTTGTGGCAGGCGTTGGATGCAGCGCAAGCGCAGCATCAAATGGACTGGCGCTGGATTAAAGGGCACGCGGGACATGACGGTAATGAGCGCGCAGATCAGTTGGCCAATCGTGGCGTAATGACCGTTTTGTAAAAAATGGCATCGAAACAAAAACCTGCAATCGATCTCAGCCGGCAAGCGACAACCCGTTTAAGCCCATCCGCGATGTGCCTGATTGCGGTAACGATCGGTAGCAAATTCTCGAAGCACCAACTTGGTCGCTTTTGCATTTTAGTATCAGTTTTTTAAAATAAGTGACTATGCGACAAATTGTTCTAGATACCGAAACCACTGGCCTAAACCCGCGTACTGGCGATCGCGTTATTGAAATCGGTTGCGTTGAGATGATCGACCGCCGTTTAACCGGAAACAACTACCATCAATACGTCAACCCGGAACGCGATTCCGAAGAGGGCGCTTTGGCTGTACATGGTTTGACCACCGAATTTCTCAGTGATAAGCCCAAATTTCGGCAAATTGCAGCCGAGTTAAAAGAATATATAAACGGCGCCGAAGTGATCATCCACAACGCACCGTTCGATCTGGGCTTTTTGGACGCCGAGTTCAAACGGCTGGATATGGAGACTTTCAGTAGCGAGATCGAAGGGGTGATTGACACGCTGGTGCAGGCGAAAGAAATGTATCCGGGAAAACGGAATTCGCTCGATGCGCTCTGTGATCGCTATGGGATCTCTAATGCGCATCGGACGTTGCATGGCGCGTTGCTGGATTCTGAATTGCTCGCGGAAGTTTATCTCGCGATGACGCGCGGGCAAAATAGCTTTAGTATCGATTTTGGCAATACCGACGATCGTCAGGGGGAGAACGGTGCACGCTTGCCGCTCGCGCCGTTAGCGGAAATTTTCATCCGTTTGGCAAGCGTTGAAGAGTTGGAACTGCATGAAGGCGTGTTGACGACCATCGATAAGGAAGTAAGAGGCCTCAGCGTCTGGCATAAATTGCCGGCAGAAATTGAATAAAGCCGAGAACAAGTCCAAGCACACATCGTTATTTGGATGACGTGTTTAGCTTGTTGACGAAATATCTTCAGAATAAGGTTGTACAGACGCGAAGGTTGTTGTATTATTTCGTCCTGTTGCAAACGGGCGGTTAGTTCAGCTGGTTAGAATACTTGGTCGACATCCAAGGGGTCGCAGATTCGAATTCTGCACCGCCCACCAGAATATAAAAGGTCTTTCCTCGGAAAGGCCTTTTTCATTTTCAGCGTCACTTTTATTAATTTACGCATCACACCGAGGCATTTATGCTGACGTCAGGATTTTGCGTTCTGCCCATGCGGAGACGGCGCTTTCCGCAAAAGGTATGCATGCTCCCAATACTGTGCGAGGAATGACCATGATTTGCCATCAGTGCAAGGCCCACAATCTCGCTACCGATTTAACGTGTACACAATGTCACAGCAATCTGGCTGGCAATGCGGCGCAATCGACTAGCGCATCTGTAAAGAAAACAGCACCGCAAGGCCGCAGCTATTATGGGCAGATAGCGTCGTGGGTGGTGATCTGCGTGTTCGTACTGTTGTATAAAGCGGTTCTTCCCAGATTGATTGAAAGCCCGCTCTGGGAAAATTCCACGGTCTTCGGTATTGGAGTAGCGCTGTCGTGGATCGCAGGACGTTTAATCGGAAAGGTCATTGCGCAGAAAAAAGCAATTTGACTGTTCACGCTTTGGCTGCGATCCGTCGCGTCTTCATACTGTGGTCGAAATGATAAATATGTGGACCAGTAAAGTAACCTTTTTTTTTCCATGGTAGGATCTTCTTAACAACGAGGAGACTACGATGCCATCCGAAACTTTAGGTACGTATGAAATTGAGTATTCAGCCGTTCTATTGCCAGATAGTGAGCATTGGGCCGCATACCTAACCATTTTCGCACCTTCGCCCAATCCCATGCACCGGAATAACGTTTTCCCCAACCAACGTGTTTCAATCGAGCAGGTCTTCGCAAATCAGCAAGAGGCAGAGCGAGAAGCGCAAAAAGTTGGAATCGAGATGATTAATAAGTGTAGCGCACACAAAGCCTGACGAATTGGTGCCGGGCCAGATTCATTGATTCGCGTTGAAGCGTAGAGGATGCCCTTGAGAGAGCTTCAAGCCTGGATCTCTGGCCTAAGTCAGGCAGCCAGCAGCACGCCCAGTGCAATGAGCGCCGGAATCGCCTGAATGAATAAAATTTTCTTGCCCACTGTCGCGGCGCCGAATAAGCCCGCGATGACGATGCACAGTAAGAAGAAGATCTTAATCGAAAATCCAGCAGATCCCAGATAAATCCCCCATATCAGGCCAGCGGAGAGAAAACCGTTGTATAAACCTTGGTTCGCTGCGAGCGCTTTGGATGCGGTGGCAAATTCCTGCGTCAGATGAAAGGTTTTCAGTCCCTTGGGTTTGTCCCATAAGAACATTTCGAGCACGAGAAAATACAGGTGTAGCAACGCAATTAAACCAATTAAAATAGTTGCTATGGTGTTAATGTAAGACATAATCTTTTCCCCTTTGTAAGCGCGATCGCGAATTCCAAGAAAGCAAAAAGATCATAGCAGCGCAATCGCGCATTGATGGAAGATAAATGCGTGCTCCTCGAAACGCTTCTGCATACGTATGGCGCAGTCACTTGAACAACGCAAAGCCCAAAGTATCGTCGCATAATAATCGGCTAACAGTCGCATAACAATTGCATAACAGCCGCGTAACAGAAACTGATTCCAATGACGCTTAATCAGAGCGCGCGCATGCACTCATCGCCAAGCTCATGGCCCCTCCTGTGAAGATACAGATTAGAATTGGCGTTGTTTATTTTGTCCGTTGCACGCGCTGTATCTTTTTCCGCACTTTCTCCACACGCTCCACGCATTCACCTTTTCGCAAATAAAATTATGCACATTCTGTTGGTAGAAGATGATTCAGTACTTGCCGACGGCATTTTGCGGATATTTAAAGGCCACGGAATGGTCGTCGATGTGGTGCAAAACGGCAGCGATGCTGATGCACTGTTACAACGTTCTGATATTTCTGTGGTGGTGCTGGATATCGGTTTACCCGGCATGGACGGATTTGAAGTAGTTCGTCGCCTGCGCGCACGCGGGAGCCTTATCCCGGTGTTGTTGCTGACCGCACGCGACTCCGTGCAGGACCGGGTTTACGGGTTGGAGATAGGGGCTGACGATTATCTGGTAAAGCCTTTCGCGACCCAGGAGTTGGTCGCGCGAGTGCGCGCCTTATTGCGGCGTAGCGCGCCGCAGCCGCTTGAGATCCATTTGGGAGGACTGTCGCTCAATACTTCATCGCGAAGGGCCAAAATCAATGGCAAGTCGATTGAGCTTTCGGTACGTGAATGGGCGGTGTTGGAGTACCTTCTGCAACAAGCCTCGCGCGTTGTGTCACGCCAGCAAATCATCGATGCCATTTTACCTTGGGGCGCGGAACTGACGCTTAACGCGGTCGAAGTATACATTTCCCGCATCCGTTTGAAAATTGCTGATGGGGGAATCGAGATCAGGACCATCCGGGGATTTGGTTACATGCTGGAAAAAGTCGAGCTATGAATAGCATTCGAATGAATCTGCTGGTGTGGCTGATCGTGCCGCTCCTTATCGTGAATTTCATCGGGGCTGGACTTAGCTACTGGCTGGCCTGGGTCCCGGCTCAGATCGCCTTTGATCAAAGTCTCGCGGATGCCGGTTGGGCCATGGTCCCGCGTTTGCAGGAGAAGAACGGCCAGGTAGAAAGTACCTTGTCGAAGCAGGCCGAGCAAGTATTGCGGGTCGATCACTTCGATGCCATCTATCTCGTAGTCCGCAGTGGTGATGGACAATTGCTTGCGGGCGATGCGGATTTTCCGGCGCTGCCAAAGCAAACGGTATCAGATGAGCCGGCCCCTTACGATGGATTAATGCGGGGAGAACCTGTACGAATAGTCGCGCTTCGAACGACCATCGGCCAGCAGCAGGTATTTATTGGCGTCGCAGAGACGCTGCGCAAACGTACCCATATTCGATCAGTCATTTTTCTGGCGTTGTCGCTGTTAGAGGCCCTATTGGCGATCATGTTAATTGCCACGATTTGGTTCGCTGTCAGTAAAGGCTTGTTGCCACTGAAAAAAATGCAGCTGGATCTCAATCTGCGCAGCCATGACGATTTGTCGGCGCTGGATGAAAACAATGTCCCGATCGAACTTGGACCGGTGGTCAGGGCGATCAACGGCTTGCTTAACAGGGTTGAAAATGGCGCGCAGCGACAGCAACACTTTCTGGCCAACGTTGCACATCAGTTGCGAACACCCTTGGCCGGATTTAGAACCCAGTTGGAATGGCTGCTACAAAAGAACGCGGAGGAGCCGGAAGCCGCGCATTCCATCAAGCTCATGGCATCGTCAACCGAGCGCATGATACGCCAGACTAATCAGTTGTTGGCCCTGGCCCGGGCCGAGCCGACTAAGTTCGAAAAAAAGCGCCTGGAAGTGATCGAGTTGAATAAGCTGGTGGAAGAGTCGATTCAGCATTTTGTTGAGGAAGCGGATAAAAAAGCCATTGACATCGGTTTTAATCTGCAGACCACGCGGGTTATGGGAGACCCGTTTTTGTTGCGCGATTTGATCGATAATCTGATCGATAATGCGATCCGTTATTCGCCATCCAACGGCACTGTGACGGTCAACGCGATACAGGGCAAGGATGGCGGCATTTTCTCGGTAGAGGATTCTGGTCCTGGAATCGACGCGTCGGAGCAAGAACTGATCTTTACGCGTTTTTATCGGATCGATGACAATATAGCCGGCAATGGTTTGGGGCTAGCGATCGTGCGCGATATCACCAATGACCATGGAGCAAGAATTACGGTTGAGCCCGGGGCAACTTGCGGCACGATTTTCTCGGTCCATTTTCCTTTTCCGATACTTGGCACAGCGACTAAGTTACGACCTTGAAATCAGTGGGAAATTGAAAATCCACTGCGCGTTATTCTAGGCCTGTACTATTTTTTAGAAGTGTATAAATATTTTTGAAGCGTATTTCATATTAATATAATGCAATATGAAAGCATGGCAATTGCTACTCGGTAACGCTATCGTAAGCCGAAAGCATCGAATATGAGCGAAAAAGCGCTTGAAGATTGCGGAGGGTGGGTAAAAAAATATGCTGCCCCGCAAAATCGAAAATCAGTCGTCCATGATCCTTGACCAAATATTCAGCGCAGAATTAAGTGACCTGGATTAATTCTTCGACCTGTCTTATGTGCATGATTCTGAACGCGCGCCAGCTCTTCAGTGGAGCTGTGCAGTTGTCCCCATCACATCACCTCAAAACTTTAGCGCGGAGAATTTCCGCTATGCATGTAATGTGAGGCACGCCCCGGTTTCGTCAGGATTTTGTCAGGTTTCCTTCAGGTTATTGACAGGAACAGTCGTTATTCTGTAGTTGTTCCTTCTGGAATCGCAAAGAATCATGCCGATTAGTCATGTTATTTGCGCCATTTCAACTACTGGCGTTACCTTCCCGACCCAATGACTTCTTCAATTGACACCTCATTCGCTTTTGTCTTGCTTTCATTGGCCTTGACGGTCTCTTCTGCTAGCGCAGAGGATTCTTTCGTACCGTGTCGTCGGTTTCTACACCAGATTGAATGTGTCGCCGTGCCCCTGGCGACGCCTGCTGATGACGTCCAGGCAAAACAGTTCGAGGTGCCGTCAAACGGACTGGCAAAAATTTACCTGGTTCGCCCTGGCACGATGGAGCCGAAACAAAAGAGCGAGATTTTTCTGGATGGAAAATGGTTCGCCAGTTTGGCACCGATGACCTATCTGGTCATGGAGACCAGCGTTGGTTTGCATACCATCGGCTCCGACTTGCACCAGTCTTCAGCGTTGAAAGTGGAGGTCGCCGGTGACAAAAATACCTACGTCAAAGAGCAGCTATATCAATTTTTCAATAGCGAAAAAATCTTTTTTGAGATCGTCGATCAACAAACTGGAGAAGCCGACGTCTTGAAGTCGCGACTAATAAATATAGCACCAAATACGGTGAATGATCGCCCGCTGCATCCCTGATTCAACGTCGCTAGACGCGACTGGAATAACAAAATTTTTACCAAATTGTTGGGGCTAACTCCGGCAAATTGAGTTAGGGGATCCATTCAGTGCAAATGTTTTTACTTTACAAATTATTATGCAAAAGCCTTTCCTGTTAAGAAAAAAAAGTGTCTGTGTTCTTGTCATTAGCATTCTGGCTATTGCCGGATTCGTCTGGTCAACCGCAAGCGGCACCGGTATGGGCGCGTTAGCACACTCTTCAGACGCTGATCCGATTCCCAATTTCATTAGAAAGGGTGATCTGATCTTTGTACCTCTACATTCGCCTTTGCGAGACCGTCTCATGGTGCAATTGGTGTCAACAAGGGATTCCGCCCGTGCGTTGGAACTACCAGCGCAGGTCGAGGCTGATCCTTCACATACCATCAATATGGTGCCTCCCGTGGCCGGCAAGGTACTGGAACTGAAGGTCGGGCTTGGCGATCATGTCAAAAAAGGGCAGTTATTACTTGTCATGACATCAGGTGATTTTGCGCAGGCAGCAGCAGATCAGCAAAAGGCCCGCGATACTTTAAAACTGACAAAGAAAGTACTCGAAAGGCAGCGCGGCGTGCAGGAGGCGGGCGCCGGTGCGGGCAAAGATTTAGAGCAAGCGGAAAGTGCAAATATTCAGGCGCAGGCTGAATTTTCGCGTGCCGATACGCGCTTGAAATCGCTCGGCATTGCCAGTGGAGTGAGTGTTGATAGCAGCGGCCGTCGCCTTAACATCGTTGCGCCAAACGCAGGGAGCGTCACCGCATTGTCAGTCGGAGTTGGCCAAAGCGTGAACGATCCAACCGCATCAATGATGACAATAGCTAATTTGGACAACGTCTGGATCACTGCTAACGTGCCGGAGAATTTATTATCTTCCGTCAAAGTCGGCCAGCCAGTCGCGATACATCTGCCCGCATATCCCGATGCGTTATTAAAAGGCAGTGTTACATTTATCAGCGATATTCTGCAACCCGATACGCGTCGCGCACTGGTCCGCATTAGCGTGCCAAACGGCGATGGACGCCTGAAGCCGAACATGTTTGCGACAGCTTCCTTTGCTATCGCCCAGGCAACTGCGCCAGTGGTGCCAGTTTCAGCACTGCTAATGAATAACGATGACACAACCGTCTTCGTCGAGACCAAGTCGTGGACGTTTTCACGTCGTAAAGTTGAATTGGGTAGTGAAGCGAATGGTACTGTCCGGGTGCAAGCTGGCTTGAAGGTAGGCGATCAGGTTGTTATCAAGGGTGGAGTGCTACTCAATGATTAATAACGTCGTTCGCTATTGCCTGCAAAAGCGTTATGCAGTGATTTTGGTGACGATATTGGTGGCGCTATTCGGCTATTACTCTTGGACCCGCATGGCGGTAGAGGCCTATCCTGAACTTTCCGATGTGTCCGCGCAGGTGACCACACAGGCGCCGGGTCTGGCTGCTGAAGAAATTGAGCAGCAAATCACAATACCGCTAGAGCGCCAGTTGAGTGGAACCCCGGGTTTGGTGCATATGCGCTCGTCCAGTACGTTCGGCTTATCGCTCATCACGCTCACTTTTAAAGACGGTGCTGAGGATTATTGGGAGCGGCAACGCGTGACAGAGCGCATGGCGCAGGCAACATTGCCGACGGGGATTACGCCCAGCCTTGATTCAGTGAGCGGTCCTTCCGGCGAAATATATCGGTATACGCTTGAGTCCGATAGCAAAAATTTGATGGAACTCTCAGAGATTCAACGCTGGATCGTCATGCCTGAACTTCGCCAGATTCCGGGTATCGCAGACGTCGGGAATTTCGGCGGTATGACGATGGAATATCAGCTTGAAGTCGATCAAAATCAATTGCAGCGATTTGGCGTCTCATTGTCCGACGTGACCAGCGCAATTAACAACAACAATGCCAACGCTGGCGGCAGTCGCATTTCGCGCGGTGAGCAGGGTTATGTGGTGCGTGGAATCGGCATGATGCGCAGCTTGACCGACCTGGGCAATGTCGTGGTCAAGCAAGTCAATGGCGTCCCCGTTCTGGTACGCGATCTCGGGAAGCTGCAATACAGCCATCAGGAGCGTCAAGGTATCTTGGGGAAAGACAATAATCCCGATACGATTGAGGGTATCGTCAAACTGCTGAAATATCAAAACGCATCAGAAGTCATCAAGGGCGTTCATGCCAAAGTTGCACAACTGCAAAAACAACTGGCTTCGCAAGGGGTTCGCATTGTTCCTTATATCGACCGTGATGAATTGATTCAATTGACGGTGCACAAAGTCAGTCATACCGTAGTTGAAGGAATCGGCCTGGTTTGTATCGTATTGATTTTGTTTCTCGGCAGTCCGCGTAGCGCGTTGGTAGCCGCAGTGACTATTCCACTCGCTTTGGTGGCTGTGTTCATCATGATGTATCTGACCAAAATGCCGGCCAATCTGTTCTCGTTGGGCGCGATCGATTTCGGCATTATCGTCGATGGTGCGATTGTTGTAACGGAGGCCATTTTAAGGCGGCGTGAGGCCGCGCCGACCGAAGAGCTAACCGAGGTCGAAGTGCGGGCAGCGACGACCGAAGTAATCAAGCCGATATTCTTTGCAACGCTCATTATTATTAGCGCTTACTTGCCGCTGTTCGCGTTTGAAAGAGCAGAAGGAAAATTATTGTCTCCCATGGCATTTACCGTCAGCTACGCGCTGATCGGCGCATTAATCTGTAGCGTCGTACTGGTCCCCGGGTTGGCTTACATGGCGTTGAGAAAACCACGCAAAATTTTTCATAACAAGCCGCTCGAACGGCTCGGTGCCGGGTATCGTAATACCCTTCGAACCATGTTGGATAATCCATCGATTGCGTATCTGATTGGTGCGGTGGCATTGATCGGCGTGGTCGGCTTAGGTGCCGTCACTGGTCGAGAATTCATGCCGCAGCTAGATGAGGGAACGCTGTGGCTGCAAGTCCAGATGCCATCCGGTTTGTCGCTGGAAAAGGGCAGTGAGATGTCTGCTGAATTGCGTCGCACGTTGTTATCGTTTCCTGAAGTGTCCTATGTGGTCACGCAACTTGGTCGCAGCGATGATGGTACTGATCCGTGGACACCGAGCCACATGGAAGTGCCGGTAGGACTGAAACCATACAACACCTGGCCTGGCGGCGAAAACAAGGCAGAGTTTGTACGTCGCCTGAATACGCGGCTGGCGCAATTGCCAGGCTTTTCCATCGGCATTAGCCAACCGATCAGCGACGGTGTGAATGACGCAGTGGGCGGGGCGCATAGTCCATTGGTGATTCGTATCTACGGCGACGATTTTAAAGAATTACGCCGCATTGGAAATCACATTGTGGATGTCCTGCATGGCATCAGGGGAAGTGCCGACGTTTCGATTTTTCAGGAGCCGCCGATTCCGCAGATGGTGATCGATATTGATCGTGCTGCTGCTGCGCGATTTGGGATCAATATCGCGGATATCTCTAGCCTGATTCAGACCGGCATTGGTGGTGCGCCCGTGACTCAAATGTATGTTGCTGATCGTATTTACAACGTCACAGTCCGATTTCCAAAGAGTAGTCGAAGTGGTCCCGAGGCATTGGGTAACCTGCTGCTGACCGCCTCCAACGGCGCACGGATACCGCTTTCTCAGCTGGCGCATATTCGTTCCGGAACTGGCGAGAGTACGATTACGCACGAAAGCACGCACCGCCAATTGACCGTCCGTCTGGATTACGCAGATCGTGATTTGCTTTCCTATTATCAGGAAGCCCAGGCAGCGGTCGCCAGGGATGTGAAGTTTGACCATTCCAAGTATCGTCTGGAATGGGCCGGACAGTTTGAAAATCAGGAGCGCGCACAGGCACGATTGCTGGTGGTCTTCGCTCTGGTATTGGGTTTGATGGCGATTATCTTATATGCCGGATTTGGTAAGTTGCGGCAAGCGATGTTGATTCTTGGGTTAGTCCCGCTGGCGGCATTGGGCGGCTTGATTGCGCTCCGCGTTACAGGCAATACCATCAACGTTGCCACCGGCGTGGGCTTTATCGCGCTGTTTGGTGTTGCGGTCCAAAACGGCATCATTATGGTGTCCAATATCAATCGTGTACGACAACAGGGTTTAGCGCTAATGGAGGCAGTGCTGGCGGGGGCGTCTGAACGTTTCCGCCCAGTCTTGATGACTGCAACCGTGGCCTCGGTTGGCATGTTGCCAGCGGCGTTGGCGACCGGTGTGGGCACTGACGTTCAACGCGGCCTGGCCACGGTCGTCGTCGGTGGATTGGTTGTGGCGACATTGCTGACGCTGTTCATTCTGCCCACATTCTATTTCGCGCTGGAACGCTGGATCGAACGCCGTAAAGGGGTGAGCCGAATTCCCGACGGCCGCTAAGCGATTTTAAAAGAGCATCAATCCAGCGGATGAGCGAAGATTGAATTGCTTCTTTCCTGATCGTTGATATCTGCGCCAACGCAGTATTGTACGACGCGGGTTCCGACAGAAGTCTGATAGGTTAAAAGATGAAGAAATTGACATTGCAATCCCTCGCTTGCCCGCCTCTGTTAGCGGTTGCACTGACATTGGCCGGTTGCGTGGTCGGTCCTGATTTCAAACAGCCTGCTGCGCCATCGGTGCAGGGTTACACCAAAGCGCCATTGCAGGCTACTACTGACTCGGCCGAAACTACTGGCGGTGCCGGGCAGCAATTTGTCGCCGGGATGGATATTCCTGCGCAATGGTGGACATTGTTCCAGTCGGCACCATTGAACACAGTGATAGCTCAGGCATTGAAAGCGAGTCCGGATTTGCAATCGGCGCAAGCTGCTTTGCGGGCCGCGGAAGAACAAGTAGCGGCCCAGCGCGGCAGCCTTTTCCCGACGGTTGACGCTAGCCTGGTGCCGACCCGTCAAAAGGTTGCGACGACGCCAATTCAGTCGGATACGCCGGTGTTTAATCTGCATACGGCGCAGCTCAATGTTTCGTATAACGTCGACGCTTTTGGAGGCAATCGACGCCAACTGGAAAACGTCCAGGCCCAGGCGGCGCAGCAGCGCTTTCAACTGGAAGCGACCTACTTGACACTGACGTCAAATGTTGTTGCAGCAGCTGTGCAGGAAGCATCGTTACGGGCGCAAATCAGTGCGACTGAGGAAGTAATCCGAATGCAGAGCCGGTTGCTGGAATTGTTGCAGCGCCAATATACATTGGGTGATATAGCATTGGCGGACGTAGCGACCCAGAAAGCAGTGTTGGCGCAGACGCAAGCCACTCTGCCACCGCTTAACAATGCGTTGTCTGTTCAGCGTGACAGATTAACCGCGTTGGCAGGGCGTTTCCCCAGCGATGAACTGGATGAAAAGTTCGTCCTGTCCCAATTGAGTCTGCCGCAGGAGTTGCCAGTCAGCTTGCCGTCCGATCTGGTGCGGCAACGACCGGATGTACGCGTCGCCGAGGAGCAACTGCATGCGGCATCTGCCGCGGTGGGCATTGCCACCGCGAATATGCTTCCCCAAATTACCCTCAGTGCCTCGATTGGGAGTTCCGCTACCCAACTCGGCAACCTGTTCGCAGGAGGAACGGGATTCTGGGCGCTGGCTGGGGGCATAACCCAACCTCTTTTTGCGGGTGGTGCGCTATTACATAAAAAGCGGGCATCGGAGGCGTTGCTCGAGCAAGCGGCAGCGCAGTATCGGAGTACCGTGATTCTTGCGTTCCAAAATGTTGCTGATAGTTTACGTGCTCTGCAATACGATGCGCAGACGCTCAAAGCACAGCTGGGAGCGGAGCGTGCTGCAGCGCAAAGTGTAGACATTTCAAGGAAATCAGTAAAACTCGGCGCAGCTAGCCCGCAAGCATTGTTGACGGCACAGTTGATTTATCAGCAAGCTGTTATTAATCTGGCGCAGGCACAAGCGGCGCGTTTTGCGGACACCGCAGCCTTGTTTCAGGCGTTGGGCGGCGGTTGGTGGAACCGCACCGATGGCCTCAAGTTGGTTATTGCGAGCAAAGTACCTCAATGATTACAGGTAGCAGTTAGCGGTAACAATACGGGCAATGGTAATTTGTTGATTTAGTAGTTGCGAGGTGGCGCGACGCTAAACTTCGCTTACCACGCTGATGCGCTAACGCAAATGACGTGAGTTTCTGGTATCATCCTGCAATCTGGCTTCTATCCTTACCTGGTTGTAGGGAAAAACAGCCAAAACACCAAACATCATTTGTAAGAGCGAGAAAGGCATCCTGGTTATGACACCGCGAACTACCACCGCAGTCTGCACGCGACACTAGTCGAGGTCTTTTTCACTACTGAGAAAGCGCGGCTGGTCCGCGCTTTTTTTCGTCTGCATTTTTGATCATTATTCGTTAATTTATTCATTTAATTCGGCATCGCTCAAAGCAAAGCGATGATCGTATGGAGCTCACATGGTATCAGTCACACTTCCGGATGGTTCGCAGCGTCAATTTGACGCACCTCTGACAGTTGCACAAGTCGCGGCCAGCATCGGAACGGGTCTGGCAAAGGCTGCGCTGGCTGGCAAAGTCGACGGCATCGTCGTGGACACCTCGTATTTGATCGAGCGTGATGTGGCGTTAGCGATTATTACGGATAAGGATGCTGAAGGTCTTGATGTGATTCGTCACTCGACCGCTCATCTGTTAGCTTACGCGGTCAAGGAACTATTCCCTGATGCGCAAGTGACGATTGGGCCTGTCATTGAAAATGGCTTTTATTACGATTTTGCTTACAAGCGGCCATTCACGCCGGAAGACTTAATCGTTATCGAAAAGAAAATGGCGGAACTGGCGAAAAAAGACGAGCCTGTAACACGGCGCGTATTGCCACGCGATGAAGCGGTCGCTTACTTCAAATCGCTGGGTGAAGATTATAAGGCCGAGCTGATTGAGTCAATTCCAGCGGATCAAGAAGTGTCGCTCTATACAGAAGGGTCGTTTACCGATCTGTGTCGTGGGCCGCACGTGCCATCAACCGGTAAGCTGAAAGTCTTTAAATTGATGAAGTTAGCGGGCGCTTACTGGCGCGGCGATGCTAAAAACGAAATGTTGCAACGGGTGTACGGCACCGCCTGGACCAAAAAAGAAGATCAGGAAGCTTATTTGCATATGCTCGAAGAGGCAGAAAAGCGGGATCATCGCAAGCTTGGCCGCGCTTTGGATTTATTCCACATGCAAGAAGAAGCCCCGGGTTTGATTTTTTGGCATCCAAAAGGCTGGACTATCTGGCAACAGGTTGAGCAATACATGCGCAAGGTGTATCAAGATAACGGCTATCAAGAGGTGAAGGCACCGCAGATTCTGGACCGATCTTTGTGGGAAAGAACCGGCCACTGGGAAAATTATCGCGACAACATGTTCACCACCGAATCGGAAAATCGCAGTTATGCGTTGAAACCGATGAATTGCCCTGGCCATGTGGAGATATTCAACTCTTCTCTTCATAGCTATCGCGACTTGCCGCTGCGCTTTGGCGAGTTTGGACAATGTCATCGCAACGAACCATCTGGGGCGTTACACGGCATGATGCGTGTGCGTGGCTTTACGCAAGATGATGGACATATTTTCTGTACCGAAGATCAGGTCCAAACTGAAGTCGCGGCCTTTGATAAAGTGGTACGTGAAGTTTATGACCGTTTTGGCTTTACCGAAGTCGCCGTGAAACTGGCTTTGCGCCCGGACAAGCGTGTCGGCGAGGATGATGTATGGGATAAGGCTGAAAATGCGTTGCGTGATGCGCTGCGTGCGTCGGGAACCACCTGGGAGGAATTGCCGGGCGAGGGCGCGTTTTACGGTCCAAAGATTGAGTATCATCTAAAGGATTCGATTGGTCGATCATGGCAATGTGGCACGATGCAAGTCGATTTCTCGATGCCTGGCCGTCTCGGTGCTGAATACGTGACAGAAGACAATAATCGGAAAGTACCCGTTATGTTGCATCGGGCGATTGTTGGATCATTGGAGCGTTTCATTGGCATCCTGATTGAAAACCATGCTGGTGCGATGCCTTTATGGCTAGCGCCGGTTCAAGTTGTGATTTTGAATATATCGGATGCGCAGTCCGAATACGTCCAAAGTGTTGCACAAACGCTGAAAAAACAAGGGTTTAGAGTTGAAGCGGATTTGCGTAATGAGAAGATTACCTATAAAATACGCCAGCATTCTTTGCAAAAACCGCCCTATATCCTGGTTGTAGGTGATAAAGAGCGTGATGCAAATACAGTGGCCGTGCGTGCGCGGGGTAATGTCGATTTAGGTGTCATGTCAATAGACGCACTGGTGGAGCGCCTCAAAATTGAGGTCGAGACCAAAGCCTGAACGGTAAACCCATAGCGTGGAAGCACGGCTTATCTATTTGATTTTTAAAGGAAACTGCAATAGCTACGGACAAGTCACATCGCATAAATGGTGAGGTAACAGCACCTGAATTGCGTCTAAGCGGGGTTGAAAATGAACCGCTCGGTATCGTTTCGTTGGCGGAAGCCTTTCGTCTGGCTGAAGAAGCTAACGTAGATCTGGTGGAAATCGCACCGACTGCACAGCCTCCCGTAGCGCGTCTGATGGACTATGGTAAATTTAAATACCAGGAACAGAAGAAAGCGCACGAAGCCAAATTGAAACAGAAGGTTATTCTGGTGAAGGAAGTTAAATTCCGTCCGGGTACCGATGATGGCGATTACGGCATCAAACTGCGCAATTTGACTAAGTTTCTGGAAGACGGCGATAAAACCAAAATCACGCTGCGTTTTCGCGGTCGTGAAATGGCTCACCAGGATATCGGTGTGCGCATGTTGGAACGCCTGAAATCTGATTTGGAGCCGTTCGGACAAGTCGAGCAGTGGCCTAAGATGGAAGGGCGTCAAATGATCATGATCATTGGCCCGAAGAAAAAGAAATAATGAAAAGAAGGTATTAAAGCGCCGAATTTTTTGTCTTGGTATTCGTCGTTGCAATACCTCTTTAAATTTTGTGGTGAAGCGGTTTTTATTGCCACTTCACCCAAAAGCAGCGGTCTAGCGATTAGACTCCGTTGCAAAATCTGGTCACGGAATTGGGTGCCCAGGTTTAAACAAGTGAGAGTAGGCATACAAGTGCAACGATTGTTGCCACCTGCAATCATGTTAAAAAAGGAGCTGTCCTGAAGGACAGATAGAATCATGCCAAAAATGAAAACGAAAAGCGGTGCTAAGAAGCGCTTTCGCGTCCGTCCGGGTGGAACTGTTAAACGCGGTCAAGCGTTCAAACGTCACATCCTGACCAAAAAAACAACCAAGACCAAACGTAATTTGCGTGGTTCAGTCGGAGTCCATGAAACAAACATGGTATCCGTCCGCGCAATGTTGCCGAACTCATAACCTCACACTATTAAGGAGTTACTATGCCTAGAGTAAAACGTGGGGTTACAGCTCGTGCCCGTCATAAAAAAGTTTTAGCCCTTGCCAAGGGTTACCGCGGTCGCCGCAGTAAAGTTTACCGTGTTGCCAAGCAAGCAGTTATGCGCGCTGGTCAATATGCGTATCGCGATCGTCGTAACAAAAAGCGCGTCTTCCGTGCATTGTGGATCGCCCGTATTAACGCTGCTTCCCGTGAGCATGGCGTAACATACAGCGTCTTCATGAACGGTCTGAAGCGTGCCTCTATCGAACTGGACCGTAAAGTCCTGGCCGATATGGCAGTGATGGACAAGCCAGCGTTTGCTGCGATTGTCAATCAAGTTAAAGCCATCATCGCTGCGTAATAGATGTGATCAAAAAGCCTTTGAATGAAGTGTAGTTACGGAGTCGGTACGCAGGTATGACGAAGAGATACTGCACCATTTAAACGGTTTTTTTGAAACATTTAATAGCATAGTTTTGCGACTGTGGCGAAGTTAAAGTGAACCGGGGTGACTCGGGGTAGCTTGAGTTTTTCAGCATGCGCAATCCCGAGCGGGGCAGAGGTGAACACCTTATGCCCCGTTTGTGTTTTTTAACTGCCATTTTATTTTTTTAATTAGATACAATTTTTTGGATTGTCTCTTATTGAAGATTAATGGTTTCTTGTTCCCGTTTGCCTTAGAAACAAGATCGCGGAATTGTCGAAATAGTGCGTGTGCACGGCCCGGCAGTGCTTTGTAATCGGAGCATGTACACAACGTGGTGAAAGCAGAGAGCGTTGTTATCGCCCTGTATTTCTTGTCCTCTGTCGTTATTTCGCAGCACCCCGTATTCTTTCTATTGTTAATTGGAATTTTTCGGCTTCCCATTGGAGCAGGAAAACTGCATGAACTCCCTAGAACAACTTGTAACGCAAGCCCAGGCTGATTTTATCGCCGCGATTGATGCGGCTGCGCTGGAAAACGCTAAAGCCAAATATCTTGGCAAAACCGGTCAAATCACCGAGCAAATGAAGGGTCTGGGCAAGCTTGGACCTGACGAGCGCAAAGTGCAGGGCGCCGTGATCAACGTCGCCAAGCAGCAGATTGAAAACGCGCTGACGGCGCGTCGCGATGCGCTGGCAGATGCGCAGATGCAAGTCCGTTTGAATGCTGAGGCAATCGACGTGACGTTGCCAGGTCGTGGCCGTGGCGTGGGCGGTATCCATCCCGTGATGCGGACCTGGGAACGGGTCGAGGAAATTTTCCGGTCCATCGGTTTTGATGTGGCAGATGGCCCTGAAATCGAAACCGACTGGACCAACTTTACTGCATTGAACAGCCCGGAAAATCATCCGGCGCGCTCGATGCAGGACACCTTTTATATTGAAGGTAATGATACGCAAGGCAAGCCATTGTTGTTGCGTACACATACCAGTCCGATGCAAGTACGTTACGCGCGTATGAACAAGCCGCCGATCAAAGTGATCGCTCCTGGCCGAACTTATCGCGTTGACAGTGACGCTACGCATTCACCCATGTTTCATCAGGTCGAAGGTCTTTGGATAGCCGAAGACATCAGCTTTGCTGACCTAAAGGGCGTGTACCTGAATTTCGTCAAAGCTTTCTTCGAGACCGACGATTTGCAGGTTCGCTTCCGGCCTTCTTACTTTCCATTTACTGAACCCTCCGCCGAGATCGATATCGCGTTTGGCAGCGGTCCGCTAAAAGGCCGCTGGCTCGAAGTTTCGGGTGCCGGTCAAGTGCATCCTAGCGTAGTACGCAACATGGGGCTCGATCCTGAGCAGTACATTGGTTTTGCGTTCGGCTCCGGCCTGGAACGCTTGACAATGCTGCGTTACGGCATCAGCGATCTGCGTCTATTCTACGAAGGCGATTTGCGCTTTTTAAAGCAATTTAATTAAATTAATTGCTCCAGACGCCTTGGATACAATGTTCGCATTGACTGCGAATAAACCTGTCCAAGTCTTCCATGATTAAAGGTTTTTGAAGGTTTTACCTATGCAATTCTCTGAAAGCTGGCTGCGTACAATGGTCGATCCGAGTATGACTTCGGACGAATTATCCCACTTGCTGACGATGTCCGGCCTCGAAGTAGAAGAGGTCGTGCCGGTGGCGCCGCCGTTCACGAATGTCGTGGTTGGTCAGGTGCTGGAGATCGCCAAACACCCTAATGCGGACCGGCTGAATGTCTGTCAGGTCGATGTCGGCACTGGCACTGCCTTGACGATAGTATGCGGTGCATCAAATGTGCGCGCTGGTTTGAAAGTACCTTGCGCGATGCCGGGAGCAATGTTGCCTCCGGGCGCAGACGGCAAGCCCTTTGAAATTAAAGTGGGTGAATTGCGCGGGATCGAATCGCACGGCATGCTGTGCTCGGCGCGTGAACTAAAGCTGTCCGAAGAAAACGAAGGACTGCTGGAGTTGGCCGGCGACGCTCCGGTTGGCTTGAACTTCCGTGACTACTATGAGTTGAACGATCTTAAATTCACGATCAAGCTAACGCCGAATAAAGCCGATTGTCTATCGGTACTGGGCGTTGCGCGTGAAGTGTCAGCGTTGACTGGCACTGCGCTTAAACATCCGACTTATCAGTCCGTTAGCGCGAACATTGCTGAAGTACTGCCGGTGACCATTTCGGCACCGGATTTATGCGGACGTTTTTCTGGCCGCGTGATTCGGGGATTGAACGCCAAGGCTCCAACGCCGCAATGGATGAAGCAGCGACTGGAGCGCAGCGGTCAGCGTTCAATATCAGCGCTGGTCGACATTTCCAACTACGTCATGCTGGAGCTTGGCCGTCCTACCCATGTGTTTGATCTGGATAAAATTCACGGCAGTCTTGACGTGCGCTGGGGAAAAACGGGTGAATCGCTCAAGCTATTAAACGGCAATACCGTGAGCGTTGATGAGTGGATCGGCGTCATCGCCGACGAACAGCAAATTGAGTCTCTGGCCGGTACCATGGGTGGCGACGCTACTGCTGTTTCATTAGAAACGAAAAATATTTATCTGGAAGCGGCGTTTTGGTTTCCGCAAGCGATACAAGGGCGTGCCCGTCGGTTTAATTTTTCCACCGATGCAGGACATCGTTTTGAACGCGGCGTCGATTTCGCGACCACTGTTGAGCATATCGAACGCATTACTGCGCTCCTCGTTGAAATTTGCGGCGGCGACGATACCAAGGTAGGTCCGATTGACGACCAAAAAGTTAATTTGCCGGTGCGCCTGCCTGTCACTGTTCGCACGGCGCGCGCCGTCAAAGTGATTGGTGTACCGCTGACCGATGCGTTGATTGCGGACATCTTCACTCGACTTAATCTTACCTTTACGCAAGCGCCTGGCGTGTTCTCGGTGACGCCGCCATCTTACCGGTTCGATATCGAGATTGAAGAAGATCTGATCGAAGAAATCGTCCGCGTGTATGGTTTTGAAAACATTCCCGCATTGCCACCGGTGGCACCGAACGAGATGTTTATTGCACCCGAAAACACCCGGTCATTATTTGCGATCAGTCATAAACTGGCTGCACTTGATTACCAGGAAGTGATTAATTTCAGCTTCGTTGAAGAAGCCTGGGAAATTGATTTTGCCGCCAATTTGGAGCCGATCAAACTGATCAATCCTATCGCTAGCCAGATGAGTGTGATGCGTTCGTCACTGATCGCCAGCCTTGTCGCAAACGTTAAGTACAACTTGAATCGCAAAGTTAATCGTGTTCGACTCTTTGAGTCTGGAACAGTGTTTTTGCGTAACCCGGTTAGTCAGGATGGGCCGTTATCAGTCGCCGGTTTCGATCAGCCGAAACACGTTGCTGGTTTGGCTTACGGTCCTTACGCCGAAGAGCAATGGGGACAAGCTAGCCGGGTGGTCGATTTTTATGACGTTAAGGCAGACCTTGAGGCGCTATACGCACCGGTAACGTTGCGCTTTGCCAAGATCGAACATCCTGCATTGCATCCGGGCCGTTCGGCGCAAGTTATGCTGGATGGAAAAGTTGTCGGTTTTATTGGTGAACTTCATCCGCGATTGCAGCAGAAATACGATCTGCCGCTAGCGCCGGTCGTTTTCGAAATGGCGGTAGATGCATTGCAGCAGCGCGAAGTACCAAAGTATGCCGACATTTCGAAATTCCCCGCGGTCGTGCGTGACCTTGCTGTGGTGGTCAGTCAGGCCATTCCAGCGCAGGATTTGATGGATATTTTCGCCACCGAACAGCGCACTAACAACGCCTGTAGAATTCTGCAAGCCTTTGTTTTATTTGATGAATATCATGGCAAGGGTTTAGAAAATGACGAAAAAAGTCTTGCTTTCCGGTTTACGTTGCAAGATACTGAAAACACCCTCCAGGACGATACCGTTGATGCCGCCATGTCCGCTTTAATTGCGGCGATAGGCAAGATTGACGGTGCAAAGTTACGCAGTTAAATAACGATGGGATTGTCAAAAGGTGCACAACCGGTGAGGCGATATTCATCATGTCGGCCAGTATTTGACTGTTGGTAGGCGTCTCCGGTCAGCGCCATGTGTCAGCCCCAGGTTGTGCGCATTAAGGCGGGACATGACGGCCAGGTATTAAGGCTCTGCTTTAATGCAAGCTTCAAAAGCGAGGCTTCAAAGCGTTAGCAAGAAGCAACCCGATCCGAAAAGTGCTGAACTAAATGCACATTTTTGGGTTTGGTGAATCGCAAAACAGGGTGAAAATAACAGAGTGAACGCAGAATGAATGATATGCAGGCAGTGGAGTTTGAATCCGTATTGGATGCCGATCTGAATCGGGCGATGCGCGAAGCGCAAGCGCGTTCGCAGGCCGAAAAAGATTTACCGACATTAACCAAAGCGGAGCTGGCTGAGCTTTTATTTGAACAAGTAGGGCTTAACAAGCGCGAAGCCAAAGACATGGTTGAAACTTTTTTCGATGAAATGCGTAATGCGCTGGAACGCGGCGAGGCGGTTAAACTCTCTGGTTTCGGCAACTTTCAATTGCGCGACAAGCCGCAAAGACCTGGCCGCAATCCTAAAACCGGTGAAGAAATTCCTATTTCTGCGCGTCGTGTAGTTACTTTTCATGCCAGCCAAAAGCTTAAAGGCATGGTCGAAGCTACTTCCCAACAACCTTTTTCCCTCGCTTAATTAACCCATGAACGATCGTATCAGTAAATCTGAGGTAATCGTCTTGCCGCCGATTCCCGCGAAGCGCTATTTTACTATCGGTGAAGTAAGCGATCTTTGCGGTGTGAAGCCGCATGTTTTGCGCTATTGGGAGCAAGAGTTTACCCAACTAAAACCGGTTAAACGACGCGGAAATCGACGTTATTACCAGCATCACGAAGTGTTATTGATACGGCGCATTCGTGAACTTTTGTATGAGCAAGGTTTTACCATCAGCGGCGCACGTAACAAACTCGATGGCAGAATGGCGCAAGCCGAAAAAGATTCCATGGCTGCGGCCGCAGAAGCTGCTCAAAACAAAATCGACCTGATAGAAATGCGCCACGAACTTGAGCAAATTTTGGCCTTGCTGACGCTGACGACGCTTGAAACAAAATCACCATCCATCTCTCAGTAGCGGTTTATGTTTAATGAGGATAATGCGGTAGCGCTACTTAGTGGTTGCTGGCAAAAATTCTAAAACAGCCCGAAACAGTAAAAAAATTGCAGCAACGATGCACGTAGTTGCAGATAAGCAGCAGCGCCTTCTGCAGTGCAGTGCAGTGGCGTGCGCAGGCTGTTTAGTCTTTTCTGTTTCGTCTCAATCCGACCATTCGTCTTAATCTTTCATTATGCTCAGCGATCCACGCTTTCCTAATCTTTTTATCCTTAACCATCCGCTGATTCAGCATAAGCTGACCCATATGCGGAGCAAGGATACGTCGACCCGTACATTCCGCCAGTTGTTACGTGAAATTACCCAATTGATGGGGTATGAAATTACTCGCGATTTACCGCTGACGACGCAACGTATTGAAACGCCGATTCAAACCATGGATGCACCGGTTATCGCAGGGCGCAAACTGGCGGTTGTGCCAGTTCTACGTGCCGGTATCGGCATGAGCGACGGTTTGTTGGATTTGGTGCCATCTGCTCGCGTTGGTCATATTGGTGTCTACCGCGATCCTGCAACGCTTGAACCGGTTGAGTATCTTGTACGTTTGCCGGATTTGGCTGAGCGTACATTTATTCTATGCGATCCAATGGTTGCGACGGGTAACTCGGCGGTCTATGCCGTCAACGTCCTCAAGCAACGTGGCGTGACCGATGCGCAAATCGTTTTTCTCGCGTTGGTTGCCGCCCCGGAAGGCGTTCAGGTGTTTCAAGATGCGCATCCACAGGTTAAGTTGTATGTGGCAAGCCTCGATTCCCACCTCAATGAGCATGCATATATTGTTCCTGGCCTGGGTGATGCTGGCGATCGAATTTTCGGGACCAAATAATTTAGGACCTTCGCAAACACGCCCCGGCATGTTTAGCAAAAAAAAGCATGCATTCCGGTAATTCCGGTACGCGTGCTTTTTTTCTCAGGCATTAAGTGGTGCGTTGCGCCTGTTCCTCGCGCGAGGCCAGACCAGACTTTATTCCGCTACCTTGATAATTAATTTCCCGAAATTTTTACCTTGTAGCAGGCCAATGAACGCTTGCGGCGCATTTTCAAGGCCATCCACGAATTCTTCGCGATATTTTATTTGTCCCGATTTCAACCATCCGCTCATTTCGCTCAAAAACGCGTTATGGCGAGGGGCGTAATCTGAATTAATGAATCCTTGTATCTTGAGCCGGCGGGTCAATATCGCGCGTGTTAACATTTGCGAACGGTCCGGTCCCTCGCGTACGCTAGTCGCGTTATAGTTGGCAATCAGGCCGCACACCGGTACGCGAGCAAATGCATTCAGCAGTGGCAATACTGCATCGAACACCGCGCCACCAACATTTTCAAAATAAACGTCGATACCGCTAGTGCAGGCCGCTGCCAGTTGCTGCGGGAAGTCATCGCTGCGGTGATCGATACAAGCGTCAAAACCCAGTTCATTGACGGCATAAGCGCACTTTTCCGCTCCTCCCGCGATGCCAATGACGGTACAGCCTTTGATCTTGGCAATTTGCCCGACTAAAGAACCGACCGCGCCTGTTGCGGCAGCGACGACTACGGTTTCGCCCGCTTTAGGCAGCCCTATATCGAGCAAGCCGACATAGGCAGTAAAGCCCGGCATTCCCAATACCCCTAATCGATGCGATGGCTTTTGTTGGCTGCTGTCGAGTTTTGTCAGGCCGGTTCCATCCGACAATAGGTAGTCTTGCCAACCGCTATAGCTAAGTACAAGATCGCCCACTTTGTAATCGGAGTGGAAAGATTCTTCCACCCGCGCTATGGTGCCGCCGCCCATGACGGCATTGACTGCGACCGGTGGCGCATACGACGGGGCATCGCTCATGCGGCCACGCATATAAGGGTCGAGGGAAAGAAACAATGTGCGCAGCAATAACTGCCCGGTGGCGGGTGTTGGTACAACTGTTTCTTCCAGTCGAAAATTGTCTGCTGTCGGCGCACCATGCGGACGGGCAGCAAGAACGACACTACGATTGATAGTATTGCTATGCGTCATGATTGGATCTCCTGAAAGTTGAATCAACGCTGGCGATCTGGCGTTGTTCGAATAATGGCTACCGTACGAAATAGCATGCCATCAGTTTATGCGATAAAAGATATTTGGACCGGCATTGCAGCGTTATGCGCCCGGTTCCTTGCTGTTACATTTCAAAAGGATCAACTCTAAATGGTCGAACCGTCAATTCAGAGCTCCGATCGGGGTTGGATGCGTCGCTGACCAGAAGGAGTGTAATGATTGGCGCGCGACGCGTGGGCAGCTGGAAAAAGCGTCCTAAACCAATTAAGGTTGTGGGAATGTGAATATACTCAACAGAGCACTTATCCGTTATCCTGCGAGAATGCAGATAGGTTTGTGGGCAGGTTACCAATTTGCGCGGCGCTTCTTACTTTCACCCAGTTTTCCCCCCGATTGTTATTGTTAATGACCTCTCGCGCTAACCATCATCTCGATACTTATCTGCTTCGCGTCTTGCACACTTTGCTGGTGGAAAAAAGCGTGTCACGAACAGCGATCAAGTTAGGGCAATCGCAACCGACTATCAGCAACACGCTAAAGCGGTTGCGCGAATTGACCGGCGACGCCATATTGGTACGAGGGAAAACGGGGATGGTACCGACCGAACGCGGGCAGGAATTGCTGGCGCTGGCAAAAGAAGGGCTGGATGTCTTTGAAAAGATCGGCGCGCCGGTAGCGGCCTTTGAAGCGGGGAGTACCGGGCGCGTATTTCATGTCGGAACGCCCGATTATCTTAACGTGCTGCTGATTCCATCCATCATAGAGCAGGTGCGGCGCCGGGCGCCGGGTGCCAGTCTGATGGTGCATGCATTAGATGCAGGACTTGATTACTCCAATGCCCTGGAGACCGGCCGTCTGGATCTGGTGATCGGCAATTGGCCCGATCCTCCGGAACATCTGCATCTTGCGCAACTGTTCGAAGACGAAGTTGTCTGCATGATGCACCGCGATCATCCGGTCGCCAAGAAAGGACTGACGCTGAAATATTACGTTGAGATGCCGCATCTGGCACCGACACCGTATATCGAAGGACATCGCAGCAGTATCGATGCAGCGCTCGCAGAACAGGGATTGAAGCGTAACATTCAGGTCGCGATCCCTTATTTTGCGTTGGTTCCGCATGTTTTGGCAAAATCCGATCTGATCTTTACGACCGGCCGACAATTCGCCAATTACTTTGTCAAGGACTGGCCGATTCAGGTATTTCCGCTGCCGTTTGACATGCCAAAAATGCGTTTCTATATGTTATGGCATACCCGTTCCCACGTCGCACCGGACGTAGTCTGGTTACGGCGTCTGATTTCGGAAGTCGCGGTGGGACTGGGTATGTCGGCGACTTGATGCCGCGCTCAGGACGCGAAACCCTTACGCGGATTCTGCATCGTACATACGGCATCGCGAGTGTGCATCGCCCTTCGCCTAACTCAGGTAGTGCTTAAGTCGAGGTTGATTGCGCACGACCGTTCTCATTCATCCCCATAATCAATCGAAGGGCGCAGCGGCATTTTGCGTGAGGTGGCCCGCGCATATTGCGGCGGCCAGGGCGTTTCGGCGTGTAGTGCGTCAGCAGCATGCAATGGCCAGTTAGGATTGCGCAACAACTCGCGCGCCAGTAACACGAGATCGGCTTGTTCAGTTCGCAAAATGTGCTCCGCCTGAATCGGATCGGTAATCATGCCGACCGCTCCGCTGGCAACATCGGCCTCTTTTTTGACGCGGGCGGCAAACTGGGTCTGATATCCAGGGCCAACCGGGATCACGGCATTCGCCGCATTGCCACCGGTCGAGATATCGACCAGATCGACACCCGCCTCTTTTAGCAGAATGCTTAACGCCACCGTTTCGTCGGCATTCCAGCCGCCTTCGACCCATTCGGTCGCAGAAACGCGCACCAGTAAAGGCAATTCTTCAGGCCAGACCTTGCGCACCGCAGTGACCACTTCCATGACCAGACGGATGCGATTTTCAAAGCTGCCACCATATTGATCCGATCGGGTATTGCTGAGCGGTGAAAGAAATTCGTGCAGTAAATATCCGTGCGCCGCATGAATTTCGACCAGCTTGAAACCAGCCGCATGGGCGCGCAGTGCGGCCGTGGCAAAGGCTTGCACGATGTCGGCAATTTGCTCTGCGCTGAGTGCCACGGGTATTTGGAAATTGGCGTCAAATGCGATCGCAGAGGGGCCGACGGTCTGCCACCCGCCTTGCGTTAACGGAATACTCCCTTGCGTCGCTTCCCATGGGCGGTAGGCACTGGCTTTACGTCCTGCATGGGCTAATTGAATCCCCGCGACCACACCTTGCTGTTCAATAAATTGGGTGATTCGGCGCAAGGGTGCAATATGCTCATCTTTCCAGATGCCCAGATCCTCTGGCGTAATCCGACCTTCTGCGACAATCGCGCTCGCCTCAAAAATAACCAGGCCTGCCCCGCCCACTGCGCGGCTGCCTAAGTGCACCAGATGCCAGTCGTTAGCAAAACCATCCTGAGCGGAATATTGGCACATGGGTGCGACGGCGATGCGATTTGATAACGTTACGCTGCGTAGTGTTAACGGTGTAAATAATAAACTCATAGCAGGGTTCCTGATGTCGATGTTTACATGGTGCCATTATTAAATTGCAATGCAGCAAGACTGGCGTAAAGGCCGTTTTGTGCGACGAGTGACGCGTGGTTGCCGGTTTCCACGATATGGCCGTGCTCCAGCACGATAATGCGATCGGCCCTTTGCACCGTTGCCAGGCGATGGGCGATGACCAGTGTGGTGCGACCAACCATTGCGGCTTCGAGGGCGCCCTGTACGGCGCGCTCGGATTCGGCGTCCAGTGCGCTCGTTGCTTCGTCCAGCAAAAGCAATGGCGGATTTTTCAGCATCGCCCGAGCAATCGCTATCCGCTGGCGCTGACCACCCGACAAGCGTACCCCGCGCTCGCCGAGGAATGATTGATAACCCTCAGGAAGTCGGACAATAAACTCATCTGCAGCGGCCATGGTTGCCGCCGCAATCACTTCTGCATCGGTCGCATCGGTCCGCCCGTAGCGGATGTTTTCCATCGCGTTAGCGGAAAAAATCACCGTATCTTGCGGAACGATCCCGATGGCATTGCGCAGAGTATGTAAATCCAGAAATTTAATATCCACCCCATCCAGCTTGATACTGCCTTGTTGCGGGTCATAAAAGCGCAATAGCAACTGAAATAATGTTGTTTTACCTGCTCCTGAGGGGCCAACGATAGCGACTGTTTCGCCGGGACGAATGGCTAGCGAAAAGTGCGAAAGCGATGCTGTGTCTGGACGCGATGGATAATGAAATGCGACATTCTCCAACGTCACCGCCGCGCCTTGTTCGGTGCGGGGTGGCAATTTTTCAGGTACCAGTACGGACTGCACCGGGGACTTCGCTGATAATAACTCCAACAAACGTTCAGTCGCTCCCGCAGCCCGCTGCGTATCACCCATGACTTCTGCCAAGGCACCGATTGAGCCAGCAACCAGCGCCGCATACAAAATAAATTGACCCAGTTCACCACCACTCATCCGTCCCTGGACCACCGCGTGCGCACCGAGCCATAAGACGAACACAATGGCACCAAACACTAAAAGAATCGCCATCATGGTCAGCAACGAACGGGCACGGATGCGTTCCATGGCGGTTCCGAACGCGCTTTCAATCGCACCGCTAAAGCGCTCCCCCTCGATGTTTTCATGGGTAAAGGCCTGGACCGTCGGCATCGCATTCAAAATTTCACCAGCCATCGCCGAGGCATCAGCAACCCGATCCTGCGAGGCCCTGGATAGTTTGCGGACCCGTCGGCCGAACCAGACAATTGGCAGCACTACCAACGCCAGCATGACGATGATGATTGAAGTGAGTTTGATGCTGCTGACGAACAACATAATCAAACCACCGATAAATAGTAATCCATTGCGTAAAGCCATTGAAATACTGGTACCGACCAGTGCCTGAATCAAAGTGGTGTCGGTCGTAATTCGGGACAGCACTTCCCCGGTTTTTGTGGTTTCAAAGAATTGTGGGCTTTGGGTTACCACGTGTGAATAGACGGCACTGCGCAGATCTGCGGTGACGCGTTCGCCTAGCCATGACACCATGTAAAAACGGGCTGCGGTGGCAACGCCCAAGATGCAAGCCACACCAAATAAGGCCAGAAAATACAAGTCAATATGGTTAGGATCTTTGATTCCGTTTGCGCCAAAGCCCAAGTCAATCATTTGTCTAAAGGCATAGGGAATAGCCAAAGTTGCGGCTGCCGCGACCAATAGCGCTATTCCCGCCAGAACAAACTGACGTTTATAGGGGGAAAGAAAGGGAATTAATCCAGCGAGGGTGGTTAAGCTGCGTTTTTGAGGGTCTTTAGTTGTGGTTGTCATGTTACTTTTATTTTTGTTGCTAATTGGTTAATTTGTTGCTCTAGGTTGCGGCCGGACATTTCGCGTGTCAAAATTTGAACCAACTGTCTAACCTGATGGTCGATACTCTGATAAATTATACAAATATCATTACTAGTAGTATCAAACGCGTTTTTTCAGAAGGCTGTCAAATCTCCGTCAGCTATTGCTCAAGAAAGTAATTAAGCTTCCCCGCCAAACGCTCAACATTAAATGTGGCAAGCTTCATGTCAGTCGTGGCCGATTTTGCCTAACTCAGATTGGCTCCTAGTGTAGTAGATGTTGCGAAGCAGCGCAGATTTCTCAGTGATTCTCGGTGATTCTCGCGAATAATTGATATCTTTTTATTAGCTTTGTTTAAATGAGCAATATCTTTATCCGAAATTCCTAAAATATATAGCCTGGTTCTGGACGCCTTAGTTCGATAAATTTTATTTTTACCATTCTGGAGACTTCCGTGGCGCAACAAAAACAACCGGAGCAGCCGGAAAACTGCACCCCGCAGAGTTATATTGAAGACGCGATCGTAACCCAATTAGAGGCCGGTTTAATGGCACCTCAAGCTTCAACATCGCCCAAATATCTTTACGATACGCTCGGCTCAAAGCTGTTTGCCGCAATTTGCGAATTGCCTGAATACTACCCGACCCGAACAGAAGCGTTGATTTTTGATCAGCATGCGGCCGAAATTGCGAAAGCCGTGGGTCAAGGGGCCACGTTGATCGACCTCGGGGCCGGTAATTGCGTCAAGGCGGCCCGCCTTTTTTCCAGCTTGCAACCTAGTCAGTACGTGGCAATTGATATATCTGAAAAATTCCTGCAGGAAGCGGTAACGGGATTACAGCAGCAATTTCCGCATATCGCAATGACCTGTATTGGTATGGATTTTTCAAACGAACTGGAATTGCCAGGCTCGGTCTCACGCGAAAGACGACAATTTTTTTATCCAGGATCATCGATAGGCAACTACACGCCGCTCGAGGCGTTGAAGTTTTTATTACGGATTCGAAAAACCATCGGCCATGAACATGGCGGCGATGCGTTGGAACATAGGAACGCAGGCGGCGGTTTATTGATTGGTATCGATCTCATCAAGGACAAGGCGATTCTGGATGCCGCCTATGACGATGCGTTAGGGGTGACGGCCTCATTCAATTTGAATCTTCTGCACCATATTAACCGTTTGCTCGATGCTAATTTTGATCTTGGAGATTGGTGTCATCGCGGTTTTTACAACGCCCAACAACATCGGGTGGAAATGCACTTGGAGGCGAAGCGTGCTGTGACGGTGCGTTGGAAGAACGGCGGAGTGCGGCAATTTGCATCAGGCGAGCGTATTCACACCGAGAGCAGCTACAAATACACGCAGCAAAGTTTCACTGCATTATTACAACAAGCTGGTTTCGCCAAAATTCAGACCTGGTGTGATCCGCATGAGTGGTTCATGGTGTGCCATGCACAAGGGGGATGACGATGGATGTCAAAATGGAAAAAATGGCGGCAAAAATCGTAGAACAAAAGGGTGGAATGCCTACTGTAATGAATACGACGTTAGGGACCTTGTTTGCAAAGATGCGGGAAGCAACTTTGGCGTTAGCAGAGCCGCTGGAAGAGGAAGATTGTTGCGTTCAATCGATGCCCGATGCGAGTCCGGTTAAGTGGCACCTCGCGCATACCACATGGTTCTTCGAGACCTTTATTCTAGAGCGATTCGAGCCGAATTTTCAACCCTTTCATCCCGCTTTCCGCGTCCTCTTCAATTCCTATTACGATGGCGTCGGCCAACAGCATCCGCGCGCACAGCGCGGCTTGATCACGCGTCCGTCTTTGCGTGAAGTATGGGCTTATCGTCGCAATATCGATCAGCGTATGGCGCAACTGTTTTCCTTAGCGCTCCCAACCGCTAGTGCCGAACCTTTGGCTACGTTGGTTGAATTAGGACTACACCATGAGCAGCAGCATCAGGAGTTATTGCTGACGGATATTAAGCATTTGTTTTCGATGAACCCTCTTAAACCACCTTATAAGGTTCTGGAAACAATTCGGAAACAAGTTGCGATACATAATGAGTCGGTGCCATTGCGCGCATCGGAGTGGCAAAAATTCGATGGCGGTGTGATCGAAATCGGCCACGATGGCTCCGGTTTTTTCTTCGATAATGAAACCCCGCGCCATCGCCAATTTATCGAGCCTTTTTATATTGCAACGCGCCTCGTAACCAACCGTGAGTATCTGGCCTTTATTGAAGATGGCGGATACCGGAATGCGTTGTTATGGTTGGCTGCAGGATGGGATTGGGTGACGCAGGAAAAATTGACGCATCCGTTATATTGGCAAAAATCACACTCGCAATTCGATTCCACGTGGCAGGAATTTACGTTAAATGGATTACAGCCCCTTGCGTTGGACGCGCCGGTCGCTCACATCTCATTTTTTGAGGCGGAGGCTTATGCGCGCTGGGTTGGTGCCCGACTGCCGACTGAAGCCGAATGGGAGAATGCAGCGAGCCTCGCCGATCATGACAGGGCGGACTATTTCGGTCAGGTGTGGCAATGGACTACCAGCAGTTACGCGCCTTACCCTGGTTACGTCGCGCTTGAGGGTGCTGTGGGTGAATACAACGGCAAATTTATGGTGAATCAGTATGTTTTGCGTGGTTCGTCTTGTGTCACGCCAATTGGGCATACGCGCTTAAGTTATCGCAATTTTTTCCCAGCGACTGCACGCTGGCAATTCAGCGGGATACGATTAGCCAGCTCTTCGTTACCACAGCAGGAGTAACTTAGGAACCACGCATGCTGGCCCCACGTCATCGTGCGTGGGAGGCTACGCGTGGGTTCCTGCATTATCCGCTTCGGATTTTTCGTACAACTCCGCAATTAAAAAGTCGATGAAAACCCGTACTGCAGGAAGCAAGCCCCGTTGTGTTAAATAAACCAGTTGGAGCGTGCCAGACGGTAATGTCCAGTTCGGTAGCACGCGGACCAGCTCGCCGCGGACTATCTCCTCATCGCAATTTTCTGACGGCAACATGGTAATGCCCAGGCCGCGCAATGCGGCGTGTTTCCTGATGGTGAAATCCTCTACCGCGAGTCTGGGATCGACCACCAGAGTATAGCGCTCGTTATGGGGGCCAATCAGCGGAAAATGCGCCCGGTGATCTTGATTCACAGCGCCAAGGAACGGAAATTTCGTGAGCGCGCGGGGATGTTCCGGAATGGCGAATTGTTTCATCAGGGCTGGTGCCGCGACCAGGTAACCATCGGTGTGACGCAACCGCCGCGTGGCAAGGTTAGGATCTTCCTCCTCCGGTGCGCGCACGCGGACCGCGATATCAATGCCGTCTTCCAGCAAATTCACGCGTCGATTGGTTAATACCAGCTCGACACTGACGCGCGGGTAGCGCTCCAAAAACAACGGGAGAGCCAGCGTCAGTTTTTCACGTGCTATCGGCACCAGACAACTCACCCGCACATGGCCGCTAGGTTCTGCCAGCGAACTCGTGACGGCGTTCTCAGCCGCGTCCGCGGCTGCCAGAACGATCTGGCATTGTTTGTAATAACGATTGCCAATGTCAGTGAGCGCAATCCCCCGCGTATTGCGTTGTAGTAAACGCACGCCTAATCGCGCTTCCAATTCGGATATCCGACGGGATAGGCGCGATTTTGGAATGCCAAGGGTGCGTCCGGCGGCTGTAAATCCACCTTCCTCAACCACATTGGCGAAGAAATACAAGTCGTTTAAATCATTCACAATCGGCTTTCATTGTTCCGTATATAGAACAATATATCTCATTATTGACGACTAGCTCAAATATATGGTGGCGAGTACGATGCTGTTAAACCATGCGCCAGGTTAGCGTTATTGAATCTTGCATTGTTGCTTTACTGCACCGGATCAAGGACAGAAAACCTTCTACTGGCGTCAGGCGCACCGGTAATCTTGAAAAGTTTCTCAACTTATTTTCAACTACTTTCAACTATTTGAATGGAAATACCATGAAATTATTACATATCGATTCGAGCATTCTCGGCGACGCTTCGGCTTCGCGCGCTCTGACGCAAGAGGTCGTCGCCAATCTGACGGCGAAAGAATCCGGAATTGAAGTTATCTATCGTGATTTGAGCAAAGACGTTACGGCGCACATTTCAGGCGGGACATTTGTTGCTAAAGGCACCCCAGCTGAACAACGCAGCGCGTCGCAGCAGCAGGAAGTCGCGCTGGGAGAAGCGATTTTAAATGAATTCATGGCTGCGGATGTGGTTGTCGTCGGTGCCCCCATGTATAACTTTACTGTGCCAACGCAACTGAAGGCATGGATCGATCAGATTTGTGTCGCAGGCGTCAGTTTTCGCTACACTGAAACCGGCCCGGAAGGCTTGGCTAAGGGCAAACGTGTCGTCATTGTGTCGACATCCGGTGGCATTCATGCGGGCACGCCGACAGGCATTGCACATGAAGATTACCTCAAGGTCGTCTTTGGCTTCTTAGGTATTACAGAAATCGAAGTTGTGCGCGCTCATGGTTTGAACTATGGTCCTGAGGCTAAAGAAGCGGGTTTTGCAGCAGCACGCGTCGGTATCAAAGCATTAAACACTGGGGTCGCAGCTTAAGTCGCAATAAAAAAAGTCGAGAGGGAAGGGTGTCGCGCCGCGCCGGGCAGATTTGCTCACGCATGGTGTGCGGCAATCCTGCTTTACCGGATTAACTGACATGCGCACAGCGGGCGCACATCTTTTTATTGAAGATGTGCGCTTCGCCATTTTTAAGGGCGAAGCGCAACAACACTGCAATTCATCACATACGGTAATACGCGGGAATTCAGATGTCGGCTAACGCGGGATCGCCGCGCTAGCTTTTTGGGATTGAAAAATGAGATGACTGCTTAGGCTGCAGCTGCTCTATGGTTGTTTTCCTGATTTGCGGCTTCGCTGGCAATGCCAATCTGGCGATTGATTGCGCTTAGTACGGCCTTGAACGAAGCGGTCACAATATTCGCATCGATACCGACCCCAAATGCGGTAGGGGCGTCGTTAAGGCGCAACTCGATATAACTTGCGGCTTGGGCATCCGCACCGGCGCTGATCGCATGTTCATGGAAGTCCATGAGCTTTACATCCAGGCCTAAAGCATCGACAAATGCATCTATCGGGCCATTTCCAACACCTTTGAGAGTCAATTGTTGCCCATCACGCGAAATATCGAGTTCGATATTAATCGGTTCGGCTTTGCTTGAATCCTCGGTCATCCGGTGGGCGCGATAGACATACGGGGTTTGCTTATCAAGGTATTCTTCCTTGAAGATCCGGTAAATATCGCTGGAAACAATTTCTTTACCGGTCGAATCGGCTGCTTTTTGAACGGCACGGCTAAACTCTATTTGCAACCGGCGCGGCATGACCAGGCCATATTCCTGTTCCAGCAGGTACGCCATGCCACCTTTACCTGATTGGCTGTTAACCCGAATCACGGCGTCATAGCTACGGCCCAGATCTATAGGGTCGATCGGCAAATAAGGGACTTCCCAAATAGCATCGGCCTGTTGCGCTTCGAAGCCTTTTTTGATAGCGTCCTGATGAGAGCCGGAGAAGGCGGTAAATACCAGATCGCCGACATACGGGTGACGCGGGTGAACAGGTAATTGATTGCAGTCTTCGACGCATTGGCGAACGCTGTCGATATCGGAAAAATCCAGGCCCGGATTCACGCCTTGCGTGTATAAGTTCAGTGCCAACGTGACCAGATCAACATTGCCGGTACGTTCACCGTTGCCGAACAGGCAGCCTTCCACCCGATCAGCGCCAGCCATCACTGCCAACTCCGCGGCAGCGACGCCGGTGCCACGATCATTATGTGGATGTACACTAATAATGACAGAGTCACGCTGGGCCAGATTGCGGTGCATCCATTCAATTTGGTCGGCGTAAACGTTGGGGGTGCTGCATTCAACGGTCGCGGGAAGATTAAACACAATTTTTCGTTCAGGCGTTGCTTCCCACGTCGCGGCGACGGCGTCGCAGATATCCTTCGAGAAGTCGAGCTCCGTCATGCTGAATGATTCGGGCGAATATTCAAAACGCCACTGGGTTTCTGGAATGGCGTCCGTCAGTTGCTTGACCAGGCGGGTGCCGGCGATGGCAATTTCTTTGATCTCGTCGCGTGACATTCTGAAGACTATTTTGCGAAATGCCGGGGCCACTGAATTGTATAAATGCACCATGGCGCGTTTGGCACCTTTGAGGGAATCAACGGTACGGCGAATTAATTCTTCCCGGGATTGCGTCAAAACGATGATCGTGACATCGTCAGGGATACGATTTTCTTCAATCAACTTGCGGACAAAATCGAAATCGGTTTGCGATGCTGATGGAAATCCCACTTCGATTTCTTTTAAGCCCACTTTCACCAGCAATTCAAAAAAGCGCAGTTTGCGTTCGGCATCCATTGGTTCGATCAGCGCCTGATTACCGTCACGCAAATCGGTGCTCATCCAGATGGGTGGCACGCTAATGATTTGGTCTGGCCAAGTGCGATCCGTCAATCGGATCGTTGGAAACGGGCGATATTTCGTAGCTGGATTTTGCAACATCATGATGAGCCTATAAGTGATCTGGAACTGGTGAAATGCGGGAATAGTGTGTCGTGGCGAAAAGGCTACCTGACGGCCACTTGCTGATTAACGCAAGGCCAGGTAACCGATCGGTAGCGCTAGCAGTCGGAATTGGGGCATTAACTCGGGGGCTAACAGAACGGACGTTATGGTTAGACCGCCGGTATGAATTGCGGGAGTGATGCGAATTTGGAAGAGCGGCTTGAAATACATTTTAAATTTGCTTTTCTGTCCGAGTCCCTTGTAGGGATTCTCTGTTTTACAGCATTTGGATTTGTTTTTGCTTCTGGTTGACGTCAACTTCGAGTCAAAATTTACCAGTTACAATCTCGTTATTACAAGGTCGAGATCAAAGTGCGCGTAGTAGCGATAGCGCTATTAGCGGCAGCAGTAGCCCTGGCAGGTAGCCAGAAGTATGCAACAGAGAGCGGGGAGAAATTTTTGCGGAGGACATACTCTTAATGTATGGGATATACGCCAGACCTGTCAAGCGATTATGGCAAGACGATTAAATTATATTTAATGAATGCCGGCTCGATCCAACAGCGCCATTGAATGCGCCGGATCGAAGAATTGAAACGTGGCTATCGGCCAAACAAGCCAATTAGCCCAATAACAATGAGATAAAGGGCAATGATGTAATTTAGAAGCCTGGGGATTGCCAGAATGAGTACACCGGCAATGAGAGAAACCACGGGGGTCAGGTGGAGTCCGATATTCATGTTTCGTCCAATCATTAACGAAGATTTGAGATGCTGGGTAAAAAAGAAAGTTGCCCCGGTGAAAATGAGGTGATCAAGCGTAAGCGCAAGCAATATTTACCTTTAAACCATCTTTAGTGTACTTTTGTCTTCGGGCATTGAATGTAGGACAAGCAGAAAATGTGTTGTAAGAATAAATTGTAACCAACGTAAAGTTGATTTGGTCTGAGTGACCGATAGGACACAAAAATTCGAGCGAAAAGATTGAGCGATAATGAGTTTATCCAGACGAGTAAAAAAGATCGGCTTGGCTGCAATCTGTATTGGGAGGCGATCCTTTACAAAATGACATATTGGCTAATGCCGATAAAACACATACACACAACTGACCGCTTAAGCTTTGTGCCTCACGCTCGCTATCTTTGTATCAACCATCTAAGGTGAAGTGCGGACGGCTGATTCATTTGGCAAGGCAACAAAGGATAGGCGGTATTACTCCCTTCCCGGGGAATTCGATTCGTTAATTGGCTTTTAATAGTAATAGGCCAACTTAGGGGGCCATTTAATTAGGGCGTGCGCCCGTAATCAGACGGGTAATGAAGGTCGAGGCAGAGCGCGGATGCTTGGGTATTGACCGTTCTGCTACCAAAGCCCATTGTTCTGATAACTGTTGGCAAGTTGCCCGTAGCACCGGTGCCAGCGTCGGCAGGTCAGCAAGAGTTCTGAGGTGATATTCAATCGTCGCGGCTGACTGGGCGCAGGCACCGTCTTCGAGGCTGCGGATATTGTACTGAGATATACGCTGCAATACCGCAGAAACCAACAAGTCTGGCGGTATATTGCGCGCGTTGATATCTATTAATATTGTATCGGTAGACCTGGATGAGGCTTTGGATGGCACGGTATTGGTCAAGACAGACTCCTTGTCATAAATTTTACTGATCGCACCTTAAATAGTAATGATTCTCATTTGTATTATTGTCTGCCAAGGCGAGGAACGCAAGCCTTTATTAGTTTAGATTTTTTTACAGGTCAGGTGGCTGGCGTCAGTTATCGGAGTCTTTGCGTCGATAAACTGACATCACGAACCTTAAATTTGACTATTGACTTTCAGTGACCGTTTGCGGGTCAAAAAGACGTTCGCGCTTTTGCTCCTCATCAAAGTAGGATTGGTAGGTCTTGATCAGATCGCTGCGGCTAACAATACCGATCAGACGTTTCGACTGGGAATCCGATACCACGGGCAGTCGCTCAAGGTGATGCGATGCCATCCTAGCTGCGGCAATGCGGCAAGTTTCACCCGGCAGTGCGAAAACCAGCGGATGATGGTCATCGGATGGGAGAAATATCGTTGACAGGGCGACCTCAGGGTTAGCCAGGGGATGAAAGCTAGCCCGATCTAGCATCCCGCATAAGCGCTGATCCGCATCAACAACCGGATAACAGCGATATTTTTGATCAACCCCAAAATAGCGTGTCAACGTTTCACCGATGCTCAGATTGGACGCTATCGACGTGACGTCGCTACTTTTGATTTCATCGACATGCTGTCGTTCCAGCGGGTCGACCCCGTATTCCCGATAAATATGAAAGCCGCGACGGGCAATTTTTTCGGTCATGATTGATCGCCGCATGGTTAAAACTGTAAAGCCATAAGCCACACCGGAGGCTAATAACAGTGGCAGCAATGCGTTTGTGTCATGTGTTAATCCAAAGGCAAACACCGCAGCCGTCAGCGGCGCGCCCAGAACGCCGGCTAATACCGCTGCCATGCAGACTAAAGGCCACAGATGAGCATCGCCGCCCGGCAGATATGGGCCAAGAACCGTTCCGAGCCCTGCACCGATAATCAACAACGGAGCGAGTACACCGCCAGATGTGCCGGAGCCAAGAGCCAGCATCCAGATAACAGCCTTAACAAGTAGCAAACCTACGACCACCTGCACCGCCAAATGATTATTCAGGAGATCGCCAATCACGTCGTAACCGACCCCTAGAGCGCGGGGCTCGAAATATCCGCCAATTCCGACCATCACTCCGCCGATTGCCGGCCACCACATCCAATGAATCGGTAACTTGTGAAACAGGTCTTCGATTTTATACAGCGCTGTCGACATAAATGCCGATAGCGCCCCGCCGCAAATACCTGCAATCACGCAGGAAAACATCGTCGTGATGCCAACTACGCCGGTTTGAAGTGGAAATAGGGGGCCTGCATCCAAAAGTAGCGGGCGGGTAAAGCCGGCCACAGTACAAGCAACAATGACCGGCAATAAACTGCGAGGTCGCAATTCGAACAGCAATAACTCGACTGCCAGCAAGACAGCCGCAATAGGGGTGCCAAAAATAGCCGTCATGCCCGCGGTAGCACCGGCAACTAATAACGTTTTCCGTTCTGCCGAGGTGACATGGAAATGCTGCGCGATCAACGAGCCTATTGCGCCGCCGGTCATGATGATTGGTCCTTCGGCACCAAACGGCCCGCCGCTGCCAATGACTACTCCTGAGGATAATGGCTTCAATATCGCGACCTTGGCCGACATTTTACTTTTGCCGAACAAGATTGCTTCAATGGCTTCAGGGATGCCGTGACCACGGATTTTTTCACTTCCAAAACGGGCAATCAGGCCAACGATCAGGCCGCCCGTTATTGGTAGAAAAATGACCCAAATGCCGAGATGATTCTCTGCCGGTGAACGTGCAGCGAACGACCAGCTCTGGAAGAAAAATAAATTTGTAAAGAGGTGGATCAGCCCCACTAATACGAATGCAGCCAATGTTCCACAGCAGCCGACGACAACTGCGATGAGGGAAATTTTTAAAAGCCGTGGGTCGGCCGAAAAATCGCGCCTCAGGTGGTGGAGCTTGGCGTGATTAGACGGCTGTTGACGTGGAGGATGCGGATCACTCATGATGTTTTTTCAAAATTGATATGGGGGATACGGAAAGTGTCCGTCAATGTGTTTAGTTCTTCGTGATGAAGGGTGGCAAGGGTCGCTAAACAGCGTTCGCCAGCAGGTAAAAGATGCACATTTACCTGACGCCTGTCGATTTCACCGGTGCGGCGTTGCACCAACAATAGCTTCTCGCAACGGGAAACCAAGGCGACCACGCTGTGATGCTGGGACTGCAGGCGCTCGGCAAGTTCGCCTACGGTGGACCAATCGCGGCCAGGAGAGCCTTTGACGTGCAACAAAAGTAAATATTGCTGCGGAGTGACGCCATTTTTTTGTGCCGCTTCTTCGCTGAAGCGTAAGAATTTCCGCAATTGATAGCGGAATGCCGAAAGTGCTTCGAAGTCCGATTTTGTAAGGGGAGAGATAGTGTCAGGGGGCATTTGGTAGCGATTTAGATCAAGGGAGAACGAAATTATATCAAATTACGATATAAATTTTTAATAGAAAGAAAAGGCCAAAAAAACCCGCCTACGCGGATTTGGATGTATTGAGAAGGAAGAGGGGACAGACCAGGCGGAAATGCCAGTTAACGCGTAGTCAAAAAAAGCAGGATGCGAACTATTCTGGGAATCCAGGGTATTGACCCTTTTTTAACAGGGATGCTAGTTGATGAGGTGTCGATCTAAAACGGTTCCGTATTCACAATCATTGAGATTTGCCATTTGCCATTTGCCATTTGACAATTGCACCAGGAACCGTCTATTCCGGTACCCGGTGCTGCTAAAAACATTTAATTCCAACGTCCTGCTCTGCCACCCATGCTCAGCCGACCAGCGCCGAGAAGCAGAATCGCCAGTGCTATAAACAAATAAAATCCCTGTAGCTCTAAGCCCCAGCCTCCGGTGCCGGACAACGTCATCAGCTGCTTGCTATGCACCAGTGAAAACGCAAACAACATATTTATCACGATGATTAAAGCACCAACCCGCGTCCATATACCCAGCAAGATCATGATGGGTGCCAATACCTCGCCGACGTAGACAAGGTAGGCGACCGCTGGTGGTAAGCCTGCTTGACTGACCAATCCGACCACATACCCGGGGCCACTAAAAATTTTCGAAATCCCATGAAAAAGAATCAAAATCGCTAAAGTCGCACGAAGAATAAACTTACCGAGGTCTTCAGTATTTTGCATAATATTACTCACTATTTGTATGTTGAAAGGCACGAGACAATCCGTTCATCAGTATATACAGGACATGGACCCCGCGCATTTCGTACCATTTGTTTTATAGACCCCGGCGGGATTTTAATCGCTTTAATTCTGGACGATTTGCCTATCGGAAGGGTATCGCTGCGCACTTGAATAGGTGGCTAGAAGCTGGAGGTCGAGCATCGTGCATGACCGGGGCGGTGGAACAGGGAGGAACCATTTGTCGAAACGAGGTCTAAATTTTGAGAAGTCACCCGCCGGCGAAGATTAATTTAAGTTGAAACGATAGAGGATTAATTATGCGGATTCATCAAATTGTATTTGCGATTGCTTTATTGGTTGGTTCGCTGACAGGGTGTCAGAAGAAAGTAACACCTCTACCGCAAACAACGATATCGACGCCGTCCGCTGCATCGGCCGCGTCGAGTCCAGCCGTTGCAATCGCACCGGCAGTACCCGTTGCCCCTGTTTTGCCTGTCACTCCGGCCGTTCGAGTAACGCCTGCAATACCTACAGTACCAGTAGCACCAGCAGCTGGACAGAATAAATAATGATCGTCGCTGATCAGTCCATCAAGCGCAACATTAGTCTGCTTGAGCACTCAGATGCTCGCTGTAACGGAATGCGTTAAAAAACTGGGTGGCACTCGACAATTGCGCGAACCAGAAACGACACTTTAAAAGCCCTATTTGAAGGCCGCACTTTTCCGGAGAAACATCTCTCAATGTAGGGCGGTTATGTATAGGGAGCAGGGGCAAAAATTAATGGAAGTAGCCGCTACTGACAACCACTGGCACGCCGGCAACTCCGGCGTTGATAACCCTTCTCGCCACTCCTTCGATCTTGGTCTGAAAAGCCCGGTACGTATTTAACAGATCAAGTTTTGGATCTTTCGAATGCGATAGCACCGCAAGCGTCGCGGCCGGGACCAGACATTGGTAATGACGGTAATCTACGATCACTGAAAACAAAATCCCTGCGCGTGTAAGACGCGGTGCAGCTAATACGTTATCCATCGTAATCTCCACGGGTGGGATTGCTGTGCGCCGGTGAGCAGGCTGCTTTCTGAATTACATTCTGGTGTTAGTTTTTTAGGGTGCTGCACGATAAATGGTGCCTTTTCGATATTGCTCGAAAAATGACGGACTAGCAAGATCCCTTATCAAAATAATGTAAACTTTTTTATGCTCGCGTTATCTAAGGAAAACCGTTTGAGGAAAAACGGCACAAATTTGGTGCGCCCTAACATTTCAATCACCCATATTCTTGTCAGGGCCAGGGCATCGGTGTCACGTTGACGTACTGTGGCTCATGCTCCGATTGAGATGTGATCTGTGGGTCGTTGCTGTTATCGCTTTCACCCTGAGCAAGTTTAGGTCCTAAGATTTCGCTGATTTCTTTTCCTGATTCAGAAAAGTCGGACGGCATCAGTGGAAATGATGCTACTGGCCAGTGTTCGATAGCCCAGTGGGTTAATTCATCGAAGCGACGCGTAAGCTCATCCGCAAATTCGTCGCGTTTTTCCTTATCATTCATATCGCTCTCCCGGTTATCGTTACGTTGGCTAGTGATGGAACGTATTTCCATTATATTGGACCACGCGATCCGATAAACGTTTTGATAGAGGGCGTAAAATGCCGCCGGAATGGCATCTCACTGGCTAGTTATCCGTTTTGAAAATAACAGGTATGTGAATTATTCAGCATACAGCGGCTCAAAGACTCGATATAGTTACACCTGTCTCCTCCAACACCTCCTAAGGTTTGGATTCAGCCCGCAACCGAAAGGTCTTCGCGGGCTTTTTTTTGTCTGGACCGGTGCGGTGAATAACCGTTCGCCTATAAAGTAGGTCGAACGGCAGATGGTATTGAGCGCTGACGTTTTGCGGGGCAAAACTGCCCCGCTGGTCTGTGCCCCTAATGCGTTTGATGAGCGCTACAGTAGCCGTCCAATTCCTCCAGCAAACGTTGTTTTTCGATTGTCGGCAAAAAGCTGGCTTCGAAGCTGTTGCGCGTGAGTTTGATCAACTCTGCGCGGTTAAGCTGCAGCGATTCGGCGACGGCCAGATAGTTCGCGTTCATATAGCCACCGAAATACGCTGGATCATCCGAGTTGATAGTGACGGCCAACCCTGCGTGCAGTAAACGTGCCAAATTGTGATCGCCCAAGTGGCTCACCACGCATAGCTTAAGGTTTGACAATGGGCACACTGTTAGCGGCGTGCGTTGTTTTGCCAATCGTTCCATCAATATGGGATCTTCTTCGCTGCGTACACCATGATCGATGCGTTCAACGTGAAGCACATCCAGCGCATTGCGGACATATTCCGGCGGACCTTCTTCGCCGGCGTGCGCCACGAGACGGAAGCCAAGTTGGGCGCAGCGCGCAAAAACCTTGGCAAATTTTTCTGGCGGATTCCCTTGTTCTGCAGAATCGAGGCCAATCCCGATCCATAAATCTTGATATTGCTCTCGTAGCGGTAGTGCTGCTTCCAGCGTCGTAAATGCATCCTCTTCGGACAGATGGCGTAAGAACGACATGATCATGGCGCTGCTAAAGCCATGCGCCTGCCGGGCCTCACGTAACGCGCGCGCAATACCCGCGAAGACGACTTCAATACCAATGCCACGCTCGGTATGGGTTTGCGGATCAAAGAAAATTTCAGCATGACGCACGTTGTCGGCTCGACAGTGCACAATGTAAGCAGCCGTCATTTCATAAAAATCTTGCTCTGTCAGCAGCACCGCGGCGCCAGCGTAATACAGATCTAAAAACGACTGTAGATCGGTGAATGCATAAGCCGCCCTTAATTCCTCAATGGTCGCATACGCTAATTTGACCTGATTGCGTTGCGCCAGGGCGAACAATAACTCCGGTTCCAGCGTCCCCTCGATATGTAAGTGTAGTTCTGCTTTCGGTAAACCCTCAATAAACGATTTGAGATCGGCGGCGAGAGGAGGGAAAGGGATAGGTTCGATTTTAGGCATGGTGATTGTAAAAATACGAGTAGATTGGATATGCCATGATTCTACAGAATCATGGCCACGCCATAAAAATAAGGTGATAAATTAACGTCAGGCAACTTCAGTTAAAGCGAATCCATGAAAGAAATAATCAAGATAGTCAGCGCAGATTTAAATAATCCTCAGCATGCGCAGGCCATAGTCAATTTACTCGATATGTACGCATCTGATCGCATGGGTGGTAACCACCCGCTTTCCGATTTTGCAAAAGAAAATTTAATCTCTGCATTTAAAAAAAGAAGTGCAATTCAGCCCTTACTGGCTTTCGTAGGAAACGCGCCAGCGGGATTAGCCATTTGTATGGAAGGCTTTTCGACGTTTTCTTGTCAACCTCTACTGAATATCCACGATCTCGCAGTATCGCCTCAATTTCAGGGGAGGGGCATAGGGCGACAATTAGTCGAGCACGCGACGAGTCTTGCGGAAAAGCTTGGCTGCTGCAAAGTGACGCTGGAAGTATTAGAAGGTAACGCGCCCGCCCGCGGCTTGTATAAGTCGTGCGGTTTTATCAATTATGAGCTGGACCCCGAAATGGGCTCGGCCATGTTCTTGCAGCGGTTACTTTAGGTCTCACGGCAACTGGCTATACTTTGCTCCCTAGGCTGCGCCCGGAAGTTATGAAGTAGTCTGGTTTTTTGTTCGTTCATGATGATTGAATTGAGGACTATTTGATTACATTGTCGATGGGGCGTGGTCTCGCCATGTGAGATAAAGCGAACGCCGAGGCAATGACATGCACTTGATCGAATGACAGAGCTGATAAAGGCCGTATTCTGGCCTTGCTCTGCGTATTTTAAATTAATTAATCCAGATGATCGTCGAGCCTATTTTCGGCAAAATAGCGCATGAGTTGAAGGTCCGTCTCCAATTTTAATTTGACCATTGCCGAGCGCTTATGGTGACTAATCGTTTTAATGCTGCGATGAATTTTTTTAGCTATCTCATTTGCTGAAATACCTGTTGAAAAAAGGCGCAATATTCCCACCTCTCGTGAAGTTAAACTTTGCCGTGCATCCCGCTCCTCTACCGTGATTAGCTGCTCTTGCTTCATCAGTTCAGCGCTGCTTTGCCCCAGAAATACTTTGCCTTCACAGGCTTTATTGATGGCCTCCGCAATTTCTGCGCTTTCCCCTTTCTTGTGAACAATCGCACACACCCCTAACGTTAATAACGCATGATAGAGCGCAGGTTTTCTGGTTGCCGTCAGAATGACTACTGCAACTGTCGGAAATTGAAGCCGTATCGTGCGTATCATTTCTAATCCATCAATTTCGTTTTCGACTGGCATCGATAGATCCGTGACCAGAACGTCACAGTCTGCTTTCCTCAAGACCTCGAAAAGTGAGCCGGGACTTACAGCGAGGCCGATGACGACCATATTTTCGCATTGCCGCACCAATAGGTTGAGACCCGATAGTGTGAGAGGGTGATCATCCGCAATGGCAACCCGAATTCTGTTGCCTAGTGAAAATTTCGTATGATACATTTTCGCTCCCATTTATGAATAATTGTGTATGGGAGAACTGTATAGTTAGCGTCAATGTACGGATACGAGACATTTCCTAAAACGATGTGGGCTTATCTATTTTTTCGAGAGAAAAACCTGAGACTTACAAAACGGTTCAGATAATTCAGGGATGCCAGATGCGAAGTGACATTTTTCAGATCACGAAATGGAAATTGGCAATCCAGGCACCATTTTCGACAAGCGCTTACCGCACTGGCGGATTTGCGATTCGCTTGAGGCAAACAAAAATCCGACTACATCAACGGGTTGATATAGTCGGATTTTCGTTTCTTGCCCGTGTTGGGGGCGATGAATGCAATCCGCGCGTTAACCGGTATTTCGCAATCCCGCTGCGATGCCGTTGATGCTTAAATGAATCCCACGCTTAACCCGCTCTTCAGTCGTTTTGCCTGATGCCGTGACACTGCGATGACGTTTGATTAGCTCCACCTGCAAGTGATTCAGTGGATCGAGATAGGCGAAGCGATTTTTTATGGAGCGTGCCAGCAACGGATTGTTCGCAAGTCGTTCCTTGGCACCGGTGATGGACGACAGCAAGCCGCTGGTGAGTTCATGTTCCTGAGAGATGCGTTTGAAAATGCTATTCCGCAATTTTCTATCAGTCACCAATGCCGCGTAACGCGACGCCACCGCCAGATCGGTTTTGGAAAGCACCATATCCATGTTCGACAATAGCGTGGCAAAAAACGGCCATTCTTTATACATGGTGCGCAATAGCGTCATTTTCTGGGCTTTGCTTTTGGCATCGTCTTCGTTCAGCCATCCTGATAGCGCGCTCCCAAAACCATACCATCCCGGTAACAATAGACGGCATTGTCCCCACGAGAATCCCCATGGAATCGCCCGTAAATCTTCAATCCGGCGGGTTGACTTGCGAGAAGCGGGACGCGAACCAATATTCAGTTCTGCGATTTCTGCGATGGGCGTCGCTTCAAAGAAATAATCGGTAAATCCGGGCGTTTCGTAGACCAGATGGCGGTAGGCCTGATAGGCGCGCTCTGATAATCCGTCCATTAATTGTTCGAATTCGCTGAGCTTTTGGGCTTGTTTGCCGACCGCAGTATGCGGCATCAGACTGGCTTCCAATGTTGCCGCTACCAGCAGTTCCAGATTGCGTCGTCCGATTTCTGGATTAGAAAACTTTGACGCAATAATTTCACCTTGTTCAGTTAACCGAATTTGACCATTCACGGTGCCAGGCGGTTGCGCCAGGATGGCTTGGTAGCTTGGACCGCCGCCACGACCAACTGTGCCGCCCCGTCCGTGGAACAGCCGCAGTTTTACGCCCGCTGTGTTGAATACCCGCACCAGTTCGATTTCTGCTTTATACAGTTCCCAATTTGAGGTCAGGAAGCCACCGTCTTTATTTGAGTCCGAATACCCGAGCATGACTTCTTGCAGACGGCCTTGTTCGACGATGAGTCTGGCTACCGGCGGAAGTGCCATCCAGTTTTGCATTATCTCGGCGGCAGCGCGCAGGTCCGGGATGGTTTCAAATAACGGAATGACCATTAACTCCGGTTCACTGTTGGCGACTGCCTTGGTGTCCAGATCGACCGCATCCAATGGGATACGCACCAATCCGGTTTCTTGTTGCAGCACCATGACTTCAAGCAGGTCAGACACGGTTTCAGTGTGCGAGATGATGTAGTTCCGAATCGCACGTGCACCGTAGCGCTGCCGAATTTCACGCGCCATGCGCAGGATGCTTAGCTCTGAATTGGTCTCGTCAGAGTAGTTAATATACTGAGAAAAAAGCGGGCGCGGATTCGATAATTTGGCTAACAGCAGAACGATTTTTTTGTCTTCGTTGAGTTGATTGTAGTGTGGTTCCACATTCGAGCGCGCGAACAACTCAGTGAGTACGCGTTCATGGACATCAGAGCTTTGGCGCATGTCAAGTGAAGCCAGGTGAAAACCGAAAATTTGGCTGGCACGCTTAAGAGTGGACAAGCGAGGCTTGACAAGTGCTCCACCATGATTGGCGACCAACGAGTCCTCGATGATTTGCAGTTCTTGCGTAAATTCAGACACGGTGATGTAGTGGGAAGCAGCACCCACTTCGTTGCGCAAGATATTGGTGGCGCCGAGATCGCGTGCAGTGGCAGCGAGTCTGGCGTAAATGCCAATCAACGCACGGCGATAGGGTTCGTCAGAACGATGGTCTGAGGTATCCGGCGAAGATTGCGCCAATGCCTCTAACTCTGGGCTAACCCCAACCATCAGGGTTGAGACGGAGAGTTCAGCCCCTAATTGATGTACTTCTTCAAGATAGAAGTCGAGGATCGTGGTTGATTGCCGTTGCAACGCATGCTGCATGGTGCCAGCGTTGACATTCGGATTGCCATCACGGTCTCCGCCGATCCAGCTTCCCATCTGCACGAAGGGAGCTAACGGCGCGATGGCGCCGGATTGACGGGCGCGGGTCGGAAACTGGGTGGCGATTTCGGATTCTATGTCATCGTACAACGCCGGCAATTCGCGTAAAAAAGTGATTCGGTGATAGGACAGGGCGTTTTCTATCTCATCGGCGACGGTAAGCTTCGAATAGCGCAACATGCGGGTCTGCCACAAAGTGGCGATACGTCCGCGTAAGAGTTCGCTGTTATCGCGTAATTCTTTTGGGGTGTGCGGCTGGTCACGATCAGCTAAAAGCCGGGCAATTTCTCGCTCGGCATCGAGAATACTCTTGCGCTGTACTTCAGTCGGATGCGCGGTCAATACAGGCGAAATGAGGGCATCTTTCAGAAAGTTGCGCACCGTAACGCCGGAGACGCCAGCATCATCAAGTTTGGTCAACGCATGGGCAACGCTGCCAGGCTGCGCAGCTGATCCAGCCAGCAAATGGGCGCGGCGGCGGCGATTGTGGTGCTGATCTTCGGCAATATTTGCCAAATGGGAGAAATACGAAAATGCACGGACAACAGAATTGGTCTGGTCACGCGTCAGTTTTTTCAATAATTTATCGAGATCGGCTCCGGCTTGCTGATCTGATTCGCGGCGGAAACGGACGGCGGTCTGACGAATTGTTTCGACTACGTCGAATACAGCATCGCCCTCCTGATCGCGCAAGACATCGCCTAGCAGACGTCCTAATAAGCGGATGTCTTCTTTAAGCGGAGCGTCTTTATTTGGAAGGGAACTCTTGGTGCGAGCGGTAGATGGGGAGGGGGTCGGGTGTTTTGCCATGGTGGACGTGCTGTCTGCTTTTCTAAAGGAATATAGATAGATATAGATTAGCCAACGATAAACTTGTCAGCTCGATTACAACCAAAGACTTAGACAGTAACTCAATTAAGGATCGAATAGCAGTTCAATTAACAATACTCAGGCCCATTAAAGGGTGTTCGTGTTTTGAAATGCTCTTTAGCGACACGACGAACGACACTACGATCTCGCCGATTAACCGCTAAAGCGCAAAAATAGGGTTGTCAGATGCCTTTTCCAAAGATTGTTAGTACGGAGATAAAAGTGCGCATGCTAGAATTTGCTCCGAGAGCACGCGTCCTGACGGTGCGGATAACGCCAGATCTGGCTGCTTTGATAAAACATGAAAGAGTTTGTGTTGAAAATTTCTCCCCCTACCAGATTAATAATTGCCTCCCGCGAAAGTCGCTTAGCCATGTGGCAGGCCGAACACGTGCGCGACAGATTGCTTGAATTATATCCGGACTGCGTCATCGAAATACTTGGCATGACAACGCGCGGAGATCAAATTCTTGACCGGACGTTATCTAAAGTTGGAGGGAAGGGGCTTTTTGTCAAGGAGCTGGAAGTCGCCATGGCAGAAGGCCGCGCCGATTTAGCGGTGCATTCGTTGAAGGATATGCCGATGGATTTGCCAGCAGGCTTTACGCTTGCGGCAGTGTTGGAGCGGGAAGACCCACGCGATGCTTTTGTGTCGAATGACTACGCTTCTCTTGGCGCGTTGCCCGCAGGTGCGATTGTCGGTACCAGTAGTTTACGGCGTCAGGCGTTGATTGCCGCACGCTTTCCGCATCTCGTGATCAAACCATTGCGCGGCAATCTCGATACGCGCTTGGGAAAACTGGATAACGGTGAATATGCAGCTATTATTCTTGCCGCAGCGGGTTTGAAGCGTCTGGGGCTGCCTGAACGAATTAAAGCGGTGATTGCGCCGGAACAAAGTCTTCCTGCCCCCGGTCAGGGTGCAATGGCAATTGAAATCTGCGAAGGTCGAGAAGACCTGCAGCGCGCATTGGCACTCTTGAATCATTTGCCGACGTCTCAAGCCGTCACTGCTGAACGGACCTTATCGCGCGTTTTTGGCGGTAGTTGCCAGATTCCTCTGGCAGCGTTTGCAACGATCGAAGGCCACGATATGCGTTTGCGCGCAATGATTGGGACTCCCGACGGTTTACGTACAGTCACCGCCGATATCATTGGTGCCGCTGATGCTCCCGAAGCGTTGGGAAAGCGGATTGCCATATTACTTGAAGAGCAAGGGGCGGCGGCAATTTTGGAGGCGTGTAAAGTCGACTTCGCCGAGGACGCTTGAGCCGAACGTTTGCAGTTGATCAAGAGCAGGTGCGATGAATTAGGCACGATGAATTAGGTACGATGAAGTATGTACGATGAAGTATGTACGATGAGGCAGCGGCGGAAGGAGTAGGGTAAATATGAATGGATTGCGGCCGATCGTTATAACCCGGCCTTTGGCACAGGCGAAACTGCTGGCGCAAGAGATCACCGCACGGGGCGGAGAAGCGATTTTTTTTCCATTACTGGAAATTTCTCCGCTGAACGATGACACCGAATTAAAAGCCACCTTGGCGCAGCTTGATCGCTTTACACTGGTGGCGTTTGTTAGTCCAAATGCAATCGATGCCGCTTTTGAGTACATACAGCAATGGCCCGCCGGGGTGGGCATCGGAATTGTGGGCGAAGGGAGCCGACTGGCACTTGCACGGCACGGCATCCATGCTCAAAATGTACCTATTTATAGTCCGGCCGACAGCGCGAAAACGGACTCTGAGGGTTTATTAAAAGCGTTGGACCTGCCCGGCTTATGTGGAAAGCGTGTATTGATCGTACGTGGTGATGGCGGACGCGAATTGTTAGCCGACACTTTGCGCGCGAATGGGGTCGAAGTATGGCCACTGGCAGCGTACCGCCGTCAGGCACCGGAGATGACGCCAGCGGTTTCGACGCAACTGCAGCATTTGCTCATGTCTGAAAACGACTGGATAGTAACCAGTTCGGAAGCCCTGAGAAACCTGATGCAAATGGTATCTGCGCTGAAAAATGTGACACAAACTGATACGAATGTTGTAAAAATGCAACATAAAAACTTACTGGTTCCACACGCCCGCATTGCCGATACGGCACATGCGTTAGGATTTACTACCGTAACCCTGACAGGCTCAGGGGACGGACGACTACTTGACGCGTTACAATTCGAACTATGACTGAACCGCAATCACCCTCCCCATCGCACCAGCCCGCTGGTCCAACCGTCAACCCGTCGCCGCATACTCCCGTATTGCAGCCATACGCCTTAAATAATGGCAAGAATGCCAATAAGCAGTTGCGGACGGTTTATGTGCTGCTGTTAATTGTGACAGTTTTGCTGGCCGCGCAATGGTGGAGCTCTCACAACGAAAACGTGAAGTTACGCACAGAGATGGCGCGCCGCTTACAAGTGGGTGATAGCTCTAACAACGATACTAAAGTCGTGGTGAAGTCGGTCCAGGATGGCACCAAAGAACTCGAGGCAAAGGTTGCTGTGCTGGAGAACAAGCAAATTGAAGCGCAGAGTCAGCAGCTGGCCCTTGCGCAGTTGTATCAGGATCTTTCCAAAAATGGTGACGATTGGGCGCTGTCGGAAGTCGAAGACGTCTTGTCTACTGCCAGTCAGCAATTGCAGCTGGCCGGTAATGTGCCGGGTGCCTTGATCGCATTGGAGAATGCCGATAAAAATCTGGCACGATCCGACAAACCGCAATTTGTCGTTATTCGGAGCGCCATCGCGCATGATATTGACCGTCTGAAAGCGCTACCGACGCTTGATACCACCGGCATCGCGGTGCGGCTCGATAGTTTAATCGGTCAAATAGACAGCCTTCCGTTGTTGTCTGATGTCCAGCCGGTAGCAATTGCCAGCGAACCTGTCAGCCCGCCAATCAGTCCACCGGTCGAGAAGCTCTACAGCAAAGGACCGCACCCGGCCGGATCGATAGCCTCAAAAACGCGCGATGGCAAATCGGACAGTAAGGCAGCGACAGACCACACAACCTCCATAAACGGCCACGTCAGCACCGACTGGAGCGGCGTGATTAAGGATCTCTGGAAAAGTTGGACCGCAGACTTATGGGGTGAGGTTAGCCAATTGATACGGGTACGGACGGTCAACTCGCCCGATGCGTTGCTGCTATCACCGACTCAGGCTTACTACGCTCGGGAAAATCTGAAGTTGCGCCTGCTGAACGCGCGGCTTGGACTGTTATCGCACAATGAATCGGCTTTCCGCAGCGATCTGATCGCGGCGCAAGAAACCATCACCAAATATTTCGATACGCGTGCCAAGCAGACGCAGACCGCGCAAGCGCTGTTAAAACAAATACAAGGTAATAATTTGTCAATCAATATGCCAACGCTGGATAGTTTGGCTGCGATCCGTACTTACAAAAACAAGCGATAGGTTTATGCGATTTTTTCTTTGGATCATTGCCCTGTTCGCGGCTGCCATAGGTTTGGCAGTTGCTGCGCGCTACAACGTTGGTAACGTAGCGTTATTTTATTCCTTCAAGCGAATCGACTTGTCGCTGAATTTTTTCCTCTTATTGCAGGCGCTGTTCTTTATCGCCTTATATATACTGGTCCGCGCAATCCGGACCACGCAAAAGTTACCCGGCAAAGTCATCTCTTATCGTCGCCACAAGCGTGAGGAAAAATCCAATAAAGCGCTGCGTGATGCGCTCAAATCGTTGTTTGAGGGCCGTTTCGGCCACGCGGAAAAGGCAGCCACGCGCGCGGCTGAATTAAACGACAACCTTGGCGTCGCTGCGCTGATTGCAGCCCGCGCCGCGCATCGGATGGGACAGTTTGAACGCCGCGACATCTGGCTCTCGAGTATTGAAGACAAGGATGCGATGAAAACCGCGCGTTTGATGACGACGCTTAATTTATTGGTGGACGAGCATAAACCGCAGGCCGCATTGGCAGCTGTGAGTCAATTAAATGCCAGTGGAATTCGCCATATCCAAGCGTTGCGGTTGGCTCTCAAAGCCAACCAGCAAGCCAAGGACTGGCCCGAAGTCCTGCGACTTGTCAGGACATTGGACAAGCATGACGCGTTGAATCCCGTGCTGTCGAGCCGCCTGCGCGAGCTGGCCTATGACGATTTATTGAAAGATGCATCGCATGACGCAGAGTCACTACAGCGTTTGTGGCTGACGATTCCTGCCGAAGATCGCCTCAAGCCATCGCTGGTCGTTCGTGCTGCGCGCGCTTTTACCCAGCGGGAAATGCAGGACGAAGCCCGAAACATGATCGAGAAGTCACTGATGGTGGAGTGGGACGTTCGATTAATGCGGGTCTATCGTGAATCAATTGCAGGCGAAGGAACGCCCGCGTTGCGGAGTCAAATTGAACGATGCGAGGCCTGGACAACCGTTGAGCCGCAGGATGCGGAGTTAGCGCTGACGCTTGGCACGTTCTGTCTGAAGCAAAAATTGTGGGGCAAGGCCCAGCGCCATTTACAGCAAGCTTTATCGAATGCAACCGAACCACGCACTGTGCGTGAAGCGCACCTGAAACTTGCTCAGTTGCACGAAGGTTTGGAACAGGGCGACAAGGCGGCAGAGCATTATCGTCAATGTGCTCTGGCAACGATGATGTAATTTGTTGGGCTATTAGAAGCGTTCATAAAACGGCCTTTTCCAAATTCGTCGTGGAACGGCACTGGGGCCAGTGCAATATATTGAAAAAGCAGCGAGAAATCGCTGTTTTTTTGCGCTTTATAAAACGAAACACTTATTATTTTGAATTGTTGTTGTGTGCCATATCGCGTTTATCGATAGCTGCATGGACGTGCAGGTGGACTTTGATTTCTCTTAACTTGCCGACTCAGCCGTCCGTCTCAGGCGTTAGCGCCGTACTTATTTTAGCCTGGTCTGGAAACGCAACACACTGCGTGCCAGCCGTTCGCCTATACTTAGTGCTTTCTATCTTTGGAAAGAGTCGCATTGAATAACCTGTTATTAGTCATTGCTGCGCTATTTTTAGTTGCGCTCAATGGCTTTTTTGTTGCCGCCGAATTCAGTTTGGTAAAGTTGCGTCAAACCCGAATTCGCGCTATCGCCAAAAAACACGGCGCCCGGGGACGGATTTTATCGACGGTGCACCGTCAGTTAGATGCCTATTTATCAGCTTGTCAGCTAGGTATCACGTTGGCCTCGCTCGGTCTGGGATGGATCGGAGAGCCGGCCTTTGCCGGACTGTTAGAGCCGGTTTTCGGCTGGATTGGCATTACATCCCCGGAGCTGATACACGGTGTCTCCTTTTTCTTCGCATTTTTTGTGATTTCCTTTTTGCACATTGTGGTGGGCGAGCTGGCACCCAAGACCATGGCCATTCGTAATCCGGAAGTGGTAGGAATGTGGAGCGCATTGCCGTTGTATGGTTTTTATTGGATGATGTATCCGGCAATATGGTTGTTAAATGCCAGTGCGAACGGATTATTGAAAGTGGTTGGCTTAGCGCAGGGCCAGGGTCACGATACGCAGTATTCCGCCGACGAGTTGAAATTAATCTTACGCAGCAGTCGCTCCGGTGAGAGATTCACGCCCGATGAATGGAATGTGCTTGCGCAGACATTGGATTTCAGCGAGCTTGAAGTTTCGGATTTGATGCGACCAATCAATGAAGTCGCTGCACTGCATGCCAACTTAAGTCTGCATGAAAATCTACAAATTATTTACCGTAACCGGTTCAGTCGTTATCCCTATTTTGACGTTGACGGTATGACTGTCCTCGGGGTTGTGCACATGAAGGACCTGTTTTTTGCGCAACAGGAGGGAAAATCGATCGATAGCTTGAAAGAGTACCTGCGTCCGGTGCAATATATTTCCTCACGAATGTCGGCTCTCGCGCTATTTCGGCTGGTGCGCAGTGGCGCGCCACATTTCGCTATTATTGGAAAAAAAGGGCTGGTTCCGCGTGGCTTTATTACGCTTGATAACCTCTTGGGCGCCCTGGTCGGCGAAATTCGTGATGAATTCCGCTTGAACGACAATGATTGGACGCGGCTACCGGATGGCACTTTGGTAGGGAAGGGAAGTTTGCCGATCTTTTCCCTGGAGCGTATTTTGGGTGGTGATATCGAAGAAATCGAAGATGTCGATTCGGTCGGCGGATTGATCATGGCGAAGCTTGGCAATCTCCCACAAGAAGGCCAAAAAGTGGCCTTCGACGGATTTGATATAGTCGTGAAAAAAATGAACGGACCCCGGATCGTTTTGGTAAAGGTCTATCCGGCGATCGTGCAGTAAGAGCTATTACTTAATAAATACGCGAATCCCCGTAAGAGGGAAGTGCTTTCTCGATGCCACAGCGTCGTTCAATATTCCGAACGATGCGATTCTCTGGCTTAGCCCCTCAACATTCGTTGTGATCCAGGCTAAGTGATTTCCACATATCGCGGTAAATAACTTGAACGATGCGGTCCGGTTCAGCTAAAGTTGCGCACTTTCTCAATTTTTATCACCTTTTTCAATAACCGGTTTATTGCCCGGAATGATGAAGTAAGTCTGAAAAGAAAAGGTACGCCGGGGAAAAAATGCTGTGCGGCTATTGTTGGCTTTTTGGCGCTAAATGGTGCAAAGTTAGCAAAGTTGGGCTGCAAGTAGAAAAATTCTAAGCACAATACGTGTAAATGGAGAGATAAAATGGCAAAAAAGCCGCTGTATAAGTCACTATATGTTCAGGTACTGACCGCCATTATCATTGGCGTTTTGATTGGTCACTTTTTCCCGCAAACCGGCGCTTCCATGAAGCCCCTGGGTGACGGTTTCATTCAGCTCATCAAGATGATCATCGCACCGGTGATTTTCTGTACGGTGGTGATCGGTATCGCTGGCATGGAAGACATGAAAAAGGTCGGCAAGACCGGTGGTATGGCCTTGTTGTACTTTGAGGTCATGAGTACCGTCGCTTTGATCGTCGGTTTGATCATGATCAACATTTTTCAGCCGGGTGCAGGTATGCATATCGACGTTTCGACGATCGATACTAAGGCCATCACTGCCTATACCGCGCCAAACTCGATGGGTTCAACTGTCGATTTCATTTCCCATATTATTCCGAGCAGCTTCGTCGGTGCGTTTGCCCAAGGCGACATTCTACAAGTGCTGTTAATTTCGGTGCTGTTTGGATTTGCGCTTCACCGCTTTGGCGGTCGTGGCACTCTGATATTCGATTTTATCGAGAAATTTTCGCACGTATTATTCGGCATTGTTGGCTTGATTATGCGCGTGGCGCCAATCGGCGCGTTTGGTGCAATGGCCTTCACTATCGGTAAATACGGTATTGGTTCGTTGCTCTCCCTGGGCAAACTGATGGGCTTGTTTTACGCAACCTGTTTGCTATTTGTTTTTGTTGTGCTCGGCATCGTCACACGGTTGAACGGTTTCAGCGTGTGGAAGTTCGTGAAGTACATCAAGGAAGAACTGCTGATCGTTCTCGGTACGTCTTCATCGGAATCGGTATTACCGCGTTTGATGGCTAAGATGGAAAACCTCGGCGCCAAGCAATCAGTCGTTGGCCTGGTAATCCCGACTGGTTATTCGTTCAATCTGGATGGCACGTCGATCTATCTGACCATGGCAGCAATCTTTATTGCTCAGGCAACCGATACACCATTAACGATTTGGCATCAAATAACGCTGCTTCTGGTGCTGTTATTGACCTCAAAGGGTGCAGCGGGGGTAACTGGAAGCGGCTTCATTGTTTTGGCAGCGACTTTGTCGACCGTTGGCCATGTCCCTGTAGCCGGACTGGCCTTGATTCTAGGTATTGATCGTTTCATGTCTGAAGCACGTGCATTGACAAATACTGTCGGCAATGGCGTAGCCACAATTCTGGTCGCTAAGTGGTCCGGCGATCTGGACGAGGCACGCTTGCATCAGCAACTGGATGGTAAAGTTGATCCAGAGCAGGAACTGGAATATCAGAATGCCAAGCTCGCAGCGGTCGATAATACCCAAGTTTATAAAGCTTGAACTAAATCGTAGTGAATGTGAAATCGAATACGGCGTTGTTGTCGTATCGATTTACAAGAAAAAAAACGGTCCAATCGGATCGTTTTTTTTCGTCTGAATAAGTGCGTCGATAGCTGAACCTTCAACCTTCAGCCTTCAGCCCTCAGCCCTCAGTTTAGGAAAGTTTGACCGCGTGTTCGCGTGTCTCATGGAAGGTTATCTGCGGCCAGCGCTCTTGCGCCAGACGCAGATTCACGCCAGAACTTGCCAGATAAGCCAGATTCCCGGCAGCATCGTGGGCAAGGTAATTTCCCGCAGACGATCTTTCGAAGTCCGCCAACATTTTTTTATCGGCGCAACTAATCCAGCGGGCGCTGCTGATGCTGGTGCCTTCAAATACGGCGTCTACGCCGTATTCGTTCAGCAATCGACTGGCAACCACCTCAAATTGCAGCACACCGACGCCACCTAGTACCAGATCACTACTTGAAACCGGTTTGAATACCTGAATCGCACCTTCTTCGCCCAACTGCTGCAAACCTTTGTGCAGTTGTTTAATTTTCAAGGGATTGCGAATGCGTACCGAACGGAAAAAATCTGGTGCAAAGTAGGGAATCCCGGTGAACTGCAGCAATTCACCTTCTGAGAAACTGTCGCCGATTTGCATATTACCGTGGTTTGGCAGGCCGATAATGTCGCCCGCAAACGCTTCCTCGACCTGTTCACGACTCGATGCCATGAAGGTCACGACGTTTGAAACCTTAATTTCCCGATTAAGGCGCAGATGTTTGATTTTCATGCCGCGTTCAAAATGGCCCGAGCAGACGCGCAGGAAAGCGATGCGGTCACGATGCGCGGGGTCCATGTTGGCCTGGATCTTGAACACAAAGCCTGAGAATGGTTTCTCTGTCGGCGCGACGGTACGAACAGTTGCATCGCGTGCTCCCGGCGGTTGCGCCCAGTCGATCAGCGCATTTAATATTTCCCGGATACCGAAGTTGTTGATCGCAGACCCGAAAAATACAGGCGTCTGCACACCAGCCAAAAATGCTTCTTTGTCGAACGGATGCGAAGCACCGTGTACCAATTCAACTTCCATCCGCAACTGCTCAACCTCGCGCGGGAACATTTCGTCAAGGCGGGGATTATCGATGCCCTTGATCACTTCAAAGGTCTGGTCGGCTTTTTCACTACCTGGGGCAAATAACAAAATTTCATCACGCAGCAAGTGATATACACCGCGGAATGATTTGCCCATGCCGATGGGCCAAGTAACCGGTGCGCACTGGATTTTCAGCACCGTCTCCAGCTCATCCAGCAGTTCGAGCGGATCACGGGTTTCGCGATCCATCTTATTCATCAACGTAATAATCGGTGTGTTACGCATGCGGCAAACATTCAGCAACTTGATGGTCTGGGTTTCGACACCTTTAGCAGCATCAATCACCATCAGCGCCGAGTCAACAGCCGTCAATACGCGGTAAGTATCTTCCGAGAAATCCTGGTGACCGGGGGTGTCGAGCAAATTGACCACGTGATCGCGGTATTCAAATTGCATGACCGAACTGGCGACCGAGATGCCACGTTGTTTTTCGATTTCCATCCAGTCCGAGGTCGCGTGACGCCCGCTTTTACGACCCTTGACGGTACCTGCTAACTGAATCGCGCCGGAAAACAGCAACAGTTTTTCTGTCAGCGTGGTTTTGCCTGCATCGGGATGGGAAATGATACCGAACGTACGACGGCGTCCGACTTCGCTGGCAATTTGTTCAAGCGATACGTTGTTAGCGGAAACTTCGGCAGAGTCGTTGGTGGAAGCGCTGGTAGAGTCGTTGGCATGATCGCTTGCCTGGTCAATCTCCTCATTGGCTTGATCGACGGGCGGCTGCGCTGAAATGGGTTCTTGCATGATGCGTGCTTCAAACGACTACGGTCGCTTGCCTTGATAGGTGTCAAAAAAATGGGAGATGCGCTTGGACTGCTATAGCGGCCGCTGCAATTGGGCATTACCGGGAAGTCGCGATTATAACGTATCGAGAGCCGGTCGGAATAATGAGTCTCGGTGCGGAAATGGTCTGAGTGATCATTTTTACGTCGAATTCTTGATAAAAAGCGCTATTGGAGCCGTGAATAAATCCGCTCTGACGGGCTAGGTTTGATGCACACAATCCGACTTCGGGCTGGCTTTCCCTTTAATCCAGCCAGACCATCTCGCGCGACTCTCCCATCAAAAAGGGGCGGTTCGGCTCCATCACGTCGCGTAGATAAGTCCACAGGGCAGCGACCCGCGCCACATTTCGCGTTTCCGCAGCTGCAACTAGCCAGAATGTGCGCTGTATATCGACTTGTCCATCCAGCACCGGCACCAGATCATTGCTTTGCTGCGCCAGAAAACAAGGCAAAATCGCCAATCCCTGACCTCTGCGCGCCGCCGTATATTGGGCGATCACACTGGTACTGCGAAATGCGCGAAAAGCTGAAGGGGCAACGTTTTCCTTGTAGCGCAATTGCTCCGTAAACACCAAATCATCCACGTAACCGATGAACGGATGCGCGGCCAGATCTTCCATCGAACTTATCGCGGGGTGGGCGGCCAGATAAGCAGGGGTTGCATATACTTTTAATAGGTAATCTGTCAGTTTGGTCATAACAAAATTACCGCTCTGCGGACGTTCAAGGGTGACGCTAATATCGGCCTCGCGTTTCGATAAGTTAACAAAGCGCGGTACCGGCAGCAGGTCGACGCTGATATGGGGGTGACGGGCGCAGAAGTGTGCCAGATGCGGTGCCAATACAAAGGTGCCGAAGCCTTCGGTCGCGCCGAGTCTGACTTGTCCGGAAAGCAACCGGTTATGTCCGCTCAATTCTTCTGCCGCAGCATAGACCGTGCTCTCCACCTGTTCTGCGTATTCGATTAATCGATGACCTTCTGCAGTCAACGTATAGCCCTGGTTGTTGCGCTCAAATAACTGGCTTCCGACTTGCTCTTCAAATCGACGCATGCGACGCGAGACCGTTGAGTGATCTACCCCCAGTTTTTTTGCCGCATCGACTAATCCCTGGCTACGTGTCAGTTCCAGAAATACGCGCAGGTTGTCCCAATCCAGTGTCGCCATCGTGATATTTTCCAAGATTATCCGTGCTTTGTAAAAATGCAAAGCCATTGTGATTTTTTTTATATTGTCCCAATAATAATGCACATGCAGAATACGCCCACACTATATTAATAATAATCAGGAGACAACCATGCCTTACAAGGTGTTTACGCGCAGCTTCGCTGCTCTGGCAATTGCATTATTGGCAAGTTCCCCATTGGTCCATGCCCAAGCTCCCGACGTATATAAGATCGGTATATTGACCGACATGTCGGGACCGTATTCAGGTATGGGCGGTCCTGGTTCGGTCGTGGCAGCCAAAATGGCGATAGAAGATTGCATGAAGGCCGAGTGCAAGGGCATGAAAATAGAGTTATTGAGCGCAGATCACCAAAATAAAGCTGACATTGGCGCCTCCAAAGCACGCGAATGGCTGGATCGCGATAAAGTCGATGCCATCGCCGACCTCACCAATTCATCCGTTGCATTGGCGGTGCAGCGCCTGATCCGTGAAAAAGGTGGAATCGCAATGTATAGCGGCCCCGCGACCACTGTATTGACCAACGCCGAGTGCGCACCGAACGGCTTCCATTGGATGTTCGATACCTATTCACAAGCCGCCGGTGCGGCAGCCGCCTTAACCAAGATGGGACAAAAATCCTGGTATTTCGTGACTGTTGATTACGCTTTCGGACAATCGCTGGAAAAAGATGCCAGCGATGTGGTTAAACGATTGGGCGGTACTGTGGTCGGCTCCGTACGCCATCCGCTCAACGCCAGTGATCTCTCATCATTCTTATTACAAGCACAAAGTTCCAAGGCCCAGGTGATCGGCTTAGCCAACGGCGGTCAGGACACCGTCAATGCGATCAAGCAGGCGCGCTCGTTTGGTATTGGCACCAAAGACCAACGTCTGGCTGCTTTGCTGGTGTTTTTGTCTGATGTGCATGCACTGGGCTTAAAGGACGCGCAGGGCTTGGTGTACACCGACGGTTTTTACTGGGATTTCGACAATGACACGCGTAGTTTTGCCAAACGTTTTGAAGCGCTGGACAAAGGCAATAAGCCAACCATGGTGCACGCAGGGGTGTATTCCAGTGTTTACCATTATCTGAAGGCAGCGGCTGCGACAAAATCCCACGACGCAAATATCGTTGCCAAAAAGATGCGTGAAATTCCTATTAATGATGCCGTTATGCGGAATGCTTCGATTCGTCCCGATGGCAGGGTGATCCACGACATGTATTTGTATCAGGTCAAAACGCCAGCAGAGTCGAAAGGCCCTTGGGATTATTTGAAATTGTTATCAACCATCCCCGCTGATCAGGCATTCAAACCGATGGATGCTTCTTGCTCCCTCGTGAAATAAAAAAAGTGGGATTTGCCGCCGACTGCTGATAGCACGGCGGCGGCGATGATCATAAACCGTTCAAGTATTGGTTTGAATTTGTATCATTTTTGCATTCACTACTTTCCGAATTACCATTTTTTATTTGAAGGAAAATAAACATGTCTGAATTCACCATCCCTAACGTGCCGCTATATATCAACGGCAAAGCCGTCCAGTCAACCAGTACCGAATGGCGTGACGTTGTCAATCCAGCCACGCAAGAAGTGGTCGCGCGCGTACCGTTTGCGACTAAGACCGAAGTCGATGAAGCGGTAGCGACAGCAAAACAGGCGTTCCGTACCTGGCGCAACACGTCGCTCAGTCAGCGCATGCGCATCATGCTGAAGTTTCAGCAACTATTGCGTGAGAATATCGCACCGCTGGCTGAACTGATTACGCGTGAACACGGCAAAACATTGCCGGATGCCGAAGGCGAAATCATGCGCGGACTGGAAGTGGTCGAGCACGCGTGTTCTATTACCTCGTTGCAATTGGGGGAGTTGGCAGAAAACGCCGCAACCGGTGTCGACGTCTACACCATTCATCAACCGATTGGTGTCGGCGCAGGTATCACCGCCTTCAATTTTCCAGTCATGCTGCCATGTTTCATGTTTCCGGTCGCCGTTGCGTGCGGTAATACCTTCGTACTAAAACCGTCCGAACAAGATCCTTCATCGTCGCTATTTTTGGTTGAACTGGCGCAAAAAGCGGGTCTTCCACCGGGCGTGCTGAACGTGGTCCATGGCGGTCCCGATGTCGCCAACATGCTGTGCGATCATCCAGACATTAAGGCCGTTTCCTTCATCGGTTCCACCAATGTCGGTACGCATATTTATCGCCGTGCCAGCGAATCTGGCAAACGGGCGCAGTGCATGATGGGAGCTAAGAACCATTGCATCGTTTTGCCGGACGCAAATAAAGATCAGGCAATCAATAATCTACTTGGTGCGGCGTTTGGCGCTGCCGGTCAGCGTTGCATGGCTAACTCTGTCGTGCTGTTGGTTGGCAAAGCCAGAGATTGGCTGCCGGAGATTGTGTCGCGCTCCCGCACGTTGAAGATCGGTCCGGGCAGCGATCGCACCGCAGACCTCGGCCCGATGGTGTCCAAAGCGGCCAAAGCACGTACCGAACGTTTGCTCGGAACCGGCGTGGAGCAAGGCGCTAATCTATTGCTTGATGGACGCGACTGTAAAGTCGCCGATTACCCGGACGGTAACTTCGTAGGACCAACTATTTTTTCCGGCGTAACAGCTGAAATGGATATTTATACGCAAGAAATTTTTGGTCCCGCGATGTGCGTAGTCGAGATGGAAACCCTGGACGATGCGATTGCGTTTATCAATGCCAATCCGAACGGCAACGGTACTTCGATCTTTACGTCTTCCGGCTGGTCGGCGCGTAAATTTCAAAATGAAATTGATGTCGGTCAGATCGGTATCAATGTCCCCATTCCTGTGCCGGTAGCGTATTTTAGCTTTACTGGTTCGCGTGCTTCCAAGCTCGGTGATCTTGGACCAAACGGCAAACAAGCTGTTCAGTTCTGGACCCAGACCAAGACGGTAACGGCGCGCTGGTTCGCTCCCGATGATGATGGCGGTCAGATCAACACCACGATCTCAATGAAGTAACGTTGCTAAGGAGATAATATATGGATAGCGAAGTAGTTTTTATCGGACTCGGCAATATGGGTTTGCCGATGGCGCTGAATCTGGTGCGTGCCGGAATCCGCGTTAGCGGCCATGATCTGGTGCCCGCCAGCGTCGAGAAATTTATCGCAGGGGGCGGCAGTAACGGCGCTGATTTGATCTCCGCAATCAAATCAGCAAAAACAATTATTACGATGCTGCCAGCCAGCCGTCACGTCGAATCGGCGTACTTCGGTGAGAACGGAATTTTGGCGCAAGCAAAGCCCGGAACGTTGCTCATTGATTGCTCAACGATTGCGCCTGACAGCGCGCGCAAGGTGGCGGCAGCGGCCAGCGAAAAAGGCTTTACCATGGTTGACGCTCCGGTGTCCGGCGGCACGGGCGGCGCGGTGGCGGGGACATTGACGTTTATGGTCGGCGGCTCTGCAGACGGTTTTGAACTGGCTAAACCGATGTTCGAGATTATGGGGAAAGCCATCTTTCACGCTGGCGAAAGCGGGGCCGGCCAAACCGTCAAAATGTGTAACAACATGCTGCTAGGCATATTGATGATTGGCACGTCCGAAGCAATCCGGCTTGGTATGGCAAATGGAATGGACCCCAAAATATTATCAGAAGTCATGTCAAAAAGTTCGGGCCGCAACTGGGCGCTGGAAGTGTATAACCCATGTCCCGGTATTATGGAAAACGCTCCTGCATCGAAAGACTACAGCGGCGGCTTCGGGGTTGACTTGATGTTGAAGGATCTCGGCCTGGCGACGGAAAACGCATTGTCTACCAGCAGCAGTATTCCGCTGGGATCGTTAGCGCGAAATCTTTACGACATCCATAGCAAGAGCGGTGCCGGCGGCTTGGATTTTTCGAGTATTTTTAGTATGCTGGGAAAGGCAAAGTAAGTTTGTGGTTTGCTCACTTTCCAATGTAGGCTGAGTTTTGTCAGGTGGGATTTGATCTGACGTTAATGCCTTGCTAAAAGGTGGGGTCACGCTGCTTGATAAAGGTGCGAATCTTTCTTAGGCGAAGGAGTGATCCCCTCGTAATTGCCTCAGAGTGTTATCGAGGAAAAGTTCGGGCGGTACAGTTTACATTGGGGAAACTTGCCTTCGAGTGGGGACCAGCTCCGACGAATTAACTCAGCGTTATATTTTCATGTCACTACGTAAGTTCAGAATCCAATCGTTCCCTTTGGTTGAATGGACCGACGATTTGCATCATCAATGATCAATGATCAATGATCAATGATCAATGATCAGTTATCAATTTCTGTCACTGTGCCAACGGCTGCATAAATCAAAAATTATCCTGATTTTCCCCTCTGCTCCTATTCTCGTTCTGCAAGCACCACGGTCATCAGGGGCGGCCCGCATTGGCTCTCGCTGATGGCGCTCGTCTTTTACTTTGCGTTGACCAAGTAATTAGAAATAACCTCCTGAAGCCTTTCTATTCGCTTTCCATAATTCAATAATTTTCTTCGGCGCAACTCGGTGAGAGGTTAATTGCTTCTGCGTGGATCCCCTGTTCCTCGTCAGCCGATTTCCTATAAGAAATTAAGGCATGAGCACGCGCGCGTCGCCAAATTTCTAATTAAAGAAAATGCAATTGATTGCCGTTAAGTAAGTTGAGCATGGAGACAGTTGCTATCTTCAGCCTATGTGTCAGCGGTTTTTGTTTCATATTAACAAAGGATCTTTATGCTAGCCAACGTGCAGCCGCTTAACGGCAGGGCACGCCGTAATGCGGCCGTAATCACATCACGGGAGGTTCTCATCTCGACCTCAGGCCTGGAAGAATACGGAGTTGCGTGGTTATCGAGCGTGACCCGCATCGCCAACCGCCATAGATGGGAACGACGCTGATTAAGGATCGTTTGATTGATGGGGGCGATCGTTCATCGCATGTTGGTTCTGTTGTTATCAACACATCGATGTCTAGCAAGAAAATTGGAATGTTAAGCCAGGTCGCGCCTGATGGCGAGAGCGCGATGAATAAGATTTGCAACCAGATATTTCCGACGGGAAAAAATAAAATGAACATTCGGAATTTGAAGATTAGTCACAAGTTAATGTTGGCTTTTGGGACCCTTACCCTCCTGCCGCTTATTTTGGCGGCGATCACCTATATCCGCGTAGGAAGCCTCGGCGGTGATATTAAGCTAATGAACGAGGATCGCTATCCCAAGACAGTGCTTGCGCACAGGATCAAAGATAGATTGAACGAGACGGCACGCGAGATGGGCGAGGTCCTGTTGATGACGGATGCTGATGCAACCAATAAGGAATTTGCAGAAATTGAGGAGGATTCGCGTGTCATTACTGCATCGATTGATAAACTTGATGGGATGATTATCACGCCACAAGGTAGAGAAGATCTCAAAGCACTGATCGAGGTAAGGCAGCGGTTCACCACGTTGAAAGCGACTTTTATTGCACTGGCAAAGCAAGACAAAAAAGACGAGGCTAAGACGGTGTTACTGAAGGAACTGCGTCCGGCTCAGCTTGCCTATATGAAAATACTCGACCAGTTGATCGAGTTTCAGTCAGGCCTGATGGAGTCTGCAGGGACGGAAGTGGACGCACAGGCAAATCAAACACGCATGCTGGTGCTGACTATTTCCCTTCTGGCGGTCGCCGTCAGCCTCCTGTTAGGTACATTGACCACACGGAGTATCACGCGTCCGTTAAGTGACGCGGTTGTCATTGCGCGGCGCGTAGCCGAAGGTGATCTCACCAGTTCTATCGTCGTTAACTCGCACGAAGAAACAGGCCAGATGTTGCAAGCGCTGAAGACAATGAATGACAACCTGGTAAAAATCGTTGGCGAAGTACGCACCGGTACCGATGCGATCGCGACTGCGTCCGGGCAGATCGCCAGCGGCAACCTGGACCTCTCGTCGCGCACTGAACAGCAAGCCAGTTCGCTCGAGGAAACGGCGGCGTCAATGGAAGAATTGACCGGTACTGTCAAACAAAATGCCGAAAATGCACGGCAAGCCAATCAACTGGCGTTGTCTGCGTCCGAGATCGCGATCAAAGGTGGGGGAGTGGTGTCGCAAGTAGTTGATACGATGGGTTCGATCAACAAATCGGCCAGGAAGATCGTCGACATCATCAGCGTGATCGACGGTATCGCGTTCCAGACCAACATCCTGGCACTGAATGCAGCGGTGGAAGCAGCGCGTGCCGGCGAACAGGGACGCGGCTTTGCGGTGGTGGCCAGCGAGGTCCGCAACCTGGCGCAACGCTCGGCCGCTGCGGCCAAGGAGATCAAGACCTTGATTGATGACTCTGTACAAAAAGTCGACGTCGGTGTCAAACTGGTTGACCAGGCTGGCGCTACCATGGGCGAGATCGTTGAAAGCGTCAAGCGCGTGACCGACATCATGGGCGAGATCACAGCGGCCAGCCAGGAGCAAACCTCGGGTATTGAACAGGTCAATCAGGCAATCATGCAGATGGACCAAGTCACACAACAGAATGCCGCGTTGGTCGAAGAGGCTGCCGCTGCTGCCGCGTCCCTTCAGGAGCAGGCCGGCAATTTGGTGCAAGTGGTCAGCGTGTTCAAGACAGACCGCCGGCGTGCGACTGTCAGTGCGCCGCTAAGAACGGTGCATCGTCCCGTCCCGGCGGCCTTGCGTGGCACGGCTGCCGGCAGCGATGCCAGGCGTCCGTCGACGAATGCCAAACCGCTTAAACGCGCCGCTATCGCAGCCGTCACCGCTGACGGTGAGTGGGAGAAATTTTAAACTCATCTCCGGTCTGCGCCGCAAGCGTTACTGCAACATGCTGGGACCCGTCGCAGCAACGGCTTGCCTCTCTATTCATGCGCATTTAACTTGTACGCTTTATTAGGACCTCAGTGGCAATTCATTCACTCTCAAATTCCTCGGTTATGCGTGATTTTACGTTGACCGATACCGATTTTTCTCGTGTGCGCAGCATGATTCATCAGCGCGCCGGCATCGCTTTGGGTGAGCAAAAACGCGAGATGGTGTATAGCCGCTTGTCGCGGCGTCTACGAGAATTGGGGTTGACTGAATTTACGTCCTATCTGGCGATGCTGGAGGCCGATAAACATAGCGACGAATGGGAGAGATTTACCAATGCGCTGACCACCAATCTGACCGCATTTTTCCGCGAGGCGCATCATTTTCCGCTGTTGGCAGCGCATGCTGTGAACTGTCCGCAACCGATGAACGTCTGGTGTTCGGCTGCGTCGACCGGCGAAGAGCCGTATTCGATTGCGATGACACTGATCGAGGCACTCGGTAGTCGGGCCAGTTCGGCGAAGGTGCTGGCGACCGATATCGATACGCAGGTATTGCAAAAGGCGGCAGTGGGTGTTTACACCATGGAGCAGGTCAGTAAATTGCCGCAGGAACGCCTCAAGCGTTTCTTTCTGAAGGGTACCGGCGCGCAGGCCGGCAAGGTCAGAATCCGGCCAGAGGTCGCCGCAATGGTGACCTTCACCCAACTGAATCTGCTGAGTTCGCAGTGGGCCATCAAGGGGCCATTCGACGCAATCTTCTGTCGCAATGTGATGATTTATTTTGATAAGCCGACACAGGAAAAAATATTGGAACGTTTTACACCGTTGATGAAGCCGCATGGCTTGTTGTTTGCCGGGCATTCCGAAAATTTTTCCTATGTGAATCAATCGCTCAGCTTACGTGGCCAGACCGTATATGAACTCACCTCTGCCAAGGTGCGGGCATGACTTCCGCAGCGATGGAGCCGGTTGCCAGCCGTCATTATTTTGATCGCGAATTCGAAATGGACGCAATCAGGTTGCTGCCCAACCAGTATTACGTCACCTCCAGCAACATGGTGCTGACGACAGTGCTTGGTTCGTGTGTATCCGCCTGCGTGCGTGATAGTACCGCGGGAATTGGCGGCATGAATCACTTCATGTTGCCCGACGATGCCGGCCCCAACGCACCGGATTCCTCAGGGGCGATATCGATTCAAGCTATGCGCTACGGCACTTATGCGATGGAAGTGCTGCTCAACGAACTAATTAAGGCAGGCGCACGGCGTGATCGACTTGAGGCCAAGGTGTTCGGGGGCGGCGCGGTGTTGCCGAACATGACGATGCTTAATATCGGGGATCGCAATGCCGACTTTGTATTGCGCTATTTGCAAATGGAGCAGGTGCGGGTAACGGCACAGGACCTACGTGGAAATTTACCTCGTCGAGTCAGCTATTTCCCCGAAAGCGGAAAGGTACTGGTACGAAAATTACGTCGTCGTGATGACCTCTTGGAGGTGCAAAAAGAGGAGCATATATTAGCGCAGGCGTTGGCCCGCCCGCTGGCGCTCAATCGCGTGGATTTGTTCGATATACCGCACACGAACGCGCCAGGGTACCAGCATTTTGATAAAAATAAGGGGGGCATGTGACGACCAATAAGATCAAAGTATTGTGTGTAGATGACTCAGCATTGATTCGCAGTTTGATGACGGAAATTATCAACAGTCAACCTGACATGACGGTGGTGGCGACCGCACCCGACCCACTAGTCGCGCGTGACTTGATCAAGCAATTGAATCCGGACGTGCTGACACTGGATGTCGAAATGCCGCGCATGGATGGCCTGGATTTTCTGGAAAAACTGATGCGCCTGCGGCCGATGCCGGTGGTCATGGTGTCGTCTCTGACCGAACGCGGCTCGGAAATCACCATGCGGGCATTGGAACTGGGAGCCGTCGATTTTGTCACCAAACCGCGACTTGGCATCCGTGATGGCTTGCTTGAATATACGGAGCTGATTGCGGACAAAATTCGTGCGGCGTCACATGCACGTTTGCAGCCTGCGCGACGCCCGCCAACTAGCGTCGGTGCAACGCCCTGTAGCGCAGCGCTGGCACCGATGCTCCACATTCCATTATTAAGTACCGAAAAGCTGATCATCGTCGGGGCCTCTACCGGCGGGACCGAAGCGATTCGAGAAGTGTTGCAGCCATTGCCGCCAGATTGCCCTGGCATCATGATCGCGCAGCACATGCCAGCGGGTTTTACCCATTCGTTTGCGCAGCGCTTGAACGGTTTATGCCGGATCACGGTCAAGGAGGCGGTGCATGGCGAACGGGTGTTGCCCGGTCATGCCTATATTGCACCGGGTGGCTACCACCTGTCGCTGGCACGCAGTGGCGCTAACTATGTCGCACAAGTAGATCAGGAACCGCCGGTAAATCGCCACCGGCCATCGATCGACGTGCTGTTCGACTCAGTCGCCACACATGCGGGGAAAAACGCTATCGGCATCATTTTGACGGGAATGGGCCGCGATGGTGCCGCCGGGTTGCTGCGCATGCGACAGGCGGGTGCTTACACGCTGGCGCAAGATGAGGCCAGTTGCGTGGTGTTCGGTATGCCGCGTGAAGCGATAGAGATGGGCGCCGCAAATGAAGTGGTGAGCATCAGGGAAATGAGTCATCGTTTGATGGTACGCCTGATGGCATTGGGTGAAAGATCGAATCGCGTTTAAGAAATAAGGGTGGTCTTGCGCATGATGAATTGTCATTCGTCATGCTGATTTTATTGGCGAAACAAAAAAATTCAAAGAAGCAGTTACGGCAGCAATAATTGCGGTAGCACTGTAATAACGGTAAACATGTCTGGAGTAATCATGGTCGATAAAAGTATCAAAGTTCTGGTGGTAGACGATTTTCCAACCATGCGCCGAATTATTCGTAATCTGCTCAAAGAGCTGGATTTCGTGAATGTTGACGAAGCGGAGGATGGCGCGGCCGGTCTGCAAAAGTTAAAGGGTGGAAACTTCGGTTTTGTCGTCTCCGATTGGAATATGCCCAATATGGATGGGCTGACCATGTTGAAGGCGATTCGTGCGGACCCGACAATGGCTAGATTACCTGTTCTGATGGTGACCGCCGAGGCAAAAAAAGAAAATATCATTGCCGCTGCGCAGGCTGGTGCGAACGGCTACGTAGTGAAGCCGTTCACCGCTGCCACGCTGGAAGAAAAAATCAGCAAGATATTCGAAAAAATTGAGAAAGAAAGGGTCTGACATGTCGCCGACTGCGCTCTCTATGCCAAACGTGCCGGTTGCTGCAGACACCGCCGAACAACTTGTTAGTCGGATCGGGCGCATGACGCGCCTGTTGCGCGAAAGCATGCGCGAGTTAGGACTGGACCAGGAAATCGCCAAGGCGGCGCAGGCCATCCCTGATGCACGCGAGCGCTTGACTTATGTGGCCGCAATGACCGAGCGTGCAGCAGAACGTGCATTGAACGCGATCGACGTAGCGCAGCCAATCCAGGATCAGATGGCGCAGCAAGCCAGGCAGTTGAACAACCGCTGGGATGCGTGGTTTGCCAATCCAGTTGAGCTGGAGCATGCGCGTGCACTGGTATTGGATACCCGTGGTTATTTGCAGGAAGTGCCAAAGCAGGCGGCGGCGATCAATGCGCAACTCATAGAAATTATGATGGCACAGGATTTCCAGGATCTGACCGGCCAGGTGATCAAGAAGATGACGGAAGTAGTGCTGCACATTGAAAAGCAATTGCTGCAAGTTCTGATCGATAACGCGCCGACCGATAGCCGTCACGATGCGGCGGTTGTTAGCCCGGCGAGTAATTTATTGTTTGGGCCGCAAGTCTCGGTTGTGACCAGTTCGGATGCGGTTTCGGATCAGGAGCAGGTTGATGATTTGCTGGCTAGTATGGGATTTTAAGAGCGCGTTCAAGTGCCTGTGTTCAGCGCGCGGTTTCGGTACGCCGATCTTGTGTGTTATGAGAAATTGTTGGTGCACTGTGCGTAGACATGTGCCTTATGACAGGATGCGGCCGCAGGTCAACACCAACCGCCGTTGCGCTGGATTCATTACAGCAACAACCATTAAATAAAGTGCTCCCGGGATTCAGTTAATGCGTTTTCGTCCGTAATAGACATAGTAAGGCCGAATAATTGCGAAGTTTTAGCTATTGAATATTTGAAGGTCTACATGCGTGGCATCGCACACGAAGTATCAAGCAAGGATGTGAAGACCCAATGGATATAACCGAGTTTTACCAGACGTTTTTTGAGGAGGCAGATGAGTTGCTGGCCGAAATGGAGCAGTTGCTGCTAGGTCTCGATGTCGATATGCCTGACAACGAACATTTAAATGCTATTTTTCGCGCTGCACATTCGATTAAAGGCGGCGCTGCAACGTTTGGTTTTGCCGCGCTTACGGACACGACGCATCTTCTGGAAAATCTGTTGGACCGGGCGCGGCATCTTCAATTGACATTGAGCAAGGAAATGATCGATGTATTTTTGGAAGCAAAAGACGTGCTGCAAGAACAATTAGCGGCCTATCGGGCCGGCACCGAGCCAGATCCGGAGACGGTCGCACGTATTTGCGCGGTCCTGAAGCAACTGGCGGAGGAGGACATTACGGATGAGTCGTCGACTGGCGCAAAAGCAGCGGTGGCAGTTGTTGCCGCTCCATCCCCGATAGCGCCGCCAACGGCGGTTGCCAGCGGTTCGGCGCGCTTAAAGGTGCGCTTGTCCGGCATTTCCGAGAGCGACCGTTCCTTACTTACCGGCGAGTTGGCTAATCTTGGTGAAGTATTGGCACAGACCCAAAGCGGTGACGACTTGGTGCTGTGGTTGGAAACGACCTGCGAACCCGATGACATCATCGCGGTGTGCTGTTTCATTATAGATATGGATCAAATCAATATTAGCCGTGAGGTGGCCGAGCCAATGGACGCTGCTCTGTTGCCGCAAACTCAGGATCAAGTCGAACCGGGGTTACCGGCGATTCAGGTTGATCGGGCAATTGCAGCCGATCAAGCGGTCTCCCCGGGTCCTATATCCAGAACTACCGCGGCTGCGGCAGTTAGCGCGAGTAACGCGGCTGGCACTACCGGGGCGAAAGAATCGAGTTCTATCCGCGTTGACGTCGAGAAGGTCGATCTGATTATTAATCTGGTGGGGGAATTAGTCATTACCCAATCAATGTTGGCGCAAACGGCGTTAACCCTTGATCCTGTCATTCATGAGCGACTATTAAGCGGCATGGGACAGTTACAACGTAACGCCCGTGATCTGCAGGAATCCGTGATGTCGATCAGGATGATGCAAATGGATTACGTGTTCAGTCGCTTCCCGCGCCTGGTACGCGACCTGACTGCAAAATTGGGTAAGGAAGTGCGGCTCGTCACCTTTGGTAAGGCGACTGAGTTAGATAAAAGTCAGATTGAACGCATCGTTGATCCGTTGATGCACCTGGTACGTAATAGTCTCGATCACGGCATTGAAATGCCAGAGCAGCGGATCGCAGCTGGTAAGGATCCGGTTGGCGAGCTTTTGCTGTCCGCTCATCATCACGGTGGCAACATTGTGATTGAAGTCAGCGATGATGGTGCGGGCCTCAATCGCGAAAAAATTCTGGCCAAGGCGATGCAGCGAGGCATGTTGATAGGCGATGCAGCGACTATTTCCGACGATGAGGTCTGGCAATTGATTTTTGCTCCAGGATTTTCGACCGCAGAGAAAGTTACGGATATTTCAGGACGTGGTGTCGGTATGGACGTGGTCAAGCAGAATATTCAGGATATGGGCGGCCACGTCGAAATATCTTCACGCCAGGGAAGCGGCAGCACCATCAGGATCGTCCTGCCGTTGACACTGGCGATACTGGACGGCATGTCGGTGAAGGTTGGAAGCGAGGTTTATATTCTGCCGCTCAACTATGTCATTGAATTGTTACAGCCACGCACAGAAGATATCCATTCTGTCACCAACGACGAGCAGGTGATGCACGTACGCGGCGAATATCTGCCGTTGACCGCGTTGCATAGGGTGTTTGATGTCGCTGGTGCGGGCCGCGATCCCACGCAAGGGATTGTCGTGATCGTACAGGCAGAGGGACAACGCTTTGCATTATTGGTTGATCAACTGATTGGCCAGCATCAGGTTGTGGTTAAAAATCTGGAAACCAACTATCGCAAGGTCGCCGGCATTTCTGCGGCAACCATTTTGGGTGACGGTAGTGTCGCACTGATTATTGACGTTCCGGCATTGCAGCGCGCTAGCCGCGAGAAATCAGCAGCGTTGGCCTTGGCGTAAATGCCGAACATGACCTTTGAATACAGGAGAGATATTATTGTTGCGCTAAATAAAATCAGTACGCTGGAAAATGATGGGGAAGGGGATGGCGAGAAATTCCTCGTCTTTACACTCGGAACTGAAGAGTACGGCATAGACATTCTGCGCGTGCAGGAAATACGGGACTATGAAGCGGTAACACGTATTGCACATGCCCCGGCATTCATCAAGGGCGTGACTAATTTACGCGGCATTATCGTTCCGATTGTCGATTTGCGTATTAAGTTTGGACTGGAAAACACGCAACACGGTCAACACACCGTTGTCATCATCCTCAACATTCGGGATCGCGTGGTCGGCATTTTGGTGGATGGTGTTTCTGATGTGCTGACACTCAGCGCAGCGCAGATTAAGCCAGCGCCGGAGTTTGGCGCTACGTGGTCTGCTGAATATCTGACCGGCCTCGGTGCGATAGAAAACCGTATGCTCATATTGATCGATATCGAAAGATTGATGTGCAGCGAAGACATGGAATTGTTTGAAACCGGGAGTGGTTCAAAAAAATGAAAATTACTAATCTTAGGGTCGGTACCCGAATGGGAATAGGGTTCGCAACTATTCTTGCCCTGTCGGTCGTTTCGACCGTCATAGGAATATCAAACCTGCATCAGGTTGCGATGGCGACGCAACAAATGACGGCAGAGCCTTTGGTAAAAGAAAGGCTGGTCTCAGACTGGAATGTTCTCACTACCTCCGCCATCGTGCGTACCTCGTTCATTGTTAAAAGTGCGGATGGATCGCTAGCAACGACGTTTGCGGAAGACATCGATACAGGCGTAAAACAGGGGAGCGAACTCCAGAAAGCGTTGGAGCCTTTATTGACTTCAGACGCAGAAAAAGAAATATTTAAGTCGATCAAGATTCTTCGCGAAAAATACCAGAACGCTAAAGTATTGGCGATGAAAGCAAAACAAGCCGGCAACAGCGAGGAGTCATCTCGGGTTTATAACGAACTATTTTTACCGAATTCGAAAAAATACAAAGCCCAGCTTGATAAATTTCTTGCTTTTCAAAGGCAAAGTATCGACCAGACCGGGCGTGACGTCGCGCAGTTATATAACCACAGCTTCAATCTTATGGTGTTGTTAGGTGGGTTGCTGGTTGCATTGGGCGTAGTGTGTGCATTCCTGATTTCACGTTCCATTACACGCCCGCTGAGTGAGGCAATCAAGGTTGCGCAAACCGTGGCATCCGGCGATCTGAGCAGTCGTATCGAAGTGAAAACCACGGATGAAACCGGGCAGTTGATGCAGGCATTGAAGGACATGAACGACAGCTTGTTAAGCGTTGTTGGCGACGTCCGCGTCGGCACGGATACTATCGCTGCAGCATCAAGCCAGATCGCATCAGGTAATCAGGATTTATCGTCGCGTACCGAGCAACAGGCCAGTTCGCTGGAAGAAACCGCAGCATCGATGGAGCAATTGACCAGCACGGTAAAACAGAATGCCGATAATGCCCGACAAGCCAGTCGGCTAGCGGTGTCGGCGTCCGGTGTTGCGGTCAAGGGTGGTGGCGTCGTGGCGCAAGTGGTTGAAACAATGGGAGCGATTAATACGTCTGCCAAGAAGATCGTCGACATCATTGGCGTTATTGACAGTATCGCGTTTCAGACCAATATCCTGGCGCTAAATGCGGCGGTCGAAGCAGCGCGCGCGGGCGAGCAGGGGCGCGGTTTTGCGGTCGTCGCCAGCGAGGTGCGTAGCCTGGCGCATCGCTCCGCTGCGGCAGCGAAAGAGATTAAAACTTTGATCGACGCCTCTGTGGAAAAAGTTCACATCGGGGTGAAACTGGTCGACCAGGCTGGCATCACGATGGGCGAAATCGTCGATAGCGTCAAACGCGTGACCGATATCATGAGTGAGATTGCCGCCGCTAGCGAGGAACAAACTGCCGGGATTGGACAGGTTAACCAGGCGATCATACAAATGGATCAGGTCACGCAACAGAACGCTGCGTTGGTAGAGGAGGCTGCTGCCGCTGCCGCATCTCTGCAAGACCAGGCCGCTAACCTTGTGCAAGTGGTCAGCGTGTTCAGTATCGACGATACGTCAACGTCCGGCGGCGCCTCGTTAAAGACGGCAGTTCACCGGTCGTCAATGGTTGCGTTGCCCGCCCGTATCGCTACCGCGCCACGCGTCGTCAGGCAATCGGTGGCAATGAACGTGAAACCGTTGAAACGCGTACCGAATGTTGCCGTTAATGATGACGGTGACTGGGCGACTTTTTAATGCGTCTCTTAAGTGATCTGTGCGATTGTTTTGCAACGCCAGAATGCTAAAATTCGGTATCTTTTTGCTATTATTGTAATAATTGCTAGATTATGCCAAAAAAGTCGGAAAATACGGACTACAAGACTGTCCCAACAGATAAAAATCTAAAAATATTGCAACGGTTTTCACACTTTAGCCACATCCTATTGCTGCGGCATGGTGTATGCAGCTATAGGAAAGTAAAATGATGGCACCTGATTTAATCCCAACAGTACCTGAAACAGGCGTAGAGCCACGTGAGTCGCCAAGCCTGACGGCCGCGCTGGCCGCGCTTGCCGATTTTCGGAAAACGCATCCCAAGGAAATCATTAGCCTGCTGCGCCAGCTGGCGCGCCACAGGAATGTTCTGAACGTCTCCTTTGGCAGAAATGGGGAGCGCATCGTCACACGGATTCTGGACGTGGATGAAGCCAGCGGATCGTTTTTGTACGATTATGGTGCCGGCAATGCAGAGAACCTTCGCTTTCAACAGTCGGAAGAGAATCTGTTTTCAGGCATGCAAGCAGGTGTGCATATTAAGTTTGTATGCGGCCGGGCAGCGCCGGATCTGCATGATGGCTTGCCGGCGTTTAAATCGCAGTTGCCTGAAAGTCTGTACCGCATACAGCGGCGTGAAAACTTTCGGGTTGAAATGCCGATCGCTGATCCCTACGTCTGCACCGCCACACTACCAAATCAGCGGCGAGTAAGGTTCAACCTGGTCGATCTGTCGCTCACCGGCGTCCGACTGCGTTCCGCCGATGTCGATCCGGATGGGGACGAACTGACAATCGGCACAACGCTAACCGGGGCTACGTTTGACTATCGTGATCTCGGGACAATGGAATCAGACCTTAAAATCATCATTTTCCAAAACGCCAAAACTTCCACCGATCCTATCTACCACTTCGGTTGCCGCTTTTTGACCTTACCGAAAGCCAAGGAAGCGAGCTTGCAGCGGTTTATTACATTTTTGGAGTTGCGTCGGAATAAACGCTGATTAGTTACGCTCAATAACCTATTTACTGAAATCGATGACTGCTCAGTGAATGGTCACTTTCGCAGGGCCTGCGTCAGATGCAACATGGTCGTCAGACTCGCGGAGAATTGCTGCTCCATGAAGGGCGCCATATGGGGCATCAATAACTGCAGCGCAATGACGCCGCTGAGCAGCGTTAGCGGAAAGCCGATGGCAAACACGCTGAATTGCGGGGACGCACGGTTGAGAATGCCCAGTGCCAGATTCAATGTCAGGATGGCCGTAACCAGCGGCAGCGCCAGCATCAGGCCGGCGGTAAATACCTCGCCACCGGCCAACACCAGCAGATACCAGCCGCCCGCCGCCAGCGGGGATACGGAAATCGGTAAGGTCTGAAAGCTGGTAGCCAAGGTCTGGACCATCATCAAATGACCGTCGACTGCCAGGAAAACCAGCATCGCCAGCGATTTCAGCAAAGTCGACAGGACCGCGGTGCTGCCGCCGCTCATGACGTCGAAGAACGATGCGAAGGACAAACCCATTTGCAGTCCGATATAGTCGCCTGCCGCCTCAACGGCGGCGAATACCATTTGCATCACCAGACCCATTGCGGCGCCAATAATGAATTGCTGGATGATGATCCAGACGCCGCCCGCCGACATTAACGGGGTGGCTGGAAGCGCTGTAACGGTGGGTGCAATGACCAGCGTCAGGAGGACGGCGAGGCCAACTTTGGCTTCGCGAGGGACCGGCGTTTCACTGAAGACAGGGGCGGTGCCGACCAGTGCGAGAATTCGTACGAACGGCCACAAAAACGCGACCAGCCAGGCGCTGAGCTGGGCCGACGTGACGGACAGGACCGGCTGCATCAGTTAGCGAACGGAGGAAAGTGTGTGCTCATGCTGCTGTTCGTACAAAAGTAAGCGCTCATCGGAGAATGCAAGATCAGCCAACCAGCTGCGGGATGCTGCTGAACAGGTCACGCATGTAGTCGAGAATCACGCTCAGCATCCAAGGGCCGGCAATTACCATCGTTGCCAGTACCGCCAGCAGTTTGGGAATAAACGAGAGCGTCATTTCGTTGATCTGGGTGGCCGCCTGAAACAGGCTGATGACGAGGCCCGTGACCAGGGCTACCAACAGCAACGGCGCAGCCAGCAACACCGCGACTTTCATGGCATGGTAGCCAAGGGACATTACCGATTCAGGAGTCATGGATGTATGTTCCGAGCCCTGGAACGGCGCTGGACCGTTTCAGGCAACCTATAAAAATATGAATTAAAGCGCAAGGGTGACCATGTCAGCGCCGCTACGTATAGAAACTTTGTGCCAGCGCCCCGACGATCAGGTGCCAGCCGTCGACCAGTACGAACAGCATTAATTTGAACGGCAGGGAAATATTCGCCGGCGGCACCATCATCATCCCCAACGACATCAGGACGCTGGCCACCACCAGATCGACCACCAGAAACGGGATAAAGATAGTGAAGCCAATCTGAAACGCGGTTTTCAGTTCGCTGATCATGAACGCGGGAACCAGGATCCGCAACGGCACCTCCTCCGGACCCTGCATCGGCGGCGTGTGCGCCAGCTTGGCAAACAGGGCCAGATCGTTTTCCCGAGTTTGTTTCAGCATGAATTGCTTGAACGGCTGGATGCCGCGATCGAGCGCTTGCTCGCTACTGATCTTGTTTTCCGAAAATGGCTTGTAAGCATCGTTATACGCTTTATCGAACACCGGCGACATGACAAAAAAAGTCAGAAACAATGCCAGCCCGACCAGAATATGATTCGGCGGGGAGGTCTGGGCACCAATCGCATTGCGAAGCAGGCTGAGCACAATGACGATGCGGGTGAACCCTGTCATGGTCAGCAAGACCGCCGGCAGAAACGACAGTGAAGTCAGTAACAGCATGGTCTGGACGCTGAGCGACCAGGTCTGGCCGCCGCCAGCGGCGGGGCTTGTGGTAATGCCTGGGATGCCCTGGGCCGAAGCGAGCGCCGGTAATAGCAAGGGGAAAATGAAGACCAGCACAGCGCCAAGCCGACAGCAATACGACCGTAGGCGTGCCTGTGGCGGCACAAGGGGCAGAGGATGTTTCAAGGTTCAGGAGCGCCGAAAATTGGTGATAGAGTCGCGTAGCTTTTGCGAGAATGCATTGGCGGAAAGGGTGGTTGCGCCGGCGAGACCGGTGGCGGAGGTTGTTTCGTTTGATGGCAGCTCTCCCGCCGGCATCGTGTGCAACGAACGGATCTGGCCCGGCGTCACGCCGAGGACTAGCCAGGAGCCACCGACTTCCACGACAACCACGCGTTCGCGCTGGCCGACCATGGTGCTGGCGACGACCTTCACCAGACGCCCGCTGTTATGACGCTGCAGCCCAAGGCGGCGTGCCACCCAGGCGCATAGAAAAATCAATCCCAGCACCATTACCAGACCGAAGCCGGCCTGCAGGAAACTGCCAGCACCCCAAGTGGGGACGGTCTCGGCCGCAATCTGCTGCGTGGACGGCATGGTAGCGCCAGCTGGCAGGGCGGCCAATGCCAGCAATGGCATCACCAGACCCGGCAGTAGTAAAAGTATGCGCTGCTGTTTCATCGATTCAGTTTGTGAATGCGTTCGGAAGGGGTAATGATATCGGTCAGGCGAATACCGAATTTATCGTTGACCACCACGACTTCTCCCTGAGCGATCAGATAGCCATTGATCAGCACGTCCATCGGCTCCCCCGCCAGGCCGTCGAGCTCGACGACCGAACCCTGAGCCAGTTGCAGCAAGCTTTTGATGGTGATACGGGTATGTCCCAATTCGGCTGTCAGCTGCACCGGGATATCGAGAATCATGTCGATATCGGTTTTTGCCACGGTTGCACCGTCGCCGCTAAGCGGTTTGAACACATTGGCACTGCTGTCCGTACCTTTGGGAGGGAAGACGGCGGCTGCGGCTGGCTGGGACGCTTCCGTCTGTGCAGCCAGCGCTGCGGCCCAGTCATCGGCCAGCGCGTCTTGCATGTTGTCGTCACTCATTGTTGCTTCCTTTTAAATCGCTGTCCCGGTGATTGATCATTTTCTGTACTCGTAATGCATAGTGACCATTGGATGTGCCGTAGCCACACTCCATGACCGGTACCCCGTCGACACTGGCGACGATAGATTCCGGCATGTCGAGCGGCAAGACGTCACCGACTTTTAATTTTAACAACTGTCCGATGGTCGATGATACGGTCTGGAAATCGGCTGTCAGTTTGACGTCGACACTCTGAACCTGGCGCGACAGTTGCTTGACCCAGCGCTTGTCGACTTCGACCTCATTTTGGAGCGGATTGGTCAGCAGATCGCGGATCGGTTCTAGCATCGAATAGGGCATGCAGATGTGTAGCGCCCCACCGGCGGAGCCGAGCTCGATATGAAAGGTGGTATTCACCACCACTTCGTTGGGCGTGGCGATGTTGGCAACCTTGGCATGCATTTCTGAGCGGAGATATTCGAATTCCAGTGGATACAGCGGTTGCCACGCACGACCATAGCTTTCCAGTGCCAGGTTCAGCAAGCGCGTGATGATGCGCTGCTCGGTGAGCGTGAAGCCGCGGCCTTCGACGCGCATGGGAAACCGACCATCGCCGCCGAACAGGTTGTCCACCACCAGAAAAACCAGATTCGGATCGAACACGAACAGAGCCGTTCCGCGCAGCGGTTTCATGTGCAACAGATTTATGTTGGCGGGAACGGGCAGATGGCGCGTGAACTCGCTGTACTTCTGGATACAGACAGCACCGACCGAAATGTCGACGCTGCGGCGCATGAAATCGAATAGCGCGCTACGTAAATGCCGGGAAAAACGTTCGTTGATGATTTCCAGCGTTTGCATGCGCCCGCGGACCATGCGCGCCTGCGTGCCCAGATTAAAGGTGGGCAAACTATCCTCGGGAGCCGGTGGCGCAGGACTGCCTTCGGGCTCGCCGGTGACACCTTGCAAAAGCGCATCTACTTCGTCTTGAGACAGTAGCTGTTCATAAGCCATTGATGGATCTCATTGATGGTTCTACTGCACCACAAAGGTGGTAAACAGCACATCTGTAATGCGCTGTGACGGTTTGGTAGTGCTGAGCGGCTTGTTTAACACGGTGCGGATTTCAGCTGCCAACTGGATTTTTTCATCGGCAGTAATCAGCGTTTCGGCTTTGCGATTCGATAACAGCAACAGGATACGGCTGCGTGCTTCCGGCAAATATACGGTGGTTTGCTCCTGCGATAGAATATCGGCAAGCTTGAGCGTAATGCCAATGTGCAAGTAGCGGTCGTGATCTTCCGATTGCAGATTGACGGTGAACGGCTCCAGAGCTATAAAAATAGGCGCTTCCGCCGTTGCAACCACGACTTCGGTATGGTGTTGGTTTGGCATCAGGTAATAATAGGCAGCAGCGCCGCCGCCGAGCACAGCAAGCACCGCCAACACGACCAGGATCAGGCCGAGCTTGCTTTTTTTGGGTGATACCGTCGTATCGGTGCTAGTTGTTGCCATTGCATTCCCGCATAAAATTCCAGTCTGCATTTTCGGCGAAAAGCGTGCTGTGCCATCCCTCGATAAAAGGGGATAATCCGACGCAACTCAGGCATTTGCAACGCAGGGCTTAGTACAACCGTCCTGGTTGCGGGATGCACGAGTTTTTTCATCATCCCGAATTTTTTCGGATCAAGGCTCCTTGCGCTAGGCGAAAGTATCGATGACGCCCTGACTGGTGCTTACCGATGCTGTACTCGTCAGTGGTGTGCTGCTCGCCGCTGCTTTGCTATTAAAGCGCTGGCCGTTACGCTGAGCTGGCTGCCCGTCCTGATTCTGTGTGAATGTGCTTTGTTGCTGTGGGGTATCCGCGCTGACCGAAGTATGGCTGAGGTTGATGTTATTGTCGGCCAAATTTGTGCGTAATTGTGGCAACGCCGCCTCCACTGCAGCACGTACCGACTCATGACCGGAAACAAAAATCGCCTGCGCCTGATTGTCGTTCATGGTGATGGTCACCTTGAGCGGTCCAAGATCTGGCGGGTTCAGGTGCAATTCAGCGACCTGATGATTGGCATTCCCCATGAAAATTACTTGTTGGCTTAGGGCGCCGGCCCATTCGCTACTGCCGACCTGCGGCGTGAGCGCCAGACTGACAGGAGCTGGCGTTGTGATCTGCTGGCTGCTGATGGCCGGTGCGGGTGGCGTCGGACTAAGTGCCAGCAGCGCGCCGGGGCTGATTTGGTTTGCCTGAGGTGCGGTTCGCTGGTCGCTTGCATCGCTGGCAGCGATGGCGATTGTTTGCGTGGCACCGCTCGGAGGGGTGGTCGCGGAAGCGGTTAGGTCCGCCAGTTGATTGATACGGGTGTCTTGCCTGGTGTGCTCGTGTTGCGCATGCTGCTGGGTTGAATTCGTGTCCGGCGCAGTTACAACAGGGGGGGCGTTGGCACTTACCGCAGCGAGTGGGGCGGCGTCGCCTTCCGGAAAGGCTTGCTGGCCTTGTTTTTGGGTGTTGGCAGCCGAGGTCGGCTCCGCTGCGATTGGCGTGACGGTGTCGATCGTTGGCATTGTGGTTGAGGTGGCAGCGATGTTTGCGCCGCCCTTGTCCGCAGTGGTGTCGCTGGCAAAGTTGGCATTGTTGGGAGATATTTTTCCAGCGGTCCCAGGGGAGTAAAACTGGCTTTGCTGCCCGCTTGCTGCGGCGATTGCCTGATTGAGTTGCATCTCCGCCGTCGTAGCCTGGCTGCTGACTGGTGCCGGGTCGGTAGCGGCGTTGATCGCAGAGTAATCTGCGGTCGGAGTCGCCGGCAGCATCGCTAATAATAAAGCTGCGGTTGCGTTTTGCGGGTTGTCGTCAATGCTGTCGGCCTGGTGCCGCAACGTTGTCCGGACGGATGTTTTATCGAGTGGCGGCGCGGTGGCTTTTGCGACAGGCGCCTTCACAGCGCCATTCGCCAGCGAGTGCTGATAGGCGTCGCCGAAACTGCGAACATCATTGGCGTTCTGATCGGACGTCGAAGTGGTTGTCGAAACCTGCGGGCCGGGCTGACTGATGGCGGCCGGTGTGAGCATTAAAGGCATGGCAATCCTCGAGTAGTTTTAGTCTGTCACTGTGGTGGCACGCAATCGGAATTGTCTGGCGGCATGTTCGTCGCTGTCGCGTTGCTCACGCCGGTTCAGCACCACCGCTTGCTGCTGACGCACGCGCTCGGCCAACGTCCCGAATGAATTCAGGCGGCGTTTTTGATGCTGCCAGTCGGCGCGGCCTTGTGCCAGCCTGGTAAGGGCTTGGGCGACGACGCTGCGTTGTTGTTCAATTGCGCCGTCCAGCGTAGTGATGAAGTGCTGAAAATTCTGCCACTGCGTGGCAGGAATGCCGTCTTGCATTTGTGCTTGCATGCGTACGCAATATTCCTGACGGTACTCCATCAGCATGTTCAACTTTTCCTGCGCACTGGTTTGCGCGCTTTGCAACTGACCCAGCCGACGGGTGGAATCGTCCGTTTTGGTTTGTGTCAGTTCGATCAACATGGCAAGCGGTAAGGTGTGTTGCATGGCGTCAGTCCTTGCTCAACAGTGCGTGTAATTGCGTGGTCGCGCCCGCATAGTCGGCGCGCTCATGCATCTCTTGTTGTAAAAATGCTTCAATCTTCGGGTACAGGGCGATCGCCTGATCCAGCTGTAGATCGTGCCCGGCGGCATAGGCCCCGACACTGATGAGGTCGCGATTGCGCTGATAGCGCGACAGCATCTGCTTGAAACGGCGCACCGCGTCGAATTGCGGCGGCGTAATCAGTGAGGTCATGGCGCGGCTGATCGAGGCTTCAATGTCGATCGCCGGATAGTGACCGGCTTCGGCCAAGCCGCGCGACAGCACTATATGGCCGTCCAGAATCGCCCGGGCTGCGTCAGCGATCGGGTCCTGTTGATCGTCGCCTTCGGTCAACACGGTATAAAAAGCCGTAATGGAACCACCGTTGCCGTCGGCATCGCGCGCACCGTTGCCGGCACGCTCCACCAGCGCTGGCAATTTGGCAAATACCGATGGCGGATAGCCCTTGGTGGCAGGCGGCTCGCCCACAGCCAGCGCGATTTCGCGTTGTGCCATGGCGTAGCGGGTCAGCGAATCCATGATAAGCAAGACGTTTTTACCCTGATCGCGGAAATATTCGGCCAGACAGGTGGCATAGGCCGCACCTTGCAAGCGCAGCAGCGGCGAGGTGTCGGCGGGAGCGGCGACGACTACCGCACGCGCCAGACCTTCAGGTCCGAGCGTGTTTTCGATGAATTCCTTGACTTCGCGACCGCGTTCTCCAATCAGGCCGACCACAATTACGTCCGCGCTGGTATATCTCGCCATCATGCCGAGCAGGACGCTTTTACCGACCCCGGAACCGGCAAACAGACCCATGCGCTGACCGCGGCCGACTGTCAGCAGGGCGTTGATGGCACGCACGCCGACATCGAGTACGGAGTCGATCGGTGCGCGCGTGAGCGGATTGATCGGCGCCGCCGACAGCGGTACTTCAGCGGCGCTATTCAGCGGGCCGAGGCCGTCAAGCGGGCGACCAGCAGCATCGACTACGCGTCCCAGCATGCCGTAGCCGACCGGTAGCCGTTTGGTGCCAGGTTCGGTGTTACTGCTGTGATTGCGGGAGACCGGACTTTCGAGCGGATACACGCGGGCGCCGGGCAGCAACCCTGCCACTTCGCGTTGTGGCATCAGAAACACCCGGTCGCCGGCGAAGCCGACCACTTCGGCCTCGGTGGTCCGTTGCGCATAACCTGCGGGAAGTTCAATCAGACAATCGCTGCCAACCGGGAGCCGCAGCCCGACCGCTTCCAGTACCAGGCCAACCGCACGGGTGAGCCGCCCGTAGGTTCGGATAGGAATGCTGCGACCGACATCATGACTGGCTTTAACCAGGGCGCTGCGCCATGCCTGCAGATGGGGATTCACGGCAGCGCTGGTATCGGATGGCAGCGTGTTAGTCATGATTGAGGCCAAGTGCCGCTGTTACGCGTTGCCAGCGGGTAGCCAGCGTGGCATCCAGCTCGCCACTGCTGGCATGGACCCGGCAATCGCCGCGCGTAAGTGTCGGATCTGCGCGCAGCAACCAGCCTGCTGTTTGCAAATCATCGTTCAGGTATTGCTGCACCAGCGCCATATCATCCGGATGCAATAACAGGCGCGGTGTGCCGCTTAATGCCGGCTCTGTTAGCAACAGTTCGCGTACGGTAACCAGGATCAGTTCTGGCTCTACCGTCAGTGCCTGTCCAACCAGCTGACGTGCAATGTCGAGCGCCAGCGCCAGCAATGCATCGGCAACCTCATGGTCGGCCTGGCGCAAGGCCTCAGGCAGCGCCAAAGACAGTTTTCGCAAGGCGGCCGCTTCTTGTGCGGCAACCGCCTGCCCGGCGGCATAGCCTTGTTCTTGCCCGGCGCTGTAGCCCTCTGCATGGCCTGCGCTGGCTCCGGCCTGTTGGGCTTCCTCGCGCAGGCGGCTGAGCTCAGCTTCGTCGATCAGCAGGGGAGGCGTCAGCTTCGCAAGTAACACTTCGGCGTCGGGTGTTGTCGCAAGTTCTTCGTATGGTGCCTCGAAGGACCCCATTTCCCAGCGTTGCCATGCACTCATCGGCTGCTTGGGAGAGGCAGGTCGAGGCCCTGCTGTATAAGTGGCGGCCGCGCTCTCGTCAGCTTCTTGCCCAGAATAAATTGGACTATCAAACAATGGATTATCAAGCAATGGCTTGTTAAGCAGGGGCTTGTTAAACAGGGGCTTGTTAAACAGGGGCTTGTTAAACATCACTCATCCCGCTTCCTGATCGACCAAACGACGACCGATTCTCTGCTCTCGCCTGCGGGGGAAGAGCACATTGCACTGACATCGCACGCTTATCCTTATACATAAGCATCGCTGCCTTGTCCGCCGATCACGAGTTCGCCTGCATCGGCCAGGCGGCGCACGATTTGCAAGATGGCTTTTTGTTCGGCCTCGACCTGCGATACCCGCACCGGACCGCGCACTTCGAGATCCTCGCGTAGCATTTCGGCGGCACGTTGTGACATGTTGCGGAAGAATTTTTCCCGGAGTTCCTCGGGCGCACCCTTGAGCGCTGTAATGAGCGATTCCGATTCGACTTCCTTGAGCAGCGACTGGATGCCACGATCCTCAAGCTCCAGCAGGTTCTCGAACAAGAACATTTCGTCGATGATACGTTGAGCCAAATCGCCGTCGTAGTCGCGCATGTGCTTGATGATGCTTTCTTCTTGGGTGCTGGTCATCAGATTGATGATTTCGGCAGCGGCCCTGACCCCGCCCAGACGGCTGCGCTTGACGCCCTGTCCGGACAACAGGTTGGTGAGCACGTCGGTGAGTTCATTCAATGCGGCCGGTTGCACGCCGCCAAAGGTGGCGATCCGTAGCAAAACATCGTGGCGTAAACGTTCGGTGAACAGTTCGAGGACTTCAGAAGCTTTGCTGCGTTCCAGATGAACCAGCATGGTAGCAATGATTTGCGGGTGTTCATCGCGGATCAATTCAGCCACCTCGGTGGCTTCCAGCCAGTTCAGCGTATCGATCCCATGGGTCTTGTCACCGGAATCGAGAATGTCTTCGATCAGGCTGGCGGCGCGGTCATTGCCGAGAGCTTTATTTAGCACGGCGCGGATATAGCTGTTGGAATCGAGGTTGAGGGCCGAGAACTGCTCCGTTTCTTTATGAAACTCTGAAAGTGCCGTGGAGATCTGTTCGTGCGTTATCTTGCGCAGGGCGGACATTGCGGTTCCCAATTGCTGAACCTCGCGCTGGGTCATGTGCTGGAGCACGGCGGCAGCGCCGTCTTCACCCAGAGACATGAGCAGAATCGCGCTTTTTTGCAGACCTTGTTCATTCATCGTTGCCCATCCAGTTCTTGATGACCATGGCAACCAGCCTTGGATCTTTTTCGGCTATGTCTTTGGCGTATTGCAGATTGGACTCGTGCAATGCGACGCGCCGTTCCTGTGCTTCGCCACTGAGTGCAATTTTCAGGTGCGGGTCAGGGTCTGATCCGCTGGCGGATATCAGCGGGAATTGCGGGTCCGCTACAGGAATATCTTGTAAATGCTTGCGCAGCAATGGGCGCACCAGGCCAAACCAGATCCATAACGCGAAGATGCCGAACATCAGATATTGGCCGACGTCCTTGGCCAGAGCGATGTTTTCCGACTGACGCCACCAGGGTTGCGGCGGTGCGCTGTTGTCGCTGACGGCGGCAAATTGACTGTTGACGACATTGAGCGAATCACCGCGCTTGTCGTTATAGCCCATGGCTTCTTTAACCAGGTTTCTGACCTGTTCCAGCTCGGTTGTCGAAAGTGCCTGGGCTACAACGTCGCCTTTACTATTGGCAACGTCGCGGTAATTGACGACCACCGCGACCGAAAGCCGTTTGATGCCGCCGGCTGACTGTTGCGTATGGCTGATACTGCGATCAAGCTCGTAGTTGGTGGTGACATCGCGCCGCGTATTACCTGGATTGCCAGCGCCGCTCGTGGCGCCGCTGGCTGGACCGGTGGCAAGCGGTTTGGCCCCGGTGTTGGGCGCTCCCGGCTTGGCTGCGGGGTTGGTGATCGGTGCCACCGGACTCGGCGGGGGCTGATTGGACAATGCGCCAGGTACGCCGCCGGGCGTGTTGGCACTTGATTGGTTAGAGTCGCTCGATTGCTGACTGCGCATAGCGCCGCTGCCACCGTCCTGATTCGGATGGTATTTTTCGTCGGTATTTTCGACAGTCGAGAAATCGACGTCTGCTGCCACCTGCGCACGTACATTTCTGGCACCGACAATGGGCTGCAGGATGGCCTCGATCCGGTGGATGTAGGTTTGCTCGATGTCTTGTGCATATTTCAATTGGCTGGCGTCCAGGCCACGGTTGCCGGTGTTCGGTGCCGACAGCAGATTGCCGCCTTGATCCACCAGAGTGACGTTCTTGACGTTGAGTTCAGGGACGCTGCTGGAAATCAGGTAAGCCACCGCGCTGACTTGCGATTCGTCGAGCGAACGGCCGTGACGCAAGGTCAGCACTACTGAGGCGCTTGGCTGTTGCTGTTCGCGTACAAACAAAGACGGCTTGGGCAGCGCCAGGTGGACCCGGGCCGTTTCGACCGCGCCGATCGATTCAATCGAACGTGCCAGTTCGCCTTCTAACGAACGTTGGTAATTGACCTGCTCAGCAAATGCACTGACGCCGAATTTTTCGTTGTCCATCAACTCAAAGCCGACTGCGCCGCCTTTGGGCAGGCCTTGCGATGCTAGTCGGAGACGTGCTTCATGCACCTGATCGGCAACCACCATGATGGCGCCGCCGCCTTCGGCCAACTTGTAGGGAATGTTCATCTGCTGCAACTGGGCGATGATGGCGCCGCCGTCGCGGTCGTCCAGTTTGCTGAACAAGACTCGGTAGTCAGGAGCGCGGCTCCATAGCCAAAATACGGCGATGGCCGCCATCGCAATGGCGCCGCCGATGATCGCTGGCAGACGCGGATTGGCGCGCACTTGATCCAGCAATGACTTCTTTTGCAGGTTGGCCGGGTTGCCGCCCTTTACAACTGCATTCATGCTTGCAATCCAGGTGAGCGCCGGTCACAACGATTATTAGCGTTTCGCTTCTGCTTGTGTGACATACAGCAAGGGTTCTTTCGAATGGGAGGAGAGGGGTGCGTGAGCAGACCGTGGCGATGATTCAGATTGTGAATCGCTTGTCCCTCTTTCGATCTGTTGAATAGCTATGATTTTTGGCACCATTTGAGGCCTATGTTTAAATTGATAGCTGATACGCTTAATATCTTTGGTCCACCCCTAATGCGGTTCTCCGCAGGTCAACGACATGACGATATCGGCTATTCAATCGGTACTACAACAGCTGCAAACGACGGCGCTTTCCGCAAGTTCATTGGCCGGGCCTGCAGAGGGCGTCGCGGCGGGCGGATTTTCCGACGAGCTGCGGAAATCGCTGGATCGCATCAGTGACTCCCAACAGCATGCGTACGGTCAGGCTGAATCATTTGAGCTAGGCAAGCCGGGGGTGGCGCTAAATGACGTTATGGTGGATTTGCAAAAAGCCAACATCGACTTTCAGATGGGTTTGCAGGTCCGTAATAAGCTGGTGAGCGCCTATCAGGATGTGATGAATATGTCGGTCTGATAGTTCGCTCCACGCTCTAATATGAGTTGCGTCGACGAATACCGGTAATGATGTGCGTCGGCGCACAATGGATTCCTCGATTTTCTGGCCATGGGATGTGCTGCAAGGCGCTGAATGTCCCGGGTTGACGGACAGATGGATAAAACTTTCTTTTTGCTAACCCTAAATGTTTTCCCTGTCGCTGCCGATAACCTGAATAACGGTGGTGTGCTTATCCTTCTTAAGGAACGGATCCAGCGTTAGGGCAATTTTGCCAGAATCCACATTTCGAATACAGGAGTCGTACCATGGCAATGACCATTAACACCAACGTACTGTCGTTAATCACACAGAATAACCTGAACAAATCGCAAAACGCATTGTCCGGCGCGATCCAGGATCTGTCTTCCGGTATGAAAATCAACAGCGCAGCTGACAATGCTGCGGGTTTCGCAATTGCGACGCGCTTCACATCACAGATCAATGGCCTGACCCAAGCACAAAGCAATGCCAACGATGGCATTTCGTTGACCCAAACGACAGAAGGCGCGTTGACACAGGTTACTGCGAACCTGCAAAATATCCGTGACCTGGCCGTGCAAGCCGCGAATGGCACCAATTCCGCCAGTGACTTGCAGTCCATTCAGACTGCAATCAGCCAAAGTCTGGCTGAGATCAACCGCACTTCGCAACAAACCAGCTTCAACGGTAACAGTGTTCTGGGCGCTAGCGCTACTACTGCCAACATTCAGGTTGGTGCGAACGATGGTCAGACCATCGCTATTGCTTTACAGCAAATCAATTCTTCGACCCTCGGTCTGACTGGCTTTAACGTGAACGGTACGGGTACAGCCAACGTTGCTGCTACCGCCAGCGACCTGACTTCGGGTGGCTACGTCAAAGGCTCGACCGTCAACGGTACGACTGCCTACGCCAGAACTTACACATCCGCTGACAATGCATCGCTGGCTACTGTTGTTGGTAAAGCAGTAAGTGGCGATACAGTAACCGATGGCAACGTTTATACCTCTACCGGAACTGGTTATACCTACGGCGATACTGCGCGTACAGCCGCGAACGTTACCAGCGACCTGAAGCCAGCCGCAGGCGGGTCAACCAACGTCACCATCAAAATTGGCGGCACGACCACTAACGCCAATATTGACAGTAACGGCAACCTGACGAATTCAAGTGATGGCAAAGCGCTATATCTGGACGGTACCGGTAACCTGACTGAAACAAGCGGCGGCACTTTAGCACAAGCCAACGTCAATGGCGCCGTTGCCAGTGCTACCCTTGCTACCGACGTCGCGGGCGGTGACTTGCTGGGCAGCATGGGTAAAGCGTCCGCCGGTACTGGCGGTACTATCACGGTTGGAAGCGGTGCTGCACCTGCGACTTACACCTACACCGTAGGTACTGCTACCGCAGCAGCGACTAACCTGAGCATTTCAAACGCTGCCTTGGCGACGAAAGTCCAGACAGACAATAAGGCTGGCACTGCAATCGCTGCAACCTTGGGTGGAACGGGTTACAGCATAGCAGCGGGTTCGGGTGCTGGCACGGGCGCCGTCACAGCGACAACTGGCGGCGCGCAGGTGAATATCGACAACAACGGTGCACTGACAACCAATACTGCCCAATCGCTCTACGTGCAAGCAAATGGTACGGTGACCGACGGTTCGGCCAACACGGTGTATGACGACTCCGCTAACGCAGGCAAATTCACGCTGAGCACAACTAGCGGCACGACCTCCACAGCTAACCCGCTGGCAAAGATCGATGCAGCGCTGGCGATCGTTTCGGCTTTGAACAGCTCCCTTGGTGCGGTCCAAAACCGTCTTCAGTCAGCGATTTCAACTGCTCAGTCGATGACTACCAATCTGTCTTCGTCACGTTCGCACATTCAGGATGCAGATTATGCAGTTGAAGTGTCGGCGATGACTACCGCACAGATCGAGCAACAAGCAGGTACTGCCGTCTTGAAGCAAGCTAACAGCACTGCGCAAGGCGTGATGTCACTGTTGCAATAATCGTTTTAAGGTGTTTCAGGCAGGGGGTTTTTTCTCTGCCTGCGCTATCCAGTCACGCTTGGAGATTGTTTCAGGCGTGAGTCGATAGCGGTTTGATGCAAACAGCCGGACACGTTGCGTGTTAGTTGTCCGGCCCGCGCCCTATCGAAAAAGTTCATTCCAGGATCTCATATGTCTTCTACGCTTTCGCCGATTACCACGCCTTCTGATGCGGCGGTTGTTTCTACAATTGGGGTAGGCTCCGGACTTGATCTGAATGGTTTGATGACCAGTTTGCAGAACGCCGAGAGCGTTGGGTTAACCAACATTAACAACCAGCAAGCCAGTTACACCGCCACCTTAACGTCATACGGCTTGTTGAGCGGTGCGTTGAGCGGGGTGCAGACGGCTGCTGCTGCGCTAGGAAAACCGAGTCTTTACACCAATGTTTCGGCGACGTCGTCGTTGACCGGTGTGCTGACAGCGACTGCCGACTCAACCGCGGTGAGTGGAACATATTCGGTCAATGTAACGCAAATGGCGCAGGCCCAGACGGTGGCAACAACCGGTGTGGCCAGCACCACTACGGCAATCGGCAATGGCACGGTGACCATCCAGTTCGGCACCACTTCGGGTGGTACGCTCAACGCCGCGACAGGCACCTATAGCGGCGCGACTTTTACCGCAGACACGACTCAGGTAGCAGCTTCGCTGACGATTAACAGTTCCAACAATACATTGGCCGGCATTAGCTCGGCAATTAACGCCAATAAAGCGCTTGGCGTATCGGCATCGATTATCAGCGACGGCAGCAGCAGCCCGAACCGTCTGGTGCTAACTGCACTGGCCACAGGCCAGACCTCCAGTATGCAGATTTCGGTGACTGGAGATACCGCCTTGTCGAATCTATTGTCGAACGATACCAGTAGTACGCAGAATCTGCAGCAGACCTCGGCGGCCCAAAATGCCCAGCTGACAGTCAATGGTATCGCCGTCACCAGCACTACCAATACCGTTGCGCAGGCTATGCAAGGTGTCACGATGACGTTAGCCGGAACCGGCAGTACCAGCGTCGCAGTGCAAACGGATACCTCCGGGGTAACCACTGCGATCAACAATTTTGTAACGGCGTATAACTCGCTACACAGTACCGAGGCGAGTTTGACCGCGTATAACAGCACCACAGGGGCCGCCGCCGGATCACTCATCGGCAGCTCAACCTTAAGCAATATCGAGAGCCAGATCACTAGCGCTTTTAACATCCCGCAAAATGGGGGGAGCGGGTCGCTGACAACGCTGGCTCAGCTTGGTGTGACGTTTCAGGCCGACGGCACCCTCGCCGTGAATTCGACCAAGCTGGCGAGCGCACTCAGCACCAACCTCAGCGGTGTCGCAAGTTTATTTTCCAGCGCCAGCGGCACCACCGGTTTCGGTTCCCAAATGTCAGCGCTGATCACAGGTTTTTCCAGTACGTCGGGGTTGTTGACTGATGCTACGTCCAGCGCAAACGATTCCTATACGGCACTTGGCAAGCAATACACGGTCATGCAGAATCAGATCAACACCACCATGGCAAACTATCAAAAACAGTTTACCAATCTGGACGTGCTTATCAATAAGTTAAATTCGACCAGCACTTATTTGACGCAGCAATTCGCACCGGCGACCACGACAGCCTAATAGGGTCCATTCTCATGTACATGTCACACTCCAGAACACCCGCCGGCAACAAGGCCAGTAACGCTTACGCCAGGATCGGTATCGAAACTGCAGTCATGAGCGCATCGCCGCATCAGTTGATCACGCTGTTATTCGATGGCGCCAAAGCGGCGATCACTATGGCGCGCTACCACATGGCGAACAGCGATATCGAGGGTAAGGGCAACGCCATTTCGAAAGCGATCAATATTGTCGGGAGCGGTCTGAAGGCTAGTCTCGATGCTTCGGAAGATCCGGGGCCAGGGGGCGAGTTGGTGGCAAACCTTGCGCAACTATACGACTACGTTATTCAATGCCTGCTGAATGCCAATCTGCATAACGATCCGACCAAACTGGATGAAGCCGAGCGTCTGCTCGACAATATAGGTTCGGCGTGGCGCGAAATCGAAGGTAAAACCCAACAACAGGGTGGGCAGTCGCTGCCTGCGCAATCCAGAGGGTGAGATGGGATATCAGAGTGAGGTAATACACTGCTACGAGCAGATTGCGGCAGTGACCGAGCATATGGTCGCATTGGCACGAGCGGCCAACTGGGACGAGCTGATCGCAGTGGAATTGCAATTCAGGGCGCATGTCGCTTACATCAAGTCGATTGAGGAGAGGCTGGTCGCGGTTGACGCACTCGATGCTTCGCAACTGGCTCACAAACACCGGTTATTGAAGCGGATACTGGCTGACGACGCCGAGATTCGTGACAATATCTCGCCGAAACTGGCGCAATTAAGCGCGCTGATGGGAAGTTTAAAGCGCCAGCAGTCCCTTAATCAGGCTTATGGCGCGTAACACGGCGAGAAATGCATGCGTGGCGTGATGCCCAGAGTTGATACGTTAATGGCAACTACGCTGGGGCAGCGGGCTGATTTGTTGCCATTGCGTGCACAGACCGACGTTGGTGGTCCTGGAGCGGCCGTCAGCACACAGGTGATCGCTAACGATCCGCGTATTCCATCCCGACAGGCGCTGGATTTGCTAGTTGGCCAGGATGCCAATGGCGATGTATTGCCATCGACCCCATCCGCTGACGGGGCCACTCTGAGTATTGCCGCGCGTGTGATCAGCGCCATTCTGGGGCCCACGCCAGCGGACGTTGAAGCGCTGCAAGGCAGTGTACCGATCTGGTCGTCAACGCTTAGTCCGGCGCCGGATCTGCTGGCGGCAGAACTTGCCAGCACGGTCATCACCAGTGGTCTGTTCTACGAAGCGCATCTGCTGCAGTTTGCAGCCGGTGGTCGTACATGGGAGCAAATGCTGCAGGAGCCACAGGCAGCTCTCGGATGGCCGGCACCGGACGACGATGTGGCACCGCCGGTAGCAGATGACGCTATGTATCCAACCTCCATACCCGATACGGGTAGCGACGCACTGACGTCACAAATTCCTCAACAACCCACCTCAGCCGCATCGATTGTCACCTTCATCAATGGCGATGCGCAGTTAGTAACGACTGCTGCGCTAACAACGCTAGCGATCTCGCCACGCAACAATTCCGGTTCTGTCAGTGTGGAGGCAGCTTATCGAGCCGGCAGCAGGGCGCCGCTCCCGACACGCGCACTGGACGACAATTCTGCGTCGATGTCTTCGGCCATCATACGTGCTGATCGTCCATTAATACCGACGGTGCACCCGGACGCTGCGGGGCTAGTCCGTCAGCAGCTCGAATTGCTGGCAATGCCGGTATTTCGCTGGAGTGGCGAAGCCTGGCCGGATGCCAGGATGGAGTGGGAAATTAACGAGCGCAAGGATGCGCAGCCGGAAGCCGCTGTCGTATCAGGCGTGGCGCGCATCTGGAATACGCGCGTGGCAATTACCCTGCCGAAGCTGGGGACTATCGAACTAAGCGTGAGCGTCTGCGGCGACAATGTACATGCCGATATGGCCGCCGGCGAAGATGCCAGCAGGGTGGCGCTGCGGAACGAGAGTGCGGCTTTGCGACAACGTTTTGCCGATGTCGGACTACAGTTGAGCGGCTTGCATGTGGTACCGCTGGCACCGCTGAGATCAACCGACACGACGGAATAAGGCTTGATGGAAACCGGACATGAACAGCGCCAAAGCGCGGTAGCACTATCATCGGGCAGGGGGGACCAAGCCCCTCTGGTATTGGCAAAAGGCTATGGTTTGGTCGCCGAAGCGATCATTGAGCGGGCCCGTGAAAATGGATTGTATGTGCACGCGTCGCCAGAGCTGGTTAACCTTTTGCTGCGGGTCGATCTGGATGCTCATATTCCACCGCAGTTGTATGTGGCAGTAGCGGAACTGTTGGCTTGGTTACATCGATTGGAAAAGGAAGCAGAATAGAACGAATAACGAAAATTATTAGCTTATTGATCACGTATGCACACTTTATTCGCCTGTGTAACAAATTGTTGCTCAAATGTTAAATTTTGCTTTGTGCGGACTCGATCAATGGCCGATAATCGCATCACTTTTAACAGTTGTTCACAAACCGCATAGATAGAGATGGATATTTCAGCTGTAGCACCGATTCGCGTACTGATTGCCGATGATCAACGGCTCGTTCGTCGGGGATTGCAGCACATTCTGTGTGCCAGCCCGGGTATCGTAGTCATCGGTGAGGCCAGCGATTATGTTGGTATCACGCAGGTTTTGCGCGAACAACCATGCGATGTATTGATATTGGATATTGCGATGCCCGACAAGGATGGCATCGAAATTCTGCATTTACTGAAGAAGCGTGAACCGATGCTGCGGATCATGGTGCTTAGCAGTTACGGTCCGGAACAGTTCGCGGTACGCGCCCTGAAAGCCGGAGCGGCAGCCTACATGACCAAAGACAGCACCCCCGATGAACTTCTGGAAGCGGTGCGTGTGGTTGCACGTGGAAAGAAATACATCAGCCAGAACCTGGCGGAGTCACTCGCTAACCACGTCATACACGAAGACGAGTTGATGCCGCACCAACAATTATCGAACCGTGAATTCCAGACCGTGCGAATGATTGCCTCGGGCCAGACCCGCACCGAAATAGCCAAGAATCTATCCATCAGTCCGAAGACCGTTAGCGTTTATCGCTCCCGGGTGTTCGAAAAAATGGGCGTGAGGACGAATGCGCAGTTGACCCATTACGCGATCAAGCATGGCTTGCTTGACTCTGTATCTGCCTGGACAATTTGACCGCATCTCCCCATCACGGCAATCTGTGGCTATGGCCTTCGTTCCTGTGGGTATAGTGCCAGTTGATCTGACGTAAGGGCAAAAGCCTCAACGCGGCAGGCAGCAAAATTTGCGCCAGCTTCTGCAACTTTCTCCATTAGTGCGTGCGTCACTTCCGCTATCAGCGCCGTCCATTCCCCTTTCTCCTTATGCTGTTGGCGGAATAAGCGCAGTGCGCCCGGATACCACGGCGTATCATGTCGCGTTTGCATCCAGCGCCAATCGGTTTTGTAAGCAGGCAAAAGTACCCAGCAGTCCTTGCCAAGCGCGCCAGCGAGATGCGCGACGGCGGTGTCGACGCAGATCAGTAAATCGAGTTGTGCAATGATGGCGGCGCTGTCCGCCAGATCGGCGACGGCGCTGCCAAGATGCCGTAACGGCTGCGTTGGGCCAGGTTGTTGGGCGACATCTTCATCCGCGCCTTTTTGAAGGCTAATAAATGTCACACCTGGTACCGACCAGAGTGGGGCCAGGTTCGCTAATCCCGGCAAGGAGCGGTGCCGATCATTTTCATGCAAGGGGTTGCCTTTCCAGACCAGCCCGACTCGAAATCCCTGCTGCGGCAAATGTGGCAACCATTCGGCCAGACGCTGCGGTTGCGCGTGCAGGTAGGGCAAATGTGCCGGGATCGTCTCCAGTCCGGTCTTGCAATGCAGCGGAAAGCTGAGCGGCAAGGTCCAGTAATCATGCGTTGGGAGCACTCCCATGTCGCCAATGGCAACCACCTTATCGACACCCGCCAGCGTGGTCATCAGGCTTTTCAGTGGGGGATGACAAACCAGTGTGATGTATGTCGCCCCTTGTTCCTTCAAAAACGGCACGTAGCGCGTGAACTGCATCATGTCGCCCAAGCCTTGTTCTGGCCATACTAGAAGTGATTTTCCAGCCAGAGACTCGCCCTGCCACTGCCGGCAGGCCAGTTCAGGCGTTGTCGTGCCGGTGTTGGTACGTGCCTCGTAATAGCCCCAGCCCTCGGAAAAGCGACCGAGAGACAGCAGCAATAGCGCGAGATTGTGGCGTGCCAGCAGGTAGTCTGGTTGCAATGTCATTGCTTGGCGGAAGCACAGTTCCGCTTCGTCGAAGCGCTGGCAATTCATCAGCATGGTGCCAAGATTGGAATAGGCAATGGCGCTGATCGGTTTGAGGACAATTGCTTGCCGGTAGAGTTGCTCGGCTTCCGCGTCGCGCTGCTGGCTTGCTAACAAATTCGCCAGATTGAAGCGGGTTTCCGAAGATGCCGGGTTCAGGCAGATTGCCTCGCGGTGGTGCTGCTCGGCCAGATCGTCCTGTTTGCGGTATTCCAGCAACAGTCCGAGATTGGTATGGGCTTTCGCATTGCCTGGATCAAGCGCGAGCGCCTCCCGATAATGCCGCTCCGCCTCTTCGGGACGTTTCTGTGCCACGAGCAATAGCCCGAGGTTGGAGTGTGTTCCAGCATTTGCCGGGTCCAGTGCAAGCGCTTGTCGATAGCATTGCTCCGCTTCCTCGTTGCGCAGTCGGGATGCCAGCAAGACACCGAGGTTGGCGTGCGTTCCGGCGTCCGCCGGCGCTAGCACAAGGGCTTGCCGATAGCTGTATTCAGCCTCTTTATCGCGTTGATGCGAAGCCATTAATACACCGAGGCTGGCGTGTATCCTGGCGTTTGTGGGTGCAAGCGTCAGTGCTTGCCGATAGCATTGTTCCGCTTCGTCGACACGCTGTCGATGTGATAAAAAAATACCCAGATTGAAATGGTTTCCGGCATTCGCCGGTGCCAGTTTCAAGGCCTGCCTATGGCATTGCTCAGCCTCCTCGTCGCGTTGCAGTTGTTCCAGCAAGACGGCAAGGTTGGCGTGGACGCCAGCTGCGTATGGTGCAAGCGCGACGGCCCGTCGCCAGAATTGTTCCGCTTGCGCGTGGAGGCCGAGATTCACCGCGCAGATGCCGGCCAGTTGGCAGAGGTCGGGGTTATCGCTATCGTGGGCCAGAGCATCCGTGGCAACTTGTAGTCCTTGCGCAAAAAGTCCACGCGACAGCAGACCGCCGATTTGCTGCACGGGCGTCTCTGGTGCCGGTCCGGAGGACCAAGCTTGGGAGGGTTTTTGCATTGTGTCGCTGTCAGGCCGGAGGCCGCTATGTCGCTGGGTTTCAGAACGCTAATTTCAGAACGCTAATTTCAGAATGCTAATTTCAGAATGCTAATTTCAGGATTATAGGTTGAGGATTGTAACCACCGATATCGCTATTTACCGCCAATCTGACCCTAATACTTTTCGAGGGATTGCCGTTAACTTAGGTAGAGCGCCCCCGCTTTTTGCTTTTATAAGGTTTTGGCATGTTTTTTACTCTGGACTCCGTACGCAACGTGCATTTTTCAGCATCATTACGGCAACTGCCGACGTTGCGTCACATCCAAATCAGTGCTTTCAAGCATATCTCCGGCGATCAGGTAAACATACCAGGAAGTGCTGATCCACAATGTTGACAGCCTAAAAAAATGCTCATTCATCATTACAACAGTTCTATGGTGGTAATTTCCTTTCTGGTTGCCATGTTCGTTTCGTTTATGGCGCTGGACATGGCGGCAAGAATAGGTGCCGCGGCAGGAACAGCTGTATACGGCTGGCTGTTCGGCGGTGCCGTCTCGATGGGACTTGGTATCTGGACCATGCATTTTGTCGGCATGATGGCCTTCAGTTTGTCGATTCCGCTGAGCTACGATCTATCTATTACCTTGTTATCGGTGCTCATTGCAGTGGTGGTGGCGGGGTTCGCGCTGTGGCAGGTCAGTCGGCCTGAGCTACCGTTGGAGCGGCTCAGCACCAGTGCGATTGTGGTGGGCGCTGGCATCACTGCCGTGCACTACACCGACATGGCAGCGCTGCGGATTCAGCCCGGTATCCAATACGATCCGTCGCTACTTGCCGCCTCTGTTGCGATTGCGATCGCTGCTGCCGCTGCCGCATTGTGGATTACCTTCCGGTTACGCAAGAACACATCGCATGTCTTGTTGGCACGGGTCGTCGCGGCGACAGTCATGGGTGCGGCTATTTCCAGCATCCATTATACAGGCATGGCGGCGGCCAGAATTCCGCTTAACAGCGTTAGCATGCCGGCCAGCGCGGCAGTCGGACCTGGCTGGCTGGCGCTTGTGATCGTGGTGGTGGTGTTGGCGGTACTAACCGTTACATTGATGATTTCGGCGTTTGATGCACGGCTGGAAGCGCGTACGGCCAAATGGGCGATGTCGCTGGCCGAGTCTAACGAGGAACTCTCGCACCAGGCGCTCTACGACAACCTCACCAAGCTGCCGAATCGCAGCCTGCTGAAAGATCGTCTCAACCAGGCAATTCACAAAGCGGCTCGCGATCAAAGCCATTTCGCACTGATGTTCACGGATCTCGACGGTTTCAGGATCATCAACGATTCGCTCGGTCACAACACAGGAGATCTGCTGTTGGTCGAAGTAGCGGGGCGGATCAGGACCATCATGCGGGCGCAGGACACAGTGGCACGCCTGGGGGGTGATGAATTCATGGTGCTGGTGGAGTTTAGCGAGCCGGTAGCGGCCGCCACTATTGCCAGCCGCCTGGTTGCGCTGATCAACAAGCCCTTTCACATCAACGCGCATGAATTCCAGTTATCGGCTAGCGTCGGTATTGCTATCTATCCGGAAGACGGCAGCAACGAGCACGATCTGATGGTGAACGCCGAGTCGGCCATGTATCACACCAAGAAAACGGGGCGCAACGCTTATCATTTTTTCAAAGTGTCGATGAACGCCAAGACGCAAAATCAGTTGCGCGGACTGCAGGAATTGAGACTGGCGCTGGAGCGTAACGAATTCGTGCTGCATTATCAGCCTAAGCTGAACGCGCCCAACGGTCCGGTGTTAGGTGCGGAAGCCTTACTGCGCTGGCAGCATCCGACCCGTGGACTCGTCATGCCTGCCGATTTTATCCCGTTGGCGGAAATATCCGGATTGATCGTGCCGATCGGCGAATGGGTACTGGACGAAGCCTGCCGCCAGATGCGGAAGTGGTACGACCTCGGCAACCACGACTGGAGAATAGCGGTTAACCTGTCTACATTACAGTTCGTGCATGACGATCTGCTGGAGGTCCTCCAAAAAACTTTAGCCCGCCACGATCTCCCTGCGCATTGCCTCACGCTGGAAGTGACCGAGTCAACCGCTATGGAGGACGTCGATGCCAGCATGGCAATCCTGGAACAGATAGCAGATCTTGGCATTGATATTTCAATCGACGATTTTGGTACCGGTTATTCCAGTTTGCTCTACCTGAAGCGGATGCCTGCTAATGAATTGAAGATAGATCGTGGTTTTGTCAGCGATCTGGAATACGGCACGGACGATGCTGCGATCGTCGCCGCGATTGTGGCACTTGGCCGTACGCTTGATTTACGGATCGTGGCCGAAGGCGTCGAAACCGAAGCACAGCAGGCGTTCCTGACCGAACTCGGATGTGATGCGCTGCAAGGCTATTTGTTCGGGCGGCCAATGGACCCGGCGCTGTTCATCGGTGCCGTGGAAAAATTTAGAACGAAGCTGGACACGCGTTCGCTGGTCCCGGTTCCATTGCCGATTCTAGCTTGACTGTGATGCAGCGCGGTGTCAAAGGCGCGTTCGAGCCAGGCGAACACACCGAAGTCAGGTTTTTTAAGCAGGGCACTGGATGAGCGGCGCGTCTTTGTTTACAACTTCGGACCGTTGGCGCGGGTAAGGAGTGGGGCCGGGGAAAGATGGCTGATGATTAGCATCCGTCGCGGGCCTTATTAACGGAACAATCAGGCTTAACGGCCTTGTACGTAATTCATCAGTGAAATGCCTTGCATCTTCACAAATACCTGTTGCGATGCCTGCAACGCTGTCTGGGCCTGATAGAACTGCGCAATCGTGCTCGCATAGTCCACGTCCTGCAAGTTCGATAGCGTGGTCTGATACGCCAGACTGGAGGTGGTGCCGGCGGTACTGAGTGTCGATAATTCATTCAGGCGCGAACCGGCTGACGCATTCACCGTCGTTACGTTGTTGAGTGCATTCGTGATCTTGACGTTGCCGGTAGTTAAGGCGTTCTGCAATTGCGCCAAAGCAGCAGGGGTGCCATTACTAACCGGTTGTTGGAGCGCCGTAATAATGTCGCTGATAGCGCCGAACATATCGGTGCCTGCATTTTTGGCGGTGGTCACATTCAAGCTGTCGCCGTTCGCTGGGGTGCCGGTGACGGACAGGGTGACGCCACCGAAGCTAATCGGCGTGCCTGCGGTGTAAGTGCCGCTCGCGATCAAGGTGTTTGGGGCGGTGGTCGTGGCGACGCTATAGTTGCCGCCGGTAAAACTGACGACAAAATCCTGACCGTAATTGGGATCGGATGCATTTGCCATCGCGGTCTGTCCGAACGCGGCGCTGCCGCTATTGCCGCTGGCGGCAGACGTGACATACCCTGCGCCTCTCTGAACCGACTGGAAAACAGTGCCGCCGGCATCGCTGGCCGAGATCTGCTGCGATGCGCTCACCTGCATCATGCGCTGGCCCTGATCGCCGTTATACGACATGCTGCCGTTTGCCCGCTGCGTAAATGGTGCATTGCCGCTCACAAAACCGGCAAACAGATATTGGCCATTGCCGTCCTGGCTGTTGCCTAATCCTTGCAACTGAGTGTAGTCGCTTTGCAATTGAATCGCGATTGAGCCTCGGTCAGCATCCGATAATGCGCCATCGCCAGCTTCTATTACCAGGCTCTTGACGCTGATCAACAGGGTGGAGATGCTTTGCAGCGCGTTTGATTCCATCGATAGCGATTGCGTTGCCTGGGTATTACTGGCAGCGTATTGGCCATTGAGCGACATCGCTTGTGAGACCGTAAGCGCATTCGCTGCGCCAACCGGGTCGTCCGAAGGAGAAACCATTTGGCTCGACGAAGCGAGCTTTGCCTGAACCTGAGACAGACTGCTTTGCTGCGAACTCATCGCGGCCATACTTTGTGCATAAAACGTCTGAGTACTGATACGCATTATATTTTCCTGTTTAAGTACTTGTGGCCACAGCTAATATCGCTGCAAAGGTCGTCACCGCAGCCTGGATCACCTGGGCATTGGCTTGATACATTTGCTGGTACATCAAGAGGTTGCTGGTTTCTTCATCCAGGTTCACACCTGATACCGATTGTTGAGATGCCTGAATTTGCGAGGTCAGGGAGGTTTGCGCCGTACTCGCGGTATTCAGCTGGCTGGCCTGGTTGGCAACGCTGCTGACGAGTTGCGTGTAGCTGGCGTTATAGTTGGTGGTGCCGCCGTTCATGGTCTTTGCGTTCTGTAACGCTCCCATCAACAGCGCATTGCTGCCGTCGGACACGCCACTTGTATTTTGACCGATAGTGAAGGTATCGCCGTTGGACGGCTTGCCGCTGAGGCTGACGCTGATGCCGTTAAAGCTCATCGCGGCACCGGCGGTAAAGGGGACTGCAGTTCCCGCGGCATAAGTGGTTGGCGTGCCACCCGATGGCGTCACAGTGACGGGAGCCGAAGTCGGGAATCCGCTTAATGTGCCCGAGGTGCTGTTATAGGTGAGTGTCACGCCACTTGTCAAAGGCGTCGCCAGATAGGCTGCGTTGACCGTGCCGGCACTAAGCGCGCCGCTTCCCTGATTGGTGGTTGTATTGCCGGTAACGATGGGCGAGGCCGCGGCCACGCCGGCCGGATCGGTCAGCGTCATCTGCATATTTTGCGCGCCGTTGAGAGTCGGTTGAATCAAGAATGAATCGCCTGAATTCGCTGCACCGCTGGCAACTGACAGCGTCACGCCATCAAAGGCAAGTGGCGAGGCGGTAGCGGTAGGAGGAACTACAACGGTATTATCCGACAAGCGGGTGACCGAGTATTGCAAGGCATTTTGAGCGCCTGACACAGTGAGCTTGTAGTCGCTGTTGGTCAATTGCGCGGCATTTGAGAAAGCTGCCGTGAATGCCATATTGCCGGTGTTTGCCGTGTTTGCGACGATCGTCGGACTGGCCTGGGAGAATATGTTCTGCCCTTGCGTACCATTCAGATCGACGCCGAGGCTTTGCTGCGCATTGACTGTAGAGGCTACGGTGATAGCCAATTGTCCAATCGCGTTTTGTGCTGACGCCAGGGAGCTGTCTCGGAATTGCAGCACTCCCCCAAGCGATCCGCCGGTCAGCGTGCTATCCGGCAATACCGTTGGCTGGCCACTGCCGGTTGTCAGTGCTACGACTGTCTGATTTGGATTGGCAGCAGAACTAACCGCTTGCAGTGCGTAGGACTTGCCGCCCTGAACCAGACTCTGGCCGTTACCGATGATGATGTTGAGTTGACCGTTGCTTTGCGTCACGACTGTGGTGCCGACCACCTTGCTTAGCTGGCTCACGAGCTGATCGCGTTGGTCGAGCAAGCCGTTTGGTGCCTGGCCGCCGGCTGCGATGCTGGCCTGTGAAATTTGGGTATTCAGACCAGCAATCTGGCTGGTGTACGAATTGATCTGGCTGACATTGCCTGCAATCTCGCTGTTAACACCGGTGCTCAGACCTGAAAGATAGGCACTCGTGGTGCTGAACTGATTGGCCAACGATTGCGCTGAACTGATCAATTGCTGACGCGCGGCGGTATCGTCGGGTGAATTGGCGACCCCCTGAACGTCGGTAAAGAAAGTCTGCATCAACGGTGCCAGGCCGGTAGTCGTACTGCCCAACTGGCTGTCGATCTGGTTGATCTGCGTGGAATAGGTGCTTAGCGAAGCGCTGCTTGCTTGCGCCTGATTCAATTGGGTAGTGAGATATTGACTGTAACTGCGCGTGATATTGCTTACCTGGGTACCGGAGCCTATATAGGTGCCTGAGGTCGATGAACCGGCGCCCGGCACGGTCTGTACCGTTTCGAGGTCGTAGCCGGGAGTATTAACGTTGGCGGTATTATTGCCGGTAGTCGTCAAGCCTGCCTGTGCTGCCGCCAGGCCACTGATCCCGATAGAAATTAAGCTGTTCGACATGCCAGTCCGTTCTGAAAAAATCAAGTAATCGATATTGCCGATATTGCTAGCTTTGCTAATACTGCTCACATTCGATATAACGGCAGGCTAGCCGTAAACTTTAGGGTATTCTAAAAGTCGTCGCGTATTGCCATCGGTGGCGATGAGGTCGTGGTGCAAAATCAGAGAAATAACGGACCTTTATGCAATCTGCTTCATGATACGCACCAGCTTTCCTCCGTATTGCGGATCGGTGGCGTAGCCTGCACGTTGCAGGCCGTACGCCGCCTCTACCGGATCGCCAGCCGCCAGTGCCTGCGCATAACGTGGGTTGCTGGTGAGGAACTTCCCGTAGTCTGTGAACGCCTCTTGATACGATCCGTAGGCCCGGAAAGTTGCCTTGGTATATTGCGCAATGCCATTGACATATTCCGTGGTAGTGGCCTCGACCACCGGCCCTTTCCAGTTCCTGCCAGCCTTGATACTGAACAGGTTGTAACTCTGGTTGCCATTCTCGTCTTTGATCTCGCGCTGACCCCAGCCGGATTCTAGTGCTGCCTGCGCCAAAATCAGTTGTGCTGGTACTCCGCTGGCCACACTAGCGGCTTGCGCGGATGCACCCATGCGTGCGACGAACTGCTCAATGCGTGCTTGCGAAGTGCCGCTGGCGGCGCGTGCGGAGTGACCGGATGCGGCGTCGTAGAACGAGAGATTCGGCGCGGCGGCTGGCGCTACTGCGGGTAATGGCAAGCCGTGCTGCATGAGGTCGAAAGCCTTAGCGGGCGAATTCAGGGGTTTGATCGGCGCTGTGTCATCGTCCGGAACGGGATTGATGCTGCGCTTGAGTTGGGCTTGCATCGCGTCAGCTAGTCCAAGGCCGCGACCGGACAGGCTTTGCGCGAGCTGCTGATCCAACATCGAGGTGAACATTTTTTGCTGATCGCTATCGAAGGGGCCGTCGGACGGGGTCGCGTCACGCATGCTCTTGAGCACCATCTGCATGAACATGGCTTCGAACTGGCGCGATACCTGTTTCAGACCTTCCTGCGGTGAGGTCCGGGTTGTCAGGCGCAGCTTATCGACACCTTGCACGTCGAGTGCAAAACGCTGATCGAGAGCGCCGCTGGAAGTCGTTAGCCCGGTCGTGGTACTGGTCGAGGTCAGACTCATGTTGCTAGATAATTTCCAGCTCGGCACGCAATGCGCCAGCAGCTTTTAACGCTTGCAGGATCGATACCAGATCCTGCGGATTGGCACCGAGCGAATTCAAGCCCTTTACAACATCGGCCAGCGAAGCGCCCTTGCGCACTACCTGCAATGCGCCGCCTGCCTGGTTCACTGAAATCTGGGAGGTCGGTGATGCGACGGTAGTTCCGCCGGAAAATGCATTGGGTTGACTGACCTCGGTTTTGGTCGTGATGACGACCGATAAGCTGCCATGCGCGACCGCACAATCCTGAATACGGACCGCTTGATTCATCACCACCGAGCCGGTGCGAGCGTTGATGACGACCTTGGCTGAGGCCAACGCCGGTATCACATCGATATTTTCGATGCGGGCCAGAAAGCTCACGCGTGCCCGTGGGCCGCCTGGTGCGATTAGACGAATGACACGCGCATCCAGAGCGGTGGCGGTGCCGTCTCCCATGGCGCGATCAATCGCTTCGACCACAGCTTCCGCGGTGCCGAAATCGGATTCGTTGAGTTCCAGCATCACATTCGCGTCGTCTGTAAGCGCTGAAGCCACTGCGCGTTCGACAATCGCACCGGCAGGAATTCGACCAGAGTTGAGTTGATTGATCTGTACCTTGCTGCCATTAGCCGACGCACCTGCACCGCCGACGACCATATTGCCCTGAGCAATCGCATACACCATATTATCGGCGCCCTTCAATGGCGTCATCAGCAGCGTGCCGCCACGCAGGCTCTTGGATGTACCCAGTGAAGACACGGTGACATCAATGGTCTGGCCGGGACGGGCAAACGATGGCAGGGTGGCGGTGACCATCACCGCAGCGACGTTTTTTAGCTGCATGGTGGTGCCGGCCGCCACGGAAATGCCAAGCTGAGACAGCATGTTGGTGAGTGTCTGGGTGGTGAACGGCGTCTGCGTGGTTTGATCGCCGCTTCCATCGAGGCCGACCATCAAGCCGTAGCCGATCAGGGGATTGTCGCGCACACCCTGAATACTGACCAGTTCCTTGAGCCGTTCCGCCTGGGCTGGGACGGCACAGGCGCAGCAGAACAATATGCTGCATACCAGAGTGTTCCAGCGTCGGCCGCTGCGCCTGAAGAATGGGGTAGGGGTCATCAGTAGGGCAATACGTTAAGGAAGAATCGTTGCAGCCAACCCATGTTCTGGGCTTCGTCGATATAGCCTTTGGCGCTATATTCGACGCGCGCATCTGCTACCTGCGTCGACGATACAGTGTTGGTGCCGGTGACCGTGCGGGGATTGACCACGCCCGAGAATCGAATAAATTCGGTGCCTTGATTGATCATCATCTGTTTTTCACCGCTGACCAGCAGATTGCCGTTACCCAGCACCTCGGTCACCGTCACAGTAATGACACCGTTGAAGGTATTGGCAGCATTGGCACCGCCCTTGGCATTCAGGGTGTTGGCACCGCTGCCATCGGCGCTCATACTGTTCGTCAGACTGCCCATGATTTTCGGTAATATCCCCAGCGTGGAATTGACGGCGCTGGTGCGACTGCTGTTGGCTGCTGAGTTCTTGCTGGCGTTGACATTTTCGACAACGACAATGGTCAGAATGTCGCCGACACTGCGTGGACGAGGATCTTCGAACAGGGCCTGCGCCCCAAAACCTGATTGATAAATCGCGGCATTCACGGCGACGATCGGTTGCAGGGGCGGGCGCGCAGTCATTGGCTGCTGCACCAGCGGCTTGCGCGGTATTTGTGCGCATCCAGCCAACATCAGAGTCAACATCGCAGCTAACGCGGTCAAGCCGTGAAACCGATTATTCACCTTATTACTCGCCATGAATGCGCCATTCATCACAAATCGGTCAGCTTCTGCAGCATCTGATCTGAAGTCGTGACCGCTTTGCTGTTGATTTCGTACGCGCGTTGGGTCTGGATCATGTTGACAAGTTCTTCCACCACGTTGACGTTCGATGCTTCGACATAACCCTGGCTCAGGGTGCCGGTACCGCTCTGGCCAGGTGCGCTCTGGGTTGGTGCCCCTGACGAATCGGTTTCGACGTAAAGATTGCTGCCGCTGCTTTGCAGACCGGTTGGATTCAGAAAAGTCGCCAGTTGCAGGGTGCCGACCTGCACATTGGCGGTGCTGTTGGCTTGCGTCACTGTGACCGCGCCAGTCGATGCGATGGTCAGACTGGTGGAATTGGCCGGCAAGGTAATCGCCGGTTGTACCGGATAGCCGCTGGCGGTGACTAGCTGGCCGTTCTGATTGGTCTGAAACGAGCCGTCGCGGGTATAAGCCAGCGTGCCGTCAGGCATCAGTACCTGAAAGTAGCCGTTGCCGTTAATTGCGACGTCGGTAGGATTACTTGTCTGGGTCGGTGTGCCCTGAGTGTTGATGCGTTCAGTGGTGACAACACGCACTCCGCCGCCAACTTGCAGTCCGGATGGCATGTTGGTTTGGTCAGAGGTTTGGCTGCCAGCCTGGCTCAGGTTCTGATACATCAGATCCTGGAACACGGCGCGGCTGCGTTTAAAACCGGTAGTGCCGACGTTAGCCAGGTTATTCGAAATCACATCGAGCTGGGTCTGTTGCGCATCAAGACCGGTTTTGGCAATCGAGAGAGATGAGATCATAAAAAACTCCTGCAAATGGTAAGGCTGGAACTGGATTTAAATAACGTATGTTGGTCGCTTTCCGACGAGCCGACGCCGCCCCGCATAATTGTTGCGGCATCAGGTCATGGTCAGTAACTGGTTGGCCTGTTGTTCGTTACTCTCGGCGGTCGATATCGTCTTCATCTGCATCTCGTAGCGGCGTGCATTGGTAATCATACTGACCATCGATTCGATCGGATTGACATTGCTGCCCTCCACGGTGCCGGTCAACAACGTGACCGACGGATCGGCCGCGGGTGTCGCCACATCCGGGCGCATGCGGAACAGTCCATCGTCGCCGCGTACCAAATCGGCGGAGGGGGGATTGACCAGTTTCAGATGGCCGATCGTCGCGGCGTCGGTTAGCGCAGCGCCTGCGCCGAGCGCACTCACCAATCCATCTTTGGTAATGGTCACTGCTGAGCCGGGCGGTATCGCTATCGGCCCTGCTTCGCCAATTACCGGATGCAAATCCATGGTCGTCAACTGACCATCTGCGGTGACCTGCAAGTTGCCGGTCCGCGTATACGCTTCGGTGCCGTCGGGCATTTGCACAGCCAGCCAACCATCGCCGTTGACCGCGATATCGAGGCTGCGGCCGGTGGCCGTTGTAGGACCGTTGCGCATGTCTGCACCGGGCGTTGAAGCAACGACGAAAGCGCGGGTGGGTGACTCGCTGCCTACCACCGGTACCGAGCGAAAGTTATTGAGCTGTGCACGAAAACCGGGCGTCGATACGTTCGCCATGTTGCTCGCTATCGATGCCTGCTGGTCCAGGGTCTGCGATGCACCGCCCATGGCGATATAGATCATGCGATCCATAAACGCTCCCCTACCTCTTCCGTGCTGAAGCCGATATTGTCAGTAGCGTCCGACGATTGCGAGATCATCACAAACCACTCACCAATGTTTGCATGATTTCATCCTGAGTCTTGATGGTTTGTGCGTTGGCCTGATAGGTGCGCTGGGCAATGATCAGATTGACCAGCTCGGAAGTCAGATCAACGTTCGACGTTTCCAGCGCGCCCGAGGTTAGCGACCCGGCGCTACCGCCCGGGGCACTAATCAGCGGGTTACCCGAGGCGGCGGTTGCCGTAAGGATGTTCCCAGTGGAGTTTGCCAGGCCGTTCGGATTGGCAAACGACGCCAAAACGATCTGGCCCAGGGTATTGGTCTGGTTATTGGAAAACTGACCGGTCACCGTGCCGTCTTTATTGATTGCAAACGACGTCAGCATGCCCGATGTGTAGCCGTTCTGTTTCGCTGCAGAAACCATGCCATCGGCGCTACCGTAATGGGTGGTGCCAGTTAGATTGAGCGTGTAATTCATCGGCGCAGCACCATTACTTAAGGCGATACTACCGGACGTCAAGGTGCCGTTTGCAGGTGTGACCAGCGTGCCGCTGCTATTGAACGTCAGCGAGCCAATGTTGGTCCCAGTAGTGGACGCGCTGGAAGAGGTCAGTGATTTACCATCAATTGTCTGGTAAACGTTCCAGGTACTGCTGCCTGAATTGACGAAAAAGCTGGTGATCTCATGCGAATTTCCCAGCGAATCATATGCTGTGATGGTATTTGAATAGTTGTAACTGGTCGCATCTGTGGTGTTGAATGGAGTGGTAGCCGGCGTCGTGTCACCTGAATTCAGATTGAATTCAGCGCTGATCTGGGTCGTCGGATTGGGTGGCATCGGTGTGCTGATAGGCAGCTTTAATGCTGAGGGCGTACCACCCGCGATTGCACCGTTGGCGCCAACCTGATAGCCGGTTACTTGCAAGCCGGCGGAATCGACGAGATAGCCGCTACTATTCTGAGTAAAGGCCCCATCGCGCGAATACGACATCTGGCCGGTTGGACCCATTAACTGAAAAAATCCATTACCGGAAATCGCGACATCTGTTCCGACGCCGTTGGTCGTTACCACCCCCTGCGAAAGATTTTGCGAAACCGTCGCGACCTGGACGCCGAGACCGCTTTGCGAGCCGGCATATACGTCGGCGAACTGCGCAGTGCCGGTCTTGAAGCCTGTGGTACCAGAGTTGGCAATGTTATTCCCGATCACGTCGAGATTACTGGAGGAGGCATTTAAGCCGCTGACGCCTTGTTCAAAACCCATGATGTGCCTCTAATTTAGTCAATTGAATTAAAAATCCGAACCCTGATCGCGCAAATCCACCGCAAAACGAGATCTGATCCAAACGAACTATCGGGTAATTAAAAGCGCGCTTAAAAAAACTGTTGAACGTTGCTTAAGGCTGTGGTGCTACCGTTGCTCAGACTCAGGTTGACGCCGGTGGTACCTTGCGCGACGCTTGAGACCTGTGCATAGTTCAATGCGTTCGCGGTCACAGACTGTCCGGCCAGGGAAGCGGCGACAGCGATTTGGTAAGTGCCGTCCGGGACCTGCTGGCCGCTGCCGTTCTGCCCATTCCAGGACAGCGTTTGCGAACCGGCACTTTGCGCACCCAGATTCATAGTGCTCACTACATTGCCGGCAGAATTGGTAATAGTGACGGTGGTCGTATCGGAGGCGCCGGATAATTGAACGCCAAACGGGGTAGCCTTGCCGCTGCTCACTGTTTCCGTATTGCCTGCCACTAATACACCTTTTCCGATTAGTGAAGCGGCTTGCAGGGTTTGACTGGAGCCGGTTTGGCTCACCAGCGAATTCAACGTGCTGTTGAGCGTTTGAATGCCGCTGACCGTGCTCATCTGCGCCATTTGCGATGTCATCTGTGCGTTGTCGAGTGGTTGCAGTGGATCTTGGTTATTCAGTTGCGAGACCAGTAGCGTGAGAAACTGCGAGTTCAGTTGCTCCGCTGAATCAGAAGCAGCAGCTAACGCTGCCGTGGCGCTAGAGGTCGATGAAGCGGAAGATGCGGCGGTAGCTGAACTGATTGTCATGATCTGGCTTTCTTGGGTGGCGACGACGTCGTCTTAAATTGGGTGGCGTTATTGACCGACGGTGAGGGTTTTTAACATCATGGTTTTGGCCGTATTGAGTACCTCAACGTTGGCCTGGTAAGACCGCGATGCCGAAATCATGTTGACCATTTCTTCGACGACGTTGACGTTCGGCATGGAGATGTAGCCGCTCTCGTTAGCCATTGGATTCTTGGGATCGTAGACGGTGCGCAGCGGCGACGGATCTTCGATCACGCCAGCGACCTGGACCCCGCCAAGATTTTGTTGACCGGTTGGTGCGACAGCAAACACCACTTGCTTCGCATGGTACGGCTGACCGTCGGGGCCGGTGGCGCTGTCGGCATTCGCCAGATTGCTGGCGGTGACGTTCATGCGTTGTGATTGCGCGCTCATCGCGGAACCGGCAATATCAAAAATATTCATCGAAACATTGGAAGATGACATGCGCGTGCCTTAAGAGATTATGACGAAACCGCCGATAGCATGGTCTTGATCTGCGCACCGAGTACCGTCAGACTGGCTTCGTAATGCACCGCGTTATCCGCAAAATTCACGCGTTCGACATCCATTTCGACGGTGTTGCCGTCGATGCTGGACTGGGTAGGGCTGCGATATTGCAGGTCGGCACCGCCAGCTGCTGTTGCTGTTGCTGTGCCTGACATGTGTCCCGCTGAGGTGGTGGTCATCGACATCGATTGCGACTGCCGCCCCCGCTCAACTGCCTGAGTCAGGGTCTTGCCGAAATCGAAATCGCGTGCTTTGTAATTAGGCGTATCTGCATTGGCGATATTCGACGATAAGACCTGTTGTCGTTCTGCGCGCAAGTTGAGTGCTTCCTGTTGGAAGTGAAGTGCTGAATCAAGTCTATCAACCACGTTATACCTGTCATGTGAAGTTTTCCGGGCGGCATCCCGGAACTTTGTATCAACGGATTATAGGCAGGCACGACGGGCAGCAATCGTAGGAACAGGTGGGAAATTCCGGTGCAATTCACGCCTTGCAGGAAATTGCTACGCTGCAGGGGCGATGCGTGTTGCGGAGCGCTTTGTGCAGCGCTTTGCGGAGCGGCGTCCGCGTGATCTGCGTGTTGGATGTCGACAAACTTTCGTGCAATCGTATGAACAAGGCCCAAAATTCGACGCACATCAACAGTTTCGCTCTGTCTGCAATTGCCTACAATCAAAAATTACTTTATCGTGGGCGCAACTTGCATGTCACCGCTCCTGTTTTTCAGCCCGGCAAGTTCTACAAGATAGAAAATTGATCTAACATGCATGCAAATAGAAACTGGCCTGGATTGTTCGCGGCGACATTATTTTGTCTCGTCGGAGCAACGCTGACGCCAGCCGCAAGTTCCGCAGCCGGGTCGCGACTGGCACCGCTTGACGGGGAGGCGCGACCTGTCATTGAACGCTTTTTAATAAGTCAGACCGCCGGAATGCCGGGCAAGGTCAGCATTACGATCGACACGCCCATGTCCGGTGCGTTACCGGCTTGCGATGCGCCCGAAGCCTTTTTGCCGAGCGGCGCCAGATTATGGGGACGGGTGTCGGTCGGGGTCCGCTGCAATGCTGGGCAAGTAGGACCATCAGCCTGGACCCGCTATGTGCCGGCCTATGTTGCCATCGTTGGGAATTATTATGTCGCGACGCGCCCTATTCCCGCCGGGGAGAAGCTGACTCCAGCCGATATCGAGGTGCGTGAAGGCGATCTGACGACACTGCCACGCAGTGTTATTACTAATCCGGCCCAGATCAACGGCATGATTGCTTCTAACCACATCGGGTCGGGTGCGCCGCTGCGCGCGGAGCTGCTAAGCGGTGCGATCGTGGTGCGCTATGGCCAAAATGTCAGGTTGGTGGCACAAGGGAACGGGTTCGTCGTCAGCACTGAAGGTAAAGCCGTCGGCAACGCCGCGGTCGGTGGTGCGGTAGCGGTAAAGGCCCAGAGCGGGCAGCAACTCAGTGGCATCGTGGGGCCAGATGGTACAGTGGAAATATCGAATTGATAATATATGTCTTTGAGCGATTTTGATCTTCTCCTATACTTGATGGATGGATTATTAACGCAATCCAAGGCCGGGCGCGGTGCAAGTTTTAAAGCTTCCCTAAAGTTTTAGCGTAATCTACCGTTATAGCTATCAGAGAAAACTGAGGAAATATTGTGAAAATCCAGCAACCCATCACTGCGCTGAGTAGTGCAATCAGTCCGCCCGGCGGCCAGGCGCGCGCATCAACTGCATCTGACGCCGCAGGCGTCGCGACGAGTGTTACGCCACAGTCACCAGCGGACCTGACGTCGCTGGGAGCGCAAGTGCGTCAACTGCAAACCCAATTGGCGCAACCTGGCGCGGGCGATTTTAATGCTGCACGCGTGGAGCAAATTCGTCTGGCCATTAGTAGTGGACAATATCAAGTGAATACCGGCAACATTGCCGATGGACTGATTAAATCGGTACGTGAATTATTCGGCCAGCAAACATCATGAACAAACTGCTGACTCACCTGACCGAGGAAAGTGCGGTTGTCGATGCTTTTCTGAAATTGTTGGATCAGGAAGAGGCAGCAATGACTAATGGTAACTTTGATACATTGTCAGCCATTACCGAACACAAGGCGCAACTGGTGGATCGCATTGCTGCGCTTGATCTGGAGCGCGAGCACCAGCTCCGGGCAGGTGGGTATCCGGTCGATCGCGACGGTGCTGACGCCGCTGCAGCAGCAGGCGGTGTCACGTTGCAACGGGCTTGGCAAACCTTGCTTGAGCGTGCTGCGCAGGCGCAGAAGCGCAATCATCACAATGGTGTACTGATTCATACTCATTTGAATTACACCCGGCAGTCGATCAACCAATTGCGTGGCAAGAGTCAGTCCTTGTATGGGCCGGATGGCAGACATAAGGGCGCGCTTGGCTATGGCAATAATATTGCTTCAGGCTGAGATTTTTGGTAGAGCGGTGACCCAAAATAGACACAGTCGCTTCACTGTATTTGCCCCTATATTTGATCCTGTATTTGACCATGTATCTGGAAACTACACCGGGCCGTGCTCACCAGGACGGACGTCAAGATCCAAGCCACAAAATCCATTGATGATGTCCCCTTATGTCCTCCGATCCAGCTTCGCCCGATTGTGTGAGAAGCAGGTCAATCCCCGCCTTGTTTGGCCGATCAATTCATTGCCTGTGCATCGATAATCCTTCCTGATGGGGCGCTCTTCGCCTCTGCTGGTTCGGAGCAAGCATGGCGGAAGAAAGTGATCTCGAAAAGACTGAACCCGGCTCTGCCAAGCGCATTGAAAAGGCGCGGGAGCAAGGGCAGGTTGCGCGCTCCCGAGAATTAAGCACATTTGTATTATTGGCAACCGGTATTTTTGGGCTGTGGCTTAACGCCGGGCCGCTGAGTGCGCATTTGAAACATGTGCTAAGCCAGAGCTTGCAGTTTGAGCGGGCCGCCGCCTTTAATCCAACGACAATGATGGAGCTAGCCGGTAAAGTCGCTTTCGAAGGGCTCGAGGCAGTCCTACCATTGTTGGGCATGATGGCGCTGGCGGCACTGGCGGCACCGCTGATGCTGGGCGGTTGGCTGTTCACGACCGAATCGCTGCTTCCCCATTTCTCCAAACTCAATCCTGCAGCAGGTATCGGCCGCATGTTCTCCACGCAAACGCTGGCCGAACTGACCAAAGCGATTGCCAAGTCGGCGCTGGTAGGCGGTGTCGCCTATCTGGTGATCTCCCGCAATGTGAAGAGCATTCTGGCCCTGTTGAGCGAGCCGGTACGGATTGCCCTCCCGCATATGGCCAGCGTGGTTGCCAACTGCTGCACGATGATTATCCTTTCGTTGTTAATAGTAGTGGCGCTGGATGTGCCTTATCAATTGTGGAGTCATTACCGCAAGCTGCGTATGTCGAAAGAAGATCTGCGCCAGGAGCACAAGGAAAGCGACGGCGATCCGCAGATCAAAGCCAAGATCCGCAAACAGCAGCAGGCGATGGCCAAGCGCCGCATGATGGCGAAAGTCGCAACCGCCGATGTCGTCCTAACCAATCCGACCCACTTTGCGGTAGCGCTGAAGTACGACGATAAAAAAATGCGCGCACCACGGGTGGTTGCCAAGGGCAGCGATCTGGTGGCATTACGCATCCGCGCCCTCGGTGAACAAAACAACGTGCCGATTCTGGAGGCGCCGCCATTGACGCGGGCGCTGTACTGGCATACCAATCTGGGCGACGAAATTCCTACCGCGCTTTACACCGCGGTGGCGGAAGTGCTGGCCTGGGTTTTTCAATTGAAGCAATGGCACAAAGAAGGTGGCGTCGCGCCACGCACGCCGAGCGACCTGCCGGTCTCTGAAGCGCTTGATCCTTTGGAAGGTCGGGCATGAAGCAGGAAAATACCTCATTGATGGCAGGATTGTCTTCCTTGTTGCGCTTGCCAACGCTATTGCAGGCAAGCGGACAGATGAAAGGTTTGGCCGGGCCGATCCTGATCATCATGATCCTTGGCATGATGATCCTGCCACTCCCGCCATTTCTGCTTGATTTGCTGTTTACCTTCAATATCGCCCTGTCGGTGATGGTGCTGCTGGTCAGCATGTACACGATGAAGGCGCTCGACTTCGCTGCTTTCCCGGCAGTTTTGCTGTTTTCAACTCTATTGCGGCTGTCGCTTAACGTTGCCTCTACCCGAATTGTTTTGCTCGAAGGCCACACCGGGCCAGATGCAGCCGGCAAGGTCATCGAAGCTTTCGGACATTTCCTGGTCGGCGGCAATTTTGCGGTCGGCATTGTGGTCTTTATCATTCTGGTAGTCATCAACTTTATGGTGATCACCAAAGGTGCCGGGCGTATCGCCGAGGTTGGCGCGCGCTTTACGCTCGATGCAATGCCGGGCAAGCAGATGGCGATTGATGCCGATCTCAATGCCGGTCTGATCGGCGAGGATGTTGCGCGCAAGCGCCGGGCCGAAGTGGCGCAAGAAGCTGATTTTTACGGGTCGATGGATGGCGCCAGTAAATTCGTGCGCGGTGACGCGGTTGCCGGATTGCTCATTATGTTCATCAACATCATCGGCGGTTTGGTTGTCGGTGTCGCCCAACATGGGCTGGATCTGTCGGTGGCCGCAAAGAATTACACCTTGCTGACGATCGGTGATGGCCTGGTGGCGCAGATTCCGGCATTGGTGATTTCGACCGCCGCCGGTGTGATTGTGTCGCGCGTGACGACTAATGAAGACGTCGGGCAGCAATTGATGGGGCAGTTGTTTGCCAATCCCAAGGTGCTGTTTTTGACGGCCGGTATTATTGGGCTCATGGGCCTGGTGCCTGGTATGCCGCATGTGGCGTTTCTAATTATCGCCGGCGGCCTTTGCTGGATCGGACGCCGCCGGATGCAGAGTACTGCGCGCGGAGCGGTGGCGTCGAAAACACCAGCGGTGGCATTTACGGGATCGGAAGAGCCTGCCGAGGCGACCTGGGACGACGTTGTGCTGGTGGATACGCTTGGGCTGGAAGTCGGCTATCGGCTGATTTCAATGGTGGATAAAGCCCAAAAGGGAGAGTTGTTGGGCCGCATCAAGAGCATCCGTAAGAAATTTGCGCAGGATATCGGTTTTCTGGTGCCGGTGGTGCACATCCGCGACAATCTGGAACTGAAACCGAATGCCTATGTGATTACGCTCAAGGGCGTCGAGATCGGCCATGGCGAAACCTGGCCCGGTCAATGGATGGCCATCAATCCGGGGCAGGTGAGCGCCAAGCTGCCGGGCACCCAGACGATTGATCCGGCCTTCGGTCTGCCGGCCTTCTGGATCGATAAGAATTTGCGCGAACAGGCGCAGATATTCGGGTATACCGTGGTTGATGCCAGTACCGTCGTGGCGACCCATCTGAACCACCTGATCCATACGCATTCGGCCGAGTTGCTGGGACGGCAGGAAGTTCAGCAACTGCTGGACCGTATCGCCAAGGACGCACCCAAGCTATCCGAGGATCTGGTGCCCAAGATACTCAGTCTGACCAGTGTGCAGAAGGTATTGCAGAACTTGCTTGATGAAAGTGTATCGATCCGCGACATGCGCACCATTCTTGATGTGTTATCCGAAAATGGCCCAAGCGTGAGCGATGTCAACGAGTTGACGTCGTTAGTGCGTCTGGCGCTGGGTCGTGCGATCACGCAGCAATTGTTCCCCGGTAAAGAGGCGCTGCAGGTCATCGGCCTCGACGCTTCGCTTGATCGCGTGTTACTGCAGGCATTGAGCAATGGCAGCGGTTTGGAGCCGGGACTAGCGGACAACCTGTTACGACAAACGCAGGCGGCAATTGCCCGACAGGAACAAATTGGTTTGGTCCCCATCCTGGTTGTACAACATCCGCTACGGGCTTTGCTGGCGCGCTTTTTGCGCCGCAGCCTGCCGCAGCTCAAGGTGCTGTCTCATGCTGAGATTCCGGATACCCGTACCATTAAAGTGACCGCCACTATCGGAGGAAAAGGTTGAACACCCCTAACAATGCGACCACCATCGTTGCTCCCACCAGTCGGGAAGCCTTGCGCCTGGTTCGCGAGCAACTGGGACCTGACGCCGTTATTTTGTCGAATCGTGCCCACGCCGACGGCGTAGAAATCATCGCCATCGCCGATAGTGCGGACCTGCCACCGGTGCCGTCCCGTCTGGCACCGAGGCAAGCGGTTGCGCCAGAACGTCCAGTCATGCCGGTCATGGAATCGCCTCCCGCTGTTATGCCGACCATCGCGCCCATCGCTGCACCGTCCTTTGCCGCGACAATGGATCCGGCTATCTCAACCCGTCCGATCATGCCAGTGATGGCAGCCGTTCCCGCGGTGGCGCCCATCGTCGCTCCTGTCCAGGTATCATTACCGGTCGCCGCTTTGTCGGACGGTCTGCCACCGGGGCCAGCGACCGATAGTGTCATCAGCGAAATTCATGCGATGCGCAGCATGATCGAAGAGCAGTTTGCCGGCCTGGCATGGAATGACAAGCAACGGCGCGATCCGGTGCGCGGACATCTGTTGCGGATGTTGCTCGGTGCTGGTTTTAGCGCACGGCTGGCCAAGGCGATGCTTGATCATCTGCCGACCGGCCAGAATTTCGCCTCCGGCACGGCTTGGGTAAAGGCAGAACTGGCACGGAATCTTCCTGTGATGGAAAACGAAAGCGCCATGATGGACAGCGGCGGCGTTTATGCATTGATGGGACCTACCGGTGTCGGAAAAACGACGACCACTGCAAAGCTTGCGGCCCGGTGCGTGATGCGCTTCGGCCCGGAAAAGCTGGCGCTGCTGACAACTGACAGTTATCGGATCGGCGCTTTTGAGCAGTTGCGTATCTATGGACAGATTCTGGGCGTGTCGGTTCATGCGGTGAAAGATGCCAGCGATCTGCGGCTGGTACTGAACGATTTGCGTGACAAGCACATGGTGCTGATCGATACCGTTGGCAAGAGCCAGCGCGACCGCAGCGTCTCTGATCAGGTTGCCATGCTGTGTGGTGCCGGCCGTCCGGTCAAGCGTCTGCTGTTGCTCAACGCTGCCTGCCATGGCGATACCCTCAACGAAGTGGTGCACGCCTATAAACATGGCGCGGGCGACAACGAGCTGGCTGGCTGTATCTTCACCAAAGTTGACGAGGCCACGCATCCAGGCGTGCTGATCGATACAGTGATTCGGCACCGGTTGCCGGTACATTATGTCTCGACAGGCCAGAAGGTACCGGAAAACCTGATGGTCGCCGACCGATTACAACTTGTCGAAAGCGTGTTTCAGGCAGAGAGTCGAAGTGCGTTGTTCGTTCCCGGCGAGGCGGATCTGGACCAAAGTCCGACGCCGTTACCACAGGAAGTCGAAGGCGCGGCCGCGGAGGCAGTTGCGCAAGCCGCACAAGCCGCACTAATGGCCCGCCTGCGGACGCAATGTCAACAGTTGATCCGCGCGCTGACGCACGATGCACAAGAGCTCTCCGCGAATGTTGATGCGCTGGCCGGTGGTCAAATCGGTTTCGACGGTACGCGGGCTTTGTGGCGCGACCTGACCGACGACACCATCAGTACCAGAATGCTGGAGAAGAAACTGTTGATGCAGGCCAGTACCGAAGTAGATTCGGGTTGCGATGCCTATGTATTGGCAATGGGCGGCAAAGTTGCCCTGCATTCAGAGCAGAGTGGTGACGCCTATGCATTGCATGGGAGCTTGTTGCTGTCGGACCGTGACGGTATACCATTGGCGGCCCCACACCAGTTGCTGACAACTGCTGCCAGCATGCCGGATTCAACGTCAGGCAAGGCGGCCGCTGCCAGTTTGCGGCAACTCGATTGGTTGCGGCAGCAAGACTTTGGAAAGCCGATGGTGCATCTGCCGGAGCGCATGCCACTACCCGACATGCTGCTGACATGGCAGGCCAGCGGACTATGCTGGCTGGTGCGGGGCCGCGCCACAAGCGCAGTGATCGACGCCGATGGTAAGCCTGGCGCGACCCTGGCCAGACTGGCTGACAAACTCGCATTCGCTCCCCCACAAAGCGTCATGTACAAGGGCAAGGCGGCCCTGCAATCATTGGCGGAGATGCCGGTCAGGTTGCGCTTGAGCGTCAAAGGCAGGCCCGATACCGAGGTCTTATCAAGCTTGTTGCCGACTTTGCGCTGTGTCGTTGCTCGGATTGTCGACCCGCAAAGCGGCAAGCTACTGGCGCACTGGTATTTGCTGAGCAATCTGGGTGCGCAAGTGAGCGGGTCGCAGCTTGTTGCATGGTACCGCTGGCGGGTCGAGGTTGATCCGTATTTCAGATTACTGAAGGAGGCCGTAAATCAGCTTGGCGGTTGCGGTCAGCCGGGCGATGCCGACATGCTCAAGCGTATGTTGACCGCCGGCCAGGCCAGCATCACGGTATGGCGTCTGTTGCAGGCGCGGGATGACTGGGCCAAGGTGGCGCGTAGTCTGCTGGTGCAACTATCCGGGCGTCCGGTACGGGCCGGCGCGGCGCGTCCGGCGTCCGCTGCGGTGTTGTTTGAGGGTTTAGGCAAATTGTTCGTATTACTGGAGACGTTGGCACTGACACTGGATGCGGATAGCGGAATGGCGTCGCAGCGCGTGCCGGGTGTCGCCGCGGTACAGGGTTGAGGAGGCGATTTTGAATAAGCTGGTGAGCGATCAGGCTGATGGTTTACGTCGTTTGATGGCGCGTCACTCCGGCGCTCATCCGACCCGCGTTGTTGCGCTGGTTGGCAGCAGCCCGATGGTGGGCGCGACCAGCGTCGCACTCAATCTGGGCGCTGCATTGGCGCAACAGGGCAAGGAGGTGCTGTTGCTCGACGAGACCGGTGGAGCGCAGTCGGCCTGTGCAATCTGGAATATCCAGGCCACGGGAGTTTGGGCTGATGTCACCGCGCAACGCTTGTCGTTGGGTGCTGCTGCCGGACGGGCTGATTGCGGTGTTCTGGTCATGCCGATAGCTGAGGCCGATCGTACCCCGGACAGCGGATCTGCAGATTTGCGCGCCCTGTTTCAAGGGCAGGTTTTATTGATCGACGCCCGCCTCGATAGCGATGGCGCGTTGTCGCCGCTAGCCGCGCAGGCCGACGACGTGGTCGTGATTTTGCGGCCGCAAGCGGCGTCGATTACGGCGGCTTACGCCTGTATCAAGCGGCTGCATTATGTCCATGCCCTGCAACAGCTGCGCATCATGATTAATGGCGCCGCGAGCTTACCCGAGGCGCAGCGCGTGCAAAGTAATCTTGCCAGCACCGGCAGCCGCTACCTGGCGCTTGCGCTGGAGCCTGCCGGTTGCGTGGTGACCGATCCACATTTACCGCATGCGCACCAATTGCATCGGACTGTGGTGGAAGCGTTTCAGACAAGTCCTGCAGCCGTCGATTTTCGCCGCATTGCGACTGAATTACTTGTATGGCCGTGGCGACCACGAACGGCCGCTTCACATTCGCAATGCGCCGTAGCAACCATCGCAGTTTGACCGTTCAGTTTAGTAAAGCGGGAAGAGAAATCAGTCATGTATACACCGCAGGGAAAAATCGATAAGTCCGATACGCTGGAACAGCACGCGCCGCTCGTCAGGCGGCTGGCTTTGCAGTTAATCGCCAAATTGCCCGCCAATGTCGAGCTCGACGACATGATTCAGGCCGGTATGCTGGGCTTGCTGGATGCCGCCAATCGTTATCAAGATAATTTGGGCGCCAAGTTTGAGACTTATGCGAGTCAGCGTATTCGAGGCGCGATGCTCGATGAGTTGCGGGCAAACGATTGGCTATCGCGCGGCTTGCGACAATCTTCGCGTAGCGTTGATGCGGCTGTGCAGGCGTTGGAGCAGACGTTGGCACGGGCACCCACAGAACGGGAAATTGCGGAGTCGATGAAGTTGACATTAGAGGCGTATCAACAGTTATTGTCCGAAATTCATGGCTCCCAACTCTTGTATTATGAAGACTTCGACGGTGGTAATAACGACAATTCGTTCCTCGATCAGCAGAGCGGCGGAGAGACACGTTATGCGCAAAACGGACCGTTGGAGCGCATGCTGGAAAGCGGTATGCGGGATACTCTGGTCGAAGCCATTGAGGCGATGCCGGAACGCGAACGTCTGCTACTCAGTTTGTATTACGAGCAGGAACTCAATCTGCGGGAAATCGGTGCGGTAATGGAAGTGAGTCAATCGCGCGTATGCCAGATGCACAGCCAGGCAATCAGCCGGCTGCGTACACGATTGCGTGAGACGGCGTGGAGCGAAGCGGCCTGAGGCTTGAGTGATGCGGCAACTGAGCTATTCTCAATGAAAAAAGTCATTTGCAGAGTGGGCGCGATATCATTTTCAGATTGGCGTGATGGATTTCGCCACGCAGGACGATCAATATGAAAATGTTTCCATGTCGTAAATAGAGAGCTCTTCCGTGTCCTCTTTGCCTCATCAATGCGTGCTCGTTTTGTATATATTGGTTGCGCAAAGGTGTTACGTCCCGACCACTGTCCGGTCCGGCAACCATATTTTCTTTTATCAAGGACGAAGTTGATGACGATTGTCGCTCAAGCTTACAGTTCGACGCGCCGTTCTGCGGCAATACCAGATGTTGCAGGTCGCGAATTTCTTATCTTTACCCTGGGTAAGGAAGAATATGGGATCGATATCCTTAAAGTGCAGGAGCTGCGCGGTTACGACAACGTCACGTATATTGCCAACGCGCCTGATTTTCTGAAAGGGGTGGTAAATCTGCGCGGGGTTATCACGCCCATCATCGACATGCGCATCAAATTCAAGCTCACGGCGACACCTTATGATCAGTTTACAGTGGTTATTATTTTGCACTTTGAGAGTCGGACTGCGGGGATTGTTGTCGACGGTGTGTCCGATGTGATTACCTTGTCGGCCGACCAGATCAAGCCACCTCCGCAGATGGGAACGGTGCTGAAGACCGATTATCTGATCGGCCTGGGCGCGCTTGATGACCGTATGTTGATACTGCTGGATATCGATAAGTTGATGTCGAGCGAAGAAATTGGCCTGGTCAATAATCTGACAGCATGAGCGCAGTTTGCTTCATCGAATCCCGCACCGCCGCAAAATAATTAAAACGAGGAGTGAGATGACATTCGCTAACACAAGAATAGGTAGTCGTCTGGCGCTGGGATTCACGTTGATCCTGCTGCTGGTGGCGATGATTGCCGGTATCGGCATCTGGCGATTACAGCAAACCGGTAACGCGGTTGAGGTCATGGTATCGCAGTACCTGCTGCGCGAAAGATTGGCAACGCAATGGGAAAGTGCGGTTACGATTAATTCTGTGCGCACCATCGCGCTGACGCGTAGCGACAACATCAAGACGCAGGAGTCTTTTTCGGCCCAAATGAAAGCGACATCTGAGCGTGCTACTGAACTGCAGAATCGGCTCCAGTCGCTGGTAAACGATCAAGGCCGGCAGGGTCTGGCGGAAATCGCCGCAGCGCGGGAATCGTACGTAGAAATACGAAAATCCTTGCTGGCGTCACGGAAGTCGGTCACGCCGGAAGAAACCAATCTGCTGATCGAGCAGAAAATGATGCCGGCACTCAACGAATATCAGGGCAGGTTAAGAAAATTTGTTGAACTTCAACAGGCAGAAATTGATGCCGCCGCATTGAAAATCAATGCGAATTATCGCTCTGGGCGCATGCTGTTAATCCTGCTTGGTATGTCGGCAATGATTGCAGGAGCGTTACTTGCCTGGCGTTTGACGGTCGGTATTGTCAATCCACTAAACGCAGCAGTTCGGGTCGCGCGGCGAGTGGCGCAGGGCGATCTCAGCTCTGTCATCGAGGTTCGGTCGACAGATGAGACGGGGCAATTATTGCTCGCCGTGAAGGAAATGAATGCCGCTCTGGCGCACACTGTCAGCCGCGTTCGTGCTGGGACCGAGACGATCGTTGCCGCCTCACGCCAGATCGCCGCCGGCAACCTCGATCTATCGAGTCGAACGGAAGCGCAAGCCGCTAGTCTGGAACAAACTGCCGCATCCATGGAGCAGTTGACCGCAACGGTCAAGCAAAATGCCGACAATGCGCGCCAGGCCAACCAGCTTGCCGAAAGTGCGTCGGCAGTGGCGCAGAGCGGTGGGAGAATGGTGGCGGACGCGGTCGAGACTATGGTCGTCATTCAAGACAGTTCACGCAAGATTGTGGACATCATCGGCGTTATTGAAGGAATTGCTTTTCAGACGAATATCCTAGCTCTGAATGCAGCGGTAGAAGCTGCACGTGCCGGTGATCAAGGACGCGGCTTTGCGGTGGTCGCGACTGAAGTCCGGCATCTGGCCAAGCGCGCCGCCGCGGCCGCCAAGGACATCAAGTCATTGATCAATGACTCGGTTGAAAAAGTCGATGCCGGGAGCAAGCAGGTTGGCGATGTCGGGCGGACAATGACCGACATTGTGGGTTCTATTAAGCACGTAGTGAATATTATGGCGGAAATTACTGTGGCCAGTGAAGAGCAAAGGAGTGGGATCGAACAGGTCAACCAGGCAGTCGGCCAGATGGACCAGGTGACACAGCAGAATGCCGCTCTGGTTGAGGAGGCTGCCGCTGCTGCACACAGTTTGCAGGAGCAGGCTGAAGAGTTGCTGCAAGCCGTGCATATTTTCCGGCTGGCAAATCGCTCCGAAAATGGTGACTTGGGTAACGTTGAAAGGCAGGATGTTGTATCCTCTGCCACCAACCATCAATCAAGTACGATAACTGAAAATAAGACTAACGCACTCGTCTTTCCACTATAAGTGAAAGTGCCGCAAACGCTGAAAGAGGCACATTAACCCAGAGGCACTGATTGATTCAGTGTGGAAACAACATGATTTTCCCGGCACCCTCGATTTTCCCAATTGGGCGAGGGCACCGGGCCGAATTTGATGCGTTTTTGATGTGTTTTGCATCTTTAGCTATGACCACCATTGTCGCCATGCGCGAAGAATTGCGACGATAAAATTCAGTCCCGGATGCCACTCACCTGTATATCAACCGTAATGCAAATGTTGACCTCTGCCAAACAGCATCTGTTTTCTACCGTTCTGGCAGAAAGCAGTGGAAGTAACGGCAGGGTGCGTTTCACGCATTTTGTGTATGCCATTGTGCTAACGGCAATGGTGATTATTGGTTACATCTGGCTCTACACAGGTTATCAGATTGGCTTGAAATCGAACGAAGATTTCAGGTCCTTACAAGACAGCGATGTCATTCTTGTGCGTGATTTTGCGCAGCGATTGATAGGATCGATTGACGAACGCGACCGCTTTCTGAAATTAGTCCGTGCCGACGACGGGGCCGCCGCTGGCAAAATTGATCTGAAACGTTATGTAAAACTATTTGGCGATTTGTATGGCGAGCTGACGGTGATTGATGCCAGCGGTCGGGTGATAGCGTCGACCAACTTGGCCAAGGGTACCGATAGGAGTCACGACCCGTTGTACGTAACACACCGAGACAATCCTCTTGATTCCCTGGGTATAGGAGAGCCGGTACAGGTGCACCGAACCGGTCAATGGATGATGCACATCACGCGGCGCATTTCCTCCAGGCGGGATAAATTTGCGGGCGTGGTGGAATTGGATTTCGCGGTGGAGCAGTTACCGGCCCTGTACCATCAGTCAGGTATGCCTCGGAGCAATGACCCCCTCGGGACTAACGATGATGGTATTGCCACCGGCTTAGCGCCGGCGCAGGGCGACTTTGTATTGATGCGTATGGATAGGTCGGTTAGTCGGCCAAACGATATCGATGACGGCAAGAACAGTAGCGTCGCGACCGAATTGGTCGGCGGAGAGCCGCGCCTGTTATTATCCAGAATATTGCACCCATACCCGATTTTGCTCTCTGTTACGGTGCCAGAGTCGGACTTGCTGCTTGCTGAGGCAAGCGCCAGACGCGCTTCGTATTTAATGTATGCGTGCATTCCTACCGCTCTCATTTTTATATTGATGTTCTTCGTCTTTCGCACACTTAGACGCCAATACGTGGTGCTGCGCAAATATGATGCTTTGCGACGACGGGCCAACGATGCCAATCAGCAAAAGTCACGCTTTCTTACGACGGTTGTGCATGAATTACGCTCCCCACTAAGCGGCGTGCATGGGTATGCAGAATTGGTACGAGATACCAGTATCGATGCGCAGAGTCGGGAGTTCGGTGCGCTGATTTATCAAAGCGCGACCGATCTCAACGGCTTGCTGAGCACGCTGTTCGACCTGGCCAGAATTGAAGCCGGAAAGGTGGTGCTATTGAACGAAGGCATCGAAACAGTGGCTTTCTTCGAATATATCGGCCTGACGCATCAAATCAATGCACATAAAAAGCAACTTTCGTTGCAGATGACGCTGGCCCCGGATTTACCAGTCAGCTTTGTTTGCGATCGGCTTAGACTGTCCCAAATTATCAATAATCTGATCGATAATGCTATTAAGTTTACCGAAACGGGCGGGGTGACCATGAGCGTTGAGTTGGACCAGGACCAACTTAGCATCACGGTTCTTGATACCGGCCAGGGAATACCAGAGTCCGAGCTGCGCCATCTGTTCGAATATTTCTATCAAACTGAATTGGTGCGCGTGCGAACAGGGCCGGGATTAGGGCTGGGACTGGGTTTATCTCTTACTAAAGATTTCACGGATTTGATTGGTGGCACGATCCGGATCGACTCCGAGGTCGGTGTTGGCACAGCAGTGTATTTGCGCGTGCCTTTGGAGATGGGGTAGGTATGGTTTATGTAAGCGCTGCACATGGTGCCACTGCTTCGAATAACAGTTAGTGATGCAATCTTCCTCTCTCATCCTGGTGGTCGACGATCACCCGATCAGTCGACGGCTGTTGCAGGCGCAGCTTGCGGCGGAAGGCTGGCAGAGCGACGTGCTCGCCAGCGGCGCAGAGACTTTGGATTGGCTAAAGCATACGCGGCCGATGCTGGTTGTCATTGATTATTTGCTGGCCGACATGACCGGCATCGAACTGCTGCAAGGCGTACGCCATTGGGAGGCAAGCTTCCACGAAACGATCCCGATTCCGCTCGTCTTATATAGCGGGATGCCGCAGGATTACCTTAGGGCCGAAGCGCATGGACTGGGCTTTAGTGCCATCATGACCAAGCCCATCAGCCGCACCCACTTGCGGCAAACATTGGCACCGTTGCTATCACAGCGCGCGCTTCCGACTCCGCCCAAGCTCTCAAAACCGATCGAAATGCCGGACGACCTGTTGATAGATCTGGTGCAATTCGGCTATCAGCAGCTTGCTATGTTGCGCAAAAGCATCGCCAATGGAGAAACAGCCGAGGCGACCCGCATCGCCCACAGTCTGCGCGGCGCAGCTGCTGTTTTGCAGGAAACAGAGATTGCGCAATCTGCTGCGGAAATTGAGAACCAAATTGGTGTCGGGATGTCAGATAAGCTCGAGATGGCATATGGGCGCTTGCAGATCGCGCTCCATAAACTGGCTCTGCAACATTAAAAAAACGATTCGAAATCTTTGGCGATCCATTTTTTGGTGGTTTCACAAGCGCAAAAACAGGAAAAGCAACATTGATATTGAGTGATGCGATCCATCGACACATCCTCATCGTTACGTTACATGTAACGTAACGATCGTGACATCAGCGGAGTTAAGAAATTAAATTTCAATCAATGTAAATATTGTAAGTTGTTGATATTGAAGAAAATATCAAATTTATGTGAGCATTGTGAGATTTAGATCAAGTGCTTTGATGGAACGTTCAAGTAGGCATGTTATTTGCTGAATAGGCAATGCATCCAGTAAAAAAACAGAATTTTCATTTTTCTCCAGATTATCAAAAAGGTATGTAAAATTAGCTAAGAGATAATAATTCAACGGGACTTATTTTAGCCGGTTGATAGAAAAAAGACCTGCCTCAATCCCCTATTCGCTACGATCCGTTCGGCCTGACGAACTCTCGATCCCTGCGAAACGTTCCCGTGTAGGAATAACTCCTACACGCCAGCGGACAAATATTTCTCCGATTTTCCGAATAGTACCGATATATTCCTTATCTAAAACCCCCTATTATTGACGTGAAGTAACAGCCGTGACGCGCCCAAATGTTGCTGGAAAACAAATTCAGATACTCTAGCCCCAGGGGGAAGCATGGACGGTAGTGAAGTGGTGAATGAGATAAAAGAGGTTAACCTGTCCTATCTTTTGCTGGCGCAGCGTCTGTTGCGTGAGGACCGGGCAACCGCAATGTTCCGGCTGGGATTGAGTCGCGAGCTTGCCGATGTGATCGCAAGTCTCACGCTTTCGCAGGTGGTTAAGCTAGCGGCATCAAGTCTTCTTTTGTGTCGTTTCCGGTTTGACGACCATACTATTCTCTCGTCGCTCACGCATAGCGGTAAAGACCATGCATTGCAGCAGGCGCATGCTGCGATCTTGCTGGCGGGTCAACCGGTCGAGGGGATTCGGTAATGTACGCCATCGATTTTGTCCAGATAGTTCATAAAAGAGTCAACCATGGCTAGCAAAAGCGTTGTCTTGGAAGCCCAGGATATTCAGCTCGCAATTAACCTGATAAAAATTGGCGCTCGTTTGCAGTTTCTGGAGGCGGAAACCAGTTTGAGTCGGGATCGACTGATCAAGTTGTACAAAGAAATCAAAGGCATCTCCCCGCCCAAGGGATTGCTGCCCTTTTCGACTGACTGGTTCATGACATGGTTATCGAATATTCATTCGTCGATGTTCTACGGCACCTATCGTTTTATGGTGAATCAGGGCGAATGCGAGCCGATCGTCGCTGTCATCAAAAGCTATCAGCTTTATCTCGAGCATACGACTCAGAATGGATGCGAACCCGTTCTTGATTTCACCCGGGCCTGGACTCTGACGCGATTCTTTGAAAGCGGCATGCTGCAGTTAAGCAGTTGTACCCGTTGCAGTGGTCAGTTTGTGGCCCATGCGCATGATCCGCAGAGCGGTTTTGTCTGCGTACTATGCCGACCGCCTTCGCGCGCCGGAAAGACGCGCAAAATTGCGTTCGATGCGGTTCCCGCTGTATCAGCTTCAAGCTTGAGTAAAAAAGGTTACATGCGATTGCCAGCAACGCTTACAAATGTTGCCTGATACAACAATGTACCTGCATTTAGCTGCCGGTTTTTCGCATATGGCTCATCTCAAGGGGAGTGGATAGTGCTAGTTTTATTCGGCTACGTCGTCGTGTTGGCTTCGGTGTTCGGCGGTTTTGCAATGATGGGGGGCCAATTTGGCGCCTTGTACCAGCCAGTAGAGTTATTGATGATTGCCGGCGCCGGTATCGGTGCGTTTGTGGTGGGAAACGATAGCAAGGCAATCAAGGCCACTCTTAAGGGATTGCCAAAATTGTTGCACGGTTCAAAGCACGATAAAGCGCTTTACATGGAGTTGATGGCGCTGCTTTATGTCCTGCTATCGAAAGGACGTAAAGACGGCATGATGGCGCTTGAAATGGATGTCGATGATCCGTTGAACAGCCCGATTTTTGCGCAATATCCGATGATTCTCGGCGATGCCCCTATCGTCGAATTTCTCACCGATTATCTGCGCCTGATCGTCAGCGGCAACATGAATCCATTCGAAATCGAGTCTCTGATGGATCACGAAATCGATACCTACAGACACGAGGCTGAAGTCCCTGCGCACAGTTTGTCCAAGGTTGGCGATGCGTTGCCTGCGTTCGGGATTGTGGCGGCGGTGATGGGAGTGGTGCATGCGCTTGCTTCGGCCGACCTGCCGCCATCGCAAATGGGTGAGTTGATCGCGCATGCGATGGTTGGTACTTTTCTCGGGATTTTAATGGCCTATGGGTTTGTGTCGCCGCTGGCATCGCTGATTGAACATCATGTAGCGGAGTCGACTAAACCGTATCAGTGTATCAAGGTGACGTTGCTGGCGAACCTCAATGGCTATGCACCGCAGTTGGCGGTCGAGTTCGGCCGCAAGGTATTGTATTCGACCGAACGCCCCTCATTCACCGAGCTGGATGATCATGTACGTCAAGTCAAGAGCCGTTAAGGTGATAGTGCTCTGGAAGCAGACGGTATGAGCAAGGAAAAAAGTCGCATTGTCGTAAAGCGCATCGTCGCGAGAAAACATCAGTCGCATGGCGGTAGCTGGAAAATTGCCTACGCCGACTTCATGACGGCGATGATGGCATTCTTTCTGGTGATGTGGTTGTTGACGAGTTCATCGCCAAAACAATTAGTCGGCATTGCCCAGTATTTCAACACGCCGCTCAAAGTCGCAATAAGCGGCGGCGTCAACAGCAGTACCAGCACCAGCGTCATTCCCGGCGGTGGCACCGACCCCACGCACAAGGAAGGCGAAGTACATCGTTCCGATGCCGACGCCCGTGACGTCGAGCGGCTGCGTGAACTGAAGCGTCACCTGGATTCGGTTATTGACGCCAATCCTGTCCTCAAAAAGTTCCGGCCGCAACTATTGATTGATATTACCAGCGAAGGATTGCGGATTCAGATCGTCGATAGCCAAAAGCGGCCGATGTTCGATCTTGCGAGTGCGAAGGTAGAACCATACATGGGCATTATTCTGCGTGAGATTGGGCCAGAGCTAAACGGATTGCCTAATAAAATTACCTTATCCGGACACACTGATGCGACACCTTACGCGCAAGGAGAAAAGTCCTTTAGCAACTGGGAGCTCTCGGCTGATCGCGCCAATGCATCCCGGCGCGAGCTGGTCACCGGAGGCATGGACGAACAAAAAGTGCTGCGGGTCATCGGAGTTGCATCGACTATGCCTCTCAATAAAGCCGATCCGCTGGATCCGATTAATCGACGCATCAGCATTATCGTGCTCAACCGTCGCGCACAGACGCGGATTGAACAGGAAAATACGGGTACCGGTAGCAAGCCCGGTCTCACGATCGATAATGGACGAGGTTCTGCCGAAGAACTGCGCGACGTCAAGCCAGATGTATTGGTAGCGAAGAAAGCGCCGCTCCCCAAATGACCCGGCGTTTACGCAAGGTCACATGAAACGCTGGCCGATGGGTGATTTATCGAAATGCTCGATCATCCACATCATAAAACTATTGATGTAAAAATGCCCCGACAGTTAGTGAGACTTCGGGGCATTCTTTCTACGTAAGTAATACCGCTATGGCAACCAGGGTGGAGCTTTGGATGGCGTAGCAGCATCAACAATACAAGATATTAATTACGAACAACTTTTTTGTATTCGTTAGTACGCGTGTCGATTTCGATCATGTCGTCCTGGCTCACAAACAGTGGCACTTGAACAGTGTGACGATGCGCTTCAACTGCATTTTCAATCTTGGCTTCTTTCAGAACGTTGCCCGAAGTGTTGCCTTTAATTGCTGGCTCCGAGTAGACGACCTGACGAACGATGGTCGTTGGCAGCTCGACTGAAATGGCTTTGCCATCGTAAAAAACAGCTTCGCATTCCATGCCGTCTTTGAGGTAATGCAAAGCATCGCCGAGGTTTTCGCCTTCAATTTCATACTGCTCATAGTCAGCGTCCATGAATACATACAATGGATCGGCGAAATAAGAATAGGTGACTGATTTTTTATCCAGCACAACGACATCAAACTTGTCGTCGCCACGCATGACATTTTCCTGTGGGCTATTAGTCAAAAGATTCTTCATCTTCCACTTATAGGTAAAGCCCGTACGGCTCGAACCGTTAACATCAGAGCGCAAAATGATCATTGGCTTGCTGTCAACCATAATAATGTTGCCAACGCGGATTTCTTTTGCAGGTTTCATAGCGAATAGTCGTAAAAAAGAGGTTACTTAAGAATCATAGGCCGGTCACTGGCAAATAGCCGCGAGCCGACGTTTGATTGAATTTTGTAATGCGGTGAAAATTAGCCCTACATTTTAACCTAGTTTTTGAGGCCAATTAGCGAACTGTTTCCGCAAACTTCAGTAAATTAGAGGTGAAGTCGCCATTTTCCATCATTTGGAGCTCCCAGCTCGTAGACATCTTGGCAATTTTTGGCAAGTCCGCGGCAAATAGAGGCCAGTTCTCTGCCAGATCTGATTCCCAATGACGGTTGTCGCTGACGGCAGCGTTCCAGCCCAAGGTAAAAGCCACAGAGCGCTCAGTTTTGGCGGTATGGCACGCTAGAAATGCCTTCAGTTTGGTGTGATGCAAGTCTTCATCCTGCGGATAGATATGCCAGATGAAAGGTCTCGCTGCCCATTGCGCACGGACGAAGGAGTCCTCGCCGCGTACAAAATTTAAATCACACGCCCATAACAATTTATCGTAATCCGGCTGGGGCAGGAAAGGCAATACGCGCACTGTCAATGCGCCTTGGGTTGCCATTGCGCCCGGAGTCGCCGGTTGCCCAAGGAAGGCTTGCACTGCCGCGACGGCCACGCTTTCTGGTACCAGGCAGGTTATCGCCGTGTCAGCGCTTTGCCAAGCCCGGAATAACGCTGCCACCGGCGCATGCGGATAGCAGAACAGAGACACTTTGAATGAAGATTTCTCAGCCGCTGTTACCCCGAATTGGGCAAGAAAACTTTGCATCTCGGCTTGATCAAGTTGAAATGCCTGGCGCTGTTGTTGCATCCCCGTTTCACGTAATAGCCCACCAGTTTGGTTATTAAAGCCGGGGAAGAAAAAATATTTGATCAAGGATTGCGAAGGCGGTGAAGACAAAGTGTGACAACCTTCTACCCAGCTTTCGGCACTCAGACCCTCCAGATTGAGCCAGACCGGAAGAGGAGTGCGCCTTGCCATCGCCGCAATATAAGCAGGAGGAATGTCGCAAGCGAAAAATTCGATCACTATATCGGCCACATCTTCCGGCGAAAAGATGGCGTTTTGATCGCACCAATGATAGACCGTTATGGAACCAATCCGCTGGGTATCCCGGTCAAGTGCAACTTCAGGGCAGATTCGTTGAAAGCTCCGCAGATCATCTACCCATAAGGTAACGGCAATCCCGTGCTCCTGTTCGAGTTGCCTTGCCAAACGCCAGCAGATTCCTATGTCGCCAAAGTTATCGACGACTTTGCAAAACAGCGCCAGCGAGGTTAACGGAATTTTTTCGGAATGCATTTTGATTATTTAAAAGCCTGATTAAAAGCCTGATTAATTGACGCTTTACGTTTCAGGGGAAGCACTTACCGTCAATGCGACCAAGGCGAGCGATGGGACCAATTTATCCGCAGTTCTTCAAAGCGTTAAGATTTTATTTAAAGTAGCTCGACGTTCAGCAAGTTGAGATAACAACTTTCCCGCGTAGTGTTCACAAAGTCCGCAAGGTAGGGTTTGTGCGATGCCTCTGGCAGACACGCAGCATACAGTTTGCCGATCAATCCCGCTGGGGTAATGCGTTTTGACAGGACATAGTCGCGATTCAAATAATTTTGCGCCGCCCAAATCGGCAAGGTCGCTATCCCACGCCGACTCGCTACCAACTGAAGCATGGCAACTGTTAGTTCAGTCGTGCGGCGCGCCGCCTTGACGCCGGCTGGCTTTAGAACCTGGCGCACAACGTCGAGCATGTCGTCCGGGACGGGATAAGTAATTAAGGTGTCACTGGCAAAGTCCTCTGCCACCAGAAAGTCGTGTGCCGCCAATGGATGGTCGTGCGCCAGCAGTGCCACGATTTCAAAACTGAATAGCGGATGGTAATCAACCTTCTCGTCCAGATCGATCTCCGCGACAATAGCAACGTCGGCTTTATGCTCATATAACAAGCCGACCGGATCGGCCTGAAAGCCCGACACGATATCCAATTCCACCTCAGGCCAGCGTTTACGGAAGATATCCATCGCTGGCATTAACCAGTCAAAACAGGTGTGACATTCAACCGCAATCCGTAGTTGCCCCGCCACACCCTGCGCCATTCTTACCAGATCGCGTTCACTTTCTGCGACCTGCGGCAGTACCGCGTCCGCTAGTTTCAACAGGCGTTCGCCGGCTGGCGTGAACCGTACCGGAATGGATTTACGCTCGAACAAACGCGTACCGTGATGATCCTCCAGCTGCTTGATTTGATGGGATAACGCCGACTGGGTCACATTCAGCAGCGTGGCAGCGCGCAGCAGATTGCCCGCCTCGCGCAACGCGTGCAACGTTTTCAGGTGGCGTATTTCCAGAATGGATTGCATTAGAGGACCGCCTTCGCTGACTTAGTACTATTCATGGTGTTATCGACTATGAATAAAATTCAAGTTGATTCTTAATATTTGTCGTTTGAATCATAGTCCAAGTTGCGCCAAACTCCTAGTCATCAATCAATGCGCTACAACGCACCACCAAACCGTCTTAAGGAAAAGTCATGGCATTAGCACACGTATTAGGATTTCCTCGCATTGGTGCCCAAAGAGAGTTGAAATTTGCACAGGAGTCTTTCTGGCAAGGCGTAACTAACGAAGCAGCATTACGTGAAACCGGTGCATTGTTACGCGCCCGCCATTGGAAAGCACAGGCCGATGCGGGTCTCGATTTTGTCACCGTTGGCGATTTTGCGTGGTACGACCAAGTCTTGGGGACGTTGGCGTTGCTGGGTGCAATTCCGGCTCGCTTTGGATTTGTTCCGCAGCGATTGACTCTGGTCGAATATTTTACGCTGGCGCGGGGCGGTAAGCAGCACTTTGCGATGGAGATGACCAAATGGTTTGATACCAACTATCACTATCTGGTGCCGGAATGGAAGGCTGATACCGAGTTTAATGGTGGTGTTGATTGGTTATTTGAGGAAATTGCGGAAGCGCAGGCGCTCGGTTATCGCGTCAAAGTAGCGCTGATTGGACCGTTGACGCTGCTTTATCTGGGGAAAATGAAAGCGAACGATAGGGGTGAGCTTGATAACAAGGTTGAAACTAAGGTTGAAACTAAGGTTGAAACTAAGGTTGATCCCAAGTTAGCGTTACTGCCGAATATTATCGCTGGCTACAAAAAATTGCTGGCCCAGTTGCAGGTATCTGGGGTTGAAGTCGTCCAGATTGATGAGCCGATACTTGCGCTGGAACTGGAAAACGACTGGGTCCAGGCTTTTCCTCCGACCTATGCGGCGCTGAAACCGGCTGCACCGCCGCTGTTGCTGACAACGTATTTTGGCGAAGTCAAAGCGCATGCTGCATTACTGCGCGGCCTTCCAGTGATGGGCGTGCACGTGGATTTGGTCCGTGGCGCAGATCAACTCGATACAATTGTCGGTGAATGGCCACAGGACAAAGTGCTGTCGCTGGGCGTGATTGACGGGCGCAATCTCTGGCGATGCGATCTTGATAGTGTACTGGCCCGACTTAAGCCATTGCAGGCGCAATTGGGCGACCGCTTGTGGGTGGGTTCCAGTTGCTCCTTGCTGCACGTTCCCGTTGATCTCAAATGCGAAGATAAACTCGACACTGAATTAAAAAGCTGGCTATCATTTGCGACCCAAAAGCTATCAGAAATCGTTGCGTTAAAACTGGCCTTGAATACGAATGGTCTCTCGAATTGTTCGAAGGTAGCGGATGCAGAATTTATCGCTTCAAGGGCGGCTTTAGCTAGCCGAAAAATCTCGAGCCGGATTCATAACAGACTCGTGCAGAAAAGACTGGACTCGATAACAGAAGCTGACGCCCAACGCGTCAGCCAATTTAATACGCGTATCGACAAGCAGCAAGCTAAGTGGAATTTGCCGTTATTTCCTACGACGACGATCGGTTCCTTCCCACAAACGCAGGAGATCCGCATCTCACGCGCCGCTTATAAACGCGGTGACATTGGGCATCTGGATTACCTCGATAAAATGCGCAACGAAATTCGTCTGGTGGTGCAAAAACAGGAAGAACTGGGCCTGGATGTTCTTGTGCACGGTGAACCGGAACGTAATGACATGGTCGAATATTTCGGTGAGCAGCTGTGGGGATACGCATTCACCGCCAACGGCTGGGTCCAGAGTTATGGTTCACGTTGCGTCAAACCGCCCATTATTTATGGCGATGTGTATCGACCGGAGGCAATGACGGTGGGTTGGAGCCAGTTTGCGCAGACCCTCACCGACAAACCGATGAAGGGGATGTTAACCGGTCCGGTGACGATGCTGCAATGGTCGTTTGTCCGGGATGATCAACCACGCGAAACCACGGCGCTACAAATTGCCTTGGCACTGCGTGACGAAGTACGCGATCTGGAAAGAGCAGGCATCGGCATGATTCAGATCGACGAACCGGCATTCCGTGAAGGTTTACCGCTTAAAGCGAGCGAATGGAAACACTATCTCGATTGGGCGGTGCGGGCGTTCAGGATTAGCGCCGCCGGTGTGGCCGACGAAACCCAAATTCACACGCATATGTGTTATTCGGAATTTAACGATATCTTGCCTTGGATCGCCGCCATGGATGCCGACGTTATCACCATCGAAACTTCTCGCTCGGATATGAAGTTACTTAATGGATTCGGTGCATTTTCTTATCCGAACGATATTGGTCCCGGTGTCTACGATATTCATTCTCCGCGGGTAGCGCAAGTCGATGAAATGGAACGTTTACTCAGGAAAGCCCGTGGCGTCATTCCAGACCGCCGACTATGGGTAAACCCGGATTGCGGCTTAAAAACCCGCGGGTGGCCCGAAACCTACGCGGCGTTAGAAAATATGGTTACCGCAGCCCGGCGCTTGCGGGCCGAGGTTGAAGCGGAGCTTAAGGCCGCGTAAGCTGGATGTTAGGGAGGATTGAAGATTGAACAAGACCATACGTTGGCGGGTATTTGGTAAACTACGTTTTTTTACTTCAATCCGGTCTGGGCAATCAACTTTCGGCCTAAAGTGTTCGGTCAGCTAAGTTGACTGTATCAAAATCGAGATTGATGCGATACGCCCCTTATAGCGCAATGTAATCCCCTTAACCGGTTGAAAAGGAACGTGCATAGTTGCGTTTGGCTATTCTCCAGACCTGCCGCCTTGATTCAACGCAACTGTAATAAAGTCCGGCCCTCGGGCTCAAAATGTGTCCCGAAGCGCACCAATCCTTGCTTGCGTAAATGACAGGTCATCTCGTAACTAATTACCATGCCGGGATCGGCTGGCAGTACCTCAATTTCTATGCCACTGATACGTGGTTCGTAGATTAATAACGTCGCCTCCATTTGGTTTTTGAGTGCATGTGCGGAAGCAGGGAGGTTGCGGTAAACATTGGTCAAATCAGGAAGCCCAAAATCGGGCAAGTGCTTAAGCGAACCCGCCCGCGTGTTCAGGATGCGCCGCAGATTTTCCATTACGCTGAGAATTTCCAGCGTCTTGTTATCGTAATCACCGAGAGGCACTGCGCCCACGTGCCCCATCAGCATGTCGTATAAAGACGGCCCGGTAGCCATAATTTGTCCCTTCCTTAGCTGACTTTGGCGGATGAGGTGGCAAACACAGGGATGCTCTTGGCGGCTTCTTCGTTTGGAAAAAAATCCACTACTACATTGCCTGAGTTTGAATGCGACAGATATACCTCCTTCGGCATGCTACCGGTGCCGATACGCTCCAATATTTTAACTGCGACCACCGGAAAAATTTGTTGGTTGAGCAAGCTATCGATATTTCGTGCACCCGCTTCACGCAATATGCATGCTTGCGCCAAAGACGCTAAGAACGTTTCGTTATAACCTAGCGTAATGCTGTATTGGCGCTCGAGGCGGGTAGCGACTGCAGCCAGTTTGATGCGCAAAATATTTGCCAGTGCATCCGCTTGCAATGGGCGATACAAGATAGTCTGGAAGCGCGCCAACAAAGCAGGCTGAAAATGGGTCGAGAATATGGGGTTCACCACCTCCATCAATTGGCTATGTGAAACCGCCGGATCGTTGGCGCACATTTCCATAATTTCCTGGCTTCCCAGATTAGAGGTCATCAAGATGACGCAATTGCAGAAATTGATTTCGCGGCCCTCAGCGTCGCGCATGGTACCCCGATCAAATACCTGATAGAACATCTCTAGCACATCGCGATGGGCTTTTTCCACCTCATCTAACAGGATCACACCATACGGGCGCTGTCGCACGGCTTCGGTGAGAAGTCCACCACGACCATAGCCAACATATCCTGGTGGTGAGCCTTTTAATTGTGAGACGGTATGTGCCTCCTGATATTCGGACATATTGATGGTTGTTAGCGCAGAGGCACCACCGAATAATAAATCAGCTAATGCCAACGCAGTTTCCGTTTTGCCGACCCCGGATGGTCCGGCCAGTAAAAATACGCCTAACGGTGAATGCGCATTTTTCAGCCCGACTTTGGCGGTCCGTAAGCTGCTGGCCAACGCAGCCAACGCTTCAGTCTGTGCTACCACCCGCGCTGCCATAATCGGTTCGAACGAAAGTAGTCCTCGCAACTCGTCTTCCAGCAAATTGCCGACTGGCACGCCTGACCACTCCGCCACCACGCGTGCGACCGCTTGTGCGTCCACATCGACAAATACCAGAGGTGACTTTCCTTGCGCGTCATTTAATGCCATTTGCGCCGCCGTCAGCGCCTGTTGCGCTACGACCATGTCAGCCGTTTCCTGGTCATGCTTTGCGCGAGCTGCAGCTGCTTTAAATTGCTCTCTGCAGATTTGTAAGCGGCTCACCAAAGTTAATTCGTGTTGATAGCATTGTTGCAGCTGCGCGTTTTCTGCACGCGCTTTGTTGATTGCAATTTGCAAAACATCGTAGCGTTCCTGCATACCGAATAGCCCAGCTTCCTGATCTTCGCAGACCTTACGCATTTCCAGCTCCAGCCCAGCGACTTTCGCACGAGCGCGCTCCAGTTCTGCTGGTGCCGATTCCAATCCCATCTTGACTCGTGCAGCGGCGGTATCGATCAGATCAACCGCCTTGTCGGGCAACTGTCGTCCAGTCAAATACCGGCGTGATAATTTGACAGCGGCGATCAGTGCTTCGTCACGGATATGGACCTGATGATAATCCGCATAACGTGCCGATACCCCGCGCAACATCAAAATGGCATTTTCATCGTCGGGCTCATCGATCTTGATGACCTGGAATCGCCGCTCCAGCGCCGCATCGCGTTCAAAATAGGCCTTATATTCCGACCAGGTAGTCGCAGCGATCGTGCGTAGCTCCCCACGGGCGAGCGCGGGCTTTAACAGATTGGCTGCATCGGTACCGCCCGCAGCATTTCCGGCGCCAATTAATGTATGTGCTTCATCAATAAACAATAAAATTGGTACTGGAGAAGTTTGTATTTCTTCAATCACATTTTTTAGACGCTGTTCAAATTCTCCCTTGACGCCAGCGCCAGCCTGCAACAAGCCCAAATCCAAGGTCAGGATACGCACGTCACGGATCACCGCCGGCACAGTTCCTTCCGCTACCCGTAACGCCAATCCTTCGACCAGCGCGGTCTTACCGACGCCGGGTTCACCAACTAAAATTGGATTATTCTTGCGACGTCGGGCTAATACATCGACCATTCTCTGGATTTCACGATCACGACCAAATATGGGATCGATTTCGCCGCGTTTCGCCTTCGCTGTTAAATCGATCGAAAAACGTGCCAGTGCATTGCCATTGTTGGAAGTCGTGCGTGTAGCGTTATGTGGCACGTTATTCGCGGCCGCAGTATCCAGATTAGCCGCGGTGCCCCTTGTTGCCGCTAATGCTGTAGTTGCTGTAGGGGTTGGAGACGTTGTTGATGTTGTTGATGTTGTGAAGGGCGGCAGCTCAGAGCCAGCGTTTAATATCGCTTCTTGATTGTCATCCTGCTCGCAGTTTTGCGACTCTATGGATCGTGAATTTACTACACTGCCTGCGTTAATCAAACGAAGAATCTGATTCGAAGTCGTGCTTAATAGTGGCCACGCATCGACGGCGCGCAGGCAGTGTGGCGCTTCCGCTAATGCCGCCAAAATATGGGCGGAGCGGATGGTGCGCACATCGTCGTCCATTGAAGCCATCAGCCATGCACGTTGCAATACATCCATCAACGTGCGCGACAGTGCGGGTTTGCTGCGCCTGTCATGCGGTAACCGTTCCAGCGAACTCAGCAGTCCATGCCACACCTGATCAATATCAATTTCATAATGGCGCAATAGAGCCGGAATATCACCCGTATCGGTTTCAATCAGTTTAAGTAACCAGTGTTCAAGTGTGATTTCCCCATGCGTCCGGGCATGACATAGATTGGCGGCCGCTTCCAGAGCACTAGCGCATTGCAGGTTGAGCTTACGAAGGAGGTGAGTAGAGTCACGTGGGGTCATAGAAATATTTGCATTGAGCTTGATTCAAATTGTGATGGTTAAAGACGGGGATCGGACGTTAATTTGATGATTTGATGATTTGATGATTTGATGATTTGATAATTTGATAATTTTTTATCCACTTGTCCCGAATCGATACATCATTACGCGTTATGTAGATGGGGCGTTCCGCCCCTCATAATAACTTTCTACTTCCGACACCTGCCGATAAAATAGTTGAATACCTGCCCTCCGCGCAATGTAAAGAGCCAAGCCGACCAAAGATGAGGTGAATAATCAGACAAATAAGCCCTCGATGAAACGATTCAATATCGCTGATCGAGGGATGCGATACCGGTAAATGATGAACGATGAACGATTAATGCTTAATAATCACGGAAACATTAGCCATTAACGGCCTTCATTCCAACTATCAGAGTGAATGATGTTGCCATCTTTGTACGTCCACGTAATTTTCTCGTAGCGCAGCGAGACGTTTTCCAGATGATTGTATTTTTCGCGAGCCGGGTCTTTGATATTGTGCATCACTGGCGATACCGCAACCACTTTCACGCCGTCAAGTTTCATGTTGTAATACTCTTTTTCCGTGCCGGAATCATCGATTTGATACCACTTTAATTCCACTGATTTTAGGGTCTGACCGCTGGTGACAGCCTTGAATAAATACGGTGAGGAGGCATCAAATTCTTTAGTGATAATCAGCGGCTTGTGGATGCGGGTGCCGGTTAATTTTCCGGTATTGCCATCGGTCGGAATTTCAACAGCGTGGCTAAACTCGACTACTTCGACGCTGCCTTCACGTCCTTGAATGCGGGCTGAACCTTTGATGTCTGCACCGCCGTCGTCCTTGATCCACATATATGCCGGAACTGCCATGTCGTACTCCTATTGGTTTAAATATAAAATACTGCGTTTAAAAACCTCAAATTTTTATTGAGGCACATCCTTTTCTTGAATATCGGGTACCAAAGTGATTTCAACCCGGCGATTGCGGGCCCGTCCCCCACCAATCTGATTGTCGGCCAAGGGCCGGCTCTCGCCATAACCTTGAATCGCAAAACGCGAAGGTGCCATGTCTGACGCCTCCGTCAGCCAGTCGCGCACAGCACTTGCCCGGGCAATGGATAAGCGTAAATTACTGGCCGAGTTGCCCGTGTTGTCGGTATAACCCGCGACCAGAATCCGATTATTCGGATGCGCTTTGATCATTTCCAGCGCCGCCACCATGACACGTGTTGATCCCGGTTTTAGTTGCGCTTCACCGCTAGCGAACAACGACATGCTTTCCAGGGTGACGACGGTCGGTAATACTGCTGGCGGCTGGTATGAAGCAATCGTCGCATTTAATACTGGCAACATTACAGTGCCACGATACATACCGAAGGAGAGATGCAAAGGGACGCCACTACGTTGATAACTCTCTAGCCGGTTGCGGTCTTTGGTCAGCGTAAGTAAAGCATCGCGTCTGGCTGCGTCGTGCGCTACAGGAATATGGTTGAAACGGGCTATGTTTGCGCTCGTCTGCATCACCAAGGAGCGATTGTTTCGCGCTGCACCCCATCCGGCTAATGCCGCGAAAATGACTATTAGCGTCAGCGCATACGGCAAAACTCGTAGGTGCGGTGAAATCCAGGTACGTTGTGGTAAGGCATTGATGAACGTTGCTGGTAAAGGCCAGCGGCCATTGCTGGCAAGGAAAGGTGGCGGTGCCAGGCGGGTGTGTTCATGCAGGTGCTGGTGCCAAAGGGAATGTGTGTGTGCCACTGGTCCGCAGTCGGTCCATGCGATACCAAACAGAGGCCACGCTACAGCAGGTTGTTGCTGATCCTGTAACGTAGTCAGGACGACGTTGCGGGTCCATCCCATTAAATTTGATAAGGCTGCTGCGCGCCAGTAGGGGGCGGATTGCGCCTGAGAACGGTGGGCTTGTGCCTCCATACACCGAATTACCGGTTCAAAAGCGCACGTATCTTTTTTCAGTTGGTCTGGAAGTGTTGCAGACAAAATGCCATACCATACGGGTGTTCTGTCGTCCTGCGTGGGTTGGGCACTGGAAAGTCGCTGGTATAGTGCCAAGTAGCCAGGAATAGGGGCTCCCAACATCCGCCCTGTGTCGCTGGCTGCCTGACGAATTAAACGGAGGGACTGGGTTAAGGCACGCAGGTCGGCATGCAAAGCCGGGGCAATTGCCAGTACGATACCGTCAGGTCCCCTGCCATCACGCCACTGGCGCAGCAACAATGACAAACTGCACATATCTTGTGACCGTTCGACTCGCACCCAAATAGCGCCATCAGAAATATGCGCCAGTTGGCTACCTTTGCCGTTCAAAAATAGTTGTGCAAGGCCGTCGCCGACCACCAGGATTAACGGCAATTGTGTCCGCAAGCTTCGCGGAAGATCAGTCGTGGCGGCCCCTAGTGCTTCTAAAATTTCAGCACTGCTTTGACGAATTTTCTTCAAGCTTAGCAACCACAAGGCAAGCACGCTGCATGCCGACAACAAAATTATCGTCACCAAGATCGATGTCAATGTGGGTGCCAAATTGAGCACCCCCAATACCAGCAGTAAACCCGGCATCGTAGCCAGCATTGCGATGAGCGTGGGATAGCCTGAATTAAAATTGTTCATTACAATTTTTGTTGCAGCAGATGGGACAGTTGCAGGTCTAGCGAATGACCCAGCAACACATAAAGCAGTAGCGCGGCGACTACGGTGACTCCTGGCAAGGCCCATGGCGAAAGGCGGTATAAAAAAATTAGTCCCTTGCGGTCGGCGTTCTCGATGATCAAACTTTGATCAGACATCGGACTTAGCTGTGCAATTTGCGTATTAAGCGCAGCCATCAGATCCGTACGTATTGACTCACCATCACGCGCATAGCGGCCCTTAAAGCCGAGACCAAGTATTGTGCTGTAGCACTCAAGCAGCCCAAGATTGGGTGGTGTTTCGCGCATGCGGGCCACGATGCGTTCGTAAATGCGGGTTCCTGCATCGTGATTTTGAAAACGCTCTACTTGCAATGGGTTTGCATCCCATACCGATTTTTGTTTGTCCGGCAAATGACGCAGCACGGTTTCATCAAGCAAGCCACATTGTGCATACACTGCATCATGTATGACATCCGGAGCGATCTTGTTTAGCTCCAATGCGTCCTGGAATGCGACAACTAAAAGCGTACAGTCCTTACGCAATTCATCTATAGCGTCCGGGACCGCGTTTTGTGCCAGCAATGCTACTTGTAATGCAGTGTCGCGGAATAGCGCACGAATGCTGATGTTGAATTTGGACGCGGATGTGGATGTGGGTACCTCAGGATCAGCCGGGGCGGGCGAAAACGCGCGGGGAAAAGCCGATAACGTTTTCATGTTCTCAATACCGCGAATAGTTCAAGCGAGGCGTCAGGCATTGATGACGGTAGATAAATCTGGCAAGCGTGTGCAACCAGCATGCGTGCATGTGCCGGGTCTTGCGTGTCCAACGCAAAGTATTGGTTTTCCAGTCGCACCGGGATCGCCGCTGGCACCCGTTGCACAGCACGTAAAGGAATTCCGGCTAACGCTGCATTGACGATATGTCCTATATCGTCCGGGCTGCCGATCTTGCACAATTTAGGAATTTGCTCGATCAGTTGTAACGCCGGGACCGACGCCTGAACCGACAAATAATAGTCAGCGCCGCCTCGCAAGCGTTCGTCGTTGAATAGGCCGCTCCAGATACTTGGCGTCTTTTGTGTCAAGCCTATGGCTATGACCCGCGATGGAATGATGGTATCCAACAGGTCCCGAATCGAGGCTTCCAATTTCCCAAACACCAGGTCCTGTTCACTATGGATATAGGCAGGTAATGTCGATAAGGTGGTGTCAGTGGAGAATGTCATCAACGCACCCGCTAACCGGGATAGCACTGCGTAGAGTTTTTCTGGCGGCTGATTGGGATGACTCACCAGGAACGACAAATCTGGCCAGTGGGTATTAATGCAATGCAAAAGCCAGAAAAGCGATACGTCAGCGATACCAAATTCAGCGATCTGATCAACCCGTTCACGTCGACGAGTTGATAGAGCGAGGCTTTTCCCGCGCAGGATATCATCCAGGCGCGTCATCCGCTCAATGTGGCGTGGATGTGCTGCCAGAACCAGGCACGGCGGCACGTAAGCTTTGTCGACCTCAAATTGACCGCCCGTATTTCGCATGATCCGCGCAACGGGACACACCATGTCGTCCGCATGAGTCTCGAAGTCAAAGAGTAGATGCACTGCATGACGTTCCACCGAGATCTCTTCGACTCCTTCGCCGAAAAGATCTGGCACCTTTACGTATTCGCGGAAGTAACGGCGCGGTCGCGGTAGCTTTTCTTCATCAAAGCGGCAGTTAGCGCCATCTGCGTTTAGCAATGGCAACGCAGCATACACGATGGCACTTTGCAGCGCGGCAGGAAGGTCGCGCGCCACATCGCGGCCGGGTGGCAATACATCGGCCATTGCGGTGTCAATCACAGTGTTATCCGGCATGCGCAACTTTAAGGCGTTTAATTTTAGACGACCTGCGGCCAACGTTTCTTCATCAACTTGTACCTGCACGACGCCCCACGACTCTGCAACGGTCAGACTTATTAATAGCCGCTCGTTAAATTGCGCCCACAGTGCTTGTTGCTGAAAATGCTGGGGCGTCAAAATGACGCCTTCTTGCCAAAGTGGTTTATAGGTTCGCATTATTTCCCGTTAATAATCGTTCTGTCGCTTCTTTATGGATATTGTTTTTTAAAATACTAAAGTCTTTCTTCTTATTTAACAATAAAATGCGGCGATTGAGATGTCTATTTAGGTGTTTTACTTATGTTGCATTAGTCATTGATATATTTTTGTCGACAATTAATATTATTTTTATATGTTTTAACGAATTTTTCAGGTTAACTAATGAGCTTGATATATTGTGCATATTGATGTATTTGAGGAGAATATAAGTTATTTATAAAAAATTAACTTAAATGAAAATATTATCAATTCATATTGTCAATTAAGTATTGTTGACGCGTGTATTAGTGCTTTTAAATCAATGCATAAAATGATGAATAAGCATAAGTAAAAGCCCTAAAAAACTTTATTTTCATTTTTAAATAATTAATCCATGTTAAATTTTAAATACGTTCCAAGTTTTCATGAGAGAACTTTATATGTGTTTAATTTTTACAGGAGAATTTATAAATGGCTGAAAGTTTTCAACGAGAAATACCTAAAGCAAGAGTTAATATTTCGCTCGATCTGCATACGGGAGGAGCGCAAAAACGTGTTGAATTACCACTAAAGCTGTTGGTGATGGGCGATTTCAGTGCCGGTAAAGAAAAAATGCAACTGGCCAATCGGAAAAAAGTAAATATCAATAAAATCAACTTCAACGCGGTACTGGCAGATATCAATCCTCAAGCTAATATCATTGCCTTGAACACCTTGGCCGGTGACGATTCCGAGATGCGTGTAGCGCTCAACTTCAAATCGATGAAAGACTTCTCGCCTGAGAGTGTGGCGCGTCAGATTCCTGAATTACAAGCCTTGATGGCAATGCGCAATTTGCTACGTGATCTGAAATCAAATCTGCTCGATAACGGCGCTTTTAGGCGTGAGCTGGAAAAAATTCTTAAAGATGAATCCCTGTCAGGCAGCCTGCGCGCTGACCTTGGACGTATCGCGTCCATTGAAATGCAACCAGGCAATGGCTAAAAGAGTCGGTTGACTCCATTAGCGCATCAGGATCATTGAAAAAGGAAAAAAGTATGTCACGCAACGAAATTAAGCAGAACATCGCAGCAATGGAAGAAAATGAAGTGGTCGGTACGATCGCAGCATCCGCTCAAACCGAGCGCAGCGTCTATGAATCTCTGTGCGACAAAATTAACCTCAAGCCTATCGATAAAGCGCGTCCGCTGGAGGCGTTTCAGGATAACGATATTTTGTCCGAATCACCCGCCGACGAGCGCATGGCGCGTGCGGTCGGTGTGTTTCTTAACATGGTGGCCGATGCCAGCAAAAAAGTTGATCGTCTCGACAAAACGTTGCTCGATTTTCATATTGGCACTCTGGACCGGCAGATTAGCCGTCAACTCGATGCCGTCATGCATGCGCCGGAATTTCAACAGATTGAATCAGCCTGGCGGGGTTTGCGATTTTTAGTTGATCGTACCGATTTCCGCAAGAACATCAAAATTGAAGTACTGGATGTCTCCAAGGATGCTTTGCATCAGGATTTTGAAGACACACCTGAAGTGACGCAAAGCGGCTTGTATCGTCATACGTATATTCAGGAATATGACACACCAGGCGGTGAACCTATCGGCTCCATCATTTCCAATTACGAGTTCAGCAACTCGCCACAAGATATGGCGTTACTGCGGAACGTCTCCAAGGTGGCTGCTTCCGCCCATATGCCGTTTGTTGGTTCTGTCGGCCCTGCTTTCTTTGGTAAAGAAACAATGGAAGAAGTCTCCGCTATCCAGGACATCGGCAATTACTTTGACCGCGCCGAATACCTCAAATGGAAAAGTTTTCGTGACACCGACGATTCCCGTTATGTCGGCTTGACCATGCCGCGTGTATTAGGACGTTTACCATACGGGCCGGATACGGTACCGGTGCGCGCCTTCAACTATACCGAAGCCGTGAAAGGCCCGGATCACAGTCGCTATCTGTGGGTAAATGCTTCATTTTCATTCGCCGCCAACATGGTGGGAAGCTTTATAAAAAATGGCTGGTGTGTTCAAATCCGTGGACCGCAAGCAGGCGGTAAAGTGGAAGACTTACCGGTCCACGATGGCAGCAACCAAGGATCAAATCATCGTTGACGATGTTTCGTACCGTAGGGGATTCCCTGCGCCAAAAGATCTTCCGTATGTAGGATCTGACCGCTTAACCCCTCCCTCAGCAATCTGGCTTCATTCAAGTTCACATACTTTACTTAATTTGCCGCTGCCGCCTTCCAACGAAGATCGTTACACCTGCGATGACAAGAGTTTACCCAAATTTCCCGATTACTAAAATAACCGCTAGCAATATCAGGAGAGCGAACTGTGGCTGATAACAAGCCAGATACTCCAAAATATACATAGCGTGGTCGTTCGTGAAGTGGCGATGCAGATCGATGACTGTGGCAGACGCTCTAGTCGTTTGACACACACGAAAGTCATTTAAATATAGGATTTTAATCAATGAGAGAACGATGAAATATATCAAAATTGGTTTATGTATGATGACTGCGACGTTGCTGTTAAGTGGTTGCGTCGTGCCTTTTAGTATCGATCCGGCCTATTTGCAAACGCCGCCCTTTCCTCCTGCATATCTCAAAGTAATCGCTCCTGGCATTGTATTTCTACACCTGTTGGGTTTCCGGTCCGGGCCCTATGCAAAGTGCCCGAGGATTTACCCGGCATCATCATACTGGTGCATGGCGTCAACTCTCAAGGGGAATGGTTTGATATGATGGAACAAAATCTATGCAAGGGATTGAACGATCGCCTTAACAGAGGCGGTTCATCGGCTCTCGTCGCCAACACTTATACAACGGCACCGAATCCGGCCTTTCCCAGTATGAATACCTCCTCTGGGTTCAGGCGCATGATCAGAAATAAGGATGGGGAATTCGGGGAGTCACCCGTTCTTCGGTTTTACTGGGGCTACTCCGCACCAGCCGGCCAAGAAAAAGACTACCTGATTGCACTGCGTAATTTTAAGGATGAGAGCCCGTGGGAACCGCTCAAAGACAAGGCTGCTCAACGGGGGCCGTTCTATTGGGGTGGTGGGCCGTTCGTCAACGGCACCACGGATTTGCCGAGCTTGTGGAGCAAACGTGGTTTTAAAAAACACGTGGGGAAGGTGTTTAATCTGCAATCGCTCAACACCCAGGAAGATCGTCAATTGCAGGACGCACCACCGCGGGACTATTACGCGCATGCGGTCCAACGACTGGCGGATTTAATCGATAAAATTCGCACGAGACACAAGGAAGATACGATTACGTTGATCGCACACAGTCAGGGCACGATGCTGGCGATGGCCGCCACGTTAGCGTGTAAAACTCGGGCGCCGGATGCGTTGTTTGTCATGAATTCGCCGTATCGTCTGGAAGACATTGGGATCGATTTTTTTCAATTGGGTTGGGAGCGTTCCACGCCGGCAGCGCGCGTCAATACCTTTGAAGCGGTCGCCAAACGGATAAAAGATGATCGCAAAAGTTATAGCGACTTTGGTGGCTGCCTGAACGTCGGCGTGACGGCGGCAGGCGCCTTGTGGCGGGATGATGTGATGGGTGCTAACGATACGCCGGAGCGTGACAATAACGGTCGTATGTATGTCTACTTTAATCCGCATGACCGGGTAATGGGCATGACCGCACTGAAAAGTACCGGCTGGCAGGGCGTGCCCAAAGCGATGCTGGATAACAAAGAATACAACCTGTATCAACGCATGCTGGCCCGCAGTTCGCCCTGCGGAGATGCGCCCGGGTTTCAAAATTTCGGTACGTTGCCGTTAGTGCGTCCGGCCGACGTTGATAAAGCGACCGGTAAACCGGTGAAGCCAGGTAGCTTCTGGAATGGCAATTTGCTCATTTTAAGCGGTGCCGGCGGTCCTTTATGGAGTACGCCCGATCCGAGCAAACAAGTGTTTATTAATGCGGAGAAAGTACCGGTACCCCTCACTTCGGAGGATTTGAACAAATTCGACGTTTATCTGAACGAAAAAACCGAAACGATGGGAGAGATCAATTCTGAAACGGGTACCTATAAAGATTCAGAATTCATCCATCTGGTCGCCGCGTATCAACCCGAAAAATACTTCACGGTGACGCATCGGACTGATATGTTTCGAACCACGCAGGTGCGCGAAACACGTGCCCAACTGAAGGCGCGACTGGAACAATATCGACCCATCCCCACTAACCACAGCACCTTACCAATGCACGGGCCATTCATACAGCAAGTGGTGGCCTACGATGTGCCGATAGGTTTTTGCTACAGCGGGTTAGAGCGCGATTTTTGGGCCGAACTGATACAGCAGGCCGATTGGATGTTGGCCGATGATATGTATTGGTTCACGGGCAAGGCTACCGCTTCATCGATGCCCTCAGCTATTGATACAGAAACGATTACCTCGGCGATGCAGAAAAAGCGTGACGAAGAAGAACTTTGGAGGGGAGGTTGATGCAACTCCGACAAGCCATATCGACTGCTCTGGCAGATGCGCGGGTATCCCGAAAGTCCTGATTAAACATGAGAATATTATGCGCCCCTTTGTTCGTTTAAATGATCCATTGGAGCCCGGTGGCTATGTTAAAACCGCCTCTTCATCTTCTTCATTCGTAGGATTGACAGTTGCGTTAGTCAATGACTTGGTGCATTGCGATCTGCATGGTGAAAGTACGATTGTGGAGGGCGCTTCGGGCGCTATTGAGCATGGTCGAGAATACGTAGTCGACCGCTGCCGCACGCGCTGTGGTTGTGTTGTGATCGCGACGCTGACAGATTCAGGAGTGTTGTAAGGATGCCGTGGCCAACTCCTGAAATACCGGTCATGCCTACTGTCCGGCGACCTGTTGGCTGGTGGCCGTCAGGGTTGCTTTTGGTCTTTGTAGTGGTTTCAGCTATGGTGACCTTATTTACCTGGCCGATCGGCGAGACCAGCGCGACGTTACCGTTTTGGGGCGCGATGATATATTGGCCAGTGACTGCATGGCTGATTGTGCTAGGCATCTGGATAGAAAAGCGCGAAGCCCGACGGCTTGATCATGTTGTGTGGAACCTGCGACGAGATCAGCATCTCGAAGTTTGGGGTAGGTGGGCTCGTCAATATCTGAAAGTATTAGGGCACGAGGTGATCCTGGCGGAGGACGATTTGGCGGTGCGTCTGACGGGGCTTGATGGCGGTGGCCTACCAGCGCTTACCAGAAAACCGATGACGGTGCCGATGCCGGAAAAGGGCGGCGCCCGCATTGATAGAATTCTACAGATGCTGTTAACTAAACTGGAATCGACTCTACGAAGTATTGACTGTGCGGCGATTGAAGTGATTTTGCATACTGGAGATGCCAGTCAATACGCGAAAGCCAAACTTGTCGTTCAGCGGTTATGGCATGAGGCTGGCTTAGCTGGTCAACCCACCATTCTTACGCCAGAGAAATCAAACACCGATCCTATCGACTTTTTAGACGCGTGGATAGACAAGCCATTTGCAGGCATGCGACTGGTGTTGGCTTGGCAACTTAAACCGGACAACGCTTCCACGCTGGAATATACCGAGGGGGCGGTGGGTATATTATTGATCGATGCGCGTATGCGTGTCCCGGCAGAGCGTTATGGGGCTCCGGTTCTGCTGCGGCCTATGATTTCGGGACTGAATGAATTGTCCGAAAGTACGATCCAATTAAATTCCTTTAAACCGATCCCCATCGGAAAAATACGGCATGTCTGGACCACCGGCATCAGTGCGTCCGTAGGCATCGCTTTGCAGGCCGCATTTTTTGAAGCAGGAGTGGTATTGAAGGGCGTCGGGGGCCTGTCCGGTTTGCATAACATAGACAGTGCCACAGCTAAACCGGGCCCTATCAGTTATTGGCTAACCCTTGCTGCTGCGCTCGATCTGATGGCGGCCGGCCACGGAGCCCAATGTATCGCTCAAGCCGCTCCTGAAGGTATGTCGCTGACACCAATCGGTTGTGTCGCGCCAACAACTCCGACTGCCGGGTCGGAAAAATTGTTAAGTCTTTTTACGCTGGGAGGCGTGATGGCATCTGTAGGCACCATCATGGTGATGGGCGGACTCAGGCTATTTATCGATCATCCCGCTGTAAATGCAGGCGCTTATAGCGCTGAAATAGTGGGTGCCGTGATAGTTGCCGCAGCAGTGCCGGTGACCCTATTTACACGCTATTTGACCCGTTTCACCTATATTGATACCCAAATGTATGAAGCTGGCTATACCGCTGGGACGCCGGGCAACGGCCGTTCCAGTCTGAGGCGTGCGTCTTTTATTGACGTTGCTGAAGCGCCCGCTTCAGCGGTGCCAACTGATGTGATACCTGCGGCGGAATAAGAAGCGCCACCGATTTGAACACGCATCTCTGATGCAACGAATAAGCAGAACGAAAATGATCAAACAGCGAGCCGGTTATCCTATTACGACAGTTGTTATTAGCGCTATTCTGTATGGGCTCGTGCTGTTCAAGCCGGGACCATTGAAATCGCTGCTTGCCGATGTGCCGGATTTTTTTTTGTATCTATTGGTCGGGGTAGCTGCGTTCGGTTGTATCTGCTGGGAAGCGATCTTGATCTGGTTTGGGCATCGCGGCACCGTCCGATCCCAACAGGGTGATAGTGTTGGCTTTGATTGGCATGCCGAGATGAAAGATCAATTGCGTCGACGCTATGGGTATGCTGGTGCGCGTAAGAAGATTTTTTTGATCATTCATGGTGAACCGGCCGTCGTCGAGGCACTTTGCCCAGGGTTATGCGACGTGCATTGGCTTGACACCGTGGATGCGGTCTTGGTATCGTCGTCAGTAGTACCGAGTTGTGGTTGGCATCGGTTGCACGGGTGGTTCCGACGTCCCGCCGACGGAGTGGTATTAGCGCGAGATATTAATGCCACGACGCCAGCCGACGCTAAACGGTCGGTTGCTGGATTGTCGTTGGCATTGCGACGTGCGTTGCCAGTATATTTGATCGTTGCTCTGGATAACGGCGACCCGCTACCTGAAGTAGTTGGTTGTTTTTTCAAGGGAGCCGATGCCCGCAACCCGCAACGAATCGGCGTCGCGCTTGCGCAACTGAGCCGAAATCTGGCCGAAATTGGCACCGACGATATCGCGCGAAGCGGTCGTCAGGGCTTTGCCATTTTATCGTCCAAGTTGGAAGATCATTGGAAACAGTGGAGTGCCGGAACCGCTGAATTTTCTCAGGGACTCTTTTCAGGTCAACAACTGCGGGCAATATTATTTGCCAGGCAGCAGGTACGTCCGGCAGCACCTCTCATAACCGGACAGATAAACGAAGGGCTGTGGATAAAACCTGTACCGCAAGCGATTGCGACTGCATGGGACAAGGTTGCGCATGACACGCATGGGCTGCATGCACCGACCACGCGTTGGGCTTTCTCGAAAATATTTGCCTGGAGCACCACTATTCTTTTCGGTCTGTGGGCTGTGGGCATTCTCATTTCCCTAGCTGCAAATCGCAACTTAATCGCCCACGCAACAGAGGTTTTAAATCGTCTGCACACCACACAGACGCCAGTCGCAGCGATGCTTGATCTTGATGAATTACAAAAGCAGATCGCGGCCCTGGAAATGCGCCAAAGTGAGGGCGCGCCGTGGTATTCCCGTTTTGGCCTCAATCGCGATAAGCAGTTGTTATCGGCCATCTGGCCACATTACGCAATGATCAGTAATCGTATGTTGATCGCGCCTTTACGCAGCCAATTAGAAGTCGATCTAATACAACGCAGTGCCATGTCGAACCAGGAGTTAGCCAACGGCGGTCAGGATCAAATTAAAGCGACGTACGCGGCTCTTAAAACCTATTTGATGTTGGCCGCGCCATCCCAAACCGATGCCGCGTTTCTGATACCCCAATGGCTAGCCAGCGGTCAACCGATGCTGCCTTCGCAAACACAGTTATCGATTGGTGCCTGGATTGATCTTCGCCGGCGCCTGATCTCCTTTCATGTTGGTCATCTGGCAGCGAATAGTCACTGGGCGATCTCGCCTGATGAAAAACTCGTCGATTCGGCGCGAGAGGCTTTAATTGGCGTGATTGGATTGCAAAACTCTACCGATGTGTTGTACCAGGCTATTTTGGACGATATTAGTAGTAAGCATCCAGCATTGTCGATGCAAGCGCTGTTGGGCAATACCAGTAGTCGTGGGCTATTTAACACCGACACCTCCGTGCCTGGCATTTTTACTCGGGCCGCGTGGGACCAGCACATCAGTAAAGCGATCGATGACGCCGAGAAGCACCGTAAGGTCGATCACGATTGGGTACTGACTGATGGCGCCGTCAATATAGGCTATGCCGCGTCCGATAGTGAAATAAAAGAAAACCATTTAAAAGCTGATGACGTACGAGTCGCCAATTCAGGCGCAGAGAACTTAAAAACTGCGTTAAGGAACCGTTATTTTGCGGACTATGCTCGCGCTTGGGAAACCTTCCTTAACAGCGTGCAATGGCAAAGCGACAGCACTCTATCGGGGACCATCGACCAATTGAACTTGCTGGCCGATGCCCAGCGCTCACCGTTGTTGGCGCTGTTTAAAGCAATTTCTTATCAGGCCGGTGCGGGTACGACGGTTAGGTCGCTGTCGGACGACCTGCTCGATAAGGCGCACCAACTGATCAAAAACAATGACTCCGATCCGTCTAAGCCGGGCGCCATCCTAGTAGACGAAGCACCGTTGGCAGCCGCCTTCGCGCCGCTATTGCAGTTGACCGATAGCACCAATGTTCACCAGGCCGGTGTCGAAGTAAAACCGGTATCCGGTAGCAGTGCCGAAATGAGCCTGGCACGTTATCTGGAGCGGGTGACATCGGTACGTCTGAAACTCCAGCAAATCATGATGAGCAGCGATCCCGATGCCATGTCGCGAATCACCGCGCAGGCGATCTTGCAAGGAAAAACATCGGATATCGCAGACAGCCGTGACTATGCCAATCGCGTGGGCGCTAGCCTGGGCCAACAATGGAGCGGTTTTGGCAGTGCTATGTTTGAACACCCGCTGGACCAAACCTGGGGGGTGGTATTGCGCCCGGCCGCGGCTAATCTGAACGCCACCTGGCGTAGCGCTATCGTGGCTGCGTGGAATAGTGCGTTTAGTGGGCGCTATCCGTTCGCCCACTCTGACAATGACATTTCGTTGCCTGAATTAGCGCGATTCCTGCGTGGCGATGGCGGCTTGATTTCGCGATTTGTCACCACACAACTGGCCGGTATGCTGGAGCGGCAAGGCGATGAATGGGTCCCGACCGAAGGCGTCGGCGGTGCTATGTTGACCATCGATCCTTACTTCCTCGCGTCGTTGAATCACTTGACGCGAATTAGCAATCATCTGTTTTCTGAAGGCGATGCGCAGGTACGGTTTGAGCTTAAGCCCATTCCGACGAGCGGCGTGACCGATATGCTGGTCAGGAGCGGAACGCAAAAACTACATTATTTCAATCAACGTGAAGAGTGGCAACCGATGGTGTGGCCCGGCGAGTCCCTGACCGGTGAATCGCGTCTTGAATGGCAGACCGAACAAAGTAGCTTGCGTGCGGAACTCGACGCCAATGGCCGTTTTGGTTTGATCCGTCTGCTGGCCAAGGCCAAAGTGACGCAGCTTGACAGCGCGCAGTATCAGTTGACCTGGCAAACCGATGGGCTAGGTGGCGTGCCACCCGCTACGCCATTGCGGCTGTTGTTGCGCAGTGAGGCCGGTGCCGGTCCATTGGAGTTGCTAACGCTGCGCAATTTTATTTTACCGAACCAGATTTTTGTCCCGATGGGGCGGAATGTGGCATCCATCAAGGCGACCGCAAGCACAACGACACTGCTCCCTTCGATGCTCAGAAAAAATTTCCGGTACGGCTTGTCGAATGAGAGGGAGCAGTCGTTCTTTTAATCTCACTCCGCGCAACTTTTCCTTATAAAGGTTTGAGTATGTTACCCACATTTCTAAGCAAATTATTTACTAGCCGTAATCCAGATGAACTGATGCGTGAACGCATGGACACTTGGCATATGTGGCTGCAACCGCTTCCGTCAGGGGCTGAGCAAAGCAATGCCAGCGGGATTGGTCGAGACCCTGCCTACGAAGATGCCTTTTTTACGATCAAGGATGAAGTAAGCAAGCTGTCCAATGTCGACGACAGCCTGATTGCCAGTTCTTGCGAGCAGTTGCTTAAAGAAGTCGGCAAGGATCTGCGGTTAGCGGCGGATTACACCTTCGCTCGCCTGAAGCTGGACGGTAGTACCGGTTTTGCTGATGGCATTGAGTTGACCGCTGCACTGGTTGATCGCTTCGGCGATGCATTACATCCCAGTCGCGCGGAAGCACGTAAAGGCGCGCTGGAGTGGCTGTCTAATACGCGCCTCCTGGACCAGCTGTCGCGCTTTGAAGATTTTTCTCCAATTGATCTGGAGCGCGCCATAGGAAGCTTACATCTGCTGGAAACGCACACCGCTCTTTGGCCAGAAGGGGCCCGTCCGAATCTTCAACCGTTGATATCACGCTTTGAGCAAAGGGACAACACATCACAGAGTTTGCTGGGTAGGGCAATCGCCGAAATTCCTATTGACTCTGGAGTGAGCGACAATAGTTTGCCGGTTGCAGCGGTTGCCTCTACTCGTGATGTATTAGAGCAGGCGCGGGTTATGGCGCAATTTCTGCGCAATCAGGAGCGCGGCTATTTATCCTCGACCCGGTTAATTCGCTGCGTGCGTTGGGATACTGTTCATGATTTGCCGCCATCAGATCAACAAGGGCGCACCCGGTTAGTTCCGCCGCGGACTGAATTGCGTCAGCAATTCAAGCGGCTGGTATTACAAAAGCAATGGCATGAATTATTAGAAAGAGTTGAGGGCGCTTACACCGAAGGGGCGAATCACCTGTGGCTAGACTTACAGTATTTTCAGCATTCGGCATTAGAGCAAGTCGGATCGCCTTATACAGAATGGAGCGATCTGTTAAGAAGTGACTTTGCGTTAATGTTGGAGCGTCTGGACGGTATTGAGCGTCTGGCATTTAACGAAGGGACCCCCTTTGCCGACGATGTCACTTTGGATTGGATTGCCCGTCACGCGGTGGTGCGTGATCTCGAAGCGGGTGAGGCGATGGCACCGTTGGCCTTATCCGGAGAAAGTACCGCCACTGATGCTGCGCATTGGCAAGAATTGGAGGCGCAGGTGCGTGAGTTGCAGTCTAGCGATGGACTTGAAGCGGCGTTCGGCTGGCTGCAGGGCTTACCGGGCATGCAGTCTGAGCGTCAGCAATTCTTGCAGCGCTGGTTGATGGCGCGGCTGGCAGATCACGCTGGAAAACTGGATACAGCCTTGCATCTGCTCACTGAACTGAATAGTTTGACGCAGCACTACCAACTCAATCGCTGGGAGCCCACTCTGGTGTTCGAAGTCAAACACCATCTACACCGTCTGCTCAAACAAAGTGGCCAACGCAAAGATGCCGATAAAGCGGATGTGACGCGACGTGCCGAACAACTGCAGGCAGAACTGACCGTGCTCAATCCGGTACAGGCCCTGGGAATTTTCTGATAGGGACATTATGAACGACGAAATACTGCGTTACTATGAAGCCGAGATGCGCTATCTGCGAGAAGCCGGTAAAGAATTCTCCGAGGCGCATCCGGATCGTGCTCGGCTGCTCAATCTTGATCGCGTTGGTGATCGCGATCCTTACGTTGAACGCTTGTTCGAAGGCTTTGCCTTTTTGACCGCGCGCGTGCGACAAAAGCTCGACGACGAGTTGCCGGAATTGACGGAGGGGCTGGTCAGCTTGCTGTGGCCGCATTATTTACGCATGATTCCCTCGCTATCGATATTGGAAATTTGTCCTGATTCTGCTAGCTTGCAGAAGTTGGAGGAAGTTTCGCCAGGGATGGAAGTCCGCTCGGATGCGATAGGTAATGACGCCATACTTTGTACTTATCGCACCACACAAGCAGTGCAACTGCTGCCCATTACATTGAGTGAGGCAAGTGCGATTAACTTGGCTGACGGAAGATCTGCGGTCCGCTTGCGTTTTACGATTTCTCCAGAAGCGCAGCGTGAAGCGATGGCGATTCCTTGTGTGCGGTTGTACTTGAACGCCGATCGTCCAGTGGCCGCAGCCTTGCATCTTGCGTTAACGCGACAAGTGACGCAGATGGGGTTACGTATTCCTGGTATGCGCGATGGTGCATTGCAGCCCATGCCGGAGGGGCGCTTTGCTGCTGCGGGATTTGCCGATACTGATCGATTATGGCCGAAGGCAGATAATGCCTTTGGCGGTTATCAGTTACTTCTGGAGTATTTTACCTTTCCTGAAAAGTTTCTCTTCGTAGATCTTTTTGGCATCGACTTTCCTGGTTTGCCAGCGAAGTGCGATTACATTGAGATCGAAGCGATATTGGATACATCCTATCCTTCTGATATGCGCTTTACTGCTGAGAATCTGCGGTTGTTCTGTACGCCAATTATCAACCTGTTCAAACTGGATTCCGAACCGATCCGTGTCAACCATCATGAAACCGACTATAGGGTGCTGCCAGTCTTGCATCATGGCAGGCACGTGGAAACCTATACAGTCACATCGGTTGATGCGATTGATCACTTGACCGGCGAACGCATAGACTACGTGCCATTTTCCACTTTCCGCCATCGCGGCGGGATGTTGCGCCATGAAGCACCAGAACGTTTTTTTCATACGCGGGTGCGGCAGGGTGCAAAGGGTTTGTATGACACCTGGCTGATCCTCGGCGGTCATGCCTGGGAATCCATGGGGAGTCTGCCAGAAGAAACCTTGTCCTTACAAGTTATCGGTACCAACGGAATGTTGCCGCGGAAAGCTTTGCGCGAAGCCGGTATAAATCAATTCGTTGGCGGACTCCAGAATGTCAGTAAAGTGCGCAATTTGGCCGCGCCAACGTTACCTTTGTATCCACCGACCAGCGATCGATTTCAGTGGCGCGTGTTATCGCATCTGGCGCCAAATTTCCTGTCATTGATGGATGCCGAGGTCCTGCGTGGCGCACTGGCCCTATATGACTGGACGGACGACGCACTTAATCGCCGCCGCCTGACGGGTATTCAGCACGTTTCGCACAAGGCATTGCGGCAAATTAGCGGCGGTGCAATGGAACGCGGCGTGCAAATCACCGTGACGCTTGATAGCCATGCATTTTCCGGGGAGGGGGATGTGATGTTGTTTGGCGAATTACTGCACCGCTTCTTCGCTTTGTATGCTGATTTAAACTTGTTTACCCAATTCGTTATGGTCAGCCTGCCGTCGGGTCGGCGAATTAGTTGGCCCGCTAGTAAGAGTGAGGCGGCGCCATTATGACTTCCGATACGCATTCAGAGGCACACGGTCAGATCTCGCATTTCATGAAAGAACTGCTTGACCGGGCACCGCAAATGAATTTTTTTCAATTCTGCCAGTTGTTGGAATTGCATGCACCACAACTGCCTTTGCTCGGCAGCGTTGATTCGCCGGGCGCAGAGTCGGTACGCTTTCGACCATTTCCTAAAGTCGGTTTCCCCAGCACCGAAATGTCAGCGGTTGAACTCGATGAAGATCGGCCACTCGCGACGCCATCGGTACGGACCACCTTTTTGGGCCTTTACGGCGTCAACGCTGCGATGCCGCATCATTTTATTGAAGATATTGTTTTACGGCGCGAGGGTAGTGAGGCGGTAGCGGCGTTTCTGGATATTTTTAACCATCGCATTGCCACCCTGTTTTATCGCAGTTGGCGCAAGTATCGTTATCCAGTTGGTTTCAGGCCCGGCGGAAAAGACGATATGTCCGGATATTTGCTATCTCTGGCAGGATTTGGAATAGGTAATGCGGAACACAAACAAGGTGTGTCACCTGCCCGAATATTATCCATGCTCGGTTTGTTGACACAGCGTACGCGCACTGCCGAGGGTTTGGTTGGAGTGATTCGGCAATTGTTGCCAGGTGCCGGGGTATTGGTAAAGGAGTTTCATCCGATCTGGGTACGTTTGGAACAACCGTTCGGTCTTCGCAGCAGTAACAAACAAGGCAGCATGCCTCGTGGTTTGGGTGACGGTCATGTCATTGGTCGTGGGGTGATGGATAAAACCCAGACGGTGCTGGTGACGATCCAGCCTGCAAACGCGCGGCAAGCCAATGATATATTGCCCGACGCCAGATTACATCGCGACATGCGCAATTTGATACGTGTCTATCTTGGCTACAAAGTCGATGCCGAATTAAGAATGGCATTGTCGGCGATGATCGCACCGCAATTATCACTAAGCAAGGCAGCCATTGTAAACGGAGAAGTTCAGCCAAGGCCACGCTTAGCCTGGACCACCCTACTAAAACCGACCAAAGATCGTATCGTCAGTATTTCATTAGGACGTTACGGCAGCATTGCAGCCTAATTTTTTCAAGAAAACAGAGTAAGGAATTTCAATGCGTTTCACGTCAATTAAGTCCCTGATATTCATCCTCCTGATCGGCCCGTTGATAAGCGCGTGCGGCGCCTGGCAGGCTGCCTCCGACACGACCGTCAGCGCGACCAAGGCTATCTTCAACAAGCAGGTAAAAGTCCTCAACGTCGATTTCAAAGCCCGCGATGCGCTTAATACCAGCGAAAATAAAAAATCACTATCCGTTGTCGTGCGCGTGTATCAACTGAAGGATCGGAAAGCGTTCGATGCAGCGACCTACAACGATCTGCTGACAAACGACAAGATCATCCTGGCCCAGGATATGTTGGGTACTCATGGTGCAGTCGTGAATCCCGGGGCCGCAGCGAGTCTGTCGCAGCCGATGGACGATCGCACTAAGTTTGTAGCGACAGTGGTGTTTTTCAGGGAGGCGACGATGGATGAAAATTGGCGTCGTGTCGTTGAGAGAAAGATGCTATCGGCAGATCGTGCGCTGAAATATGCCTTGATGGACAACAAGTTGATCGGCGTAAATGACTCGCCGAACGAGTATTCGGAGTAACGACTGGGATCGGTTGAAGCGAGCAGCTGATTTGAAGATATCCGTCTTGAACGGTAACGGCATGAACACATTACATGGGATAGGTGAATGGAAAAATGTGAAGATCTTCAATGTGACACTTGTTATCCAGATTGGCAAGAACAAGCGGCGCAACGCGTTGAGGATGATAGACAGGACTGCGAAACTTGTTGGCGTTTCTATCAGAGGAAAGCTGAAGCGATAGTCGGGAATGGTGATCCGATCGCGATTAACCGGCGTATTAATGCAGCTTACGCACAACTATGGATAGATGACCGTCGTTTCCAGTGGGCAGGGCTTGCAGCATTCGCTTCGAAGCAGGTGGGTTGCGGTTTGCTCAATGCGGCAGAGATCATGCAAAAATCGAATCAACAACGTGATCGCTACCAGAGCTGGGGAAAGCAAAGTTTTCCGCTAGAGCGGTTATCCCCTTTTGCCTCCCCTCGCATGCCGATGGTCGATCAGGGCGCTGGGGATGCTTCTGACGTTGCTTACAGAATGCTCGCCAAAGGCAACATGGCCCTGTTTTTGGATATCTGGCCGTTACACATGTTTTACAAAGCATTTGGATTAGGGCGATTCAAGCATTGTTTGGAAAAGAGGGAAAAACTGAATGGGTCGGTGTTATGGCCAATTGCTCGCGAGGTCAAATTTGGCTTTCCGTGGCCTGAGGTCACTCAAGGATTTGAGGCGATAGACGCCGGAAATATTGTACGAGGGCTTGAAAGGTTGGCCTGGCATGAGCAGAACAACATTTTACAACCTGCCTTGTATGACGACCGGTACTTTGCCATCTTGATGCGTGCGAATCATTTCTCGTGGGTGGTGAGTTTCCCCAGTGGAACGGCGAAGGAAATTCAGTTGACGCTAGCAAGCGAATGCTCGGTTGAAGGAAGAAGCGCGCGAAAAGAAACGTTTAGTAATCAGCCTCTGGCAAATCTTGCCGACCCGGTCCAACGGATGAAGTTTGTGATGCGGGCTGCGGATAGATTCAATACCCTATTGCAGGATCCCCAAGAGGGTCTTTTCGTTGAAAACTCCCTATATGTTATTGCTGGCAGAGGCTGACGATGACACTAAAAAATATTAGCAGGCGATGGCGCGTAGTTTTAGTCGTCATAGGGATAGCCATTATCTATGCAGCTTACATCGCGATCAGACCATACGATGTGGTGGCTGTGTCCATTGGTGGATCTTATGAAAAAGCGCGATTGGGAAATACCTTGTCTCCCTCTGAACCTGGACACTATTGGGGTGGATTTGTTACCCGGCCCTCGGTCTTGCGTTTTGTTGATTCACAGTACGGATTCATTACACCTGCAGCGAAATTTCTGTCAGTTAGCTATGACGAAAATGGATCTGTCGCAACCGTAAGAATATCACCGCAGGTGAAAATACTTTCACTTGATAAGGCGCTAACCATCGTCTTCGATTTGCAGGATCAGTTCCGCAAAGGTGGTTGGCTTCCATTCAATGTGGATACTGATCCGCCATTTGAGAAAACCGAAAAAATGCGTTCAGCAATAGGACAATGCTCAGACCCATCAAGTTATTGGCAGGCTGGCGACAAATACCAGATTCTTCTCAATATTCGTTGCTTCTGGATTGATGAAAAACCTAATGAAGTGCGTTATCTCATCACTTTTAGCATCAGCGATTTAGTCTATGAAAATAATGATTTTTAAAATAAGGCACACGACTCGTACAACTTCGTCAAAAAATTTCTTCTATTTTATTGCCAGAAAAGGCTGATGATGACACTCCAAAATATTATCAGGCGATGACCTGTTGTTTTAGTCATCGCCGGAATGGTTTTATCTATGCGGTTTACCTTGCCATCGGACTATAAGATATGAAAGCTGTATCCATTGGGGGTTTAAAGCGAAGCCAAAATGCATTATCTGCGTGAGCTGAACAAGGAGACGTTAGTAGCCTATTCGATACGGACGCGAAGCGCTATGTGCCGGAAGGATCAATCTGTATTGCGTGCCGGAAGGTCTCCAGTCAATTTCTAAACCTGCGTTGTGGAGCTAATGCAAAACCTCTTTAATCTGCTGCCGCAATAGTGATTCAAAGGTGGTTAGATCTTCCGCCGCGACGTCCGAGACTGCCCAATACGTCATGTCCCCGCTGGTCCAGTGCGCGACTTGATAGCCTTGCCGGGTGAGTATGGACGATGAGGTGTTGTGACTGCCAGTAGGCCAAACGTACAAATTAATTGGGTGCAGCTGGCGACGGTAAATCAACGCAGCAACCGGGTGGCCATTAACATAGTCAAGCCGTCCACCGATCAACGGGAAGCCTTGTGGTGCGAGTTCAATCACGGGCGGGGAAAAGTTGAGCTTGCCGTTGAACCAGGGTTTAACGGTGTGGCGATCGGTGGAGACGACATCGGATAAATGATCTACCTGAAGGGAGCGTACGTGGTTTGCGATGACCTCATCGGTCAGTCGATCCTGATCGTTGGGTACAGAAAGAAAAATGCCAATACTCCACAGCACAGCGAGTAAGGTCGCCATTAATGCGCCCAGATGGAACCGGTCAAAACGCCAGCCTGACTTCTCTACAAGGTGCGACCACCTGGAGGTTCTTGCAGAAAGGTTTGACTGCTTTTTCGGTAGGGCCGCTTCAGGTAGGGCCGCTATAGGTAAGACCGCTTCAGGTAGGACCGCTTCAGGTAGGACCGCTCCAGGTAGGACCGCCCGAGGCAACGCTTCGTTGATGCGTTGCGCCAGGCCAGCCGGTGCTTCAAAGCGAAATGCAGGTGCTTTCAGCTGAGCACTGAGTTGGCTTTGCTGGACGTAATCTTGCTGACATTCGATGCAGTTATTCAAATGCCGCTCGATCTGTATTGTCTCTGACACGCTCAGTTCCTGATCGACGTAGGCGGGTAAGAGTTCAAGTACTTCGTCATGTTCCATCATATCTCCCGCTGCATTGATGTCGCTGCTGGCTCCGTAGGGGGTGCAGATGGCACCGATGCCGCTGAATATCCATCGCGAACGGTAGTGTTCCGTAACGTATCATTCGGTTTTTGCGCCTCTAGCAGCTGTTTTTGAAGTAATTCACGACCGCGTCCCAAACGCGACATGACGGTACCCACCGGGATTCCGATGATCGCGGCAATTTGCTTGTAGGAGAGTTCTTCCAGTTCTCGTAACACCATTGCTTCGCGAAATGCCAACGGTAGCGTTTGGAGCGCCTGTAATAGTTGCTGCTGACTATCCTTTTGCAACAGGATACTTTCCGGATTATTGTCCGATTTGTCATTGACGGCAACGCTCTCTCCGTGGGGACTGTGAAACTGCTCATCAAATTCGGTATTTTGCGTTTGATTTCGCTGATGCCAGGTGTAGAACGTATTTCGCACGATGGTCAACAACCACGCACGTCCATCTTCCCCATAGAAGCTGTCAAAAAAAGTAAACGCACGACAATACGCTTCTTGCACAACATCTTCAGCATCCGGTCCGTTGCGCGTGAGCCAACGGGCCAGGTTAAACGCCGAATTCAAATGCGGCATAACGATGGCCTGGAAGCGGTTTTCTTTGGTCGAGTGCATCATGCGGCAATTTCCTGTCTTCTCTTCATCATACCGCTCGAGTTCTGATTTTATTCCCGGAATAGTAAAAAATATTTGGATTAATTTTTAATCATCGTGGAATAAATTTTATCTGATGTCGGTATTAGGCTTTACCGCTCGAATGATCGGCACTTATAGGAAATCTGAGGAGAATCGAATGACTACCACTTTAAATAGACGCAGTTTTATCAGGCTGGCAGGGCTCGGCGGCGCAGTGTTTGCTTCCGGTTTGAGTGGTTGGACGAACGCAGCTAACGGCGCTGCAAATGCTGCCGAGGATTTCTTCTTTGTGCAATTGTCCGACTCCCATTGGGGCTTTGAGGGTGCTCCGAATCCGGATGCGCATGGAACGTTACCTAAAGCCGTCGCCGCAGTGAATGCGCTTGAGAAATTACCTGACTTTATCGTCTTTACCGGGGACTTGACGCATACCACAGACGATCCGCAGGAACGTCGCAAGCGCATGACAGAGTTCAAGACGATCGTGTCGGCATTAAAAGTAAAACAAGTCTATTTTATGCCCGGTGAACATGATGCAGGATTGGATCAGGGCGTAGCGTATCAGGAGCTTTTCGGTAAAACACATTACACCTTCGATCATAAAGGGGTGCATTTTATCGTCCTCGATAATGTCTCTGATCCCGCGGCAAGCATTGGAGAAGAGCAACTAACCTGGCTGAAAGCGGACCTGGATAAATTGGCACCGGACGCTAGGATAGTCGTGTTCACGCATCGTCCGCTGTTTGATCTTTATCCTCAATGGGATTGGGCTACGCGTGATGGCGAAAAGGCGGTTGCGCTATTGATGCCGTACGCAAACGTTACGGTATTTTACGGCCATATTCATCAGGAAAATCACCACATGACTGGACATATCGCTCACCATTCTTCCAAATCGCTAATCTTCGCATTGCCGGCTCCGGGATCGCAGCTTAAGCGCACGCCATTGGCGTGGGATAGCGCGCAACCTTATCGCGGTCTTGGCTTTCGCGAGGTTGCAACATCGCAAAAGAATCCCACTTTTAATTTAACCGAATTGCCGATATCGAAGGGATGATCATGAACATAAACCGAGAGCGTCGCGGGATTCTGATTGGCGCGATGAAATTAGGGGTGGGTAGTATTTTTGCCTCCAACATCAAAAATGTTGCGTTGGCGCAAGAAAAAGCGGTGATGATTAAGGTTGTCGCTAGCAGATTTACCTACGCGCCGAATCGCATTATGTTGAAGCGAGGGGTACCGGTGGTGTTGACGCTTTCGACGCTGGATATGCCGATGGGATTCAATGCCCCTGATTTTGGCGTTCGTACCGATATTTTTCCAGGCAAGGAATCAAGCGTGCGCTTTACGCCGGATAAGGTGGGCGAATTTGTTTTTCATTGTGATTTGTTTTGTGGCTCGGGCCACGAGGACATGACGGGCGTGCTAGTGGTGACTTAAGCGATCCTAATGTATTTTAATTCAAATAAATTGCTCGGTGAGATAGTCTCTCTGTTCTATTTCTTTTGGTTTGCGTCTTGAATCAGAACGATTAAGAAGCTGGAATCAGAATACCGAGCAATCCTGTTATTAAGGATAAAAATTAGGGGAGCGGAAAAATTAAACAGGTAGTCGTCGCGTGCGCGTATATTTTGCCGTCAACATCTACGATATTTGCCTCCGACACACCAACTTGTTTGCCGACCTGAATCACTTTCCCAATGGCGCGAACCGGGCCGGTTTTTTCGGTAAGAGGGCGCAGTAAATTGACTTTTATTTCCAGTGTGGTGTACCCCATACCCTTCGGTAGCATCGAGTGCACAGTGCAGCCTAGCGCCGAGTCGAGGAGTGTGCAGAAATAGCCGCCATGGACGCTACCAAGTGGATTGTAGTGTTTACGTCCTGGCGTGCCTTGAAACACGATGCGTCCCGGCTCACCTTCAATCGGAATGAAATCCAGCGTCTCACCAATAAGCACAGAGGGCAGTTTGCCGTCCCAGATATCCTGCAGAAATTCCATTCCGCTGCGCTCTTTCAGTTGCGCTAACGTGGCCACGCCGGGTGCCGCTAGTCGCGCTCTTACGCCCGTTTCTTGTTCCTTCCAAAGCGCCAGTGTTTCTTCGCGGTTAGTCATGGGTGTCCTTATTCTAAATTTAATGAAAGAAATGATACGTAGCGCAATGTTCGTGAAAGGTAGTGCGTTGCGTGGAAATGATTATGCCTTGATGGCGGGATTTGCGCTGACCTAGCCATCTAAGCAGCCGGGGAGCAGCCAGCGCGCGACGGAAGTCAAGTAATTAGTCGGTTGTATCAATTTAGTCGGTTGTATCAATTTAGTCGGTTGTATCAATTTTGCAACTGAGTTGCATTTAAATTGCAACTCAGTTGCATTTTTGTTGATGCAAACCTCTCAGACATCTACACTAGACAGCATTGCATGGGTGAGGAAGCGCGGAAACCCGTTAGGCGTTTTCTCATGACGCAAGCGCTTCTGAGCTTATTTTGAGTGCTGACTTATGCAGTGATTGCGCAATGAATTCCTCACCAGTTCCTCACCAGGTTTGAAAAAAATCGGTGATGACAGCTAGGCTAAGACCCGGTTGCTTCGTTTAACCGTTTCGCTATTTCGCCATATCGGAGTTTAAGATTGAAAACTCGTTTGTTACGGTTGAGCGCCTTGATTGCGCTCTCCACTGGTATTTCTACGCCTATCGTATTTGCACAGACTGCGCCGGTTTCTCCCGAACGCATCAACGGCCTGGTCCACGATGCTCTTGGCCATCCATTGTCGGATGCGCAAATTAATCTGAAGGATACAAGCGGTCACGCATTGGCGACTACCGTTAGTGATCAGCAAGGAAATTTTACATTTGTGAATATCGTTCCGGGTAGTTACGCCCTCGCCGTCGATAAGCCAGCCTATGCAACGGGAGTAGTCATCGTAACGAAAAAAGCGGCTGCCGCACAGGTCTCGATGACCTTGATCGCTGCTGAAACTCTGGGGCAGATAGTCGTCACGAGCGAACGCCTTGATCGTGCGAGGAACGGTATCTCTGTTGAAACTGGCAGCAGTATTTATCGTATCGGACGCAAGGATATCGCAGCGTTGCCGCAAGGGGACGATACGCCGTTTAATCAGGTTCTGTTGCGCGCACCGGGAGTTGCGCAGGATTCTTATGGGCAATTACACGTACGCGGCGACCATGCCAATTTGCAGTATCGCCTGAATGGCATTTTGTTGCCGGAGAGTATTTCTGGATTTGGTCAGACGCTCGACACGCGTTTCGTTGATAACGTGAATTTGTTGACCGGTGCGTTGCCAGCTCAGTATGGGTATCGTACCGCTGGCGTCGTCGATATCCACACCAAAACCGGTCAAATTGAAAACGGCGGCAATATCGGTATCGCGTTCGGCAGTAATAATACCCGACAGATCAGTGGCGACGTGAGTGGTTCTCATGATGGATTCAGCTATTACATCAACGGTTCGTTTGACGCAAATAATCTCGGTATTGAAAATCCGACCGGTACTTCGACCGCGCTGCACGATCGTACCTTACAGAATAAGGGCTTCGGTTACTTCTCTTATCTCATTAATCCAGATACGCGAGTGAGTCTGATCCTTGGCAGCTCGGACGGTCGCTTTCAGATTCCAAATACGGCAGGTGAAACAGCAACTTTTCAACGCGATGGCTTCGCTGATTATCCATCGGCGAACCTGAACGAACGTCAGCGAGAAACCAATCGATACGGCATTCTTGCTTTGCAGGGCGTTATCGGCAACGATATAGACTATCAGGTTGCTGCGTTTAGCCGCTATACCAAGGTATTGTTTGAACCTGATACGATTGGCGATTTGCTTTACACCGGCGTCGCCTCGCGAGTATTACGTACCGGGTTGGCTAATGGCTTGCAAGCAGATGGAAGCTATCGGCTCAATGATAGTCACACCTTGCGCGCTGGTATTTCTTATAGCCGTGAGAGCCTGAAAAATAGCAACGATTCACTCACGTTTACCGCAGATGTCAGCGGCAATCAAATGGGTACGCAACCATTCTCGATTAACGATCAAGGTCAAAAAACGACTAATCAGACCGGCGTGTATTTGCAGGATGAATGGAAGCTGAGTGATCAGTTCACCGTCAATTACGGCGCCCGCATGGATTGGTTGAACGCCTATGTGTCGGCCAACCAGTTGAGTCCCCGCGTCGGAGTCGTGTATCAGATGACGCCCCGAACGACCTTTCACGCTGGCTATGCAAAATATTTTACGCCACCGACCAGCGAGTTAATCGCCGCGACGACTGTCGCCAGCTTCAATGGCACTACCAACGCTGCTGCGACCAACCAGAATGATGCGGTGCAGGCCGAAAGTTCTGATTATTTTGATCTTGGCGTGGTGCATCAATTGACGCAAAATCTGACGATCGGATTGGATGGTTATTACAAAAAAGTGAAAAATATGCTGGATGAAGGGCAGTTTGGTTCGGCTTTGCTATTTACCCCTTTTAACTATGCGCAAGGGAAGGTGGTCGGTCTGGAGCTGACGCTGAACTATCGCAACGACAATTTCGGCGCGTATCTGAATGTCGCACGCTCGTCGGCGATGGGTAAAAATATAACCTCAAGCCAGTACAATTTTGAACAGAGTGAATTGGATTATGTGTCCAGTCATTGGGTTCATCTGGATCATGATCAGAGCATGACCGCATCAACCGGTGTCTCTTATCTTTGGAGAGGAACAACCTACAGTGCTGACGCTTTGTACGGTAGTGGGTTGCGTAGCGGCTTTGCCAACACCGAACATTTGCCTTCTTATACTGAAGTCAATCTGGGCGTTAGCCATATTTTTAAAGATTCTCCGGTAGGAAAGCTGACGACGCGGCTAAGTGCAATCAATGTGTTTGACCGCGTTTATCAAATTCGCGACGGCTCTGGGATAGGTGTTGGCGCTCCGCAATTTGGACAACGTCGCGGCCTGTACATGGCGATGACTAAATCTTTTTAATAGGAAGTTTGGAAGATTTTCGTCGAGAAATTGGACTATCCATAACGCTTTTGCAGGAGGCCCGGATCGATGCTGTCAGCAGAGGTCAGAGCCATCGCGACGATGACAATCCGGTCGAGGCAATTTTTCCGTCCCGAATTTCAAATACGGCGTCCCCTAATACGGCGACGTCGGCTGGATCGTGGGTAATCACTAACATTGGTACATCAAGTTGCTGTTGAAGAGAACTTAACTCGTTGCGCATGCGATCTCGCAGGGCCGGGTCGAGCGCCGAAAAAGGCTCGTCCAGCAATAATATATCCGGCTCCAGAACCAACGCACGGGCTAAAGCCACGCGCTGTCGTTGACCGCCGGAGAGTTGGTGTGGGTAGCTATTGGCAGTTGTGTTTAGCTCGAATAACGCTAGCCATTTTTTTACAACAGGAGAGCTGTTGGCCTTGTGCGGATTTAACCATCCGCACTGCAGGCCGAATGCAATATTTTGTGCCACAGTCAAGTGTGGAAATAGTGCGTAATCTTGAAAGAGATACGCGACCTTCCGTTGTTGCGGCGGTAAATTGATATTGCTATCGTGGTTAAATAATTGACGCTCGTTGATGCGAATGACGCCCTGATCGGGCGTCAATAAACCTGCGACGGAAAGCAGCGTCAAACTTTTACCCGCACCGGAGGGACCGAATAAGACGATGCGTTTGCTATCGGACGTGAAGTCAATATCGAGTTGGAAACGACGATCATCGGCTTGCAATTGTTTGCGAATTTGAACTTGGATTGTCATGGTTTGTTCAATATGCCCGACGCTGGCTTTTCGGCACCAAACGTCCTGCGATCAGCAGGAGTAAAACGCAGGTTACGGAGGTAATCAATACCAGCAAATTAGCGGTGTTGTCATCGCCTGCCTGTACCGCTGCATAAATAGCCACTGATAGTGTTTGAGTTCGGCCCGGTAAATTTCCTGCAATCATTAAGGTAGCACCAAATTCGCCAAGCGCGCGGGCGAACGCCAGCAGAACGCCGGCTGCAATCCCCTTCGATGCGAGCGGTAGCGTGACGCGGAAGAACACAGCAGCCTCAGAAATTCCTAAAACACGTGCAGCGTTTTCCAGTTGCGGATCAACGTTTTCAAAAGCCACACGGGCCGATTTTAATACGAGCGGGAATGCGACAATGGTGGACGCAATGACGGCTCCTTGCCACGTAAAAACCAGCTCAATGCCCCATTTTTCCAGCCATTCGCCGACTACGCCGCGGCGCCCCAAAACAACTAATAAATAATAGCCGAGCACCGTTGGCGGCAAGACGAGCGGCAGCGTCAGGATGGAGTCTACCAAATCCCGTGCTGAAGAGCGCCAGCGCGCCAAGCCATAGGCGATAGCAACACCGAACAACAAATTCAACAGCGTCGCCCAACCCGCCACTTTAAGCGAAAGAGCAAGCGGGATCCAAACGGCATTCATCGTAAATCACTCATCGGTATTTTCTTGGTCGGGCTTATTTCGGTCGTTAAAGGTAAGTAGTCAGTGGCTAACAAGTTTAATCACCATCTATGGTTTTAAAAAACCGTAGCGTGCAAGGGTTGCCTGACCTTTTGGTGATAGTACGTAAGTGATGAATTGCGCTGCAACTGCCGACTGTTTGGTATCGGCGGTCACGGCGATTGGATACATTACTGGCGTGGTGGAAGGCACGCGGACGGCAACTTTGACCTTCCCTGGCATGATAGCGGCATCGGTCGAAAATACAAAACCGGCGTCGACCTCATCGCGGGCGACGTAATCCAGACTTTGCCGGACGTTTTGCGCAGGAATTCCTTTCGCTGCTACAGCAGTCCATAAATTGTCACGTTCCAGCGCAGCCTTGGTGTAACGGCCTACCGGGACCGAAGCCGGATCGCCATAAGCGACACGTTTGACCGTCGGTGCCAATAGATCCTTGAGTTCGGTGATGTTCAGTTTGCTATCCGCCGGCACGATTAATACAATTTGATTGCTTGCAAAATTTTTGCGGCTGCTGGATTGCACGGACTTTCCGGTTTCGGCTTTGTTCATCGCATCCTGGTCGGCAGAGGCAAAAACATCGGCGGGCGCGCCTTTGACGATTTGTTGCAATAAAACGTCGGAAGCAGCAAAGTTCAGGACGACCTTGGTATCCGGATGTTGCGCTTCGAAATCTTGCGCCACTTCTTTGAACGCGTTTGTCAGGCTGGATGCGGCCGAAACGATGAGATCCGCAGCTTGCACGGAAGTGGTCGACAGCATAAGTGGCAATGTGGTTAAGGCAACGACGGCAAAGCGTGTGAAACGTGGCAACTTGCGTGGCATCATTAGATTATCTCCGAGGTAAGTACAAGAATCGGGCTTTACGTAAAATCGCCCCAGTGAGCGTCGTGATTTTCTCGCCACAGTAATTTTCGTCGGCAGGATTGGGAATCCTATAGCTTCGGCGATTTTGTGTGGGTTTTAAGAAAGTAACGCGGATAGCGCAAAAACGATAGCGAAATATATGGCAGGATATAACGAACGTCAACCGGAATAATCGATAAGAATAACTATGAGCAGTGGTCTCGCAATCATGTCAGATAGTCCGGGGATAGTCATAAGTGGCTAGTGGAGACTGCCTTCGGCTTGCTACAATCGGGGTATGAGACATTCAAAATCGATACGGCTAAGAGTAATGCGGGACGACGTTATCGCATTTGGTCCAGGGAAAGCGGCGTTGCTGCTCGCTATTTCGCAGCACGGTTCAATTTCGGCTGCAGCGCGCGCGCTGGCGATGTCGTATCGCCGCGCCTGGTTGCTAGTGGAAGAAATGAACGCTAGTTTTCGGGAGCCGTTGGTGGCAACTGCGACGGGTGGCGCCAATGGTGGAGGCGCCCATATCACCGCATTGGCGCAAGCAATGCTAATGCGATATGCGCACATGAGCGCGAAGGCTGAAGCCGCGATAGCGCCGGATATGGCGTATTTTGAATCGCTGATGGTGATTACAGGTGAGGCCGATCCTGATTAAAAACGTCTTGACGAAGGTCACCGTGAGGTATTAGCGCATTCAGTTGCATTCGGCACGTTAGGCAATATTCGCTGAAGTTGCCGAATTTGCTGACTTCTGCAGTTTAATTGCGAGGATTAACGATACATATCTATAAAATGAGGCTGAACCGCCTCATTATCCTTTTAACCAACGTATAGCCTCGGAACACGCCACTATTTATGCGGACCACTCTTCTTGAATACCGAATCCGCATTCAGCGCCTATTTCATTTTTCTTCCAGCCATTCGATGTTGCTATGGGCGGTAGTCGTTGGATTTTTAGGCGCTCTGGCAACTATCCTGTTCCGGGAATGCATCCTTGGCCTGCAGATTCTGCTGACAGGGAAAAGTGGTAGCTTTGTCGCCATTGCCAAGAGTTTACCGTGGCATTTGCGGGTGATATTGCCGACCGGAGGTGGAATCGTGGCGGGTCTGATTCTGTTGTTGGCAAAACGCGTTCCTTCAGCCGCCACCTCTGATTACATGGAGGCGGTCGCCATTGGTGACGGCAATATCCCCGTGCGCCATAGCCTCTTGCGCAGTTTGTCTTCGTTAGCCACTATCGCGTCGGGTGGATCGATCGGGCGTGAGGGGTCGATGGTACAGTTATCTGCGCTGGCCGCTTCGCTGGTCGGCCGCATTACCCATTTTGAGCCGGGTAGATTGCGACTTTTAGTCGCGTGTGGTGCAGCGGCAGGGATTACGTCTGCGTACAACGCCCCAATTGCTGGTGCCTTTTTCGTGACTGAAATTGTTCTGGGCGCGATCGTAATGGAAAGTTTCGGCCCGGTGGTCGTTGCTTCAGTTGTCGCTAATATCACCATGCGTGCTTTGCCAGGCTACAAACCTGCTTATGAAATGCCTGCTTTTCCGACGATTGCGGGTGCAGAGATAGCGCTCTTCGTGGTGCTCGGTATTTTGGCTGGCGTCACTGCCCCGCAATTCTTGCGACTGCTTAATACATCTAAAAAGCAGTTTCAGAAAACCGGTTTGCCACTTCCTGTTCGGTTAGGTCTGGGCGGTTTAATCGTTGGGCTCATGTCTGTCTGGGTGCCCGAAGTCTGGGGAAACGGCTACAGCGTTGTTAATTCCCTGCTGCATACGTCCTGGCTATGGTGGAGCGTTGTCCTGATTTTGGTGGCAAAAGTCATTGCAACTGCGGTAACAGCTGGTTCGGGTGCCGTTGGCGGTATTTTTACCCCGACCTTATTCGTGGGGGCAGCGATCGGATTTTTGTTCGGTATGGCGGTGCATGCGCTGCTTCCAAATATTAGTTCGCCCCCGTTTGCCTATGCCATCGTCGGCATGGGCGCGTTTTTGGCCGCTGCGACCAGCGCACCCTTAATGGCGATTTTGATGATCTTCGAAATGACGTTGAGTTATTCTGTCATGCTGCCCTTGATGCTGTCATGCGTGGTCGCTTATTTTATCGCGCGTAGTCTGGACGGCGCTTCAATGTATGACGTCACGTTAAAACGCAATCGGGACGCGCAAGAGCGCATGCGTTTGCGGGGCATCCATATGAGTGATCTTATTCGCCCTGCGGATACGGTATTGGCGATGAGCGCACCGTTCGATGAAATTAGCCGCCTGTTTTTGAAATATCCGGTGAAATATATCTATATTGTTGACGACGACGAGCATTATTGTGGCGTAGTGGCGTTGCAGGACATCACATCGGTATTACTGGACAAGAGCGAGACCGCTAACCGTGTCGCGGCCGATTTTTTACGGAAAGAATTCTTGCATGTCATCACGCCTGACATGTCGCTGGGCAATGCCTTGCAACTATTTTTGGATCATCAAGGCGAGCGCTTGCCAATTGTTCGTAGCCGTGCCGAACCAGTTTTGCTGGGGGCAATATTTAAGAGCGCATTATTGGAGGCTTACTTCCGTCTCGATAACGTAAAGGGATATGCGGGCTAGAATACTTTTGAAGTTACCACCTGGTTTAGCGCAATGTTGAATTAATCGGCAGGGGACGGCTCTAACGGCTGAAGTAAATTGTTCCCAAAGAGATGATCCCCAGTGCCCTTTCCAGGGAAATGAAAGGCAAGCTCCAATGTTAAACCTCAAGTGGTTGCCTGGTCGTACTGAGCAGAAAGTGCTTACCGATGCGTCTATTCCCGACTCCGAGCTCGCCTTACAAGCCGTTCGCCGCCGCTGCCGGGCGCTGGTCGCCCGTCGTGCATTGTGGTCGGCCGGTGCTTCAGCGCTGCCGGTGTTCGGCGTCGATATCGCGGTCGATATTCATTTGTTGTCAGGATTGATTGAGGAAATAAATGCCGAATTCGGCCTGTCGCCAGAGCAAATAGAACTTTTGCATCCAACCCGCAAAGTCGCCATTTACAGCGTCATCGTCGGGGCCGGTAGTACCCTCGTCGGTCGTGTAGTTACACGTGAACTATTACTCAAAATACTCATGCGCAGTGGGGTCAAACTGGTCAGCAAAAATGCCGTCAGACTGGTGCCGATAGCCGGGCAGGCGGTCTCTGCTGCGATCGGTTACTCTGCTTTTCGTACAGTTGGTAACCGGCATATTGATGCTTGTAGCAAAGTGGCTGATGAGTTGCGTAAAATGCAATTAAATTCAGGCGCGGCAACTGATTAAGCGCGACCGTCGCTTCTCGGAACGATGCTAAACGCCGAAAAGATGACTTCAGAATGCACACTTAAAGCTTAATACGGGCGTTTAAGGCGGTATATCTGCCATCCTGACGCTTAAATTGTTAAAATACGCATCTTCTCCATTGCAAAGCAGTTATCTGGGCTAATTTATGCCCTTGAGAGCCTGATCAGTAAAACTTGCGCTAGCCACGAATTGCAACGTATTGAATACGGCAATTGCCGTGTGAGGCGGAGGCGCTATTTTTCGCTGAATAATATCGACGAAAACGCTGCCGTACGGCCGATATGCAGGTGGAATCACCCCTTTACCAAGATAGATATTTTTATGCTGAGTTATCGCCACGCTTTCCATGCCGGCAATCATGCCGATGTGCTGAAGCACCTAGTGACCATCCAATTGCTTGATTACCTCGGCCAGAAGGATACCGCTTACACAGTTATCGATACGCATGCAGGCGCAGGCGTATACGCGCTGGACGGCGGTTATGCGTCAAAAAATGCCGAATTCGAAACCGGTATCAGCCGTCTCTGGAGTCGCAAGGATTTACCGCCAGCACTGGCTGAGTATGTCAATGTAGTGCGCAAACTCAATCCAGACGGCAAACTGCGTTTTTATCCAGGCTCTCCGTATTGTGCTGATATCACTATGCGTGAGCAGGATCGCCTACGGCTATTTGAGTTGCATCCTAGCGACAGCAAAATATTGACAGATAACTTTCGCAAGCTGGATGCCCAGCGCGCCCGCAGTAATAGCCGTGGCAAACGCGTCATGATTACGCAAGGTGACGGTTTTCTGGGTTTGAAGGCGTTATTACCGCCGCCTTCCCGCCGCGGACTGGTCCTCATCGATCCGCCTTACGAGGTGAAGGATGATTATCGACTGGTAAAGAATACGCTGGAAGATGCACTGCTACGCTTTTCAACGGGAACGTATGCTGTGTGGTATCCAGTGTTGAATCGCATGGAATCACGTCAAATGCCGGATAAACTGAAACGTCTCAAAGCTAATGGCTGGCTCAACGTCACGCTGACTGTCAAGACCCCCTCGCCGGATGGCTTTGGTCTACACAGTAGCGGAATGTTTGTCCTTAATCCACCCTGGACGCTTGAGCCGCTCCTTAAAGAGTTGATGCCGTACCTCGTGAAGACGCTTGGAACAGACTCGGGCGCAGGATTTACGCTGGAGTCGGGTGCGACTGCTGCGGTGAATACGGGAACACGACGCGTTTAATTTGGGTTAAACGAAGTCATTGCTGACGATTTTTCGCGTTCCCTGGAAACGGCAGCTCCCTCCGTTGCGTCGATCGGCGCAACGCATAGGGACAAAGCAGGGCGATTGAAGCGGTATTCAGGAACCTTGCATTCCAACCCGCTTGTGCAACAACTCCAGCCAACGCTCACCACATCCCGCATCGTTAATACACAGTGCATAATCAGTCACTGTGCGCGCTGCGCGTTCGAGCAATTGAATATCCGCTTCGTGTTGGCGGGCAACGTGCGGGTCTTCCAAAAACAGTACGCGGCGACATTGTTGGCGATCCAATATCAATTCAGCGATTTGCGCATCGCCGCCCATCGGGCCGCTTAAAAACGGTTTTACCCAATTTCGACCGGCTTCTTCCCCTTTGATTCTTTGCGCCAGTTTGTTTAGCAGACTGCCGGTGGTGCCGGTAGCGCAGCGAAACGCAAATTGATCGAGTAGGTGGAAATGGCGTTCAGCGATGGTGAGCATGCGCTCTTTCATCGCATCGTGTGCAATCAGCGCGATGCCCTCATTCGCCAGATCAAAGGTCAGGTCAAGTTCCGAATTCGGTGCAGCCCCAAGCCCGATGGATTCCAGCTCCAGCCATTCCTGAGCGCCTGCCAACGTCGATAAAAAGGGCTTTCCATGAATCACACATTGACGTTTCAAGGCCACGGCTTCAGGAAAAGTTGATGACGGGTCCACGGGGTCCATCAAATAAATCACTGCATCAAGCGTGCGCGTTGGATCGCTATCAACGACGCGTGAAACCAGCTTCATCAAACCGCCTTGACGTCCATATGGAAAGCGTTCCAGATGCGGATAACCATCCAGCAAGCCGAGCTGATTAATCGCATCCAGGGTGCGGCCGACGACGATTAAATTTGGCTGCAAATGCTGTTCAATTGCCGCACGGCTGCCGTTTATTAATTGCGCGAGCGGAGAGTGCGGGGCGTCTTGATGCGTGCGGCTTGAGGCTAACCCGATGCGGTAGCGGCGACGATCGCTGGCAGATGTAACTGGCATATGGCTGTATGTCCAAATGAAGGAGAAAATGTGGGCGCCTCCCGATTGGCGATCAATGATCCAGCACTCTGGTGCTGAATTTTCGCTGGCTCGGTGACGACTTTCGGCGAATTTGCGGGTGATGGCGAAATCGCACTACAATACTAGATATGAATAAAGCCTTTGTCAAAGAATCCGATGGCGATGACGACGATCTGGAGTTTGGATTGCCGCCGATTCCGGCTGGAACCAAGAATTACATGACGCCCGCAGGCCATGCGCGCATGAAGGCGGAGTTGCTCGATTTGATCGATAACGCACGGCCCGAAGTGGTGCGGATTGTTTCATGGGCCGCCTCCAACGGCGATCGCTCTGAAAATGGCGATTATATTTACGGTAAGCGCCGGTTGCGTGAAATCGATCGACGAATTCGTTTTTTGACCAAGCGTCTGGATCAGGCCGAAATAGTAGATCCGAGTATTCATCATGGCCGTGATCAGATTTTCTTTGGGGCCACCGTTCGCTATCAAAATCACGCAGGCGAAGAGCACACGGTCACCATCGTCGGCATTGATGAGCTTGATCCGCTGCATGGGAAAATTAGCTGGATTTCACCGGTTGCGCGCGCACTGACTAAAGCCCATGAGGGAGAGTCGGTGACATTGATGACGCCCGCAGGTTTGGATGAATTAGCGATATTGACTGTTGGCTATCCAGCGCCCAATCAAGAGTAACGTTTTGCGCCCGTTTGCCACTTTTATCGTTATTAAGCGGTGAGAGGGTAGCTCAACTACTTGCTTTAGCAAAAAGATAAATGACCATAAGAGTAATAAACGTTGTAGTTAGACAACGTCATGAGGATGAAATATTGGTTCATTAGCATGCCTTCTTTTCTACAGGAGGCAACATGAACGTTCGTAGCATCAAGCCAACACCCGCATCTGGTGTCAAGCCAAGTTTTCACCTGCACTCCGCGCCACGTGTCAAAGCATGCAACGCCAATATCCTACGCGCCATCGCCGTACTGTGCATCGTCACGCCGGTGATTGGATATGCACAGCAAGCCACTGACCTGGGCGCTGTCAGCGCCAGCGATGGTTCTGGTTCTGCAACCCTGGCATCGCGTGTTCCTGCCGCTGCCAAAAGTGCGCCCTCCCAAGGTTCATTGGATGCGCGATCGGCGCAATCTGAAGTCAGTGAAGCATTCATCCGCAGCTACACGTCGCCGATTGCGGACTTTAGCCAAGTGATCCAAATGACGCCGGGCGTTTACAGTTACAGTCCTAACGGCCCCGGTCTCGGTGATACGAAGACTTACTTTCGCGGCTTTCAGGATGGCGACTATTCCGTCACCTTTGATGGCATTCCATTTCAGGATACCAATAGTCCGACACATCACACTTGGGCATTTTTCCCGGCGCAGTTTATCGGTGGCGCAGTTGTGGATCGGAGCCCTGGATCGGCTGCTACAATTGGTCCCGCCAATTTTGGAGGCTCAATCAATTTATTATCGCGTAACCTTGATCCGCAACAACGCACCAGTGTGACGGGTTCATACGGAACCTGGAACACGTCGTTGATTGGTCTTGAACATGAAACAGGGCAGTTCGGTACCGACGGTTCATCAAACCTCCTGTTCAATGTACATGAGATGAAATCCGACGGTTACGAAACTTACAATAAGCAAAAGCGCGATGCCATTTCTCTAAAATACCAGTTCGCAGTCACCGACAATACGGCACTGACCGTGTTCGCGTCTTCAATTGATTTGCACACCAATACCCCAAATACCAAAGGACCAACCCGTGCGCAAGTGGCACAGTACGGGGACAATTATTTGATGAGTGGCGATCCTCGTCAAGCCAACTATTACGGGTATGATTTTTATCACGTTACTTCGGATTTTGAATATCTTGGTTTAACATCGAATCTGGGCAACGGCTGGAAGTTGGACGACAAGTTGTATACTTACGCGTATCACAACCAGCAAAATTATAACGGCACCACGATTAGCACAACAAGTGGTACAGACAAGCTCAATGCTTATCGGACTTACGGCAATTTGCTGCGTCTTAGTCAAGAGTCAGGGACAGGGACTTTTCGTACCGGGTTGTGGTCGGAATATGCGGACACCAACCGGTATCAGGTGCCATCCGATCCGCGTACCTGGATCGATGCCGCTTTGCCAAACTTTCATGAAAAATTTAAAACTACAACATTGCAGCCGTTTGTCGAATATGAGTTCAACGTCACGAATGATCTGAAGATTACTCCAGGAGTGAAGTACGCATCTTATCGCCAGGATTTCACGCAGTTTGCTGACAACGGTAAGACTGTCGGCAATCTGGGTGGCCTTCCTAGCATTTCGCACGCGGCGACTTACAATTCGACGCTTCCTTCGTTGGATGTGCATTATAAATTGCAGCAGAATTGGTCCGCTTATGCCCAATTTGCGACAGGCAGCGAAATTCCACCAACCAACGTGTTTGACGTTAAAAATGCGAACGTCACGGTCTTGCCTGCGATGGTTAAAACCAAAACTTTCCAAATCGGGACGGTATGGAAGTCCGACAAATTTACACTCGACGTCGATGCTTACCACATCAAGTTTGATAACGCCTATTCATCGTCTACCGATACCAGCGGCAACACCACGTTTTATGCCAATGGAACATCAGTTACTCAAGGCGTCGAAGCAGAAAGCAACATCATTCTGGGCGCCGGTTTTAATTTATATATCAATGGTACTTACGGTAGTTCCAAGTATGCCAGCGGCCTATGGGTCGCCAGTGCACCAAGCGACACTGAAACACTCGGCCTTAGCTACGAGCAAGGTGCATGGAACACCGGCTGGTTTACGAAGCGTGTCGGCAAAATGTACAACGACAATGGGGGCACCCACCAGGCTGTATCAATCGATCCGTTTCTGCTGTCGAACCTGTTCGTCAACTATACATGGAAGAATCCTGTGAGCTGGGCCAAGCAAGCGAAGTTTCAGTTCGCCGTCAATAATCTATTTGATAATCACAGTATCGTCGGCGTGACACCTGCATCAACGACAACTTCAATCCCCGCACCGGGTGACCAACTGACTCTGCTGCCAGCGCGGAGCACTTCGTTGACACTCACACTCGATTTCTAATTCTGTGAACTGATAGCGGGGAAGCCGTGCTTCCCCATTTTTTCAATTTTCGTCTATTTCTTGTCTACATTAAATCATGAATATTTCACACCTACTCGAGTTAGCCAATGATTCCGGTGGCACATTATATGTAATGATGGTTTTATTGCTGGTTGCTTTAACGGTCATCATCGAGCGCACCAAACATTTATCCAATATGCAGCAAGGTGGCGAAAAGTTAATTGCTTTACTAAAAAAGGATAGCCTGCACCCAGGTGCTTTGTCCGTCCCCAAAAAATTATCTAAATTGCCGCATGCCCAATTGTTTGACGTATTGCGAAAGGAACCGGCGAGCGCCGACCGGAATACCTTTGACAGTCAGCTGGAAGAAGCGATCATGCATGAAGTGCCCATACTTGATCGCTCTTTGTGGGTACTGGATACCGTCATTACGTTAGCGCCTTTGCTCGGGTTATTTGGCACCATCATCGGTATGTTCAATGCATTTCACGTATTGGGGGATGCACAGAGTGGCGCTGCGCAAATTACCGGCGGCATTGCGGAAGCACTCATTGCTACCGCTTCTGGCCTATTGATCGCGATGATCGGCCTGGTCTTTTTCAATGCCCTGCACACCCGCGTACGAATCGTATTCCATCAGCTGGAGACCATCAAGATTATGCTGGTCAACCGTCATGATCGGATGACCTCGCAGGCAGCTGCGCTTAATAGCTTGCAGGCTGCGCCGCAGGTGTCGTCGATCGTCCCTTCTTCCGCGGCCCCGATTAAGTCGGTCGCACTGCAGGTAAGGGCCTGATATGCGTTATCTCGACACCAGAAAGGCCCGTATAGAGATCATTCCGATGATCGATATTATGCTGTTTTTACTCGTTTTTTTTGCAATGTTGACGCTGCGCATGATTCCAACTTCGGGACATGTCACTAAATTGCCGACCAGTTCGACAGCGATAACCATGCCACCGCCTAAATTACTGGTTGAAATTGCCCCGGATGGTTCATTACTGGTTGAAAATCATCCCGTGACTGCCGTTCAACTCACGGCGCTGTTGCGTCAGCGTGAGAGTAGCAAAACGTCTGTCACCATCGCTGGAAATCAGACTGCTTCATTGCAGCAGGTAATGGAGGTAATCGATGCAATTCGGAACGGCGGAGCGACCGAAATTGGTCTCGCAACCCGCACAGCCAACGCTAAGTAAGGATACTATGTCTGCAATTATCCGCACTCGTCGTTTTCCCTTCCAAGCGTTTGGTTTAGCTGTTCTGGTCGAGGTTGCACTGGTAACGATCGGGGGAATTATTCTTGCCACCACGCCGTCGAAACCCGCGTTATCGGAGCCGGTGCAAATCACATTGTTAAATGAAGAAAAAGTGTCGGAAGCGGTCCCGGTTCCAAAGAAGCCCGAGCCAATCTCACCGCCTAAATCTCAGCCAACTTCCAAGACGCATGTGACCCGGAGCAAACCTCAGACGCCGACTTCTCCGTCGAAACCTGTCACAGCTCCGTCAATCCCTATGCCAACCGCGCTAGCGCCATCAGCATTTTCCGAGCCAGCGTCTATGTCGGCGCCACCCTCACCGCCAACCCCACCAACGGCCACTACTGCCAAAGCTGACGTAAGTGCTGAGTATGCAGCCAGGATACGTGCTGCAGTGCAGGCGGCCGTTGCTTATCCACCGGCAGCAGCGGCTTTGCGTTTTGCTGGCCGCGTGCGGGTGGAATTTCATTTGCGGGATGCAGCGCCATCGCAAGCCAGGGTGATGATCTCGAGCACCATTGGAATGATCGATCGCGCAGCGCTGCAGTCGGTACAAAATGCCCAATATCCACTGCCCCCGGCGGATCTGCAGGGTAGCGATAAGGTGTATCAGGTCTGGGTTGAATTTATACGCTAAGCAGCGCAACTACCTCATTAGATAAAACTTAACTTTAACGGAATTGTTATGCGCCATTTTTTTACGTCTGTACTGTTCTGTCTGGTCGCAGCATCAACCCTGCTCCATTCGTCCGCAAGCGCGAAGGGGGCCGAACCTTTTGTTTCGGCAGGCGATATCGACTTACTAAAGCTATTGCCGCCCCCGCCGCGGAGTGATTCTGCCCAGACCAAGGCTGAATTGGGCGAAATATTAACCCTACAAGTTACGCGTACGCCAGAAATGGTGGCGCGGGCCAAGGCCGATGCAGTCGAAAATATATGGCGTTTTTCTGATGTGATGGGAGAATATTTTACGGCCGAAAACTTACCTGAATGTGCTGCTTTTTTCGCGCGTGTTGTTAGTTCGGAAGGAGCCGTAGTTGACGTATCTAAAGACGTCTGGCAGCGTCCGCGTCCCTATTTATACAGCGATTTGGTTAAGCCAGTGGTAAAAATGACCGCATCTGGTTCTTATCCCTCCGGGCACGCAACTGCGGGTACGTTAATGGGAATAGTTCTGGCGAATATGGTGCCGGAAAAGCGGCCAGAAATTATGGCACGGGCACGTGAATATGCAAATAATCGTGTTGTTGGCGGCGTTCATTATCCATCCGACATTGAAGCAGGCCGTATTGTCGGTACATTGATCGCTGCGAACCTTCTAACGCGTGACGAATTTCGAGTAGGCTTTGAATCAGCTAAAGTTGAGTTACGTAAAAAACTAGGTTTGGACGATGGTTCGTCCGTATCAGTAATTAACGATAAACGCTAAGCAAACGATAAGTAAAGGTAATTAATATGGGTTCTTAACAAAAAGGGATTAGGGAACCTTCGGTTCTGGCAGTTTTTTTGCATAAATTCCGCTGGCTTTGCTTGAAACGTTAAGAATGTTTACTTGCTCTAATTTACTATTATTAAAAGACAGATTTTTTATTACAAAAAAGGATTCAGAGGATGGCCTTTCGTTCGCTGCGTAATGCGCACACAGTCGTATCTTTCGCTATTGCTTCTGTTGCGATAGTTGGTCTGCTAAGCCCGGTCGGATCTATCGCAAATGGCGCTGCTGTGCCGTCTGGCGATGAGGGGCACTATCACATTATTGATAGGCAACATGTGGATGGTGAGCTGAAATGGGATTATCTAAGCATGGATGGCGACCGCCGTCATCTGTTCATTACACACGGCGATCGGGTGGAAGTTTATGATGTCGATCAAAAGAAAATGATCGGTGCCATTCTGGATACACCGGGTGTGCATGGGGTCGCGGTAGCCTCCGATCTGGACCGCGGATTCACCAGCAACGGGAAAGGCAATTCCGTGACCATTTTTGCATTGTCGACACTTAAAATCATCGGCACCGCAGCCACAGAAAAGAAACCCGATGGAATTGTCTACGATGCGCTTAGCAAGCGCGTTTTTGCCATGAATGGTGGATCGGACAGTATGACCCCCATCGATGCAAGCGCCGGGAAGTCATTTGCGGCGATTGCGTTGGGTGGCAAGCCGGAATTTTTAGCGGTAGATGGAAAGGGACATCTGTTTGTGAATCTGGAAGATAAGAACCAAATTGTGGTGATCGATACGAAAAATTTGGAGATTATTCAGCGGATCGATTTATCTGCGACTTGCGACGAGCCTGCGGGGCTTTCGATCGATCTGGCGACGCAGCGGCTATTTGTCGGTTGCCACAACCAGAAAATGGTTGTGGTTGACGGCAAGTCAGGAAAAGTAATGGATTCTGTACCTATTGGTAGTGGTAGCGATGCGACCGCATTTGATGCGACGGCGAGATTGGCATTCAGTTCGAATGACGACGGCACCCTCAATATTTTTAGCGCGCGTGATGCGACGCACTATCAACTCAAGCAGACCGTTAATACCATGCGGGGAGCAAGAACCATGGCGATTGATCCGGTTTCCCATAAAATCTATGTACTGTCAGCTGAAACTGACCCTACGATGAAACCAACACAAAAAAAATCCGCGTCGCGTCCACGTTTTGTTCCGAATACGCTGACATTAGTAACCGTTTCTCCTTGAAATAATCATCAGGCACCACCTCACTGACTGTGCGTCTTCCCATCCTGAGCAAAGGGGAGTCAGCACATGGCAGCAGGACGACAGCTTTGCTCATCTTTTTTCGTATTGTTGATTGCCGAACAAAACGCCCCGCTCTTTTTCACCGGTCAATGGCTTGCGCAAACTCGCCAGCACCTCCACGCCCCGGATGACCGCCGGGCGTTGACTGATGGTATCGAACCATTCATGCAGGTACGGAAAATCGCTCAATTCAACTCCTTGATTTTTCCATGAGCGCAGCCACGGGAACGTAGCGATATCGGCAATCGTATACTCGCTACCGGCGAGATAGGCATTCTTTGAAAGCTGCTTATCGATGAGTCCGTAGAGACGTTTGGCTTCGTTGGTGTAGCGATCAACAGCGTAAGCGATTTGTTCTGGCGCGTACATTCGGAAGTGATGTGCTTGTCCGAGCATAGGACCCACGCCGCCGACCTGAAACATCAGCCATTCCAATGTTTTAAATCGTTCGCGATCCGTGCCGCCGAGGAACTCACCGGTCTTGCTGGCCAGGTAAAGCAAAATCGCACCCGACTCGAATAACGAAATGGGTTCGCCATCGGGGCCGTCCTGATCAACAATGGCTGGGATTTTGTTGTTGGGGGAGATTGATAAAAAATCTGCGGTGAACTGATCGCCAGCGCCAATATTGATCGGGTGCACGCGATAAGGCAGGGCACATTCTTCCAGCATGATATGTATTTTATGGCCGTTGGGTGTTGGCCAGCTATAGACATCTATCATCACTATTTCCTTAGCAGGGTAATCAATTAGTGCTGCAATGCCGAAGGCAATTGACAGCTTTAAATGGTGTTCAGACGTTGTAGCGCTTTGTGTAAAGTTTCATCCTGTTTCGCAAAACAAAAACGTACGATGCCGGATTGACGTGGCGTTGAATAGAATGCGGATACAGGAATTGCGGCCACACCAATTTCGCTTGTGAGCCACGTAGCAAACTCCACCTCGCTGGCGGACGAAATCGCCGAGTAATCGACGCACTGAAAATAGGTGCCATCCGATGGCAGCAACTTGAAACGCGAGTCCTGCAGACCGCTCCGAAATAAGTCGCGCTTACGCTGGTAGAACGCGGAAAGTTCGAGGTAAGGTGCGGGATTGCGCATATATTCGGCAATTCCATGCTGAACAGGCGTGTTGACCGTAAACACGTTGAACTGATGGACCTTCCGAAATTCTGCCGAGAGTGCTGCGGGGGCCGCGACGAAACCGATTTTCCAACCCGTAACGTGATAAGTTTTACCGAAGCTGGAAACAATAAAAGCCCGCGCAGCCAACTCTGGATGGCGGCTGATGGATTCATGTGCCAACCCGTCATACACCATGTGCTCATATACTTCATCTGACAGAATCAGAATATCAGTACCGCGCACGATGTCCGCCAAGGCTGCTATATCATCTGCTATCAGCAGGCTACCGGTCGGATTGTGCGGGGAGTTAATTATTATAAGGCGCGTGCGCGGACTCACCGCCGCTGTAACCTGGTCCCATGGCACTGAGTAACCGTCAGCACCCAGATGCATTTGAACGAAGATTGGTTTGCCGCCAGCTAATTCAATCGCCGGCACGTAACTGTCATAGGCAGGTTCGATGACGATTACTTCATCGCCAGGATGTACGACGCACATGATAACGGTCAGCAGCCCTTGAGTGGCTCCCGCAGTGACCGTGATTTCGGTGTTTGGATCATAGTTATGGCCATGCAGCTTCGCGATCTTATCGGCAATAGCCAAGCGTAGTGACGGTATGCCTACCATCGGGGGGTATTGATTCAGTCCATTTTTCATGGCGTCGCTGACCGCGCCAACGAGTGCTGCATCACAATTGAAATCGGGAAAGCCTTGCCCCAGGTTGACAGCATTTTTCTCCGCAGCGAGCGCTGACATCGTCGTAAAAATGGTCGTGCCGACGTCTGGCAGTTTCGACCGTAGGGTCAGAGACTTAGGAGGCGCGAGAGGAGCCGTGAATGCGGCGACATTGAGCTGCTTGGTCATGTTTGATGTGAGTTGTTTGTGGTGATGAAAAATTGCGTATAGCGCCTATTGCGTCAAAGCCCGCCGAGAACCATCGGCATAGGTCCCGCCAACATTCAAGGGGCTGCGTGCATCAATACTATTGGGCGTGGAAAATTTTGACAAGGGCGCTGTTGAAATGTTTGCGAAGAAAACGGAAATATTTCCTACCAGCTACATTTTTGTTCTTACGTGTTTATTCTAGCCGTTTGTGGCTGGGTCCATATTCGGCGCGCGATTACGGTTGCGGAAGGCACCAGCTTTGAGGCCCTATAATCGAAAAAAGCCCGAGTTTAGCCGTCTTGCGAGCCAGTTTTAAAAGAGCTTTGTCCTTGGTGATGAGCGTCGAGGCATGTGCCCCAAGGGCTAATTCTAAAAATTTTTGGTCATCCGTATCGGAACAGAGTGGTAAGCGTACGTCGGTGCGGGGTGATAGCGCCTCCGCCTCGATACATTTAATGTGCGCTTCGAACGCCGCGTTGAACCCGGGTCGGGTCTCGTCGCTGATCGGAAGATGCGAATAATGTAATACTAGTTGCCATTCCATACGACAGTCGGCCCGCGTTACCGCTTCGACTTCACCAGACTGAAGCGCGGCCATCAGCCCCGACCAGCGCGGATCCTGGAAAACAAATAAATCTAGACAGACATTAGTGTCGATGACGATGCGCTTCGGTATCATTGTGAACAATTCTTTTTAATGTAGTTGTTTTTTTAAATAATTTTGAATATATAAGTACGGATATTATCTATGTTAATTGTTTTATCGCCTGCCAAATCGCTCGATTACATCACGCCACCGACCACTGACGTTCACACGTTACCTGATTTCATTTCACGCTCGTCGGAATTGATTGATGTATTAAAAAAAATGTCACCAGCTGAGGTCGGCGGCTTAATGCATATTTCGGACACGCTGGCGCATCTGAATGCCACGCGGTTTTCCTCATGGTCTAAAAAGTTCAGCAGCACTAACGCCAAACAGGCAATTTTGGCATTTAACGGCGACGTTTACGCGGGATTTGACGCGAATTCATTAAATCCCAAACAGTTATCGTATACGCAAGATCGCGTGCGAATCTTATCGGGGCTATATGGCATGTTGCGACCTCTTGATCTAATGCAACCGTACCGGCTCGAAATGGGGACCAAACTGGTTAATGCCGCCGGAAAGAATTTGTATGCTTTTTGGCATGACACCGTAACACTGGGGTTAAACCAGGAATTGGCAAAATTAAACGCTGAGGTTCTTGTGAATCTTGCATCGGATGAGTATTTTAAAGTCGTTCGACCGAAAGTTTTACAGGCCAGCATTGTGGCGCCGGTGTTTGAAGATTGGAAAAACGGTAAATATAAGATTATTTCTTTTTATGCAAAGCGCGCGCGGGGTTTGATGGCACGCTACGCTACGGTAAATAAAGTCATCGACCCAGAGCAATTGAAAGACTTCAATGTCGAGGGCTATCAATTTACCGAAAAAGACTCTGATGCGACGCGCTGGGTATTTAGGCGTCGTTTAGCCGCATAAAAACAGTCATTACCGTGTAATAACACGAAGCAATGGGCAAATTTTGGGATATTTACAAAGCGCATCGTACATTCTTCGCATTGCATGTTTCGCAAATTGGCATACTATTATTTCCTGGCCGACAGCCTATGAAAAATTTGCGCAATAACCCCACAGTTTGACCGCTTTGGTCGTCCCGCGTTAGAATGTCGGGTTATTAAAATAGTGGGCCTTGCCAATAATGCGCCGCAATCTCGTAGCTGGTAACTGGAAAATGAATGGTAGCTTGGCTGCCAACGCATCATTGCTGTCGGAACTCAAGGCTGGCCTTGAATCTGTCGGCTGCGATATTGCCGTTTGTGTTCCTTCTCCGTATCTGGCCCAGTGCCAGGCGGAACTCGCTGGAACCGTAGTAGCTTTGGGCGGTCAGGATCTCTCAGTCCATGTATCCGGCGCTTACACGGGCGACGTTGCCGCCTCCATGCTGGTGGACTTTGCGTGCAAGTACGTGATTGTCGGCCATTCCGAGCGACGCGCGTATCATGGCGAAACTGACCAATTGGTGGCGCAAAAGGCACTAGTGGCCTTGCAGTCGGGCTTGACGCCGATCGTTTGCGTGGGCGAGACTTTGGCGCAACGTGAGGCGGGGCAAACCGATGTGGTAGTCGGCGCGCAGTTAGATGCCGTTTTGGCGCTGATTGACCTTTCGCAAATCAAGAATATTGTTATCGCCTATGAGCCGGTTTGGGCGATTGGCACAGGTAAGACAGCAACTCCGCAAATGGCGCAGGACGTCCATGCAGCTTTACGGAACAGAGTATCGTTAAGGGACGGCGAGTCTGCTGCGATAGTAAAGATTTTATATGGCGGCAGTATGAAGCCTGACAATGCAGCCGAACTTATGGCAATGCCTGATATCGATGGCGGTTTAATTGGTGGCGCAGCATTGAAGGCGATAGATTTTCTTTCTATTATTGCGGTAGCCTAAGTCTTGGGTCGCCGTCAGGCCGGAAATTTGGATGAGCTCCGTAGCATAATGGCCGGCGTGCATGCCGATGTTATTAGTGGTTTTTGTCGACGCTAAATTGGCTTACAAAATGTTAGTCGAAATAGCATTGGTAGGCCAGGCAGTAACCAGTTCGCCGATGCATCTGAATCGCAGTAAAAAGTGTTAAAAGAATTAAATTGTAAAAATCAGAAGTATCTTCTCCATTGGAAAATCATTAAATGAACTCAGTACTTACTATTATCGTGGTCGTTCAGGTGTTGTCAGCGTTGACGATTATCGGACTCGTCTTATTGCAGCACGGTAAAGGTGCTGATATGGGTGCAGCTTTTGGCTCCGGCGCTTCAGGTAGTTTGTTTGGAGCGACCGGATCGTCGAACTTTTTGTCTAAGTCGACTGGCCTGGCTGCGCTGATTTTTTTCTGCGCGACGTTGGGTCTGGTCTACTTGGGAAGTCATCGCACTGCAGCAACTGGCGGCGTAATGGATAGTTTGCCAGCCGCATCTGCGCCGGCCGCATCTATTCCATCGACCACGGTTCCTGTGCCAAGTGCTGCCGGTAGTGCGTCATCGACTCCGGCCGCCAGCGCGCCTGCAGCATCGGTAAATCCTGCCGCATCCGGGCACAGTACCGACCCTTCGAATCAAATCCCAAAATAAGTTCGAATTAGAACGTATTTACTGGGTTTTAATCAAATTGTGCATTGAACAAAAATGCGAAATCAGGTTAAAATATGCCCTTATGCCGACGTGGTGAAATTGGTAGACACGCTATCTTGAGGGGGTAGTGGCGAAAGCTGTGCGAGTTCGAGTCTCGCCGTCGGCACCAAGTTATAAGAGTCAGCAAAGTTGTTCCTACGCTGATTTGTAGTCGAGGAACTAGTAGTGTTGAATGAAGAGGTAAAGTGCGTTGCGGGTAGTTTGGTTGCCGTGCGATGCTTACCTTGACATCAATTTGCTAACCGTTCAAATTATTGGCGAAAAATCGTGAACCTCGAAAATTACTTCCCCGTTTTATTATTTATATTGATCGGTATTGCGGTTGGTGTGATGCCGCAATTGCTCGGTCGTATTCTTGGACCACACCGGCCCGACGCTCAGAAAAATTCTCCATACGAATGCGGCTTTGAAGCATTCGAAGACGCGCGCATGAAATTTGATGTGCGGTATTACCTCGTCGCCATTTTGTTCATTTTGTTCGATCTGGAAACTGCCTTTTTCTTCCCTTGGGGTGTCGCTATGCGAGATCTCGGCTGGGCTGGCTTCATCACGATGATGGTATTCATCGCTGAGTTTGTTGTCGGCTTCTGGTACATATGGAAGAAGGGCGCGCTGGATTGGGAGTAAATCATGTCAATTGAAGGTGTATTGAACGAAGGGTTTGTGACCACTACGGCCGACAAGCTTATCAACTGGACGCGTACCGGATCTTTATGGCCGATGACGTTTGGTTTGGCTTGTTGCGCCGTCGAGATGATGCATGCCGGAGCCTCGCGCTACGATATGGATCGTTTCGGCGTCATCTTCCGACCTTCACCGCGCCAGTCCGACGTAATGATCGTCGCTGGCACACTGTGTAACAAGATGGCACCTGCGTTACGTAAGGTGTACGACCAGATGCCGGAGCCACGTTGGGTGATTTCGATGGGTTCGTGCGCCAACGGTGGTGGCTACTATCATTACTCCTATTCCGTGGTGCGTGGCTGCGACCGCATTGTGCCCGTCGACATTTACGTCCCTGGTTGCCCTCCGACTGCCGAAGCGCTGCTGTACGGTATCATTCAGCTGCAAAACAAGATTCGCCGCACTAATACCATTGCGCGCTAAGAGAACCGAATGACGACGAAACTGGAAACCCTTGAAGCAGCTGTGCGCAATGCGCTCGGAGATGATCTTCAAAGTCTGACTGTTGCCTTCGGCGAAGTCACTATCATCGTCAAAGCGTCGAACTATCTGTCGGCCATGCGCGTACTGCGCGATCATGCCGATACCCGCTTTGAAGAATTGATCGATTTATGCGGCGTTGACTACTCAACTTACGGCGACGGAATCTGGGACGGTGCGCGTTTTGCTGCCGTGACTCATTTGCTGTCTCTTGAGCATAACTGGCGTTTGCGCGTACGCGTATTTGCACCTGACGATGAATTGCCTATCCTGGCGTCGTTGACGGGAATTTGGTCTGCCGCTGACTGGTATGAGCGCGAAGCATTCGACTTCTTCGGTATCCTTTTCGAAGGACATAATGACTTACGTCGAATTTTGACCGATTACGGTTTCATCGGTCATCCATTCCGTAAAGATTTCCCGGTATCTGGTTACGTTGAAATGCGTTATGACCCAGAGCAAAAACGCGTGATTTATCAGCCTGTGACGATAGACCCGCGTGAAATCACGCCACGCGTGATTCGCGAAGAAAATTACGGGATCAAATAATGGCAGAAATTAAGAACTACACGCTGAACTTCGGTCCGCAACATCCCGCGGCGCATGGCGTATTGCGTCTGGTGCTGGAACTGGATGGAGAAGTCATCCAGCGTGCCGACCCGCATATCGGCTTATTACATCGCGGTACGGAAAAGCTGGCGGAACAAAAGACTTATCTGCAGTCAGTGCCTTACATGGATCGTCTCGATTACGTCTCCATGATGTGTAATGAGCACGGCTACGTGATGGCGATCGAGCGGTTGCTGGGCCTCGAAGTGCCTTTGCGCGCACAATACATTCGCGTCATGTTCGACGAAATCACCCGATTGTTGAACCACCTGATGTGGATCGGCGCGCATGCGCTTGACGTCGGCGCGATGGCTGTGTTGTTGTACGCATTCCGTGAGCGCGAAGACTTAATGGACTGCTATGAAGCAGTGTCCGGCGCACGTATGCATGCAGCATACTATCGTCCCGGTGGCGTTTATCGCGATTTGCCGGATCAGATGCCGCAGCATAAAGCATCGATTGTTCGTAATGCAAAAGCCATCAAGGCGTTGAATGAAAATCGCCAGGGTTCGATGCTGGATTTCATTGAAGACTTTACCGTACGTTTTCCGACATACGTCGACGAATACGAAACTTTGCTGACAGATAACCGGATCTGGAAGCAACGACTCGTTGGCGTCGGTGTCGTATCCCCGGAACGTGCAAAGGCGATGGGTTTTACCGGCCCAATGCTGCGCGGGTCTGGTATCGAATGGGATTTACGCAAGAAGCAACCCTACGAAGTTTATGACCTTCTGGATTTTGATATCCCAGTCGGCAAGAACGGCGATTGTTATGATCGTTATCTCGTTCGCGTCGCAGAAATGCGCCAGTCAAACCACATTATCAAGCAGTGCGTAGAATGGTTGCGAAACAATGACGGCCCGGTGATGACAACGAACCACAAGGTTGCCCCGTCGTCCCGCGTTGACATGAAATCGAACATGGAAGAGTTGATTCATCATTTCAAACTCTTCTCAGAAGGATTTCATGTGCCACCAGGTGAAGCGTACGCTGCCGTTGAGCATCCAAAAGGTGAATTTGGTGTGTACATTGTTTCCGACGGCGCTAACAAGCCATATCGTTTGAAAATCCGCGCACCGGGCTTTCCGCATTTGCAGGGTCTGAACGAAATGGCAAAAGGTCACATGATTGCTGATGCTGTAACGATTATCGGAACGCAAGATATTGTGTTTGGAGAGATTGACCGTTAAGAATATGTTCCGATTTGCCGCCGCAGCGAAGCTGATTTGGACGATAGTCCAAATCTACGGCGCAGAGAAATTGAGTGGTCTTTCCGCCACGAAGATTCCAGGGCAGCTTCTTTAGGTTCAGTCAGGTGTGAATACATGTTTCCGTGAATTTAGCGCGCACTATCGCGCTCACCGTGAATTTACCAATAACTACCGCAGACCACCGCGTACGAATGGCCAACAACATGTTGTTAAGTCAAGATACATACAAAAAAATTGATCGCGAAGTAGCGAAATTTCCTGCAGACCAAAAACAGTCGGCAGTAATGGCCGCATTGGCGATTGCACAGGATGAAACTGGTTGGGTATCGCCGGAAATTATGCACGACATTGCCGATTATCTCGACATGCCGGCCATCGCTGTGCAAGAGGTTGCGACCTTTTATAACATGTACAACACTAAGCCGATCGGCAAGCACAAGATCACGATTTGCACCAATTTGCCATGCCAGTTGTCCGGCGGGGAAAAAGCGGCGGCACATCTAAAGCATAAGTTAGGCATTGATTACCGCGAGACCACCGCTGACGGCCAATTCACGTTGATGGAAGGCGAATGTATGGGCGCTTGCGGTGATGCCCCGGTGCTATTGGTTAACAACAAGCGCATGTGTAGCTGGATGTCGAACGAGAAGATCGACGGCTTGCTAGCGGAATTGAGCGAAGCGAGTCCAACATGACCAGTCTGCATAATAGACATATCAATCCATTGATCCTCGCGGATCTCGATGGTGATAACTGGCATTACGAAGATTATGTCAAGCGCGGCGGTTATTCAGCGTTGAAGCGTATTCTCAATGACGGTGTTACTGCCGAACAAATTATCGCAGAATTGAAAGCGGGTTCTTTGCGTGGTCGGGGTGGTGCAGGATTTCCAACTGGTTTGAAGTGGAGCTTCATGCCCCGCCAGTTCCCGGGCCAAAAATACCTGGTATGTAATACCGACGAAGGCGAACCCGGCACATTTAAAGATCGCGACATTATTCGCTACAATCCGCATGCGTTGATTGAAGGTATGGCGATTGGCGCGTTTGCGATGGGTATCACGGTCGGCTATAACTATATCCATGGCGAAATCTGGTCTGGCTATGCGCGATTTGAAGAGGCGCTGGATGAAGCACGCGCAGCAGGTGCACTTGGTGACAATATATTTGGGAGTGCTTTCAACTTTCAGTTGCACGCGTTTCATGGTTACGGTGCCTATATTTGCGGTGAAGAAACAGCACTGCTGGAATCGTTAGAAGGAAAAAAAGGGCAGCCGCGCTTTAAGCCGCCATTTCCAGCTAGTTTCGGCTTGTACGGCAAACCGACAACGATCAACAACACCGAAACCTTTGCGGCGGTGCCATTCCTATTGAACATGGGCGGTCCTGCCTATGCGGGAATAGGAAAGCCCAATAACGGCGGTACCAAAATTTTCTCAATTTCAGGCGATGTCGAATTGCCCGGCAATTATGAAGTACCTCTAGGCACGCCATTTGCGAAATTATTGGAACTTGCTGGTGGTATGCGCGGCGGTAAAAAAATTAAAGCTGTGATTCCAGGCGGATCGTCGGCACCGGTTGTACCCGGCGCGATCATGATGGATACCGATCTGGATTATGACGCTATTGCAAAAGCAGGCTCAATGCTGGGCTCTGGAGCGGTGATTGTGATGGATGACACCCGTTGCATGGTCAAGGCGTTGCAGCGGTTGTCATACTTTTATTTTGAAGAGTCGTGCGGCCAATGTACGCCATGCCGTGAAGGCACAGGTTGGCTTTATCGACTGGTACACCGCATCGAAAATGGCCAGGGCCATCCCGAAGACATCGATTTGCTGGATACTGTCGCTGGCAATATCATGGGCCGTACTATTTGTGCGCTGGGTGATGCGGCGGCGATGCCGGTACGTGGGTTCCTGAAGCACTATCGCGAAGAGTTCGAATATCACATTGAGCATAAGCATTGCCTGGTGCCAGCGTATGTGTAAAGGGCGGCGCTAAAAATTGGGCGGCGCTAAAAATTTACTGCGCGACTATATGGCACTCTGATTCAGCGAAGTCAACGGTGTTTGTGATGGCGTAATTCGAAACAGTAAGCAACATACTTAGGCAAGAAAAGCAAAAGCCATGGTCGAAATCGAAATAGACGGCAAAAAAGTGGAAGTCCAGGAAGGCAGCATGGTAATGGATGCTGCCAACAAAATTGGCACTTATATTCCCCATTTTTGCTATCACAAAAAACTCTCCATTGCGGCAAACTGCCGCATGTGTCTGGTCGAGGTAGAAAAAGCGCCGAAGGCCTTGCCTGCCTGCGCCACGCCGGTTAGCGCTGGCATGATTGTCCGCACTGCTAGCGACAAAGCGGTCACAGCGCAAAAAAGCGTGATGGAATTTCTTCTGATTAATCACCCGCTTGATTGCCCGATTTGCGATCAGGGCGGCGAGTGTCAATTGCAGGATCTGGCAGTTGGTTACGGTAAATCATCCTCCCGCTACGAAGAAGAAAAACGCGTCGTGTCCCCTAAAGACGCTGGCCCGCTGATCTCGATGCAGGAGATGACACGTTGCATTCAGTGCACCCGCTGTGTGCGGTTCGGACAGGAAATTGCCGGTGTCATGGAATTTGGCATGGTCGGTCGCGGCGAGCACTCCGAAATTACCACTTTTGTTGGTAAGACAGTTAATTCAGAACTGTCCGGCAATATGATTGATCTGTGCCCGGTTGGCGCATTGACCTCCAAGCCGTTCCGTTACAGCGCACGTACCTGGGAATTGTCGCGTCGTAAATCAATCAGCCCGCATGACGGCCTAGGTGCCAATTTGATCGTTCAGGTCAAATCTGCCAAAGTGATGCGCGTGCTACCGCTGGAAAACAACGACGTCAATGAATGCTGGTTGTCAGATAAAGACCGCTTCGCTTACGAAGGTTTGAACAGCGCCGAGCGCTTGACCAAGCCGATGCTCAAGCAGGACGGAAAGTGGCAAGAAGTTGAATGGCAAACAGCCTTGGAATACGTTGCGCATGGTTTGCGCAATGTCCGCCATGAACATGGTGCCGACTCGATCGCCGCATTGGGCACGCCTTATTCAACGCTTGAAGAATTATCGCTTTTGCAAAAAGTGGTGCGGGGACTAGGGTCTGAGAATATTGATTTTCGCACTCGCCAGTCTGACTTTGCATTAGATGGCAAAGTCACGCCTTGGCTGGGAATGTCGATCAACGAATTCGCCGAGCTTGATCGGGCGTTCGTGATCGGTTCATTCCTGCGCAAAGATCATCCGCTATTATCTGCTCGACTCCGTTTGAGTGTAAAACGCGGGGCCAAGTTGAGCATCTTGCATGCAACCGATGATGATTTGCTGATGCCTGTTGCGAATAAGATCATTGCTGCACCGTCCGCATGGTTAGCGATGTTGGGTGAGGTTGTCGTTGCGGTGGCGCAGGCAAAAAGCATGGCAATACCTGCCGGCTTCGAAGCTGTTGCCCCCTCGGCTAGCGCCAAACAGATTGCGACAAGCTTGTTGTCCGGATCTTCGAAGGCAGTATTACTAGGTAACGCTGCGGCGCAGCATCCGCAAGCCTCACAATTACATGCCGCGGCACAATGGATCGCACAACAAACCGATGCCAAATTTGGCACCATGACCGAGGCTGGGAATACCGTCGGCGGTTATGTGGCGCAAGCGATTCCAGCGGTTGGCAAAGGTGCGAATGCGCAGCAGATGTTTGCGCAACCGCGCAAGGCCTATGTTTTATTAAACGTAGAACCAGAGCTGGATAGTTTCAATCCACAGGTTGCACGTAGTGCGCTTAATCAAGCCGAGATGGTTGTGGTGTTGTCAGCGTACAAGCATGCTACCGACTATGCAGACGTCTTGCTACCGATTGCACCGTTCACCGAGACTTCCGGTACTTTTGTCAATTGCGAAGGGCGTGCACAAAGCTTTAACGGTACTGTGCGGCCATTAGCTGATGCCCGGCCTGCCTGGAAAGTATTGCGCGTGTTAGGCAATTTGCTTGGCCTGCCAGGTTTTGATTACGATACCTCCGAAGCGATTCGGGCAGAAGTTCTTGGTACGAATAATTTGGCAGAAGCAAATCTAACGGGTCTTCTTAACAACCTGTCAGACACTCCGCTGCAAGCAGCTTCGCAGGGCGACGATGGCAGTGCTATCGAGCGTGTCGCTGATGTGCCTATCTATTTTTCCGATGCAATCGTCCGTCGTGCTCCGTCACTACAGGACACTACCGATGGACAGCCTCCGCAGGCCTGGTTGTCTGCAGCGCTGGCTGAAAAACTTGGCATCGCCACCGGTGATCTTGTGAATGTGAAGCAAGGGCAGGGCGTCGCCTCTCTGATGGCTGCAATCGATCTGGGCTTACCTTCGAATGTAGTACGTATCGCAGCAGCCCATCCGGCGACTAAGGCGTTAGGTGCGATGTTCGGTTCTATCGCCGTGGAGAAAGCATAATGGATCACTTTATCGCGACCATTAATGCAGCAGGTACGGATAATCTCGGGCTAATTTGGCCATTGATCTGGAGCGTCATCAAGATCGTTATCATCGTCGTCCCACTTTTGCTGTGCGTGGCTTATCTGACGTACTGGGAACGTAAGCTAATCGGCTGGATGCATATTCGTCTGGGACCTAATCGGGTTGGCCCATTCGGTTTGTTGCAGCCGATCGCCGATGCATTGAAGTTGCTCCTCAAAGAAGTGACTTTGCCTTCACGTGCAAATAAGTATTTATTTTTTATTGCGCCGATCATGACCATCATGCCAGCGCTCGCAGCGTGGGCGGTCATTCCGTTTGGTCCGGAAACCGTGCTAGCCAACGTCAATGCCGGCTTATTATTTGTGATGGCCATTACTTCGATGGAAGTGTATGGCGTGATTATTGCGGGCTGGGCTTCCAACTCGAAATATGCTTTCCTCGGCGCAATGCGCGCCTCGGCACAGATGGTGTCATATGAAATTGCGATGGGTTTCGCGCTGGTGATCGTATTAATGGTGTCCGGCAGCTTAAATTTGACCGATATCGTCATGGGGCAAAGCAAAGGTTACTTTTACGATAAAGGGATTGGTTTCCTGTCGTGGAACTGGTTGTCTTTATTGCCGGTATTCGTGATCTATTTTATTTCCGGGATCGCAGAAACAAACCGTCACCCGTTCGACGTGGTTGAAGGTGAGTCGGAAATCGTTGCCGGTCATATGATTGAATACTCGGGCATGTCGTTCGCCATGTTTTTCCTGGCTGAATACGCCAACATGATCCTGATCTCAATTCTTACAACATTGTTGTTCTTGGGCGGTTGGGCATCACCGGTACAATTTTTGGACTTTATTCCTGGCTGGATTTGGCTTGGTGCAAAGACGTTCCTTGTGGTATCGATGTTTATCTGGGTTCGTGCATCTTTCCCGCGTTATCGCTATGACCAGATCATGCGCCTCGGCTGGAAGGTATTTATCCCGTTGACACTCGCTTATCTAGTGATCGTCGCAGCCTGGATTCAAAGTCCGTGGAATATCTGGAAGTAATGGAAGGTTTATAGCAAATGGAAGCGATCAAGGATTTTTTCGGTAGCTTGATGCTATTGGAGCTGCTCAAGGGATTACGGCTAACTGGCCGTTATCTGTTTGCGCGCAAAATTACGGTGCTGTTCCCTGAGGAAAAGACACCGCAGTCACCCCGGTTTCGTGGCCTGCATGCACTGCGTCGATACCCGAATGGTGAGGAGCGTTGTATTGCCTGCAAATTGTGCGAGGCTGTATGTCCTGCAATGGCGATAACGATTGAATCAGAACAACGGGATGACGGCTCGCGCCGGACCACACGTTACGATATCGATCTGACTAAATGTATCTTTTGTGGGTTTTGCGAAGAGTCTTGTCCTGTGGACTCTATCGTGGAAACACATATTCTTGAATATCACGGCGAAAAACGCGGTGACCTGTACTACACCAAAGAAATGTTGCTTGCGGTTGGTGATCGTTACGAACCTGAAATCGCCGCAGCCCGTGCTGCGGATGCTGCATACCGTTAATTGGCATTACACTTTCTTCTGAGTGGCAACATGGTTCAGATGAGGTCTGATGCTCCTGGTATTGAGGAAGACGCTTTACCTCAAACCTGAATTTAAAGCTAATTTAGCTGACTTTTTTGGTCGATTATGGAATTTAAGACATTCTTGTTTTATGCGTTTTCAGTGGTGCTGGTGATGGCCGCTCTACGTGTCATTACCGCGCGAAACCCGGTGCATTCAGCTTTGTTTCTGGTATTGGCGTTCTTTTCAGCGGCCGGTATCTGGATGCTGCTCAAAGCCGAGTTCCTGGCGATTGTGCTGGTGCTCGTCTACGTTGGCGCAGTAATGGTTCTGTTTCTGTTTGTCGTCATGATGCTGGATATTAATCTAGACAAGCTACGAGAAGGGTTCTGGGGTTATTTTCCATTAGCGGCTACTGTGGGCGTGATTATTGTTCTGGAAATGGCCGCAGTATTGCTGCGCGGCTTCTGGGCCCCTGAGAGCGAGGTACCGGCCATTTCCTCAAACATCGGAAATACCAAAGCCCTTGGCCTGCTGATTTATACCCAATACGTGTACGCGTTCGAAATTGCAGCAGTGGTCCTGTTGGTAGCGATCGTCGCGGCGGTTGCGCTGACCTTACGTCGCCGCAAAGATACCAAGAGCATGGCACCGCACGAGGCAGTCAAAGCACGCAGCAGTGATCGGATTCGCCTGGTCAAGATGAAGTCCGAGCAACGGCCGTTCGACGTACCTACGACGCCGTCGCCAGAGAAAAAATAAGAGGAACGCAGCATGACTTTATCACTGTCACATTATTTGATACTCGGGGCGATTCTTTTTGCCATCGCGATCGTCGGTATTTTTTTGAATCGAAAAAACATTATCGTATTGCTGATGGCAATTGAATTGATGTTGCTGTCCGTAAATATTAACTTCATCGCCTTTTCGTATTATCTGGGCGATGCGGCTGGGCAGATTTTTGTCTTCTTCATTATGACCGTTGCAGCTGCTGAAGCGGCGATTGGGCTTGCGATTCTGGTAGTGTTGTTCCGCAATCTGGACACCATCAACGTAGAAGACCTCGATAGCCTGAAGGGTTAACCCAGGAGACCAGAGCGGCTTGAATGATGATATTGATCGGAATTCTCGAACAATGTCGTTGAACAATAAAGCAAATGAACAATTGCTTCGAACGGAAAGCCTGTTGAAGCACTGTTCAATTAAAAGTAGCCGTTCATAAGTAAACAAGTGACAGCGTACAGCTAGCCAGATGGTGTGGCGTGCATAGTGCGACCAAAGCGAACAACGAATAAAGATAAGGTTCATCATGGCGGGGCAACTTAACCCACAATTACTTCTGGCCGTACCGTTGGCACCCCTTGTTGGTGCTGCGATTGCAGGCTTGTTCGGTACGCGTTTTTTTGGCAATTTGATAGGACGCAAGACTTCGCACACCGTTACGATCCTCGGTGTGTTGATCGCGTTCATCATTTCGATTCAGACTTTGTTTGCAGTGATAGATGGCGCCACGTTTAATGGCACTCTTTATACCTGGATGACCGTTGGCGGAATCAAGCTGGAAGTAGGGTTCCTGGTCGATAGTCTTACCGCGATGATGATGTGTGTCGTGACTTTTGTGTCGCTCATGGTGCATATATACACCATCGGATATATGAAGGACGACGACGGCTACAACCGTTTCTTTTCTTATATCTCCCTTTTCACGTTTTCAATGCTGATGCTGGTCATGAGCAACAACTTCCTCCAGCTATTTTTTGGATGGGAAGCTGTCGGACTAGTGTCGTATTTGCTGATTGGCTTCTGGTACACAAGACCTACTGCAATCGTAGCCAACATGAAGGCGTTTTTGGTTAATCGGGTTGGGGATTTTGGCTTCATTCTGGGTATTGGCCTGTTGCTGGCATATTCCGGTTCGATGAACTACACCGAGGTGTTCGCGCAAAAAGGGGCCCTGGCCCAATTGACGCTTCCCGGTAGTAACTGGATGTTGCTGACCGTCGCATGTATCTGTTTATTTATCGGCGCAATGGGAAAATCTGCGCAGTTCCCGCTGCATGTGTGGTTGCCAGATTCGATGGAAGGTCCAACCCCGATCTCGGCACTGATTCACGCGGCGACCATGGTGACGGCAGGTATATTCATGGTGACGCGGATGTCGCCATTATTTGAGTTGTCGGATACTGCACTGTCATTTATTTTGATTATTGGCTCGATCACAGCGCTGTTTATGGGTTTCCTGGGAATGATCCAGACCGACATCAAACGCGTGGTGGCGTACTCAACGCTATCGCAGCTTGGTTATATGACGGTTGCCTTGGGCGCGTCAGCTTATTCGGTCGCCGTGTTTCATTTGATGACACACGCATTTTTCAAGGCTTTGCTATTCCTGGGTGCAGGTTCTGTCATCATCGGTATGCATCATGACCAGGACATGCGCAACATGGGTGGCTTGCGTAAATACATGCCGATTACCTGGATCACCTCGTTAATCGGTTCGTTGGCATTGATAGGAACGCCATTTTTCTCTGGTTTTTATTCCAAAGATAGCATCATCGATGCGGTAGAAGCGACTCACCTGTATGGCTCCGGATTTGCCAAATTCGCTGTGCTGGCGAGTGTATTCGTGACCGCATTTTATTCTTTCCGTATGTACTTTATGGTGTTTCATGGGGAAGAACGATTTGGCAAGGCACATCATCATGACGACCATCACGACGCGCATCATGACGAAGAGGCCGAAACAGACGATCATGCGCATCACGGCCTGGCACCAGGGCAAAAACCGCATGAATCACCTTGGGTCGTCACCGTTCCGTTGATATTGCTGGCGATTCCTTCGGCGATCATTGGATTCTTCACTATCGAGCCGATGTTGTACGGTAAATTTTTCAATGGCGTGATCGTCGTCGATCAGGCACATCATGCGATGGAAGAGTTGCGTAACGATTTTCATGGCCCTCTGAGTATGGTCGCCAATAGCCTGACTTCAGCGCCTTTGTGGCTGGCGATTGCGGGAGTGGTGGTTGCCTACTACTTCTATATGGTCAATCCGCGTGTTCCTGCCGCACTCAAGCAAAAGTTGCATCCGATTTTCTTGCTGTTAGAGAACAAGTACTACCTTGATAAATTTAACGATGTTGTCTTCGCTGGCGGCGCACGTTTAATTGGCCGTGGTCTCTGGAACGTTGGCGACCGCAGTATCATTGATGGCCTGGTAGTGAATGGTAGCGCCAAGGCCGTCAACTGGTTCTCGAAAATTACCCGCCTCTGGCAGTCCGGTTATATCTATCACTATGCGTTTGTGATGATTATTGGTGTGCTGGGCTTCCTGGTTTGGTTCATGCCTTCTCCGTTTGCCAAATAAGTTGGCGAAGTAAAGTAAATAATAACCATGATTCAGTCAACTTTCCCTCTTCTAAGCCTCGCGATCTGGTGTCCGATCGCGTTTGGTGTGCTCGTCCTGGCAATTGGTCGCGACGATAATCCTAAAATGGTGCGATGGCTTTCGCTTTTCGGCGCCCTGGTCAGTCTGGCAGTTACCGTGCCATTGATAGCAAATTTTGATAACAGCTTCCATGGCATGCAGTTTGTCGAGAAGACTCCATGGATTACCCGGTTTAACATCAATTATTTTGTAGGGATTGATGGCCTGTCGTTGTGGTTTATCCCGCTAACCGCGTTCATCAACGTGATGGTGATCATTTCGGCCTGGGAAGTAATACAAAAGCGCGTTGCGCAATATATGGGCGCCTTCCTGATATTGTCAGGCGTAATGATCGGCGTGTTTTGTGCGCTTGACGGCATGCTGTTCTACGTATTCTTCGAGGCAACACTGGTGCCGATGTTTATCATCATCGGTATATGGGGTGGTGCTAATCGTGTCTACGCTGCGATCAAGTTTTTCCTTTACACGTTCTTTGGATCGTTGTTGATGCTGATTGCGTTGCTGTATTTGTACTTCGTATCTGGCGGAAGCTTTGATATTCTGACCTGGCATGAGGTCCCGTTATCGATGCCAGCACAAATTTACGTTTTCCTGGCTTTCCTGATGGCATTCGCAGTCAAAGTCCCAATGTGGCCGGTACACACCTGGTTGCCCGACGCGCACGTTGAAGCGCCGACCGGTGGTTCTGTGGTACTTGCGGCCATCATGTTGAAACTGGGCGGCTACGGCTTCTTGCGTTTCTCGTTGCCTATTGCACCGGATGCGAGTCACTACCTGTCTGGTTTTATGATCACGCTGTCCTTGATTGCGGTGATTTACATCGGACTGGTGGCGTTGGTTCAAAACGACATGAAAAAACTGGTCGCGTATTCATCGATCGCGCACATGGGTTTTGTGACCCTCGGATTTTTTCTGTTCAACGATATGGCGGTCCAGGGCGGCATCGTCCAGATGATTTCCCATGGCTTCGTGTCAGGGGCAATGTTCTTATGTATCGGTGTAATGTATGACCGATTACATACACGTGAAATATCGCAATACGGCGGTTTGGTAAATGTTATGCCACGGTTTGCTGCGTTGTTTGTTTTGTTCTCATTAGCCAACAGCGGGTTGCCTGGTACTTCTGGATTTGTCGGTGAATTCATGGTGATCCTGGGCGCAGTCAAAGCTAATTTCTGGATCGGTCTGTTAGCGGCAACTGCGCTAATTCTCGGCGCTGCGTATTCATTGTGGTTGGTCAAGCGCGTAATATTTGGCGTCATTACCAATCCACACGTAAGCGAAATGAGCGATCTTAATAAACGCGAGTTCTTTATGCTCGGCTTGTTGGCAATCGCTGTGATTGCGATGGGTTTATATCCAGCCCCATTTGCAGATGCCATGCAAGTATCGGTAGCGGACTTGTTAAAGCATGTTGCCATCACCAAGCTGAACTGATCGCAGCATGTCCCTAAGCAGAAATAAAAACGCGGTTGATGCGCGATTAGTAACAGTGAAAAAAATAAGCGGCAAATAAATGAATAATATAAATCTGATCCCTGTTTATCCGGAAATATTTCTGCTGATTGCGACCTCCGCAATCTTGCTGATAGATATGTTTATCTCGGATGCCAAACGTCACATCACTTATTATTTGACGCTGTTGGTATTGGTGGTCTGCTTTGGGATGACACTGGCTGATTTCAACGCAGGTGCGACGGCTTACACCTTCCACAATATGTTTGTGAGTGATCCGTTAGCGCATCTGCTCAAGCTTTGTTCTTACATTGCGGTATTTGCCACGTTAGTCTATTCGCGTCGATACATTGGCGACCGCGAGATGGTCAACAATCATCTCGGAGGTGAATTTTATCCGTTGGCTTTGTTCGCGTTGCTGGGACAAATGGTGATGATCTCGGGCAATAACTTTCTGATCATTTACCTGGGTCTGGAACTGATGTCGTTATCGTTGTATGCGCTGGTTGCACTACGCCGTGACAACGCTAACGCCACTGAAGCGGCGATGAAATACTTCGTGCTGGGGGCAATGGCTTCTGGATTTCTTTTATACGGTATGTCGATGTTGTACGGCGCGACCGGTTCGTTGGATTTAATTGAAGTTACCCGCGCTATTGCCAGCGGTGGAACGGAGACACAGCACAATACATTGGTATTTGGTGTGGTGTTTCTGGTTGCTGGTCTTGCATTCAAGCTGGGTGCTGTCCCGTTTCATATGTGGGTCCCGGATGTCTATCAGGGCGCGCCAACGGCGGTAACCTTGTTGCTGGGAGGCGCACCGAAATTGGCCGCTTTTGCCATTTGTTTCCGCTTGTTGGTCGAAGGTTTATTATTACTTGCAGTTGACTGGCAGCAAATGCTGATGGTTCTGGCGATATTGTCGATGGCGATTGGTAACATCACCGCGATTGCGCAGACGAATATCAAGCGTATGTTGGCGTATTCGACTATTTCACATATGGGTTTCCTGTTACTCGGCTTATTGTCGGGGGTGGTTGATGGCAATATGTACTCTGCTACCAGTGCTTACAGTGCCGCATTGTTTTACGCGATCACCTATGTATTGACCACGCTGGGTACCTTTGGTGTGATTATGCTCATGGCGCGTTCAGGATTCGAAGCAGAAAATATCGACGACTTTAAAGGTCTCAATCAACGCAGTCCGTGGTTTGCGGCCATCATGCTGTTATTGATGCTGTCGCTCGCAGGTGTGCCGCCACTGCTGGGTTTCTTCGGTAAGCTGTCGATCTTGCGCGCTGTGTTAGGTACAGGGCAAGTCTGGCTCTCAATCGTAGCAGTGCTGTTCTCACTGATTGGCGCTTATTACTATTTGCGTGTAATCAAAGTAATGTATTTCGATGATGCGCAAGATACGTCAAAGATTGAGGCTCACGGCGATGTGCGCGTGTTATTGAGTTTGAACGGACTTGCCGTATTAGCACTTGGAATTTGGCCAGGATTCTTGATGGATATAAGTCAAGCTGCAATCGTTCGTTCCCTGGCCAGTTTCGTCGGCCGACTGACGTCGTAGTAGCGTGAATGTATCTGCGTCCAGCTGGGTTGTCATTCTGTTAGCGTTGCTCGCCGCTAATCTGCCGTTTGTCAACGAACGCCTGATGGCGATCATCCCGTTCAAGGCCGGTGTTCCAAAGCCAGCCTGGGCGCGCCTGATAGAATTGTTTGTGTGGTATTTCGTTGTTGGCGGCATTGCCTACTTGCTGGAGTCTCGCATTGGCAATACGTTTTCTCAGGACTGGGAATTTTACGCAGTAACCGGATGTTTGTTTTTGGTGTTCGCGTTTCCGGGTTATGTACACCGTTACTTGCGTAAAAAACGCAAGTAACGAATCAGACATTAAATGACACGAAATTGTTGGAAGTGCTGACTTTTGACGAGGCCACCCTTCACGTCGAACTGTACGCTTTCCGATTTGGTTTGCATTTGGGCCTATATTATTCGGAGTTCAATACAGAGGTAATGACAGCAAATGACTGAGCGCTTCTCACACCAACACTTTGGCACCGGAACTCGCATCAAGTAAGTGATTGCTGCGGTAGCCGGCTCAAGAAAGTTTGGCCAGAGTGAGCCGTCATCACCGATCATCGCGCTCAAAAATTCTGGTCGAACAGGCTATTCGTCAGTACCCATAATTGTCCATGCCGTGATCTCACATTCGTTTCCCTTTCCAGCATCATCTGCATGCTTTTCTCTTTCCTCCGGAGCACTCGCATGGATCAACATCTAAAAGAAATCCAGATTGAAAGCGCTTTAGCTTACGATGGTAGCTTTCTCAAAGTGCAACGCGATATCGTTGCCTTGCCTGATGGTAAGCCGACTGTACGGGAGTACATAAAACATCCTGGAGCGGTGGTTGTGTTACCTTTATTTGAAGACGGAACCGTTTTGCTGGAACGTCAGTTTCGCTATCCGCTGAGCCGTGTTTTCATTGAGTTTCCTGCGGGTAAAATCGACGCCAACGAAGACTACCTGGCATGTGCAAAGCGTGAGCTTCAGGAGGAAACCGGTTACACCGCTACTGATTGGCAATATGTCTGCACGATCCACAATGCGATTGCGTACGCCGACGAACATTTAGAAATTTTTCTGGCCCGTGGCCTGACCGCCGGCGAACGCCGCCTGGACGAGGGTGAATTTCTAGATGTGTTCAGGGCGCCTCTGGACGAGGTGTTGCAGTGGGTCCGCGAGGGCAAAATAACCGACGTTAAAACGATAATTGGGGCTTTTTGGCTCGAGAAGATCGTGGCAGGGCAGTGGATAAAATAAGAACAGGCATCGATAATTTTGGGAGAGCGAATCCCATAAAAAAAGCGCCAGGAAGGCGCTTTTTTTTTGACCAGACCGTTTCTGCAGGTTTTTAACCTTGCTTTTTACGGCGTGCTGTAAAGCCGATGAAACCAAGACCAAGCAGCATCATGCCGTATGTTCCTGGCTCTGGAACTGCGGAGGTAACAGCGACAATTTGTACCGCTGTGCCATCACTTCCGATATTGTAGGCGCTACCGGTACAACCGGTCGAACCAATCTTTGCGCCGTCGCCAGTTGAGACGTACGATGTCGCCGAGAAGACTCCACCGCAAGAAACACCAACGCTAGCCACGTTTGTATTCGCGCCAACGCTAATGTAAGTGTTGGAGAGAACAGTACCGATTAAAGTAGAATTGGCGCCCAGACTTGTATAAGTCCCGGTATTCCAGATAACGCTGTCTCCGACGCCAGCGTTTATCAATACAACATTTGTAGAGGCACCAGTTGTCAGATAGCCAGAGACATTAAACACCCATGACTGGTTGGCCTTACCTTGTCCATCCAGAGTGAGAGTCGTGCTGGCGGTTGTCGTCAAATTTGACGCACTGTAGACGCCTGCCAGAAGCGTTGTGTTTGAGGTCATCACCGATGATGCCGGAGCCAGGTATGTACCAAGGCCCAAATTATTCAAGGCGGTTTGAGCAGCTGCAACTTGTGCCGCTGCCGAAACTGTCGATGCGCTGATTGAGGAGGTTAGCTGTGACGTTCCCTGAGGCGCTGTTGCCAAGGTACTTGTCGTGCCCGTGCTACCGCTGGCAGATACGGATATAGCACCGACCGCTCCCACTGTTCCTGATACGATCGAATTCGCCCCGACACTAGCTGCACCGCCAGATAGCAGGTAACCACCAACCTTAGAAGAGTCTCCAGTCGTTGCGGCGCCACCCGATGTCATGTTACCGACAACAACCGAATTCGCGCCGATAGTAGCCGCACCACTGGACAGAATGAAGCTTCCAATTTGCGAGCTATCGCCAGTGGTCAAAACACCGCCAGACTGAATATAACCGGATACTTTTGAACCTGCTCCGCCTGTAGTCGCCGCACCGACTGATGTCAGGTTTCCGAAGACAGACGAACCCGCGCCGGTGGTTGAGACGCCGCCGGATAGAACGCTGCCGTAGACTATCGAATTAGCGCCGGTAGTGGCGTAAGTATCGGAAAAAACCGATAAACCATTTAAGCTTGAGCCTAACAATGGCGAGGTCGCACCGATTGCCGCTTGTGCAGGAGCGTAAGCAAGTGTTATCAGCAATGGCAGCGCTAGTTTCAATGTGTTCATGTAAGTCCTCGAGTTATTTTTAAAACATTATTTGGTGAAATTTCGCGGCCGTCATTTAATAGAACTGGGTAATTACTGAATTATTGATATCTAAATAAAACGTATTTTTGAATTTCGCTCGCTTCCCACGTCTGGAGGCTCTGCGATCTTTATTACCTGTCTCAGCGAATTTATTCGCGGAGGGTTCTATATTTACGATCGTTTCGTATGGCAGTTTTTGAAACGGATAAAGACTTAAAAATTGGGCTAAATCTGGTTAGCCTTGTCGAATGGAAGCCCGAACGCCAACTTCTCTAAATCGACCAATTTCGTTTGTGTATTTATCGCATTTTCAGGGTCGCGCCCCATAAAACTACCAATGTGACAGCAGTAAGTTCAATTGACCGAATAATATTAATAAAAAGATATCGGGAAAAATTGGACCACGTTCTCGAGTAATGACTTAGAAAACCTTTTTATAAAGCACAGACGCTTTATGTAGATTTTCTACTCACTGCTGATGCAGGCATTTAGCTTTATAGATATAAAAACTACATCTGATTATGACAACAAAAGACGTCGGTATTTCTACGAATATCGACATTTACTGACATTTTGACAAATATTAAGTATATTTTTAACACCATAAGTTACCGGGGAAGCGCCATGGGTGAGTGCGCTGTCCGTTGAGCGTTTGCGATAACAGATTTATTTAGGTGCGGAAAGGGCGAATGCGCGGGCGGGCTCGACGGTTCGGAGTGAAACTGGTTAGCGTTTATTCAAACCGAGGAGGCGCAGGCGGGCTTTACCCGAGCGAAGAAATGAGTCAGGAGAGTTTGACGCAATTTGCAGCAAAATGAACGACATGATTCAATCGCTGCAAATTTATTTTTCCGTCTTGTTGGGTGCCTTACGTTCGCAGATTCTCGAAGGCATCATTTCAAGCTGTATTTAACGCTACAGCTACATATTGGCGTAATTCGGTCCGCCTCCACCCTCGGGCGTCACCCAAACGATATTTTGTGTAGGATCTTTAATGTCGCAGGTTTTGCAATGGACACAGTTCTGCGCATTGATTTGTAATCGTTCGGTTTTATCCGGGTTGGTCACAAATTCATACACGCCCGCCGGGCAATAGCGTGCTTCCGGTCCTGCGTACAGGGCCAAATTCACATTGACAGGCACTGATGGGTCTTTTAACGTCAAATGTGCTGGTTGCTCTTCTGCATGGTTAGTATTTGAAATGAAGACCGACGACAGTCGATCGAATGTGAGCTTGCCATCCGGTTTCGGGTACTTAATCGGTGCATAGTTTGCCGCCGGTTTTAAACACTCATGATCGGCGTGAGTGTGATGTAAGGTCCAGGGGGCCTTACCACCGAACACGATCTGGTCGATACCGACCATTACGCTACCGAAATACAAACCTTTACTCATCCAGGGCTTGAAGTTTCGTGCCTTGTGCAACTCCGCATGTAACCAGGATTTTTCGAATGCAATGGCGTAATCGACCAATTCATCATGTTGACGGTCGGCAACTAAAGCTGCGAAGGCTGCGTCGGCGGCCAGCATGCCGGTCTTGATCGCTGCGTGGCTGCCTTTGATGCGGCTGGCGTTGAGGAAGCCAGCTTCGCAGCCGATGAGGGCGCCCCCGTTAAATGTCAACTTCGGCAGCGATTGCAAACCGCCAGCTGTGATCGCGCGTGCGCCATACGACAGGCGTTTACCGCCGACAAAAAATTTGCTGATTTCAGGATGGGTTTTATAGCGTTGAAACTCTTCATAAGGTGACATGTACGGATTTTCATACGACAGGCCCACGACATAGCCGACTGCCACTTGATTATTTTCGAGGTGATATAGAAAAGAACCGCCATAGGTTTTGGTATCCAGCGGCCAGCCTGCGGTATGAACGACCAGGCCTGGTTGGTGCAACTTTGGATCAATTTCCCAAAGTTCTTTTATTCCCAAGCCGTAAGTTTGCGGATCTTTGCCTTTATTCAAATCGTATTTGGCAATGATTTGTTTGCCCAGACTGCCGCGCGCACCTTCAGCGAATAACGTGTATTTGGCGTGAAGCTCCATCCCCAGCTGGAACGCATCGGTCGGTTTGCCGTCGCGGCCGATACCCATATTGCCTGTAGCGACGCCCTTTACCGAGTTGTCATCGTTGTAAAGCACTTCTGCGGCCGGGAAGCCTGGAAATATGTCTACACCCAACGTTTCCGCCTGTTGTCCCATCCAGCGGACGACATTAGCGAGCGAAATCACGTAATTTCCGTGATTCTGAAAACAAGATGGCAGCATCCAGTTTGGCGTCTTGAACGCTTTGGTGGCTGTCAAAAAGAGGAACCTATCTTCACTGACTTCAGTGTTAAGGGGAGCGCCCAGTTCTTTCCAATTGGGAATTAATTCCGTCAGAGCCTGTGGGTCCATGACGGCACCGGACAAAATGTGGGCACCGATTTCGCTGCCTTTTTCGAGTACGCAAACCGAAACTTCTTTTCCGTTTTCGTTGGCTAACTGCTTCACTCTAATCGCAGCGGCCAATCCAGCAGGACCACCGCCGACGATGACGACGTCGTACTCCATCGCCTCCCGTGGGCCGTATTGTTCAAGACTGCTTTGCGTCTGGTTTTCGGTCATTGTCTCTTCACCTCTATTTAATTTTCGAACGTTTGTGCTAATTGTCAGGGATATTGCGGCAGAATACTAGACTTGCCTTATTCGTGCAGCGTGTAGATTCATGTTCTGCGTGCGGGATGTTGCGTCCCTGCATCAGTTGTCAGTTTTTGATTCTGTTCCGCTTGTGCCGGATGGGCCCAAGTTTTTTCATCGAAAGAATGTAATGGATAGCAGAAAATTAGTGCATCGCAGTCGAATTGCCATTCGCTGGGGAGATATGGACGCGATCGGGCACGTGAATAATACGGTTTATTTCAGATATATGGAGCAAGCACGCATCGAGTGGCTGGAAACATTAGGGCGACCTTTTGAAGGTACGCAAGGTCCCGTTTTAATCAACGCCGAATGTAGTTTTTTGCGTCAGCTCAAGTACCCGGGCGATATTGAGGTTTGCTGCTATCTGGGTGCGGTCGGTCGGTCCAGTTTTCAGACGACGTATGAGATTCGACGGGTCGATACCGCCGAAGTGATCGTTGCAGAGGGATCCGGCAAGTTAGTGTGGATTGATTTTAAATTAGAAAAATCAGTACCTTTGCCAGACGCAATACGCTTATTGTTGACTTAAATCAGCTGGTCGCTAAATTAATGATCGTGCACCATCCCGAGTAACCGGTGGACCAACTCGCTCGAGGTCGCTGCGGCAAACTTCTTCATCAGATTGGCACGATGCATTTCGACGGTACGCGGGCTGAGCCCGATTTGTTTGCCAATTAATTTGCTGGTTTTCCCTTCCACCAATAATGCAGCAATTTCGCGCTCGCGTGGCGATAGCTCAGCGGACGCCTTACGCTTGCTGCTTAAATCCTCAAAAGTCCAGATTCCGGCGGCATGGGTGTTTTCTGGCACCAACGTGTGACCGATGACGTGGCACCAAAAAAGCTCGCCATCTGCGCGACGCATGATGCGTTCATCCGAATAGGTCCCTTTTGCGCTCATGATCGGTACGATACGCGCGCCGGTGCGTTCAAATTCATCCGGTGTAGGATAAAGAATCTGAAAAGATTGACCGTTTAGTTGCTCGCGCGCATAGCCAAACATGCTGGTCAATGCAGCATTGCAAACCTGCATTACACGATTTTTGGAAACGCACATGCCAATTGGCGCGTGCTCGAAAATGACTTGATAATCGATTTCTGGGAAGTCATTCATTGGCAGTATATAAGTGCAATCGGCGCTGCTTCATGCCGATGTTGTCGTGAGTGGGGGCGCGCGCTTTATGTGGTAAGTTGCAAGCGCCGATACCATATTTATGTAATGAACCTAATATCGTATAGTGCCTATGGGTAATTGGCCTTGCGTAGTTTTACGGTATTGTCGGAACGGACGGATCATCATATGCTATCAGGCGAATAAAAAGCAAAAATAGTCTGAGTTAACTCAAAAGGAGATAGCGGTATGAACAAAGTTTATCCTGACGCGATTAGCGCGTTGGCAGGTATCGTCAGTGACGGTCAAACTGTCGCCGTAGGCGGTTTTGGTTTGTGTGGTATCCCTGAGGCCCTCATTGCCGCTCTGCGAGATTCGGGAGTCCAAAATTTGACCGCAATTTCGAATAACGCGGGCGTAGACGGTTTTGGCTTGGGCCAATTGTTGACGACCCGTCAAATCAAGAAAATGATCGCCTCTTATGTCGGTGAGAACAAAGAGTTTGAACGGCAATATTTGGCAGGGGAGCTTGAGTTGGAGTTCACCCCACAAGGAACGTTGGCAGAAAAACTGCGTGCCGGCGGATCTGGAATTCCTGCTTTCTTCACCAAAACCGGTGTTGGTACGCTGATCGCCGAAGGCAAGGAAGTGCGGGAATTTGACGGTGAGAAATACATCATGGAGCGTTCGCTCGTTGCTGATATATCTCTCGTTAAGGCTTACAAGGCAGATAAAAGCGGCAATCTGGTGTATAACAAAACGGCTCGCAATTTCAATCCAAACATCGCAATGGCCGGAAAAATAACCGTAGTAGAGGTCGAGCATTTGGTCGAAGTTGGTGAAATTGATCCAGACGAAGTACACACTCCTGGCATCTTTGTGCATCGGATCGTGGTCAATGCCTCGCCGGAAAAGCGAATAGAACAACGCACCGTCAGCAAATAAGCCTTGACGTCTCGTTTTTAGTGCCTGCTAAGCTGCAGTGACGCTGAGTTCGAGTAAGAAAAACACTATAAGATCGGAGAATGAATATGGCATGGACTCGTGATGAAATGGCCGCGCGTGCGGGGCAAGAATTGCAGGACGGTTTTTACGTTAATCTGGGCATCGGATTGCCGACCTTGGTTGCCAATTACGTGCCGAAGAATATGGAAGTCTGGCTTCAGTCAGAAAATGGTCTGTTGGGTATTGGGCCTTTCCCTAGCGATGACAAGGTCGATCCGGACTTGATCAACGCAGGCAAGCAGACCGTGACCTCTTTACCTGGCTCATCGTTCTTCAGTTCGGCAGATTCATTTGCCATGATTCGCGGCGGCAAAGTGAACCTTGCTGTACTTGGCGCCATGCAGGTGTCTAAAAACGGTGATCTGGCTAACTGGATGATTCCCGGAAAAATGGTCAAAGGAATGGGCGGCGCGATGGATCTGGTCGCAGGCGTCAAGCGCGTCGTGGTCCTCATGGAGCACGTGGCCAAGGCGAAGGATGGATCGACTTCCCACAAAATACTCGAAGAATGTAATTTGCCGTTGACCGGCATTGCAGTAGTAAATCGCATTATTACGGATTTAGCCGTGCTCGATGTGACGCCACAAGGCTTAAAAGTGGTTGAGCTGGCGACCGGTGTGACAAGAGAAGAGTTAATAGAAAAAACTGGCGCACCGCTGGATTTCAGTAGCTTGCATTAAGTCGATTCAACGACAATTCAGCACCGACAGAAGTTTGTCGGTGCTTTTTTTTGCCCATTTTTTTTGGATAGCATAGAAGAAATAAGGATTAAAACCCAAACAAACAAGAGAAAGGTCATGCACAGGCGAGCATCGCGATTGATAGCTTCGACACTCTTTATCTGTTCAGGCAATCATGATTACGCTTTAGCGCAGGTTTTTTAGTGCAAGCAACGGTAGAATAGAGGGGCTTTTACTTGTATGCCCAACCGGATGCCGTTATGACTTCAGCTTCGCACAAGACCGTCCAATGCCTTTCCCCTGCAGGTTTGCATACGATGGCGTATCAAGAATGGGGTGATTCGCATAACCCCAATATATTGCTGTGTATTCATGGTGTGACACGCGTATCTGATGACTTTGATCAATTAGCACGCTCAATGTGCGACACCTATCGCGTCATATGCCCAGATGTTGTTGGTCGTGGCCGCTCTGGCCGCTTGCGTGATCCCCAATTTTATGTTGTGCCGCAATATGTCAGTGATATTGTGACGCTGTTAGCGCGCCTAAATGCCTCTTCCGTCGATCTTGTAGGAACCTCGATGGGCGGCCTGATCGGTTTAGGTCTGGCATCTTTGCCCGATAATCCGATCCGCAAGCTGGTTCTAAATGACGTTGGCCCCAATCTCAACCCTGGCGCGCTGACACGCATCGCAGCGTATATCGGGGCCGATATGCGATTCCCCACCTTCGAGGCTGGTGCGGCTTATATTAAGTCAATTTCTCTTCCCTTCGGAGAGCATACAGACGTAGAGTGGCACAAATTAGCTGCCGACGTGTTACGCCAAAATGCGGGCGGAGAATGGGTGCGCCATTACGATCTGGGCCTGGCCGTCCCGTTTGCGACGTCGACCGTAGAAAATTTCAAGAGCGCCGAAGTGATGTTGTGGGCGGCGTATGATGCCATTCAATGTCCAACATTATTGGTTCGCGGCGGACAATCCGATCTGCTCTCGCGTGATGTAGCGGTGTCGATGACGCAACGTGGCCCGAAGGCGAAGCTGGTTGAATTCGACGGTGTGGGACATGCACCAACATTGTTGCACTCCGATCAAATTACGGTCGTCAGCGATTTTTTGTTCGGTCAATAAATAAAACAAACCAATTTTTAGCGTCAAGGAGAATCCATGAGTGTCACGCGTTTACATGTAGGAAAAAGATTGTCAGAAGTGGCTATCCATAACGGGACTATTTATCTTGCCGGTCAATTGGCAGAAGACGTTAGTCAAAATATAGAAGCACAAACTCGCGAAACGCTGGGTCACATTGATCGTTTGCTGGCCGAGGCTGGTAGCGATAAGGAGCACATTCTTTCGTGTCAGATTTATCTGGCTGACATCAAGGATTTCTCCGGTATGAATACGGCATGGGATGAGTGGGTAGCGACAGGTAATTCCCCGCCGCGTGCCACCGTGGAAGCCAAATTGGCCCGACCCGAAATATTGGTCGAAATTGTTATCGTTGCAGCACAAAAGTAAAAAGTAAAAGTAATGGTCGCGATTGCCTCAACTCAGAATGCCGCCCAAGTGCAGCTTTGTACCGGATTAAGTGCCGAAGATAGCGCTCGCGTCCTCGACGCGTTGGCGTTTGTGGAGCCATGGTATGAGGGCAAGATGGTTGCGACCGGTCAAACTGCGCTCGAATTTTCGCAAAGTGTCGCTAAGGTATTGGCTTTGCTCAACACTGATGTTGAGACGCGCATCGCTGGGCTGCTATTTGAGCTGCCGTTATTTGATCCTGCTAATCTGGCGATGATTGAACCGCGGTTTGGCAAAGAAATTACGGAATTGGTAGTTGGAATTCGACAGTTGATGCGACTCCATGGTTTCACCTTTGCGTTACCTCAAGAAGTCATGCGGGGGAAAAACGCGGCGCAGCAGGCAGCTACCCAAGTGGAGACGTTGCGCAAAATGCTGTTAGCGATGGCGAGTGACATGCGCGTGGTGTTGGTGCGATTGGCTTCACGGTTAGTCGGGCTGCGGTTTTTTGCCGAGCAAAAATTGGAAACTGAGCTGACTAGTCAATATGCGCGTGAAACGCTGGATTTGTACGCTCCGCTGGCTAATCGACTCGGTATCTGGCAATTAAAGTGGGAGCTCGAAGACCTGTCGTTTCGTTTCATCGATCCGGCGACATACAAGCGCATCGCCAAGATGCTGGAAGAGCGACGCATTGAGCGGGAAGGTTTTGTGGAGGTCGCCATTACGCGGTTGCGGAATGAGTTGGCCGCCGCCGGGATTAAAGCGGAAGTCTCCGGTAGACCTAAGCATATTTTTAGTATCTGGAACAAAATGCGCGGCAAGGAGCTCGATTTTTCTGAGCTATACGATGTCCGAGCGTTTCGCGTTATTGTCGAGGATGTCAAGACCTGCTACACGGTATTGGGCATCGTTCACAATATTTGGGTACCGATTTCGAAAGAGTTCGACGACTATATTTCACGCCCGAAGCAAAATGGTTATCAATCGCTGCACACCGTTGTAATGGCTGAGGATGAGCGCGCATTGGAGGTGCAGATTCGCACCAATGATATGCATCACTTTGCTGAATATGGCGTCGCTGCGCATTGGCGTTATAAGGAGGCCGGTGGCTCGAATTTTTCAGCGCAAAAATATGATGAGAAAATTGCCTGGCTGCGGCAATTACTGGCCTGGAAAAGCGAAGTCGCGGATGCCGTCGTCGAGCATGAAGACAGTCGCCGTGAATGGCTGGAAAAATTAAAGTCCGCCACGCTCGACGAGCATATTTATATCCTCACGCCGCAGGCACGGGTCATTGAATTGCCAAACGGTGCCACCCCAATCGACTTCGCTTATCATTTGCATACCGACGTTGGGCACCATTGCCGTGGTGCTCGCGTTGATGGCGTAATGGTGCCATTGAACACAGTGCTCAAAAACGGCCAGACGGTTGAAATCATTACCGCTAAAAGTGGTGCAGGAACGGCCGGTCCGTCGCGCGATTGGTTGACCCCCGGTTATGCAACCAGCACCCGCACCCGCTCCAAGGTCCGGGCGTGGTTCAACGCCATTGAACAGCAAGAAACGCTCTCCACCGGACGAGCGTTGCTTGATAAAACATTGCAACGCGAAGGGAAGACCGCGGTTAATCTGGAAGAGCTGGCGCGCAAGCTGGGCTTTCCCAAGCTTGAGGAATTACTGCTTGCGCTGGGTAAGGACGAGTTTAGTCTACGTCACGTCGAGCAAGGGCTGCGTGAAGAGGAGATCGCCAAACCCGCGGCCAGTGACATACATCAGGAAGAGGCGGCAATTACCCGTAAGAGTCGCGCTTCTAGCGTCGAGCACGGTGGGAAAACTGGCGTCTTGGTGGTTGGTACCGACGGGTTAATGACACAATTGGCCAAGTGTTGCAAACCAGCTCCCCCAGACCCGATCATCGGCTTTGTCACACGCGGTAAAGGCGTCTCGATTCATCGGGAAACTTGCAAAAATTTTGCAGAAATGCGCACCAAAGCCCCGGAACGTGTCATTCAAACGACCTGGGGTGCGCCCACCGTTGAAACGGTATATCCAGTTGATATTTTTATCCTCGCTAGTGACCGGCAAGGTCTGCTCCGTGATATTTCGGAAATTTTTCTGCGCGAGAAAATTAATGTCATCGGTGTCAGTACCCAAAGTGCTAAAGCCCACGCGAGAATGGCTTTTACCGCCGAGATTGCCTCCACTGCGCAACTGCAAAAAGCCTTAACGATCATACGCGAAGTTAAGGGCGTATTAGAGGCCAAGCGCCAATAATGCAGGTTTTCAGCGCAAGGCGGCGCTTGTCGTCGCGCTATAACTTGTGCGATAATTTGGTTCTTCGGCGCTGGTCAAAAGCCATTTTGACGTGTATTTAACGGCATCGACAGATCGATTCTCAAAAGGAAGGTTAGCTCAGGGGTAGAGCATCGCACTCACACTGCGAGGGTCGCAAGTTCGAAACTTGCACTTTCCACCAATATTTCCAATTTTAACCAAGCACTTAGGTTTACGTGCGGTGGTCTTTTCTTTTACTTCGCCTCCTTTTTGTTAGAACGATTGATTAATACCGACGTAAGAGCCGGCTTGCGCGTGGCCGGGGAGGGGATTGTCCAGATTGTTATTGTTCAGACCCGGGTTATTCGGTTCTAACGAGAAGGTGGCATTTGAACCATTTTTCACGTAACCAACGTTTGCGTACAGAAAGGTGCGTTTGGACAGGTTGTATGTGCCGCCCAATTCAAACATCGTGGCGTGACCTTGGCCGTCATGTGTCGCATTTGCATTGCCCCGGCCGACATCGATACGATAGACCCCCGCTGTCAATAACAGCGCTGGCGTCATGCCGTAATTAAATCCAAGCCAGTAATGATTTGCCGTCTTAGCAAGCCCAGTCGGCGTATCTGGCGCTACCATTCGGGTTACGGCACCTTGAATTATAAATTTTTGAATGCGCAGATTGCCCCCGATTACTAACTCTTTAGAGGACGTAAATACATTACTGAACTGACCGTTGCTATCCCGCATTTCGTCATAAATAGCACGAACGTCGAACAGCGCCGATTGATAGGTTAACTGGATGCCATCGGTTCTACCGAATCCGCCCGGAGTGCCTGCATTAAAATTAGCCGTCTGGCCGGGAAGCGAATTTTGGACGGCGACGTCAAAGCCACTATAGGATGGGCTCAGGTAGGTGATGTTGCTATTCGTTTGCTGCCAGTTGCGGCCGCGCACAAGTGAAGCGGAGCCAAACAATTCCTGCACAAAAGGGTCGATCATAGTGACGCCATTGCTGATGAAAAGATCGCGGCCAAGTTTTATCGTCCCGAGGTCGTTGCTTGAAAGGCCCACAAACGATTTTCGAAAAGAAGCACCCCCCATTCCCGTCATGATTTTGACCGCGTCAGAGATAACGAAAATGGCCTTGTTTCCTCCCCCCAGGTTGTCTGCGCCAGTGACATTTATCATCCCGACGCCCCAGTCGCCATTTTGCGTCCCAAACCGCGATGCCGTTCCACCAGTAGATGTTTGCACCTGATTCAGATACGCAAATCCTCCGTCAACGCGTCCGGAGAACGTGACGGTGGATTGTGCTGTAGCGAGTCCCGTCGCTGCAGCAAGTGTCGCCAGGACTACAATTTTATTTATTTTCATGTCGTATGAATTGTAAGATTATGGAGAGGGGAAATGCCGAAACTCTTTTCAATCATTGACCTATTTCAAATTAGGTCATCGTCTTTGATTTCAGCCGTTTGTGTCTAACTCTGCGATTGCCTGGTTTCGGAACACAAGAGGATGCGCGAGACCCAAGGGCCCATCGCAGCACCGATTCCGAAAATAACTCTCAGACAAAAGCATTGAGTAAGAATTTTCTTAAACCCCGTACCGCTTATGACGAGTCAGTAGTTTTTCTTAGGAATATACTGGTAGATATCTGACATCTAACTTCCGGTTGAATATTAACATTCGAAAAAAAGCTCATGCAAGCGTTTTTTAAGTATCTGTGTTGTTTTAGATGGTTTTTTTAATTTTTTTGAAGATATCTAGACAAAAATAGACTTTTTTTACTAAATCGATATTTTGATGTTTTTAATTTTTATTTGTGAATTTAAATTAGAAGTAAGATCACTTTACGGAAAAATGAGAGATTATTTGTCTGGAATGGGTAGGCGGGGTTGGGAAGTGATGGGAATATCGATTTTTCCCGCATAGGATGCATTTTTTTTCAGTAAATTTTTTGGGGTCATTATGATTCAGATGTCATTTTTTTAGCCTATGCGGCATGAGCCGGAGAAATTTTATTTATATTAATCAATGACTTAATATGACTTTGGGATAATAACGCCTTTTTCCGGCAGTTGTTTTAGCCAGGTCAGTGGCATTAGATTCAGTGGATTAAGCTAATTTAGATGTTTGACATCTTACCACCGAGGTGCAATACTTCGATCTAGGCGGACCGATTCAAGATCAGCGCCCCTAACAAACTTGGGCGTAATGTCAAAGAGCGTCTTAACGATGGGCATAAAAATAGTGTGTGATCAGGATCTGAATGAAAACGTTGTGTGGCCGTCCTTTCCAATGATTTTGAGGGAGGCTGTAGGCGCGCAGGTAGGGACTGTGCTTTATGCCGGTTTGGGCACAGTTGGCAATGCGTGGTTTGGACTGGATACGCAGCTGATGCCGAAATCATGGCAGCGTCTGGCAGACTTCCCGGCAGCCGTGCCGTGTGGGGCAGTGTCTGCAGTCGTGGATGGAAAGATTTATGTGTTTGGCGGTGCCGGGCGCACTAATGCATCGGCTAGTTTGGCGCAATTTGATGTTGTCCATTGCTACAACCCGTTATCGGATAGCTGGACCTGCCTGTCGACACATTTACCTATCGGTTTGTTGGGAGCGTCTGCAATGTGTGTAGACGATAGGCATATTTTGTTCTTTGGCGGTTATAACGCCACGCAATTTAATGCATTTTTTGCAAGGTATACGGCGCTTGCTCCTTCGCAACAGTCGCAGGCGTTAGAGGTGTTTATGGCAAGGCCGGTGCAGGACTATGCATGGAACGGGAGCGTCTGGCAACTTAACGTGCTAACTCTGGCGTGGAAAAACCTCGGCGCAGTGGACCATTCGCCGAATTGCGGCAGTAGTGTGATTCAGCATCAGGGAAACATTTATTTGTTGAGTGGCGAAGTCAAGCCTGGATTGAGATCGGATTCTGTGAAACGTGCGATATTTGCCGATGGTCGTGTGAAATGGCTTGATGAGGCGCATTTACCGCTCATAAGTGAGATTGCGCCGCAAGAAGGTGTTGCCGCTGCATTTTCTGGCTGCTGGGGTGGATATCCAATGTTGGCAGGCGGCACCAATTTTCCGGGCGCACGGCGCCGTTACGATGCGGGAAAGTTTTACGCTCATTCGGGTTTGTTAAAAACCTGGCGTAATGAAATATATGTTTTTCGGGATGATGTCTGGATAATGGTTGGCAGATTGCCCGTTGCACGCGCACATGGGCTGTCATTTCAAGTTGCAGCGGGGCTGTTGTTTGTCGGCGGTGATACGCAGGATGGGGTCCCTTGTCTGGACACTTTGTTCCTGGCGCATCCTGACGAAGCGGCACCGTCCACCGTTCCAGACTTTTTTCGGAGAGATTCAAGTGACAACTAAAGTTCCGGCATATCGCCAAGTGCAAATTGAAATCAAGAAATTCATCAAAATTAATAATTTGAAATTCGGTGATTGTTTGCCCCCTGAGGCGCAGCTTGCCAAAAATCTGGGAGTCAGTCGTCCTTCACTACGGGAGGCGGTTAAATCACTGGAGTCGCTTGGTATCGTAGAGTCACGGCACGGAGAAGGGATTTTTGTTAAAGAATTTTCCTTTGATTCAATTGTGGAAAATTTGCCGTACTCAATGAATGAGGGCGACGAGAATGTTAAAAAGCTTTTGCACGTTCGCAAATACCTTGAGCTGGGCGCGATACCCGCAGTAGTCGAGCGTATCAGCCCCGAGAGTATTCAGCGCTTGAGGGCATTAGGTGAACGCATGTTGAGCAAAGCATTGGATAAGCAGACATTTGAGCAAGAGGATCGCGACTTTCATGCCGAAATGTATAGCTGCTTAAAGAACGATTTTCTTCTGTCATTGATTGATTTATTTTGGAAAGTCTTTAATGAGATGAATCAATCCGCTCGCTCCGTGGACCATTGGGCGCTGGAAGCAACCGCCAAAGATCATTTGCGCGTTGTCAATATGCTTGAAAAGAAAGATGTTTTTGGCGTGTTATCCGCGCATCGCGAGCATTTCCAATCGATTGTTGATAGCTATCCGGAAGACCTTAGTGTTGAGCTGGAAGCTGAAGTAAAGATGGACGAATAGTTTATAGAATTTTTTTACTTTTTTAGAAAACAATCTGACCGATATTCCGGGGTATGCATGTTGAAACTCAATAAAAAACTTCTGATGTTGTTGACTGCACTAATGCTGCTAGCTGGCAGCGGTACGGGGATAGCAGCAGAGAAGATATTTGTTGGCGCTTTTGATGTGGGCCCCAGTGGTAATGCCCAAAAATTCAATCCTTTAACTGCCAGCGCCGGATTTAGTTTTTACAATAAATATTTTAGTACGCTAACGTTATACGATGCCGCGCTTGAAAAAATCAATGGTGACTTAGCGCAGAGCTGGGCTTTTTCTGCCGATGGAAAAAGCATGATAATCAAATTACGTAAAGGAGTGAAGTGGCACGATGGTGCTCCGTTTACGGCAAAAGACGTTAAATTCACGTTTGATTTAATCAAAAACCCTGACATGGCAAGTAGCTTTTCTGCGCGGTTGAATCATGTCACCGACATTCAAACGCCGGACGATAGCACCGTGGTGTTAACGCTAGATACGCTGGATGCTTCTTTGCCGGATGCATTTACCAGCATCATGATTGTTCCTGAACATTTGCTTGGAAAAATGTCGGTTAAAGAGCTGCGCAATTCTGATTGGTGGAAGCAGCCGATTGGCACAGGCCCTTTTAAATGGCATGCGTATTTACCCGATCAATACGTTGAGCTAGACGCAAACAAAAACTTTTATCGCGGTCGTCCAAAGCTCAATAAGCTAATCAATCGCTATTTCAAAGATGGAAGTTCGGCATCAATTGCTTTACAAGCTGGAGAAATCCAGCACACTTATTTGACGCTGGATCAAGTTAAACAGAGTCGGAACAATAGTGTATTCAATGTGATTGCCGGCCCATCGAATGTGCTGAATTACATTGGGGTTAATAATAACGATCCACGCTTCAAAGATGTGCGAGTTCGTCAGGCCATTTTGCTGGCCATTGATCGTAACGCCATCATCAAATATATCTACGGTAACGAAGCAACGCTAAGTAATTGCGTGTTATCGCTACCCAAATTTGTACCAGCCGATATCAATCCATATGCGATGAATGTGACGGTGGCAAAGCAACTTCTGACAGATGCCGGGTGGCATAAACTGAATCATGATTTACCGATTGAGTTGCTAACTTATTATGGCGATCAAGTATCCAAAGATGTCGTGTCTTCTTTACAGGCAATGTTAGGCGATATAGGGATTAACATCCGACCGCGGTTCGTTGACGTGGCAACATTTTCGCAAATGGTTGAGTCAGGTAAATTCAGTATGGTATTTGCCGGCGGTGGAAATGGCCCGGATCCCAGCGTACTGGCGCCATTGATGGCATCAACCGACGCGCCACCAAAAGGTGCGAACCGAATGCGGGTAAATCTGCCGGAATTAGATCGCTTGTTTAAGGCTGGTCAAATAGAAGCAGACGATGTCAAGCGTACGAAAATTTATAAAAACGTCTGTCGGCTAACCAATGCAAAATTGCCGTGGATTCCGTTATGGATGACCAACCGTTTCGGTGGTGTCGCCAAGAATGCCAAAAATGTCATCTGGACGCCAGCACCGAGCGGCGGACGATATCAGGACTTTCCGGAAAATTGGTCTCTGCATTAATCTTTAATCCTTAATTTGTCGTCATTAACCTGAAATAAATTACGCACCCTTAGGCGAGCGTCGGGATAACACATGCTGAAATATTTGTTTGGTCGGATTCTGGTGAATGTTCCGACACTATTTGCCATATTAATCGCAATTTTTGTGATGATTAACATGGCCCCCGGAGACCCTGTGGACGCTTTTGTGCCTCCCACGCAATCACTAACGAGCGAACAAAAAGACATCTTGCGACACGATTTGGGACTTGATGCTCCCATGCCTGTACGGTTTTTTGTCTGGATTAAAAAAGTCGCCCAGGGCGATTTAGGGTATCGGTATAAAGACGGACAAAAAGTAACGGAAGCGATCGCGAGCCGTATCCCGGCAACGTTCATGCTGACGTTTTCCGGACTAACCCTGGGTTCGTTGCTTGGCATATTGGCTGGTATCGTTTCGGCGCGACATTACAATAAAAAGACTGATTATATTCTGTCTGTGCTCGCCTATCTGGCGATTAGTTGTCCGGCCTTTCTGGTTGGGATTGCGGGGATGTATATTTTTTCACTGAAATTGGGATGGTTTCCTGCGGGAGGATATTCCATTCCCGGCGACGGTAGCTGGATCGACATTCTGCATCATCTGGTGTTGCCATCGATCGTACTCGCGGTGCAATTCGTTGCGATCCTGATGCGCTATACCAGATCGGGCTTACTAGAGGTAATGACGCAAGATTATGTGCGCACTGCGACTGCAAAAGGATTATCGCCGTATCAAGTGATGGTGCGACATGCACTGCCGAACACGCTCATTCCAATTGTTACGGTGATTGCTGCGAATTTTGGTGCACTGATTGGCGGTGCAGTCTTTGTAGAGGTCGTGTTTTCCTGGCCCGGTATGGGGATGCTGTTTCTGGACGGCATTGAAAGCCGCGACTATCCGTTGATTATGGGCATCGCATTATTCATGGCGCTAGCAATATTAGCCATCAACATTATTACCGACATTATCTATTCATGGATAGACCCTCGGATAACGCTCAAATAAATGCTCATTGTCCGTGCGTTGGAAGCGCCATTTTTTTTTACGGCCCATAAATTTTTTATTAAATCAAGAGTGACGACATGAGTGGTAACAATCTGAGAGCGAGCAAATGGCAGAAGTTTCGTGCCAATAGGATTGCCATGCTGGGTGTGTGCGTGTTTCTACTGATAACCGTTATCTGCCTTTTTTCACACTGGTTATTTCAATTTAATCCGAACGCGATTGATTTGAGTTCCTCGCTGCAAGCGCCTTCGCACCTGCATTGGCTTGGCACGGACCAGACTGGCAGAGACATGCTGGCACGCACTATGGCCGCAGGGCAGATTTCAATGTTAGTTGGTGCGTGTAGTGTTGTTCTCGCGGTCGTCATCGGCACGGTTCTGGGAGGAGTTGCCGGTTATTTCGGCGGCTGGCTGGACAATCTGATTATGCGCTTTGTCGATATCGTCATGACATTTCCAACCATTATCGTATTGATGACGTTGTCTGCCGTGATTGGGTCAGGTACTGGTAAAACCATCATGATTATCGGCCTGCTTTCCTGGCCGCTGGTGTGCCGTCTGGTGCGAGCACGCATATTGAGTGTGCGTGAGATGGAGTTTGTTGCTGCCGCCAAAACGCTGGGGGCAGGACACGGTTATATCTTATTCAAACACTGTTTACCGAACACCACAGATGTACTGGTGGTGTTTTCATCTCTTGGATTTGTTAGCGCCATTATGGCCGAGGCCGGATTGAGCTTCTTGGGTCTTGGTGTGCAATTGCCCGATGCAAGCTGGGGGAGTTTACTCAGCATCGCACGCGAAGCATCCATTCTTCAGCAATACCCCTGGATCTGGTTGCCATCAGGTGCGCTTATTGTCATTACCGCTCTTTCTGCAAATTTTATTGGCGACGGGTTACGCCAGGCTTTTGACCCTAAAACTATGAAGGAATGAACACAATGTCTACGTTGAAATTGCACGGAATTATCCCCCCGGTTGTTACGCCCCTGACCCATGATTATAAGGTCGATAAACCTAGCTTGCGGCGCGTTATTCGTCATTTGCTGGATGGTGGCGTGCATGGCCTGTTTTTGCTGGGTTCGACCAGTGAAGTGATTTTTTTGAATGCGCAACAACGCGCCGATGTCATGGAAGTTGCAGTAGCGGAGGCCGGAGGTCGTGTGCCTCTGGTCGCCGGGGTCATTGATCCAACGACCGATCGCACGATTGAGTACGCGCGCCAGGCGAAAGAACTGGGCGTCGATGGTCTCGTTGTGACAGCACAGTTTTATACCCGTACCAGTCAAGCTGAAACGGTCGATCATTTTTCTTACATCAAAGACGCAGTGGATCTTCCTATCATTGCCTACGATATTCCGGTCTGTGTGCAACTCAAACTGGCGCGGGAAACCATTCGTGAACTATATGAGCGCAAGATTATATGCGCGGTAAAAGACAGTAGTGGCGATGATGGCAATATGCGTATGCTGATGCGCGACTTTGCCGATCAGCCGGATTTTGCCATTCTGACCGGTTCCGAAACGCTAGTTGATTATGCTCTTCTGGGCGGCGCACACGGTAATGTGCCCGGGCTGGGTAATGTTGATCCGGCCGGTTACGTGCGTCTGTATAACGCCGCGAAAGCCGGGGATTGGGAAACTGCGCGCGCCGAACAACATCGTCTGATTGCCCTGTTCGCTATTGTCTTCCACGGCGTGCCGTATACCAGTCCAAACGCATCGGGCGTGGGAGGATTTAAGACAGCGTTGCATTTGATGGGCCTGATCGAAAACCGTCATATGAGTCGTCCGAATCGCGTATTGCCTGATGCAGCGATTGAAAAAATACGCGCTATATTAGTCACCGCCGGACTGCTATAACGCACGATAGCGTGGTTCACCATTCACTGCGGAGCCAAGCATTTTGAAAAATTTTTGGCGACGTGGTGCTAGCTGACTAGCATGACGAGTGGCATAAGAAATAGGTGAAGAATATGCTTGGTTCTAATGTAATCCTCGATGTAAAAGGGCTAACGACGACCTTCCGGACGCCGGCTGGCTTAGTTAATGCCGTCAACGATTTAAATTTTCAATTACGACGCGGAGAAACGCTGGCGATTGTCGGTGAATCCGGTTGCGGTAAATCGGTGACGTCATTTTCGCTCATGCGTTTATTGAGTGGACAGGTCGGAATTGCTGGCCAGGTATGGCTTAAAGATCAACAGGATAATCCGGTCGATCTGTTGTCTCTTTCCGCGGGTGACATGCAACGGGTTCGGGGAAATCGAGTGGCAATGATTTTTCAGGAACCGATGACCTCGCTAAACCCTCTACATCGGATCGGGGACCAAATCGCCGAAGTCATGGTGACACACGGGCATAGCTCAAAAGAAGAAGCGCGTGATCGTGCGTTATCGTTGTTGACCCTGGTCGGCATCTCCGATCCGGAGACACGCGCCAGACAGTATCCACATCAAATCTCTGGTGGCATGCGGCAGCGGGTGATGATTTCGATTGCGCTTGCTTGCAAGCCCGCGGTGTTGATTGCAGATGAGCCAACCACGGCGCTGGATGTCACCATCCAGGCTCAGATTTTACGTTTGATACGCAAGTTGCAGCGCGAAGTAGGAATGGGTGTTCTTTTTATTACCCATGATATGGGCGTCGTTGCGCAAATTGCTGACCGTGTGGCAGTGATGTATGCGGGCCAGTTAGTCGAGCAAACCACGACTCGAACGTTGTTTAAGCGTCCACGACATCCTTATACCAAAGGCCTGCTCGCATCGATCCCGAATCCCAATGTGGAAGGACGTCTTTACGGCATTCCCGGACAGGTGGAACCTGTATTTGGAGAGCCGGTTGGTTGTCGGTTTGCGAATCGATGTAATCAGGCAACTGACCTTTGCAAGGCGACTAATCCACCTTTAATGGATCTTGACGGTCATCTGGTCCGTTGCCATTTTGGGGATCAGCCATGAATGTAAATGTTAGCCTGAACGCGAACAACCCCCAAATCACCGACAGTATTCTCTCCTTTGAAAATGTTGGTATTCAGTTTTCTACCAAAACCGGCATGTTTGGAAAAGTACGTTCGTTGCATGCCGTGCAAGAAGTTTCTTTCACTCTCAAGCCGGGTGAAATTTTGGGTATTGTTGGCGAATCCGGTAGTGGTAAATCAACATTGGGAAAGTTGGGTATGCGGCTTCTGAAGCCGACCACCGGGGCGATCAGATATCAAGGAAAATTGCTTCAGGATTATCGGGGAGCTGAACTCAAGCAATTATGCTGTGACGTACAGATGGTGTTTCAGGACCCAAATGCCAGCCTGAACAGTCGCTTGACGATAGAGCAGAGCTTACGCGAACCATTTGTCCTGCATCAGCGCGGCAGCAAGCTAGAGCAAGCTCAGGAAATTTTACGTTTGCTGGATATCGTCGGTTTGCCGGCAAGTGTGCTGCATCGCTACCCGCATGAGTTGTCCGGTGGCCAAAAGCAACGCGTCGTGATCGCGCGCGCATTGGCGCTCAAGCCAAAGGTCATTATTGCCGATGAAGCTGTAGCAGCGCTGGATGCCTCGGTTAAAGCGCAAATCATCAATCTGCTGCTCGATCTGCAAAAGGAATTTAATCTCTCGATCATTTTTATCTCGCACGATTTACCGATGGTACAAGCCGTTTGCAATCGCGTGTTGGTGCTTTACCTGGGGCGCTTGATGGAATATGCACCGCGTGAAGCCATTGTTCAGGGCGGAAAGCATCCCTATACCCAGGCGCTTTGGAAAAGCTCGCCCATTGCCGATCCGGATCTGGTCTTTTCTGACGACGAGCCATTGCAGGGGGAAATCCCCAGTCCGCTAAATCCGCCCAGCGGCTGCGTGTTCCATACGCGTTGTCCGCAAGCTTTTCAGAAATGTCGCGAAAAGATCCCTAAATTGTATCAATTAGGCCCGCAGCACAATGTCGCATGCTTGCTGTATGAAACACAGGCTGCTGTTGAGGTGCTCCCCACTCCCTGACGTTAGGTATTGGTAGTCATACCGGCCGTCGTTCATGGTCTTACAAGTTATTTAAGTGTTTATTTTCATATGAATATCGAACAAATCAGAAATAAGCTCGTCGTCTCCTGCCAGCCTGTGCCGGGCGGTCCAATGGACAGGCAAGACATCATCGTTGCTATGGCCTGCGCGGCAGTCGCTGCCGGAGCCGGTGGTCTGCGCATCGAAGGCGCTGACAATGTACGTGCCGTGGTGGCTTCCGTCAATGTGCCGGTCATTGGCATTGTGAAGCGCGATTTGGCCGATAGCCCGGTGCGTATAACGCCTTATCTGGAAGACGTTGAAGATTTGATTCAGGCCGGTGCGGCGATCATCGCTTTCGATGCTACTCGGCGCATCCGTCCAGAGAGTGTTGAGAACCTTTTAACGGCCGTTCATCAAGCGGGGCGTTTGGCTATGGCTGATTGCTCGACAGAAACAGATGGTCTGGCGGCGCTGGCGCTGGGTTGTGATCTGATAGGAACCACACTTTCTGGTTATACCGATGAAACCGCCGATCAGCCTGCAGACGTGCCGAATCTGGTGCTGGTGCGGCGTTTGTCAACTGCCGGTGCACGGGTGGTGGCAGAGGGCCGGATACGCACCGCCGCGGAAGCTGCGGATGCGCTTAGTCATGGGGCGTTTTCGGTCACCGTTGGTTCTGCTATTACCCGTATCGAACATATCACGGAATGGTTTATCGCAGCGATGCAGCAAACCGTGCTCAAGGGGTAATCAAGATGTCAATCAACAAGCCAATTGATACGCTTTTGGCGATTGATATAGGCGGTACCAAAATTGCCGCTGCCTGGGTAAATAAGGGGCAGATCATCGAACGTCGCCAGCAACCGATGGCGACCGAACCGACCGGTTTTATGGACGCCATCAACCAATTGGTGTTGGGTTGGCCTGCACCGGAGCGGGTTGCGGTCGCGGCAACAGGCTATATCGATGGTGGCAAGGTGTATTCAGTGAATCAGCACATCATCGAATTTTGGGATGGCTTTCCATTGGAGCTTCATCTGAATACACGCTTTGCCTGCCCGGTAGTGTTAATGAACGATGGGCAAGCGGCGGCTTGGGGAGAGTACTTGGTCCGTAAAAGCTCTACAGTCTCGATTGCTCCAGAGAGTCTGCTGTTTATCACACTATCGACGGGGGTTGGTGGTGGGCTGGTCTTGGATCAGCAACTGCGTATCGGACGGCAGGGACTTGCTGGCCATATAGGACATACAACGCTATCCCGTGGACCTGTTGACGGCGATGTACAGTGCGGCTGCGGTCGATGCGACTGTCTCGAAAAAGTGGCATCCGGTACCGCACTTGCACGCCAGGCAAGCGCTGTGTTTGGCCGTCGCATCGACAGCAAGGAGTTGTTCGCCATGGCCCGAACAAACTCCGAGGCGGAGGCAATTATTGACAATGCGGCGATGGCGGTGGCGGAGGCAATCAGTAATTTTCAGATGATACTGGATATCGACGAAGTCGTGATCGGTGGCAGCGTCGGGCTGGCTGACGGCATGCTCGAACGCATACGTCAGGCGCTGGCGCAAGGTTCCAGGTTGGCGCAGGTGCCGGTCACTGCGGCGCTGCTTGGTGCAGATGCGGGTCTGGCTGGAATCATGCAATGGTCTCAAGTGTGATCGTGTCGTCTCTAAACTATTCAATTAAGAGAAAAAATGAACCTACAACTTGGCGGTAACCTTCTGACGCCGGATGGTTGGATACATGGTGAGATCACCTTTGGTGATCGGATTGGCGGTATCAACGGCGCACCGGTTAATCCGGCTGACAACAATGATGTTTACATTCTTCCGGGATTTATAGACCTGCATGTCCATGGCGGCGGCGGTGTCGATATCATGGAGGCCAATGGCGCCGGCGCAGTGGTAGCGCGTTTGCATGCACGCCATGGAACGACCGCATTCCTGGCAACCACGATGACAGCCCCAGGCATTGAAATCGAGCGGGCGCTAAACGATCTGGCACCCATGCGTCAACAACGCACCGCAGGTGGCGCACGGATGCTGGGGATTCATCTGGAAGGCCCGTATATCAACGCAGGCAAACTCGGCGCACAACCGGATTTTGCGCGCTGTGGTGTCGCCGAAGAAGTGTCGCGCTACAACGATATCGTACCGGTGAAACTGGTAACGATTGCCCCTGAAGTAAGCGGTCACGCTGCATTAATTGAAACTTTAGTAGCAAACGATATCCAGGTCCAGCTTGGACACACGCTGGGTAGTTATGAAGATGGTGTGGAGGCATTGAAACGTGGTGCTGGCAGCTTTGCGCATCTGTTTAATGCGATGACCGGTCTTCATCACCGCGAACCTGGCATGGTCGGTGCCGCATTGGCGCACGCCGATTTTGCAGAGATTATTCCCGATCTGTTGCATGTACATCCTGGTGCAATCCGGACCGCTTTACGCTGTATTCCGCACCTGTACTGCGTGACCGATTCAACCGCCGCAGCCGGTATGCCAGACGGCAATTATCTGTTAGGCGGCCAGACTATTACCAAGTGCCTGGGTGGCGTCAGACTGGCAGATGGAACGCTGGCTGGCAGCACGCTGACGATGGATCAGGCGTTGCGTAATCTGGTTGCTATTGGCCTGACGATTCATGATGCATCGAATCGCTTGTCGGCCAATCCGGCACGTTTTCTCGGTATCACGGACCGGGGGCGACTGGCACAGAATTGCTGGGCAGATCTGGTGGTATTAGATCGCCATTTACAACTTAAATCAGTCTATATAGAAGGAGAGTTAATTGACATCACTCATGCTTAAAGAGGCACGTGCAGCCGCCCAGGCGGTCGCCGCCCAGTTTACCCAGAACACAGCGATCTACGCTGAGCTTGGAGCGAAACTACGCGCGCAACCTCCGCGGTCGGTAGTCACCATCGCGCGCGGTAGTTCTGACCACGCCTCGGCTTATTTCGCCTATCTGGTGATGGCGCAGTTAGGAAAACTGGTGACTTCATTGCCGATGTCCCTGATTACCCTGTATCGCTCGCCCATCGAGGCTGCCGAGGTGCTGGCGGTCGCCGTCTCGCAATCGGGGCAAAGTCCTGATTTGATCGGACCGATGCGTTATCTGCGTGATGGCGGCGCAACGACGGTTGCCATGGTGAACGATCCGGTTTCTCCGTTAGCGGAGGCCAGTGAATGGGTCCTTCCGCTAGTCGCCGGGCCAGAAAAAAGTGTCGCTGCCACCAAGAGCTTTATTGCCAGCCTGACTGCCAGCGCTGCATTAGTGGCGCATTGGGCTAATGACCAACCGATGCTCGCAGCGCTGGTAAAGTTACCTGAGCAACTCGCGCTCGCATCCGTGCAAGACTGGAGTGCAGCCTTTAGCATTTTGGGCAATGCTGACCGGATTATGGTTTTGGGGCGCGGTTGGAGTCATTCGATAGCGATGGAAGCGGCACTGAAATTTAAGGAAACCTGTGCAATTCAGGCGGAAGCGTTTTCGAGCGCGGAGGTCGAACATGGTCCGATGGCGCTCGTGGAGGAGGGCTATCCGATTTTGATATTCGCCACGCGTGGCCCAGCGCAGGAAGGCTTAATCGCCACAGCGCGGGAAATGCGTGCACGTGGAGCGCGTGTCTTGCTGGCGGCTCCGCCTGATGTAGCGGAACGTGATTTGACGTTGTTTATTGCAGACCTGCCTGCGCTAGATCCGATTCTGGCTATTCAAAGCTTCTATCCGATGGTGGAAGCGGTGGCGCGACTGCGGGGTTTCGACCCGGATGTGCCGCGTCACCTCTCTAAGGTGACTAAAACACACTAAGTACGAGGCCAGCCGACCATTGATTCTGGAAATTTCTGAACGACGGTCGTTTTATATTTAATCAGTTAAATGCTTGCTCGCCGCGACCGGCTGTCCCGATGGCCCCTCTCATTGATTTATGTTGCGGTATGCGACCTGCCGAAGACCATCGGAATGTCCATGCCAACATTTATCTCATCAATCGTCGCGTGTTGGGGCGGCTTGTATCCATACTTATTAAACGAAAATCCACACCTGGGCAGTATTTATTCCCCCGGGCAACATTGTGAGCCGTTAACGCCCATCGACGGCAACCTCGTACGAGCTTGATAATTTAGCAATTGGTGGTACGGTTTACCTGATTTATATGCAACTATAGACCCCATAAGAAAAAATCAGGGGACCAGTCGCATCATGCAAATTTCACTTACCGAATTAGTTCGAACTCGGCTTCTGTCCGACCGCAGGCGGTCGGCATGATCAGCAATTTTATTGGCGTGCTGTTTGATGGCATTGCTTACGGCAGTTTGTTGTTTTTAATCAGCGTCGGCCTGTCGGTAACGATGGGGTTGATGAACTTTGTCAATCTGGCGCACGGTGCTTTCGCGATGCTGGGCGGTTACGTCTGCGTTATGTTGATGTCCCGAATGGGAGTGCCGTTCCTGTTGTCGCTGCCGCTGGCATTTGTTGTCAGCGCCGTTGCAGGGCTGATCCTGGAGCGGTTGCTGTATCGGCGGCTATACAAGGCTAGTCATCTGGACCAAGTCCTTTTTTCCATCGGGCTGACCTTCATGGCAGTCGCTGGTGCCACGTACCTTTGGGGCCCCTCCCAGCAGCCGGTCAATTTGCCCGATTGGCTGCGCGGACAGGTCCGTTTCCTGGGCCTTGACGTGGGTGCGTATCGGCTGTTCCTGATTGGAGTGGTGGTACTCATCACGCTAGCGTTAGGTATCTTGCTTGAGCGCACCCGTTTCGGTGCCCAGATCCGCGCCTCGGTCGATAATCAGCAAGCTGCGGCCGGTCTCGGGATCAACGTCAGTCGCGTGTTCAGTCTGACTTTTGCGCTGGGCTCCGGTCTGGCTGGCTTGGGCGGCGGCCTTGGTATTGATGTGCTTGGACTCGATCCTACCTTCCCGATTAAATATATGGTGTACTTCCTGTTGGTCGTCGTTGTTGGCGGCGCTGGAACCATCAAGGGGCCGCTTTTGGCAGCGCTTATTCTGGGTGTTTTCGATGTGGCTGGCAAATATTACGTACCCGACATTGGCGCTTTCGTCATCTATGGATTGATGGTCGTGTTGCTGATTCTGTTTCCCGTAGGATTGATCAGGAGGCGCGCATGAAACCCCCGATGATTGCAAATTTATCGACTATTCTGCCGACGCGACCACTGGCGCGCTTACCGAACCTACCGCACGATCGATGGCAGCCTCTTGAAATCGTGTTCTGGTTGATGCCGGTGGCCGCTTTTTTCCTGTTCCCGGGGTATCTGGTGCTGATTAGCCAGATCATGATCGTCGGTTTATTCGCGCTATCACTTGATCTCATTCTCGGCTATGCCGGTATGGTGTCGCTCGGCCATGCCGCCTTCTTTGGACTCGGCGCTTACACCGCGGGACTTTTGGCCACATATGGCTGGGGCGAGCCGGTCTCCGGGTTGCTGGTGGCGGCGGTGGTGGCGGGACTGTTCGGATTCCTGACAAGTTTTCTGGTGGTGCGCGGGCAGGACCTGACGCGTCTGATGGTCACGCTGGGTATCGGCCTGATGCTGTACGAGGCCGCGAATAAGGCGGCCTTCATTACCGGCGGCGTCGACGGCTTGTCGGTGGTAATGGGCAAGCTATTGGGGAAATTTGAATTCGATCTTATGGGCAGGACGGCCTACATCTATAGCCTGATCGTCCTGTTTGTCCTGTTCTTGGTTTTACGCCGTCTGGTAAATTCTCCATTTGGCTTGAGCCTGATCGGGATTCGCGAAGAAGGTAAGCGCATGCCAGCGATCGGCGTCAACGTTAACCAGCGCCTGACAGTGATCTACACGATCAGTGCCGCGCTAGCCGGTATCGCTGGTGCGTTGCTGGCGCAAACGACGCAGTTTGTCGGACTTGATACTTTGGGTTTTCCGCGCTCGGCGGAGTTGCTGATCATTCTGGTGCTGGGCGGTACCGGTCGGCTGTATGGCGCATTGCTCGGCGCTGCGGTATTTATGTTGGCGCAGGACTATATCGCAGGGTTGAACCCGGCCTATTGGCAATTCTGGATCGGCTTGCTGTTGGTTGTAATCGTGCTGTTCGCCCGGGGCGGCATATTGGGCGGCATGGATAAGCTGTATCAGCGCCTGACGCAGCGGACGCCGGGAGAACAGAAGTGAATACCAACACCACACTCAGAACCGAAGGCTTATGCAAACAATGGGGTGCTTTCAAGGCCAATAGTGATGTAAGCCTCACCTTCGCACCAGGCGCACGGCATGCGCTGATTGGTCCTAACGGTGCCGGCAAGACCACTTTCATCAACTTGCTGACCGGCAGTTTTGCGCCGACGGGCGGCAAGGTTTTTTTCGGAGAGGAAGACATTACTGGACTTTCTCAGCATGCGCGTGTCAAGCGGGGCATGACTCGGACCTTCCAGATCAATACGTTGTTTGCCGGATTGACCGTGCTGGAATCGATCATTTTAGCGATTTGCGAGCGGCGTGGCTTGCGTTATCGGTGGTATCAGACGGTGGCCCAACAACATGCTGCAATCGACGAGGCAATGGCCTTGCTGGTAAGTCTGAAGTTGACGCGTGAAGCCAACAGCATCACGCGCAGTCTGGCCTATGGCAAGCAACGACTGGTCGAAATTGCGCTGGCGTTGGCAACCCAACCCAAGATATTGCTGCTCGATGAGCCGGCTGCCGGCATTCCTTCCTCCGAGAGTACAGAGCTGTTTGAAGTGATTGCGCAGTTGCCACGCGACGTGACCATCGTCTTTATCGAACACGATATGGGATTGGTATTTCGTTTTGCCGAGCGGATTACAGTGTTGGTCGGCGGCCAGGTCCTGACCGAAGGAACACCGGCAGAAATTGCAGCCGACAAACGCGTCAAGGAAGTGTATTTGGGGGAAGCGGAACATGGCTGAGTTGCTCGCACTGAAGAACGTGACCGCTGGCTATGGCGAGTCGGTGGTTTTGGAAAACATTTCGTTTGTGATGCAGGAAGGTGACAGTCTCGCATTACTGGGACGCAACGGGGTCGGCAAGACTAGCCTGCTGGTCACTTTGATGGGGCTGACCCGATTGCATGGCGGAGCGATTTGCTGGCGCAAGGGCGATATCGCGCAGGTGCCGACCTATAAGAGGGCGCATGCCGGCCTCGGTTGGGTGCCGCAGGAACGCCATATGTTCCCATCGCTAACAGTCGAGGAGCATCTGACCGTGGTGGCGCGTCCGGGTGAATGGACGCTGCAAAAAATGTATGCCATATTCCCGCGCCTGCATGAGCGCCGCGCCAACATGGGTAATCAGCTCTCGGGCGGCGAACAACAGATGCTCGCCATCGCTCGCGCCCTGATGGTGAATCCACGCTTGCTGTTGCTGGATGAGCCGATGGAGGGATTGGCGCCGATTATCGTGCAGGAATTGATGGGTGTAATCCGCAGCCTGGTGAGCGACAAGGGCATGTCGGTAATCGTGGTCGAACAGCATGCCCGTTTGGCGCTGTCGTTGACTCAGCGCGCTATCGTGCTGGATCGCGGCAGGATTGTGCACGATTCCGATAGCGCAAGTTTGCTAGCTGATGCGGATACCCTGAATAGGCTGGTGGCGGTTGCATGAGCATGAGCATGCGCGCGCAATAACGGTTGAGAGGTCTTTTCGGATCGACCATTATTGCGCCACTAGCGCTGTTTTGTCAGCGGATTTATTCCGAACGACTGGCAAGCGGCGCACGGCTTTGATCATTATTTAACCTTACCAACTTGTCCAGCAAGTGCATGAACTGCAGTTGCTCGTCTCCCGATAGCGGCGCCAGCAAGCGCTTCCTGATGCGTTGGAATGCTGGGATCAGGTCGAGCAAGAGCGCTTCACCCGCGGCGGTCAGCGTCAGTGCGCGTTGACGGCGGTCATGCGCCGCAATCTTGCGCACCAGCCAGCCTTTTTCTTCCAACCGGACGCATACGGTCGCGCCAGTCGAGGTGTCGATGGCGACCAGGCCAGCCAACGAGACCTGGTCGATGCCGGGATGGTCGGCCAGGGTACGCAACACCGCATATTGAATCGGCGTTACATCGATGCCCAGCTCATCATAAAAGATGGAAACCGATATTTGCTGGGCCCGTCGCAGTAAATGGCCGGGATGCTCTGACAAGTCGTCGGCGTGCTGTGGCGGTGTTTTCTGTGGAGAGGGTCGGACCATGTTTATCTCGTGTAAAGCGGGTGCTGTGAATTGGTCACATAGCTTACCGGACTACGCGACACCATTGTTGGTTATGTGTCGCACTGCACAATGAAAAGTGTGGAATTTCAGTTTACTTGCGTTAGATATTCAGTATACTCAATAATATATTCAGTGTACTTAATATATTTCCCTGGCAGCACTAAAAAACAGATCAAATGAAGGTAGCCTTTTTGGTCAGAGATCACAGAGCGCAGCGGCCATAGATATCTAATATTGCTGAACCGAAAATGACCCGCCAAATTGCAATCAAGTATTCGCTATTCATTTCGCCATTCCTTAGGAGGAGAGTTTAATGTTCCCAAAAAACACCTGGTATGTGGCTGGCAGCTCCGATGAGATTGCCGAGAAGCCGTTGGGTCGACAGATTTGTGGCGAAAAGATTGTTTTTTATCGCGCCGCTGAGGGCAAGGTCGCTGCGGTGGAAGATTTTTGTCCACACCGGGGCGCACCACTTTCGCTTGGCTTTGTGCGCGATGGCCAGTTGGTGTGTGGCTATCACGGCCTGGAGATGGGCTGCGACGGCAAGGTGGTTGCCATGCCCGGACAGCGCGTACGCGGCTTCCCCTGCATCAGGAGCTTTCCGGTGGTGGAGCGCTACGGCTTCATCTGGGTCTGGACCGGCGACAAACAATTAGCCGATCCTGATTTGATTCACCATCTCGAATGGGCCGACAACCCGGAATGGGCCTACGGCGGCGGTTTGTATCATATCAATTGCGAATACCGCCTGATGATCGACAACCTGATGGACCTGACGCATGAAACGTATATTCATGCGTCCAGCATCGGACAAAAGGAAATCGACGAAAGCCCGGTGAACACCAAAGTCGAAGGCGACATGGTAATCACCAGTCGCCATATTGAAAACATCATGGCACCGCCGTTCTGGTCCGCCGCGCTGCGTGCCAACCATCTGGCCGATGATGTGCCGGTTGATCGCTGGCAAATCTGCCGTTTCACTCCTCCTAGCCACGTGATGATCGAAGTCGGCGTGGCACATGCCGGTAACGGCGGCTACGACGCTGAGCCGCAACATAAGGTGGCTAGCATCGTGGTGGATTTTATTACGCCAGAAACCGAAACGTCGCACTGGTACTTCTGGGGCATGGCGCGCAATTTCAAGCCGCAGGACGCGGCGCTGACCGCTTCTATTCGTGAAGGGCAGGGCAAAATTTTCAGCGAAGACAGGGAAATGCTGGAGCGTCAGCAAAAGAATTTGCTGGCCCATCCTGAGCGTAAGTTGCTGATGCTTAACATCGACGCCGGCGGCGTGCAGTCGCGTCGTATGCTGGACCGGATGATGGCGCAAGAGCAGCAACCGGCGTCCGTTGCGACCCCAACTGAAACAGAAAATTAACCAATTGGTGCGCAATGGATCAACTTTCTCAGCTTTCGGTCACGGTCGTCAACAAAGTCGAGGAGGCCATCGACATCGTCAGTTTCGAATTGGCTTCGCTGGACGGTCAGCCGTTACCGGCGTTTAGCGCCGGCGCTCACATCGATGTGCATATTGGCGAGGGTCTGATACGCCAATATTCCCTTTGCAACGATCCGTCCGAGCAGCACCGTTATTTGATTGGAGTGCTGCGCGATCCCAATTCGCGCGGCGGCTCCGTCGCCATCCATGATCAGGTCAAGGTCGGCGCTACGCTGCAGATTAGCGTGCCGAGGAATCATTTTGTGCTGACGCAGGCTAAACGCACACTGTTGTTCGCCGGCGGCATCGGCGTTACGCCGATCCTTTGCATGGCCGAACGGCTGGCGCAGATCGATGCTGATTTCGAGATGCATTATTGCACCCGCGCAGTGGAGCGTACTGCCTTCCATGCGCGCATCGCCGCATCGTCGTTTTCGCCTAAGGTGCAGTTCCACTTCGATAGCGGCGCGCCGGAACAAAAGCTCGATTTGGCAACCCTGATTGCGACCCCGGATCCGGACACCCATCTGTATGTATGCGGTCCAGGTGGCTTCATCGAGCATGTGTTGAGCAATGCCAAAAGCCTGGGCTGGGCCATTGAACAGGTGCATTTCGAATATTTTGACGCGCCTGCAGAGGGCACGCAAGATACCTCCAGCGATGCGCTTTTTGAGATCAAGATTGCCAGCACCGGCAAGGTTTACATGGTTCCGCCCGATCAGACGGTCACGCGCTTGCTGGCGGAACACGGTATCGATATCCCGGTGTCATGCGAGCAGGGCGTCTGCGGCACCTGCATCACGCGCGTGCTGCAAGGCACGCCAGACCACCGCGACCTATACTTCACCGATGAAGAACATGGGCGCAACGACCAGTTTACCCCTTGTTGTTCGCGCTCGAAAAGTCCGCTGCTGGTCCTGGACATCTAGCTCAGAATAATTTTTTCCACAGTCCTTAAAACTAGAAAAGAGACAACCATGACAAATGACGTGAACACGCATCGGCGCCACTTGCTGTTGGGCGGCGCAGCACTCCTGGGCAGCGGATTGTTGCCGCTGCCGGTATTTGCGGCCGAGCCGGTAAAAGTCGGTTTGATCATCCCTATGTCTGGTCCATTTGCTTCGACCGGCCGACAAATCGAAGCCGCCGTAAAACTGTATCAACAAATCAATGGCGATACGGTAGCCGGGCGCAAAGTGGAAATTATCTTGAAGGATGATGGCGGCGTTGCACCCGACGTCACCAAACGGCTGGCACAGGAACTTGTATCGCGCGATCACGTGCAAGTCCTGGCGGGCTTCGGGCTGACTCCCTTGGCGTTTGCCGCGGCACCGATTGCGACACAGTCGAAGACGCCGATGATCGTGATGGCGGCGGCGACTTCCGTCATTCCGCAACGCTCACCTTTCATCGTGCGCACTGGCTTCACGCTGGCGCAGGTTACCGCGCCGCTAGCTGACTGGGCCGCAAAAAACAAAATTAAAAGCGCTGTCACCTTCGTCAGTGACTACGGCCCGGGGATTGACGCCGAAAAAGTCTTCGTTAAACGCTTTACCGAGGGCGGCGGCAAGATACTGGAATCATTGCGCGTGCCATTGCGCAATCCAGACTACGCACCTTTTCTGCAACGTGTGAAAGATGCGAAACCGGAGGCCCTTTTTGTGTTCGTGCCTTCCGGCGAAGGCGCTGCGGTGATGAAGCAATTTACCGAGCGCGGATTGGCGGCAGCCGGCATTCGCTTAATTTGCACCGGTGACGTGCTGGATGACGATTTGCTGCCAAGTATCGGTTTAGCAGCAAATGGCGTGATCAGCAGCCATCATTATTCGGCTGCGCATACATCACAGGAAAACAAGGCGTATGTCGATGCTTTCAGCAAAGCCAACAAAGGCATGCGCCCGAATTTCCATTCAGTCGGCGCTTATGACGGCATGCACCTTTTGTATGAAGCCTTGAAAAAAACCGATGGAAACAGCGATGGCGAAAAGCTGATCGAAGCGATGAAGGGTCTGGTCTGGACCAGCGCCAGAGGACCGGTCACTATCGATCCGGTCACGCGCGATATCGTCCAAAACGTGTATATCCGTAAGGCGGAAATGCGCAACGGGGAAATGTACAACATCGAGTTCGACAAGGTAGAGAAATTTAAGGACCCTGGCGTCTGATGCAATGTTCGGGTACGCAGAGCGTACCCGTTTTATTAGGCCGAATAACAGAGACAAGGACACAAAAAAGCTTTTGACGCTTACGTGATTAACGGTCAGGCTGGACGGTGCATTGGCGAGGTAGTCGTCGCAAAAACACCCCTTGGCGTAACACTGTTTTTCGAACGCTGTTGGCCGCCCGATGCAGGTCACCCTAATATCAAGCGATCGACCGCAAATTTTTAAAGCAGGTTCATCTTTCTCGCTGCTTCGCGCAACTCCCCCCGAAAATCAGGATGTGCAATGCCAATGAGTTCTTCCGCGCGCTGCCTTGCAGATTTCCCCCGCAATTGCGCAACCCCGTATTCGCTCACCACATAATTTACATCGTTCTTGCTCGTACTCACATGCGTGCCTGCAGTCAGGGTGGGAACAATGCGCGAAATGCTGTTGTCTTTCGCGGTCGATGGCAGGACGATAAAGGATTTCCCGCCGTTTGAACGATTGGCGGCGCGCACGAAATCGGTTTGTCCGCCAGTACCGGACACAGGACAAAAACCTAACGTTTCTGAGCCGCACTGACCGATCAGATCCACTTGCATCGTCGCATTAATCGTCACAAGATTGTCATTTTGCCCGGCCAGATACGGGTCGTTTGTAAAGTCTGATGGATGCATCTCAAGCGCTGGATTGCGATGCATGAATTCGTAGAGTTTTTTAGACCCTAGCGCAAATGTAGCAAGCATCTTCCCTGGATGAACGTTTTTGCGCTTATTGGTGATGGCACCCGATTCAACTAGTGACATCAGGCCGTCGCCCATCATTTCGGTATGGATGCCGAGATCGCGTTTGTGGGTTAATTGCATCACCACTGCGTCGGGAATACCGCCGTAGCCAATTTGCAGCGTAGCGCCGTCATCGATCATATCGGCGACGTACTTGCCAATCGCTTCCTGTATCGGCCCAATTTTGGGCAGACTTACCTCAGGAATTGGCTCATCGCTTTCCACGATGGCAGTGACCCGCGAAATGTGAACGCGGCAGTTGCCGTACGAAAACGGTACGTTTGGATTGACTTCCAAAACCACCACGCGCGCGCGTTCAATGGCAGCCATCGTATAGTCTGCTGCTAATCCGAGCGAGAAATATCCCTGCTCGTCCATCGGTGAAGCTGTGCTGAACACAACGTCAACCGGTGAAAGTCCTTGCCGAAGCAGTATGGGTAATTCGGCAAAATAGGCGGGTACGTAATCTGCCCAGCCAGCCTGGCCGGCCGCCCGTGAGGCGGGACCGAAAAAGTAGGCAACGTGTCGCACATGCTGTGTCGTTTCAGGGTCGAAATAACCGAATTTTCGCAACGGAAGAATCTGGGATACGCGCACATCATGAAAATCGCGGCGTTGTTCGGAGAGTGCAGTCAGCAGCTTGGGTGGTTCTGCGGAGGCGGTCGGCACGACGATGGTATCGCCATTGTTTACCAGACCAACGGCGTCTTCAGCGCTCAGACATTTTTCCTGATATTTTTTATTGAATGACATGCCTATCTCCTTTTATTTTATTTTTTTGGAAAATTACCTGGGAGGCTGAGTCGCTGGTTATTTTCAACCAAGGATCTGCTTTCGCTGGTGCCTTCTCCACTTACAAAAATCTGATAGCAAGGTGCCGATAAAATGGCACCCTGCAGCTGGCTGGCTCCGATATCAAACCGCCAAAACCGATCCACACCTTTCTCGCGCAATACTCAGATTAGCGCTCATCTGCGTAGATATCATTATGAACAGTTTCTTTTACAAATAACATACCGATTAAAAAAGTCCCAATGGCGATTACGATCGGATACCACAGTCCGTAGTAAATATCACCTTTGAACGCCACCAGCGCAAACGCGGTTGTCGGGAGCAAACCACCGAACCAGCCATTTCCGATGTGATACGGAAGCGACATGGAGGTATACCGGATCCGGGTTGGAAACATTTCCACCAGCATTGCCGCAATTGGACCATACACCATAGTGCAGTAGACCACCAGAATGAACAGCAACAGCAGCACCATCGGCTTGTTGATTTGCGCTGGATCGGCCTTGGCAGGATATCCGGCGCCCTTGACATTGCTGGACAGCGCAGCGGAGAAGGCCTTGTCTTTGAGTGAAGCATCGTCTTTTGATAAACCGCTGGCATCGTATGATGTCAGTGTTTTGTCACCGATCTTGACGGTGGCTACGGAGCCAGGTGCACCGGCGACATTTTCATAGTTAACCGACATGGCCGAGAGCTTGGCCTTGGCGATGTCGCAGGAGGAGGTGAACTTTTTTGTGCCAGTCGGATTGAACTGGAACTGGCAGGTGGCTGGATCTGCGGTGACAATCACAGGTGCACTCTGAAGAGCCGCTTCGAGTGCTGGATTCGCGTAGTGAGTGAGGGCGGAAAAGATTGGAAAATATGTCACTGCGGCGATGAGGCAACCAGCCATAATGATTGGCTTACGGCCAATTTTGTCCGACAACGAACCGAAAATCAGGAAGAAGGGCGTAGCTAGCAATAACGATAGGGCTATCAGGATGTTAGCTGTCGGGCCATCGACCTTTAAGGTTTGGGTTAAAAAGAAGAGTGAATAGAATTGCCCTGTGTACCAGACAACAGCCTGCCCGGCGGTCAAACCGAATAAAGCAAGTATGACCAATTTCATGTTTTTCCACTGGCCGAACGCCTCAGTTAGAGGGGCTTTGGATACTTTTCCTTCGGCTTTCATCTTGGCAAAAGCAGGTGATTCACTCATCGACAGGCGAATCCAAACCGAGACACCCAGTAAAACAATAGACAACAGAAAGGGAATCCGCCAGCCCCAGTCAGCGAATGCTTCTTCTCCCATCACAGTACGCGTTCCCAAAATGACTATTAGCGACAGAAATAAACCAAGGGTTGCTGTTGTTTGAATCCACGCCGTGAAGGCACCACGCTTGTCGTCGGGCGCATGTTCCGCGACGTAAGTAGCGGCTCCGCCATATTCCCCGCCGACGGCGAGGCCTTGCAAAATACGCAAAGCTACTAAAATGATTGGTGCGGCAATGCCAATAGAGTTGTAGTTCGGCAAAATACCGACCACAAAGGTAGAAAGGCCCATGATCAGTATCGTCACCAAAAACGTATACTTACGGCCGATCATGTCGCCCAACCGGCCGAACACCAACGCGCCAAACGGACGCACGATAAAACCTGCTGCAAATGCCAACAGAGCAAAAATAAAAGCTGTATTGGTATCGGTGCCCGCAAAGAATTGCTTCGCGATGATCGCCGCCAGGGCCCCGTATAAATAAAAGTCATACCACTCGAATACCGTTCCAAGAGAAGAAGCAAAAATGACCTTTCTCTCCTCCGCCGTGATGCTGCGTGAGGGAACTTTCGCTGTCGCAACGCTGATCGCCATACTGTCTCCTGAATTGTTGTTGTGGGGGCCAACCCCTGCCATTTGTTGTGTCACCAGGCTTTTGCCTGTGGGATATTTTTGGGGAAGGCTTTAATATGAAAAAACAGACTTTACGCTTGTCGTTTACGCATCATGCGCGATCGGAGTTTAGGGGCCTAACCTTACACAAATCTTGCTATAAACTTACGTAAACTTACAGGCAGATATTCTTGCGATAGCGCCCCCATGGGATGAATCTTATTTACCCTTGCTAAGCTATTCGAAGATCGATTTGCCCCCATACGAACGTTGACCCGGTGGAATTTCGGACTCAACCTCGCTGCGCCCCTCCGCCGATTTGTTCTAAACCTCTGGCGTAACCTGCTCGACATTAAGTGCAGCGATTGGTCTTAATCAGTTTCAACCAAGCGCTCATTTTTTGGAACATCAAATGGAACGCCTGAGAAATGTTCCCCTTCGTTACGTTACATGTAACGTGCCATTGAGATATTTAACATGAATTAACAATCCATTTTTCTCGAAAAAATTATCGCTATCTAATTGATTTTTATGGACATTTTTATTTTTTTTAAGTGGTACTAACATTTAAAAATTGCTGCGCTAAAAATATTTCCTGTAGGCATATTCTTTGCTAATGATGCTGCATAACGTCGTTCGTTAAATTGCCAAACAGGAAGGATTTACCATGATTACCTCAAAAACAAGTTTGATCGCGATATCACTTTTATTGGCCGGAATATTAACTGGATGTGCTGGCCATGGAACCTTAGGGAGCGGTGCTTCCAATGGTAACGGCAGTGCGGGAGGTACCGGAGGTGGCTCGGGTGGCGGATCCGGTGCCGGTACGGATGGTGGAACCGGAGGTGGCACAGGTGGAGGTACAGGTGGAGGTACAGGCGGCACGGGCGGCGGAACTGGCGGAGGTAATTCGGGTGGTGGCGGCACAGGAGGCGGTACCGGTTCCGGCGGGGTGTCATCTTCGAATGTTATTTCGAACACAGGTTCAGTGGTTTCGAGCGTCGGCACCGCGGTAAATGGGGTGGGCTCAACTTTAACCAGCCAGTTGCCTTTGCCGGTGGCTGCACAAACCGGGTTAACCGGGGTGGTCACCAACGCTAGCGGAATTGTTACAACGCTCGGCGCGGGCGTAACGAATGGTCTGGGACAGATCGGGACGGCACCAGACCCAGTTGGCACGACAGTTGGCAGTCTGGGCGGCGTAGTCGGTAAAGTTGGTGATACCGTTCAAAGTACTGGTCAGGTCGTGACCGGTCTGGGTAGTGGGCAGCTTGCGGTTTTGGCCCCGGTTTCCACTCCTGTCGGTAACTTGGTTAGCACAGTTGGGGGCGTTATCAGTCAAGCGAATACGCCATTGACCAATGTGTTGACGACAGGCCCCGTGGAACAGATCACTTTAGTAACCAGTACAGCGATATTGCCATTGACCAGCACGGTCAACACGCTTACGCAGGCTGTAGGTAATACCACAGGAATCAACCAACCCGTCAATGCCGCGCTCATCGTTATTGGTGACAACGTGGTGTCCGCAGGAAATCAGTTAACTAACGCTAACGTGCCAATCGCTAGCAATTTGGGCGGCGTCGTTACTACAGTCGGCAGTACCGTCGTAGCGGTAGGTGCCAACAGCCTTACGAATAGCACGCAACCGTTACTTGGCAACCAGACCACTGGCTTGCTGCAACCACTCAACAACGTACTTGCGGGTTTGACCGGCGGTGCAGGCGGGGCCGCCGGCACCAGTCCGTTGGCACCATTAACTGGTCTGCTTAGCGGTGTGACCGGCACATTGAGTGGCGCTTCCGGGACGGTCGGCGCGGGTAGTCCTTTAGCGCCGATATCAGGAGTAGTCGGTGTTCTGACGAGCACGTTAGGTGGTGCGGCCGGAACCGCTGGCACAGGTCCTTTAGCGCCGGTCACTGGCGTGGCTGCCATTTTGACCGGTACCGTGAGCGGCGCGACAGGAACAGCCGGCTCAGGAGCGTTGGCACCAGTCACCGCAATCGTTGGGGGTTTGACCAGTGCGGTCGGTGGTGCGGGTGGAACCAGCGGCACGGGTGCTTTAGCACCTGTGACCGGTCTGCTTAATCCTTTGCTGCACGGGGCGACAGGTAAGTAATCGTCTACCTTGTAAGGAGCAAACCTTGGCATACCAAGGTTTGCTTAAACGATTAATACAAATTTTCGTGATTGTCACGTCGTTTTCAATCATTAAATGATCGAGTAAAGTTGCCAAACTTAAGTATCATTGCTTTCAAGAAAATTTTCATAGAATTACCAAAAAAGGCGACTGGGCATGAAATTAGCACACATCATTCAGGTTGTAGTTGGCGGCGTCAGCCTTTTGTCTGCGTTATATACACCGTCGGCAAGTGCGGATAGTCGAAGCCCTTTACAAGGCAACCCCATCGACACATTGCCTCTGCCTGAGGCAGCACCCAGAGCGCCCATGACCATCAACGTTCAGCCCCAGGCAATTGATCCGGCATTAGTGAAATTATTGAACAGTCATCTGGTGCCTTCGCGTTTTCAGATATCGGGCGTCAAGACCTTGCCGTTTGATCAGATCGCTGCGCAATTTGCACCTTTCGCAAATCATGATACGACCGTTGCTGAGTTGCTGACGGCCGCTAACAAAGTCACCCAGATGTACCGGGAGCAGGGCTATCCGTTGTCGTTTGCTTTTATTCCTGCACAAAATTTTGAAAATAATATCGTCGTCGTTACCATCGTCGAGGGTTACGTCAAGAACGTAAAAGTGGAAGGAAATCCGGGCAATGGAGAAAACCGTCTGAAAGCGATCGCCGAGCAGTTAAAGGAGGGGCGGCCTCTGCGCCAGGATACCTTTGAACGTGTGGCGGGCATTCTTAGCTTGCAACCGGGCGTTCAGGTTGTTGCGAATGTACCTCCACCAACGACCACCGACGGTGGCACCGATATGATCCTGACCGTCAAGCGAAAGCCTGTGACAGCGGGTATCGGTGCGGATTATCGTCAGCCCGGCATCCGAGGTTTATTGACCGCGACCGAAAATGGTTTGACCCCACTCGGCGAACAGATCACGGTAAGCACACTGCAACCGGGTGGTTCACTACATGAAAAATTTTATGCCATCAATTATGTTCAGCCGATCGGCACCGATGGCGTGCTGGCCAAAGTAAATTGGTCAGACTATCGTTCCGAGCCAGAAAGTCAGTCATTGGATAGCCTCCAGTTTCAACCTCGGTACCAAACTAAAACCGTCCATGTCGGCGCGGCCGTGAGTTATCCGATCTTTCTGGACAACACGCACAACCTGACCGCAACAGGCGGTATTTACGCCGCCGAAAATAGCGAAACTTTTACCCGCTCTGTGCCAACCACGCCAATGTCGGTCCAGTTGAGTTCGCAGGTCCGGGTATTAAGTGCGGAGGGTGCATGGACCACTGCTTCGCCAAGCACTGACAAATTTGCGCAGATTCGGCAAATTGGTGTCGGCCTATATAAAGGAATAGATGGTCTGGGCGCATCGCGTCAGAACAGCAATGTTGATTTAAGTTTTACCAGGATAACAGTGCAGGCTTCGCAATCAAATCAACTGCCGGGCGGTTTCGGTGTCGCATTTGCCGGCAGCGCTCAATACAGTAATAATATTCTTCCAACCTCGGAGCAGATCGGTTTCGGCGGTAAACTCTTCGGATTGGCTTATCCAGTTGGTGAACTGGCTGGCGATAAAGGATGGGGGGTATCCGCTGAAATTAACCGTCTATTCGCAGTCGACATGGTTTATCTCAAATCCGTTCAACCCTATATTCTTATCGATCATTCCCGCGTCTATGCCAATTCTGGACCGTTGACGCACGATACCTTGGGATCAATCGCAATCGGCGCACGGTTTGCTGGCGGCCGTATTTACTCTTTTGATTTGTCTTTGGCAAAACCGGTAGCAGATAAACCTTTTGGCTCTGACTCAAGATCGCCACGGGTTAATGCCATGTATTCCTATCAAATGGAATAAGTGCCGTTCGGCAACTATAATGTGGTGAATGCGGGACGGCGCTTAATAATAACTTTTCTTTATTTCTGCACGGCAAATTACGCGTGCTTAAAAAAATTGATTTATTTCTGTACGGAAATAATATATCCCGATGTCCGAAAAAATATTCCTGAAAATTAAATTAAATGGCAAAAATTTATCTATTTTTTTTGGTTATTGAGGAATAAAAAACTTTTGTTGTTTGAATGTTCCTTTCGTGAAAATTTTTCTCAGGAAACTATTATTTGAGTTATTCTATAAGTGTGCCACTTGCCACTTGTAACGCTTTTTAGTTCAATATTTCGTTAAAAAAAATTGCGCTTTATGGGACACACGCGGTCTTTTATGTTTTTTTAAGGAGAGAAAATTGAAAACCAAACTAATGAAGTTTCTACGGGATGAAGATGGCGTTACAGCGATTGAGTATGGCCTTATAGCTGGTTTAGTAGCGATTGCGATTATCGCAGGCGCGACAGCCATCGGGACGAGCTTAAAAGGGATTTTCGATGCAATAGGAACAAAACTTGGGTTAGTAAGTATTACCTAAACAAAGGTGCCGCACTTGTTTATGTCGTAGCGGTATCTTTAGTAATGCAACCGAAGCTCAGAATGCCGAATATCGATCTTTGGATGCTGGTGATATTTTTAACATGGTGCAGCGCATTGTTTCTTTACGATGCGTTAATTCGCCGTGTTCCCAATAAATTATTAATTTTAGCGATTTTTTTACAATTAGGATTATTTCTAATATTGGGGCACGGTTTAAATGGCACCACTGCTTTCAAAGGGTTAATCGGGTTTGTAATCGCGCTAATCTTTTTCTTGCCGCTATATTGTTTCCGGGCTATGGCCGCTGGCGATGTGAAGTTTTTTGCGGTAATTGGTTTATTGCTCGGACCGGCTGCGTTGCTGCCGGTTTTTTTAATAGGTTCGCTGTTGGCAGGTCTTTATGCATTGATCTACACCGTATTTCGGACAAGATCGGTGCCCGCTCTGGAGACTATTATGACGCGACTTAAGGACCGGGCTTTCTATCAGCGAATATTACAGGCGCGGGGCAAACGCGTTGGGATCCCCTATGTTTCTTACCTTGCAGTCGGGGCTGTATTGGTAAGTATGTACCCAAAATTTTTAGATAATTGATTAGTTAATTAAATCGCTGATGCGTTAAACCGGCGTTACAGAAGAATAATTGAGGTTGGACCGAGTAACTTGCTTATATTGGGAGCGAGGATGAAAAGTGACTACAGCGGATACGCGCTTACGAGCACTGGTGTTACGAGTACCGTTACCCTCAAAAAGCAACAGGGTGTCGCTGCCATCGAATTTGCATTGGTGTTTCCAGTTTTTTTTATACTCCTGTACGGAATCATTACTTATTGCCTCATTTTTGTTGCACAACAATCGCTGACGCTTGCCGCAGAAGAAGGCGCACGCGCTGCCTTACGTTACGCCGCAACGCCTGCTGCCCGAGGGACGACTGCGTGCGCCGTCGCGACGCAGTCGGTTAGCTGGCTGGGCACCACAAATGTTGCCTGTGTCGCGTTAATAACGCCGACTTGTTCAGCGCCGCCTGTGGCTCCGTGCGTTACCGCCGGAGCCGCTTATCCCATCAAGGTGACGGTGACTTATCCCTATAGTGCCCGGCCATTAGTGCCTCTTTTATTGGGCTCACTGATGAGCGTCGCGGTGCCAACAACCTTGGGAAGTTCGGCGACGGTTCAGATTGATTGAGCCAGCCAAGCTGGTCACTGCACATCCTGCTTTCGCTTTTCCGATTCCGACATTCCAGCCAATTTCATTTATACCGAGCAATCTCTATGAATCTGACAAAAATTATTGCAGCGATGCTGGTACTGGGTGCTCTCATACTTGCCTGCACCGCGTGGTGGATGGGAAGTCGCCCGGCGCTTGTGCCGGTGGCGTCAGGTGTAGTCGCCAGTACCACAGCAGCGTATCCGGTAGTGGTGGCCGTGCGGAATATTGAGGCAGGTAAAGCCATCGTTCCTGATGATGTCCGGTTAGTGACATTGCCGATCAATCCGGTCGGAGCTTATGGGCAGGTGACTGCTGTCTTGGGCAAAATTCCAATGACAAGCATCGGTGCAGGCAATTTGGTAACAGGGTCTCTTCTTGCAAGTGGTCTGGCGTTGAAGCTGGCAGCAGGGGAGCGTGCGGTTGCGATTCCTGTAGATGAAGTCGCTGGTGCCGGCAATCGCATTCAGCCCGGTGACTATGTGGATGTGTTCTTTACCCTGAAACAGGGACAGGAACTGGATAAAAGTCAGTCACGTTTATTGATTTCCCGGTTGCGCGTATTGTCCTATGGCGCTGCAGTGATCGGGGATACAGCAGGAAATGGCGCGCCAGACAGCACTGCTAACGGTTCCGCGCCGCAATCAAGTCAGCCATCCGCACAGTCGGCTCAATCAGCCCAATCAGCTCAGGCCGCGCAACAGCCCGCACGGACTGCGGTATTAGCGACGCCGTTGGAAGATGTCAATCAATTGTCATTGGCCATCCAGAGCGGAAAATTAATGCTGGCGTTACGCAATCCGACCGATGAAGCCACTCCCGACGTAGCGTTGTTTCCAGCTGTACCGGTCGTCATTGGCGGAAAAATTGGGTTGACCCGCGACCAGATCGGAAACCTAGACAACCCCGTAAATCAAGCCTTTGCTGGCGTCGCATTAAGTGGCCTGGCTGGCGATGCAAAGTCAACGACGGCGCGTCGGATGTCCGCATTACCACCATTGGTGGCATCCCGTCCTGATCCTAAATTTCACCGGAATGAAAATACCGGAAATACCGTTGAAGTAATTCGGGGCGCTCAACGTGAGTCAGTCGCCTTTTAAGTCCGCGACCTTTGCAATTGTTGGTATCCAGATCAATCAAAGTAGATACGAGTTATGAAAAAACACACCGCAATGTTTGCCCTGGCCCTGACTGCAGTAATGTCACCCGTTTACGTAATGGCGGCGACTAGCGATATTTCGTTGGGAGTGCGCGAGCAGCAAAGCTTGTTCGTCACAGGTACGCTTGAGCGGATTTCGGTTGCTGACGCAGAGGTTGCCGACGTGTTAATGGTGCGTGGTTCCGGGGGGAAAAGCGGTAGCGTCATTCTGGCCGGAAAAAAAGCTGGGAGCACAACCGTCACCGTATGGTCGAAGGGCCTTGCTCCCGTTGTGTGGCGTGTAAAAGTACTAGGCGATCTCCAGGCAGCGTTCACGGGCGGTGGGAATCCTGACCTGAAAGTGCGTGGCAACACCGCTGTCATCAGCGGACAAGCGTCTTCGCTACGGGCGCATTCGAGCAGCGTTTCGGCAGCCACCGATGCGGTCGGCAAAGGGAAAATCGTCGATCTTTCCACCATTGATAGCGGCGGTGTGGTTCAAATTGACGTCAAAATTGTCGAATTCAGCAAAACAGTTTTAAAGGAAATCGGCTTTGATTTCGGCGCGGGTGTGACGCGGGGGAATTTCAATTTTCAGCTCGGTAGTAATCTGGCCTCGAATGGTGGGCTGTCGGCGACCTCATCAGCGTTTAGCTTACTCAATACATTCTCTCGTGGCAGTTATAGCCTGAGTAGCAACTTACGTCTGATCGAAGGTAACGGAATGGCGCGGGTCCTGGCTGAACCTTCACTGACGGCGTTGTCCGGCCAAAGTGCCAGTTTCCTGGCCGGTGGCGAGTTGCCAATTCCGCAGGCTGGCGGTTTGGGGACCACTACGATTGTGTACAAGCCGTTCGGGATCGGGCTGACGGTATCGCCAACTATCATTTCGAAAGATCGGATTGCGTTGAAGGTTGCCCCGGAAGCCAGTGAAATTGATTACAGCAATGCGATAGTGCTATCGGGTGTATCGATTCCCGCAATCACAACCCGCCGCGCGGACACGACGGTCGAACTCGGCGACGGCGAAAGCTTCATCATTGGTGGTCTGGTTTCCCGGACGACTAAATCAAATGTGAATAAAATTCCGTTGCTTGGGGACATACCTATTATCGGTAGCTTTTTTAGAAATTTGAGCTATAGCCAGGATGACAAAGAACTGGTAATTATTGTCACGCCGCACCTGGTTAAAGCGATCGCCAGAAATGTTCCTTTACCGTTACCCGGCGCAGAACAGGAGCGGGTTAATACCCGCGGCTCAGCCTGGGGCAGTTATCTGTTGGGAAGCGCTGGCGCCGATGAAGTACCCGGATTCTCGAAGTAAGGAGGGAATTTTTGGATGCCAAAATGAACTCACGCAATCCAGTTCTTAATGAGACGATGGCATTAAGTCGTTTTGTGCTGTGTTCGGAAAATAACGACCAGGCAGAATGGCTAGGCAATACGTTAGGAAAATGGGGCACGCTCTGGCAGGAGGGTTCCGAGCCGGAAGTCCTTTTAACGCGCGTGATCGCACTCAATCCTTTGCTTGTGCTGCTGGATTTCTCTGGCCATGTACCGGCGTTGGAAGGTGCAGTTTCTTTGCGGTCGGAGAACCGTATGGGAGCGATCACCCGGGCCATTGATTTGGCGCGTGCATTAAAAATAATCGCACCAAATTTGCCGTTAGTGGCGATTGGAACGATGGCATTTCCTGAGGGCGCAATTGCTGCCTGGCGGGCCGGACTCAGCGACTTCATTGATATTAGCGCGCCATCGGATGAGGCGCGTGAAGTGGTTCAGCGTGTATTGTCCAATGCTCCAGTATCAGCGCCGGTGCCAGCGCCAGTGCCGGTTCAGGTCAAACGAGGACAATTGGTGACTTTGCTGGGTGCGCGGCCGGGAGTCGGTTCGAGTACGCTATCGGCCCATCTGGCAGATCTTTTTCAACGCCGGTTTCAGTCTCGCAGCGGCGGTAAGGCTGTTGCCGCGGCCAGTCGGGTGGCACTCCTCGATCTGGGTTTGCCCGCAGGCGATGGCAAGTTATATCTGAGCACCCACGGTAATTTTGATTTCGCGGAGGCGGTACGCAATCTCCGTCGTCTCGATGAAACGCTAGTCAATACTGCTTTGGCACGCAGCGCCGGCGGTGTCACGGTCATTTCGCTACCTTTTAATTTGAGCGATATGCGAACGGTGTCGCATCACGATGCGTTGGAATTGCTGGATCGGTTACGCACTTATTTCGACGTGCTCATTGCCGATTTGGGAGGTTTCTCAAACCAGGAATTTGTCACCAATCTTGCCGGCGCTTCGGATCACGTCTGGCTGGTGTCCGATCAAAGTGTTGGCGCACTGGTGTCTCTGGCAGACACGCTCACTGTTCTGGGAGAGGCTTTACCCGGTGATCGCAAAAGACAACTGATAGTGAGTCGATATGATGAACGTTTCGGCATGGGAGCAATGCAGATCGCCGAGCGCTTCGGCTTGCCCTTGCTGGCAATATTGCCGGAGCGAACCAGAAAATTGCTATCGAGTGCGAACCGCGGAAAGCTCCTGCACGAAGTAGCGCCTCAAGATAGTTATGTGAAGGCAATCGAAGGCTTGGTGGATCAGTTAATTGCACCCGCCGCCGATAATGCCGCGCTACCTGAAAAACAGGGGTTGGGGCGCTGGCTGCCAAAATTTATACAGCGACAATTGACTTGATAAATGGACCTCGAATATCTGTTTGAAGAAAGATTTTGATGATAAATATCAACGTGATGGTATTAAATAATAGGTGGGAGAGAAAGACGTGAGTAACCAAATAGAATTCGCGGACGATGATCAGGCTTTTTCGAGCACGCAAGAATTTCAAGACATAAAGACGGCGGCATACGATCACCTGCTAACGCGAATAGAAGAGTTAGGTGCGGAGTTTGGACGCTGGTCGCGCAGTGCGATTCAACAATTCGTCAATTTGGACGTCGACGGATTTGTGCGTTTGCAGAGAATTCCACTTAACGAAAGTGAAGTTCGCCAGATATCGGATGCGTTGACCAAAGAACTGGCAGGCCTTGGACCGCTTGAGGATCTTTTAGCAGATGCCTCGGTCGAGGATATTTTGATCAATGGCTTTAACGATGTGTTTGTTTCACGTAACGGTATTTTGCAGCGCGAGACATTGCGCTTTACGGATAACGCCCATTTGTTGCGAATCGTCCGGCGTATATTGGCGCCGCTTGGCCGTCGGTTGGACGAGTCGAATCCGATGGTCGATGCCCGTTTGCCCGATGGCGGTCGATTAAATGTGGTGATTGAGCCGTTGTCGGTGGACGGCCCAATGGTCTCAATACGGAAATTTCGTAAAGAGCCCCTAAAACCAACGGATTTGCTCAGCCTCGGCACTATGAATGAGGAAATCCATACCCTGCTCGAAAATGCGGTGAAAGCACGCTGCAACATTCTGGTGTCGGGTGGCACCAGTTCCGGAAAAACTTCTTTGCTGAATGCACTGGCATTTTTTATTCCCGAAAATGAGCGTGTGGTGACCGTCGAGGACACCGCTGAATTATGTCTTAACCATCCCCACGTCGTGCGGCTGGAGTCGCGTCTGGGCGGCTTCGAAGGCAGCGGTTTGGTAAGCATTCGCGACCTGATCAGAAATAGTCTGCGGATGCGGCCGGATCGCATTATTGTTGGTGAGGTGCGCGGCGCAGAAGTCCTGGAAATGCTACAGGCAATGAACACCGGTCACGATGGTTCAATGGGAACTATCCACGCCAACTCGCCGCGTGAATGCCTGTATCGGATTGAAATGCTCGCCGGGTTTGCTGGCTTTCAGGGTAGTGAAACCAGTTTGCGACGCCAGATCGCGGGCGCCCTGGATTTTATTGTTCAGATAGGTCGACTTTCAAACGGCCGTCGTCGGATAGTGTCTGTGACGGAGGTCACCGGCGTCGGGGACAACATGATCACCTTGCAAGAACTATATCGCCATGAAAGTTATATTGGACCAGAGGGTGACGAAGCCGATCGCTGGGTATCGCTTGGTATTTTTCCGCATTCTCCCAAGCTGCAGCGGCAACGGCAACTTAGTCAGCAAAGCGGCAAGGGCACACCTAATAATCAATCCGGTAATGGCTTTCAGGTAAGGCGTTAAACCATGCATATGGCACTCTGGCTGATCACCGTCGCGTTGTTATTATCCGGCGCCGCTCTCTGGTTGTGGCAACAAGCAGAGGGACGTTCGCGCCAAGACATCAGCGCCGCCTTCGTGAATCAACAAATTCAGGGAAGGCGGCAGCCTGAGGTAGCCGTAGCGAACGCACCGGAAGTCGCGCAAAGGTATTTACAAACGGAAGCGGTAAGGCATTTTTTGCTACGTGCAGGAATACAAAGTTCATCGAAAAAACTGGTGCTGCGAATAGTTGTCCCGGGATTGGGGCTGGCTGCTCTTGCTGCTGTGCTCGGCGGTGTATTTTCTTTACTTGGAACGATGGCGTTGTACCTGCTGTTGGTACGATTTAATTTTTGGCGCAAGACCTCAAAATTGCAACGCACGATGGTCAGGCAATTGCCGGAATTTCTGGATACGTTAGTGCGGCTCGTCACCATCGGGAATAGCATTGGCTCGGCGTTTCAAACGGCGATTGTTAGCACAGATGGGCCAATTCGCATTGTCCTGGAACGCGCAAATTGGCAAGTTCTGGCTGGCGTCGATCTGGAACATGCATTGCGCAAGGAAGCGCATATTTTTCGTTTTAAGGAATTAGATCTGGTGGCAACAGTGATCGGGGTTGCTGGTCGGTTTGGTGGACGATCAGACCAGGTGCTTGACCGTATGGCGGCGTTTATGCGCGATCTGGAGTACGCGCAGAACGAACTCTCGGCGCTATCAACCGAAATTCGATTATCAGCCTGGATCATGGGCCTTATGCCCGTCGGAATTGGAATTTTTTTAGTGATATTTAATAACGGCATGTTCGTTGGCATGTGGCACGACCCGATTGGAAAAAAAATGCTGATTGGCGCATTTTTGTTGCAAATCACAGGTGGATTTTGGTTATACCGTTTAGCCAAATCGATGTGATGGTGGAAGTGAAATAAAGGGAATAACGGTGAGCACTACACAACACACATTGATCTTGCTTGCGATTTTGCTGGTCGCGACCGCCCTGTTCCTGATTGGGGGAGCGATGATAGGCCGCGTCTGGCGGTTGAAGCAGAATCTGAATACCATCGATCAGAAAATTGCTTCGCAGAATTACGCCGCCAGCGAGGCGCAGCCCGTGCCGGGAAGACTGCCTTGGAAAGAACGCATTGTGCTGTTGTCGGCGGGGTGGGTCGACACGCCGTTTGGTCAGCAACTCGTAGCAGAAGAAGACCGACATCTTTTGGATCAATGCGGGGTCAACGACAAAGAAGGCCAAGCGCTTTTTTTTGCGGCGCGGGTCGCGTTAGCCATTAGCTTGCCGCTAATAGGTTATCTGGTTTTTGAGAACGGCAGCTGGTGGCGCTTGTTGCTGATTGTGTTTTTTGGTTTGGCAATTGGTTATATGTTGCCAAAGTGGATAATGCAGAGAGTAGCCAAGCAGCGCCGACGTAAAGCGGCGGAAGAGTTGCCGCTCTTAATTGACTTGCTAAGATTGCTGCAGGGCGTCGGATTATCGGTTGATCAGAGTTTACATGTGGTCGAAACTGAGTTCAGTAATGTCTTGGAAATTCTGGGCGGTGAAATTGCGATTGCAGCCAGTCAATACCGGGCCGGTCGCACCCGCGAGCAATCGATGCGACGGTTTTCAACGGTGTTTGACAACGCTGATTTGCAATCTGTTGGTCGCTTGATTGTTCAGGTAGAGCATCATGGTGGTGCCGTGCAGGAGCCACTCAAGTTGTTTAGTGAGCGCATCCGTGAGCAACGTAAGTTGGATATGAAAGAGCGGGTCGGCAAGGTCACAGTCAAAATGACCGGCGTCATGGTGCTGACCCTGCTGCCAGGATTGCTGGTAATTACCGGAGGCGTGGGTTTTCTGGCCGTGATTCGTGCCTTGACAAAAATGTCGGGAAACCTATGACGAACTACCAACAATCTCTTTACCTGGCCACCGACGTACATTCGTATTCGGTTAGACGGCGTTGTCAGATACGACTTCTATTCTGTCCGTTAATTATTGCGGCGATGGGCATATCCGGGTGCTCCACCGATTCGGCTGCGCGCCTCTACGCACAGCAAAATGAAGCGGCACAGTTGCGCCAGGAGGCAGAAAATAAACCCGCCAAACCAGATAACAAAGGGATGTATATCGGCTTGATCCGACAGATGCAGAAAGAGGGTTTGTACTTTGCATCGTTGGCACATATTGACTCTTACGAGCAGCAATATGGAAAAGCCCCAGATGTGGAGCGCCTGCGTGCAGATGCATTAAGAGAGACACGCCAGGGCGAGGCTGCTGAAGCCACTTACCGTGAATTGTTGAATACCCCTGAAGCCGCCGCTGCATGGCATGGTTTGGGATTGCTAGCGGCTCAAAACGGCAACTATGCCGGCGCTGTACCGTTGCTACTCGCCGCGTCAAAACTCGAACCGATTAATCCGATTATGTTAAGCGATCTGGGTTACGCCCACTTGCGAAGCGGTGACACAAATGGTGCGCGCGTTCCGTTAGCGCAAGCCGCTGAACTGGCACCGGACGATCGCAAGATCATTGCTAATCTGGCGCTACTTTTACTCGTATCCGGAGAAGGTAGTAAAGCCCGCTCGGTCATGGATCGGGCAAAATTTTCGCCCGAGAGCCGCACCAAAATTCTCAAGTTGGCCGAGCAAATCAAGCTCACGCGTCCGCCAGCGTTAACGGTTGCGCCGAGTGCTCAGCGCCCAGCGCTACCGGTACCTACGCCAGTTCCAGCAGCAACGTCGGACGCGGTTCCTATTGGTCCGACCAATCGATTCCAGACGATGCTGGATCGCTTTAAAGGCGGTGGGTGACGTTCCAACGCGTCCTTGGTTTCCCAGCTTAATCGCTTGTCCCTGTCGCTCATTCTTCATATTCACTGGTCGGCTATAGAACATATAGGTAAAAAATGAAAACTTCTCAACTTTTTTGTGTCAACCACGGCCTTATACCCACTGGGGCGCTATTTTTTTTATTTGCCATGGCATTTTCTCCTTTATTACAGGCCCAGACTAATACGCCGGTAACTGGTCGGATGGCGCAGCCGACACCAGTTGCACCATTCATCCCCACCACGCCAGTTGCGGCAGGCACCGCTGCCCCATTTAGGCTGGCACCTGCCATGCCAACGGGACAGTCGCAAGCCGCGCCGAGTCCGAATGCAGCTGCGGCCCCGGTTTCAGCACAATCTGAATCGACATTGGAATCAGCGCCCTACAGAACGCGCGTCGGTGATGTCACGCGGTCGTTGTTGCAGGCACAGGTCGACGGGCGCGTTGCTGGCACGCTGTTACCCATGCTGGGCGCCACTTCCGATGCCAGTTGGGACCGTTATTTGAATAGTTTTGCACATCCGATGCCGGAATTTTTTGAGGCGAAAGTATCAAAAAACAATGCAAACTGACTTTCAATCATCTCCGATAATCCTAACCGCGCCCCGCAACTAATTCATGGTTCTATTTTCCGATTCCGTTCGTAATTCTTTCACGCCAACGGGCGTGATTGGCAACGGGCAGCGTCAGCGTGGCGGGATTGCTGTTATGGCGGCAATTTTTTTGTCTATTTTCGTTATTTTGCTGTCGGGGCTAGATATTGGTTACTTGTTTTTTCAGAAGCGGGATCTGCAAAAAGTGGCTGATCTGGCATCACTTGCAGGCGTGCAGGCTCTGAACAGTTCGGGCCTCAGTTGCAACAGTGCGAGCGCCGCAGTTAATGTTAACGCTCAGGCTAATAATTTTTCGCTGCTTGGCCCAAATGCATCGTCTAACACCATTGCCGTGACTTGCGGACGTTGGGACCCGCAAACTGCGCCAGCTACGTCAACAGTGCTAACTTACGAAGCGCCACTTTCCAAGAATTTCGGCACGCCTAAATCCGGCATCAGCGTGAATGCTATCGAAGTACTTGTTTCTTCAAAAATTACAGGATTTTTTGGTCTCGGAACGCAACTGGTCGTTGCGCAGGCGGTTGCGACCCAATCGAACCCGGTGGCAGCTTTTTCTTTAGGCACCGGTTTGCTATCACTCTGCAGCGGCAGCAGTGCGTTGTTGGCGCCGCTGGTTAATGGGCTGTTGGGAAGTAATGTTTGCTTGAGTGCGGTCACTTATAACGGACTGGTCGGTACGCAAATCTCTTTATTGCAAGTGTTGAAAAATCTCAACCTCGACGTTGGCAACCTGAACAGCGTATTAACCGCCCAGGTATCGCTGGCGCAGCTGGTCAACGCGTCGGTTCAGGCACTTTCGCCAGCGCAGGTAGCCAGCATCTCGGTCAATGATCTTGCTGCGCTGACGACCGGGACTTTAGGAGGATCATTACTGACAATCGGTAAAATTTTGAATGTGACCGCCGCTGACGGCGTGTCGGCGCTAAATACACAGATTAACGTGTTGGATTTGTTAAATGTGGGGACCTTGCAGGTTGCGAATAGTCAAAATTTCGTTAATCTCGGAACGAACGTGAACTTGGGTGCTTTGGGAAACGTGGGCATCAAGCTTAAGCTGATTCAACCGCCTCAAATGGCGATTGGCGGAATTGGGCCACCGGCAGCATACGCCACCTCGGCCCAAGTGCGGTTTGCGATAAATGTTCAGGCATTGACGATCATCCCCGGTAAGCCTGCAGTCAACCTGCCGCTCTATATCGATATTGCCGCCGGGAAGGCAACGCTGACAAGTTTGCAATGTAAAACGCCGCAAAGCGCCACATTTTCTGTGCAACCCATATTGGCGCAAGTTTGTCTGGCAAACGGACAGACTGATGCGAGCGCGCCCAATTCTTGTCCCGTTATATCAATCCAGGCCAATCGCGTGGACGTTATTTCCGGATTGCTTAATTTGGGTATAAACGCGCGGGCCGCCAACCAATTGTCGACTGCTGTCACCTTGAGTGCGCCGTTTCCAAGTAGCGTCACCGTTGGTTCTTCTTTAAGCAGCATATTGGGAAATATCATTCAACCTAGCACCATTCAGGTGGGGCTCGACATTCTCGATCCGCTTGGCTTGTTGGGTGCGCTTTTGAATATCGTTCTGAGCGGCTTAGGTGGATTATTAAATCCGATTTTATCGGCTGTTGGTGGGTTGCTTGATGCCACTTTCTCGCTTTTGGGACTCGGTATTGGGCAAGGCACGTTGAAATTGTCCTCCGTTAGTTGCGGAAATCTTCAACTGGTTTATTAAGAGCGGTATCGGAAGTAATTAAAAAGACTGGATCAATGTGACAACGAAAAAAAATTATCTGAAATTTTCTGCCTTGCTTGGCTTTGAACATCTGATCGCACCGTATTTGATCACGTTGATCTATCGCGTTGGTATCGTCGTTATTGTCGCAGGTGGAACCTTGAGCAGTATCAATAACGGCGGTGCCGGTGGCAGTATCGGTCGCGCGCTGCTTGGCATTGGCGGGACTTTGTTGGCGTTGCTGTTATGGCGGGTGATGAGCGAATTATGGATAGTGGTATTTAGTATTTTCCAACGTCTTGGCGACATCAGGGATCAACTGGTAATTCGAAATAATGCATCGAAAAAAGTAATGAAGAATAACGATGGATGAACATACATGAAAATAGAAAATAAGCTACTACCAGAAAGTCTGGACATCTACGTGTGGGAAGGCACGTCGGATATTGCCGATCGTATAGCGCATTGTCTTGGTAGCTTTGATGTTCAGGTGATTCGTTCTGACGGTATGACCATCACGCGCGATTTAGTATCGTTGCGCCCGTCAATTGCCGTGATGTCTGTGACGGTGATTGATCGCGGAGAATTTTCTGCAGAGGCATGGCAAAAGGCGCATTGCATGCCGGTGATTTGGGTCGCAGACGTCGTGCGAACAGCCAATCCGCGTGTCTATCCGACCGAATATTCGCATATTTTGATGCGCGATTTTACTTGCGCCGAATTACGCATGCTGGTGTTTCGACTAGCTGCAGAAATGCACGCCAGCAATGAGCCGGATCGTAAGTTGCAGCCATTGATAGCGCAATCCGAATGCATGCAGGCACTGGTCGCCGAGGCCGAGGCCTTTGCCGACTGTGAGTCAAGTGTTCTGATTATGGGGGAGACCGGCGTCGGTAAAGAGCGAATTGCGCAGTTGCTGCATCAGCGTCATGGTCGTTATCGGCAGGGCCCGTTCGTCGCTGTCAATTGTGGCGCTATCCCTGATGGCCTTTTCGAATCGCTGTTTTTCGGTCATGCCAAAGGTGCCTTCACCGGTGCTTTATTGGCGCACAAGGGATATTTTGAACAGGCCGACGGCGGCACGTTGTTCCTTGATGAAATTGGTGATTTGCCGCTCTATCAACAGGTCAAATTATTGCGCGTTCTGGAACAAAGTACGGTTACAAGGCTTGGTTCGCAAGCTGAAATAAAATTGGATTTTCGGTTGGTGGCAGCGACCAATCGGAATTTGCGAGAGCAGGTCCAACAGGACATGTTTCGGGCCGATTTGTACTACCGTCTGGCAGTGATCGAATTGCGCGTACCAAACCTGGAAGAGCGCGGAAGCATCGATAAGATCGCTATATTTAGTGCGCTTCTGGCGCAGACATATGACGAAATTCCAATGTCACCGGACTGGTTGCTGGAGATGGTCGCAACCTCAAGGTTTGCGGGAAATGTGCGTGAGTTGCGGAACGTCGCAGAGCGAGTAGGGATCATTTATCGTCAGTTAGGAAGCTGGGACAGAATACGTATTAATAAGGTGTTTGCGATGTTGGGATCGTTGGCGCGGACCAATCCGGCAACCGACCTTTTGATGGTACGAAAAAAAGGCGAACTGGCGGAACGTAATCGGATTCTGGCAGCGCTGGATGCTAACGGTTGGCGGCGTCAGGATACCGCGCATGCGATCGGTATCAGTCGCAAAGTGCTATGGGAAAAAATGCGGAAATTTCAAATTGCAGATGCTGAAGCAATCGGTGATATTGAATGATGAGAGTGCCATTAACGTCCAGCTAAATTGTATTAATGTAATAACCAGGTGAGCAATTCGTAAGGAAAAAAATCAACGCCAGGAAATGGTCGACGATTAAAAGTACAAGGCCTTAAAGCAAAAAAATCACGCTAATCAGCGCCGCTGAAATGCAAACATTGACTAATAAAATGAAGATAAGGAAACAGGGATGAACGAAATTGCACGCAATACGATGTGCCGATACGCTGACGGTGTGGCGACCAGCGTAGGAATGATGATAGTTTTCGCCGCGTTGTCCGCCAATGTAATGGCGCAGTCAGTAAATCGTTCTTCCGGCATGGCCGCCACCGCAACCGCTAGTGCGAACTTGCCATCAACAAGCGCCCCTGCTACCGCGTCCGTGCTGGCGATAGATACTGCAAACAGTACCATTGGCGAATTGCAGCAGCTAATGCAAAGCCAGGCGATTAGCGAATTGAGGACTACTTATAACGGTAATTATGGGTCCAGCCTGCTTTTTAAAGCGGATTCGAGAACTTATTATGTCGCATTGTTTCAACAAAAAAACTTTTGGAGAGTGGTTAAAACTTCTTCCGAAGTACAAGCTGAGCAAACTTATAAGAACTTTGTGGGGCAAACGGAAAAATTGGCCGAAGTGGACATTCGTCGTATTAAGTTAGAGGCAGATAAGCAATACACTGAGCAATTGATCTCCACCCAGGAAACCCGCTTATTGGCGCTTCAAAATGATCTGGCAGTACAACGGCAGCAGGAACAAACCGTCTCAGTCCAACAAGACCAAGCGCGTCAACAAGCGCAGGTATTGAACAACAAGCAACAGTCTGCCCGCAACCAACTGATGGTGCTGAGAAATCGTATTCGTGCTTTAGAGACGCAGCAAACCATCGTTGACGGAAGTAGCATAATTAGTGATAAAAATGATAAGAAAAAACAATAAGCGCTTTGCTCAAAGTAGGTCCTCTTAAAGTGCAAATGAACCTCTTTGGTTGAGCGTTTTTTGTAGTCGTAAAAGGAAAAGGGTCGGTATTATTGGCGCAGCTTACCGCGAAAATATACTGACCTTTTTCGTTTATATAAAGAGCGTAGTCTGTTAATAGTGTTTGCTTGGCGTTGAATTGCTTTAGTGTTAACTTGCGCTAAATGCGCATGCCATTCGCTTACCATTCAACGCGGTTTAATGCGGAATTTGACGATATGTGGAATAACTGGCTTCGCTGAAGGTTTGGGTGACGCTGTATGTTATAGAATTGGGGCCTTAGCAGAGTATTTACGTGGCGGCTTGCATTAATTCGCGAGGCAAATTTCGCTTGTTCAGACCGCTATTTTCGTCCTGCATTAACCAAATCAATGTTAAATTATTACCAATAAGGTCTGCATGTCCGAGTCTCGCCGGGAACGTCCCGATACCCCTTGTGTTGCCGTTTGTTCCACCACGTTTGATGATGTCTGCCGGGGATGCGGACGCACTGTCAACGAAGTCGCGCATTGGGTATTTATGACTGATGAGGAGAAAACAGTTGTTTGGGAACGTATCACTGTGGAAGGTTATCCGAAGCGACGGGGCTAAAGTTCTTTTGATATCTAAAAACGTCGTCGTTACGGTGTTCTCTCTGCGTAATTAATATTCCACGGGAGGGATGCTCTTCTAAACCAACTAAAAATATTTCTCCCTGGATACTTTAAAGGGAAGCGTTCTCCTTTGGTATATAATTTCGCGGAAAATACGGGTATAACCCTCAGTTCAACTTCTTCGAAGTAGTTGCTTTTTGTGAAACAACTCGATAGATGTTGGGAAATGGTGAAATGAGTCCAGACCGCGCAATCAATGGAGTGCAGTTCTCAATCGCAGCGCATGCTGCCTGGGCACCCGGACTGGAAACAGACGGTGACTGGCGCACTTGGGCGCAGAGTCGTTTTCTCATTCAAGGTGATTCGGAACCGCGGGTCTTATCGATGCCTGCAATGTTGAGGCGGCGGGCTGGAGCGGTTGGAAAAATGGCTCTGGAGGTTGCTTATCGCTGTCTCGATGGACGAGTAGACGTTCCCACGGTATTTTGTTCGCGGCACGGCGAATGCGCTCGCTCGGTGGGGTTGCTGCAGGATCTGGTAAAAGAAGTACCGTTGTCCCCGACTTCTTTTAGTCTGTCGGTACACAATGCAACCGCGGGCTTGTTTTCGATCGCGCGCCACGATCAGGCAAATCACAGTGCCTTATCTGCAGGTGACAGTGGCGTCGAGCATGCATTGATCGAAGCTTGTGGGCTATTGGCGGATGGAGCGGCCGAAGTATTATTGGTCGTCTATGATGGTCTGCTGCCGGATGAATTTAGCGAATTCCGGGATTGCGCAGATCAACCGTTCGCCTGGGCTTGGCTTGTCAAGCCACCTGTTAAGAATGGTACAGGAACAGTATCCCTGACCTGGGGTGCGATGGAAAACCATCCGGCGGAAGAGTACGTTTGCCTAGCTAATAAGACTGATACGATCAACCCAACTATTCGTCAACCGGCTGGGCTGGATATCCTAGCGTTTCAACTTCGACATGATCGCGAGTTGATCCGATTAGTCGACAACCGTCGCTGGTGGTGGCGACATAGCCACGCCGTAATGCCTCAACACAATGACATCCTTGCGGCTCGCGATGGTGACGAGTGAGTAGCGTCGTCAAACGGATGAACCGCTATTGGCGCATCGCGGCAACCGGCTTAAGTTTTCTGGTGTTCGGGGTCGTCGGATTATGGATGGGATTAGTCATTTTTCCCTTGATGAATTTATTTGTCAAGGAGCGCGAATCGAGGACATTAGTCGCACGCCAGATCATCCGCGTGATGTTTCACACGTTTATAGGATTCATGCGCGGTATAGGCGTTCTGCGCTACGACATTATTGGCTTGGAGCGGTTACAGCGGCAAGGTTTGCTGATTTTGGCAAATCATCCCACTTTGCTGGATACCGTTTTCCTGATGGCGTTTGTTAGGGACGCCGATTGCGTTGTGAAAAGCCTGCTTTGGGATAATCCTTTTATTCGAGGATCGGCACGTGCAGCCGGTTATATACGGAACGATACTGGCACGGGTTTATTATCCGACGGGATTGCCTCTTTGCAGCGGGGCAGCAATTTGATCATTTTCCCCGAAGGCACGCGGACTGATGGACCTATCATTTTCAAACGTGGTGCTGCAAATATTGCAATTCGGTGTTGCTCAAACGTGACACCGGTAGTTATCCATTGTTTGCCACCAACACTGGGAAAAGGCGAAAAATGGTGGCAAGTGCCGCCAGACATGGCACATTTCACTATTGAGATAAAAGAAGATATCGACGTCCGTGCCTTCGTTGTGGCGGCGGGAAATGATACGTTGGCAGCAAGACACTTGACTGCCCATTTGCAGAATTATTTTAGAAAAGAAAGTCATTCCGATGGAGCAGCTTGAAACCGAGGTAAAGCAGGTCATTATTGATGTCTTGCAACTTGAGGATATTACAACGGCGGAAATCGATACGGATGCGCCACTATTTGGCGATGGACTTGGACTAGACTCGATTGATGCACTCGAACTTGGTGTGGCAATCCAGAAGCGTTACGGTATTTCATTATCGGCAGATTCGGCGGAAACGCGTAACCATTTTGCTTCGGTACGCGCGTTAGCCGCGATGATTGCCAGCAACAGAAAAAAATGAAGGTCTGAGATGACGGCATCGATAAAAGTGGCAAGCGCAGGAGTTGCGGCGGCGAGTATGACGAAAGAGGAAATCTATGCTTGGGTTGTTGACGTCTTGCACGACATGTTTGAGATCGACAAAGCAAACATCACACCACGGGCCAACTTATACACAGACCTTGATATTGACAGCATTGACGCAGTTGATCTGGTCGTCAAACTGAAACAGTTTACGGGAAAACGCTTACAACCGGACGCATTTAAAGCCGTCCGCACCGTGCAGGACGTGGTTGATGCGGTAGCCGCATTGCTGGAGGAGACACAATAAAACGTTTTCCGGCTCAGTTTTCATTGGGTTCTCAGGCGCGCTTCTTTTCGTCTATTTCGGCCTGTCTCTTGCAGCGCCGGATGCAGATGGGCTTAACCGTATTGGCCTTGATAATTACCTTGCTCTATCCGCTCGCTATTTGGTTGGCGCACGGTCGAGTGTCTCCCCGTGTGCTTTCATTGTTATTAATAGTCGCGGTCGCAATGCGCCTGCCAATGATCAAGTTAAGCAAGGCTAGTCGCTGGCTTCTGGTGGCGGCACTGTTGTTAGCGGCTTTCGCGATTTGGAACAATGCATTGCTACCGCTAAAACTGTATCCGGTATTGGTCAACATGGGCATGTTGTGTGCCTTCGCCTACAGCCTGATTGCGCCGCCCTCGATCGTCGAGCGGATGGCGCGTTTAACCGATCCACAGTTACCGGAATACGCGATTGGTTATACCCGGCGTGTAACCCAGGTGTGGTGCGTGTTTTTTGTCGTGAACGGTACCTTGGCGTTGATCACAGCGCTGTGGGCATCGCCTGCTATCTGGAGCATTTATAACGGCATAGTCGCTTATGTCGCGATGGGGATTCTATTTTCGGTTGAATTTATGGTCAGAATAGCGTTTAAACGCCGGCATCGACGCCAGTTAGCCGAGCCACGGAATGTCTGATTTTATTGATCTGTTGTCCTTGCTAAGTGGGCCAGTGGTATCAGACATTGCCATTCCGCACAGTGAACGTCCGTTCGCATGGCGTGATGGCGAACGCCTTGATCGAGCGTACTTTTTGGCGCGTGTTGACGAGTGGCGAACAGTATTCTTACAGACACCGGGGGCTTCTTTTGCGTTGTATCTCTCCGATTGTGCTGAATTTTCTTGCGCTTTGTTTGGCGCATGGCAAGCGGATAAAATCATTTATCTTCCGGGCGATATATTGCCAGCGACTTGTGCCGCGCTAACGACGGTGGTTGATGGCTTTGTGGGCGATTTTTCGGAGCGCTATCTGCCGCTGACGCTGCCGAAAACAACGCAGGCGAATGTGAATGTGGATGATCTTCTGGATCCGCGCCAGTTTTCGCACTACGTTCATGCTGCCGATCGTTATGACTTCAAACCTCTGTCACCGGACTTTCCGGGCTTAGTGATTTATACATCGGGAAGCACCGGCGAGCCGCAGGCAGTCGTTAAAAAATTGTCTCAATTATCGACGGAGATCACCACGCTGGAAGCTCTTTTCGGACACGTGATCGGTGGTGGTGCTGACGTTATTGCCACCGTGTCGCATCAACATATTTACGGCCTGCTATTCAAGGTATTGTGGCCCTTGACTGCCGGACGTCCCATTCACGCCCAACAAATCGCATTTCTCGAAGAACTACGTCCATTATTGCGCAGGATAGCTGATCGGCCCGCGATACTCGTTTCCAGTCCCGCTCATTTAAAGCGGATTCCAGCATCAATGCAGCCAGAATCGTTGCATGCGTTACAAGCAGTTTTTTCTTCCGGTGGCCCCTTGTCCGAGGAGGTTGCGCAAGCGGCAGGGCAACATCTTGGTCATGTCCCGATTGAGGTCTACGGCAGTTCGGAAACCGGTGGGGTTGGATGGCGTCAACGGTCCTTTGATCGATCTATTCGGGCGAGCGCTCACTCTCATGCGCAGCGAGATGAAAGTTGGAACGTCATGCCTGCGATTACCTGGCGTATTGGCTTAACCGATTCCGTCCTGGAAATTCGTTCGCCGCATCTTCCAGACGACGCTTGGTTTAGTTTGGCAGATCAGGCGCAAGCGACAGATGAAAACCATTTTGTGTTGACCGGTCGCATTGACCGCATTGTTAAAGTGGAAGAGAAGCGAATTTCACTCAACCTGATCGAAGGGCAATTAAAAGCCTCCGGCCTGGTCGCCGATGCGCGCGTGTTGTTAATGGATGATGGACCGCATCAGCGCCGCCAGAAAATTGCTGCCTTCATTGTACTGAACGATGCTGGACGTCTCATCCTCGCAGAGCAGGGAAAATTGTCCTTGAATCGAAGGTTGCGCGAGAGTATCGCGCATGCGATTGAGCCGATTGCACTACCGCGCAGTTGGCACTATCTCGTCAAATTCCCGGTCAATGCGCAGGGCAAAACAACGCGTGCCGATTTGTTATCTTCCGCCGGGGAAGTGGAGAACTCTCTTCCGTTGAACCTACCTGTAACACAGCGTATAACGAAACCGAATGTGCGTTTGTTGGACAGGGATATGGCGGCATCCCGTGTCTCGCTGGAACTCACTGTGCCGCCTGATCTGTTGTATTTCAAAGGCCATTTCGACGGTTCTCCGATATTGCCCGGCGTTGCGCAGGTTGACTGGGCGATAGCATATGGTCGAGAGTATTTACCTCTAGCCCCCTGTTTTTTGAGTATGCATGCGCTTAAGTTTCAGCGTGTGGTCATGCCGGGGGCAGTGCTGCAACTCACACTGATGCATGATGTACAAAAATCTTCTCTGACGTTTAGTATTACATCGGACGAAGGACAGCATGCAAGCGGACGCATTCTGTTCGGACTGGCGCCGGCAGCTGAGGTGCAACGCCATAACAGCGATCTGATAAGTAAAACTCAGCGGCAGGTTGGGAATAGTGAAAACAATCTGAGGCAGCAACCAGGCACTACAATCGCCAGCCTAGATAAATCAACACCCATAACACACGGCGATAATATGGGTTTTCATAAAAATGAATCTAATATTACCGGCTTTAATCCCTGTGCCGTGATTCCGGTCTTCAATCATGCCCATGCCATCGGTTCGGTGGTGGCGGCGATTCTTTCGCATCGACTGCCGTGTATATTAGTCGACGACGGAAGTTCGACGGACTGCGCGGCGGTATTAGATGCGCTGGCAATGGCGCATCCAGGTCAGATCACTCTGCTGCGCCATGCCGCAAATTTGGGAAAGGGTGGGGCAGTGGTGACCGGCGTTTGTCATGCGGCGCAGACGGGCTATACCCATGCTTTGCAAATCGATGCAGACGGGCAGCATTGTACCGATGATATTCCGCTCTTTCTGGCGCAGGCTGCGGCTCGGCCTGAGGCGTTAATTGCTGGTGTGCCACAGTATGATGACAGCGTGCCAAAGGTGCGCTTTTACGCGCGCTATCTGACACATGTCATGGTGTGGATCAACACGTTGTCGTTAGATATCAAAGATTCGATGTGCGGGTTCCGGGTGTATCCACTCGCCCCGTTTGTGGCCTTGGTGCACCGGAGAACAATTGGTCAGCACATGGATTTTGATACCGACGTCATTGTCAGGCTGTATTGGGAGGGGATGCAGATAATCAATTTTCCGACCAGGGTCGGCTACCCGAGCGACGGAGTCTCGCATTTTCGGATGGTGTTGGATAACCTGCTTATTTCTCGTATGCATGCGACCTTATTTGTTGGCATGTTATTGCGTGCGCCGACTTTGCTGGTGAGAAAATTCTCCCATCGACGGGGTAGAAAGTGAGCGGGTCACATCGTCATTGGGCGCAAATTAATGAATCCAGTTTTGTGGTCGGCATGCGGTTGATGTTTTGGCTATATCGCATCGCTGGGCGTACGCCTTTCCGCTTAGTGTTATATCCCATTCTCGGTTTCTATCTGGCGACCAAGCCCATCGCACGACATGCATCGAAGGATTATCTGTGGCGGGTGCGGGCAACGGGTCTGAACAGCGACAATCAGCAACCTCGATCCGGATTACCCGGCGTATTCCAGCATTTTGGGGCGTTCGCCGAAAGTATTCTGGACAAGCTGCTGTTATGGGGCGGCTTGTTCAAGACGCAAGATGTCACGAGTACCGGTAAAGAATTAATCCGCGAGAATCTTGAGGCTAAGCGCGGCGGCCTTTTGATCTGCGCCCACCTCGGCAATCTTGAGTTATGTCGGGTGCTTTCGCGGCAGCGTAGCGGCTTGCGTATCACCGTGTTGGTTCATACCAAGCATGCAAAGGCATTCAACCGTTTACTGGCCAGGCTCGATCCCGATAGTCAGTTGAATTTGATGCAGGTGACTGAACTGACCCCCGTGATGGCGATGTTGTTAGCTGAGAAAGTGGCGCAGGGAGAATTTGTTGCCATTGCCGGTGACCGTATTCCCGTGTCGCCCCACCCACGCGTGGCGCAAGCCACTTTTTTAGGGAAGGCCGCCCCGTTTCCGATTGGCCCCTACGTCCTGGCTAGCGTACTGCAATGCCCGGTTTACCTGTTGTTTACATTGACCATCGGCGGTCGTTCCGAATGTCACTTTGAGTTGTTTCGGGATGCCATTCATTTGCCACGCAAGCATCGCAATCAGGTCTTGAGTGAACTAGCCGCCGCGTATGCCGAGCGACTGGAGCACTATTGCTTGAAAGCGCCGTTGCAGTGGTTTAACTTTTACGACTTTTGGCATTTATCACTTTATGACAATACCAACGGATGACTTGAACGCCGTCTCTGATACATTCACCCCGGATGCACCGGATGCACCGGATGCACTGCTGCGCAGTGTCTGTTTCGATCGTGCGCCATTAACGATAGAAGATATCGTCGGAATTGCTTCTGGCTCAGCCCGCGTGGAACTATCGACCGATCCCGTGTTTCTTGCGGCGATCACGCGCGGCGCGGATTTTTTGGACCGTCTGTTGAGGGAAGATGGCACTATTTACGGAGTGACGACCGGCTATGGCGATTCCTGTACGGTTAACGTTCCGGCTGAGTTGGTGGCGGAATTGCCGCACCACTTGTACACGTACCACGGCTGTGGACTTGGCGAGCATTTTACGCCTGCCCAGACGCGGGCCATCCTGGCAGTGCGTCTGGCATCACTAAGTAAAGGTTATTCTGGCGTCAGCGTCGGCCTGCTCGAGCAGATTACACGCCTGCTGAAGGAAGACTTGTTGCCATTAATACCAGCCGAGGGATCAGTTGGTGCCAGCGGTGACCTGACGCCCTTATCCTACCTGGCAGCCGTGCTGTGCGGTGAGCGCGAAGTGTGGCGCGATGGCGTTAAAGTACCGGCGGCAGAAGCGTTGGCGGCGGTTGGAATGACACCGCTGCGTTTGCGTCCCAAGGAAGGTCTGGCAATCATGAACGGCACGGCGGTGATGACGGCGCTGGCCTGTCTTGCGTATGATCGCGCAGAATATCTGGTGCGCATCGCAACCAGAATCACCGCAATGTCGAGCTTTGCACTGGATGGTAATGCACATCACTTTGACGAGGCGCTGTTTGCCGTCAAACCCCATGTGGGGCAGCAACAGGTAGCCGCATGGTTGCGGCAGGATTTACCCGCTCCCGAGGCACCACGCAATGAACAGCGCTTGCAGGATCGATATTCGATCCGCTGCGCCCCGCATGTCATCGGCGTGCTCGCCGACGCGCTGACCTGGATGCGGCAATCAATTGAAAATGAACTCAACAGCGCCAACGATAATCCAATCATAGATGGCGAAAATGAACGGGTGCTGCATGGCGGTCACTTTTATGGTGGGCATATTGCCTTTGCCATGGACAGCATGAAAAATGCTGTGGCCAATGTTGCTGATTTGTTAGACCGGCAGATGGCGTTATTAGTCGATAGCCGCTATAACCATGGTTTGCCACCCAACCTTTCAGGGGCCGAAGGCCCGCGGGCGAGTATCAATCACGGCTTGAAAGCGCTACAGATCAGTGCGTCTGCCTGGACTGCAGAAGCGCTAAAACTGACTATGCCAGCGTCGGTGTTTTCGCGCTCTACCGAATGTCATAATCAAGATAAAGTCAGCATGGGAACGATTGCTGCGCGTGATTGCTTAAGGGTTTTACAGCTAACCGAGCAAGTCATTGCAGCGTTGTTGATTAGCGTCCGCCAAGGTGTTTGGTTGCGCTGTCGGGTAGATGCAACGGCCAAACCTCAAGAAAATCTAGAGGGGATGCTGGAAGCTTTGGCGAAAGACATAGAGGTGATCAAAGAAGATCGTATGTTGGAGCCTGATTTACGTTTGTTGTTGGTGCGTATCAATTCGAAAGCATGGGATTTATATGCATAAAAAAGCAAGCCGCTGGTCGGCCGAGATCGCCTTGCAAATACAGTTTTATGATCTGGACCCGATGGAAATTGTCTGGCATGGTAATTATATTAAGTATATGGAGCAGGCCCGTTGCGCGCTGCTCGATTCCATAGCGTATAACTATTCGGAAATGAAGGAGTCGGGCTACGCCTGGCCGGTGATCGATCTCCATCTTCGTTATGTGCACCCAGCCACATTCGGTCAATGCATTACTGTCCGGGCGAGTGTTGTCGAGTGGGAAAACCGGCTGAAAATAGATTATTTAATCACCGATAGGGCCAGCGGCCAGCGCCTGACCAAAGGCACCACCACGCAAGTTGCGGTCGCCATCGCAACCCGTGAAATGTGTTTTGCATCGCCTGCTGTGTTATTTCAAAAATTAGGAATTGCCGCACCATGAAGCGTTTATTGTCATCCGTCATATTGTCATCCATCTTTACCCTCGTTGTCCGATCCGGCCTTCTGATCGTGGTCGCCGCCTCAATCTCCGTTTCTGCGTTGGCCGCTGCACCTATCGCAAAAATTCAGGAAATGCTGGAAAAACCGGCGGTTTTGTGCGGTCGCTTCGATCAGACCAAGCAGCTGATGGGAATTAAAAAGCCATTACTCTCCAACGGCCGGTTTTGTGTGGTGAATGGTAAAGGTGTTTTATGGCGCACCTTGCAGCCGTTCCCAAATACATTGCGCCTCAAGCGTGACGAGATCGTGCAAATGCAGGGTGACCATGTTGCCATGCGGCTTGACGCCAAACAGGAACCGGTAGTCAGAATGATCAACAGTGTGATGTTTTCTCTGGTGGCGGGTGATTTAAGTCAATTGGAATCCTTATTCGACATCGACGGCAGCATTCAGGGCAATAGCTGGAAAGTCGCATTGAAAGCCCGTCAGCCAGCACTTGCCAAAGCCATCGGCACGCTAGCCCTGACCGGTGGCACCACAGTCAAAAGTGTGACGATTAACGAAGCCAGCGGTGACCGCACGGAAATTACCTTCTCCGGCGTACAAAGCGGTCCCAATGCAATGACCGCCGAAGAAGGGGCTGCGCTTGATTAGCAGGGCAGGTAATGAAACTGGTGAGTGGCCAAGAAGGCTGGCATGGCTGTGGCTTCTGGCAGTCGGGCTGATATTGAGTCATAACGCCTACCTTTGGTTGGTAGAAAAGGTCGTGCCCGATACCGATATTCTCGCGTTATTACCAGTGGAACAACGTGATCCGGTGTTACAGCAGGCATTTACGCATATGGTTGATTCATCCCAACAGCGCGTTATAGTGCTGGTGGGCAGCGACGACTGGGGGCAAGCGCGTGCCGCCGCCGATGCCTATTCGGCGGTACTGAAAAAGCGTCCTGATTTGTTCGAGGCAACCGCGCCGATGTCTGCGCAGGCGCAAACAGACTGGTTGGGACCATCGCAGAAAAACAGGCTTAGTCTGCTGACCGCCGAGCAGCAAAAATTGCTGCAAGAAAAACCGCCGAGCTATTGGGTGGAGTCCGCCTTAAGACAGTTATACAGTCCATTTTCTGGACCGAAATTGAGCGCATGGCAGGATGATCCTTTTGGACTCTTCAGTGGTTGGGTGCAGACACGTGCACAGGAAACACCGGTAAGGCCACGCGATGGTTACTTATTCGTCGAAGCCAACGGTCGTCAATATGCCATGCTTTTGATGACCTTGCGCCAACCCGCGTTTTCGATGGCGACGCAGCAAGCTGTATTGCCGCTGCTTGGTACTGCGGCCAAGGCGGCACGGCTGGCAGTACCGAAGATAGAGTTAATTAGCGCTGGGGTAATATTGCACGCCGGCGCTGCCAGCGCTCAGGCGAGCAACGAGATGTCAACCATCGGCGTCGGATCCTTGCTCGGCATCATATTGCTGATGTGGCTGACCTTTGGCACATTCCGAACTATCGGCCTGATCGTGCTGTCGATTGCTATTGGTTGTCTCGGTGCATTTTCGATTTGCTGGCTCATATTTGGACGCGTGCATCTATTGACCTTGGTATTCGGTGCGAGTTTGATTGGCGTCGCGCAAGATTACGGTATCTATTTTCTGTGTAGCCGTGCAGGCAGTGATAAAGCTTTGCCATCGCAACAATTATTGCGGCGTTTGCTGCCCGGGTTATTGCTGACGTTGGTGGCAGCAGTGATCGGCTATGTGGGACTGGCTTTAACCCCGTTCCCTGGATTGCGACAGATGGCGGTGTTTTCCGTGCTTGGTCTGATATTCGCGTGGCTGACAGTGATCTGCTGGTTTCCCATGTTGGTACAGGCATCGACGCTGCGAGGGACGCGGTTTGCCGACTGGAGCGGCGCCAGTCGTCGTCACTGGCCGCTATTACGGCGCAATCCGGGCACACTGGTAGCGGCAATATTATTTGGTGTGTTCGTGGTGTACGGACTGACACAACTGCAGGTCAATGACGATATTCGGTCATTGCAAAAACCGCCAAAAATACTGTTAGACGATCAGATTAAATTATCAAAAATACTTGATGCCCCTACGCCGGTACAATTTTATCTGGTGCGTGGAAGCAGCGCGGAGCAAGTATTGCAGCGCGAAGAGGCGCTTAGCGTACGGCTGGAGCCGTTAATCGCGCAGCACGTAATAAGCGGTTATCAGGCAATGTCAAATTGGGTACCTTCGATACGCGCCCAGAGCGCGAATCGTGCATTGACAGAGCGCGCGCTATTCGAACCGGATGGACCACTCAAAGCGCTCGCCGCCCAGCTTGGTGAGGACCAGGCCTGGATCGCGCAGATGCGTGAGCGAACGCTGGCAGGATCAAATCAGGCGGCCTCAGTTGGCAATGTATTGACGCCTGAAGCGTTTTTAAAGACAGCGGCCAGTGAACCGTCTCGCTATCTCTGGCTGGGCCGGGTTGCGGGCACACAGGGCGACACTTACGCTAGCATCGTGGCCCTACGTGGCTTGAATAATTATGCCAACTTGCCTTTGTTGAAAAAAACGGCGGCGTCGCTCGATGGCGTCCAATGGGTGGACAAGGTGAGCGAAATTTCTACCGTGCTGGGCGATTACCGACATTACATGGGCATCGTATTGCTAGGCGCTTATGTGGCCATTTATTTACTGCTGTTTGCCCGGTACCGGTACGCCGGATGGCGGGTGGTACTGCCACCGGCTCTCGCCAGCATCGCAACGCTGGCATTGCTCGGCATTATTGGTCAACCCTTGCAGATGTTTCATATGCTGGCGCTGATGCTGATCCTTGGGTTGGGTGTGGATTACGGCATTTTCTTGCAAGAAAATGCTGATCATCGAGACCCGGGCGGGCGGTTTGCCTGGCTGGCGGTTTGTTTGTCGGCACTAAGCGCGTTATTGTCATTCGGATTGCTTGCGCTATCCGGTACACCACCACTGCACGCGTTTGGATTCACGATGTTGGTTGGCATCGCGATTGTGTGGCTGATAGCCCCGTGTTTTAGTCAAATTAATCAAGACTCACGTTTGTGAAGGTAGAGAAAATATGGACTTAAAAGTTGAAAATTGTGATGTTGTCGTGATCGGTGCCGGTCCGGCGGGCTCGGTCGCTGCTGCGTTATTGCGGCAACAAGGTCGACAGGTCCTGGTGCTCGAGCGTGAACAGTTTCCGCGCTTTAGTATTGGTGAGAGCTTACTTCCGCAAAGTATGGCTTACCTTGAGCAGGCTGGCATGTTGCAGGTCGTCGTGGAAGCGGGATTTCAATATAAGAACGGTGCGGCTTTTGTCCGTGGCGAGCGCTATACCGCTTTCGACTTTCGTGACAAACATTCAACTGGCTGGGGTACAACGTATCAGGTGCAACGCGCCAACTTCGACCATCTGCTGGCGCAACAAGCTCAACGGCAGGGTGCCGAAATTCGCTTTCAGCACGCGGTTACGGCCGTCGATCTGGACGGCGATAAACCGCGCCTTACGGTGCGTCAGGCGGACGGCAACGAGTATCAGGTTGAAGCCGGGTTTATTCTTGACGCAAGCGGATTCGGTCGTATCTTACCGCGTTTGCTGGATTTGGAAACACCTTCCAATTTTCCGGTTCGTGGTGCTATTTTTACGCATATTGAAGACGGAATTACGGCGCCAGACTTTGATCGCAACAAGATCCGTGTCACCGTCCATCCTGAACATTGTGACGTGTGGTATTGGCTGATCCCGTTTGCAGGCGGCCGTTGTTCGATCGGTGTAGTGGCTAAAACGGCATTTCTGGATCAGTATCAAGGTTCGGACACGGAACGTCTCCGAGCGCTGGTAAATGAAGATCCGGCCTCGCGCGAATTGCTGGCAAACGCGCGCTGGGATACACCGGCACGTTCGATTGTTGGCTATTCGGCCAATGTAAAATCGTTATGGGGAAAAGGCTATGCGTTACTGGGTAACGCTGGGGAATTTCTCGATCCGGTGTTTTCGTCGGGCGTCACCATTGCATTAAAATCTGCCAGTTTGGCCGCTCAGGTATTGCAGAAGCATTTTAGCGGTGTGCAGGTCGATTGGGAAAACGAGTATGCGATTCCCCTCAAAAAAGGCGTTAATACTTTCCGGACGTTTGTTGAATCCTGGTACACCGGTGGCTTTCAAGACGTTATTTTTCATGAACATCAGCAACCTGAGATTCGTCGGATGATCTCAGCCATTCTGGCTGGTTATGCATGGGACGAGACCAATCCGTATGTCCGCGAAAGTAAGCGTCGCCTGAAAGCGTTGGAGGAGATATGCGCTTAATCGGAATCGTCAAGCGGTCGTTAGCCCTGACGATGCTAATAGTGCTGATGGCGGGGTGCGCCAGCACGCAACTGGCGGCCCCGCCACAGCGGTTGGGTTTGAAACTCTCACCGGCTTCATTGGGGGCCACAATCAGCCTGCAACAGCATTTGACGGTAGAACGAAACGGTCGGACCGATCAACTGGATGCCGCATTAGAAATTGATCCTCAGCAACTTAATATGGTCGGACTGGCGTTAGGTCAGCGTGTACTGACTTTGCATTATGATGGTAAAAATCTCGAATCGTGGCGCCATCCAATGCTGCCAGCGCAGGTTCGGGCGGAGGACGTGTTGGAAGATACCCAACTAACCCTGTGGCCGGTCGAGGCGATACGGCAGGCGTTGCCCGATGGATGGAAAATTGAACAGCAGGGTTTGCGTCGCACTTTACTGCTGCATGATGTACCGGTAACTGTCATTATTTACGGTAATGCCTCACCGTGGGGTGGTAAGGTGGAATTAACGAATCTGCGTTATCACTACCGGCTGATAATTGAGTCGGTGGGCGGAGAAAGCGCAACCGCACCCGGACCGACTGGAACCGTTACACCATAATTAATAATGCGAATATGTTTTATTTAAACGACCTCGGACTTATTTGTGCGCTCGGCGATACCCATGCCGCGATCCGTCAGCGCCTGTTTGCCGGGCAAAGCGGCGTCGTCATGACGGATCGTTATTCATCCTCTGGTGCGGTGCCAGTAGGTTGCGTGGACAGCGCTCTGCCGCAGATGGAGTCGGGTGTGTATCCGTTGGCGCATCGCAGCCGTAACAATCAATTGCTGCTGGCTGCATTGAAGCAGATTCGTCCGGCGGTGGATGCCGCCATCGGACTATATGGTCCCCACCGTATAGCGATTGTGCTTGGCACCAGCACCTCAGGGATTGCCGAGAGCGAAGCCGCGTTTCAGTTTGCGTATGGTCGGGCCACGAACGGTCGGTCCGCGAATGGTCGGGCCGCGAACGGTCGGGCCGCGAATGAACAAGCAATTGATCAGGACAGAATTGATAAAAAATTTCCGGCAAGCTTCACTTATAGTCAACAGGAAATGGGATCTGCCGCGGCGATGCTAGCGGAGGTATTAGGCGTTACTGGCCCGGCTTATGTCCATTCCAGTGCTTGTGCCTCCAGTGCCAAAGCAATGGCGAGCGCAGCGCGACTCATCCAGATGGGGTTATCGGACGTGGTGCTTACTGGCGGAGTCGATTCGTTGTGCGCTTTCACGATTGCCGGGTTTAGTGCGCTGGCATCGGTCAGCAAGACACGTTGCACACCATTTAGCGCTAACCGTGACGGTATAAATATTGGAGAAGGGGCGGCATTGTTTCTGATGAGTGCAAAGCCTGCGACAGTGGCGTTGCGCGGGTGGGGCGAGTCTTCTGATGGTTATCATATTTCTGCACCGGATCCAGAGGGCGGCGGTGCCCGCATTGCCATTGCGCAGGCTTTAAGGCGGGCCAATGTCGATGCCACGCAAATTGATTACATCAATTTACATGGCACCGCCACACAGCAAAATGATGCAATGGAGAGTCGGGTGGTACATGATCTTTTTGGCGACCGGGTGGCGGCAAGTTCGACCAAGGCCTATACCGGCCATGCCCTGGGAGCGGCGGGCGCTATCGAAGCAGGCTTGTGCTGGCTGGCCATGCAGGATGACAACCGGACCGGCTATTTGCCGCCACATTTATGGGACGGCGTAAAAGATAGCAATTTGCCAGCGTTGAATCTCCTGCCTGAAGGGTACCGCCTTGGACGTCCATTGCGCTGGGCCTTGAGTAACTCCTTTGCGTTCGGTGGCGCGAACGCAGCGTTGGTGATGGGGCGTGAATGAGTGTTCAAGTAAATATTAAAATGGCAAGTTATGATCTGGATGAGAACGAACCCAAGGTTAAATCTGGTGGAGCGGAGCCCCCGGTGTTACCAATAGTGGCATCGCCGCCGGCCTCAAGCGATCTGCTGGCACCGAGTATTGAAAGCTTATTGCCGCATTCGGGCACAATGGTAATGCTTGATCGCTTTGTGGCCGCTGATGAAGAGCGCTTGTGCGCCGAAGTAGTGATCAGACCGGACAGCTTATTTATGGGGCCCGACGGCGTCGGAAGTTGGATCGGTATTGAATATATGGCCCAATCTATCGCGGCTTTTGCCGGTCATAAGGGCCGTTTGCGCGGCGAACCTGCGAAAGTGGGATTCCTGTTGGGAACCCGACGTTATGACGTGAGCTGTGCACTTTTTCCGCCGGGTGTTGTCCTGTGGATAGTGGTAAAACGACTCATGCAGGCGGACAATGGATTGGGATCATTTGAATGTGCGATCTATGAGGCACCCAGATATGCAGATAGAAATCACGGGCTGACAGGTGAAACTCGGCCGTTTGATGCCATTGACGATACTCTCGATACTGCGCAGGTTTTGGTGCGTGCCACCATCACCGTATTTCAACCGCATGATGTGACTGGTTTTCTTGAAGGAAAAGTGGAATGACGTTGGCAACAATGACTGCAGAAAATAGCAAATTGAGCAGCTTAAACAAGACGGTGCTGGTGACTGGCTCAAGTCGCGGAATCGGGAAGGCGATTGCGTTGCGGTTGGCGCGGGACGGTTACGACATCGTTTTACATTGTCATCGCCAGCGCGAAACAGCGGAAGCGGTGGCGACCAGCATACGTGCAATGGATCGTCAGGTCCGTGTATTGCAATGTGATATCGGAGACCGGCAGAGCACGTCCGATATTTTGTTGGCTGACGTTGCGGAGCATGGCTGCTATTACGGCATTGTCTGCAACGCCGGCGTCGCCAGGGATAATGCTTTCCCGGCAATGTCGGGCGATGATTGGGATCTGGTACTGAAGACCAATCTGGATGGATTTTATAATGTTCTTAACCCGTTGGTGATGCCGATGGTGCATCGTCGTGCGCCTGGTCGAATCGTAACATTAGCGTCGGTATCGGGCTTGATCGGCAATCGTGGGCAAGTCAACTATAGCGCCGCAAAGGCTGGCATTATTGGTGCTACCAAAGCGTTGGCGATTGAACTGGCGAAGCGTCAGATTACTGTTAATTGTGTCGCCCCTGGCTTAATCGAAACTGACATGATCGCAGACGTTCCACTTGAAGAAGCGCTGAAAATGATTCCAGCCCGACGCCTGGGACAACCGGAGGAAGTCGCTGCGACGGTCAGTTTCCTGATGGGCACTGACGCGGCCTACATCACGCGCCAGGTGATTTCAGTTAATGGAGGTATGGCGTGACGCAGCGTCGTGTGGTGGTAACAGGAATGGCGGGCATCAGTCCGATAGGAAACGATTGGCCCAGCATTCGGACGCATCTTGGGAGTTATCGTAACGCTATAGTACGGATGGAGGAATGGGCCGATTATGATGGATTAAATACACAACTGGGCGCACCGGCAGCCGAGTTTGTTTTGTCTGATCGCTATACGCGGCGGACGATGCGTAGCATGGGACGGGTGGCGCTGATGGCAACCCGCGCGACTGAACTGGCACTGATCGATGCGGGCTTGATTGATGATCCACTATTAAAAAGCGGCAGTTGCGGGATTGCGTATGGCTCATCCGCGGGGACGCCAAAAGCGATAGGCGATTTCGGCAAGATGATGGAAGAGCGCTCGACCAGAGGCATCAACGCCACGACTTATATCAAGATGATGGCGCACACTGCGCCGGTGAATATCGGTGTGTTTTTCGGTGTCACTGGCCGCGTGATCACCACGTCGAGTGCATGTACCTCCGGTAGTCAGGGAATTGGCTACGCGTATGAAGCGATCTGCAGTGGACGTCAGGACATCATGATCGCAGGCGGTGCGGAAGAGTTGTGTGCAACCGAAGCGGCGGTGTTCGACACGCTGTTTGCGACCAGTATTTGTAATGACATGCCAGAGTTGACCCCAAGGCCATTCGATACCAGGCGCGACGGCCTGGTGATCGGCGAAGGTGCGGGAACACTCATTTTGGAAGAGTTGGAACATGCCCTCACACGCGGGGCAACGATTCATGCGGAATTAGTCGGCTTTGGTACCAATAGCGACGGTTGTCACGTGACGCACCCGAATACCGATACGATGCGTATTGCAATGGAACTGGCCCTCAGGGACGCGCAACTCTCACCCTCTGCGATTGGGTATATCAGCGCGCACGGAACCGGCACAGAACAAGGCGATATCGCCGAGTCTCAGGCCACGTCGCAGCTGTTCGGCAATCGGGTCCCGGTTAGCTCGCTGAAAAGTTATACCGGTCATACGCTGGGCGCATGCGGCGCTTTGGAAGCATGGGCTGGCATCGAAATGATGCGTGAAGGATGGTTTGCACCGACCATCAACCTCACTGAGTTGGACCCGCGGTGCGCTGATCTCGATTACATCATGCACGAAGGACGACACATTCAGTGTGACTACTTTATGTCGAATAACTTTGCGTTCGGTGGGATCAATACTTCATTGATTTTTAAAAGATTTGGGTAAAGCGATGACGCCTGGACGCGGCAGTGTCGTGCTGCCGGAGTGATAGCACATTTCTCATGCCCTCTGGCGTCGTGGTTCCTGCCGGGCAGAAAAATGGAAAAAATGGATACTCACCTCAGCCCAGATGCCGAATCGAGATTGCAGCGCTCGGCCTTCATCTGGCTGGTCGACGGAAGTAACTGGCCCGACGATACACTGTTGCCCTGGCTTGCTTGCCTTACTGCCGCTGAACAACAACGTTATCGCTGTTTTATAAGACCAATGCGGCAACGTCAGTTCCTGATCGGAAGGATTCTCCTGCGATTTGCCGCGGCGCGGCTAACTAATTTAGCCATCGACGACATCAGCGTCATCGAACGTAAAAATAACGCTCCGCTGCCGGTATTGCGACAAAATAACCCTGTCGCAGCTAAGGTTTTGCCGTTTTTAAGCTTGTCTCATAGTCGTGAATGGGTTGCTTGTGGAGTTAGCGCTGATACACCGCTTGGCCTGGATGTTGAGATGTTGGATACCAGTCGCGATGTGGCGGCTTTAGCAGCAGCGGCATTTACAGCGTGCGAAAATCAATGGTTGTCGGTGCAGGGCAGCACAGCGGACGCGGGCAAGGTCGCCGCATTTTATGCGCTCTGGACCGCCAAAGAGGCTTTGTACAAATTGGCCTCCAACGGCGAGCGTCAGGCCGAAGGTGAGATTTTGGTGAAAGATGGCATCCAATTGACCTCCGGGCCCAATTGGACCTTACAGTCCCCCCTCCACACGCAGCTTGCCATTTGCTTGTGTACCAGGCATCTTGTTTCGCCCCTCGATGTCATCGCATTGACCGGCGACTCGCCATTTTCATGGGCACTGCATGCCGATAACCTGGAAGAAGATCAAAAGAGGTGGAATGAAGATGGTGTCAGTGCGCCTTAGGATGCTTAGTTGGTTGCTCCAGCTAGCCTGCCCCAGCTTGCCTGCTCCAGCTTGCCTGCCCCAGTGAACTGCTTACTTGACTGATCCGGCAGCCGCATAATCAGATTTTTCGAGTTCACCCAGTCGCTTTGCGTTAGCAGTCGCTCTGGAATGCAAAGGGTGCAACCCAATTTGCGCTACATCGGCAAGTGAAGCGTTCAGCTGGGATAGCACGTCATTCGACTGTGTGACATGTTGCGTAACTGATTTGTTTTTACCCAGCATGGCGGGTTTCAAGAACGCGCCGGCAGCAAAAGCGATCAAGTTTTTCGTACCGGTCATGAACTCCTGGAGTGCAAGTTTAGCGACCTGCTGATGCAGGCTGAGCATCCGTATCGTCATGGCATGCGCCGACTCGGACAGAGCGTCCATCTTTTCCTGCCCCATCAAGCTAAACTCTTCCTGATCCCGTTGATTGGGTACCGGGCCAGCCATTGCCATGCGGACGGTGCGATGGGTGATGACCTGCGCGGACGCTGTCATCATTTCGGTCGTTTGGGTGGCGAGATCACCCCAAATGGTATAGGGATTTTCTGTCGTATCAGTGTTGGATAAACGTTTCGTGTTGGTTCGCATCGTAACTCCTCATTTGGATCGTTGAATACGCTGGGGGGAATGCGAAAGGCACCTGAGCGTATGCAATGTAAATCGACTCTATGTTGGCTTAAAAAAACGCAAAACACAGCCTGTTAGCGCTAACAATACTCTTTTTTTGAGTTGCCTGTGAAATATTTGTTGCGGCGCACCATAAGAGTGCCGCTTTGTAAAAAAGGGTTAAATTGGAACGGCGGAACGTTTTTTGGGGCGTATTGACAACTTCATACAAAAATCGGCGAATCTTCCAGAAATCTTAGAGTGGCTTCAGGTAAAATTCCCCTATGAAAATTCTGATCAGCAACGACGATGGTTATCTGGCCCCAGGCATCATTGCATTGGCAAATGCGCTTACGCCCATCGCAGAAATTGTGGTGGTCGCGCCAGATAGTAATCGATCAGGGTCTTCGAACTCTCTGACATTGGATCGACCGTTATCTGTTCATCGTGCCGAAAATGGCTTTTATTTCGTCAACGGTACCCCTTCTGATTGTGTGCACATTGCATTGACCGGAATGCTTAATTTTCGTCCTGACTTAATCGTTTCCGGGATAAATCAGGGCCAGAATATGGGTGACGACACGCTATATTCAGGCACTGTCGCCGCGGCTACTGAGGGGTTTTTATTCGGTATTCCCTCGATTGCGTTCTCGCAGGTAAGCAAAGGCTGGGATGAGCTGGACGCTGCAGCAAAGGTGGCGCGTGAGATTGTAGAGCGTCGATTTGCGAATATGCCGCAGCCGTATCTCCTAAACGTGAATATTCCTAATCTCCCATACCATCAGTTAAAGCCAGCACTTGCGACGCGCTTGGGTAAACGTCACGTTTCAGAGTCAGTGATCAAGACTCAAGATCCGCACGGACGAGAAATCTATTGGATCGGTCCAGCGGGTGCAGCCAAAGATGCCAGCGAAGGAACCGACTTTCATGCGGTAGCGCAGGGCCATGTCTCTATTACGCCGTTGCAGATCGATTTAACCCACGCGATGCAGATGGCAGCGCTGACCAAGGATTTGTCATGACGGAAGCGCCGAAGCGTTTTCCTTTGACGTTATCATCTGTGGTGGACACAAAAGCGCGACCAACAGGCGTGAGCGCGAGGCGCGTCGTGGCAACACCTCAGACGGCTACTAGAAATGCCGCATATGACAATTTGAAACCACCCGCGGTGAAATCAACGATTGTTCCAGGCACCGGTAGCAAACAACCTTATTTCAATCCTGTAACTTCGACCAATAATACTGCCAGGTCGTCGAGTGGTTCCAACCCCGCTGCGCACTATATTGCCGATGGGCGGCCGATGCCACTCGTATCAGAGGGGGTCCGCAAAGCGATGGTGGCCCGTATTGCCAAGCAGGGTGTCAGAGACGTCAGCGTATTGGCTGCAATGGAAGCTGTTCCCCGGCATATGTTTATGGAGTCCGGGCTCGCAAGTCAGGCGTATATTGATGCCTCGCTCCCCATCGGACATCATCAAACTATTTCTCAGCCGTACATCGTAGCCCGCATGATTGAAGTCATGCGGGATAACCAACAGGGCGGCGTTCTTAATCGCGTACTGGAAATTGGAACTGGATGCGGCTATCAGGCTGCGGTGTTATCGCTGGTGGCAAAAGAGGTTTACTCCATTGAACGGATCAAGCCGCTACATGAATTGGCGAGAAGCAATTTGCGGCCATTGCGAGTGGCAAATATCCGACTCCATTACGGAGATGGTATGCTTGGGTTGCCGCAGGTTGCACCTTTTGACGGAATTATCCTGGCAGCAGCGGGGCTTGAAGTGCCTCAGGCATTGCTGGACCAGATGGCAATAGGCGGTCGACTGGTGGCCCCGATGGGCTCGCGTCATCAGGTACTGCAGTTGATTGAGCGGATAAGTAAATTCGACTGGACCAGTACTACTTTGGAAGATTGCCACTTCGTGCCGCTACGTTCAGGGATCATATGAGCTGAATAAATTCAGCGATATGGACAAAATTTACAAAAATGCGGACATGATTTTCTCCCAATGATGGTGGTTCAACGTCGGTCACTTAAGACCGTGGATAATAACTTTTAATCGAAAATTGGTCGAATAGTGAATCCATGAAATACTATGGCGGTTTACGCTGGCTTCAATGCTTGATTAAAAGAGGTTTATGTTGCCAGAAATAACCGTATGGATCACTCCATCGACCTTAACCGCGATACGTCGCAAATATTAGTGTAATGAGAATGAAGAAAACACGCCTTTTATTGCTGGGAATAATTGTCGGCTCAATCGCCGCATGTACCACAACGCGAACGCCCGCGCCGGTAGTTGATCGCCGAGTGGGCGGCCCGACTGTGAGTGCAAGTACAAATTCACCTCAACAACCCCAGGCACCGCGGGTTAGCGGTCCTGGATATTACACAGTAAAAAAGGGCGATACGTTATATCGGATTGCGCTTGAGTTCGGGCAAAGTTATCGCGATATTGTCAGTTGGAATAATCTCAATAATGCCAACGATATCAAGGTTGATCAGGTTCTGCGGGTACAGCCCCCGGAAGCCGGCAATAATCTCGCCGGTGGCGCGCAGGTGGGCAATGTTTCCAGTGAGTCTGGCGTCGAAGTCAGACCATTGGGCAGCGCGGCTTCGAACACAGCTTCTTCGGCTATCACATCCGGAGCGGTAAGCGCCGGCAACAAAACAAGCCCTCGTGGAGACAAGCGTCCGTATTCCGATGGCGCGCTCGCAGAGTTGCAAAAGCCCGACGCGCCATCAGTACCAGACCTGCGGTCCGATGTGAAGCCAGACGCACGTCCAGAAATAAAATCTGAGGCACCGAAAAATAACGACAAGGCAGCTTCATCACCAGCTGCATCGAGCGGTGAGGACGACCGCATAGATTGGATGTGGCCAACAGAAGGGAAACTGCTGGGCGGTTTCGATCAAGGTAAAAAAGGTATCGATATTGCAGGGAAAACTGGTCAACCAGTGCTGGCAGCAGCAGCGGGCAAGGTCATGTACGCTGGTAGCGGCATTCGCGGTTACGGCAATCTGGTGATCGTTAAACATACGAATAATTTATTATCCGCGTATGCGCATAACAAGGTTATTCTTGTGAAAGAGGGACAAGTTGTCAGTAAGGGACAAAAGATCGCGGAAATGGGCAATTCTGATAGTGATTCAATCAAGCTTCACTTTGAAATCCGTCAGCAAGGCAAGCCGGTTGATCCATCAAAATTTTTACCCAGTCGCTAATCTATAAACGACACGATAGAATAGAACCTCTTAGCAGTTCTTGCTCCCTGTGCGGGCTGCTGGGGGTGCCTGTTTCCATCGGGCTCAATGAGGTTGTCAACTACGCAATTAACCAAGTGAACGGCTAAATGAACAAACGCCTTCCTACTCGACAAAACGATCAAGATAAAGCGTCCTCCAGCGAGTTGCCGGAAGACATTCTCCATGATCGCGATTCAGCCGCTGAGAAAGAGGCGCCTGACGAGAGCGATGACCTGGATGCGGAGGATATCGAGGCAGGCGCAGATGGTATGGACGGCGCTGACGCAGTCGTAATCGTGGTCGATGGTGTCGATGAGCTGAAAAAAGTATTAGCGGCGGAGTTATCTACCGACACCACTCAGCACTACCTGAACCAGATCGGCACGCGACCGCTTCTCACTATTCCCGAAGAAGTGCATTTCGCCACTCTGGCTAAGCAAGGTGATTTTCCTGCCCGGCAAAAGATGATCGAACACAACTTAAGGTTGGTCGTTTCGATCGCTAAGCACTACATCAATAGGGGCGTTACTTTGCTCGACCTGATCGAGGAAGGAAATCTTGGTCTCATGCGTGCCATCGACAAGTTTGAGCCTGAGCGCGGTTTTCGGTTTTCTACTTATGCAACCTGGTGGATACGACAAAGCATTGAACGCGCGATCATGAATCAGGCCCGCACTGTGCGCTTGCCGGTTCACATGGTGCGCGAATTAAATCAAATCCTGCGTGCCAAATATCATCTGGAAGCACAGCATCATGACGGAAAAGATGCTAACGCGGAAGACATCGCGCATCTGGTAGGCCGTCCGGTGGATGAGGTACAGGCGGTTTTGGCGCTTTCGGAGCATGCCACGTCACTCGATGCTCCGCTCGATCAGGATCCGATGGCCAGTTTGATGGACTTGCTGCCGAGCGCCACGGAAGAGCACCCGGATGCTTGTGCCGAACAGAAAGAAACGTCCATTCTTGTACGGGTATGGCTGGAAAGACTAACAGACAAGCAGCGCAATGTGATCATGCGGCGTTTTGGACTGGACAATGACGACCCTTCTACTTTGGAAGAACTGGCGGTCGAAATCGGTGTCACCCGGGAGCGGGTCCGACAAATTCAGCAGGAAGCATTAGTAAAGCTGAAGCGCCTGCTGGGAGCAAAAGGAGTAGATAAGGACGCCTTTTTATAGTCCTCGACTTTTTGCCTTTCTTTTAGTCCGATGAATTACGCCGGTTTAACGCCGGATAGTCGTTATAATTCGCTCCTTTCCCGATCCTGATTCATTATTGTCCTTTCAAAACCGCTTTTCGCTTTTCCGGACGGCAACGCGAAGCGGTCCGCAACCGATTCGGGCGTGCACGATTCTGCGCCTTGGGGTTAAGCGTCCATGCAAGGGACGACATTAGCAAAGTATTTTATTTTTATGCATCAAGACATCACCATCGATATTAAATCGCTCGACATGGACGCACGTGGCATTGGTCACCTGCAAAATGAAGATGGCACACAAGGCAAAGTCATTTTTGTTGAGGGGGCGCTCCCCGGCGAAAACGTCAGCTTTCACTCATTTCGCAAAAAAAAGAAATGGGAATTCGCGACCATGACCGCCTTGCATCGGGAATCGGTATCGCGGATCAAACCACGCTGCCAGTTTTATGGGGTTTGCGGTGGCTGCGCGATGCAGCACTTGGAGCCAAGTGCCCAAGTTGCGATAAAGCAACGCGTCCTCGAAGACAATCTTTGGCATATTAGTAAAATCAAAGCTGATCTGATATTGCGCCCTTTATTTGGACCGACATGGGCATATCGCTACCGCGCCCGGATTTCAGTACGGAACGTGCCCAAAAAAGGTGGTGTTCTGGTTGGTTTTCACGAACGTAAATCCCCTTACGTCACCAACATGACTAGCTGCGAAATTTTGCCGGCGAACGTATCCGCTATGTTAGTGCCATTGCGGGGATTGATCGGCTCTCTCACCATCATTGAGCATTTGCCACAAATTGAATTAGCCGTGGGTGAAAACGCGCAAGGCGAGGTCACCGTAATGGTGTTGCGGATTATGGCGCCCTTAAGCAAAGAAGATGAGGTGAAGCTTAAGGCGTTCGCAGATGAATACGCCGTGCAATGGTGGCTTCAGACCGGTGCGCCGGAGACGGCAGCGCCGTTTTATCCTGCGCAAAGTGATTTGTATTACACCTTGCCCGAATTTAATGTACGCATGCCCTTTAAGCCCACCGATTTCACTCAGGTGAATCATCAGATTAATCGTGTCCTGGTAGCAAAAGCAATGCGCCTCCTCGGCGTACAGCCTGAAGAGCGGGTCGCTGATTTGTTTTGCGGCTTAGGAAATTTCACCTTGCCCCTGGCGACGTTAGTTCGCGAGGTGGTTGGCATCGAGGGAAGCGAAGCGTTAGTTGCGCGCTCCCGAGAAAATGCAATCGTCAATCAACTAGCAGAAAAAACGACTTTTTATTGCCGGAATCTTTTTGAGGCTACCACCGCAGATTTTATTGCGCTCGGCAAATTCGACCGCATGTTAATCGATCCGCCGCGTGATGGCGCAACGGCCGTTTGCTCCGCCATTATTGGTTTAGCAGAGTTACATCGAGACATGATGCCAAAGCGGATTGTCTACGTCTCGTGCAGCCCGTCGACCCTCGCGCGGGACGCGGGAACGCTGATTCAGGGCGGGTATCGGCTGTCGCAGGCGGGTGTGGTCAATATGTTCCCACACACTGCGCATGTGGAATCGATTGCGGTTTTCGACCTGGTGGAAGCGCTGACATAGTTGCTTAATGGCGCTTATTGGTGTTAAGTGTTGCTTAGTGTTGCTTAGTGTTGCTTAGTGATGCTTAGTGGTACTTGGCGGTATTTTTTTGAGGCCATTAACCCAGTTGGCGCTATTGCATCTTTAAATGCAAAAAGCCAACCGCATTAAGGTTGGCTTTTTGTTGAGTACTTTTTTTAGAGTGAACCTCTAAAATTGCGCTTAATTACGGTTGCCGCCGAAAATACCTAGCAATGACAACAAATTAACGAAAATATTATAAACATCAAGATAAATGCTTAACGTTGCCCGCACGTAGTTGGTTTCGCCGCCGTTGATAATTTGTTGTACATCATACAAAATATAAGCGGAAAAAATCGCGATGGCGATCACGGAAACCGCGAGGTAAAGAGCAGGTATCTGTAAAAAGATATTGGCGACACTTGCGACTATTATCACAATCACACCTGCAAATAGCCATTTCCCCAACCCGGAAAAGTCACGTTTTGAGACTGTCGCGATGGTCGCCATAACGCCAAAGACAATTCCCGTGCCACCGAACGCCATCATAATGAGCGTTCCGCCATTTGAAAATCGCAACGTATGTTCGATGAGTCGCGTGAGCATCAGGCCCATGAAAAATGTAAAGGCCAAGAGTACGACGACGCCCCAACCGGTATCTTTGGTTTTTTCAATTGCGTAAAAGAAACCAAAAGCAATCGCCATAAAGGCGATAAATCCGACCATCGGGCTGCCGGAAAATAAATTGAAATTGAGCTGGACGCCGACCCAGGCGCCGCCAATTGTTGGAATCATCGACAGTGCGAGAAGCCAATAGGTGTTACGCAATACGCGATTACGAACGCCACTGATACTTGCGGTGGTGCCCGTAGGCGCATAACGATGTGTTTGATTCGAATTCATGATTGCCCCTTTTAATTGCATGAACATAAGCAGGAAGTAGGATAGCACGTTGTAGTAAGACTATCTTTACTGCGGCGCGCGAGACTTGTACGGCGCTCGTCAGTTCAGACAATCTTTGGAACAAGAGGTTCGCCAAAGTGCCAGGCATGGTGCGTTATGGTTCTCTTTTCGGTGTTTCGTGGTAAAATCAAAGGTTGATTGGATTATAAATAAATCCGTCTAAAGCATGGCAATAATGCATGGATTTGCCAGGCGCAATTTCAGTTAATTTCGCATAGTGCTGTCTCAACGTATGTTTCAGAGGGCTTAAAGTTCTGTCACGCATGCTCCAGCGCTAATGCAGTTGAATACATTATTGAATAACTTATACCAGTTTGACCCTACTATTTTATTGGAGTTTTTTTAAATGGCAATTGAACGCACACTATCGATTATCAAACCAGACGCGGTCGCTAAGAACGTCATCGGACAAATTTACAGCCGTTTCGAAACAGCCGGCCTGAAAATCATTGCTGCGCGCATGATGCATCTGTCACGTGCTGAAGCGGAAGGTTTTTACGCTGTGCACGCTGCACGTCCATTCTTTAAGGATCTGGTTGATTTCATGATCTCCGGTCCTGTTATCGTGCAAGCATTGGAAGGCGAAAACGCCATCCTGACGCATCGTGACCTGATGGGCGCAACAGATCCAAAGAAGGCCGATAAAGGCACCATCCGTGCTGACTTCGCGGATTCGATCGACGCCAATGCAGTGCATGGCTCCGATGCTGCAGAGACCGCAGCTGTTGAAATCTCTTACTTTTTCCCAGCGTTGAACGTGTACTCACGTTAATTCGCAAAGAAGAATTAGTCAGGCATCAAAACGCTTTAAATCAGTATCAAGTTGTATTAAGCCGTGCAAAGAAGCACAGATAATTGATAAGTTAGTAATTCGTAGCACGTTGATTCGCCTGCGATATGCCTGTATGCATTCATTTGCACTCTTTTATATTTGCAGTCGTTTCAATAATTAGATGGAATCTGTCATGACAGCTCTCACCAACCTGCTGGATCTGGACCCTGCGCAACTTGTCGATTATTGCGGCGAGTTGGGTGAGAAGCCGTTTCGCGCGAAACAATTATTGCGTTGGATACACCAGTTCGGAGCACACGATTTCGATGCAATGACTGATCTGGCCAAGTCACTGCGCGACAAGCTGGCGACGCGTGCGATGATCGCCGCGCCCACTGTCATAAGTGATCACACCTCTACGGACGGAACCCGCAAGTGGCTGCTGGATGTAGGGCAGGGCAATGCGGTAGAAGCGGTATTCATCCCTGAAGAAAAACGCGGAACCTTGTGTATTTCCACGCAAGCAGGATGCGCTGTAAATTGCCGTTTTTGCTCCACTGGCAAGCAAGGTTTTAGTCGTAATCTCACCGTCGGGGAAATTATTGGCCAGTTGTGGATGGCGGAGTTTGAACTCCGCAAATCTAAAAATATTGAGCCAGGTCCAAAAGGCGAGCGTCAAATTACCAATGTGGTCATGATGGGTATGGGTGAACCTCTACTCAACTATGAACCCACAGTCACAGCCTTAAAACTCATGCTGGATGACAATGCATACGGCCTATCTCGTCGTCGCGTTACCTTGTCAACCAGTGGCGTAGTGCCCATGATCGACAAATTGTCGCAAGATTGCGCAGTAGCCCTGGCCGTTTCACTCCATGCGTCCAACGATGCGTTGCGGGACGGATTAGTACCACTAAATAAAAAATATCCGCTGCGCGAATTGATGGCTTCATGCCGTCGCTACCTCGAGTTTGCCCCGCGAGATTTTGTGACATTCGAATATTGTATGTTAGACGGCGTCAATGATAGCGACGCAAATGCACGTGAGTTGATTGCTTTGGTGCAGGGGCGCAACGGCAGTGAGGCTGTGTCTTGCAAATTTAATTTGATACCGTTTAATCCGTTCCCGGAGTCCGGTCTTAAACGGTCGAATAATCCGCGGATCAAAGCATTTGCGCAAATCCTCATGGACGCCAATATCGTCACCACGATCCGCAAGACGCGGGGCGACGATATTGACGCCGCCTGCGGCCAGCTCGCCGGCGAAGTTCAGGATCGTACCAAGGTTCAGGAACGGATGCAAAAAATGGCTGAATATCAACAGAAATTCGGTAAGAATTTTGGCCGTCTCGTTGAGGTATCTGAGTGAAACAACACTGCCGGAGTGTTTTCCTCATGGCAATCGCTGCCGCGCTTACATTGTTAGCGGGTTGCGCCACGACCTCGGGCGGTAATTCTGCAAATAACGGTGAATCGGGTGCCCGTCGCGAACTGGCAACCAATTCTGATTTAACCGATGCGCAGCGTCGTGCACGTATCCGTTTAGAATTGGCTGTCGGCTATTATGGACAGGGTCAATTGACCGTGGCGCTGGACGAGGTAAAACAGTCGCTCTCGTCGGATCCTCAATTTGCTGACGCATATAGTATGCGCGGGTTGATTTACATGGACATGGGTGAAACCGGACTTGCAGACGATAATCTGCAAAAGGCTCTCAAGCTGGCACCGGATAATCCCGATATTGCGAATAATTACGGCTGGTTTCTTTGCAAAAATGGGCGGGAAAAAGAGTCCATTGCTTATTTTCAAATGGCTTTAAATAGTCGGTCCTATCTTTCACCCGCCAAGGCACTCACCAACGCCGGCGTATGCAGCTTGAAAATGAAGGATAGTGTTAGCGCGGAGCGGTATTTTTTACAGGCGTTTCAGTTTGACGCCAGCAACCCTTTGACTAACGTGAATCTGGCTATGATGGCAGCAGGTCGCCGTGATGTTGAACATGCGCGCTTTTATATGGGCCTGGTTACCAAACAGGATGCACTTAATGCGGATGTATTATGGATCGGCATCAAGGTCGAACGTAAGTTAAATGATCGTGTGGCAGAAACAAATTTGGTGACGCAGTTGCGTCGAGTTTATCCAGGATCGGCAGAATATGCGTCCTATCAGCGCGGAGTTTTTGATGAGTGAGCCGGAACAAACGATTGCTAATACACCCGGCGAAGAAGTGCTTAAAAACAGTGATCAGGTAGCCGGTACGACACCGTCTGTCGGCCAGCAACTGGCGCATCGGCGTCAGCAACATGGCTGGTCTATAGACGATGTTGCCAATCAACTTAAGCTTGCACCTCGCCAAATTCAAGCGATTGAAGACGATAATTACGCGGCATTGCCCACGATTGTCATGACACGTGGATACATTCGCTCTTACGCAAAAATGTTAGGGCTGGATCCCGCAACGATTTTACCTAGCTCTGTGCCTGCTATGGCGGTGAAAGCACAGATATTGGGCCGACAACCGACCAGCGCGACGATTTTTTCTGAGTCGCGACTGTTGCTGGGAGGGCGCAACCGGGTTCGTTATAATTGGATATTTGGTGCCATCGTACTCGTATTGATCGGCATTTTGATGGCCGAATTTGGTGGATTCTCAGCATTACATCGCCCAACGGTGCAGTCCGCTTCCGCAGCTGTAGTGCCAGCCAGTGCGTCAGCAGGCGTGACGTCAAGTGCGCTAAGTGCGGCAAGCCATGAGGTCGCCGCTGTTGAGGGCGCGTTGGCTCCTGCCCTGGTGCCTTTAAATGCAGCTATCACCGCCCTGAAGCCCCAGGCGGAAGCCTCTGCTACCAATGGCGTTCCGGCAGCAGCAGCGGGAGCGAATCTTTTAAAGTTGACGTTCAAGCAGGATTCTTGGGTTGAAATAAAGCGCGCCGACAAAAATATACTTTTCTCACGCGTGGGCAAAGCCGGTAGTACGGAAACATTTGATATTGATCAACCGGTGTCGGTTGTCATTGGAAATCTGGCGGGCGTCGATGTCACTTTGCGTGGTGCGGCGATTGATCTGAAAGCCGGAACCAAAAATAATATTGCCCGACTGAATCTAAAATAATTCTGAAAGCGAATTTTCCATGTCGGACTTGAATCTTCCAATCGCTTCCGGCCCCGGTGCCCGCCGCATCAGCCGAGCCGCCGCGGTGTGTTATGGGACGCGTCAAATTATGATCGGCGGCGGCGCCCCGGTCGCAGTGCAGTCTATGACGAATACGGACACAGCGGATGCCATTGGGACCGCGATTCAAATTAAAGAACTCGCGCGTGCGGGCTCAGAGTTGGTTCGTATCACTGTAGATCGGCCGGAAGCCGCCGCGGCGGTACCTGCGATTCGGGAACAACTTGATAAGATGGGTATAGACGTTCCTTTGGTTGGCGACTTCCATTACAACGGTCATACCTTGCTAAACGACTATCCCGAGTGCGCTCAGGCGCTGTCTAAATATCGGATCAATCCTGGCAACGTTGGTAAAGGCGCGAAGCGCGATACGCAATTCGCCCAAATGATTGAAATAGCCTGCAAATACGATAAACCGGTACGTATCGGCGTTAATTGGGGAAGTTTGGATCAGGCCTTGCTGGCACGTATCATGGACGAAAACGCACAACGGCGCGATCCATGGGGCGCGCAGGCGGTCATGTACGAGGCATTAGTCACGTCGGCGATCGAAAATGCGAACCGTGCGGAAGAATTAGGCCTGGCAGCAAACCGTATCATCCTGTCGTGTAAAGTTTCAGGTGTGCAGGATTTGATTGCTGTATATCGCGAATTGGCACGGCGTTGCGATTATCCGTTGCATCTGGGGCTTACCGAAGCCGGTATGGGGAGCAAAGGTATCGTAGCCTCGACGGCGGCGTTATCGGTGCTTTTGCAGGAGGGAATCGGTGACACGGTCAGAATTTCACTGACGCCGGAACCGGGTGGCGATCGTACAAAAGAAGTTGTCGTGGCGCAAGAAATATTGCAAACGATGGGCTTGCGTAAATTTGCGCCCATGGTCATTGCTTGCCCAGGATGTGGTCGCACAACCTCGACGGTATTTCAGGATTTGGCGGATAAAATTCAGACTTACTTGCGAGATCAGATGCCGGTGTGGAAAAAAGCTTACCCCGGGGTTGAAGGAATGAACGTTGCAGTCATGGGCTGTATCGTTAACGGCCCGGGAGAGTCGAAACATGCCAACATCGGGATCAGTTTGCCCGGTACGGGCGAATCGCCTGCAGCGCCGGTTTTTATTGACGGCGAGAAAAAGATGACCTTGCGCGGAGAGCGAATCGCAGAGGAGTTTCAGAGTATCGTATTGGATTATGTACAAAAACGCTATTCCAGGCAGCCTTCGGGGCAAATCTAGGGGGAGAAAAATCCCGACGAGGTTTTAAAACTGGCAATAGAGCGTCGAACAATAATTACCTAAAGTAGATGACCATGGCAAAACTGCCGGGTGTCGCTAAGGTCGTTAGCGACCTGTTTCCATCAAATTAATGAATATTCAAGTGAGCGCCAAGAAGAATGTCCGAACCTAAAAAAGTTGAAAAAATTGTTGGCGTAAAAGGGATGAATGACATTCTGCCTGCGGACGCGGCATTATGGGAATTGTTCGAAAATACCGTTGAATCGGTCCTGAAAAGCTATGGCTTTCAGCGAATTCGCACACCTATCGTCGAGCCGACTGCGTTGTTTTCACGGGGTCTCGGTGCAGTTACCGACATCGTCGAAAAAGAAATGTACTCATTTACCGATTCGATGAACGGTGACAATCTGACGCTGCGCCCGGAAAGTACCGCTAGTGTGGTGCGCGCTGCCATTGAGCATAACTTGACCTATGATGGCCCAAAGCGTCTGTGGTATAGCGGGCCAATGTTCCGCCATGAACGTCCGCAACGTGGGCGCTATCGCCAGTTCCACCAGGTTGGTGCCGAGGCTATTGGCTTCACTGGACCGGATGTCGACGCAGAATTGATTATGCTTTGTCAGCGGTTGTGGGACGATCTGGGCCTTGATAATATCAAACTCGAATTAAATTCAATCGGCGATGCCGAAGAGCGAAACCGCCATCGCGTCGATCTGATTGCCTATTTTGAACAGCACAAAGACTTACTGGACGCCGACGCGCAACGTCGTCTGCATTCTAATCCTTTGCGTATTCTCGATACGAAAAATCCCGCCATGCAAGATATGGTAAACGGGGCACCGCAATTGTTGAGCTATCTGGGAGAGGAGTCGCGGGCCCATTTTGACGGCGTACAGAAAATACTCAACCATAACAATATTCCCTTCACCATCAATCCGCGCCTGGTGCGCGGCATGGATTATTACAATCGCACCGTATTTGAATGGGTAACTGATCAGCTCGGTTCCCAGGGCACGGTCTGCGGCGGCGGTCGTTATGATCCGCTGGTCGAAATGTTTGGCGGTAAACCGACGCCAGCTTGCGGTTTTGCGATGGGTGTAGAGCGTTTATTGGAATTGATGCGCGCAAGCGGTGAACCTGTGACGCGTAACGAATGCGACGTCTATCTGGTGCATCAAGGTGAAGCTGCGCAATTACAATCGTTCGTACTCGCTGAGCGTTTGCGTAGTGCCGGGTTGGATGTTGTGCTACATTGCGCTTCGGCAAACTCCGGTGGTAGTTTTAAATCACAGATGAAGCGGGCGGACGCGAGCGGCGCAGCCTATGCCGTTATTATTGGCGAAGACGAAGTCGCAAATAATACCGCCGCAGTCAAAGTACTTCGTGCCGAAATTGGTACTAAAGAGGATGGCAGTAATCAGGCCATCGTGCCCTTTGATGGCGTTCCTGATTATCTGGTTGATCAGATCGTCGGAAACGACGACCATGGACACGACCATGATCACCAACACGTTCACTATCACCATTAAAGTAAATTATTATGGCATTTAATCTCGAAGAGCAAGAACAGTTAGCAACCATTAATGACTGGTGGCGAAAATACGGAAGCCTTGTGACATGGGTGGTGATCATCGCGCTCGCGGGTTATGCTGGCTGGGGTGGCTGGAAGTACTACCAAAACAGCCAGGCAGCGCAAGCCTCGCAATTATATGAGGAGCTGCAAAAAGCAGTGGGCGCAAAAGATAACGCTAAAGTACAGCGCGCGACAGCAGATATGCAACAAAAATTCAGCGGCACCGCCTATGCAGAGATGGCCGGAATGACTGCTGCGAAGGCCGCTTTTGACGCCAATGACCTGAATGGTGCCAAGACGCAATTGCAGTGGGTGATTGATCACGGCCAACAAGAGGAATATAAGACAATCGCCAAAATTCGCCTCGCAGGTATCTTGCTCGATCAAAATGCTTACGACGAAGGGCTCAAAGTTCTATCGGGTGATGTAACGCCAGAATTCGCGGGTGCCGTGGCAGATCGCAAGGGCGACATTCTGGTTGCGCAAAATAAGCTGGATGAGGCGCGTGTTGCGTACCAGTTCGCCATTGACAAGACAACCCAAGGTGGTCCCGGACGGCAACTGATTCAAATAAAGCTTGATGCGATTGGTGGAGCGCCGGCAAGGGCCGCTGCCTGATTTGTTTAATAGCTTCCGATGATTCGTAAAAATTTATACCAGTTTCAAGATTCGCTCAGAAAATTTTCGCATAAAAGGAAGCAAATGCAGAAACTGCAAAAAGTCCGTACAGCTATAAAATTTGCATGTGCTGGTGCGGTAGTGGCGTTATCAGGTTGTTCTTTATTCGGTAGCAAAGCGCCTAGCAATCCACCCGCGGCGCTGGTTGCGTTCAAACAGGTTACCGCAGTGCGGACCGCCTGGACGGCATCAGTAGGGGATGCCGGAACGTATACTTTTTCCCCCGCGACATCAGGAACAAGCGTGTACGCGGCGTCGGCGGATGGTGCTGTTACCCGTATCGACGCGACGACCGGCGTACCGGTGTGGCGAATCAATGCCGGGATGAAATTGACAGCCGGTGTCGGCACCGATGGTTTTTTTGTCGCAGTCGCTGGTGAAAAGGGCGCTGTATTGGTCTATGATGCAGAAGGGAAACTGCGTTGGAAAGCGCAAGCATCAAGCGAGATATTGTCGTCGCCCGCAGTTGGCCAGGGTTTGGTCATAGTGCGCAGCCTCGATAATCGGATTTCTGCGTATGACGTTGAGACCGGCGAGCGTAAATGGACAGCACAACGTAGCGTTCCGTCGCTCACTTTGCGCTCTGCGCCAGGGATTCTTATTGTGCCGCAAGCCGCTTTTGTTGCGTTACCTGGCGGTCGTTTGTCAGCATTGAATCTGACCAACGGCGGACCCTGGTGGGAAATGGCGATCGGCGATCCTCGTGGAACGACCGAACTGGAGCGGGTAGCCGACGCTTCCGGTATGCCACTGTTGATCGGTCATGACATCTGCGCGGTAGCGTATCAAGGCCGTGTTGGATGTTTCGATGCTGGCTCGGGTGCAGCACATTGGGTTAAAAACTTTTCCAGCGATGTCGGCGTAGGTGGAGATGACCAACATCTGTATGCCGCTGACGAGCATGGCGGAGTAAGCGCATTTGCCGTTGGTAGCGGGACCCCTGAGTGGAACAATACAGAACTGGCTAATCGGCGCCTGTCTAGTCCTGCAGTATTGGGTGAAACGGTCGTCGTCGGCGATTTCGAAGGGTATATTCATTTCTTGTCACGTGCAAATGGGACATTGGTCGGTCGTGTTCGTGCCGATAAAAGCGCGGTTCTGCCCAATGCCGTTGTAGTGGGCTCGAATGTAATTTTTCAAACTAAATCAGGGACATTGATCGCATTAGCGACAGAGTAACAACTTAATGAAGCCAGTAATCGCACTTGTAGGACGCCCGAACGTCGGTAAATCGACTCTATTCAACCGCATGACGCGCTCGCGTGATGCGTTGGTTGCCGATATGCCTGGTCTGACCCGTGACCGCCATTATGGCGAAGGTCGTATGGGCGAGCGGCCATTTTTGGTCATTGATACCGGTGGTTTCGAGCCGGTAGCTAAAGATGGCATCATGCATGAAATGGCGAAGCAGACCAAACAAGCGGTGGCCGAAGCGGACGTCGTGATTTTTATCGTAGACGGCCGCCAGGGCTTGACTCCACACGACAAGACCATCACTGATTTCTTGCGCAAGTCCGGCCGGTCAGTCATGTTGGTCGTGAATAAGTCCGAGGGGATGAAATATACCTCTGTCACGGCAGAATTTTACGAACTAGGTCTGGGCGACCCATATGTTATTTCGGCTGCCCATGGCGACGGCGTTGGAGATCTGGTCGAAGAATCGCTCGATCTGGCTTTTGCGCAACGCCCTCCTGAGGTGGAAGAACCGGTCAGTAAAGAAAGAAGTATCAAAATTGCGATTGTCGGCCGTCCGAACGTCGGTAAGTCAACGCTGGTAAACACCTTGCTTGGCGAAGAGCGCGTAATTGCGTTTGACATGCCGGGAACGACCCGTGATTCTATCGAAATTCCTTTCGAGCGCGACGGTACGCAATACACTTTGATCGACACCGCAGGTATCCGCCGACGCGGCAAGGTTTTTGAGGCGATTGAGAAGTTTTCCGTGGTGAAAACCCTCCAGTCAATATCTGAAGCCAATGTAGTATTGCTGCTATTGGATGCACAACAGGACATTTCGGAACAAGACGCGCACATCGCCGGATTTATTTTGGAAACCGGCCGTGCACTGGTAGTCGGTATCAATAAGTGGGATGGCCTGACCAGTGAACGCCGCGATGAAATCAAAATTGATCTTGACCGCAAGCTCAATTTTCTTTCATTTGCCAAGTTTCATTACATTTCAGCTTTGAAGTCGACCGGTATTGCGCCACTGATGAAATCAGTCGACGCTGCATACGCTGCAGCGATGTCAAATTTGACTACGCCAAAACTGACGAGAGCATTGTTGGAAGCTGTTGAACATCAACAACCCCGACGCAAGGGTTCAATTCGTCCTAAACTGCGTTATGCGCATCAGGGCGGCATGAATCCGCCGATCGTCGTGATACACGGCAATTCACTTGAAGCGATTGACGCCAACTACAGGCGCTATCTCGAAAAATACTTTCGTGAAACTTTTTCACTAATTGGGACTCCATTACGTATCGAGTTCAAGTCAGGGAAAAACCCGTTTGCGCGTCCGATAAAATAGTTCGTTGGCAGTAATGTGAGAAATCGTTTACATTCGTCATACACCACCTAGTCATTCAAGGTAGCTCCGCCAATATAGGCAGGGTCTGTTTGACTTCTAATCACAACAACATAGTGGAGTAGCCATGAGTAATAAAGGGCAATTGTTACAAGACCCGTTCCTAAACGCCTTACGTAAAGAACACGTTCCGGTATCGATTTATTTAGTAAACGGTATTAAGCTTCAAGGCCATATTGAATCGTTTGACCAATATGTTGTGCTCTTGCGCAATACCGTCACGCAGATGGTATACAAGCACGCCATTTCGACCGTTGTTCCTGCACGAGCTGTGACGCTTAATCTTGAAGCAGATTCAGAGTAACCAATCGCTGTCCTTCTGGGCAGCTTTTCGACTCCTCCCATGCGCGCCGCTTTAGTTGGCGTGGACTTCGGTAAAGGTGACTTTGCCGCAAGTCTGGAAGAATTATCCTTGCTCGCGAAATCGGCAGGAGCGATGCCAATCATCACCATCACCGGAAGGCGAGGGTCTCCTGACGCTGCGTTATTCGTCGGTTCAGGCAAGGCGCAGGAAGTCGCTGACGCGGTGCTGGATGAAGAACTTGAGATTGTTATTTTCAACCATGCCTTGTCTCCGGCGCAGCAACGTAATCTTGAGCGCGTATTGAAAGTGCGGGTACTTGACCGCACCAGCTTGATTTTAGACATTTTCGCCCAACGTGCCAAGAGTCATGAAGGGAAAGTGCAGGTTGAGTTGGCGCAACTCCAGCATTTGGCGACGCGCCTCATCCGAGGCTGGACCCATCTTGAACGTCAGAAGGGTGGGATCGGACTGCGCGGGCCCGGAGAAACGCAACTTGAGACGGATCGCCGTTTGATTGGGGATCGTGTCAAGGCGTTACGTGGTCGGTTAGAAAAACTGCATCGGCAACATGCAACCCAACGACGGGCACGTGGCCGCAGCAACGTACCTTCAATTTCCCTGGTTGGCTATACCAATGCCGGGAAATCGACTTTGTTTAATGCTTTGTCGAAAGCTGGCGTGTACGCTGCGGATCAATTATTCGCGACGCTGGATACCACTTCACGCAAAATCTACCTTGGTGAAGGTGCCAATGTAGTGATCTCCGATACCGTGGGTTTTATTCGTGAATTGCCGCATCAACTGGTCGCTGCATTCAGGGCAACGCTCGAAGAAACTATTCATGCAGATTTGTTGCTTCACGTAGTGGATGCTGCCAGTCCAACCCGACTGGAACAAATTGAACAGGTTAACCTCGTCTTGAAAGAGATCGGCGCTGATCATATTCCCCAGATTCTCGTGTGGAACAAGATTGATGCCGCCGAGTTGGAGCCGGGGATAGAGCGCAATGAGTATGATAAAATCCAGCGTGTTTTTATAAGCGCGCAAACTGGTGCAGGTCTGAATTTAATGCGCCAGGCTATTACAGAATTTGTGACAGACAGCAATGCGGCGAGGGTCGAACAACACCACGGTGAAGGTAATACCCAGGATTCGCAGATAAAACGCCTCTAACGAGCATTCCAACCTATTTCTATACCGGATCACGATCGAATGCTTGGTTCTATATTAAAAAAATTTGGTGTCAAATTTTCGCTGAACGACCCGCAGTGGGGCCGTAATTCGCAAAACGATAACCAACAAAACAACGACGGCAAAAAGCCGAACAACGGCCCCCCGGATCTCGACCAGTTATGGCGTGACTTCAACCAACGTATCAATCGTTTTTTTGGTAACAAAAATAACGGTGGTGGTAGCGGTGGTGATGCCGGCGGTAGCGGCGGTAGCGGTTTTCCTACGGGAAAAAGCGCTGGCGTTGGCGCCGGCGTCATTGCGGTCATCGTTGTTTTTCTTTGGTTGGCTAGCGGTTTTTTCACTGTTCAGGAAGGCCAGACCGGCGTCGTAATGACGTTTGGCAAATATAGCCATTCAACGATGGCGGGTTTTAACTGGCGCTGGCCGTATCCGATTCAAAGTCATGAAATTGTTAACGTTTCAGGTGTTCGGACAATCGAAGTCGGTTATCGTGCAAATGCTAAAAATAAGCAGCCGAAAGAGGCACTGATGCTGACTGAAGATGAAAATATCATCGATATTCAGTTTGCCGTTCAGTACAAACTCAAAAATGCCGCCGATTGGCTCTTCAAGATTCGGAATCCGGAAGAAACTGTGCGTCAGGTGGCCGAAGCGTCAATTCGTGAAATTGTCGGTAAAAGCCAAATGGATTTCGTGCTGTACGAAGGGCGTGAAAAAGTCGCTTTGGATGTCGGTCAGTTAATGCAACAAATTCTGGATCATTATCAAAGCGGAGTGCAAGTCACCAATGTCACTATGCAGGGCGTACAACCGCCTGAGCAAGTGCAGGCGGCTTTTGATGATGCAGTGAAAGCCGGACAAGATCGTGAACGTCAAAAAAATGAAGGGCAGGCTTACGCAAATGACGTAATTCCTAAGGCACGCGGCGCAGCTTCGCGCTTGCTGCAGGAAGCTGAGGCTTATAGCGCCCGAGTAACGGCAAATGCAGAGGGTGATGCATCACGTTTCAAACAAGTGCTGACGGAATATCAGAAAGCACCGGCTGTCACGCGTGATCGAATGTATTTGGATACCATGCAACAGATTTTTGCAAATACGACTAAAGTCATGATCGATGCCAAGAGCGGAAACAATTTATTGTATTTGCCATTGGACAAGTTGATCGCTCAATCAGTAGCAACGGGTGCTGTTGGGAATGCAATGCCAAATACAGGTTCCACAGGAGTCAGTCCAGCGACTGCGCCGGTAGTTCCCGTAAAGGAGAGTGATGCGCAGGCAGTCATTGACTCGCGTTCCCGTGACAATCGTGATCGGGAGAGCCGCTAATGAATCGCTTAATATCTCTCGCAGTTGGCGTGTTTATCGTGTTGGGATTGCTGCTTTCGACCGTGTACGTGGTCGATCAGCGCCAGTACGGGATTTTGTTTGCTTTCGGTGAAGTCAAGCAGGTCATCAACGAACCGGGCTTGCATTTTAAATTGCCGGCTCCGTTTCAAAACGTTGTGTTCCTCGATAAGCGGATCTTGACGATTGACCCTCCTGAAGCCGATCGGTTTATCACTGCCGAGAAGAAAAATATCCTGATCGACGCTTTTGTGAAATGGCGCATCACCGATCCGAAATTGTTTTTTGTCAGCTTTGGTGTAGACGAACAACGTGCTCAAGACCGTATGTCGCAGATTGTCAAAGCGGCATTGAACGAAGAAATTACCAAACGTACAGTGCGTGAAGTTATTTCCGGTGAGCGTGGCAAGGTGATGGATGCGCTGCGTAAGAAGGTCGCGGAAGAGGCCAGACAAATCGGCGTTGATATTGTTGACGTGCGATTGAAGCGAGTCGATTACGTTGATCAGATCAATGCGTCAGTGTATGACCGGATGAAGTCTGAGCGTGCTCGTGTTGCTAATGAATTACGTTCGACCGGTTTTGCTGAGTCGGAGAAAATTCGGGCTGATGCGGATAAACAACGCACCGTGATTTTGGCAGAAGCTTATCGTGATGCAGAAAATATGCGAGGCGAGGGTGATGCCAAAGCTTCACAGACTTATGCACAAGCGTTTGGGAAAAGTCCGGAATTCTATAAGTTTTATCGTAGTTTGGAAGCCTATCGCGCCAGCTTTAAAAGTCGTCATGACCTGATGGTGATTGATCCGAATTCGGAATTCTTCAAGTATTTTAAGAGTCCGGGAGTGGCTTCTACCAAATAAGTTAATAGTTTGAAGACTCAATTTTAAAAGATTACCTGACGTTAAGTTTTAGTAGCCTGTCATCTCAGGTGACGGTTACTAAAGTTGTTAATGTCATTGATCGGAAGCAATTTAATGGCGTCATTTATCCAGACGCCATTTCTTTTTTTTTGTGGCGGGGAAAATTTCTGCTACATTCGGCACTGTCTGGTTTTGCGGCGTTTTAAGCTGGCTGGATTTTGGGTGCACGGATTGTGCGGATTATTTACTTATATCCTCCGTCGCGTTTGATAATGATGTTTTTCATGCACCGGTGTGTTCCGGGGCAGATTTTTTTGGTTTATTTTTATATGCCTAATTGGCTTCTTCCTGAAAACATCGCTGATGTTTTGCCGTCCGAGGCGCGTAAAATCGAGGACTTGCGCCGTTTGATTCTCGATAATTTCCGCGTGTTCGGCTACGAGCTTGTGATGCCGCCGATGTTGGAGTACGTCGAATCGTTATTGGCGGGTGCGGGCCAAGACACCGAAGCGATGACGTTTAAGCTGGTTGATCAGCTATCCGGCCGTACCCTCGGAATTCGGGCTGATATGACCACTCAGGTGGCACGAATCGATGCCCATTTGCTTAACCGCGCCTCTCTTACCCGTCTTTGCTATGCAGGTAGTGTGCTGCGCACCCGTCCGTCCGGTTTGCATGCGACACGTGAGCCATTTCAGATTGGTGCGGAGATTTACGGACACGCAGGGCTTGAAGCGGACGCAGAAATTCAGCATCTTGCATTGGCTTCCCTGGCGCTGGCAGGAATCACTAAAGTTCGACTGGATTTGTGCCACGTCGGCATTTTACGTGCGATTATCGTGGAAGATGCGGGCGCCCAAAAAGATGAAACGGCGTTGGTTAAGTTGTTAGAAGCAAAAGATACACCTGGTTTGCTGGAAATAAGTGCATCTTATGGCGCGGTAACACGTGCAGCAGTATTGGCATTACCGCATTTATATGGCGATAGTAGCGTAATTCAGCGTGCCCACGAAGTATTGCCCAAATTGCCAGCTATTACTAAAGCACTGGACGAATTGCAGGCGCTGGCGCAAGCGGCGGGAGAAGACTGCGTAACAGTCGATTTAGCAGATTTACGCGGGTATCATTACGAGAGCGGCGCAATATTCGGTGCTTACGTGGCAGGTTTGCCAAATGCGCTGGTACGCGGCGGTCGTTACGACCACGTTGGTGAGACGTTTGGGCGATCGCGACCGGCGACTGGCTTCTCGATGGATTTGCGTGAATTAGCGCGTCTGATGCCGTCCGCCGAGCGTAAAGCGGCGATTCGTGCTCCCTGGAGTACAGAAGCAGGACTAAAGGAAAAGATTGTGACGTTGCGGCAGGCTGGTGAGATAGTGATTCAAAGTTTGCCAGGCCACGAAAACGATCAAGATGAGTTCGATTGCGACCGCGTGGTCGTGCTCGAAAATGGCCACTGGATTATCAAAAATTTGGACTAAGTGATGTTACAGAAAAGTACGCAGAAAAACGTCGTCGTTATCGGAACCCAGTGGGGCGATGAAGGTAAAGGCAAGATAGTTGATTGGTTGACTGATCACGCACAGGGCGTCGTGCGCTTTCAAGGTGGCCACAATGCCGGACATACGCTGGTTATCGGCGGCAAGAAAACAGCATTGCAGTTGATTCCATCCGGCATCATGCGACCGGGTGTTGCATGTTATATCGGCAACGGTGTGGTCCTGTCGGTTCCGGATCTGTTGCGTGAAATTGACAAGTTGCAAGCTGCTGGCGTCGAAGTAGTGTCTCGTTTAAGAGTGTCGGAAGCATGCCCGATCATTCTGCCTTACCACACCGCACTGGATGCAGCCCGCGAATTTGCGCGCGGAGCGGCAAAGATAGGGACGACTGGAAAAGGGATTGGTCCAGCGTATGAGGATAAAGTCGCGCGCCGGGCAATTCGGGTTGCCGACTTGCTCAATGAAACGCGCTTTGCTGAGAAGCTGAGAGAAAATCTCGACTATCACAACTTCGTCCTGACCAACTATCTGAAGGCGGACGCGGTTGATTTTCAAAAGACTTACGACGATGCATTAGCCAACGTGTCGCGCCTTGCGCCAATGGTTGCCGATGTTTCCAGCGAGCTATATGCCGCGTATAACAACGGCGCAAAAATATTGTTTGAAGGCGCGCAGGGTAGTTTGCTCGACGTAGATCACGGTACTTACCCGTTCGTCACATCGAGTAACTGCGTTGCCGGTAACGCTGCTGCAGGCTCGGGCGTCGGACCAAACATGTTGCATTACGTTTTGGGTATTACCAAGGCATACACGACCCGCGTTGGATCAGGACCGTTTCCATCCGAACTCCCTACAGAAGATGGTATCGGTCTGCATCTGTCGAGTGTAGGTCATGAGTTTGGGACCGTTACTGGTCGTGCACGTCGTTGCGGCTGGTTTGACGCCGCATTGTTAAAGCGCTCGGTTCAGATCAATGGTGTGTCCGGCATGTGCTTAACCAAGCTGGACGTGCTTGACGGTCTCGAGTCTCTGAAACTATGCACGGGCTATACAATCGACGGTAAGGTGGTCGATATCTTCCCGGTTGGTGCAGAAGAAGCCGCACGTTGTGTACCAATCTATGAAGAGATGCCGGGCTGGACGGAAGTTACTGTCGGGGCCAAGTCGATGGATGCGTTACCAGCGAATGCACGTGCTTACGTTCAACGTATTGAAGAATTGGTTGGCGTACCGATCGATATGGTCTCAACCGGTCCTGATCGGGAAGAAACTATCGTCTTGCGTCATCCTTTCAAATAACTAAAATAGAAGATAAGCAAGATGAATATCTCTGACGACAAGCACCTATGGGTTACATGGGATGACTATAATCGCGCTATCGAAAAACTCGCTCTCAAGGTGCATGAGTCTGGTTGGAAATTTGATCAGGTCCTTTGTTTAGCGCGGGGCGGATTGCGCCCTGGTGACGTCTGCTCACGTATTTTTGACGTTCCTTTAGCGATTCTCTCGACCAGCTCGTATCGAGAAGCGGCCGGCACCGTGCAAAGTGAACTTGATATCGCGGCGCACATTACCATGAGCCGTGGTTCGCTGGCTGGTCGAATTCTGTTGGTGGACGATCTGGTGGATTCGGGTGTGACTCTTGATAGGGTTCAACGTCACTTGCGGGAAAATTATTCGCCGGTCACTGAGGTTAAATCGGCGGTTATCTGGTGGAAAGAATGCTCGACCATCAAGCCCGACTTTTACGTAGATCATTTGCCGACCAACCCATGGATTCATCAGCCGTTCGAAGACTATGACAGTTTGCGTCCCCATCAGTTGGACGCATGGTCAAAGCGCGGAATGGCGCGATAACCCCGCGTTTGTTGAATTGCCTGGTAAGACAAAGAAGCCCTGGTCAAAAACCGGGGCTTTTGCTATTCAAGCCGATATTTCATCCAAAACCGATCATAGGCTTTAGCTCTATGCGCGTCCAAAGCATCTATCGACATTGTATTCGGCGCGTCAAAACGCTATCTGAAAATAGCAAAAACGGGAATGATAGGAGGGGAAAAATAGAAGGGGAATGAGAAAACGGGTATCCCTTAATTCCCGGTTTAATCCTGAAAAACGAAGTATAGCGCTTGCTTCAAGGGCACATAGCGATGCCCAGCCGGGAAATATAGGCCTACCAGCTGCTTTCCGGATGTCACAATATTGAATTCTCTCGGGTCCTTATCGTCAGTTAACAAGGTCCCTTTTCTAGGCTGATAAACTTTACCATCCGGCACGCTACCGCGATACAGCCAATGACTTCCCTCCATTAACAATATCGAATATCCGTCATCCAGCGTGACGGTGACGCGGTTCGCCATCGTTCTCGTCAGGTTTCCGCTTGCCAGTGCGAGCGGTGTCATGGGAACCGGTTTCGGCCCTGGGCTATCACCTCGCGTCACGCATCCTAATAGCGGTACCAGAATGGTGACGCTTAGCAAAAAAGCAGATGGTGGACGTGGCATGTTAATCATCCAATCGTGTGCAGTATTATTTACAATCAGATTTTCAATCGAAGCTGTGCGGCGTTTTCAGCTCAGCGGCGTGCGACACCCTAACCTTACCTTGAATTTTGATAAAAAGAGAGTGTTTTCAAGGCAAGACCTGTTGGCATTGTGAAAATACAACTGATGTTTGTTTATTTAGAAATTTATTTTCGATTAAAAAAATAATAGAAATTAAATTCATTTCGTGGCGAATTGTTGCTTACAATAGAGCTCACGATAAAAATATCACGGAGAACCAACATGATCGATGTCGCAGTTTTCGGAGCAGGTCGAATCGGTAAAATTCACGCCGCTAATCTCATTCAGCAACCGGGCGTCAATCTCAAGTATGTGAGCGATGTGAACGCCGAGGCTGCACATGCTATCGCAACGCAAAGCGGTGCGCAGGTGGTTGATATTGAAACGGCCTTGGCTGATCGTTCGATTGGTGCAGTACTCATCGCATCCAGCACCGATACGCACGCCGATCTTATTTTGCGTGCGGTCGCCGCCGGTAAAGCCATATTTTGTGAGAAGCCGGTAGATCTGACGCTGGCACGTGCCAAGGCATGTGCGCTGGCGGTAGCCGAAGCGAAGGTCACCTGCATGATCGGCTTCCAGCGGCGCTTCGATCCCACGTTCGAGGCTTTGAAGGTTCGTCTGGCATCCGGGGAAATAGGCGAGCCGGAAATGTTGGTGGTAACGAGTCGTGACCCCGGTGCGCCACCGGTTTCTTATTTAAAAAATTCCGGTGGAATTTTCAAAGACATGTTGATTCATGATTTCGATATTTTTCGATGGATCTTAGAGGATGACGCGGTCAGTATCTCAGCCACTGGCAGTTGCTTAAGCGATCCGACGATTGCCGAAGCGGGTGACATCGATTCTGCAGTCGTAACGATACGCACCCGTCGCGGTCGCCTGTGCCAGATCAATACCAGTCGCCGCGCGGCATACGGCTATGACCAGCGTTTTGAAGTGCTCGGCAGCAAAGGAATGCTGCAGGCAGGAAATCACAAACCAACAGAAGTCGTGTCCTCGACCGCCAATAATGTTAGCCAGGATAAACCAGAGCATTTTTTTTTAGAGCGTTATCGCGCTGCTTATGCGCGGGAAATTGCACATTTCTTTGATGTTCTGATCAATGGCGGTACTGTACGCACGACAATTGATGACGGCGTTAAGGCGTTAGCCCTGGCAGAAGCTGCGACCTTATCGTGGCGTGAAAATCGCACCATAGATTTGTCAAACAACGCAATTAATATCCAAGCATGAGCGCCCAAAGGTCATTAAAAGTTGGAATCGCCGGCCTCGGTCGACTTGGAAGGCGCCATGCTGAGAACCTGATGCGGCACGTTCCCGGCGCAATTTTAGTGGCCGCTTGCAGTCCGCTTGAAAGCGAGTTGACATGGGCGAAGGAGGCGCTGGGAATCGATAGCCTGTACAGCGATTATGAGGCTTTGCTAGCGCACGCCGGACTTGATATCGTGTTTTTGGTGACGCCGACATCCCTGCATCCGCAGCAAATTATTCAGGCACTGCGTGCCGGTAAGCACGTGTTTTGCGAGAAGCCATTATCGCTGGATCTTGAAGACTGTCTGCGCGTGAATGCGGAGGCGGCGTTGCATCCGCATCTCAAGGTCATGATCGGCTTTGTGCGACGTTTCGATGCCAGCTATCAGGATGCCTACCGAAGAATTCAGTCCGGTAGCATCGGCCAGCCGTTTATGGTGTATTCACAGACCTGCGACCAGCTGGATCCTGACGGTTTCTTCGTTAAATTCGCACCTACCAGTGGCGGCATTTTTCTCGATTGCAGTGTGCATGACATCGATCTGGCACGCTGGATGTTGGGAAATCCTAAGCCGGTCCGGGTCTTTGCCAGTGGCACTATTGCGGTCCATACTGCATTGGTTGCCTGTGGAGACGTCGACAATGGTGTCGCAATTTGTGAGTTCGAGAACGGCTGCATTGCGACGTTTTATGCTTCGCGCACGATGCCGCACGGACATGAGACAGTCACCGAAATTACCGGTACGGCAGGGCGCTTGACTGTGGGGCGCAATCCGCGCCAGAATCGCGTGGAAATTGCAGACGCCTCGGGGATTCGCAATACCTGCACGCCCAGTTTCTTCGATCGTTTTCAAGATGCTTTTTTGACCGAAGCGACCTATTTTATCGCCGCTATCCAGAATCGGCAGCCATTAAGTCTGACGCTTGATGATGCGACAGAAGCAACGCGAATCGGCATTGCCTTGCGCGAATCGTTGCTATCGAAGTTACCAGTTGTCTTGTGAAAAAACTCGTCCGCCGAAGCGCACAGAATAGCGCGGAGCGGACGTCAGTGGCGTTGCTTAAACCTGATCATGGTAACAATCGAGAAGCCGGCAAGCCGCGTGCTATTGATCGTCATAACCTTCAATGACATTGACTTCCTCCACATTCAATTCGAGCCGATAAGCCAAAGCAATAAATAACGCCTGACACAAACACATCGCATTGGTGAGGGAGCGGAAGGCAAATGCACTGCCTTCCTTGACTGTCAATGCGACCGTAGCATGTTTCGCAAGCGGGCTTAACTGGCTATCCGTGATAACCAGGGTCTTTGCCTGATGGTGCTGCGCCAGGCGCACGCAAGCCTGGGTCTCTTTCCCATAGGGCGTAAAGCTAATAGCGATCATTACATCGTTTTTGCCGATGCTGCGAACTTGCTCCCGGAACATTCCGCCCAGGCCCGACAACATATGGACACGTTTATTGGTGTGTTGCAGCGCGTAGACAATATAGGCCGCGATAGGAAAAGAGCGACGCACGCCGATGACATAAATATTCTCAGCTTTATGTAGAAGCTTTACTGCGTCTTCGAATCGTGCTTCGTCAAAGCCATCTAATAATTCGTCGAGGCCACTGCGACTTGCATCGATGAATTCGCGAGCCATCGCACCACTGGGAAGTGGTGAAGTTTTGGTTTCGATCAGTTTGCGAATACGTTGTTGATAGTTTGGGGACGGTCCGGTTTGCGCCGTGTAAGCATCCCTAAACACGGCTTGCATTTCACTAAAGCCGCTAAATCCAAACTGTTTGGCAAAGCGCACGATCGCCGACGGTTGGACATCACAATGTTCTGCAATATCGCTAATGCGCTCTAACATCAAGCTCGTGCGATGCTGTTCGACGTACTTGGCAATAATTTTCAATTGCTTGGAAAGCGTGGCGTATTTATCCGCAATTTGCAGCATCAGTTGATCAACTGTAGCAGTTTCCACCATGGTGTTTCCTCGTTGTATCTTTTTTTTGTAGGATTTACAAAAAAAATATCCTATCGACGGCAGCGATGATAAGTAATGTCGTCATAACTATTTTTCCTACCCCCAATTCTAATTGACGGCTACCCGATATTTGCCATCAAGGTCATTATAAAGAAAGTCTCATTAATTAGAAATTAAATTCTAAATAAAAATACTTTGAAAAGAAAGTTGCATTCCAGTCTCGCTTGTTCTATTGTTTAGTGCCGGTCAGCGAGATGTTAGCGCGATGATGCAAGTGAAATACGAGCGGACCGCACCACGTACCGTACCTCATAGTCCGGGCAAAATAAAATCGGAGATAAAATGCAACTTTATAGATCCAAACGGCTTTTCAAGGCCTTGATGATCGCTACCTTGGCGATGTCAGCGGTATCCGTGAATATCGCGTACGCAGCGAGTGAAAAATTTGTCCTTATTAGTCATGCGCCGGATTCTGATTCCTGGTGGAACACCATTAAGAATGCCATTAAACAAGCGGGTGAAGATTTTAACGTCACCGTTGACTATCGCAATCCGCCGAATGGCGATCTGGCTGATATGTCGCGTTTGATCGAGCAAGCGGCAGCCCGTCATTATGACGGTGTAATTGTCAGTATTGCTGATTTCAGTGTGTTAAAAAAATCGATGGAAACCGTCACAGCCAAGAAAATTCCATTGGTCACCATCAATTCCGGAACGCAGCAGCAAAGCGAAGAGCTGGGTGCGATTATGCACGTGGGTCAACCTGAATATGAGGCTGGCAAAGGTACCGGCGAGAAGGCCAAGGCGGCTGGAATCAAATCGTTCTTGTGCGTCAATCACTACGCGACCAATCCATCCTCGTTCGAGCGTTGCCGTGGTTTTGCTGACGCGATTGGCGTTGACTATAAAAAAGCAACGCTTGATGCGGGTCAGGATCCAACCGGTATAGAGAGCAAAGTTTCTGCCTATTTACGCAACAATCCTGGCACCCAAGCAGTATTGGCGCTCGGTCCTGATTCTGCGGGCCCAAGCTTGCGTGCATTGCAAAAAATGGGCCTTAAAGGAAAAATGTGGTTTGCCACGTTTGATTTGTCCGATGAAATTGCCAAAGGCATCCAGGATGGCTCGGTGCAGTTTGCGATTGATCAGCAGCCCTATCTGCAGGGATATATCCCGGTTGCTGTGTTGGCAATCGTGACGCAATCCAAGACAACCGATATAGCGACAATACAAGCCAAACTGAAGGCGAATCCAAAGTTTCAGGCGCGTCTTGCAGAGTACGGCCTGACACCAATTTATGGACCGCGTGACATCAGTTCGGGGCCTGGCTACATTACCAAAGACAATATCGGTAAGGTACTCAAATACGCTGGTCAATATCGTTAAGCACTCTTCTACCGCTTCATCAGGTGTTTGTGACCGCCCGCTATTGTGCGTTTTGTCTAGCGTGCAAGTGGGCGGCCAAATGACAGTTTGACGGGATTTAAAAAAGTGACGGCGTGCATCTCGGCATCGGGCACGGACCAGCACTAGTGAATAATCAAAAGAATCAAAATAAGCAAATAGGCAGGAGATATTTCATGAGTTCACATAGCGTACATGCTGAGAAAGTCACGCCTGTCAGTGGCGGATCGTGCCCCAAAATGAAGGCTAACAAGGCCGCTAGCCAAGATGAGCGGGTACGTTCAGAAGGTGGTCTGAAACGCTTTTTAGGCCGCCCTGAATTTGCCTCTTTGGCAGGCGTCGTGTTGGTGTTCCTTATTTTTGCGTTAACGGCAGGCGATTCCGGGATGTTCAATCTGGATGGTATCGTCAATTGGATGCAGGTTGCTGCCTATCTTGGCTTGATCGCTATCGGTGCTTGCATGCTCATGATCGCTGGCGAATTCGATTTGTCGATAGGCTCAATGATCGGTTTTGCAGGAATGATGGTGGCGATTCCCACCGTCTATTTTCACTGGCCATTCTGGCTCGCAGTGGTATTCGCTTTTGCGGGCTCAATGGCACTCGGCTGGTTGAATGGCTATTTGGTGATCAAGACCCGCTTGCCGTCCTTTATTGTCACATTAGCGTTTTTATTTATTTTACGTGGCTTGACGCTGGCGCTTTCTATCATGTTCGCCAATCGCACTATTGTCAGCGGGGTCGGTGAATATGCTGCCAAAGATTGGCTGGGCAGCTTGTTGTTTAGCGGTACCGTTGGAAACGGATTGTTCCGCGCAATGGCGAGTCACGGCTGGATTGCCGCCAGCGACGCCGGAGCGCCGATAGTGGCAGGGATTCCCAAGGTGATCGTCTGGTGGGCGGTGTTGGCAATCGTGGCGAGCTTCGTATTGGCAAGAACACGCTTCGGTAACTGGATATTTGCGGTGGGCGGCGATGCGAATGCCGCAAAGAATGTCGGCGTGCCGGTCCGACGCGTCAAAATTTCCTTATTTGTTTTTACCGCTTTCTGCGCCTGCCTTTTCGCAGTGCTTCAGGTCGCCGACGTCGGATCTGCAGCTGCCGACCGTGGCCTGCAAAAAGAGTTTGAAGCCATCATCGCGGCCGTCATCGGCGGCGCGTTATTAACAGGCGGTTACGGCTCGGTCATCGGTGCCTGCTTTGGGGCACTTATTTTCGGGGTGGTTCAAATAGGCATCTCCTACACTAATCTAAACTCAGACTGGTTCCGCGTTTTTCTCGGCGTCATGTTGCTGGTCGCGGTTCTGTTTAATAACTATGTCCGCCGTCGCGTGACGGAGGCGAGGTAATCATGAGTGACACTATTCTTGCGTTAGAAAATGTCAGCAAATTTTTTGGCTCGGTGATCGCATTGCAAAATGTCACTCTACGCTTGAAAAAAGGTGAGGTACATTGTTTGCTGGGCGATAACGGAGCAGGGAAATCGACGCTCATCAAAACCCTCGCCGGTGTGCATAAACCTTCTGAAGGACAATATCTGGTCGATGGCAAGGAAGTTTCCTTCAATTCGCCTAAAGAGGCGTTGGATGTCGGAGTCGCCACCGTTTACCAGGATCTGGCCCTGGTGCCGCTTCTTTCGGTGGCGCGAAATTTTTTCATGGGACGCGAACCGACGAAAAAAGTGTTTGGCATCACAGTGATGGATTTGAAATATGCGGCCAAAACCGCCAGCGACAAGCTTGCCGAAATGGGCATTATGGTGCGCGATCCGCACCATGCCATTGGCACCATGTCCGGCGGAGAGAAGCAATGCCTGGCGATCGCTCGGGCTATTCACTTCGGGGCGCGGGTGCTGATCCTTGATGAGCCAACTGCTGCGCTTGGCGTAAAGCAGTCGTTCAATGTCCTGAAACTGATTCATACAGCGCGAGAGCGCGGCATCTCGGTGATTTTTATTACCCACAATGTCCATCACGCTTATCCCATCGGCGATTCATTTACTTTGCTTAATCGCGGCAAATCGATGGGGACATTCACCAAAGATACAGTGTCCAAGGACGCGGTGCTGGACATGATGGCGGGTGGTGCAGAGATGCAGACGCTGATGAATCAACTTGATGGCATCAGGATTTAAGAGGAAGTGTTCATGACTACATCATTAAAACCATCGGCTAGCCTGTTCGTGGCAGATCGATCACGCGATATCGTTTGTCTGGGCCGCCTCGGCGTAGACCTGTATGCGCAACAAATTGGCGCACGCCTTGAGGACGTCACCAGCTTTGCTAAATACCTGGGCGGATCATCGGCCAATATTGCTTTTGGTTGCGCCCGGTTAGGCTTGAAATCGGCCATGATCGCACGCGTTGGCAATGAGCACAATGGACAGTTTTTAATCAATGCACTCACCGCAGAAGGGTGTGATGTCAGCCAGATTAAAATCGATCCTGACCGGCTGACGGCACTGGTCATGTTGGGACTGAAAGACAAAGACACTTTTCCGCTCATCTTTTATCGGGAGAATTGTGCCGATATGGCTATTTCAGAAGATGACATCGATGAAAATTTCATTGCTTCGAGCAAAGCATTATTGATTACCGGAACCCACTTCTCTACCGAAAAAGTGCATCGCGCCAGTTGCAGGGCACTGGAGTACGCGCATCGCCACAACGTGCGCACCGTGCTGGATATTGATTACCGTCCGGTGTTATGGGGTTTGACCGCCAGAGGCGATGGCGAAACCCGCTTCATCGCAGACCATAGTGTGACCGCCCATTTGCAAGGTATCTTACCGAAGTTCGATTTGGTAGTTGGTACTGAAGAAGAATTTATGATCGCCGGGGGCGGTGCGGATATTGTCACCTCTCTTCAGGCAGTGCGCGCTGTCAGCAAAGCCATCTTGGTCGTCAAACGCGGACCTCTGGGCTGTGCAGTCATCTACGGGGAAGTGCCGATCAGTCTCGACGCTGCGTTCAATTACCAGGGGGTGCAGGTTGAAGTGTTGAACGTGTTGGGTGCGGGAGACGCTTTTATATCCGGCTTTCTGAAAGGATGGCTAACCGAGGCCAACGATGAAACCTGCTGTCGTCTCGCGAATGCATGCGGGGCTTTGGTTGTTTCGCGCCATGCTTGTGCACCGGCAATGCCGACGCCGCTTGAGCTGGAGTATTTTCTGGCGAACAGTGAACGTCTGCAGCGACCAGATCTGGACGCGCATCTGACACGCTTGCATCGGGTCTCGGCACCGCGTCCATCCTGGGACGAAGTGAATGTCTTTGCGTTCGATCACCGTAACCAGTTTTTTGAACTGGCGCGTGAAAGCGGTGTTTCGGAGTCTCGTGTCACTGCGCTGAAATGTTTAATGGTCAAGGCTGTAGCAGAGACTGAACAAGGGTTGCAACTACAAGGCAAGATTGGGGTACTGATCGACGATCGTTATGGTCAGGACGCCTTGAATGCGGCCACCGGCCGCGGCTGGTGGGTCGGTCGCACGGTTGAGCTGCCGTTGTCGAATCCGCTTCAATTTGATTATGGCCGTTCGATTGGTTCTCATTTGATTAGCTGGCCGAAGGAGCATGTCGTCAAGTGCCTGGTGCAATTGCACCCGGACGACGCGGTCGAAAATCGCCTGGAACAAGAGGCGCAAATACGGGCGCTGTATGACGCCGTGCAGGTTAGCGGTCACGAATTGTTGTTGGAGATCATTCCGCCTAAAACGCTGCCAGCTGCGGATAATACGGTCTTGCGAGCGCTCAAGCGACTATACAACCTTGGTATCTATCCGGAGTGGTGGAAGCTGGAGTCAATGTCCGCCGCCCAATGGACCGGGATCGATAATTTGATCGCCGAGCGTGATCCCTATTGCCGCGGCGTAGTCTTATTGGGATTAAGTGCGTCAGTAGACCAACTGGCGGCGGGTTTTCTCGCATCAAAGGACAGCAAAACCTGCCGCGGTTTTATGGTTGGGCGCACAATTTTTCATGCGCCGGCGCGCCGTTGGTTACAAGGCGAGATTGATGACGCGACCTTAATTGCCGCACTGAGGACGACCTTTGAACAGCTCATTGGTGTTTGGCAAGAAAGCCGTGAGCGTGGACGCGGTGGTGCGATTACTCGTGCGAATACTGGTGCGATTAGTCGTACGAATAGTCGTACGAATAAATCAGCAAAAAATGTGGAGCATCCAGCATGAGCAACGGAAGCGGCACAATTCGCCTGACGATGGCGCAGGCGCTGGTGCGCTATCTTGCAGCGTTGCGCGTGACGGTCGAGGGAAGTGAGCTTCAGAATGCGAGCGCGATCAGCGCCATCGGCGAGACCCGCGAAGAACCACTCTTTGGTGGTGTTTTTGCCATTTTCGGCCACGGCAACGTGGCCGGATTAGGAGAGGCGCTGTATCAGCATCGGGATGCGTTACCAACCTATCGGGCACATAACGAGCAGGCGATGGCGCATGCCGCCATTGCCTACGCCAAAGCCAATATGCGGCGCCGCATGATGGCGGTGACCAGTTCGATCGGTCCCGGTGCGACCAATTTGCTTACGGCGGCAGCATTGGCGCATGTGAACCGTTTGCCGGTGCTATTACTGCCTGGAGATATTTTTGTATCGCGTCGACCCGATCCGGTGCTACAACAACTTGAAAATTTTCAAGATGGCAGCGTATCCGTGAACGATGCGTTTAAGCCGCTATCGCGCTATTTTGATCGCATTTATTATCCTGAGCAATTATTGACTGCTTTGCCGCGCGCGATTCAAGTGCTGACCGATGCAGCACAATGCGGGCCGGTCACATTGGCGTTGCCGCAAGATGTGCAGACCATGGCGTACGACTATCCGTTAGCTTTTTTTAGACCAAAACCGGTAAAGTTTCACGCACAACCGCCGTCCGAGGAGGCATTGCAGGAGGCTATGGCGTTGTTGAAAAATGCCAGGCAACCGCTCATCGTCGCCGGCGGTGGCGTTTTGTACGGCAACGCGACGGAGGCGCTGCGCAAATTTACCGAGACCCATGGCGTGCCGGTGGCTGAAACGCAGGCCGGTAAGGGGGCACTGGCTTGGGATCATCCGCTACAACTCGGTGCGTTGGGCGTAACCGGCTCACCTGCAGCAAACGCTTTGGCGGATCATGCCGACGTCGTCATTGCAATTGGCAGCCGCTTACAGGATTTTACGACCGGATCGCATTCATTATTTGCACAAGCAAAGCTAGTGAGCATTAATGTTAATTCAGGCGATGCCATGAAATGGCACGCAACCGGCCTCTTGTGTGATGCCGGTTTGGGATTAACGGCTTTGTCTGAGGGACTTAAGGACTGGCGTGCCAGCGATGCGTGGACGGTAGAGGCGAACGAGCAAGCGCAGTTTTGGCGTGCCACAGTAAACGGCATCACCAATCGGCGTGAATTACCGCTGCCTGCACTACCTTACGATGGAGAAGTGATCGGTGCAGTGCAACGCTCTGGCAAGACCTCACCGGTAACCGATATCGTGGTGTGTGCCGCCGGCACATTGCCGGCTGAACTTCACAAGCTCTGGCGCACCGCAATCCCCGGCGGCTATCACGTCGAATATGGTTATTCCTGCATGGGGTACGAGATTGCAGGGGCGTTGGGTGTCAAATTGGCTAAGCCTGACCGCGAGGTTATTGTCATGATCGGTGACGGTAGTTACTTGATGATGAATTCCGAAATTGCGACATCGGTGATGCTGGACAAAAAGTTGATCATTGTGGTCCTCGACAATCGCGGTTACGGTTGCATCAATCGTCTGCAGCAAGCGTGCGGCGGCGCGCCGTTTAACAACATGCTGGAAGATTGCTTGCAAGGCGCGCTGGGTGCGCCGCGCATCGACTTTGCGATGCACGCCAGATCGTTAGGCGCTTTGTCTGAAAATGTCAGCACCATTCCAGAACTGGAAGCGGCAATGGAACGTGCGCGTACTGCCGACCGCACTTACCTGGTCTGCATCGATACCGATCCAAAGCGCACCACAGAGGACGGCGGCTGTTGGTGGGAGGTTGCGGTGCCAGAGGTCTCGGCACGAACCTCTGTACAAATAGCCCGTGAGCAATACGAGTTGGCACAACTGAACCAGAAACTCTGATCGGAAAACATTGTGAGTAAACAATTCAACGTCAAAATTGGGATCAATCCAATCTCGTGGATGAATGACGATCTGCCGTCACTGGGGGGCGAGACGCCCTTGGAGGTTGCGCTGTCAGAGGGGGCTCAAATCGGCTATCGCGGGTTTGAGCTGGGGAATAAATTTCCCAAGGAGCCAGCGGCGCTGGCGGCTGTTCTCGGCAAGTATGCATTGGAGTGCGTCTCCGGCTGGTATTCAGGGCGATTGGCGACTGGCTCGGTAAAGGACGAGATTGCTGCGGTTGGGCCGCACTTGCGTTTGTTGGCTGAAAACGGCGCCAAAGTAATGGTGTATGGCGAGGTTGCTAATGCGATACAGGGTCAGCCGGAACCACTATACAAGCGGCCACAGTTTAATAGCGCTCAGCAATGGCAGGAATATGCAGACAAGCTCACTGACTTTGCTAACTTCACTCTGTCCCATGGCGTGCGGTTGTCTTACCATCATCACATGGGCGCATACGTGGAGACGGCTACGGATATAGATCGGTTGATGGCACTCACCGGCGACTCAGTAGGATTATTATTTGATAGCGGTCATATCGCGTTCGCTGGTGGCGATCCGGTACTGGTTTTAAGAAAGCATATTAACCGTGTGTCCCACGTGCATTGCAAAGATATACGTCCAGGCGTCGTGAAGTTGGCGCGCAACGGTAATTGGAGTTTCCTGCAGGCAGTGATTAACGGCGCATTTACCGTTCCGGGTGATGGTGCAATTGATTTTGAAACATTGCTAATGACGCTTTACCAACATGACTACCAAGGTTGGCTGGTGGTCGAAGCCGAGCAGGACCCGGCCGTAGCGCCAAGTTATCAATACGCAGAAATGGGCTACCGACATCTGGCGGCATTGGTGCAAGGAATCGAGCGCGGTAGTAGCGGTAGTAGCGGTAGTAGCGGTAGGAATACGGACCTGAAGGAGACGGCATGAGTTTGTTAGTGAAAGGCCGGCAGGAAGGTCGCGAGATTGTGGCCGTCACACCGGAATCTGCGGGTTGGAGCTACGTGGGTTTCGCAGCCTATCGGTTGGTAAAAGACGAGGAATTTAGTTTCTATACCGGCGGGCGCGAAATGTGTATTGTTATTTTGCGTGGGATCGTCAGTGTTGAAGTGGGAAAAACGGTTTGGTCTGAGATTGGCAAGCGCGATAGCGTGTTTGAACGAGTTTCACCCTATTCGGTATATGTACCGCATAGGCAGGCGGTGTGCATTACTGCGCATGGTGACGTAGAAATCGCCGTTTGCAGCGCACCTGGAAACGGCGATTTTAGCGCACGCCTGATCGAACCGGCCAGCGCGGTCCGTTCAATCAGAGGGCAGGGGAGCAATACCCGCTATGTGTGCGATATCCTTCCGCAAAGTGCGCCAGCCGATCATTTATTGATCGTCGAGGTGATAACGCCCGGCGGCCATTCATCGAGCTATCCGCCGCATAAGCACGATACTGATAACATCCCTGATGAGAGCGCGCTGGAAGAAACTTATTACCATCGTATAAACCCCTCACAAGGGTTTGCTTTCCAGCGCGTCTACACGGATGACCGCTCGCTGGATGAATCAATGGCCGTCGAAAATCACGATGTGGTCATGGTGCCAAAGGGGTATCATCCAGTCGTTGCGCCGCACGGCTATGATTGTTATTACCTCAATGTAATGGCTGGCTCCAGGCGCTCCTGGCATTTTAAAAATGATCCTGCGCATGATTGGTTGATGCGGCGATAATCGTTAATCGTACCTAGTTGTAAGGATGGTGCAAGCATGACGGAGGAGCATAGTGATCCGTTATATTATGCGTCGAACCAAATTTTTTATGCCGCATGTCCTCCTTGATTTTATATGGCAAACTGCCGCTGAATCGCTTCCGGACAATATTGCGCATGTCGTTTCATCACTTTCGAGGCCATCATCATGTCATCTCAGAACGCGTCCACACCCGCCACCATCGGTCACTTTATCAATGGTCAACACGTTGCCTCAAAAGGCGAACGGTCCAGCGATGTATTTAATCCTGCCACTGGTGCAGTCACTTCAAAGGTCAGCCTTGCGTCTACGGCCGAAGTCGATGCTGCCGTGGCAGCCGCCAAAGCCGCGTTTCCGGCATGGTCTGCGTTGCCGCCATTGCGTCGCGCCCGCATCATGTTCAAATTTAAAGAGCTGCTTGATTTAAATCATGATCGTCTTGCAGCCCTGATTACCAACGAACACGGTAAAGTTTTCACCGATGCAAAAGGGGAAGTCACGCGTGGTATCGAAGTCGCAGAATTTTCGACCGGCATACCGCAATTGCTGAAGGGTGAATATACCGAGCAGATTAGCAACGGCATTGATGCCTGGACCATGCGTCAACCGCTGGGCGTCTGTGCCGGTATTACACCGTTTAACTTTCCTGTGATGGTGCCGATGTGGATGTTTCCGATGGCGATTGCTTGCGGCAACACGTTTGTGCTAAAACCGTCCGAGCGCGATCCTTCAGCAAGTTTACTGCTGGCTGAGTTATTGACAGAAGCGGGTTTGCCGGACGGCGTCTTCAACGTGGTGCAGGGCGACAAAGTGGCGGTCGATGCCATCCTTGATCATCCTGATGTCAAGGCTGTCAGCTTCGTTGGATCGACTCCCATTGCAGAATACATTTATGCCACTGGCTGCGCGAAGGGCAAACGGGTGCAGGCGCTCGGTGGTGCTAAAAATCATATGGTCGTGATGCCGGATGCCGATTTGAATCAAACCGTGGACGCTTTAATTGGCGCTGGGTATGGTTCCGCGGGCGAACGTTGTATGGCAATTTCGGTGGCTGTGGCCGTTGGTGATGTCGCCGATAAGTTGGTTGCGGCGCTGGCACCGCGGGTACGGGAACTGCGCATCAATCAAGGTATGGACCTGGAAGCAGAAATGGGTCCGGTCGTGACGCAAATTCACAAGGACAAAATACTCGGTTACATCAACGACGGTATCGCAGCTGGTGCGACTCTGGCCGTTGACGGACGCAGCATCACGGTGCCGGGCCACGAAAAAGGCTTTTTTCTCGGCGGCACACTGTTTGATCATGTCACCGCGGATATGAAAATTTATCAGGAAGAAATTTTCGGACCAGTGTTGTGTATCGTTCGGGTTGCTGACTTCGCAGCAGCGCTGGACCTGGTCAACGCACACGAATTCGGTAACGGCACCGCCATATTCACACGGGATGGCAATACCGCGCGGGAATACACGTCAAGGGTGCAGGTCGGCATGGTCGGCGTCAATGTGCCAATTCCGGTACCGATGGCGTTCCACAGTTTCGGCGGCTGGAAGCGGAGTCTGTTTGGTGATCATCATGCACACGGACCGGAATCAGTCCGTTTTTATACCAAACAAAAAGCAGTCACGCAACGCTGGCCGGCAACGATTGCCGCCGGTGCAGAATTTGCCATGCCGACGATGAAATAAAAAAATGATTGATAGCTGAAATTACTGCCCCGCATCGGATAGTCTGCCGATTTTGGTGATTGACTCTTGCGAGGCAGATTTTGTCTCAAAGCTAATCCGCTGTGGCCGTCAACAGGTTGATTAGACTGCGATTGTGACAAATTTTTCTACGGAATTTGACCCGACGGCGCTGAAATCAACAATGGATAGCTGGATGCGAAATCAGAGGTAAATTTAGGCGCAAAAAAACCGCATAAACATTGATGCTTATGCGGTTTTTCTACTTTTCGCACCAATCATCTGGTGCCCACGGAGGGACTCGAACCCCCACACCCGAAGGCACATGGACCTGAACCATGCGCGTCTACCAATTCCGCCACGTGGGCTTTTGCACTCACCGATTAAGGCTCGCAGCAATTGCGAAGAGACGAATAATACTTTCATTTATATGGTTTGGTCAACGAAAGAGTGAGAGAATAAACTTTCTTTAAAGTAATTATGCGGTTATGAAAATATGGAAATATAAGTTCATTTTTGATAATGATTAATAAACTGTATTAATTTCAGTATTTTATTGTCCCCTACATAAATTAATGGTTAACCAATTGTCTATATTTTTGAGCCGTTCTGGCATATTCGTGTATTTGCTGATCTCCGCGTTAGTTCCTCAACAGGTCATCGCTGCACCTCTTTTGCGTTGTCAAATAATGCAAAATGGGAGCACGCAAACATTGGATTTCAAACCGGAAAGCGATCCCTATCAAGTTAAGGCAATCGACATTAATGGCCGCTTTCGTTTCAAGGCTGTTGTGATCGGAGATGCGCGCCAGATTGCCTATATCAAACTGTATATTTATGACCATGCCGAGCCCAAACCGATGCTATTGCACGAAGCCAAATATATCGCGCCGGTGGCGCTGGCAACTACCTCGCCCGCTGCGCTTACAGGATTGAATGACGTGTACGCTTTGCCTTTCCAGCGGAATCTGCAATACGGATGTGCCGTACTGGAAGTTGCGCCATGAAGCCAGCTTATTGGCTGGCAGCAGGAGTTTTTTTAAGCGTTTTCGTTGGCATCAGCGGCGCGTCGGCGCAAATTGCCGAGCCTTCAGTATCGATTGCTTTCGTTGGCGATATTATGCTTGCTGAAACTCCTGGGAAGGTTGTCAGTAGCGGCCGCGATCCATTCGCACCATTTGCAGCTATCCTGAACGCGGCCGATATTCGCGTCGGGAATCTTGAATGTGTGGTGGCTACAAAGGGTGCGCCTCAACCTGACAAGCCTTTCACATTTCGTGCCAATCCGCGTACTTTAGATGTTCTTAAGCGTCATTTCGACGCGTTGGGTTTGGCAAATAACCATTCCGGCGACTACGGTCCTATTGCCTTTACTGAAATGCTTAACCTGTTGGATAGCCATCGTATCGGCTACTTCGGTGGTGGTCGCAATCTTCAACAAGCGCACCGACCTTTGATTATCGAGCGAAACGGTTTGCGGATTGCACTTTTGGGTTATGACGAATTTCTACCAAGGAGTTTTGAGGCAGACGTTGACCAGCCGGGAATTGCCTGGAGCGAGGATGAGCAGGTAAAGCGCGATATCGTCCGGGCACGCACAGTTTTTGGGGCTGATCTTGTTATTCCTGTTATGCATTGGGGTTGGGAAGACGAGCCGCTCGCCAGCGATCGCCAGCGGCAGCTGGCACGGACGATGATTGATGCTGGTGCCGATGCTGTGGTTGGTGGTCATCCGCATGTAACGCAGAACGTTGAGCAATATCGGGGTAAGCCGATCATTTACAGCTTGGGCAACTTTGTATTTAATGGATTTTCGGAGAAGGCCAACATTACAGGCTGGTTGTTACGTCTTGAGCTGGATCGTCAGGGGGCACGCGCGTGGCGGACTGTGACTGCGCATATTGATCGCGAAGGTATTCCTCATCCGGTACGAGGCGCGGACGAGCTATGTTGGAAAAGAGGGCAGCAGGCCGCGACGCGTTGCGCCGCTGTGGCGAATTAATCTGACAACCGACTCGATAAGGTTCCGTCAATGCATCTATTCACGTTTCATCTCGCCGCCGTGTGGGATCGCGGCAGCGGCCAGCGTTCAGCGGCAATTGGGCGTTGCGCTGGAATGACTGACCATGCGTATTCGCGCCATGCTGATTCGGACCGGGAAATAAAAAAACCGCATAAACATTGATGCTTATGCGGTTTTTCTAATATTACTACCAATGTTTTGACAACTATTGCACCAGTTATCTGGTGCCCACGGAGGGACTCGAACCCCCACACCCGAAGGCACATGGACCTGAACCATGCGCGTCTACCAATTCCGCCACGTGGGCTTGAAAGTCTGAACTACTCAAGCTGATTTCGAAGATTTAGCCTAGACTGAACCCTGCGAAGACCAAGATTATAGATGAAATTGAGAATAAGTCAATGTTCGAAGCCTTGTAGCGTGATTTATGGCGATAAAAAGTTGCTGACTAGGTGAATGCCCCTTTCCTCCGTTACACTAGCCGTGATTACAAGTCTTTATGCACCGCCTTAACCAATTTCCCGATCTTATCTATAACAACTACCCCCACGCCTCTTGAGCCAATTCTCCTACACCATCCCTAGCCGAGAGGAAATTCTCGGCCTTCTGCGGACTTCTTCCGAACCGCAAAATATCGACGCACTTGCTGCGGCGCTCGGCGTTAAACCCGACGAAATGGAGGGGTTGACGCGACGGCTCAATGCGATGGACCGAGATGGTCAAATCAAGCCGGACCGCGCGGGAATCTACAAGCTCACCAATTCACCCGACTTTATTGTCGGTCGTGTCAGTAGTCATCGCGACGGATATGGTTTTCTGATTCCTGATGACGGTGGCGGTGATGTCTTTCTGCCTGAAAAAGAGATGCAGAAAGTGCTGAATGGCGATCGCGTACAAGCGCGCATCATCGGAACTGACCGTCGCGGTCGTCCCGAAGGCACGATTGTAGAAGTCATTACGCGTGCCAACACCCATGTGATCGGTCGTTTGCTGAATGAAAACGGCGCGTGGGTGATTGCACCCGAAGACAAGCGCATCAGCCAGGATATTATTCTGGCCGGTTCGCCCGGCAAAGCGAAAGCCGGGCAGGTTGTCAGTGTTGAACTGACGGTGCAACCATCGCGGTTTACACAGCCAGTAGGCAAAATTTCCGAAGTGTTAGGCGATATCGATGATCCTGGAATGGAAATCGAAATTGCCGTGCGTAAGTTCGGTGTCCCGCATGAGTTTTCTGCTGCCGCGCAAAAGGCCGCGTCAAAGCTGCCTAGCGTAGTCGTTGATGGCGATCTGGCAGAACGTGTCGATTTGCGTGACGTCCCGATGGTCACAATCGATGGCGAAGACGCACGCGATTTTGATGATGCGGTGTATTGTGAGCCGGTGAAGATCGGTCGCACCGTTGGATATCGTTTAATTGTCGCGATTGCCGATGTCAGTCATTACGTTAAGCCGAACGACGCGCTGGATGTTGATGCGTTGGAGCGCAGCACCTCCGTGTATTTCCCACGGCGGGTCATTCCAATGTTGCCGGAAAAACTGTCAAACGGGCTATGTTCGCTCAATCCAGATGTTGATCGTCTGACGTTAGTATGCGATGCCGTAATCACCGCCAAAGGCGAAATCAAGGCATACCAGTTTTATCCCGCGGTGATTCACTCTGCAGCGCGTCTGACCTACACCGAGGTGGCCGCAATACTGGGCAACACCAAAGGTCCTGAAGCGGCCAAGCGTCCCGGACTGGTCCCGCATCTGCTGCATTTGTACGAAGTGTTTCATGCTTTGCTACAAGCGCGTCAGGCCCGTGGCGCTATCGATTTCGAGACCACTGAGACTTACATCGTCTGCAATGCGGCTGGTAAAATTGAAAAAATCCTGCCTCGTACCCGTAACGATGCGCATCGACTGATCGAAGAATGCATGTTGGCCGCTAACGTTTGCGCTGCCGATTTGCTCGAGCGTCATAAGCACCCCGGCCTGTATCGTATTCATGCCAGCCCGACTAAAGAAAAGCTAGCAGTCTTGCGGACATTTTTGAAGCAGGTTGGCCTGACCCTGGCCGGTGGTGATACGCCGTCAGCTTCAGATTACGCTGCTCTGATGCCGACGATCAAGGCACGCCCAGACGCGTTGCTGCTGCAAACTATGCTGTTGCGTTCAATGCAACAAGCAGTGTATAGCCCAGAAAATATTGGTCATTTTGGCCTCTCGTACGATCACTACGCGCATTTCACCAGTCCGATTCGCCGGTATCCCGATCTGTTGACACATCGCGCCATTAAGGCGGTTTTGCTTGGCAAACGCTATGAGCCGAAAGGGCTTGATACCGGCTCGCTGAACACCATGCTGTCACCGGCTGGGCGCCGCAAGCAAGCAGAAGACAAAGCTGCCGGTAAAAAGAAAAACGAAGGTAGTCTCGCAATCTGGGAAGCGCTGGGTGTGCATTGCTCCGCGAACGAAAGGCGCGCGGACGAAGCTTCACGCGATGTCGAGGCGTGGCTGAAATGTTATTTCATCCGCGATAAACTCGGCGAAGAGTTCACAGGAACCATCTCTAGCGTCGCAACGTTCGGCATTTTTGTTCAGCTGGACGCGTTGTATATCGAAGGCCTGGTCCACGTCACCGAGTTGGGTGCAGATTACTTTCAATACGACGAAGCGCGCCATGAACTGCGCGGGGAACGCACCGGAATGCGTTATCAGTTGACCGACCGTGTGACGGTTCAGGTCAGTCGCGTGGATCTGGACGCGCGCAAGATTGACTTGCGTCTGGTCACTGAGCCGGGCATCAAAACTGTTCTGAAAAACGAAGCGCGACGTGCTGATAACGAGCATGAAAAATCGCGTAGCCGGAAGGCAAAGTCCAAAGTCGATACAACACCGGCAAATCGAATACCCGCTACTAAAGCAAACAAAACCGGCAAAGTTAATGTAAGTGCAGCCAAAACCAAGGTGACCAAGAGCAAAAAAGCCAAAGTTACCATGGGTGTGGAAAAAACGCGCGAACCAAAAATTTTCGCCAAACCAAGCAAGAAAAAAAGATAGAACATGAAAAGTAAAATGATTTTTGGCTTTCACGCCGTCACCTCACGCCTACGTCACGAAGCCTCTTCGGTCGAAGAAATTTATGTCGATGCCAGTCGCGTAGACGGTCGTATGAAAGACCTGATCGGCACAGCCAAAGCCGCCAACGTGCGCGTACTTCCGGTGGATGATCAGCGTTTGTCCAACATGGTTGGCACGCGCCGCCATCAAGGCGTCGTTGCCAAAGCCGGTGAATTATCGCTGGCACGCAATCTGGATGAACTGCTGGATGCCATCGACGGCCCGCCACTGTTACTGATTTTGGACGGTATTACCGATCCGCATAATCTGGGTGCCTGCTTACGGGTGGCCGATGGCGTGGGCGCGCACGCTGTGATTGCGCCGAAAGACCGTGCTGTCGGCTTGAATGCCACTGCTGCCAAGGTCGCCAGCGGTGCTGCCGAAACGATCCCTTACATTACCGTCACCAATCTTGCACGGACCTTGCGCGAGCTCAAAGAACGCAATATTTTGTTGATCGGTACCACTGAAGACGGTGAAAAAAGTTTATATGAAGCCGATTTCTCCGGCCCGGCAGCATTGATCATGGGTTCCGAGGGCGAAGGTATGCGCCGCCTGACGCGGGAGACTTGTGACGTTCTGGTCCATGTCCCGATGTTTGGTTCTGTTGAAAGTCTGAACGTTTCGGTTGCCTCGGGCGTCTGTCTGTACGAAGCGCGTCGTCAACGTCTTGCCAAAGGCGTTTAGCTTCGCCACTTGTCGGCTTGGTTAAAGTCGACAGGTGGGGTTGAGGTGAGGTAGATTCGCCAGGCCCACCAACTGCGAGGTTATTGCTTTATTTTGAAGCAATAGCCGCGCAATTTCCACAGACTCTGGCTTCGGCGGGCACGCAATTGCCATTGCCATCTCCACCCCTCCTAATCAGCGCAGCGTCGCCCCCCCCCCCGCGTGAGTGAATTTCGATGACTGTAAAATGTTAGTTAATATAATGCGCGCGTTCACGGGAACGCCTTGCAATTAGACGCTATTCTGGCACTTCAAAAGACGGATGCACCGTTTTAGCATAAGATAATGCCTCGTTATTGCTCAGCAATATTTCTCTTTCACCCGGTTTATTAATCTAGTTTCTATGTTCAGTCGCCTTCGTGAAGACATCGCCAATATCATGGCTCGAGACCCCGCCGCCCGCACTGCCCTAGAGGTGGTGTGGTGCTATCCTGGATTTCATGCGATCGTTATGCATCGTTGGGCCGCGTTCTGTTGGCAAAATGAATTTAAATTGGTGGGACGCTTCATCTCTCTTATCGCCCGTATCCTTACCGGGATCGAAATTCATCCGGCAGCCACCATCGGCCGACGTGTTTTTATCGATCACGGCTTTGGTGTGGTTATCGGTGAGACCGCTGATGTTGGCGATGATTGCACTATTTACCAAGGCGTGACATTAGGTGGAACATCGCTCGGTAAAGGCATCAAACGTCATCCTACTTTGGCGCGCGGAGTAATCGTCGGTGCCGGTGCCAAAATACTGGGTAGCTTTACAGTTGGAGAGGGAGCCAAGGTTGGGTCGAATGCGGTGGTGGTGAAGGCGGTACCAGCTGGCGCAACGGCGGTTGGTAATCCTGCCCGCATTGTTCAGAAGGAAATCAATAACGCCAAGGAGGAGGCCGCTGCGCGCATGTTTGCGGCATACGGTGTAACGCCGAACGGTGATGACCCATTATCAAAGGCATTGCATGGATTGATCGATAATGCGGCAGCCCAGGAGCATCAGATTGCCTGCATTGTGGCCTTGCTAAAATCTGCTGGTATCGCCTGCGATGGGCTGCCACTCTTGGATAAATTCGATCCGGATCAGCTCAATCGGTTGGTAGAGTAATCGAACGGCTGTGAACCGAGAATAATTGTCTGGATTAGATTGGTGGCTTGTTGCGTTATTGCGTTGATTCGGACAAACGTACTTTACGAAAGATTAGATGATAACTACAGAAGCAAGCACCCCATCCAGTGGCGACGAAGCTATCCTCGACCCTTTTGAAATTCGCGTCCTTGCCGTCCTGGCTGAAAAAGAAGCGCTCACGCCGGATAACTATCCTCTTTCCCTCAATACGTTGGTCAATGGCTGCAACCAACTATCGAGTCGCGACCCAGTCATCTCGATTTCCGAATCAACAGTGCTGGAAGTGTTGCAACGATTGATGCAGCGCAAGTTGGTTGTTGAAGTCAATCAGGCGGGCGCCCGCGTGGCTAAATACGAACACCGCTTGCGTCTGAAGTGGACGCTTGAGCCGGACAAGTTGGCGGTATTGGCAACCTTGATGTTACGGGGAACTCAGACAGCTGGCGAGATACGAATGCGCTGTGGTCGGCAGCATGAATTCGCCTCGGTCAACGACGTCGAGACCGCATTGCAATTTCTTATCGACAAATACCCGCCGCTGGTGGGCCGCCTTGCGAAAGGGCCCGGTACTAAAGAGTCTCGCTACGCGCAACTATTAGCTGGCGAGGAAGTCCTGGAGCAGCAAGCTAATGTCGAAGCATTGTCAAATAACGTTCACAGAAACGACCGTCAGGATCGCATCGCAGCGCTTGAAGAGGAGGTCGTTGCCCTGCGTGACCAAGTCGAGTCACTGAGTGTCCAGTTTGCTGAATTCAAACGACAGTTCGAATAAAAAGTGATAGTGTATATGTGTGATAGCGATAAAATATTGCGATGGTCGTATGACTGGATAACATCGTGTCGCAGCATGGTTTCCGCGCCGAAACAATCGCTATTCGTTATTCCCTATTTTTTATCCATCGTTCCGCGCCTGCGCAAGTTACGAACATAATCTATTAAGCATGTAGCGTAATTCAGCCGCTATTCGTGACAGACGCATTCCAGTTACTCCCTTCCTATCCCTTTATCTGACGTCACTGGTCAGGTATTCCCCTACTAAAAAACCGCTAATACCCGATGGTCCTACTTTCTCATTTTAGGGATGATGATGTATGGGTTTTGTTTTTATAGCAAAACACATTAACAGCATCAATCCGTGGATGAGTTGCGATATGGGATTCACCAGAGCGTAACGCCAGAATTCAGATTTTGGCATTCTTGTTTTTAATTACTGGCGTATCAAATCGCTTTTAAATATTAAACATAAGATATTTGCGATTGATTTTTTGATACAAAGTGAGCACCGCTGGTAAGAACGACGTGGTTAAACGGAGATCTTGCTATTCGGCTCGTATGGTGTGAAATTTTTGAGAGACGTATTATGACAACAGGTATCGTTAAGTGGTTCAATGACTCTAAGGGCTTCGGCTTCATTACTCCAGATGATGGCAGTGAAGACTTGTTCGCGCACTTCTCCGCAATTCAAATGGGTGGCTTTAAGACTCTAAAAGAAGGTCAAAAAGTCCAATTCGATATCATGCAAGGCCCTAAAGGCAAGCAAGCTGCGAATATTCAAAACCCGTAATTCGATGATGTCGTCGACTTTAGCGCTTACAAAAGCGTAGATGCGGCCAAATTATATAAGCTCACAATCCTTTATGGATTGTGAGCTTTTTTAATATCTGGGGGAGAGGAAATCGCCTTAACCATCACTTGAGTGAGTGGTATTCCCGATTTTCCGGGGCGGCGATTTGAGGTCCTTAGTCCTATTCACAGCGCGGTTGCTAAAATCAAATACTGAGACGCGATACCTTCGTGCCCTCTAGTGTCAGATTCGCCATCAAGCCGGTATTGGTCAACACAAAGGCGAGAACGGACGAAGTAATGGAGGTTGTATCAATATCTCCATTCGCACCGATCTTCAGCACAGCAACTGAAGCGTCGCCTCCGACCGCCCAGCCGTTACTATTGCGGAATTTGTTCAGCGAGTCCTGAGTCATGAACAAGAATATAAGAGCCTTCGACTGGGCACCGATTTGCAACCCGATGGAAGCGGACGCGGTACTGTAATAACCGTCGGTTCGATTGCCTGCGCGTAAAGCACCTTCTCCATACTGACCACCAATTCCGAAGCCGGCCGCGATCACATTCGGAAACACCAAAACGCCATTTGCTTTCGAGAGCAATTCTCTCGCACGCGGTGCGGCTGTCGTGAGACGGGCCAGGGTGGAATCAATACTTGTATCAATTTCCCGGCGACGCTTGCCGGGGTCTGCGCTAGCGGCTGACGGCGAGGTGGTAGTGCAGCCGGAAAGGATTAAGCCGGTCGCTGCCAAAGCTCCTGCGGTTTTCAGTACGAAATCTCGCCTATACATGATATCTCCCTCAAGTTAATCAAAAAAACAGGTTTCAAACGTGCTTCACACTTTTGTGCGACTTCCGCTTAATACGATTTTTTCAGTTACAGGTGGTGGATGATGAAGGTTGCGGAATTATTGCTGTTATCGCTACAGATGTATTTTATCAAAAAATTAACTTTAATTGGCAAAATTACAATCTGTTTATGAATTTTATCTGATATATGTTGATTTACAAAGCATTCGGCGAAAGTTGAGAATTTGGAGCGCTGGAATGTTGTCACGGCGACACATGGAACTGAAGATTCACCGGGCTTTGGTGCGGGCAAGGTTTGCGGCAGCAACTGACTTTAATTTCGGCATTAATTTCGCCATTAATTTCGGCATTAATTTCGACATTAATTTCGACATTTATTCCGCCGGTAATCCCGACGTTAATTCAGCTCGATACCATCAGGCCCGAAACGTCGAATCTCACCGACAGTATCAATCGATAGCCATCCACCGCGTTGTGGCTCCCCGTCAAAGTCCCAATCCGATAGCACGTATCGTTTCATCGGCTTTGGAGCCGCGGGGTAGGCATGCAGCGCCGGGCGATGGGTATGTCCGTGGATCAGCGTATCTGTGCCGGTTTCAGCAAACAGCGTAGCAATGGCCTGTGGATTTACATCCATGATGTCCATCGACTTGGCTTGTTGTTCTTTGCGACTTTCATCCCGTACACCTGCGATGATGGTCTTGCGTTGCGCCAGAGGTAAAGCCAAAAACTGTTGTTGCCAATGCGGATCGCGCACTTGCGCTCTAAAAGCCATATAACCGACGTCATCGGTGCACTGCGCATCACCATGCGCCAGCGTCACGCGGTGGCCAGCGATGGTGGCAACAAATGGATCCGATAACAACGTGAGACCAGCCGCCTGAGCGAAGGTTGGGCCTACCAGGAAGTCGCGATTTCCAGCAATCCAGAAAAGATCAATCCCAGCGTCGCTGAGGCGACGTAAGGCGTCGGCCACTTGTTGGTTATAAGGTGATATCAGATCGTCGTCACCAGCCCAATATTCAAATAAGTCTCCCAACAAATAAAGTTGCTTTGCGTGTCTCGCATGCGTGTCCAAAAAATTGTAGAACGCTTGCGTGGTGTGTGGATGCGCTTCCTGTAAATGCAGGTCAGAAATGAATAACGCTACCGCAGAGGCTTGTACTGGCGTGGATAAGCTAATTTTTGGCATAGGGGCTGGATAGTTGTCATGCTTGAGTAGACCTGTCAACGATTGTCTGGGCTGATGGCAGCTACAAATAAATCGGGCTGAAATTCCGCATAGCCGTAAAAATCTTTTCGGTTTCCGGGCCGTTTATTTCTAGCTGGGTTGCTCACATCAGTGGCCTGAGACTCATCAGAGCCCGTCAACAGGTCCCGTGGATTACTTGACTACTTCAGCTTTTTCGATGATGACGTCTTCCACGGGCACATCTGCGAACATACCGGTACGACTTGTTTTAACCGCCTTGATTTTATCGACAACGTCCATGCCTTCAGTCACCGTTCCAAATACGCAATAGCCCCAACCGTCCTGGCCTGGGTAATCAAGGAAACTGTTGTTCTTGATGTTGATGAAGAATTGTGCCGAGGCAGAATGAGGATCTGAAGTGCGTGCCATTGCCAATGTGTATGGCAGATTTTTCAGGCCATTCTTGGCTTCATTTTCGACTGTTGCATTGGTCGGTTTTTGCTTCATGCCCGGCTCAAAGCCACCGCCCTGAACCATAAAGCCATCGATCACGCGATGGAAAATGGTGCCATTGTAATGACCCGAATTGACATAGGCGAGAAAGTTTTCGACGGACTTTGGCGCTTTTTCTGTCTCTAATTCAATAGTGATATTACCGTGGTTTGTGGTCAGAATGACTGTCATGATTTTGCCTTATAAGTGATAGATTGAAAATGAAAAACGAACATTCCGTTACTTGATAAACGTATTTATTGCACACCGCACATTCTGGCGAAATCGTTGCCGGGCAGAATGGTGCCGCGTGTTGCCGTATGGTGTCATAGGTTGCCACCGTGTGACAGTAAGCGGCCCGTTATGCAGTTATTTAGTAATGGTCGCAGACTCGATGACGACTTGCTGCACTGGCACGTCTTGCGCGCCAGTTTTAACTTTCTTGATCTTGTCGACGACATCCATACCCTGGATCACTTTTCCGAAGACCGCATACCCGTAACCATCCTGACCTGGATAATTCAGAAATTGATTATCTTTAACGTTAATAAAGAATTGTGCTGAAGCCGATTGTGGGTCCGAGGTGCGTGCCATGGCGACGCTGTATTCGGTATTCTTCAGGCCGTTCTTACCTTCGTTTTCAACTTTGTTTGGCGCAGGCTTCTCGTTCATTTTCTTGTCAAAACCCCCGCCTTGAATCATGAAACCATCAATTACGCGATGAAAAACGGTGCCGTTGTAGTGGCCGGTGTTAACATAGCTTAGAAAGTTCTTCACCGTTTTTGGGGCCTTATCAGCATTCAGCTCAAGGACGATGTCGCCCATGTTAGTTTTTAGCAGGACATGAGGCATATCGGCAGCGTGCGCAGTGGAAAAGGCGAAAGATAGAGAAATTGCGGCAACCGATGTTGCCAGTGCGCGAGAAAAAGTGCGGCGAAAAGTCGATGTCGGGCTTAATACCTTGCTTTGCTTAGTGCTTTGCATGAAAAATCCCTTTTGATGAACAATACGAAGAAATGATCGGAAAAATAAAACCAGCGAATAAAAACGGAGCACTCGACCGCCGCATGGCGCTTATAGCATGTGCGCCGTGCATGATTGTGAGCAAGTTTACTGCAAGAGTGACGATTTTGCTTTTCCGCAATGCCTCGTAGTCTGGTTGTTTGATATACTTCGGCGAAAAGCAGCATTTTATCAAACTAAGCATTGCAAAAGAGTTTTGGCGTTCTTGTTGGTCTGACGTGGCACATTTCCCGGGAGGTGATGTACTAACGACCGGAGCAAACGTGCAATAAATCTGTGCCTGAACTACTAGATTCCATGAGTAACCTAAAAATATATAACACACTGGCGCGCGCGAAGCAGTCATTTTCCCCAATTGTGCCTGGCAAAGTGCGCATGTACGTGTGCGGCATGACTGTGTACGACTATTGTCATCTAGGGCACGCCCGCGTAATGGTCGTGTTCGACATGGTGCAACGCTGGCTGCGGCAATCCGGGCTGGACGTTACCTATGTGCGCAATATTACCGATATTGACGACAAAATCATCCGTCGTGCCGTCGAAAATGGCGAGACCATTTCGCAATTGACCACCCGATTTATTACGGCGATGGATGAGGATGCGCAGGCGCTTGGCGTACAAAAACCTGATCACGAGCCGCGTGCGACCGATTACGTGCCACAAATGTTGTCATTGATCGGCAAACTCGAAAGCAAAGGTCTGGCCTACAAGGCGACCGATGGCGACGTCAATTATTCGGTTCGGGATTTTGTCGGGTACGGAAAACTATCCGGCAAGTCGCTGGACGACCTGCGCGCTGGCGAACGGGTAGACATCAATACGGGCAAACGCGATCCGCTAGACTTCGTGCTCTGGAAAGCCTCAAGGGAAACCGAGCCGGAAGAGGTTAAATGGGTATCGCCCTGGGGACGTGGACGCCCCGGCTGGCATATCGAATGTTCGGCAATGGCGGAGCATTTGCTCGGCGAACAGTTCGATATCCATGGCGGCGGTCAGGATTTGCAGTTTCCGCATCACGAAAACGAAATAGCCCAATCAGAAGGTGCCTCCGGACATAAGTTCGTTAACTACTGGATGCATAACGGCTTTATCAGGGTAGACAATGAAAAAATGTCCAAATCACTGGGCAATTTCTTCACCATCCGCGAAGTGCTGAAAAAGTACGATGCCGAGGTAGTGCGTTTCTTTATCCTGCGCGCGCATTATCGTAGCCAGTTGAATTATGCAGACAGCAATTTGGACGACGCCAAAAACTCCCTAACGCGTCTGTACACAGCGCTAAAAGAAGTGACGCCCGATGATGCCCCGTTCGACCCGAACGAAGCGCATGCGTTGCGCACCGTCGATGCCATGAATGACGACTTTAATACACCGTCCGCAATCGCTATCTTGTTTGATCTTGCGAATGAGGTCAACAAGACCAAATCGGCGGGTTTGGCGCGCCAATTGAAAGCGCTCGGAGGAAGTCTGGGATTTTTAGCGCGCGTGCCTGACGATTTTTTGAAGGGGCGTAGCGTGGGCGAGCACAATACAGATGGCGCAGTCAGCTTGTCCGAAGAAAACATTCAGCTAAAAATTGATGCGCGCCTGGCAGCAAAGAAGGCACGCGATTTTTCAACTGCCGATAGCATACGTGCTGCGTTATTGGCGGATGGCGTGTTGCTGGAAGATAAGCCTGGTGGTCTAACCGAATGGCGGAGGACTTAGGTCGCATGCAAAACATAATCACTGCCGATACCAAAATTCACGTTGCCGCGTATTGGGAAGATGCCAAGGTCGAACTCATGAAGCGCGATCGGATCATGCGCAAATTGATTCCCCAATTTGGCGATCTACACCTCACCGGTCGCAGTGAACCATTCACGACGTTAGCACGCTCGGTCATCGGTCAACAAATTTCTATCAAGTCAGCAGAAGCGGTTTGGCAGAAATTTCTGTTAATCTGCCCGAAATGCTCACCTTCTCAAGTCTTGAAGGCGGGCCACGAACAGCTGGCTGCATGTGGTTTATCCAAGCGGAAAGCCGAATATATCCTCGATTTGGCTGAACATTTCAAGGCAAAACGGGTCCACGCTGATAAGTGGGCCAGCATGGATGACGAAGACGTTATCGCTGAATTAATCCAGATTCGTGGCATTGGCCGCTGGACAGCAGAGATGTTTTTGATATTTAATCTGCTTCGGCCAAATATTTTGCCGTTAGATGATGTAGGTTTGCTTAAAGGCATCAGCGTTAATTATTTCTCCGGTGAACCGGTATCCCGTAGCGATGCTCGTGAAGTATCGGCTAATTGGGAGCCGTGGCGCACGGTTGCCACCTGGTATCTGTGGCGTAGCCTCGAACCGATACCGGTTGCGTATTAAAAGAATAATATTAAAATCCCAATATTTACGGTGCAGGCAATCCGCGTTAGTGCAAAATGAATGAAAATTTGAGCGCCCCTATTGTCTTGTCGAGACTTGGTAGCGTTCTAAGTATCGTCAGAGTAATGACAGATTTGGCGCAGCACCATGTTTTCGTGGTGTTGGGCAAAAACAAAGGAACATGATGAGTAAGACGACATTTCTTGGCTTTGAACAGTCGATTGCGGAGTTGGACGGCAAAATAGAAGAGCTACGCTTTGTACAAGATGATTCGGCTGTCGACATTTCAGAAGAAATCGACCGCTTATCCAAAAAAAGCCAGCAACTGACGAAAGACATATACGCCAAGCTCACGCCATGGCAGGTGTCGCAGATAGCACGCCATCCACAACGTCCGTATACGATGGATTATGTGAACGAAATGTTCACTGATTTCCACGAGTTGCACGGCGACCGCACGTACGCTGATGACCAGTCTATCGTTGGTGGTCTGGCCCGCTTTAACGGTCAGGCCTGCATGGTGATCGGTCATCAAAAAGGGCGCGACACCAAAGAACGCGCTTTGCGCAACTTTGGTATGCCGAAGCCAGAAGGCTATCGCAAAGCACTGCGCCTGATGAAAGTCGCTGAAAAATTTGGCCTGCCGATCTTCACCTTTGTTGATACGCCCGGTGCGTTCCCCGGTATCGATGCAGAAGAGCGCGGTCAATCCGAAGCCATCGGCCACAATCTTTACTGCATGGCTGAGCTGAAAGTGCCCTTAATCGCCACCATTATTGGCGAAGGCGGCTCCGGCGGTGCGTTAGCGATCGCCGTCGGTGATGCGGTCCTGATGCTGCAGTATTCAACTTATGCCGTGATTTCGCCAGAAGGTTGCGCGTCGATTCTGTGGAAGAGTGCCGAACGGGCAGCCGACGCTGCCGACGCATTGGGCCTCACCGCACATCGCCTCAAGGCTATGGGTTTGATTGACAAGATCGTCAATGAGCCGCTGGGTGGTGCGCATCGTGATCCGAAGCAGATGGCCGGTTTGTTAAAACGTGCATTGGCAGATACATTGCGTCAGTTCCAAGGTGTCAAAACCAAGGATTTGTTGGCAGCTCGCCATGAGAAATTGATGAGCTACGGCAAATTCAAGGAAATTTCGGCGACAGAATAGTGGCAAATCCGCACACGGTCAGTCTGACCGAACAGTTTGAGAGCGCGCTGAAAAACATTCTTCAGCGCGTTTTTTCTGATGCTTCCAGCGATACCACCTCAAGTGCGTCGCCCTCTGTCGTTACCGCACCGGTTTCACTACCTTCAGCAATAGCTATCGCTTACAGCGGTGGACTCGATTCCTCCGTACTGCTGGCATTGGCTACCCAATACGCGGCCGAACATCAGATCAAATTGTTCGCATTCCACGTTCATCACGGGATTAGTTCCAACGCAGACCAATGGCTGGCGCACTGCGCCTCTGAGTGTGAACGCCTGGGCGTCGGCTTTGATGCGCGTCGGATAGCTTTGCGCAATGCCGACAAAACCGGGGTTGAAGAGGCTGCCCGTAATAGTCGCTATGCTGCTTTAGGCGACATGTGCCGCCAGCATCAGGTACCGCTGTTATTAGCCGCCCATCACATCGATGATCAGGCAGAAACCGTCTTGCTACAACTGTTGCGCGGGTCGGGTGTTGCGGGATTGTCCGGTATGGATACGGTTAACGCTGCGCCCACTTTGTTGGGTGATGCAACATTGTTAATGGCGCGACCGTTGCTCGCGGTATCGCGGGCACAGCTTGAGGCGTATGCGGTCAGCCACAGCATTATTTATGTTGAAGACGAATCGAATCACGACTCCCGCTATGCAAGGAATGCGTTGCGGCACCAATTAATGCCCGTCCTCAGTCAATTTTTTGTAGGTTTTCAAGAACGTTTGACGCGCACCGCCGGACATATGCAGTCCAGCCAAAAGCTGTTAGTCGAACTGGCCGCTCAGGATATGAGCGTTTGCGCCGGCGACAATTGTCTTGATCTGGAAAAAGTGCGGCAATTAAGCCCGGCACGCATTGATAACCTATTGCGTTATTGGTTTGGGTTACACGATTTGCGTATGCCTTCCAGTGCATGGTTAAGCGAAATGCGAGATCAATTGCTCTCGGCAAAGGCAGATGCGCAACTCTGTGTGACCCATCCCGAATGCCATATCCGGCGTCATCGCAATCGGATCTATTTGACACCGCGCGATGATCTGGATCGTGAAGAGATTGATCCCATCGCCTTCCGCTGGAATGGCGAAGCGGCGATGGCTTTCCCCATCTACGGCGGAATTTTGCATTTTGAAACATCGCCAGAGCATGGGGTTGACGCCGAATGGTTGCGTCAGCAACCGCTGCAATTACAATATCGCAGCGGAGGAGAGCGGCTCAAGCTGGCCTTTAATCGGCCCACTAAACCCCTGAAGTATCTCTATCAGGCCGCCGATATTCCAGCCTGGCAACGGGAATGTTTGCCGATGGTGCTCGCGTCAGGGAAGCTGATGTTTGCTGCTGGTGTCGGGTTTGACTGCCATATACTCGCAGCCGACGCCAACGCCAAGATTAATTTGCGGTGGGAACTGGATAATCTGGCAGTGCGCAAGATATTTCCCCGTATGAATCTTTCCCAGGCAGATTAATGATTAATCGGGGAGGGCGTGACTGGTCCACGTTGTGCCTTACCTATCATCCCGGCGCGACTTAGATCCGATCGTATGGCAAATCGCCCCGTGCTTTGTTGTGCGGTTGCGCATATAGAACGATAAAACGCGCCAAAGTCGCTAATTTCATCTCGCATACTTGTCACATTGCCCCTTAAGATGTAAAGTTAGCGGCTAATTTTTAGCATCAAGTGTTTATCTTTAAGCCTTTTATTTACAAGCCCACCTTCTCAACCTTATGGCTTTAATCGTTCACAAATACGGCGGCACGTCGATGGGCTCACCAGAGCGTATCAAGAATGTCGCTAAGCGCGTTGCCAAATGGCATAACGCGGGTCACCAAGTTGTCGTCGTTCCTTCGGCTATGTCTGGTGAAACTAATCGCCTGCTGGGTTTGGCAAAGGAAATTAACGCCAATCCCGACCCGCGCGAACTTGACATGCTGGCCTCGACCGGAGAGCAAACCTCGGTCGCGCTGTTGGCAATGGCATTGCAAGCAATCGGTCAGCCAGCCGTATCCTACGCCGGATGGCAAGTCGTCATCAAAACCGACTCGGCCCACACCAAAGCGCGCATACGCTCGATCGACGATGCCAAAGTGCGGCGCGATCTGGATGAAGGTAAAGTAGTGATTATTACCGGCTTTCAGGGCGTTGACGATCACGGCAACATCACCACTTTAGGTCGTGGTGGTTCAGACACCTCAGCTGTCGCTGTCGCAGCCGCTCTCGGTGCCGCCGAATGTCTGATCTACACCGACGTAGATGGCGTCTACACGACTGACCCGCGCGTGGTGTCGGAGGCACGTCGTCTCAACACGGTGACCTTTGAAGAAATGCTCGAAATGGCATCGCTCGGGTCAAAAATCTTACAAATCCGCTCGGTCGAATTTGCCGGAAATTACAAGATGCCAACACGGGTGCTGTCCTCGCTGACGGACCCTCTCATGCCGCTGGAACAAGAAATGGTTTCCGGCACACTGATTTCGTTTGAGGAAGATACAAAGATGGAACAAGCTACCATTACCGGTATTGCCTTTAGTCGCGATGAAGCAAAAATTACCGTGATCGGCGTGCCTGATCGTCCGGGTATTGCTTATCAGATATTAGGTGCGGTCGCTGAAGCGAACATAGAAGTTGACATGATCATCCAGAATCAATCGATGGATGGCAAGACCGACTTCACCTTTACGGTGTCACGCGGCGATTACGACAAAACCATGGGTGTGCTCGAAGACAAAGTCAAAGCGCACGTCGGCTCCGGCAACATTATCGGCGACAACAAAGTATCGAAAGTATCAGTAGTCGGCGTCGGTATGCGCAGCCACGTCGGTATTGCATCCCAGATGTTCCGCACCTTATCGGAAGAGGGCATCAATATCCAAATGATCTCCACCTCAGAAATCAAGATTTCCGTATTGATCAATGAAAAGTACATGGAACTGGCTGTCCGTGCTTTACATAAAGCATTTGAGCTGGAAAAAGTCTAATTGAAATAAATTTGCCTTTTATGACAAAAAAGACAGACTTTTTATTGACCAACACCATACGAGAAGCTATCATGCGTAGCCTTGCTGCAGCGATATTATAATGTAGTAGCGAGTTTGGAGGCGTGGCCGAGTGGTCGAAGGCACTTCCCTGCTAAGGAAGCATATGGGCTTAAACCTGTATCGTGGGTTCGACTCCCACCGCCTCCTCCAAGAATTGTGATGAGCCCCTGATTAGTCAGGGGCTTTTTCATATCTGGAATAAGTTGTCGACTAACGATCTTTAATCCCTCAGATGAACAGCTTAGGTGCAGACATCGCCAATGGATTCACCGAAACTTGTCTGTGCTGCACCGTATCAAAAAATTGTCATTCGCGGAGCGGGTTGCTGATGTTTTAAAATTTTGATGTTCATGCTATTCTTGCGCGCTAAATCGTGGGCCGCATAATCTAGGTGAATAGAGGGCATGGCGTTATTGTCAATAAGCCCTAAAGCCAACGCTATCGTTGGTTTTTTTATGCCCAACTGGATAGCGCGCACCATGATGTCGAGCAGTACATTTGATTTTAATCGTCGTTATTCCCCGTCGGGGATCTCCAGTTAAAGTATGAATACTATCTATAGCAGTGAGTCCGAAGATAACCTGCACATCGTTTTTGCCATTGTTACGAAGCAAGATTTCGAAAGTTTGGTGGCATTGCGGATTGCGGCCATGAGAGAGAGCCTGGAGAGCGTCGGACGCTTCGACCCAGTCAGAGCGCGGGAGCGCTTAAAAAACGGCTTCAAGGTCGAATGCGCCCGTCACATCCTCGCGGACGGCGTGCATGCAGGTTTCTTTGTGGTGAAGCCCTCCGATCAGACCTTGTTACTCGAGCATTTGTATATTCATCCTGACTATCAAGGTCGCGGCATCGGCGCGATAGTCATGCGAAGCATCATTGCGCAGGCGAAAACGTTGGGTTTGCCAATAACGTTGAAGGCGTTGAAGGAAAGTCGTTCAAACAGCTTTTATCGTCACCACGGCTTCGTTGAAACTGAGCGAGACGAATGGGATATTTCCTATCAACGTCCGTCAGAGGCAGAGTAGCCCGAGCAAACCGGCTTTCGTATCTTTAAGGTGCAGCGCACAAAGGGCATTTACTTATCTAGTCGATAGCATTTGCTGAAAATGGTGCTTTTTTAGACGGCGAAGGTATTGTATAAATGGAACCAGCATCATTCAACATCAAATTCACCTTTTTGCCTGATTACGTGCGTTTTTGAAAAGTGTATGCTAATCAATAGGTTAACGCGCTTATCGCGTAGTTATTAACAGGGTTGCTCACAATTACTGTTGATAACATTGTGAATGCGCAGAATATCAGGCGCCCCGAACTGGGGTAACGCTAGCAAAGTAGCCTTTTGGGCGCGCCTCACAAGCTCGCTCCCAGAAGTTTAAAGATTTCCTACGAGAATCAAGATTGCAGACGATCCAAATAGTTTGTTATAAGCAATCTGAATATGAGATATCACCACAATAAAGCAGACGCCTTTTGCTGCGCTGCGATATAGTGCATCTGTCTCCTCCAACACCTCATGGGTTTGGATTTAACCCACTAATTTATTGGTGGGTTTTTTTTTTGCCTATAAATAAGCGAATGCGCCCTAGCGACGACATTTTTGAGAAAGGGGAAAAAAGTTAAGCGTGTCTGCAATCTCATTTTCATCTTTAGTTAGGTATCGCAGGTATTCAACTTCTTCCTAAACGGAGATGGGCCAGAAAAAATAGCTGAAGAGATCAACAATTTTTGAAAATTTCCTATTAGTGTTGAGTTAAATCCTTAGTTCATACGCATTCAGTCATAACTTGGTGGTTGTAGTCTTCAGAACCTGATAGAATTCGGCCTCTTGAACGGAGTTGCATCAACTTTATTTTCCGATAGCAAGTAGCAGATTTCGAAAAAATTTGAAAACTGTTATCTGTTTGGTGGACGAAAAGTCTGACTACTCCGGAAAGTTTGACTCTTCGCAGTAACGTTAGGTAGAATGCGGACTTCGCGTTTTCCCTAAACTGGTAAAGCAGCCGCACCAAATGCAGTTGTCTAAGCAGTGACGTAAGCGCAGAGGAAAAAGAGCATTCATCACGCTCACACGTTAAGCTAAAACGTAAAAATGCAAAGCATTGCAAGGACTCAGAAAGCGGGTCCTTACACTGCCCGAGTGGTGAAATTGGTAGACACAAGGGACTTAAACTAATTTGAGCCCTCTTGAAGAAATTCTTGAGGTGAAACTCGTCAAACTCGGCGAAGGCCCTGGACGTAAGTCCGAGCTAATACCGAGCCAAGCCCTCCGACGAAAGTTTGAGGGAAGGTGTAGAGAGCAGACGGCGAGCACCTAAAGTCGCAAGACCATGGTGAAGGCGTGCTCCAGACCACGAACAGCGCATGCGCTGGCGGCCAAAGCCGAAGTGGTAAGAAAATCCCTCGACTTAATCGTCGTACCGGTTCAATTCCGGTCTCGGGCACCAAGACACTAGCAGCAGATCAGCATATAACGCCGCAAACCTAAGCCCAGCTTAGGTCTGCGGCGTTTTTGCTTTGTATCTGAATTCGGCGAATACTAGGAAAAACACCTAACTTGTAGGAGCCAACTCCCCATATTTCCCCCACTAACTCCCCACGCGTGGGGTAATGCGCGCCAATTTGAGGGGGATCGATGGCATCTATTAGTAAGTGCACTGGCTGCTGGCGGGTACAGATATCTATTGCGGGGAACCGAGAATCCCAAACTTTTACCACCAAAGCGCTAGCGGTCGCCCAGTCGGCAATTCGCGAGACAGAACTACGATCGCAAAAGTTATCGGGAATAATTTCTGATAAAAGCTGTCGAGATGCGTTTGGGCGGTACGAAAGAGAAGGGTCCAGAACTAAGCGCGGATATCGATGGGAAGCATTGCGGGTGAGCGCGATGGCCGATATCGTGGTCGGTAGGGTAAGCTCTGGAGACGTAAAACTAAGCGATCTCACTTCCGATTTTTTGGGAAAGTGGCGCGATCAAAGATTGAAAATAGTTGTCGGTTCCACCGTCAATCGGGATCTTAATCTTCTGTCCCACGTTTTTTCCACCGCAACACGCGAATATAAGGCCAAACATTTTCCGATGGATTTACCCGGTCCTATTGATGCCATTAAATTTTGTATGGAGCAACAAGGTCTTAAGCCACGCGATCTGATTCCCATAATCGGTCGGCTTAATCGTGTCTATGAGATATTAAGCCATGCCCGACCACTTACTTTAGCCATGATATGGCGCTTACATGAAGGGCTTGGTATTCCAGCCGAAAGTCTGATAAAACCTGCAAAAAAGAGCACGTAATTGCGTGAGCTTAAGGACAATATGCAGGAAACATGTCGGTCTACCCTCCAGCGAGAGGTCTGTGTGTACACCAGCTACAACGCTTGCAGTACACCCATAGCTTTCTGCATCTTCTCGGACAGCAATGACGTTTCACCATGGGTCATGACAAGCTCTTGTGTTGCTCTGGTCATTGCCACGTAAAGTAACCGGGCCTCGTCTTGTACATTTACCTCTTCTTTTGACGGAGCGCCGATGGCGGGGATGTACACCAACGGAAATTCGAGCCCCTTACTACTATGCATCGTGATCAGCTTCACGCTGTCGTGCAGTGGAGAATAGGAATGTTTTTTATCCTGCTGCCACTGACATGGAATGTTTTTTTGTGCCAGGGCATCGGCAAGCTGCTGTCCGATCCATCGATACCGATACAGAACCGCCATGTCGTTCCATGGCATGCCTGTTCTATTTGCTTCGGTCAGTTTTTTGGCGATATATTCCGCTTCATCCCTCAAGGAGGGCAGTTTGATCAGAAGTGGCTTTGGTCCGCGACGGCCTGCGCTCATTGGCTGCACGGTCGGCGCTTGATCTTCTTCTGTATCGCTGGCAGAGAGCAAATCATCTGCAAAAGCGCGGGCCACCGATAGAATTTCCGCAGTATTGCGATAATTCAGCTTAAGAATCGTTGTGCGGCCCTGTGCCTGCACCCCAACGCTGGAAAAGGAAAAACGCAATTTTTTGGGGCCGTTATAGATTGATTGTGCGTCATCGTATAGGACGAGCAGGGAATTGGTATCAGGATGAATCATCTGCACCACGAGCTTGAACCATTCCGGTTTAAAGTCATGGCCTTCGTCAATCAACACTGCATCATATTGAGCAGACGGAATGAGCTTTTGGTCGACTGACCGTATGACTCGCCCCACGCATGCTTCAAAGAACGCGTTCCGATCAAAACTGTTGGGCGGCTTGCCAACATGATAGGTTTCCAGCTGGCGGCTGCACCATGCATGAAAATTCACGACATTAACTTTATCCTGCAACCCCTTTGCCTCCATCACACTCGCCAGCTTGGTTGCCAGCGTTTTGTTATAACAGAGGACCAGAATAGGGCGTTGACATACTTTCGCGAGATGTTCCGCCCGGTATCCGAGGATCAGCGTCTTCCCTGAGCCAGCCACACCGTGAATAACGCGGTGACCGTCGCCCATGCTGCGCGCAAGCTGTTCCTGTTGCAGGTCCATCACACGCAATACGTCCGGAATTTCAATCGGTTGTTGTCCAGGCTCCGCAAACATGTCTGGCTGCACCGCGATGCGAATTTCCGGAAACATGTGCCAGCGAATGCGGTCTATTTGCGGCAGCGAGAGTTGCATCTTGAATTTTATCGGAAACATCTGCCAGAGGCGTTGCTGAAATGCTTCTGCCTCAGCGCTTTCCATCATTTCATCCTGGCAGATGACGAGGTGAGAGGGCAATACCTCGCCCATATTTGCGCCGTCAAACTGTTTGCGGGTGATATTGGTCAGGACCACGCCGTGGCCGTACGGAAAAAACGGCTTTCCTTTTAATGAACCACTCGGCCATGTGAGCTGCGGGTCGCGCTCAAGTTTGTTCGTCACTGCGAACATGTACTGGCGGGCTTGCTCGAGCGGACTCAGCACGTGTTTGATCCCGCGATCCGTCAAAATCTTCGCGTGTTGCTTGTCCATGCTATGGATCGTATCGAGCTTCCAGTCCTTTACTTCAAGAACCAGGAGACCCCGGGAGGGATGAAATACGACGAAGTCCGGATGCAGAGTGCGCTCACCTATGGAGACGTCGTACCAACATAGGTAGTCGTTTTCCAGTTTTTGTTCAAGACGGTATGCAAACCGCTTTTCTCCGGAGGTCATACGGGAAAGACAAGAAGTGAGTGCAGGTATAAGCGTTGCCACGGTTTCTCCAGGCTGTGTCAGCGCATCTTACACTTTGTACAATATTTCTAGTAAGAATTTTTCTTTATGGAAATAATAGTTTAGAAGTTTGAGTCTTCGCCTACTAAACATCAGCAAAAAAACAGCTATTGCGCTGCAAGCCACATTGCAGACTAGGTCTGGCAGTTTTTTTGTTTGTATTCAAAAGCAGTAAATATAGGCAAAAAACCTAACTTCTGGGTGCAGCACCCCATTTTTCATCGTCTAGGTGGACATGCGTGTTGTAATGCGCGGAATTTAAGGCGACCAAAAGGCCGCAATCAACAAAACGCTCTCTAGAGGCTGATCTACAGCGCAAGAAGAACACGTAACTTTAACTTGAGAATGATAGTGATGTATATCATAATTGATATCGAAGAGATTCTTTGATGGTTTATTCACCAAATTATAAGAGTCCTTTTCGCACCTTTGGAGAGAAACAACATAGGCTTTTCAGGCAATTGTGGAAGATGAGGTAGCGTAGTTATGTGGCGATCCTACTATTGGAGAAGCTAAAACTGGCGACCTGGTCGGTATTTATATTTATAAATTTAAATATAGTAGACAAGAATATCTGCTGGCTTACCGCGTTCCCGAAGAACAAACACTGGTCATATGTTCAGCGGAAGACGCGCCTGAACAATGGCGGTCGCCTGAGTTTTTGCTAATGGATCTTTACAAATTAGGAACGCACGAAAATTTTTATGACGATTTGAAGGTCCATTTAAGAACGAACGGATGGTACAAATGAATTTTACAGCTGAAACCCTTTTCACTACTTTGCAGCATATGCCTACAGGTGAACAGGAAAAATTTTTCTCGCTGATTGCCAGGAAGGCATTCTCTGAGAACAACAATTTTAGTCAGGAGGAAGTGTTCGGGCATTTGAAAGGAAGTGAATTTACGGCAGACGAAGCGTCAGATTATCTGGAGGTGTCAATCGCTACCTTTCGACGCTACTGCAAGCAGGGGAAAATCACCGCTTCGTCTATCGTCGGTACGTCACATCTTTACCCGCTCGCTAATTTACGCGAGCTGAAAAAAGCGTTGAAGATGGTTAAGTGAAAACCACTTGTTGTTGTCGGCTTCGCAAAAATTATCAGTAAGCCTGGGTATTAGCTTTGTTGTGCGCCTTCTTGGGGCGGTGATGGCGAGGAGGCTTCGGCCTGCCGGCGGCTTTGGATACCGGTTTATCAACCTTGCCACGAGCCGCCCACTCCGCTTGATAACGGGGCGCGGTTTAAGTGCTATCCAAAGGAATAAAAAAGTATGCCAAGCGCCATCACGTCTTGTCTCTCTAACCTCCAACTCTTCACGTGCCTTTTTAGCCCAATCAATGTGGAGGTGAAGTCATGATTAAACCAACATCAGCGCCACCAACGCAGCAACAGAAGCATGTAATGAGCCGTTTTCATGGTTGCCTTCTCACCATCAACACAACAGGCATGCGCAATTTTATGCCATGACCATGGATATTTGTCAGGGTGTTAGAACTTGTATTTACTTGGCGCAGGTAAGCAATTCAGACAGAGAGCCCGTACCAAGCCGACGTTGGATGTGAATGCTACGAAGCGCTTGTTGCGCCTCGCGTTGATGTCATCGCAGATGCTGGCGGAGATTGCGGAGAGCCATAGTGATGGACTCGATTGACAGGCGTATATTGGCCCGTCCGCCATATCGTTTCTTTCCTCGATAAGAGAATTGGCTAGCCGGTACAGCTATACGTATAAAAAAGCTTTAGCAGTTGGTTCTGCACAAAGACCCCATAGTCGAAAACTTGAACGCCACACGCCCTTGAAGGCCTGTGGCGTTTTTTGCATTCTTAGCCTGCCTTGCTCTTCGTAAATCCGCGCATTTTTAAGAAAAATCTAATTTACAGTACAAAAAGTATCAATAATTAGATAAATGAGTTGACATTCTTTTTGCGTGGTCTTAAAGTTCATTAAATCTTAGATATTGGAACTTATAGTACCAATTTATATAAATCACAGGAGAGCAATTATTATGACCGATCAAGTATCTCTGGCCAACCGCAAGGTGACCGTTGGATTGCAAAAGATGACGCCGTCCGAAGCGATGGTGGAAACTCTGGTGGCAAATGGTGTGACGGACATGTTCGGCATCATGGGTTCTGCTTTCATGGATGCGATGGATATCTTCGCGCCAGCCGGTATTCGCCTCATTCCCGTGGTGCATGAGCAGGGCGGTGGTCATATGGCCGACGGTTATGCCCGCGTCTCGGGTCGCCATGGTGTGGTGATTGGTCAAAACGGTCCCGGCATCAGTAACTGCGTGACTGCCATTGCCGCCGCGTTTTGGGCGCATAGCCCGGTAGTGATTATTACCCCGGAGACTGGCACCATGGGGATGGGTCTGGGCGGTTTTCAGGAAGCCAACCAGTTGCCGATGTTCGAAGAATTTACTAAATATCAGGGTCATGTGACCAATCCGGCCCGTATGGCCGAGTTCACCGGTCGCTGCTTTGATCGCGCCATGTCGGAGATGGGACCGACCCAACTGAATATTCCACGTGACTATTTTTACGGCGAAATTCAGGCCGAGATTCCGTTGCCGAGTCGTCTGGATCGCGGTCCAGGCGGCGAGAAGAGCCTTGATGAAGCGGTCGAGTTGCTGGCAAACGCGAAATTCCCGATCATCATTTCGGGTGGTGGCGTAGTCATGGCCGATGCGATAGAGGAGTGCAAGGCGCTGGCCGAACGTCTGGGCGCACCGGTGGTTAACAGTTATCTGCATAACGATTCGTTCCCAGCCAGCCATCCGCTGTGGACCGGTCCGCTCGGTTATCAGGGATCGAAGGCTGCCATGAAACTGATGGCGCAGGCGGATGTTGTGATTGCACTCGGTTCGCGCTTGGGGCCTTTTGGCACGTTGCCACAGCATGGTATGGATTACTGGCCAAAAACTGCCAAAATCATTCAGATCGATGCGGACCACAAAATGCTGGGACTGGTCAAAAAAATCTCAGTCGGTATCTGTGGTGACGCCAAAGCTGCCGCGATCGCATTGACGCAACGTCTGGCAGGAAAAAAACTGGCATGTGACGCCACGGTCGCCGAGCGCGCCGCTACCATTAAGTCCGAGAAGGATGCCTGGGAAGCCGAGCTGAGTGACTGGACGCATGAAAGAGACGCTTTCAGTCTGGACATGATCGCAGAACAGAAGAAAGAAAAAACCCCGTTCGGCGGCACCTATCTGCATCCACGCCAGGTGTTGCGTGAACTGGAGAAGGCGATGCCGGAAGACGTCATGGTATCGACCGATATCGGCAACATCAACTCAGTGGCTAACAGCTATTTGCGTTTCGAAAAGCCACGCAGTTTCTTTGCCGCGATGAGTTTTGGAAATTGTGGTTACGCCTTTCCGACCATCATCGGTGCCAAGGTCGCTGCGCCGCACCGTCCTGCAGTGTCGTACGCTGGTGATGGCGCGTGGGGTATGAGTCTGATGGAGACCATGACTTGCGTACGTCACAATATTCCGGTCACGGCGGTGGTGTTCCATAACCGTCAATGGGGTGCAGAGAAGAAAAATCAGGTCGATTTCTACAACCGTCGCTTTGTTGCGGGAGAACTGGATAACCAAAGCTTTGCAGCGATTGCGATAGCGATGGGCGCTGAAGGCATTGTTGTCGACAATCTGGAAGACGTTGGACCGGCGCTTAAAAAAGCGATCGCCATGCAAATGGATGAAGGCAAAACCACCATCATCGAAATCATGTGTACCCGTGAACTGGGCGATCCTTTCCGCCGTGACGCGTTGAGCAAACCAGTGCGGTTGCTGGATAAATATAAAGATTACGTCTGATCGACTTAGTTAATTTAAACAGTAGCAGTAGCAGCAATGGCAGAAGCAGTCGCAATAACGATAGCAAGTGATGATCATTAGTAATGATCAAGAGTAATGATCACGAGTAATGATCACGAGTAACGTTGATTCCCAACGTTTCCTGGAAGGTTGAAGATTGATTGCCGGGCCCGGGTGCAGATTGTACTAAGAGGCCCGGCTTTTTTTTGTCCAGACACTATCGTTTATTTTCGCCACAGCATGTCGATCTTCTGCGCTACTTTTTCCCCATTTATTTCGGAGAACACCGTATGAAAGCACTTCACCGCATCATCGAACAGGCGGGTATTTCTCCCAAAAAAATTGTGCTCTGCGAAGGCGACGACCCACGTGTGCTGCAGGCAGCGGTGCGCGCTCATGAGAAAGGCATCGCGAAAATGATTATCGTCGGTGATCTCGCGCGGATTAAGACGCTGGCTAGCGCCGAAGGCATTGACCTAAGTCAGATTGCATTGGTAGACCCGGCGGATTCCGCCGACAGCGAAGCGTTTGCCCAGGCATTGTTTGCCTTGCGAAAAGCAAAGGGCATGACACTCGAACAAGCTCGGGCCAAGGTGCTGGACCCGCTTTGCTACGCCAATTTAATGGTGCGCCTTGGCTATGCGGATGGTTCGGTTGCAGGGGCAGTGCATAACACGGCTGACGTGGTGCGAAACGCCATTCAGATCATCGGTGTTCGGCCGCAGTTCAAGCTGGTGTCGAGTTTCTTCCTGATGATGCTGTGCGAGCCATTTCATTCTTTTAAAGGCGGTTTAATTTTCTCCGACTGCGCTTTGGTGGTCGATCCGACTGCGGAAGAATTGTCTGAAATTGCGATGGCCGCCGCCGATAGCGCGCGTCAGCTTTTGATGGAGGAGCCACGGATCGCCATGTTATCGTTTTCCACCAGTGGCAGCGCGCATCATAGCGCCGTTGATAAGGTCACCACGGCGGCCAGGCGCGTCAAAGACCTCCGGCCGGAATTGGCGATCGACGGCGACGTGCAACTCGACGCGGCGCTGGTAGCGGAAATTTCGCAACGCAAAGTGATCGGCTCAGAAGTTAACGGAAAGGCGAACGTCCTGATATTTCCGAATCTGGATGCTGGCAACATCGGCTACAAGATGGCGGAACGGGTAGGTGGCGCCGTCGCAATTGGTCCGTTACTGCAGGGCTTGAAAAAACCCGCGAACGACCTTTCACGCGGTTGCAGTAGTGAAGACATTTTTAATGTGATTGCAGTCACCGTGGTGCAGGCGCAAGCGGGGATGCCTCAATAACCTAACGAATACGAAACCAAGGTCACCGGCGAACACCACGCTGTAGCTTCGAAGCCAAAAAAAGGCTGGTCAACCTGTTGGGTTGACCAGCCTTTTTTATGCTCTAAGAGATTTTGTGACTTAAGCGCGTTTGATGATGCTAGCAATCGGTGCAGGCGGATTTTTGTCCTCACCAAACCATTGCTTCAAAAAGTATGCGGCCACCAGCAGCGCCAGACTGACCAGACCGAACCACAGCGACATGCGTTGTTCCGGATCGTGTGAGAATCCCATTGAGGCCAGAATCACCAGCATCGCCACAATCGCAAAATAAGTCAGGTAGGGGAAACACCACATGCGCACTTTAATACGCTCTGGATGTTCACGTTCCAAACGCGCGCGGATACGTAGTTGCGAGATGGCGATTAACAGGTAGACGAACAAAATAAACGTGCCATACGAATTGACGATAAACGGGAAGACAACATCGGCAGACATATATGACACGCCAATTGCAGCGTACGCAAACAATGTACTAAACAAGATGGCGCGGACAGGCACGCCGTTCTTGCTCAATTTTACTAATGCGGTGGGCGCATCGCCACGGCGCGTCAATGCAAAAATCATGCGCGACGACGCGTACAGGCTGGAGTTGAGTGCCGATAAGACGGCGGTCAAAATAATGCCGTTCATGATGTCTGCGGCGTAGGGAATGCCCATTCCTTCGAGTGCACTTACAAACGGCGTTCCAATTTCAGTGGAATTCCACGGCACGATGCAGACGACCAGAAACAAGGAACCAACGTAAAACAACAGCACGCGGGAAATAACTGAATTGGTGGCACGGGCAACGGCCTTCGCGGGATCAGCAGTCTCGGCGGCGGCGATGGTAACGATTTCCGCACCAGAATAAAATGCGGTCGCGGCAACGGCACCACTGAGCACTGGCCCCCAACCATTTGGCATGAACCCGCCGTGGCTGAGAAAGTGTCCCAGACTGGCGGGTGTGTGGTGCAATATTCCCGTTAAGAACAAACCGCCCAAGGTCAGAAAAATAACGATCGCGACAACCTTGATGGAGGCAAACCAGAACTCAAATTCGCCAAATGATTTGACGGAAATCAAATTCAGTAAAGTCATCGATACCAGTAGCACCAGGCTGATGATCCATGGGGCAATACCGGGTAACCAAAAATTGATCAGCTTCGCACCTGCGATGGCTTCCAATGCTACCACCACCACCCAAAAGTACCAGTACATCCAGCCGCTCATGAATCCAAGAAACTGGGAGATTTTAGGCCGGTCTTCAAACGCTAGTCGGGCGTATTCGTAGAAGGAACCTACTGTGGGCAGCGATGACGCCATTTCGCCCAACATTCGCATAATGAGAATAATCAGGCCGCCTGTCAAAAGGAATGACAGAATGACGGCCGGGCCGGCAGATTTTGCGACGACGCCGCTCCCAACGAACAACCCGGCCCCAATGACGCCACCCAATGCAATCATCGTCATATGACGTTGTTTTAGTGTGTGCTGCAGACCGGTACAACCATCTAATTCGGTAATCATTTCAGTCTTGTCTCCGATAATTAAAGGGGCATATTTTTGTTTTTTACCCGCTCGTTTTTAAACTTGAATGTGATATTTTTTAAGTCCAGTCGGGCTCAGGCGAGCCCGACTTCGGGGAACTTACAAGATTTCGTCTTTCAGGTGATACCAGCGATAGAGAATGCTTTGTCCAAAGCGGCGGAACGGAGCAAAGGCTTGCGACTCGACCTTTTCCATGACGTTGGGGAAGGGGAGTTCGGAGTTAAAAATCGGTAGCGACGATGCTTTTTTGCCCGCGATCAGTTCAGCCATACGGCGTCCAGCCTGGGCCGAATACATCACACCATTTCCACCGTAGCCGATAGCGTAATAGATGGTTTCTTTTGGATTCGGCTGGAAAATGCGCGGCATCATGTCATGGCTGACATCGACCCATCCCCACCAGGAATAATCAATCTGGATTCCCGTTAAAGCCGGAAATTTTCGATGCAGATCACCGATCAGCAAATCTTTGTATTTTTGTTGCGGTGCATCCGCCCCTGTGATGGCACTGCGGCTACCTAACTGGACGCGTCCGTCGGGCATCAGACGGTAATAATGCCGGAGAATACGCGTATCCGTGAGTACCTGCGTGGTGCGGAAATTACAGTCGGCAATCTCGGCCGCGGTTAGAGGTCGCGTCACAATCGAGTTCGACAGGATCGGCAGCAAACGGTTTTTCAATTGTGGATGCAGTCCTTGCGACGTGTACCCACCTGTGGCCACTGCCACCGCCCGCGCCCGCACAATGCCACCCGGCGTTCTCAGATAATGGACGCCATCGCGGGTCTCCCAGTCAAGTACTGGACTAGAAGGATGCACTTTCGCACCTAGCGCGCGGGCTTTTTTGAGATAACCGAAGGCGAGTTTGCCAGCATGAATACCAATTCCTTCCGGCTCATGCATGGCGCCCATCGCCTCTTTGTCGTCGACATATTCCCGTTTGACCGTATCAGCATCAAAAATACGCGCATCATAATGAAACACTTCGCGCAGCAGTTTGGCCTCTTTCTCTAATGCGGGCATCACCTTTGCGCGATGCGCGATATATAAGTGACCGCCGGGTTGCGGATCGCAATCGATGTCTTTGATCAATCCTTTAAACGTTTCCATGGCGTCGCACATTTCTTCGTGCAGCTTGAGCGCGGTATCGAGGCCATAGCGTTGGATCCACTGTGATCGCTTCAGGCGTCCCGAGTTGCACTGGGCCTGTCCGCCGTTGCGGGTACTACAACCCCAACTGACCCGATTGGCTTCCAGCACGGTCGCCTTGATGCCATGTTCCTGCGCCAAAAATATGGCACAGGTCAGTCCTGTAAAACCAGAACCGATGATGGCGACGTCGACATCAATATCATGCGTGATCGGACCATCGTCCGGAGGCGGCTCGCCTGCAGTACCGATCCAGTAAGTCGGTGCATATTCACGACCTTCTCCGGGACCACTGGCCTTCAGCGGATCGTAAGCCGGGTCATACGGCTTTTTGGGAGCAGTGCTGCTGCCGGTATCAGCGGCGGTATCCAAGGTAGTTCTCTGGTCAAGGCCAAATGGGATGAATTGGGATGACATAGCCTCAGCCCACGACAACGGGTGGACGGTCCTTGCGGAAGGCATTCTTCACGGCGATCTTACCGTTGCGGAAGGTGAATACATCGACCATGCGGGCTTCAATCCGGGTTCCATCCGCTTTGGTGCCGCTGAAGGTGGATTCGGACACGCCGCGATCGCCCGCAACAAAATGGTTCCCGTCCAGCCATGCGGCATCCGGAAAGGTTTGCCATGCAAGCTGGAAACCGGCACGGACGGCTTCACGTCCCGAGAAAGTCTTGCCTTGTAACTCAGGACCTGCAGCCGCGTGGAAGGTGCAGTCTTCGTCCATAAACGCCATCAGCGCGTCGATATCGTGACAGTTCCACGCCTGGCCGAAAGCCATCAAAAATTCTTCCGATACTTCCTGCTTTGCTGGTCGTGTTTGTTGTGCTGGTGTGTTCATGTTTTTTCCCGAATCCAATTGAAAATAAGGCGCTGATAACTGACTGTGATTGACTAAGCTTGCCATCAAATATCAGTTCTAGAGTACAAATAATTTTTACCGGAGACATTTTTACGATGACTGATTTATCGCAACAATTTATGCTCGCATATCGAATATATAGATAAATTGGTACTAAAAGTTCCGATATGTTGAATTTAATGAACTTTAAGACCTGTAAAATCGAATGTCAACTCATTTATCAAATTATCGATACAATTTATATTGTAAAATGAAATTGTTCTATGCTGAACTTAAACCGTGCTTCATCGGAGCGACCAGGCTGCAGGAGGAGGGAAATATCTCCCAACGGGTTTGGTGGCTTGTTCTGAAGTTGACCATGATGGCAGTTAGCGTAAATATGATTCGCTAAATAAAGAAATTTTCAAAAAGTTCTCAACCGATTTTCGAGGCATGCTTGAAACTACAACAATTGAAAGTGCTGATTGCCATCGAAGCGCACGGGAGCCTCAGCATGGCAGCCCAGTCTTTGCATATCACGCAGCCCGCGGTGACGAAGGCGATTCAAGAGCTTGAGACGGATTTGGGAGTGAGTTTGCTGGTGCGCTCCTCACAGGGCACGCAGTTATCGCCCTTTGGTCAAATATTGGTGAAGCACGCCCGCGTTGTTGATCAGGAAATCAGGCACGCAAAAGAAGATATTGCCAGTTTATCGGGAATGAAAAAAGGGAATGTTTTTGTTGGCGTCACGCCCGTGGTGGCCTTGGGGCCCATATCAAAAGCCATCAGTGCTTTTAATCGGCGGTATCGGGACATCAATATTCATATCAATGAAATGCGTCCGACTCAAATCACAGAAGGGTTACTCGACGGAACCCTCGATCTGGGGGTTATTTCTCGCATAGGCGTACCCAGCTCACCGCGCTTTCATTGGGAAACGTTGTACACAATTAAGCTGCTTATTTGCATGCGGAACGGCGGTCTGCCGCCGGGTGTGCATTCGATAGCGGATTTATCCGCCCATACCTGGCTTGTATGGGACAAGTTGGAAAGTCCCGGCAGCATGCTTTCAGAGATTTTTAGTCACAGTGATTTGCCGATGCCGGAGAAAATTATTCGCTGTTCGTCAACCGTGCTTTACTCACAACTGGCCGAACAGGAAGATTACGTCTGTGTCCTCACGGAACCGGCAATGGTATGGTCCGGTTTCAAAGGAAAACTCACGCCCCTGACACTGCAAGAAGAACTGCCGGTGATGCAGGCGGGCCTGGTCTATAGAAAAGAATCGCTGCTCAGCGATATCGTGATCGAATTTTCGGAATTGATTAAAGCTATTTGTAAAGAGCCGGAAGTTGTCGCAGCGCGCCTGGCCAACTAGCTGAAAGTCAGGCAGGCCCGAGCAAAAACATCACGTTCGAAATGGATAGGATTTTGAGCGTGATGGGTATCGACATGCCGATTTATTATTTTTTTTCCTCAACCCGCGCAACCATCATCAGACTGGAAGTATCCAATCTATTGCCGCCGCGGTTTTGAACCTCTGTATAAAACTGATCCACGAGGCGGGTAACCGGAAGCTGGCTGCCGTTGCGTTCTGCTTCATCGAAACAAATTCCTAAATCCTTGCGCATCAGATCAACGGCGAAGCCAAAGTCGAACTTGGATGCCAGCATCGTTTTGCCTCTATTTTCCATCTGCCAGGATTGTGCCGCTCCTTTGGAAATCGCATCGATCACGCGCTCACCGTTCAAGCCTGCACGCTCAGCAAAGGCCAGACCTTCGGCTAGTGCCTGAACCAATCCGGCTATGCAGATTTGATTGACCATCTTGGTGAGTTGGCCCGATCCTGCGGGACCCATGTAGACCACCGCACGTGCATATGAAGCAATGACGGGTTCTGCACGTTTGAAGGCTTCCTCATCGCCGCCGACCATCACCGTCAATGCACCATTTTCAGCACCAGCCTGACCGCCAGAAACCGGCGCATCAAGAAAACTAATGCCAAGTGCACTTGCCGCTTGGCTTAACTTTCGGGCTGCGTCAGCGGAGCAGGTGGAGTTGTCAATTAAAATAGTTCCGGGCTGCATGTTGGCCAGGATACCTTCTTCGCCCAAGGTTATTTGATACAGATCATTGTCATTACCCACGCAGGTAAAGACAAATTCGGCATCCTTACAAGCAGCGGCCAATGTCGGGGCGAACTGCCCCTTGTTTTTCGTCACCCATAATTCGGCACGCGACTGAGTACGATTGAAAACTGTTACTTCATGACCGCGGGTGGCGAGATGTCCTGCCATCGGAGCGCCCATGACGCCTAAACCGATAAATGTCACTTTTGCCATTTTTACGCCTTTTGATGGTGGTAGATGAGTTATTTAGCTCGAAATTGTCACACAACTTTGACCGGCCGGGTTGTTGATGCGCCTTCCTGCGATATATGTCCGTTATGAATTTCTCGAAAGAACTAAAGGTGCATTAAAAAGGTCCGGATGATGCGCATTATCAAGCAATTTTCGAAAGTCGAGACCCACTGAACCCGCTTGCTACCGTTGCTGCCGCTGGATCATTTCCTGAAGCGCCAATGAAGCCTTGGTCTTATAGCGTGCTTTGTGATGTAACAGATAAAACGAGCGTAGCGGCAGGTCGACGTCCGCTTTACACAATAAGCCAGCCTGCAGATGCGAGGCCACCACCAGTTCTGATACGACCGTCACAAACGGACCGGACATCACCGCCGAGCGGACTGCTTCGTTTGATGGCAGCGTCAGCGCAATCTGCAGAGTGTTGACATCGACGTCGATTGCCTTAAGCATTTCTTCTAATGCAGAGCGGGTTCCGGAGCCTTGTTCACGCAGGATCCATTTGCCAGTGCGCAAATCCGCGGGGGTTAGTTTCTGCCCATTTGCCCATGGATGGTTCGGCCCCACCACGGCGACAATGCGGTCATCGTCAACGGTCTCTACCACCAACGCCGACTCGTCGATGGTGCCTTCGATAAATCCCAGATCAGCCGCTCCGTCGACTACAGCTTGCGCTACCTGTTGCGTATTTCCGATGGTCAGGCTGAGTTCTATCTGGGGATATTTTTGGTGAAAGCGCACCAGCAATTCAGGCAGCCAATAGCTGGCAATGGTCTGACTGGCTTGAATGCTTAACGCGCCGCGCTGAAGTCCGCCCAGTTCCGATAACGTCAGTTCCGCGGCCCGAGCGCTAGCCAGCGTCGAGCGCGCCTCCGTCAAAAAAATTCGTCCCGCCTCGCTGGTCTCGATGCGCCTACCCACTCGGTTGAAGAGCGGTATGCCGTAACGATTTTCTAGCACCCGAATGGCGGAACTCACCGCCGAAGGCGTCAGAGAAAGGGCGTTTGCTGCTTGCGTCAGATGCTGGCGTTCGGCCACCTCAACAAAAATACGGAGTTGTTCCAGAGTCATTTTATTGTTCGATTTTGGTTAACGAATTATGAAAAACTATAAGATAGACTGAACTATTTGTCCACCCGATAATTGATGCATGGAGTCAAGTTCTAAAAAAAAGGGCCGGGTAAATGTCTAAAATTACAATAAGATCAGCTGCAGCAATCGTTCCTGGATTAGCTTTATGCGGCCTCGTAACAGCCGTCGCTTTTGCACTGGAAGCGTTAGAAGAGCATTTGTTCGGTCGTGCCTGGCTTGAAAGCCTGGTCCTGGCGATTCTGATAGGCAGCATTGTGCGGACCTTTCACAAACTGGATGAGCGCTTCGAGGCCGGCATCCGTTTCGGCGCTAAGACAGTGCTGGAGATTGCGGTCGTTTTACTTGGTGCATCGATTAGCGCCAGCGCCATTTTAGAAAAAGGTCCGGATCTCATTGGCGGAATTGCGGTGGTGGTGTTGATGGTCATTTTGGGCAGCTACAGCATTGGTCGTATGGCTGGCCTGCCGTCAAAAATGGCGATCCTGATCGCCTGCGGTAATTCCATTTGCGGCAACTCCGCGATTGCCGCAGTGGCACCGGTGATTGACGCTAACAGCAAAGATGTCGCAGCTTCGATCGCTTTCACCGCCGTATTCGGTGTCATGGTGGTGTTAATACTGCCGTTTTTAGTGCCGGTGCTTTCACTGTCGATGATGCAGTACGGCATTTTTGCCGGGATGACCGTCTACGCCGTGCCACAGGTATTGGCCGCCACCGCGGCGGTGTCGCAAACCAGTGCGCAAATCGGTACGTTGGTGAAGTTGGTTCGGGTGTTGATGCTGGGGCCGGTCGTGTTGGTCTTGTCTTTAATGGGGCGCAAGGATAGCGCCTACCGCACCCCGATTTCACAGATGGTGCCTTGGTTTATTATTGGTTTCCTCGCATTGATGGCGCTGCGTTCATTCAATTTCATTCCGCAATTTGCCATCCAGCCTGCGCATTTTTCTGCCAATTTCCTGACCATTATGTCGATGGCCGCACTCGGCCTCGGTGTTGATGCCCGTTCGGTGTTGAAGGCCGGAGGGCGCGTCACCATAGTGGTGGTTTTATCCTTGTTGGTTTTGTCGGTTGCCAGCCTCGGTTTAATCAAACTATTAGGAATCGCCTGATGCGCTGAAATGCATGTGCCGGACGAGCCGATCAAGCGGGTAAATAAGGTGCGTGGAGCTGACAGAAAATGGCTCATAATCCGATAAAGGCGCATCGCTCGGGAGGCGCGCATCGCTGAGCGGGATGGACGCATTACACGATATAGAAAACGATAGCGAACGTTCATTTTTATAATAATTACAAAGGAGCGACAATGATGGACCATCGATTCAAAGCATCGCGGCGTCAAATCATGAAAGCGGGTCTTTACGCGGCCAGCACGGCGCTGGTGCCCGGACTGGCTGCTGCAGTCGAAAGCGTTACATTGCCCTTCGCCAATGGCGACCGCGATCTGATCGCCTATCCGGAAAAACGTCCACTAATCGTCCTCACGTCCCGTCCACCGCAACTTGAAACGCCCTGGGCTGTGTTTAATGAAGGTGCCATTACGCCCAACGATGCATTTTTTGTGCGCTACCATATGGCAGGCATTCCCACCTCGGTTGATCCTGAAACCTACCGCATCCGGATTGGCGGAAAAACCAATACTGCATTAGAACTTTCGCTGCAGGATTTGCGCACCAAATTTACGCCCTTGGAATATGTTGCTGTGAATCAATGTTCAGGAAATAGCCGCGGTTTTTTTGCACCGAGGGCAAATGGCGGTCAGTTGGCAAACGGTGCAATGGGCAATGCAAGATGGGTCGGTGTTGCGCTAAAAGATATTTTAAACATGGCCGGTATCGCTGCGGGCGCGCGTCAGGTCACCTTTAACGGGCTTGATCATCCAGTGCTCGAGAGCAGCGCAGATTTCATCAAGGCGCTCGATATTGATCACGCGATTGACGGCGAAGTGATGCTGGCATACCAAATGAATGGCAAGGATTTACCAATGTTGAACGGTTACCCGGTGCGGTTAATCGTGCCTGGATATTATGGAACATATTGGGTCAAGCATCTTTCCGACATCACCGTCATCGACAGTGTTTATGATGGCTATTGGATGAGATCGGCGTATCGGATACCGGATAATACCTGCCGCTGCGTAGAGCCCGGAACCGCGCCGATCAAGACAACGCCGATCAATCGCTTCAACATCCGTTCATTCATTACCAGTCATACGTCCGATACCACGGTGAAGGTAGGGCGCGAAACCGTGGTCAAGGGAATCGCCTTCGATTCCGGAGAAGGCATCCGGGAAATTGCCTTCTCCGAAGATGGTGGCCAAACCTGGCGGGAGGCGCATCTGGGCAAAGATCTCGGCCGCTACTCTTTCCGTGAATGGGCAATATCCATCAAACCCACTAAAAAAGGCATGCTGGATTTACGGGTCCGCGCTTTCAACCGCCTTGGCGAAACGCAACCCATGGTGGCACTCTGGCAACCGACAGGCTACATGCGGAACGTTGTTGAGTCAGTTAAAGTTCGCGCGATTTAAGAGGCATTCCATGAAAAAACTTTCTGTCTTCTCCTTGAGCCTGCTCGTCCTATCCATCCCTGTTATTGGCTTTTCTGCGTCCGCTTCGGCCAAAGAGATTACCCTGCCGCCGGAGACCATTGCGTGGCGGGAGTCGCCTCTGCCGGGCTATCAAAAAGTGCTGCAGGCTTGCATGATTTGTCACTCGGCCCACTACGCAGAATATCAACCGACCAGCACCCCGCGCAGCTATTGGGAAACGCAGGTTAAGCGGATGAAAATGGTGTTTAACGCTCCCGTGGCTGATGCTGATGTGGCGCTGATTACCGACTATCTGGTCAATACCTATAGCGTTGCCAGAACCAGTCCCCCGCCAACACAAAGCGCCGCTGCTTTACCTGTAGCCGCGGTGACACCTGTGCCACCCGCTTCAGGCAAGGTGCAGGACGTCAATGTGCTCTTGCAAAATAACGCGTGCCTGAGTTGCCATGCCATTGAAAAGAAGGTCGTAGGTCCGGCTTACCGCGATGTCGCACTCAAGTATGCCTCTGATAAAGACGCCGTGAGTAAAGTGATGGCAAACATCAGAAGTGGCGGCAGCGGGCGTTGGGGCGCGGTACCGATGCCGTCATACGCAGCGCTATCGCCGGACGAGTTACGGTCTCTGGCGGATTTTGTTTTGAAACAAAAATAATATTAATCGCCGCGCTAACTAATCTAACACCGCTTAATTCGGTCTCTGGAGCTGACCGAATGGCGGCAGCTTCAGCCATCGCAAATGAGGTTTTTTGAAAGAAATTTTAATGAATGCATATCAGCAACAAGGGCAAGCGATAGACGACAGGTTGACCATCGCAGGCGTCCGCTACAGGTCGCGCCTCTTGGTCGGGACCGGCAAATACCGTGACTTTGCAGAGACCCGCGCCGCGGTCGATGCCAGCGGCACCGGGATCGTCACTGTGACGATCCGGCGGGTAAACATTGGTCAGGACGAGCATGCGCCCAGTTTGCTGGACGCGGTACCGCCATCAGAATTTACGATTTTACCGAACACCGGCGGCTGTTATAACGCAGAGGATGCGGTCTACACCTTGCAACTCGCGCGTGAATTGCTGAACGGTCACAAGCTGGTCAAACTGGAAGTGTTGGGTGATGAAAAAAATCTGTTCCCGAACATGCCGGAAACCCTGAAAGCTGCAGAAATATTGGTGCGAGACGGTTTCGATGTCATGGTTTATTGCAGCGACGATCCCATCCAGGCCAAGATGTTGGAGCAAATCGGTTGCGTCGCCATTATGCCGCTGGCTTCATTAATCGGTTCCGGCATGGGTATCCTCAATCCATGGAATTTATCCCTGATCATTGAACAGGCTAACGTTCCTGTGCTGGTCGATGCCGGTGTCGGCACCGCCTCCGATGCGGCGATTGCGATGGAATTAGGGTGCGACGGGGTATTGATGAACACAGCAATTGCCGGTGCACGCGATCCTATCGGCATGGCACGTGCCATGCGACTCGCGGTACAGGCCGGGCGTGAAGCCTATCTGGCTGGGCGGATACCGAAACGCTTTGCAGCGTCGCCGTCGTCACCGATGGCAGGGCGCATTTCCTGACAGTACCGATGCTCTGCTTGCAGAAATATGCTTGAAAGAGTTAAAGAGAAACTAAAGTAAGCAGGACAAAAAAACACGGTTTAAAGCCGTGTTTTTTTTATTAAAATTTCTTGCCGATACTTCAGGCGATCCGAACACAAAGCTCGAATAACCACCATGGCGTCGGAGAATGCCAAATCGCAGGTCGCCATAAAAAAGAGGTTATTTGTGACCGATACCGGTCTCAAATAACCTCGCTAGCCTAAACTTCAAAGTGATCCCTGGTTCCTTATGGCGCTAAACCATACCCTTCCAGGGAACAATAATGCGCTCAAGATAGCGCATCAGCAGATCAAAAATGAAGGCGAAGAAACCGATGACGATAATCCCCATGATCGCGACGTCGCTTGCCAAAAACTCCGAAGCACTCAGCACCATGAAACCGAGTCCTCGGGTTGAGGCGACCATCTCGCCTGCGACCAAAGTCGTCCAGCCGACGCCGATACCGATCCGCATCCCGGTAAAAATTTCAGGGATAGCCGCTTTCAGAATCACATGAACGATGACTTGAACCCGTGAAGCACCCATCGAATACGCCGCGTGTATCTGCTCAATCGAGACCGACCGCACCCCGGAGCGGGCAGCGATAGCCAGTGGTGCAAAAATCGCCAGAAAAATCAGATAAACCTTGGAGAACTCACCGATCCCGAACCAGATGATCACCAGCGGCAAATACGCCAACGGTGGCAATGGCCGATAGAATTCAATCGGTGGATCGAACAAGCCACGGGCAACCCGGCTCACGCCCATCATGATGCCGATCGGAATCGCAAACAAACAGGCGAGAGAAAAAGCCCCGAACACGCGTGCCAGACTGGTTAGCGTGTGCTGAAGCAATGTTGATCCCGCAAAACCCACGGTAGACACCAGGATAAATTTGTCCCAGACTGCCTTGGGCGATGGGAGGAATAACGGCTTGACCAGACCGGTAGCGGTGATCGCGTACCAAAGCAAGAACAGGGTGATCACGGTCACCGTGCCAATTGTGCGTGAGCTTCCCTGGCCGGGCGCGCCAAAAGCCTCTCCCGGTTTTGCCGGTTTATGTGGAAACATGCGAGACAACAGCCCTTCCTTTCTTGCTGGTCGGCTCCTTGTGTTTCTTTCGCTTTCTGGTGCTTTCATGATGGGTCCCCCGGAAACTGCTTTGGTGTTGGAAGGGAAGGGTGACACTGACGTCACATTAAGATCATGCATGTGCGGGCACCTCCGACCTTGCTGCGGCGCGCTCGTCGCCGTAAATGATATTCAGAACGGTTTCTCGCATTTTAATGAAATCCGGACTGGATTTAACTGCTCTTGCATCACGGCATTCAAGGAAGCGCTGGTTAAAATCCAGGTCATAGCTATGGGTAATGCGCCCCGGGCGCGGCGACATGACAATCAGGCGATTGGCCAGAAACAAGGCTTCATCAACGCTATGTGTAATGAAAAAAAACATGGTTTGGGTTTTTTTCCAGATATCCAGTAACAGCTCTTGTATCGTCTCCCGGGTCAAGGCGTCCAGCGCTGCCATCGGTTCATCCATTAGCAACATCGCTGGGCCACAGGTTAACGCACGGGCGATACCGACACGTTGCTGCATACCTCCAGAAAGTTGGTAAATCATCCGTTCGTGAAAATCCTGCAAGCCAACCAGCGCCAGATTTTTGGCCGCAATCTCACGGCGCTCCTGTTTTTTTACACCCTGGAGCTTGAGACCGAACTCGGCGTTTTCGATAACGTTCAGCCATGGCAGAAGGGCGTGCTTTTGAAACACGACGCCGCGATCCGAACCGGGACCGTTAATTTTGCGGTCACCGAGTAGAATTTCGCCTTTAGAGGGGGAAATAAATCCTGCCAGCAAGCTCAACAGCGTTGTCTTGCCGCAGCCCGAAGCGCCCAGCGCGACGACGAAATCGCCACAGTTTATATCCAGATTAATATTGTCTAATGCGTGCGTTCTCTCACCGGCAGTTTTGCCGGGGTAGATGACGCTGACGTCTTTAACGCGTAAATTTTCCATTTTCATTCCTTGTACGGTGCGCTTTTGATAGTCCTCTACATCTACCCTTTGTTCAGCGGGTAGATGCATACAAAGGCACTGGCGATAGATGACGTAAGCTCAGTGCAGCCGAGTCAGCTCACTTCAACTGCATCGCGGCATTCGCATATCGGGAAGTCACGTATTGGCTGTAGTCTTTGCCGAGCGCATCAATCTTTCCTTCGCCCTTCAAAAATACTGCGGTTGCCAACAGCGCTTTGGCCACCCCACCATTGGCACCGCCGCCCAACCAGGTTGGTGACGCCTGTTCCTGAATGCCGGGATACGCGTACAAAGCAACCGATGCGGCCACATCCTTCGCTTCAGCGCCAGAAAGCTTGACGTTGGCCTTCACCTCTTTCGAATCAATGGTCCAGCTTTTTGGATTGCTGCGGTAGGCCGCATCTGCCGCCGCTGCAATTTTTACAAACTTGGCCATAAAGTCCGCGTTCGCCTCGCCCCATTTACGGTCCACCGCCATGCCGTCAAAAGTTGCCTTACCCTTTTTGCTCAACTCTCCGGAAGTCACTAACACCTTGCCGGTTTGTTTGATTTTGCTGAGCGCCGGGTCCCACACATAAGCAGCGTCGATATCACCGCGCTCCCAGGCTGCGGCGATCTGATTGGGCTGCATATTCAACAGTTGTACTTCAGTGGGCTTGATACCCCACAGTTCGAGCGCAAACATGGTGTGAAAATGCGTGGTCGAAGCAAACGGTACGCCAATTTTTTTACCCTTTAAATCGGCAGGGGTATTAATCCCGGAACCATTCCGCGCAACCATGGCCTCGGCCTGATTGATGTCGTCCTGAATCCAGAACAGTTGCACGTCGACGCCACGACTAACGGCAGCGGTGAGCGGGCTGGAGCCGATCACGCCTATTTGTACATCGCCCGACGCCATGGCAGTCGCCACCTTTGCGCCCGAATCAAATTTGCGCCAGTCAATCTTGTAGCCGGTCGCTTTTTCAATAGCGCCGCTGGCGACTACTTCCAAAAATGGTCCGTTGATTTGTTGGTAGGCGATCGTGACTTCTTTTTGCTGCGCTAATGCGCCGCAGGAAGTAGCGACCAATGCCATGGCGATCCCGCCGCATAACAGGTGTTTAATTTTTTTTAGTGTGTTTTTCATGCTGTCTCCATCCAGTTGTTATACAAATGCACTTTCGTGCTGTAAGTTTGAATTTAAGGGATGTTCGCGTCGCTTGAGTGGGCTCAAGGGGTACGGTTTAATCATTTTTTAGCGTAATTCGGTTGGTTTTTTTAGGTTTCTGACTCCTGATAAGGTAGGGTTGATTTTTTGCTGCTGTGTCTCTTATTGTGCTTTTGGCATCACAGGGAAAAATGGCTGGATAGTCGCCCCGGGCCGCGCACGGAACCATCTGCGAAACTGCGACGTGTTATTGGCTTGGTGAAAGTAATATCGAAGACTTGAATGTCATCAAAATCCATCTCCTTAAGTAATTTATTGGAAAGTCGTACAAATTGTTCCAATTTTTTTATATTTGTAGTAATGTAAAACGTAAAAATGCACTCGTCAAACTATTTATTGCAAATATCGAGACGTTTTGTTTCTTAAATCAGAATAAATCTATAATGTAGCCATATGAATATCAATTCCGTAGAAAAGCCGGAGCAAGAGAAAATAGATGGCGATACGCCAACGATGCGCTTGTTCGCATTGCTGGAAGTGATTGCCGAGAAGGATCAACCTTTCTCGCTTCAGGACATGGTCGAAGAAACCGGTCTGCCCAAGCCGACCGTGCACCGCATGCTGCAACAACTTGAAGGCGTGGGCGTGCTGCAAAGGGAAGGCGATGGTCGCCATTACAGCACCGGCGTTCGACTGCGCAAACTGGCGTCGAATTTGTTGATCAATAATACCTACCACGGCGCGCGGCATAACGTGCTGCGCCAATTGATGGAAGAAGTGGGCGAAAGCTGCAACCTCACAGCCTTTACTGGCAGCGAGGTTGTTTATCTGGATCGCATGGAAACTGTTGCGCCATTGCGCTTTTACTTACATCCGGGATCGCGGGTCCCCGCGCATTGCTCCTCCACCGGAAAGTTGTTTTTGGCCCAAATGACGCCAATGCAACGGCGACGCTTGCTGGCGCATATGCCCATGATTAAATACACCAACAATACCGAAACCGATCCCGTCAAGCTTGAGCAAGAGCTTGAGACAGTGCGACGCAATGGTTATGCCATCGATAACGAAGAGTTCCTGCCGGGATTGCTATGTGTCGCAGTATTGGTTCCCACCACCGAAGGGCGCTCCAATCTGGCGGTGGCGATTCAAGCGCCGATCATGCGGTTGACACATGAAAAGGCATTGCATTTCCTCCCAGCGTTGCAGCGTGCCGCCAAAGCGCTGGCCGCGATCGAATCCGAGACAGCGTCAGTACTAAGTGTCGGAACCAGCGGAAGCAGCGCAACCATCGTAAAATAAGGAAACAGTCGTGACCGCACCATCTCAAGCAAAACACCAGGCGCACTTTCTCGCCAACGCCGACCAAATGGTGTCAGTACGCACATTATTCGGAATTGACTCCGATCTCAAGGTGCCTGCATTTAGCGAGCGCGACACCCATGTGCCGGACATCGACGATGCGTATCGCTTTAACGCCGACGTGACGCTAGCGATATTGGCCGGCTTTACCTGGAATCGGCGCGTGATGGTACAAGGCTTGCACGGCACTGGCAAGTCCACCCATATCGAACAGGTTGCAGCGCGCCTCAACTGGCCTTGTATTCGTGTCAATTTGGACGGTCACATCAGCCGTCTGGATCTGGTGGGCAAAGACACCATTGTCTTGCGTGATGGAAAACAGATCACCGAATTTCAGGAAGGCATCGTGCCGTGGGCTCTACAGCGTCCGATGGCGTTGATATTTGATGAATACGATGCAGGACGACCAGACGTCATGTTTGTGATTCAGCGCATCCTTGAGCGCGACGGAAAATTCACCCTGCTGGATCAAAATCGCGTCATTCATTCGCATCCTTCGTTCCGTCTTTTTGCCACATCAAATACGATTGGCCTCGGTAATCTTAACGGCTTGTATCACGGTACCCAGGCCTTAAACCATGCTCAGATTGATCGCTGGAATATTGTCGCGTCGTTAAATTACCTGCCGCCAAATGAGGAGATCGCCATCGTCCAGGCCCGCGTGCCTGCTTACGCTAACGAGAAAGGCACCAAACTGGTCGCCGCGATGGTGGCGGTCGCAGAACTGACGCGCAAGGGATTTGCGGTGGGTGATCTATCCTGCCTCATGTCGCCGCGCACAGTGATTACCTGGGCAGAAAACTGCCAGATATTTTCCGACACAGCGTTAGCGTTTCGTCTTTCATTTCTCAATAAATGTGAAGAAGCGGAACGCGCCATTGTCGCTGAATATTTCCAACGCTGCTTCGATCAGGAACTGATCGAATCGCATCTGCACCAGATCAAAAACGCAGTGTGAACACGGCCCAGCATCGGACGCGGCAGCAACAGCAGATTGACGAATTGTGTGTCGCCGTCATTCGCTCTGTGAGCGGGGAGGGAGACGTGCATACGCAGGCTGGTCGTCTGCGCAAGGGACAGCGTTATCTCCCAATCCATGCCGCACACCTGCAAACAGATTCGTTAAATCCATTGTGCGATGATTTTCGCTCCTTTCGGGGAGTGGCGGATAGTATCGCTTTGGGTCTGCAACATACCGACCTGCTCATCCATCAGCAATACTGTCCCATCCAACCGGTCGAACGCCTCATTTTTGAATTGCTGGAACAGCTGCGCGCGGAAACGATGGTGCCTGAAACCATGCCGGGCATGCGAAGGAATCTGCATCACCGGTTTGAAGAATGGTCAACGGCCTTCTATCTCGCCGGTCTGGCCGAGAGTTCAACAGGTATTCTGCTATATACCGTGTTTCAAGTGTGCTGGTCGCGGCTGACGGGGCAACCGGTGCTGGAAAAAACGGAAGGAATCATCGAGAGCACACGTGCTGCCATAGCGCCGCTATTGGGCATCCATTTGCTTGGCATGCGTCAAGAGTGCGGCAACCAAGCCGCTTTCGCGCTGCATGCCTGCGCCATTGCCGAGATCGTGGGCGAAATGCTGCGTAGCGATAGCGAAGCGTCGGATGATGACATAAGTGCCGATGGCAAAGAAGATCGGAGCGCGAACGCACTCAGGCTTTTGCTTAACTTCGACAACGATGAAGCTGACACCATTGCCGTCGCCGCCAGCGGCATTAGCAAGGTATTGGATGATGCAGAGCATGGTTACAGCAGGTTCACGACAGCCTACGACACGCAAGTTGAAGCTGGTTCTCTGGTGCGGAAAGAATTACTTGGTGAGTATCGCGAAAAAATTGATCGGCGCATTTCCGAATTAAATATTAACGTCCCGCGATTGGCGCGCTCTTTAAGAGCATTGCTGGCCTTTCCCCAGCGTGACAACTGGTCATTCGGAGAAGAGGATGGCTATATCGATGGCCGACGACTGGCACAGTTAATCAGCTCACCTTCCGAACGCCGCTTGTTTCGGCAGGAACAATTCAAGCCGGATACACATTGCGTAGTCAGTTTTCTGATTGATTGCTCTGGGTCAATGAAAACTCACGCAGAATCGCTTACTGTCATGATTGATGTGTTGGTGCGAGCATTGGAGAAAATTGGGGTCGCCAGCGAAGTGCTGGGATTTACTACCCGCGCATGGAATGGTGGCAGGGCGCATCGGGATTGGGTCCGTGCCAGGTCTCCGGCGCATCCGGGGCGCCTCAACGAATTGCAACATATGGTCTATAAAGATGCCGACACATCATGGCGTCGGGCACGGCCCGATATTACAGCACTGCTGAAAGCTGACCTATACCGTGAAGGGATCGATGGCGAAGCCGTGGAATGGGCATGCAACCGTCTCCAACTGCGCAACGAAGAAAGACGTATTCTGATGGTTATCTCAGACGGAAGCCCCATGGATAGCGCCACCAATCTGGCCAACGACGATTTCTATCTGTGCAATCATCTCAAACAAGTCGTTGCTCGCCAGGAGCAGCTTGGCAAGCTTGATATCTGCGGGTTAGGTGTGGGCCTTGATCTAAGCCCCTATTACAAGCATAGCCTGGCAATTGATCTGCAGCAGCGTATTGATAATGCGTCGCTCCTTGCCGTGGCGCAGCTAATTGGTGGCCGCGTACAGCGCAGAACTTGACGAATGATATTGCGCAAATAACATGACCAATAAAAAACGGATTTAACATGAAAGTCATTGTCTTAGGTGCTGGTATTGCAGGTGTGGCGTCAGCCTGGTTTCTTAATAAAGCGGGCCATGACGTCACAGTCATTGATCGCCAGCCAGGTCCTGCGCAAGAGACCAGTTTTGCCAATGGTTGCCAGATTTCGGTATCGCATGCGCAACCGTGGGCGAATCCGCATACCTTGCTCAAGGTCATCAAATGGCTCGGCAAAGAAGACGCACCGTTGTTGTTTCGGCTCCGTCCCGAGCTGTTGCAGTGGAAGTGGTGCGTGCAATTTCTGCGCGAATGCATGCCCCATCGGATTGATCACAATATTCGCCAGATAGTCGCGATTGCCGAATATAGTCGCAAGACGTTACAAACGGTACGGGCCGAAATTGGGATGGATTACGATGCGCTCACACGGGGTATCTTGCACTTTTATACCGACCAGAAAGAATTCGACAAATCGCTGGCTGCCGCTACTCTGATGCGCGAACTGGGTTGTCCGCGCAACACCGTCAGCGTCGATGAAATCATTCGGCTGGAACCAGCGTTGGCCGGATTACGTAACCAAATGGTTGGCGGTGACTTCACCGCCACCGACGAATCCGGTGATATCTATAAATTTACTTGCGCACTAGCGGCAAAAGCAGCAGAGCGTGGTGTGCAATTCCGCTTCAATACGACCGTGACGCGCCTGCTTGCCGAAGGAAGCGGCGCGCATCAGCAGATCAAAAAAATCGAAGTGATCGCTGCCAGCGGTCATCATGAGACCGTGCAGGCTGACGCTTTCGTGGTGGCACTGGGCAGCTTTTCGGCACCTCTGTTGAAGCCGCTGGGGATCAACCTGATGATTTATCCCGGTAAAGGTTATTCAGCCACCTATCACGTCCTTAATCCAGACGCAGCACCAACAGTATCGTTGACGGATGATAGCCACAAACTGGTCCTCTCACGGCTAGGAGATCGCCTGCGCGTCGCAGGAACCTGCGAGTTAAACGGTTACAATCGCGCGCTGAACCCTGCGCGCTGCGATGCTATCACGCAGCGCGTCCGGTCTTTGTTTCCCGGCGCCTGTGACTACGATCATCCAACATATTGGGCTGGACTACGCCCGCTGACGCCCTCCAATGTTCCGTACATCGGCAGATCAAAAATACCCAACCTGTTTCTTAATACCGGTCATGGCACGCTAGGCTGGACCATGGGCTGCGGCTCGGGAAGGGCGATTGCGGATATCATTTGCGGCCGCCAACCCGACCTGGATTTTGCCTTTCTCGGCATGCCGCACCGGGAACCGATGCAAATAGGTTCGCCGGAACTGACAGGGTAGTTTTTTTGCAGCATCCAACGAAGCCGCGCGGACGAGTGTTTTTAATGGAAATTGCGCATTAACAAAACGAGGATATTGTCCGAAGTTTTTTATGCCGGTTGGAGCAACTTAAGTCGCTGCACTTTTCCTGATGGCCCTTTCGGCAACGCGTCCTGAAAGCGAATGTGCTTGGGCGTCTTGTAGGCACCAAGCTCGTTCAGGCAAAATATTCTGAGCTCATCTTCTGAACATTGTTCACCCGCTCTCAATACGACGCACACCATAATCTCCTGACCGTAGTGCTGATCCGGAATGCCGACGGCTGCAGCCTCCAGTACCGCTGGATGTTTAAGGAGCGCTTCATCGATCTCTCGTGGTGCAATGTTCTCACCGCCTTTGATGATCAGCTCCTTAATCCGACCAGTGACGAAAACAAAGGCGTCCTCGTCCAGATAGCCGAGGTCGCCGGTGTGCAGCCAGCCTTCGGTCGTCAGGGTTTTAACTGTCTCCTCTGGATTTTTGTAATAGCCATGCATCACATTCGGCCCACGCACCATGATTTCGCCCGTTGCGCCGCTTGGAAGCTGATCGCCCTCAGCGTTAACAATTTTGGCCTCGTTGCCGAAAGCACGTCCCGCACTGCCGATCTTACGGAGCGCTGAATCAAGCGGATTGGTGAAACACGGCGCCGCCGTCTCGGTTAAACCCATAGTCTCAATGATGCCAATGTTGAATTTCTCTTCAAAGGCACGATGCAGGTCGGGTGGTAACGGAGCGGAAGCCGAGCGACAGAAGCGGACACGGCTGATATCCGGATCCTGTTTCGATAAATCGGGTCCTTGTAGAAGATAGGAGACCATAGTCGGAACCAGATTGATCCAGCTGCATTCATAGTGCGCCACCAGGCTCCAGAACTGCGAAACCCCGAAACGGTGCGGCAAAACCAGACTGCCGCCATGCACCAATGGCGAAGTCGCGGTAACGATCTGAGCGTTAATATGGTAAAGCGGAAGTGAAGCCATGACACGGTCATTTGGCCCTAACTCGTGCGCGGCGGAAACGAACTGTCCTCCAGATATGACAGACCGGTTGGTCAACACAACCCCTTTCGGCGTGCCTGTGGTGCCGGATGTGTACATCATCAAGGCATCATCCTCTTCACCGACAGCTGGCATCTCCTCAGCTTTATCGGACGCTGTAATGAATTCCTCTGCATCAATATCACACACGACGATTTGGATTTCCCGTGCTATGCCACTGAGCGCAGTATTCAGACGTCCCAGCTGATCAGGCGCTACAAAAACAATCGAGGCATCGCTGTGGTTGAGAACGTATTCAAGCTGCGATGCCTGCGCCAGCAAATTAAGGGGGGTAACACAAAATCCACCATACATAGCGCCGATGAACAAGCGACACGTCTGGTACCCGTTTTGCATCAACAGTGCCACTTTTTCTCCCGGCTGAATCCCGCGTTCAACGAGATAGCGTGCCAGTGCGCGCGATGCCTTCTGTAGACCGCCGAAGGTCATGCGCAGGTTCGGTTCCGGCGCGATCAAATAGAGAGAGTCAGGCGCATTCGCGGCCTGAAAATCGACGTACTCACGAATCGTGCGCAGCATAATATGAATTCCTAAAGTCAGTGATATCAGGCGAAAAACCGGACAAACTAATCGATAAGATTAATGTGCGCGGTGTTCTCGTCAACAGAAAAATGCCGGGACAGTAACTAACTATATTTGCGCAAATAAGTGCCAAAAATATCTTCTTCAGATGGCATGTTCTCCGGAATGCTACGAACGATCCGAGTAATGTTGAGGTAATGTTGGTAATGCATATTGCCGGAAAAATTATTTCCGCCCCAGGTTCCGCAGCCCATTGAAAGCGAAAACGGCAAACCATTTTCAAAGCTGCCACCGGTTGCAAAACAATGGGCCTGATTAACGATGACGCGGCAAACCGGCAGTTCGTTTCCTAACCGCAGCACATGTTCATCGTCAGCGGTATGGATGCCTACCGAATGTCCGGCACCTTGATAGGCATACAACGCATTGACTATCTGGCAAGCGTGATCAAAGTCGCGCGCGCGATAGACCGTCAGCACCGGAGCTAGCTTTTCGCCCGAATAGGGGTAGTCAGAACCGGTACCGATTTCTTCGACCATTAAAAATGTGGCCTCCGAAAACCGCGATGTCTTTAATCCAGCCAGTGACGCGATCTTGGGCGCGGCCTGTGCGGTGACGGCGGCATCCAGTTTTCCTCGTGGCCACATGATTTTTTGCAACTGATTCTTTTCTTCTCCATCTAAAAGTATGCCGCCTGCTTCGGTCAGTTCTGCGATAGCCGATGCATACACAGCGTCAAGAATCACCACGCTGTTTTCGGAGGAGCAACTGGTCGCGTTATCGAATATTTTCGAGCTGCTTATTTTTTTTGCTGCATCGCACAGATTGGCCGAACTATCAATGATCGAGGCGACATTTCCCGCCCCCACGCCGAACGCAGGGGTTCCGCTGGCATACGCCGCACGGATATTATTTTGCGAGCCGGTCGCGACCACGAGGTCGGCCTGGCGCATCAATTCTTGCGTCGCATCTTTGGTAATCGGGGCAGGCAGGGTTTGAACCAGGTCCAGCGGTGCGCCGATTTTTTTCAATTCGGCATGGATATAGGCAACCAGGGCAATGCAGGTACTTAATCCCTTGGGCGATGGGGCTATGATGACGGCATTGCGTCCCTTGAGGGCATTGATCACCTTGTTGGCGGGCGTGGCTGCCGGATTGGTAGAGGGTGTGATTGCCGCCACGACGCCGACCGGGCGCGCAATTTCAACTAAACCTAGCTCCGGATACTCTGCGATGATGCCGACTGTTTTAGCATTTTTCAGATCCCGCAGCAGGCCGAGCGTCTTGCGATGGTTTTTCAATATCTTGTCATTAACATTGCCCAGCCCCGTATCGCGAACTGCCATCTCAGCCAAGGTGCGATTGTGCGCCGGATCCATGATGGCCCATCCTGCTGCAGTCACCACCTCATCTACTTGCTGCTGGGAATAATGTTCATAGTCGCGCTGTGCCGCGCGCGCTTTTTTCAGTAGGTCGGAGACGATCTTTACTTCGAAAGCCGGAATAGATTTTACGGAATTTTCAACTGTCATTTTGCTTTCCATCCTTAAATTATTATTCATACGGCTTGGTCATTTTTACTTTCCCAAGTGTTATTTTTTACCCTCTCACGCCGTGATGGAGGGCAGTTTCAATGATGTCGGCAGAGCATCTGGAAGCTCCAAACACCTATTCGGTCTTTATCCCTGGCGCGTCGTCCATGGTCCCTTATCTGAAGATCGGCACGTTCCCCATTGCATTGAATGACGGTTCTTCGATCGGTTCATCCCTGAGTTTGTTGGTTGGATCAATCCACAGGGAGCAGACTGCTGCAACTCCCAGCAATCCTGCTGAAATCAGGAACGGCACCTCATAACTTCCCGTCGTTTGAACCAGGAAACCGAACACCGCAGGCGAAATCATTCCGGCTATCCCGAACCCTGTATTCATCATGCCGCCAGCAGTACCTGCATACTTTCCAGCGATATCGATAGGCAGACTCCACAGGACCGCATTAGTTAATTCAAGGAAGAAAAACGATAAGGCCAGAAGCGCGACAGCTGTTAATGCTGTATCGGTATAGATTGCCGGGAGGATAAATATTAATGCACCGCCCAACCCGACTACCAGCAGGGAGCGTCGTGCCAGTTTAAGGTTGCCGGTTTTTTTATAGATATAGTCGGAAAGAACGCCGCCCAAGGTGTCACCAACCACGCCAGCCATTAACGGCAGTGCGGTAAATAAGGCCAGCTGCTTCATGTCAAAGCCGCGCGCATCTTTGAGGTAGGAAGGTAGCCAGGTCAGGAACACCCAAAGTGACCAGCCATAGCAAAAATCCACGAAGGTGACTAACCACATTCGTTTTAGCATTTCTTTCCAAGGGGTTTTACCTTTTGAAACCTCCTTTGCGTCGGCTGAACTGACGCCAATTTCCGTCAGTTCTGCAGATGTGATCCATTTGTGTTCTATCGGTGTATTCCGATAAAGCCAAACGAAAAAACAAGTCCATATCAGACTAATGATGCCGAGAATAATGAAGGATTCGCGCCATCCGTACTGAACAACAATGAGTAAAACGAGAGGTGGTGTGATGGCGCCGCCTAAACGCGAAAAGCTATGTGTAATGCCTTGGGCAAAGCCGCGCTCGGTCGCGGGCATCCAAAAAGTGAAGGAGCGTGTCGCTGCGGGAAATGCACCGCCTTCTCCGACCCCTAACAGCATCCGAAACATGATTAATGACCAAAGTCCCCAGGAAAAGCCGCAAAGAATTGTCGCTATGGCCCAAATGATGCTGAGTATGCCTAACACCAGTCGCGGGCCGTATTTGTCGGCAAACCAACCGCCCAGGATTTGCATGGCGGCGTAAGGGTAGGCGAAAGCGGAGAAAACTAATCCTAATTCAGTGGGCGTAAGGCCCATTTCCTGTTTCAGCACCGGCGCAATAATCGAAATATTGACCCGGTCTATGTAGGAAATGAAATACATCAAGCACATAAGGCCCAGTATCAGATGCCTTACCTTTAATTTTTTTTTCATGTCTCCGCCTTATCGTTGTAAGTGGTAATCATTTTTTGTACAGCCTGAAACGGTGTCTTTCTTTATCCTTTCCATGCAAAGCATTTGGCGATAGTTCGCCCCTAGGTCCCGGCCGGAATTACCGCCGCCTATTCATTTGAGGTTTCTGTTTTGTTTCTGTTTTACTTCTGTGTCTGCCGCCCCCTCAAAAAATTATCGATGGGGAAGTCGCCAGTAGTTGCTAGTTATCGATAGGGCAGGATGCCGTTTTATTTTTTTGCGGAGACCGAGCGCCTTCGCGTTTAACTTGCATCCCTTACGTAGAACTTGCGCCGAATTTGCGCCGATATTGCGCAATACAATGCCTACCTCCGGATTTGTGAGGTATTTATTTAATAAAACGAAACGGTGTATTTCGTTTTGTTAAATATACTTCTCAAAATAATGAATAGCAAGAATAAATTTTAAAAAATGGAATATTTAATTTCAATAAATGGAATTTCAAATTTCGCAGTGTTGTTGCCGTTAACGTAATCTGAGATAATGCGGCCCATGAAAATGACCAACAGCAATCAGAAACAATCCGGTTCGGCGGCGGTAAGAGCTTTTCTCGTGTTGGAATCTGTCATTCGCGTCGATAAGCCGATTTCACTGGACGAGGTGGCATCTGCTTGTGGGCTGCCCAAACCGACGGCTTATCGCACCCTGGTCATGCTTGAAGAGGCCGGAATGCTATCGCGGGAACCGGGGACCAAGCGATATACCGCTGGTGCCCGGCTGTCCGCCTTCGCACTGGAGGTGCTGTCGAACTCCATCGTGCGGGCACCTGCTCACGTCATTCTCCAGAGATTAGTGGATGAAATAGGAGAAACCTGCAACGTCACTATGCTTGACGGCAACGCGATTGTTTATCTGGACAGGGTAGAAACCCCATCGCCCTTACGTCTGAATTTGCAGCCAGGTTCACATGTACCGTTACATTGCACCTCCAGCGGGAAATTGCTGTTGAGTCAGTTATCGCTCGGTCAGCGCCAAAAATTAATCGGTAACGGTCCGTTGCAGCGCTGTACCGCCAACACGATCACGGACGTGAAGTTGCTTGAGCAGGAGTTGGAGCGTTTTACACGAGAAAAAGTCGCCACCAACAACGAAGAGTTTCACGTTGGGATGATTGGGGTAGCTGTTCCAATTTTAAATAAGAGCGGCCGCGCTTGCGCGTCGTTAGCATTGCAGGCCCCGGTGGTGCGCATGAATTTGCAACAGGCATTGCAACACGTCCCAACGTTAAGACTTGCGGCGCAAGCCCTATCGAATGCGTATTTTTCTGACGTTCCTGCCACGCCTGCGGTTGCAGAAATAAATGCGCAATCAGCGCTGGATTGACGCTGAATAAATAAGGACCTTATCCCGGTTTGACTCTGTCCATATCTATCTTGAAAAATCAGCCAAGGGAGGACAGGGTAAGGAAAGCACGGCGCACGATGAAGTTGAGACTTCATCGTGCAGGATCCAGATCGGCACCCGCGCAGAGTGCAGATTGTCACCAGATTTTCTGGATAAAAATTGGCACCATCTGCGGAGGGATTATCGGGCTTTCTGTAATCCAGGATGTTCCACTTCGATAGTTTTTCCTTTGCCGATCGATAGTGCTGCGAATGCCGAAATCAAGCCCGCAAACAGGATATAGCCGACGATGTGCCAAGGCTGGCCGCCACCGGTTTTAAGCAGGTATGTCGCGATAATCGGTGTAAACCCGCTAGCGAAAATGCCCGAGAATTGATACACAAAAGAGATCCCTGTGTAGCGCACTTTGGCATCAAACAGATCGCAAAATAACGCTGCCTCTGGTCCGTATATCGATGCATACAAAATCCCCAACGGAATCACAATCGCCAGCCACAAAACCATGACATTGCCCGCGCTGTTCATCATCAGCCAAAAGGCGGGAATGGCAGAGACACTGGTGATCAATGAGCCCCAGAAAAAGACCTTGGTCCTCCCCATTCGATCCGACAAGCGGCCAAAGAAGGGAATGAAAAAGCACATCACCACGGCGGAAGCCATGACGCCGATCAATGCATCGGTGCGGCTGATCTGGATCGAACTAGTCAAATAGCTGATTAGAAAAACGCCGAATATATTAAAAAATACGCCATCGATATACCGTGCCGCCATTCCTTTGAGAACGTTCCCCGGATAGCGCTTCATCATGTCGAAAAAGGGAATTTGTGTCTCAGCGTTATGCTGCTTGATGGCCCGGAACTCCGGCGTTTCCATCACCGTCAGGCGTATCCACATGCCGATGAATACGAGGATCGCGGACAGAACGAAGGCCAGACGCCATCCCCATGAGAGAAACTGCGCATCCGTCAATGCATAGGACAGGAGCGCCACCACACCCGAAGCCAGACACAACCCAATGGCGAGTCCCAATTGCGGCAAGCTGGCATAAAAGCCGCGCTCCTTTAGTGGCGCGTATTCATACGCCATCAGCACAGCACCGCCCCATTCTCCACCGAGACCAATTCCTTGCACCACGCGCAGCAGGAGCAACATAATCGGTGCAGCCACGCCGACCTGAGCATACGTCGGGAGTAAGCCAATCAAGAAGGTCGAAACACCCATAATCATCAGCGTCATCACCAGCATGCTCTTGCGACCGATCTTGTCGCCAAAGTGGCCAAAGATGACGCCGCCAATCGGACGGCTTAAAAAGCCGACCGCAAACGTACCGTACGCGAGCATGGTTGATACCATCGCATCGCTGCCGGGAAAATACAGTTTATTAAAGACGATGCCAGCGACGACCCCGTATAGAAAAAAATCGTACCACTCAATCGTGGCACCTATAACGCTCGCAATGACCACGCGGCGTAGTTCCTTTTTTTTGCTGTTGATCATGATGTCTCCTGATTTGTTTTATAAACAATGGTGGTTCTGCACCGCGCATGCCGCCATCTTTGCAGATGGTGCAAGCACTTGGTTATCCCCTGATAATAAATTTCCTACTGTATAAATACGATCTGATTACACTTTGAATCCTCTTTGAATCCGATTCCCATCGTCGTCAGAGGACGATTGCTGCACAGTCTGTCGCTGTCTGGTTCGGCTTTTTACTCGCTGTTTTCTGCCACTCAACTGCATCCGCAATGATCATATCTGCAGCTTTTTCTGCAATCATGATGGTGGGGGCGTTGGTGTTGCCTGAAACGAGTTCGGGCATGATCGAAGCATCTGCCACCCGCAATCCTGTGATGCCATGCACGCGTAACCGGTCATCGACCACCGCCATCGGATCGCTTCCCATCTTGCAAGTCCCTGACGGGTGATAGATTGACTGGCTGAAGCGTTGTGCAGCCTTCAGCAATTCGGCATCGGTCTGATATGCCGTGCCGGGGATGAATTCGGACAAGATGTGCGGCGCCAGCGAAGGCGCGCCTGCAATACGTCTTGCCAGACGCAGCGCGCTGATGACCACGGGATGGTCGCGCGGGTCCGACAAATAATTGGGATGGATCTCGGGGTATTGCAGTGGATCGCTGGACTGAATCGCAATATAGCCACGGCTGTGCGGCCGCAATTGGCAGACCGACATCGTGAAAGCAGAAAATTTGTGTGCGCCTTCGCCGGGTTTATCGGCGCTTAACGGCTGCATATGAAACTGGATATCCGGGCGCTCCAGCGCAGGATCGGACTTGGTAAAAATTGTCACCTGACTGGCCGCCAGAGTTAGCGGGCCGGACCGTGAAAGGAGGTACTGCAAGCCAACCTTCATTTTATTGATTGGACTATTGACCTCATCGTTCAGGGTTTTCAGTCGGGTTTTGAACACCAGACGGGTTTGAAGATGGTCTTGCAAATTCTGCCCCACACCCGGCAGATCATGCACCACAGGCACATTCACGCGACGTAATAATGCAGCTGGTCCGACGCCGGAACATTGCAATATCTGAGGAGAGCCTATCGCACCGGCGCACAAGATGACTTCTGTGTTCGCGCTGACGCTATGCAGCGCACCGTGCATACGATATTCAACGCCGACCGCCCGACGCTCTCTGAACAGAATCCGCGTGATGTGTGCTTTCGTCTCCACCTTCAGATTGGATCTTTTTCTGGCCGGACGCAAGAATCCCTTAGCGGTGCTCCAGCGCAAGCCCTTATGCGCGGTTTGTTGAAAATAGCCGACACCTTCCTGCGTGCGGCCGTTGTAATCGTCGTTGTAAGGAATGCCAATGTCTTTGGCACCTTCTATGAAATAATCGGCAATCGGTCGGCGCAGGCGCAAATCCGAAACCTTCAATGGCCCGCCAACGCCATGATAAGCATCGGCACCACGCTCCTGATCTTCAGACTTCTTAAAATAAGGTAATACTTCATCATAACTCCAGCCCTTGTTGCCAAGCGCCGCCCAATGGTCATAATCTTCTTTCTGACCCCGCACATACAGCAAGCCATTCAGGGAACTGGAACCACCGAGCACTTTGCCACGGGGCCATTGCAACTGGCGGCCGTCAATACCTTGATCGGGTTCAGTGACGTAACACCAATCCAGCTTCGGGTTATGCATGGTCTTGAAATAACCGACAGGAATATGGATCCAGGGATTATGGTCTGGTCCCCCGGCTTCGATCAGCAAAACACTGACGTCAGGGTTGGCCGACAGGCGATTGGCTAACACGCAACCCGCTGATCCGGCACCCACGATGATGTAATCAAAACTACGCGACATGCGGTGATCTCCTAAAGGGCTTGTGGATTGGTTGCCATGCATTTTTGTATTTTCAACAATGCATGCCGCCCAATTCGCCCATTTATTTTGCAATTATTCTTTTAATCGGAACATAATGGTCCAAAATATGTTATTAAAAGCATGCTCACAATCAGAATCTTGCAAATACGCGATAAGTGAAACGAAAAATGACAAAACTGTTTCGAAATCCTGCGCACGCAGATGCGCACTCAGATGCGCAACCAGCTGCAGAGCCAGACAAGCTCGGTGACATGCGCGTTCTACGCGTTTTGCGTTTGATAGAGCATCTTGCTGCTGCGCAACATCCGCAGACGTTGTCTCAGCTTTCCTATCGCACCGGCATTCCCAAAGCGACCATGATGCGGACCCTTGAAGGGCTTGAGCAACTGGGATACGTATTACGTATGCCAATTGATCGCGGTTATTTGTTGGGACCGGCGGCGGCCGATCTGGCACTCTCCACACTGAAAAATAATGCGTTGATGCGCGGTTGCCGCACCATACTGGGCAATCTCGCTGCAGCCATTGGCGAGACCTGCAATCTGACAATGCCAGCGGGGTGCGAGGTCTTATATGTTGACCGGGTCGACACGCCCGAACCACTCAGGCTGCATTTGCCGCCGGGCACACATGCACCGATGCATTGCACTGCCAGCGGGAAATTATTCATGTCGCGCTTGCCGTTATCGGATCAACGGAAAATGCTTTCTTCAATCATTTTGAAACCATTGACACCCAAAACCATCGTCGATGTTGATCTGCTGACGGCCGAATTAACGCGCCTCGATGCACGCGGCATCGGTATTGATAATGAAGAATTCATCCACGGAATGGTTGCCATTGCAGTGCCGATTTGCGCGCCTGATGGTCGCACCGTGGCAGCGGTTGCCTGCCACGCGCCGACTGCGCGGCAATCGTTGGATCAATTGATGGAAAATATTCCGAGGTTAAAGGTCGCAGCATTGAAACTGCAGCCGCTGCTGGTTGGCTAAACTGCCCCACACGCCGGTCCCTATCGGCTAGCTTTGTCGTCATTTTTTGTAATTTCATGAACGCCCCAGATAGTGTCTGGGATAGCGGCAGGGGAGAGTGCGGCCCATTAATGGCGTCGCACATGGCGTCACACATGGCGTCACACATGGCATCACACCGTGCCGGCCATAACTAAAAGTAATTGCGATAAAAATCATTACTTTGCCAGGCCCGCATTTTTGCCGCATATTGGAAAAAAATTATTCAATGATTGGAGACAAAGATGGTGAAATTTCTCATTGGTATCGGCATCCCCTATGTCGCAGTAGTCGTCATGCTTCCCTGGGTGAATACCGTTAATACCAACGTATTTGGCGTCCCGTTCATTTATTTTTGGATGTTCATGTGGATGATATTAACGTCGGCGTGCTTGCTCACTTGCTGGATATTTTTCGACAGTAAGAACAGCGAAGCCGACGACTAATCTTCATCCGTGTACGTCACCATCAATCCATGAGATAACACCTATGTCCACCGTCGTATTTCTAGGCTTCATTGCCTTTTCGCTATATTTAGCATTCCGCTCAAAAAGAGGGCATAACGCCCAGAGCGTGCATGATTTTTTTGTCGCCTCGCGCCAATTCGGCGTCTACCTGGTTTTCTTTCTGGCAGCCGGTGAAATTTATAGCATCGGCACCATGGTCGGTTTGCCGGGCGGCATTTACGCCAAGGGCGCAACCTATGGTGTTTGGTTCCTGGGATATATTTTATTGGCCTATCCGATTGGCTACTTTATCGGTCCCAGAATTTGGGAAGCAGGCAAAAAATATAACGCCATCACGCTTCCGGATTTATTTAAGGGACATTACCAAAGTCGCTTTCTCGAAGTGGTCGTTACCGTCTCGGCAATTCTATTTTTGATCCCTTGGGGCCAGTTGCAATTTACTGGTTTGGTCGCCGCCTTAAAAAGCTTGGGGTGGAATCTTCAACCGATTTATCTCATCTTCATTTCAGCGGTGTTGGCGTTTATCTACATCATCATCTCGGGAGTAAGAGCCACTGCCTACATCGCCATTCTCAAAGATGTCTTAATGGTCGCCGCTATCGTCGTGGCCGGCGTTGCGGTGTCCTGGGAGTTCGGTGTGGCAGAAGTTTTCCGTGCCGCCAGCGCGCATGTCAGCAACACCATGGATACCAAACAAATCACCTTTTCGATGAGCACCATGTTCTTCCAATCGCTGGGCTTTTACATGTTCCCTTTTTCGGTACAAAATTTCTTCACCGCAAAGAGTGCCAACACCATACGCAAAACCCAGATTGCAATGCCGCTTTACATGCTGATGTATCCGTTCCTGATCGTCGCATCGTACTACGCCATCAGTGCAAATCTGAAACTCGAAAATCCGAATGAAGCCTTTTTCGCCGCCGCAGTGAATCTGTTGCCGGGCTGGTTATTAGGGGTGGTGACGGCGGGTGCCGCGCTGTCGGGTTTGTTGGTGTTGGCCGGTATCTGCCTGTCAATTGGGCCGTTGGTCACGCGTAATCTCGCGCCTAATATTCCAGAAAGCAAGCAAAAAACCAGCACCATATTTGTCATCGTCATTTACCTTGCCACCTCCATTGTGCTGACGCTATTTACCCCCAACCTGATGCTGACCATTATCAACACCGCTTATTACGGCATCACGCAATTTTTCCCGGGGATGATGATCATCCTGTTTTTCAGAGGCGTCAAAGCCAATGCGGTGGCATGGGGAATTATTGTCGGGCAGGTCATGGCGATTGTGATGTATGTCAATAAAGTTGACCTTGGCGGATTCAATATCGGTCTGGTTTGTCTGGTGGTCAATATTATCGTCCTGTGCACCCTCAATTTCCTGATGAAGCTGCGTTCAAAGAATTTGCAAACGGTATTGTCTTAATGTTTTATCAGTCATTAATTTTTCTGTGGAGTCAGTGTGAGCTACGCTAAAACGAAAGAGGCGACGATACAAGTCTTTGTCGCCAAGAAAATTATCACCATGAACCCCGGGCAGCCAGAAGCCAACTGTGTCGCCGTGCGCGACGGAAAAATTCTTTCAGTCGGCACGCTTGATGAAGTCAGTCTCTGGGGTGAGGTAGAAGTGAATACTATTTTTCAGGACAAAATTTTAATGCCCGGACTGGTGGAAGGACATAGCCACCTGATGGAAGGGGCGATGTGGGACGCGGTCTACGTTGGCTATTACGATCGACGTGGGCCGGATGGCAAGTGCTGGAAAGGATTAACCACTTTAGATCAAGTGATTCAGCGCCTGACAGAAGCGGAAAAGCAGATGACAGACCCCTCAGCCGAATTGCTGGGATGGGGATTCGATCCGATTTTTTTCGGCACCGCGCGGCTTTCGGCGCAACAACTCGATACCGTCTCCGCCAGCCGTCCGATGGCGATTTTGCATGCCAGCGTCCATTTAATGAACGTCAACTCCGCCATGTTAGCGCTGGCCGGGATCGATGAAGATACGGACATTGACGGCATCCATAAAAACGCAGACGGCCAACCCTCCGGTGAGTTACAGGAATTTGCCGCGATGTTTCCCGTCTACAGGATCATCGGCAAACAGTTGGCGATTTCCTCCAGCGAAAAAGAAAGCGCGATCTGGAATTTTGGTAAAATAGCGCAGCTTGCCGGCGTCACCACCGCCACCGATCTGCTTAACGATTTATCCGCTGCCGGTGCAGAAAATCTACGAAAAATAACCCCGGATGTCAATTACCCGATCCGTATTGTCCCCGCCTACGGACCACAACGAAGCGCGGAAAACGGGCTGGAGAGATTGCAGGCCGCCATTGCCACAAACAGTGAAAAATTGCATTACGGTCCGGTCAAGGTAATCGTCGACGGCTCCATACAAGGCTTCACCGCGCGCGTTAAATGGCCCGGCTATTTTGACGGCAAGGAAAACGGCTTATGGATTATTCCGCCGAGCCAATTTGTCGCACTCTTCACACCATTTCATCTCAACGGGTTGCAACTGCATATTCACACCAATGGCGATGAAGCGGTAGAACTGGTCCTCAACGCCTTCGAAGAAATATTGGCCAGGCATCCGCGTGACGATCACCGCCATACGCTGCAGCATTGCCAGATGGCCGATGCCGCGCAATTACGCCGCATTGCCGCGCTGGGTCTTTGTATCAACTTCTTCTCCAATCACATTTATTATTGGGGCGATGCGCACTACACACAAACCATGGGCCCTGACCGCGCCAACAGAATGAACGCGGCAGGCTCAGCGCTCCGTCTCGGCATTCCGATTGCGTTCCATTCCGACGCACCGATCACCCAACTCAGTCCGCTGTTTACCGCCTGGTGTGCGGTCCAGAGAAAAACCGCATCCGGTCGCGTATTGGGTGAGAACGAACGTATTTCTGTTGGCGCTGCGTTGCACGCCATCACGCTGGGTGCCGCGTACACCTTGAAGATGGACCATCTGGTTGGCAGCATTGAAGTCGGCAAGTTCGCCGATTTTGCTGTGCTTGAACAAGATCCCATACAAATCGATCCCGACCAACTAAAAAATATTCCGGTCTGGGGAACGGTGTTGGGCGGCAAGGTTTTTGAATCGCCAAAATGACAGCCAGCACCTTAAGCCAATTGAACCGGCTCACCACCAACGCCGACCGGCGTGCTCCCATCGATCTGGTCGTCATCGGTGGCTATCTGGGGGCCGGTAAAACCACGTTACTCAATTGCCTCTTATCTGCGCCAACAGGAAAAAAAATCACCGTACTGGTGAATGACTTCGGCAGCATCAACATAGATGCTGCGCTGATTCGCTCCAAAACGGATGATGTGATTAATTTGGAAAATGGCTGTATCTGTTGTTCCATTGGCGATAGCTTAACCGAAGCGTTAATCAACATCAGCGCCCGAGAAAGTCGGCCCGATATCCTGCTGATCGAAGCCAGTGGCGTCTCCGATCCTGCAAAAATTGCCCAAATCGGTTTGCTGGACAAAGCGTTTCGCCTCTGTGCGATTGCTGTTTTGATCGATGCCGAGAATATCGACCAAACGTTGTGTGATCCTTATGTCGGCGACATTGCACGCCGTCAGATAGCCGGCGCCAGCGTGTTGGTAATGACCAAGACCGATTTAATTTCCGATGAGAAGCAAATCATCACCAAACGTCAGCTCTCTCTCATCGCACCATCGACGCCGATTGTGGAAGCGAAAAAGGGCGTCATCCCGCTGACATACCTGTTTGATTTTGCGGTTATTCCCTGCGTTGACCATGACCCCGAACAGTTAGCGCAACAGGCTCCCGCCCATCCTGCTGAACTGCGCAGTGTTAACTTTAATGCGCGCTGCCGCTTTGATAAAAAAAGGTTGAAAAAAGTCCTCTCGACATTGCCGAAAAAAATATTGCGCGCAAAAGGCATCGTCTGGCTCGCGCACGAAAAAGATCCTTATGAACTGCATGTGGTCGGGTCACGCATCATGCTGATTCCTTTTGCGGGGACTGCAGCTCAATCATCCAGGATTGTCTTTATTGGACTGTTTAGTCCCAGGGATGAAGTACAGATGATCGACGCTTTGCAACCAGCGGTTGATGCTAACTGGAAAATTCAATCGTCCTAAAACATCATGATATACTTTTGCCGTCCTTGAGAAAAAGAGGACCGAGTTTAGTAGCTCGAGTACGTAAGGTGCACAGATCGTGTAAAGCGATCTGTGTGTCAACCATTGTTGCTCGTTCTATGGGCGGCATTGGTAGGGAGGCTTCGGCCTGCCGGAAGCCTAACGTACCGGTCTACTAACCTTGCCATTTGTCGCCCACCCCGTTTAACAGTGGGGTGCGCGGTCCAACCGTACAAGGAGTCAACAATGTCCATCACCATCGTTTCCGCTTCCTCCCATCCACACAACCTCAGGCACTTCGCTACCCAAATCATGACGGTGGTGCAATCATGAGTAAATCGAGCATGCACACACCGCCAGAATCCACAGAATCAGAAGCATTCCATCAGCCGTTTTCATGGTTGCCTGCCGCTCATCAAGCAGACAAACACGCGCAGTTTTATGCGCTCACGGTGGACGTCTGCAAGGGCATCAAGACCTGTGCCGATCTCATCCAATTAAGCAATTCGGACAGAGGCACCGACACCCCGCCAACGCTGGACGTTAACGGCACCGAGCGTTTACTGCGGCTGGTATTGACGTCATCGCAGATGCTGGCCGACATTGCTGCCGAACGCATTGATCAACTTCAGTAACGCGGGAACGTCTTAGCGCTCCCGGTGTTAAGGGGTTTCTTGATTTAAAATGTCAATGTAAGCGCGGTACGCATAGACGCGACCGCGTTGCTGACCGTTGAGAGAGAGGGTGAAGGTTATCCTCGGGTATTTTGGGCAACCCCTCCGTCGGCCATCAAATCCGATCCAGTCATGTAGGAACTCTGATCAGACGCGAGGAAGAGCGCCGCACTGGCAATTTCCTCAGCTCGAGCGAGTCGACTGAGCGGGATCATACTCTCATATATCTTCACCAGATCTTCGCGCGGCGCCGACTGAGAGTCAAGAATTGGGGTGTCGGTTGCGCCGGGGCTAAGCGTGTTGACGCGGATGCCGCGATCCTTAAATTCCGAAGCCCACGTACGAGCATAGGACCGCAACGCGGCTTTGGTTGCCGCATAAGCAGTGTGGCCGGGAATGCCCATGACGTGCATGGCCGAAGAGACCAAGATAATCGATCCTCCGCTTGCCATCAGCGGCAGCAATTTCTGCACCATGAACACTGGGCCGCGGGCCATAAGATTGAATGCCTTGTCGAAATGCTCCGGCGTGATGGTATCGAGTGAGGCCTGCTCCGTAAACCCCGCGTTCGACACGACGATGTCGACGACACCCTTTTTGGCTTTAACTGCCGCAGCGACTCGATCAAGGTCATCGAGGTTTGCAGCGTCTGCCTGGATCGCGGTGACGTTGCGTCCGATTAGTTTGACGGCCTCGTCGAGCTGAGCTTGCCGCCGGCCGAAGATAAAGACGTGAGCGCCTTCGGCAACGAAGCGTTGTGCGATAGCCAGACCGATACCGGTCGTTCCGCCGCTGATGACAGCGGTCTTGCCTGTGAGGGTAGACATTTGGATGTTCTTTCTGAATGTGAGTGACAGTAGAATTTTAATTGCTATTCCCAGTGTTGATAATCAGCTTATTTTTCATAAGATCTATTCTTAAAACGAATTAATATTCAACTACAATAGTTGAGCTTCCGAAAAAAATTAATTCTCGAAGGAAACATAATGGATCGGTTTCACGAACTGAATGCGTTCATCGCCGTTGTTGAGGCCGGAGGTTTTTCCGCAGCGGCGCGTAGAACCGGGGAATCACAATCTGCCATCAGCAAGGCCATTGGCGCCCTGGAGAAGCGCCTCGGCGTGCGACTTTTCAACCGAAGCACACGCAGCGTGACCCTGACGGACCAGGGACAGAGATACTATGGTCGGACAAAACCGCTAGTTGATGAAATGGATGAGGCTGACGGCGAGATGACAAGCAGCACGCAGAATGTATCCGGGTCAATCCGGATCGCCGTATCGGCCACTTTCGGTCGTCTTCACATTCTTCCACTCATACCGGAGCTGTTGTCACTTAATCCTGGCCTGCAGGTTGACCTGGTCCTTTCGGATTTCTTGCGAGATATGGTCGAAGACCGGATTGATCTGGCGATTCGCGTGGGGCCGGTGAACGAACAAGACGCGGTCGTCAAAATCGTGACCAGCACCCCCCTGGTATGCGTCGGATCCCGTCGCTACTTCGAGCAACGTGGGATACCGGAGACCCCGGCCGAGCTCGTTAATCACAATTGCCTGCTATATGATGGTCTGACGGAGTCAGCGAATTGGCCATTTAAAGGACCGGAAGGTCGATTCAGTGTGGCGGTTCGCGGAAATCTTTCGTCCAACAGTGTCGAAACTATCCGGGCCGGTGTTTTGGCCGGTGTGGGTATTGGCCTGTTTGCTAAAGTATCTCTTGCCGACGAACTTAACCATCCAGACGTGATCACGGTTCTTGACCAATATCTGAGTGATACCAGGGACGTGAGCCTGATCTGGCCAAAACGCCGGTTTGTGCCGATTCGGGTGCGCCGCGTGACTGATTTTTTTTCTGCTGCTATCTTGCGGCGTATTTAAGCACTTCCCAATCAGTGTGTAGCGCGGTAGCGCGATTTGCGTTCATTGAACGTAGCCAGCGCCAGCCGCTGTTTCTTTCTAAAACCGTTGGTGACAGGTGCCGTAATAGGGCAGCTTCGATGGCAAGCACAGCACAGAATCACCTCCCGCAAAACACCGCCGGCCTCCGTGCCGCAAACGCTGCTAACCCTTCACTAAAATCACTGCTGGCACAGGCCTGCCGACGTAGTTCTGCAATCTGTTCCATGGCTTGCACGGGCATCGGTTGCAGGTCTTCGAGGATGCGCAGTTGTTCTTTGACGGCTTGAATTGCGAGCGGCGCTTTGACTGCGATGCCGCTTGCCAACGCCAATGTTGTGGCCTCTAATGCGTCGCTGTCGACCAATTGATTGATCACACCGAAGCGTTCGGCGCGGATTGCATCCAGCGGTTGGGCGGAGAAGAACATTTCTTTCAGTATATGAATCGGCAGGTTATTAAAAAAGCGCAACAACCCGCTGGTGGTATACGGTAAGCCGATGTTGACTGGGGTCATGGAAAATTGCGCGCTGCGGTCGGCAACCACCAGATCACAACTCATTGCCAGATCGACCGCGCCGCCCCACACCGAACCCGATACCATCGCGATCACGACGCCGGGGTAGGCGCGCACGCGGCGCAATACCTGTTCAAGCGGCTTGCCGTAGGCGATGGGGTCACGGTCGTGCGTCAGTTCGCCAAGATCGTGCCCGGCGCTCCAGACGGCTTGGCCCACAGCGGTTCCCAGCACCACGACCGGAATGCGTTGTGTCGCTAGTTCGGCAAGTTGTCGATCGAGTGCCTGCAACAGTTCTGCGCTGAGTGCGTTGCGACGGGTGGGATTGCTAAAGACCAACTGTGCTATTTTTTTGCCGTGCAATTTCAGGCGCACAAGTTCGGCTGTGGCGGGGGCGGCGGTTTGGGTCGGTATCATTGCGTTGCTCCTGCCGTTTGTTCGGTGGGCGCTACCTGCGTGGCGTCCGCTGCTTGATGTACTGCTTTCGCTGCCAGCAGCACATCGATCAATGCCGCGTCAAAACCGGCTTCTCGCAGGACTTCCACTGTGTGCTGGCCCAGTCCTGGCGGCGGTCGTTTACTGGCTGTGAGCGACGGTGTCTCGCCGTTGCTGCCACTGAACACGGGGGTGACGACCTGGCGCAATTCGCCCAGTGTTGGATGGTCGAGTATTTCAACCAACTGGCAATGCAGCACCTGCTGATCATCGAACACTTCATCGAGGGTGTTGATGGGACCGGCTGGTAATCCTGCAGCGATGAAGCGTTCGGTCCATTCGCTCTTGCTGCGGCTAGTCAAGCGGCTCTCTAGCACTTCCTTCAGTTCGGCGCGGTTTGCTACGCGCGCTTCATTGCTGAAAAAGCGCGGATCGTCCGGGAGTGCCGGCAGGTCCAATAGAATGCACAAACGTACCCACATGGCCGGAGTGATCGGGGCCAGGTTGAGTGGTCCGTCCTTGGTTTGAAAAACACCGTAAGGCGCAATGACTGAATGGGCATTGCCGGTCCGTTGCGGCACATCGCCCAGGCTGAGATAGCGTTGGCCGTGGACACTGAGCAACCCGACCAGACTGGCCAGCAGGGAAGTGCTGACGTGCTGTCCAAGCCCGCTGCGTTCACGTTCGAGCAATGCGGCCAGCACTGCCATCGCGAGCCACATGCCCGAAGTAAGGTCACCAATGGCGGTGCCGGTGCGGGTGGGATCGCCATCGGCAAAACCGGTGAGGCTCATCATGCCGGAATAGCCTTGTGCAATCTGATCAAAGCCGGGCCAATTGCTCAGCGGCCCGTCTGCGCCAAACGCATTGATGCTGCCCATGATCAGACGCGGATTGCGGGCGTTGAGCGCTGCGTAGCCGAGGCCCATGCTATCGATGGTGCCGGGCTTGAAATTTTCGATGACGACGTCGGCATCGTCGATCAGGCGATGGATGGTGTCTAATCCTTGCGGATGTCGGAAGTCAACGCACATGCCGCGCTTGTTGCGGTTGCAGGATAAATAGTAGGTGCTTTCACCGCGGTCGAAAGGCCCCCAGCTGCGGCTCATGTCGCCACTTGGTCCGGGTTCAACCTTAATTACATCTGCGCCGAGATCAGCCAATATCATGGTGCAGAATGGCCCTGACAGGGCGCGGCTAAGGTCGACGATTTTGATGCCTTGTAATGCTTTCATGCTGTTGCTCCAATAAATTGATGATGCATGCCAGGATGCGGCTATTCCGGTAACGTCTGGTCGCGTGTTTCAACGGCGAACGGCAGAATCAGAATGCCGACCCCGAAGGCCGCGGCCGTCCAGGCGACTGGCGTTCCGAGCGTGCCGTACCAATGAATGGCAGCGGCGAGTAAGAAGTTGACACCTGCGCCGATGAAGCGGCCGACGGAGGCATTGAAGGCGAACGCCGTGGCGCGTATGCGGGTGGGATATTGTTCGGGTAACCAGAGTGAGAAGATGGCGAAATTGCCGCCGAAGAAACCAAGGAACAGCAGCGATACCATGAATAGGTTGAGACCGTTGTCGAGGTAGAAAACCCAACCGAATGCGAACACAATGGAGAGCGCCATGCCGGCAAAATAAATGCCAAGCGCAACGCGCCGCCCGAGGCGCTCGGCCAGCCAAGGTGCTACCAGACAGCCAATAATCGTGCCGACCGATAACACTGCAGCGCCAATCGATGCCAAACGAACTGCGCCGACATGGTCGATGCCCGCACGGGTCGCCAGGGTGACGACTGCGGTTGCCTCGTAGACCGAACCGGCCCATAGACCGATGATGGCGACCCCGACCAGACTGGCGCTGGTGAGCGTGCGACGTCGATACGCTGGTGCAAACACTTCACGCCACGGTGCTCGCTCGGGCGTTGCTGGTTTGGACGTAGTATCGGTGCGCGGGAGGTTGCCGTGGTTTCCATGTTTGGCAGCTTTGCGCCATTGGCCGGGTTCCTTCACCTTGAATACAGTGAAGATCGCCACCAAAGCTGGTGCCAGTCCACATAGGAACATGACGCGCCAGCCGTAAGCAGCACCGACGGTGTAATTCAGCCATGCGGCGATAAAAAAGCCCAGGTAGTAGCCAGTTTGCAGATAGCCAGCACCCATCTTGCGGCGATCTTCCGGCCAGCTTTCGGCCACGTAAGTGCCAGCAAGCGCCCATTCTCCGCCGACGCCTATCCCGGCGATGAGCCGGAACGCAGCGAGTTCCCAAATGTTGTGGGAGAAAGCCGCCGCGCCTGTGAAAAGGGAATAAACGAGGATACTCGCCGCCAGCGTTTTGACGCGGCCGAAACGGTCGGCCAGCGGCCCCCATATAAACGATAAGCCCCAGCCGACCAGAAACAGCCCAAACATAATCGAGCCGTACATGCCGATATTGGCGACCGTGGGGGCAATACCCGAGGCCGGGAGCAGCTCGGTGAGTGCGGGTATTAAGACGAGCGCGAATATGACGGAATCGACACCGTCTAAAACCCACCCGGAATAGACCGCCCAGAAGCCGCCGATTTGCTCGCGGGTGAGGGGTGTTCGCTTGGGTTTGATACCCGGGGCGGATGCTACGACTGCTTTAAACATGGGAGTCTCCTTTTTTGGCCTGTTTTATGTGCTTTGGCTTGTTGGATGCGTGACTAAGAGGTTTTCGTTGTCAGCACTTCGGTTGTTGTGAAATCAGTGTAAATAGGCCGGTCATAACCTGCAAATATGAGATTCCTCTGATTCCATCGGATTTTCATATAGGATGGTGAGATTTGGAGGCAACATGGATCTGCGTCAGTTACGGTATTTCGTGAAGGTGGTGGAATGCGGCAATATCACGCGGGCCAGCGAAGCGGTGCATATAGCACAACCAGCCATCAGCCAGCAGATGCGCAATCTGGAACGCGATATGGGTATGCCGTTGCTGGAACGCAGTGTGCATGGCGTGACCCCGACCGCGGCTGGCTCAACACTTTATCGGCATGCGCTGGAGTTGTTGCGGCAAGCAGACGGCACGCGTGAGTTGTTACGTCAGGACGCCGAATTTCCGCAGGGCAAGGTGGCGGTGGGAATGCCCTCCAGCACCGCCAGAGTATTGGGAATTCCGCTGGCGCGCACGATACGCCAGCGCTATCCGGGCATCGAACTTGAGTTGATCGATCCGCCGAGCGCTGATTTGGGTGGGTTGATTGCTGGCGGGCGGGTTGCCCTTGCGGTGGTCGTGGATGCAGTTGAGACGCGCGGCATCGCCTCGCAGCGGTTGCTCACGGAAGCGCTTTACGTGATCGCGTGGCCGGAATTTCCCTTGCCGGGGGGGGCGGTATCGATTGCCGAACTGGCAAAGATGCCGCTGATTCTACCCCGCGCACCGAACACAATCCGCACTCGGGTTGATGCGGTAATGCTGGAGGCCGGTCTGCGCTGCGAGATTCAGTTCGAAGCGGGTTCTACCGACTTGCTGTTTGCTGCCGTGATGGCGAAGCTAGGCGTCACGATTTTGCCATGGACCGCAGCGCACGGTGAACTCACGCAAGATAAGCTCAAGCTGGCCAAAGTCGATCACAGCTTGTTCACGCGTGATTTGTCGCTTTGTTGGCACGATACGGCGTTGCTGAGCAACGCAGTACAGAAGGTCAAGTCGATCATTTTTGAATTGTTTGATGAACTGGGGAAACACCCGCAATGGGGCGTCGCGGGGTAAATTAAGCGGGGTCAGCACGTTGAAATGGCGCGAGAGGGAAAGGGACGGTCGTAAAAAAAAGGAACAAAAGGACTATGGATATTTTCAGATAATGACCACAACTAGGCGTCAGATCCTGTCAACCGTTTTAGTTGTATTATTTTGCAGGTATTTCATCGCTGCACTCTTTTTAAGACTATGATCTATTGTGTACTAGCCAATCGCGTGTTACGCCCCTTCTTTAGTTGCGGCGGGGAGCGCGGTGCCTCGTACCAATTTTATGTATTTTATGTTGTTTTTATATCAATATAGGACTGTACCCGTCAGGGTACACCGCTCATCATGAAATTATCCGGTTTTATCAATAGCCATACCGAGCAGATTATCAAGCAGTGGGAATCCGTTGCGCGAACACTCGGTGCACCTGCGAACCAGCTTTCGACAACTGCGCTGCGGGATCATGTGAAGAAAATATTGCAGGAAATTGCCTTGGATATAGTCACAGTACAAAGCGTGAGGCAACAAAAGGAGAAGATTGAAGGGACTGCTGTGGTTGCTGTGGACGACGAAAGCGCAGCAGCAACGCATGGCATCTTACGCCAGCTGAGCGGATTTTCGTTGGCCCAGTTGACTGCAGAGTATCGTGCGTTAAGGGCGATTGTTTTGCGTTTATGGTTGCCGCAAATTAACCGTATTTCGGAGGAAACGACCTACGATATGGTGCGCTTCAACGAGGCCATTGATCAAGCCCTGGCCGAATCGGTGACCACTTTCTCGGATCAGGAAACACGTACCCGGGACACTTTTCTGGCGATTCTGGGACACGATTTAAGAAGTCCTTTGGCGACCATGGCGATGGCCGGAGATTCTCTCTCACGGTTGGGCGAGCCGAAAGACAGTGTGCGACTTATTGGCGCGCGCGTGGTGAGAAGCGCTGCCACGATGAACGCGATGGTGAATGATCTGCTGGAGTACGCAAGGACCCAGCTGGGCGGAAAAATGCCGATGATCATGGAGACGGTGAATGTTGAAGAAATTTGTCAGGCCGCACTTGAGGACGCTAGTGCAGCACATCCTGATTGCGTATTCGAACTGGATACCTCGGGCAATCTGATTGATTCTTTTGATAGCGATCGCTTGCAGCAAGTTTTTTCGAATCTGTTGAATAACGCCGCGCAATATCGGACGACCAAACAGCCCGTGACCATTTGCGCAAAAGGCGGTCCGGAGGCGATCATCGTTACGGTGAAAAATCTCGGCCCGGTGATCCCATCAAAATCGTTGGCGGCGATTTTTACGCCGCTGATTCAACTGACTGTGGAGGGGCAATCGCATAGTCGACCGTCGACAAGTCTGGGATTGGGGCTGTTTATCGCGCGTCAAATCACCGAGGCGCACGGAGGTACAATTACCGTGGAGTCGAACGAGACTGCCGGCACCATTTTTACGGTCAAACTCCCGCGTAGGAAAACACTGCAATAGCGTGCGTCGGTTCGCCCTGATGCAAGTGGTGTCTGCACACCTATGGCACAGATGACTAAACCGGACGTTTTCAGCCCCCTGAAAATATCCGTCAGGTCATCTGCTACTATTTGCCTGGTTCCATGTGAGCATGGTCGCTGTTTCTTCTGTTTTGAACAGGCATTCACATCGATTTATTTAAATATGTTTATATTTATATTTAATATTCACTATTTAACTGCACGCCATTTTCAATCTGATTGAAAACAAAATATCAACTTGAGAGGATTACACGATGAACGGACATTGGATTGATATCCCGACCGCTGGCGCAACTGGATTTAGCGGCTATTTATCTTTACCCCCGACCGGCAAAGGTCCCGGAATTGTTCTGTTGCAAGAAATCTGGGGTGTCAACACGCATATCCGCACTGTCGCGGATCAATACGCTTTAGCTGGTTATGTTGTGCTGGCACCGGATGTGTTCTGGCGCATGGCACCACGGGTTGATTTGAGTTACGACGAAGCTGGCAACACTCAGGCGTTCGGGTTTTACCAAAAACTCGATACCGATCAGGCCGCGAAAGATGTTGCAGATGCAGTGGCTGCATTGCGCGCACTTCCCGAGCTGGATGGTAAAGTCGCGACACATGGCTATTGTCTTGGTGGTCAACTGGCTTATCGTGCTGCGGCGCTGAGCAAGGCCGATGCGGCGGTGTGCTTTTATGGTGGTGGAATTGATCAGCATCTGGACATCGCTGATCAGATCACGCAACCGATTTTGTTCCATTATGCGGACAATGACGCCCACATCACACAGGATAAAGTGGCAGCGGTGAAGGCGGCGTTTTCAGGTAAGGCTAACGCCACCTTTTACGACTATCCGGATACTGATCATGGTTTTAATTGCTGGGGCCGTCCGACCATGTATAACCAGCGCGCGGCGGCATTGGCAGAAGGTCGTACCTTGACCTTCCTGGCTGAAAATCTATAAGTTATAAAACCAGTCCTTTTCCATTCCAGGAAAAGGGCATCGTGTAGCGCTAACGACTGTCCACAAAATCAATGTTTCATCAAATGGTCGATCGTGCCGTAAATCCACAGCCAGCCGTCATCGATCAGTCTAGAGAAAAAATTCGCTTGCTCCACATTTCCTAATGCAATGATCGGCTGCGTCAGCACGACAGTGTCGCCGACGCTTACCTTGAGCTGACCAAGTTTGTTGCCTTCAGCGATGGGCGCAAACAAGGGGTTGTTGATCTCTACAGTTTGCTTGATTTTGCTGGTCTGGCCTTTAGGCACAGTGACATAAAGATCTTCATTGAAACCTGCTTTCAATTCTTTTTGTTTACCTTTCCATACCTTCGGCGTGGCCACCGCTTGTCCGTGCCCGTATAACTTGACGGTGTCAAAATTTTGATAACCCCATTGCAGTAGTTTGTGGCTCTCTTGCGCGCGCAAATTGCCAGATCGGGCGCCCAACACGACGGCGATAAGCCGTCTGTAGCCATTTCCATCGGGACGATTGGCTGAGGCAATCAGGCTGTAACCGGAAGCGGCGGTGAATCCGGTTTTTATACCGTCGATATTGGCATCTGCTGATAGCAGCTGATTGCGATTCGGCTGGGAAATTTTGTTGTAGGTGAACGATTTCACCGCGTAGATTTTGTAACATTCGGGATAGTCCAGCACAACATGGTTGGCGATGGTCGCCAAATCGCGTGCGGTAGAATAATTGCCGGGATCGGGCAGTCCGTGGGAGTTGGCAAAGTGGGTATCTTTTAATCCCCATATTCTTGCCGTGTTATTCATCTGGGCGACAAACGTGTCTTCTGTGCCGGAAATGGCTTCTGCCATGGCGACCGCCGCATCATTGCCTGACTGGACGATCAGGCCGTACAGCAAATCCTGAACGCTTACCGGGACGTCAGGTTGAATGAACATGCGTGAACCTTCATGATCGACCTTCCAGGCGCGGTTCGAAACGTTGACCATTTGATGCAGGTCGAGCTTTTTTTCTTGTATGGCAGCGCAGGCTAAATAACCTGTCATCAGTTTCACTAACGATGCCGGTTCGACCCGCACATCGGGATCGTGCGAAGCTAGTACGTGGTCACTATTGGTATCCAGCAGTAACCATGATTTTGCCGTTAAGGTGGGTTCTGCCGGTGTTTGGGCGCAAGCCGCCGACAACATAAAAACATTCAGAATAAAGATCGCTGAGAATTTTTTCATCTGTTCCTCCGTGCTTATTAGTGTTTATTAGTGCTTACTAACGCATGCTGAGAAGGTCGGGAATGCTCAAGGAGTGCGACGTTTCTATTGATAATTAAATAATGCACGAAAAACATGAGGGCGGCTAGCAGGATGACAATATATGACCGTGTTTCTGCTGAGCACTAGTATGACATTTTTTTTATATTTATCCGTTATTGCATGCGTAATGATGTATAAAAGCAGCGAACCATCACACGTCGCCGATCAACTAACCCGTACGATAATAAGCCTTACTACAGAGAAGATAATGGAAGAAGAATACGAAGTGCCTAGTCCACACGAGCATGCAATGGAGGAGGCTGTGGAAAAAGAGCGAGACGGTTTGGCGCAAAAGGTTGCGCTGATGACAGCGATCCTGGCGACCATTGGCGCACTGGTAAGTTATCAAAGCGGAGCAGCGCAGAACGAAGCGATGTTTTTAAAAAATCAGAGCATTTTGAAACAAGCTGAAGCTAGTGATCAGTGGGCTTTTTATCAGTCGAAATCGACTAAAAGTCATTTGGATGAAGCAGTTGCATCCTTGATAGAAAACCCTGAACAGAAAGCACGGTATCTGGCGGATCGCGATAAACAAGACCGGCAGAAAGCGGAGATAAAAACTGAGGCGGAGAAACTGCAAGCGGAGTCGCGCAAACTTGGAGAGGAGTCCGAGGCTAAACTGCGACCGCATGAGCGCCTGGCGCTTGGCATGACCTTCATACAGATTGCAGTCGCGTTAGCGGCGATTACCGTGTTGACCAGAAAGCGCTGGTTGATCTGGGGTTCGGTGATGTCGGCAGCGGTGGGAATTGTGTGTTCGGCCACAGCATTTTTATACTAGAAATCCATGAAAAAAACGCAGGTCTGACGCGAGTCGGACGTGCGTTTTTCATGTGTACTGCTGGAAATCAAACCCGGAAGATTTTTTCGTTGGTATGAACGATTTCAAATTTCGTGTCCGACAATTGATGTAAATGTCGTCCATCAGAAAGTTGGTAACTTTTGGGGCCCGGTAACTCGTTGAGTTCGCCGCTGGTGGACGATGCGGTAATCGGATCGTGATACACGTGTACATGATAGCTGCTGCCGGATGCGCCTTTGGCGTCGAATTTATCTACCAAATCCATGGAAGTCTCCTGTTGGTCGTGGATTGAATATCCGCAGTAACAATAGCAGATTTGAATAAATTTCTGGCGCTCTTTTACAAAGGGCGCACCATTATTTTACTGCTGCCAAAGGAAACCTGGCAATCATCTCCTTTTTTTTTGCGTCGGGCGTGATGGGGTTCGCGAGACTGAAGGTCTTATTTGAAATACGGAAACTAAAAGCAAAAACCCAGCTTCGCGGGCTGGGCTTGGTATTTCAATATCGGGTTGGCGGTAACGCTCCCCGATTAAGCTTTCTTCGAGTAAGCACTGCACCAACCGTTGGCCGAGACTACCTTGCCAGCAAAAAGCGGGCACGGTCCGTTAGCATCTGTCGCTTTTCCCTGGAATAGCGCGCAGTTCTTGCATGCCTGGGCTGGCACATGGTTAGGGTATTTTGCTTTGTCAACTTTGGTGGTGTCGTTGTTATAACCCAGAGCCACAGCTTGCGGATCGGTATTCGCGACGGGTGTTGCTTGGGCACGGGCATTTAGGGAGATGCCGATGGCAGATGCCGCTGCGATATGAGACAAGTTTTTCAAAAATATTCTACGATTACTCATGTGGACTCCTTATTTGGGCTATTTTTACGGTACCTCTACCGCGGTAGCGAATCGTAGCACGGGCATTTCAAACGCGTATATTTTTGCAAATATACAGTCCATGGCGATTGATAGTGTTAATTGATAATCAGATATTCCAATTAACGATTTAGTAACTTCAAATGGACGTTTGTAGCGCTGCGAAGGCTGAACGTATGCAAGTCGATTGCGGGGTTCATACTCAGTTAGCGGGTTATCAGCAGGGATTAGTGTGCGGTTAGTGTGCGGTTAGTGTGCGGTTACCACGCGGTTACTACGTATTTACAATGATTTCTCACGATAAGCTATCAGCAAAGTGCCACATGGACTCTGCAGTTTGATAAACTCCCCGCTTTACAGAAGGAACGCACATGACTGATGCACAACAACCCGCAGCTGTTCCAGCGATGCCGACAGATAGTTTGAATCCTGAATTCGTCGGCGTGTGCCGTGATATCGGTTACGAAGTCGGGCTATCGCTTAAGCCGGAACGCAAGGCTCAGCTTTTTACTGCTTTGGCTGATCTGAACGAGCTTGCCCTTGAGCTGCGTAGCAGTACCGACAATCCCAGCTTAAACGGTTTTCTGGATGGTGTGATCACCGCGCTGGAACAGTAGTCAGGTTCCATTACTAATAGTGTCGAGGTTATAGGGCGGATATGGGCGTTATAAAAAATAAAAGCGATGCGGCACAACTTGCCGTCAGTTGCCAGCAGGATGAGACTATGAAGCGGGTCGTCGGTCAGGGCCCGCGGGACAATGGATTTGCCGAAGTGAAGCCCGCATCGGCGGATGATGCCGCTTCCACAAAAGATCGCGAATGGGAGCGGCGCAAGTGGATCTGGCAGATGGGGACCATCGTGTTCATGGGCTTTAGTGGGTTGCTTCTCAACGCGGTGATCAAGCCATTTGCCACCCCGCGTTCGGCGTCCGTGATAGCTGCTGATGCGTATTGTCGGGACGACGGACAGGCCTATTCGGCTGCACAGGAGCCGCCAGCGAACTCACTCGCGCGGGTATGTGCGACCAACCAGCAAATGGAACAATCGGCGCGCATATCTCCGCGCGAGTAATGTTGACCGGCGTTGACGGGTGTTGACGAGTGTTGACGGGTGCTGACGGCGCCTTACGCCAGATCACAGGCAGTAATCGGTGCATTTAAATGAACGATGCAGCAAATTTGAGGTCAAGTATCGGCTTAGCATAGGAATCGAATATTCCAGTCATGTAGCGCTTGAGTCTTTACTTAACCACGGCTAACCGCCGCTTAACTATTGCTTAACTATTGCTTAGCTATTGCACAGTGATCGCTTAGTGGTTGTTTAGTTAATATTTTGTTAATGGTTGTTTAGCGCTTAAGCATCAATCAACGATAGATGGGATGTGGAGAATGCCATTGTTCCTATCGGATTCCGAGCTCCCGAATCCGTGAAATGGAATAAGAATGCAGAAAATTCGTTTGGCAGTATGTGGAGTCCTGGTCACAATGCTTGCCGCTTGCAGCACGACCGGCGGCAACGGAAGTCAGAATGGCGAAGCCACGCCGAGTGGTCCTGGCTATTACACGGTGCAAAAGGGTGATACGTTGTACAGTATTGGCCGCACGTTCAAGCAAGATCATCGTAGTATCGCGGCCTGGAATAAGCTGGCAGATATGAATGGGATTGAAGTAGGGCAAGTGCTGCGGGTAGCTCCGCTGGGTGCAGTAGCCAATGCGAGCGGCGCAAAAAGCGCAGAGCGGGTTGGTCCGAGTTCGGCCCCGCGCAAACCAGATCCATCAGCGGCGACGCCGCCGTCGGGATCGGGCGAGGAAAGTAAAATCGCTTGGCTATGGCCGACCGAGGGCGTGAAAACCAGTAGTTTTTCTGCGAAGAAAAAAGGAATTGAGATTGCAGGAACCATGGGGCAACCCATTCTGGCAGCCTCAAGCGGCAAGGTAATGTATGCCGGAGCCGGCATTCGGGGCTATGGCAATTTGCTGATCGTTAAGCATACCGGTAGCTTGTTATCTGTTTACGCGCATAACCAAACGATACTGGTGAAGGAGGGCGAGACGGTCAGCAAGGGACAGAAGATTGCCGAAATGGGCAAGTCAGATAGCAGCACCGTTAAGCTGTACTTCGAAATACGTCGTAATGGTAAGCCGATTGATCCTTCGGCCTTGTTTCCGGGACGCTAAACGCCGGCGGTTGCCTGTTAATCTTCCTGCGCCTCCGCCTTAGCGCGATGCCGATCTGGTGCCGGCCAGATGGTTGGATGAGTCGGCACGGATCGCGCTAAATGCGGCTACACTTCTGGTTGAATGACGTTAGGGGAACCACGGGAAATTTGCTGAGGCCGCTTGCGGCTAGCATATAATCCGGGGTTATTATCAGCGTTACGGTAATCCGGCATTCTCTGCTTCGGCGATCACTTTCTTGTATGGGCATTCAATAGCGATGAAAGTTTACAATTTGGGTTGCGATCAGCAGCATCGCTTCGAAGGCTGGTTTGCTTCGGAGCAGGATTTTTTATCGCAATCCGATCAGCATCAGATTGTCTGTCCGACCTGTGACAGCCCGCATGTTCGTAAATTGCCTTCTGCACCGCATCTCAATATATCGCACTTAGCGGCATCGGCCGCGGCCGCGGCACCATCTGCTGTATCGCATGATGCGCCCAGCGCCATGGCGGTCAGGCAGGAAACTGCAATGGCTGAAATGGCGCGCTATGTGTTAAAAAATACGAAAGATGTGGGAGAGCGCTTCACGGAAGAGGCGCGGCGTATGCATTACAAGGAAGTTCCCAATCACGCAATCCGAGGAGTGGCTAGCCCTGCGCAGCGCGAGGAATTGGCAGAGGAGGGGATTGATGTCGTTGAGTTGGCGTTGCCAGCGCGGTTTACGGAATCGCTGCAATAGGTACTATCTGAAGCGTTTATCGTCATTGGACGGAATTTGCTGTTAAGGTGAGTTGAGGTGAGCTGACCAATATTTTCTCTGACTCAGCCCATTTATGGCTTCGACCTCCGAGGTCGCTGAACCTTAGCCCTAGCTGCGATCTCGCAAGATGCGGGTTACGCCGTGAATTCTACGGACATTGCGCATCAGACGTGCCAGGTGAACCCGGTCTTCGATCTGAATCGTGAAGACCAACTGGGTCATCATCAAGTCCTTATCGTCATCCATATTCACGTAAGTAATATTGGCGTCGGACTCTCCGATGTCGGCGGCAATTCTCGCCAGTATCCCTTTTCCGTTATGTACCAAGACTTTAATTCGACAATCAAAACGTCGGTTTAATCCAGTTGCCCAACGCACTTCAATCCAGCGTTCCGGGTCTTTGCTGCGCTGTCTTTTTGCAGTGTTGCAATCTTCTGTATGGACCACTAAACCTTGATCGCGTTTGAGCTGCCCGATTAACAAGTCACCCGGAATCGGCAGGCAACAAGGTGACAATTGAATCGAAACGCCTTCACTGCCAGTAATGATGACCGCCTCTGCCTTGATCGGCAGCGCTAAACCTTCCATGTCCAATAACGGCAATGAGAGCGGCTGATTTTCGAGCAAGCCCATGATATGACGCGCTACCAGAGCCGCCATCCGTTTACCGACCCCGATGTCGGCATAAATTTCTTCCATCGAATTTGCGCTCGACTCATTGAGCAAGCGTTCAACCACAACCGGTGCCAACGCGGGGTTCAAATTAAGTGTTGCCAGCGCTTGCGACAACAGGCGTTTACCGAGATCAACAGACTCGTTCAAATTGCTGGTACGCAGATGGTGACGGATGGCAGACCGGGCTTTACCAGTGCGCACAAAACTCAACCAATTAGGACTTGGACGAGAGCTGCTGGAGGTGATAATTTCAACGATATCGCCATTGTGCAGCTCTGAACGCAGTGGTGCAGGTTCATGATTAATTTTGGCCGCAACGGTCTGATCGCCTACATCGGTATGAATCGTGTACGCAAAATCCAGTGCGGTAGCACCCCGCGGCAATGCGATGATTTTTGACTTGGGCGTAAATACATACACCGAGTCAGGGAACAGGTCGACTTTGACGTGTTCCAAAAATTCGGCCGAATCGCCGGTTTGTTTCTGTATGTCGAGCAGCGACTGCAGCCACGCATGCGTGCGTTGTTGCAACTCGCTCAGATCGCCATCTTCGTCTTTATACAGCCAATGGGCAGCGACGCCGGACTCTGCCACCCGATGCATATCTTGCGTTCTGATTTGAAACTCAACCGGCGTGCCGTAAGGACCAATCAACGTGGTGTGCAGCGACTGATAGCCGTTGAGTTTGGGGATCGCAATATAATCCTTAAACTTTCCTGGCATCGGCTTGTACAGCGCGTGTAAAGTCCCTAATGCAACGTAACAATTGGCAAACGTATCGACGACAATACGGAAACCGTAGACATCCAACACTTGCGAGAACGATAGATGCTTATTACGCATCTTGCGATAAATGCCGTAAAGCGTTTTTTCGCGACCGTCTATTTGCGTTGGAATGCCCGTAGCCAGCAGCGTGCTGTTCACGGAATCAAGAATTTTGCTAACGACTTCGCGGCGATTCCCACGCGCAGCGCGCACGGCTTTCTGTAGCGTACGGTGGCGCAGCGGGTGCAGATGCGAGAACGATAACTCTTGCAGCTCGCGATAAATATTGTTCAGACCGAGCCGATGCGCAATCGGCACATACACTTCCATGGTCTCACGTGCGATACGGCGTTTCTTCTCAGGAATCATCACGCCAAGCGTGCGCATGTTGTGCAGACGATCAGCCAGCTTGATCAGGATCACGCGCACATCACGCGCCATGGCAAGTAACATCTTGCGGAAATTTTCTGCCTGCGCTTCGATCTGACTCTGGAATTCGATTTTATCGAGTTTGGAGAGGCCGTCAACCAGACTCGCTACCGGCGCACCAAAGCGCTCGATCAGCTCGTCTTTTTTGACATCCTGATCTTCCATGACATCGTGCAGCAGCGCCGCCATGATGGCTTGGGCGTCGAGCTTCCAATCGGCGCAAATTTCGGCGACAGCAATTGGATGCGAGATGTAGGGTTCGCCTGATTTACGCATCTGCCCCAGATGCATTTCATCTGAAAAGCGATACGCTTCCTTGACCTTCTTCAACTCCGAAGGGGTCAGGTACTCAGCGAGTTTGGTGGTGAGGTGGGTGATCGATGCAACGCCTTTTTTCGACGCTGGCTGTTCAATAGGTGTTTCTGGTGGTGCAGTTTTAACTGGACGTGGGGACACGGCTCGTTTAACAGGAGCGGCTGATGGTAAGGTCGAATCTGGGGGAGTCAGGTTCATACTATATATACAACAGCCGCAATCCGTGAAAGATTAACCCGGCACTTTTTTAAGCATTTCAATCCCAACTTTGCCAGCAGCGATTTCACGCAAGGCGATGACAGTCGGTTTATCTTTCGCATCTACTTTTGGGGTGTGACCTTGCAAAAGCTGACGTGCGCGATAAGTTGCAGATAGGGTCAATTGAAAACGATTAGGGATGTGCTTGATGCAATCTTCAATGGTGATACGGGCCATATGTTCTCCGAAAAACAGGGTCATTGTCGCTCTTGCAACAGCGCCGATTGAGCGTCGTTGTCGTCAAGATTAACGTGGTGTCAACTTAGGTTGGCATGAATGCCAAGTTGCGCAAATAAGGATGCGTTACGAACTGCTTGTTGCGAGAAGCGGCAACGTGTCGCTTTGACAATAGCCGTTAGCTCTGACAAAGCATAAGAAAATTCTTGGTTGATAATAACATATTCAGACTCGGGCGCGTGGGCGATTTCCCCGCCTGCGGCCAGAATTCTGCGGGTGATGACCGGCGGCTCGTCTTGGCCCCGTTTTTTGAGACGATCTTCCAACGCAGCAATCGACGGCGGCAGGATAAAAATGCCGACAGCATGCGGAAATTGTTTCTTTACCTGCTGCGCGCCTTGCCAGTCGATTTCCAGTAAAACATCGGTCCCGGCTTGCATCTGTTCAGCGATCGCCAGGCGGGAGGTGCCGTAATAATTGCCGTGCACTTCGGCCCATTCCAGAAACTCGCCTTGTTTATGGCGCGCACGAAAATCTTCAACCGAGGTGAAATGATATTCCCGTCCGTCCGTTTCTTTGGTACGTGGTGCGCGCGTTGTATAAGAAATCGAGAGCTTGATCGCTGGCTCTTGCGCCAACAGCGCATTCACCAAAGTCGATTTGCCCGCGCCGGAAGGCGCAACCACCATGAATAAGCTGCCAGACATTGGATGTTCGTCGGGCATGGCAGCGACGTTAAGAATTTCATTTGGTGATAATGGTAATAGTGGCGGCGTCATGGCGTTTAATTCATTCGCAAAAGTGGTGGCGTGCCATGAAGCGCAGTGGTGATGGCAGGGCGGCGATGCCGAGGCAGTATCATCGATAATGCAGGACCGTCCCATAAATCAACCCAATCTACAGTACTTGCATGGCTTACTGATAGTGCAGCATTGTATCAGTGCCAAGCTGGTGTTGCAGAGAGGATAGTATGAGACCGAGGTAAATTCGGCGATAAAAAAGTAAAGCGGTATTAATCGATTTGGAAAAATTAGCCGTTTACGCCTTTATTCGCACCAAACCCCGAAGCAAGTGACGGTTTTGGTCATGTAAAATGGGATATAGACGAATTTTGTCGATAATTACGCTACTAACAGTGGGACCGTTATTGGCTTGTAGCAGGGCAGTTAGCAAAAAAGCCAAGCTGGCACGATCCCTGCTCTATGGTCTGTAGAAGTTCAACCTAATCTACAGGGAGTTTACCAATATGAATAAATCTATCCGTCGCATGTCGACCAAAGCGCAAAAGGGTTTTACTCTGATTGAATTGATGATCGTTGTGGCGATTATCGGTATTTTGGCAGCAGTGGCTCTTCCTGCTTATCAAAACTATTTGATCCGTGCCCGCGTAACAGAGGGTTTAACGCTTGCTGATTCAGCTAAAACAGCTGTCAGTGAAAATGCGATGGCAGGGCAGGCATTTGCTTCAGGTTGGACCGCTCCAAATGCGACGGCCAACGTGAACAGTATCGCAATTACCGCAGCCACTGGCGAAATAACAATTACCTACTCTGCTAAAGTTGCTCCGGTAGCGACAGCGACATTGGTGTTGGCACCACGTGACGGTACGAATGCCGGTGGTGCGCTTGTTGTTGGTACGCCTCCAGCCACCGGTTCAATTACATGGAACTGCAACTCCTCGACCGTAGCTGCTGGTAACTTAGGTGCTAAAGGTGCGATTTTGCCAACGTTCGTACCAGCAAATTGCCGTCTGTAATACTTTGATTTTGTAAGTCTCCGCAGTATTGTCGGATTTATGCCGTTCAGTTATAGACTGAACGGCATTTTTATTGTGTGGCCCACTGATCGGATGGGCCGTCCCTCGGTCGCTTTTAGCGTTCATAAAAAAATTTTAGCCAAGATTTAGGCGAAATAACGTCATGATGTTGAAAATGACTTGATTGATGCAGGATAAAAAAATACCAATCGGGGGAAGAAATGAATCGTTTTAAGGCTTTTGGCTGGCATTTATTGGTATCGATGGGGTTGGCGCTGTTGTCGGCTGCTCTTGTATTTCTTTTGTGGTATCCGGGATCAATTGCTTCCGCCACTGGTATAACTGATATTTTCCTGATGGTGTTGATGGTTGATGTGGTGCTAGGGCCACTGATAACGTTGATTGTCTATAACACTAAGAAAAAAGAATTGAAGCGCGATTTAGCGGTCGTAGCGCTTGTTCAGGTTTTTGCCTTGCTCTACGGTCTGCATATCGCGTTTATAGCGCGTCCGGTCTACATCGTATATAACGTGGGTCGGTTTGATTTAGTGTATGCAAACGATCTGACCCATGAAAAGCTGCTTCATGTCCGGCCGGAGTATCAAAGCTTGCCTTTATTGGGGCCTCAAGTGATCGCTGCTGTTATGCCGGCCGATGTGGACGCACGAAATGCCATTTTATTTAGCGCCATCAGTGGAGGGGATGATTTGCCTCAGTTGCCGCAATACTACGAACCCTACGCAACCCAGAAAACAGCGGCTTTGAGCCGCATTAAGTCGCTAAATGAACTCATCGAGTTGAATAAAGATAATGCGCCCGGTATAGACGCGCTGGAAAAGAAATACGCGAAAGTTTCTGGCGGAATTGGCTATTTCCCGCTTAAAGCCAAGACCGCAGATTTGGCTGTAATCGTTCAAAAAAATACAGGCAACTTTCTAGAAGTTGCGTCATTTCATCCCTGGTAGGCTGACTACGGGACTAAAGTCGGTAAAGTGATGATTAGCGCTTCAAAAATAACGCTCCTGCCTAGATTCTCATACTCGGTTAAACATCAATAAGCGTTCCCATGAGATCGGCAGCTATAATGCTGTTGGATGAGCTGAACGGCAGCGTTTTGCCTTGATGAACCAATCCTGACTGATACTTTATTCACTGCCCTGGCAGACTTACACCTTTTACCGACACTCTCTATGCAATACGTTTCCACGCGCGGCCACGCTACGGCACAATCTTTTTCGCACATTTTGCTGGGCGGTCTGGCACCGGACGGTGGCTTGTATTTACCCTCGGAATATCCGCAGGTTAGCGCTGCAGAGTTAAATCATTGGCGCACATTGTCATACGCAGAGCTGGCGTTTGAGGTGTTGCGGAAGTTTGCGACGGATATCCCGGAAGCCGATCTGCGGGCGTTGGTGCACAAAACCTATACCGGGACCGTCTATCGCAATGGTCGAGCGGGTGAGGACGCCAACCAAATTACGCCGTTGCGTGTTCTGGAAGAAGTTGACGGGTGCAAACTGGTCTTGCAGGCGCTGTCCAACGGACCGACCCTGGCGTTCAAGGATATGGCGATGCAGCTGTTGGGCAATCTGTTCGAATACACCTTGGCGAAGGATGATGCGGCGCTGAATATTTTTGGTGCGACGTCTGGCGATACCGGTAGCGCGGCGGAATACGCGATGCGCGGCAAGAAGGGCATTCGCGTGTTTATGCTGTCGCCTCACAGAAAGATGAGCGCGTTCCAGTCAGCGCAAATGTTTAGTCTACAAGATCCGAATATTTTCAATATTGCTGTCGAGGGTAATTTTGATGACTGTCAGGATATGGTCAAGGCGGTTTCCAACGATCACGCGTTTAAAGCAGCGCAAAAGATTGGTACCGTGAATTCAATCAATTGGGCACGCGTTGTGGCGCAGGTGGTGTATTACTTCCGTGGCTATTTGAGTGCGACGACCAGCAACGACCAAAAAGTGTCGTTTACTGTTCCCTCTGGCAACTTTGGCAATGTTTGCGCGGGTCATATAGCGCGAATGATGGGTTTGCCGATCGATAAACTGGTAGCAGCGACCAACGAAAACGATGTTCTCGATGAGTTTTTCCGCACTGGTATCTATCGCGTTCGTAAATCGGCCGAAACGTACCACACCAGTAGCCCGAGCATGGATATCAGCAAAGCGTCCAATTTTGAGCGGTTTGTGTACGACTTGATCGGACAAGATCCCGTGCGTTTAAGTGCGTTGTTTCACAAAGTTGAAACCCAGGGAGGCTTTGATTTGTCGGGCGCGCCCGGCAGCGACGGTGATGAATTCCGTAAAATTGCGGAGTATGGTTTTCAGTCGGGTAAGTCAACCCATCAGGATCGTTTGGATACTATCCGAGATGTTGAGAAGCGTTATGGCATCACGATTGATACCCACACCGCCGATGGCGTGAAAGTCGCCCGCGATTATTTGTCGCCCGGAGTGACGATGATTGTGTTGGAAACGGCATTGCCCGCAAAGTTTAATGAAACGATTCGTGAGGCGTTGGGGCGGGATGCTGAGCGGCCTGAGGGGTTTGAGAATATTGAGGATTTGCCGCAGCGGTTTGAGGTTATGGCTGCGGATGTGGGGGTTGTTAAGGGGTTTATTGCTGGGCATACGGGGTTGTAAATTGTTGCGGAGGTGAAGGTTGATTCGGATAATTTAGGTCGTCGTTGGGCCCTGCGGGGCTTGTTCGGTTTTCGTTACTTAACCAAGTTAACTAACGAAAACCGAAAACCGAAAAACCGAAACAAGCCTCAACGGAGCAATAGCCTTATTAATTAAAAATGACCGTAATGCTAGGAAACCCAAAGGGCAACATCACTGCGGTGGTCCTCTTTCTGGTTACTTACTCTCGGCGGGGGTGCCGAGCCGAAGCAAGAAAAAGTGAAAATCCACCAGCTCTATTTAAACCAAACCAACCCCAATTAAACGGATGAACAAAAGATGCAAAAACCAACAATGCTCACCGTCCCAGCAGCACTAGATTTCCTGTTAAACGCCGCCCGCCCAATCACCACCGTTGAAACCACCCCAACGTTATCCGCCAACGGCCGCATCCTCGCGACCCCTCAAACATCCCAACTAAACGTCCCCCCAGCCGACAACACCCAAATGGACGGCTACGCTGTGCGCGCAGAAGACTGCGCCAGCGGTGCTGCGAGACTCCCCATATCGCAACGCATCCCCGCCGGCCACGTCGGCCAGCCATTACAGGCCGGCACCGCCGCCCGGATATTCACCGGCGCCATGATTCCTGCTGGTGCTGACGCGGTCGTCATGCAGGAAATGTGCGCTGTAGACGGAGATGCGGTAGTGATAAACCATGCGCCCAAATCCGGCGAATGGATCCGACGCGCGGGTGAAGATATTCACGCGGGTAAAGAAATTCTTCCCGCTGGCACACGACTGCAACCCCAACATCTCGGCCTGGCGTCCTCGGTCGGATTAGCCGACTTGCCGGTATTTCGCAAATTACGGGTCGCTGTGTTTTTTACCGGCGACGAATTGGCGATGCCGGGTGATGCGTTGAAAGCGGGTGCTATCTACAATTCAAATCGCTTCGTATTGCGCGGATTGCTGGAAAATCTCGGATGTGAAATCACCGATTACGGTATTGTTCCCGATTCACTCGCCGCTACCCGCAGCACCTTACGACTAGCGGCAGAGCAGCATGACCTGATTATTACTTCTGGCGGCGTCTCCGTCGGAGAAGAAGATCATGTGAAGCCTGCGGTAGAAGCGGAAGGCCAGCTCAACATGTGGCAAATTGCGATGAAGCCCGGAAAACCGCTGGCTTTTGGTGAAATCAACCGCAGCGGCAGCGGCAGTGTCGATGGCGTTGATAGCGTTGATACGGCATTTTTTATGGGCTTGCCTGGCAATCCTGTATCGAGTTTTGTGACCTTTTTGCTGTTTGTGCGACCTTTTATTTTGCGCTTGCAAGGTTGTCATCATGTGACACCTGAAACCTATTCCGTGCGCGCAGACTTCGCCTGGATCAAGGCTGATAGCCGGCAAGAGTTCTTACGCGTAAAATTCAATGTTCACGGTGGTCTCGATCTGTTTCCGCAACAGGGTTCGGGCGTGCTGACGTCGACCGTATGGGGCGATGGCCTGGTTGATAATCCTGCCGGAAAAACTATTGCTGTTGGTGACATTGTGCGCTTTCATCCATTTTCGGCGTTATTACGCTAGGACATAACGTTGATTCAGATGCAATATGTGAGGCAACCAGCATGGATGCAAACAAATCCCTTCAGCTTGGAGAGTGAGAAAATTCAATGAAGATTCAATTACGTTTTTTTGCCAGCGTTCGTGAAGCGCTTAATCTGACGCAGGAGACAGTCGAGCTTCCAGAGTCGGTGGCTTCAGTCGGCGATGTGCGTGACTATTTACGCACCCGGGGCGGTAAGTGGGAAGAGGTTTTGGGAGAGGGCAAGGCCTTGCGTATGGCTTACAATCAAATCATGACGACCGCTGATCAGCCATTGACTGAGGATTGCGAAGTGGCGTTTTTCCCTCCCGTGACCGGTGGCTGACGGACGCGAAAAATTGAAATCGTTGGCAAGCATGTTCCATAGTCAGACTTACCGATTAACGCAAAATACGCTTGATGAGTCGATGGTGGGGGTAGGTAATCGTCGGTAATTTTTTAAGGTAACTTGCACGGCCATTCTTAACGCAAACTAGCGACATTACTGCGAGCGCTCAATGTCCAACTCAATGTCCAACTTTATGTCCCTTCAATCTGACTGGTAAGGATCGTATGCAACTTCAAACGTGGCTTTTTTATCTCGCAGCTGTCGCCGTGTTGGTGGCAACCCCAGGACCAACCGTCCTCAATTGTGTGACCAATGCGGTTAACTTTGGGGTACGTCGGGCGCTTTTCGGTGCGTTCGGCAGTTTGACCGCGGTCTGCCTGGTGATGACGGTATCGGCGTTTGGTTTGGGTGCCGTTCTGGCGACCTCTGAGAAGATATTTTTGACGATCAAATGGTGCGGTGCGGCCTATTTAATTTATATTGGCATAAAAACTTTCCGCTCGCACCAATCAAATTTTGAAGTTGAAAATGAAAACACAGAAGTCAAATCAACTTCGCCGCGATTGCTGTTGAGGTTGTATTTAAACGGGTTTTTGGTGGGTGCCAGCAATCCTAAGGCGCTGCTGTTTTTTACCGCGCTATTCCCGCAATTTTTGAATCCGCAAGCACCACAGGTGCCACAATTCCTGATTTTAGGTTTGACATTTATTTGCTGCGAACTGGCTGGCCTGACGTTTTATTCTAGCTTTGCCGTGCGGGCAGCGCCATGGCTGAGAGCGCAGGGACGAGCGCGCGTATTCAATCGCGTGTCGGGATGCGTTTTTATCGGCGCAGGTGCGTTGCTGGCAAGCATCAGGCATAGCCCAAAGTGATTCACTCAATTTAGTTTGGTTCGATAGGTGCCATTTCAACTTTCAACAAGAATTGCCCTCAAGGACCGCTTTATGCCAATACGAATACAAACCGCTGACTTTGATCTTTCTACAGAGCTTCTGGATTTACGCCGCAGCAATCCGAAAATCGGTGCGGTAGTGAGTTTTGTTGGCGCGGTCAGAGATATTAACGCTGGCAGTTCAGTAGCAGAAATGACGCTTGAGCATTATCCGGGCATGACCGAAAATGCATTGTCAGCAATTGTGGAGCAAGCTAAAGCGCGCTGGGAAATCGTCGACGCCTTGGTGATTCATCGCGTCGGGCCATTAATGCCGATGGATCAGATCGTACTGGTGGCAGTGGCCGCCTCGCATCGGGGAGAGGCCTTTTCCGCCTGTGAATTTATCATCGATTACCTGAAAACCGATGCGCCTTTCTGGAAAAAAGAACAAACGCCCGAAGGTGCGCGATGGGTCGATGCACGCGATAGTGATGATGCGGCGCGCAATAAGTGGCGCTAAAGTTGGTTGGATAAGGGCTAAACAAGATTGCCTGATCCCTTAATCCAGTTTTACCGGCGCTCGGCTGGTGCTTCTCCCGTCCCTTTCCGCCCGTTTATCCCCCGCCATCGGTGCAGTCGCGCCTGGTGATCCATAAAAATGTCCATTACAGTCAAGCCTTCGAAGTGCGGCAGCGGCTACTGTAATACTTTAGTTGTATTTTTATCATCTTAATTTACTTGATTACTGCGCTTGAGAATCAACATTCTTGAAAAAAATAGATAAGCCCCAATTTTCTGTAGAGATAAAGTATACGATTCTATGTAACAGATATTTTGGAGATCACCATGCGTTTCGACAAACTCACGACAAAATTGCAGGAAGCCATATCGGACGCCCAAAGCCAGGCAGTCGGGAATGACAACCAATATATTGACCCGATCCATATTCTGATTGCGCTCCTCAATCAGGATGATGGGAGCGCCCGCTCATTATTGCAGCGTGCCGGGGTTAATGTGGCGGCGCTCTCAAGTGGGCTCAAGGCAGCGTTGGAGCGCTTGCCTAAAGTATCCGGCAATGGCGGCGAAGTACAAATTGGCCGGGAATTGCTGGGCTTGCTAAACATCGCGGATAGGGAAGCGCAAAAACATGGCGATCAATTTATCGCCAGTGAGATGCTGTTGCTTGGACTGCTGGATGATAAATCGGAAGCCGGTAAACTGGCGCGTGAGCATGGGTTGACGCGGAAGGCATTGGAGGCGGCGATTAGCGCTGTGCGCGGTGGCGATAACGTGGCATCGCAGGATGGTGACGGGCAGCGCGAGGCGTTAAAAAAATACACGCTGGATCTGACCGAACGTGCTCGTCAGGGCAAGCTCGACCCGGTGATAGGCCGCGACGACGAAATTCGCCGGGCGATCCAGGTCTTGCAACGGCGCAGCAAAAATAATCCAGTGCTGATCGGCGAACCCGGCGTCGGCAAAACTGCCATTGTTGAAGGATTGGCGCAACGCATCGTCAATGGCGAAGTGCCGGACAGCTTAAAATCCAAACGCGTGTTGTCGCTTGACATGGCTTCCTTGCTTGCCGGGGCTAAATTTCGCGGTGAATTTGAGGAGCGGTTAAAAGCGGTCTTGAAGGAAATCGCTCTCGACGAGGGACAGACGATTGTCTTTATCGACGAATTGCACACGATGGTTGGCGCGGGCAAAGCCGAGGGGGCGATGGATGCCGGCAATATGCTGAAGCCTGCATTGGCGCGTGGCGAACTGCATTGCGTGGGCGCGACCACACTCGACGAGTATCGCAAATACATCGAAAAGGACGCGGCTTTAGAGCGTCGTTTCCAAAAAATTCTGGTTGACGAACCTTCGGTCGAAGCGACCATTGCGATCTTGCGCGGATTACAAGAAAAGTACGAAGTGCATCATGGCGTTCAGATTACCGATCCTGCCATCGTGGCCGCGGCCGAGCTATCGCATCGCTATATAACGGATCGATTTCTGCCGGACAAGGCGATTGATCTGATTGATGAAGCGGCAGCCAAGATCAAGATCGAAATAGATTCGAAACCCGAGGTGATGGACAAACTTGACCGTCGTTTGATTCAGCTGAAAATTGAGCGCGAGGCGGTGAAAAAGGAAAAGGACGAGGCTTCTCAAAAGCGCTTGGGTCTGATCGAACAAGAAATTGAAAAATTAGCGCGTGAATATGCAGATCTGGAAGAAATCTGGAAGTCGGAAAAGGCCAGCGCGCTTGGTAGCCAGCATTTGAAGGAGGAGATCGAGAAGTTGCGTCTGCAAATCGACGAGGCGACGCGCAACAGCGACTGGCAAAAAGTTTCTGAGTTGAAATATGGCAAGATGAATGAACTCGAAAAAGCGCTCGAAGTACAGCAGAAGCAAGATTTGCTGGACGAGTCCAATCCCGATCCGAGCGCCAAACCGCGATTGGTGCGTACTCAGGTGGGCGCTGAAGAGATTGCAGAAATCGTGTCGCGTTCTACCGGTATTCCGGTGTCGAAGATGATGCAGGGCGAGCGGGAAAAATTGCTCAAGATGGAAGATGAATTGCATCGCCGCGTGATTGGACAGGATGAGGCCATCGTTGCAGTGTCCGACGCGATTCGTCGCTCACGGGCAGGGCTAAGCGATCCTGACCGGCCGTACGGTTCGTTTATGTTCCTGGGACCAACAGGGGTGGGTAAAACCGAGCTATGCAAGGCGCTGGCTGCTTTTCTGTTTGATACTCAGGATGCGATGATCCGTATCGACATGAGTGAATTTATGGAGAAGCATTCGGTCTCGCGATTGATTGGTGCGCCGCCGGGCTATGTGGGCTACGAGGAAGGCGGCTATTTGACCGAGGCGGTGCGCCGCAAACCGTATAGTGTGATTTTGCTGGACGAAATTGAGAAGGCGCATCCTGATGTCTTTAATGTACTGTTGCAGGTGTTGGATGATGGCCGCATGACCGATGGTCAGGGACGGACGGTCGACTTCAAAAATACCGTTATCGTGATGACTTCGAATTTGGGTTCGCATCGGATTCAGGCAATGGAGGGCAGCGATCCGGCTGAGGTGAAAATGGAAGTCATGGGAGAAGTGAGGAATCATTTCCGTCCGGAATTCATCAATCGAATCGATGAAATTGTCGTCTTCCATTCGCTCGACGAAAAAAATATCGGTGCTATCGCCAAGATTCAACTGAGGATTCTGGAGCAACGGCTTGGCAAACTGGATATGCAACTCGATATTTCCGAGAGCGCGTTACAAAAAATCGCGGAAGCAGGATTTGACCCTATCTATGGCGCACGGCCATTAAAGCGGGCCATCCAGCAGCAAATTGAAAATCCGCTGTCCAAACTGATACTGGAAGGGAAATTTGGGCCAAAAGATAGCGTTCACATTAATGTGAAGGATAGCGAAATAGTGTTCGCTAAATCGGGAAATTGAGACGATTATCTGATCATTGATGAACCGAAATAGGCTGCGTAATCTAATAGCCCGGGCTGTTGAAATACGATAAGGCGAGCCACGAGGGAAACCTCGTGGCTTTTTTCTGATTGCCTGCATTCAACTTAATTTTGATGGATGCCGATGCTGTTGCCAGTGCGCGTATCGCTGGCCTGGAAATGTAACCAGGGCAAGGTAAAAATTATTCTGGATTTTCAGCTACACTTCACCGCGTTATAACTCAACCTCATTCACGGATAAATCAATTTATGGGCATCACTCTTAAACATATTGTTATGTGGAAACTAAAGGAGCACGCTGAAGGTGCAGATAAGTCGACTAATGCGCTGAAACTAAAAGCATTATTGGATAGTTGTGCTGCGCTGGTTCCAGGAATTCTGCAATTCAATGCCGTGATTGCCCAAGACGGTTTGGAGGCGACCTGTGATGTGATACTAAACGCGGAATTCGCATCGCGCGAAGCGTTGGATGCGTATCAGAACCATCCTACGCACGTTGCGATCAAGCCTTTCGTTGGCGCGGTGCGCGAAGCGCGGCAGTGCTTTGACTACGAGAGCTGAAGCGCTTATTCTTCGCGCAAGACTGGATTGCCGTAATAATTTGGTAAAAAAGCCGGTTGAATAGCACGGTTAAATAATTCAATTTAATTAATTTAGCCTATTTATTTCGCTCAATGCCAGGCTGATTCTAATTGCCGGATTTATTCGCTGGTTAAACGTCCAATTGGTTATTTTCAACATTTTTCAGAGTAAGTATTTATGTTTCCTGCGCACGTCTTCCCGCTTGATAATCCCTTTTTGAAGCACCTCGGTGTCGAGTTCGTAGAAATGGGCGAGGGCACTGCGATATTGTCGCTGGATCTGCAGCCGCACCATATGAACGGCGGTCAGGCGACCCATGGCGGCGTGACGATGACGATGCTCGATGTCGTGATGGCGTTAGCTGGCCGTACCCTCAACCCGCAAGCAAGTGGGGCAGTGACGATTGAAATGAAGACTAGTTTTTTGCAGCCGGGCGGTCATATCGGCGGCCATCTTATTGCTAAGGGAAAAGCTTTTCATCGCTCGGCGACGATGTGTTTTTGTGAAGCTGAATTATGGAATGGCGAGAAATTGGTAGCGAAGTCGCTCGGTACTTTTAAGTATATAAAAAGTTCAGGGCGCGATCGCAATTCGCAGCGCGGATTTGATGGTGGTGCGGATGCTTGAGGGGGATTTTTTGGTGCGACGTTTTAATATCGCTGCGCTTCTTGAAGCCCGATAAGGCTTTGATAACGAACATCATCGGTCCGTCTTACTGACCTGCACCGATGTTGTCCATCTTTACCGCTACCGTCCAGGGCCTGGTGGTTAATGCACAGGCCGTTCTTGTAATACTGCGGTTCCGCAGGCGTGAAGCTTCACCAATGTTGAAGTTCGGGTGCCGTAATCCGGCGACGCAATAAACACTGACGATAACAAACGTTCTTTTTCAATGCCAACTCCCGTCGAGGGCAGGCGGCAATCACCGGCGATGGTGGTGTCTGTCAACATGTCAAAATAGGTTTCATCGGGTGCGCCCTGACATAACAAACTGGCGAACTGTGCCTTGGTCCTCACCACTTTCGGCCAGCAAACATCGAGCAATGCATTTGACAATCCGTAGATGCCGGGTGGCAGCGGTTGTCCGTTGCGTGGATCAGCCTCGCCTTTATTGGAATACCATATCAGATCCTGACCATCATGGATCAGCAGGTTAAAACCGTTAAAGTCGTGTGCACTGGCGCTAATCTGAGCAATGTAATCTGATGCTGTGGCTTTACTACTGAGAAAATCAGCCACGAGCGCACCGCGACTTGGTGCGTTGTCCTGGCGCTCGGAAGGGGCGCGCACATTGGTGATCGCGGCGAAGCGCCCCGTTCGACTGATGCCGAGCCAGGTCCCGCCGTCTTTCAGGTCTCGTCCTGCATAAATATCGGGGCGATCTTCCCACCAGTCAGCGGCGGCGCTGGGGCGAGCATAAAATTCGTCGCGGTTTGCGGCTGCTATCAATGGCAGGCCCGGAACTACTTTCCAGGAAAAAACGATTAGGCACATGATGAACCAGTAGCAAAAGATTCAGAAATAAAAAATTCGGTATGACGCGCGCCTTCGATTAAGGTAGCGGCGCCACTTTGCACAACCGCCTGCGCGACGTGCGACGTAAAATTCTCAGGGACTGCAAGATAAACCTCCATCCAGGTGTGTTGATCTTCGGTCGCCTCCGGTCGCCGTTTTAATGCACACGCAATATTATAATCGCGAGACAACGCATTCTGCATCGCTGTCGCCAACTGCATAAACTGGGTCGCATTGGCGGCCGCGACACGATAATAAATATAGAGATCCATATAGTTCCAAATACCCTGAAAACCTTGTTGCAGCAGACGTTATTTGTGCGTTATTTAAGCTTGACCGCAGGTGCCACCGGATCTGGCATGGCGTATGGCACCGGTATAAACGTTAACTGCGGTCCACTCGCAGAACCCAAATGCACGCTACCAGTTTCTAACGCTGCCAGTTTGATTTCCAACAGGCAGGAAGAAGCGTTGCCATCATGCTCAAGTCGTTCCGCATTGACGATCATGCCGCAAGGTTGCAAAGGGTCGATGCTCGAGAAAACTTCCGTTCCGGCGGCGACATCAATCGCGTCAACATTTGCCAGCACAGCGCGGCGCTTGAGTTTACCTAAATATTGGCTGCGCGCAACTATTTCCTGGCCGGGATAACACCCTTTCTTGAAATTGACGCCGCCAACTACTTCGTAGTTGATCATTTGTGGAACAAATTGCTCTTGCGTTGCCAGCGTAATTTGTGGAACACCGGCTTGAATCTGACCTAAACGCCAGACCCGGTCTCCAACCGCGGGTAACTTTTCTGACAGATGCACCCATGCCGCAATAGCAATCTCTGGAGTGGTGATCCATTGGTAGCGGGCCACACCATTGGCGTCGCTGGAGCGAATTAACGCGCCGTTTGCGTTGTCGATTTTTGCGAAGGGTGCCGAAGGAAGTTCCGGGAACCAAGGCGCTAAAGCAGATCCAACGGCTTTACCACCGAGGCCCAACACCGCGTAATTGTCGGTGACATCCGTTAGCGTGGCTTTGGAGCGCATGACAAACATTTGCAAACGTTTCTGAATAGCTGCCTGAATTTGCCGCGGAAGTTGCAAAAAAATGGTTTGGTCGTTTTTCCACATCAACAAGGTTGCCAGCAAGCGTCCTTTGGGCGAGCAATAACCGGCAAGGCGCGACTGATCGAGCGGTAATTGCGCGACATCGTTAGTCAATTGGTTATGCAGGAAGTTGGCTGAATCGTCGCCGGATAGTGCTATCAGGCCAAGGTCTGTTATCGGAGTAACAAAATTACCATCAGCATCCGGTGCCATCTTCTGATTGTCAGCGGGATATTGGGCAAGAAATTCGGGCCAGGTGGTTACAATTTTAGTCATAAAAGTGGGGCATTTTCAATTCAGCGATTATCATGTTGGGTTGATTATAGTGATGTCGCAAAAAGACGTCGGCTTTGATCCAATTTCGCCGTCCTGACCTGATTCAAAAACCCCGTGGAGCGATTGACTTTGTTTAAGAAACTACTGTTGAGTGTTGTTGTGCTGGCATTGCTTGCCATTGTCGGTTTGTCTTATTGGGCTAGGCAGCCAGTGTTTGAAATCGGCGCGCCGATACCGTTTACGGTCAGGCCGGGCAGCGGGCTTGATAGCGTCGTTCAACAAATCGCCGATGCAGGGGTTCCAGTCAATCCTGAACTATTAGGCGTCCTGGCCCGGCTGAGCGGCAAAAGCGCCAAGCTTAAAGCCGGTAGCTACGAGATAAAACCCGGGACCACACCAACACGACTGATTACGCAATTGGTGCGTGGTGAATTTGCGCAGGAGTCGCTGACGGTGATAGAAGGCTGGACCTTCCATCAAATGCGGCAAGCCATTGCGGCCCAGACCTCTCTGAAGCACGACACGGCGTTGTTGTCGGACGCCGAACTGATGGCTAAAATTACGACCGACTACGCGCTACCGGAAGGTTTGTTTGCGCCGGATACTTATCTGTTCGCAAAGGGCTCCAGCGATTTGCAGGTGTATAAACAAGCGCATGCCCTACTATTGAAGCGACTCAATAACGCATGGGACAACCGCGATCTGTCGGTGCCATACAAAACGCCGTATGAGGCGCTGATCATGGCTTCCATCGTTGAGAAAGAGACGGGACGTAAAGCGGAGCGCACCAACATCGCCGGTGTATTTGTTAATCGGTTGCGCCTTGGTATGTTATTGCAAACCGACCCCACGGTTATTTATGGAATGGGTGAGCAATATGAAGGTCGTATCCGCAAGCGGGATTTAACGACCGACACGCCATACAATACGTATACGCGTTCAGGTCTGCCGCCGACGCCAATTTCGTTACCTGGGGACGAGTCGTTGCATGCGGCGATGAATCCCGCCAAAACCGATGCGCTATTTTTTGTTGCCAAGGGTGATGGTAGCAGTCATTTCTCCAGCAGCCTTGGCGAACACAATCAGGCAGTGAATAAATATCAACGGTGAACGTTAGATTTTGTTTCCACAAGGCACTGAATAGCGCGTTACCGCTGCTGCTCGGTTAAACTGAGGTTACTTACAGAAATGCTTAGGGATCTATGACGTCTGCGAAATTTATTACCTTCGAGGGCATCGATGGTGCGGGAAAATCAACTCACATCGGCTATGTGGCGGCGCTATTGCGTAGCCGTGGGCTGGGTGTCGTCACTACCCGTGAGCCGGGTGGTACTGACCTTGGGGAGGCCTTGCGTGAATTGGTCCTGCACCAAAAGATGCATCTGGAGACTGAGGCAATGCTGATGTTTGCCTCCCGTCGTGAGCACCTGGCGCAGGTTATTGAGCCGGCCCTGACACGTGGCGATTGGGTCATTTCTGACCGATTTACTGATGCGACGTTTGCCTATCAGGGCGGGGGCAGAAAGCTCGCTCTGGAAAAACTTGACGTTTTGGAGCAATGGGTCCACCCCCATTTACAGCCTGACCTGACCTTGCTGTTTGACGTGCCCCTGGAAGTCGCGCGCGCACGTTTGGACGCCACCCGCGAGCTGGATCGGTTCGAACAGGAAAAGGTTACTTTTTTTGCTGACACGCGCGCGGAGTACTTGCGTCGCGCAGCGCAATTTCCGGCGCGGTTCCGCATAATTGACTCGACCCGTTCAATAGCCGACATTCAGACCTCGCTGGAACAGATTCTCGGGGCACTGTAACGGCACCATTCCGATTCCCTTCGAGTTTTGTGATGGTTAGGACAGCAGGACAGCAGGAGAGTAGCGTTAGTAAGTTTTTACCTGACCAATAAATTAATACACTGAGCGATTGTTAAGTGAATGAGTTATACCAATGAGCTATACAAATGCGTAATTTAATACTCCCCTGGCAAAGCGATGCCTGGCAGCAACTGCAGGACATGCGGGCCCGTATGCCCCATGCCATTCTGTTTCATGGCGCAGAGGGAATCGGTAAAACGGTTTTTGCCGAGCAGTTCGCACAATCTTTGTTCTGCGATCAACCGCTGGCGGACGGTCATGCCTGTGGTGCCTGCCCATCGTGTGGTTGGTTTGTGCAGCAAAACCATCCAGACTATCGGCGCGTTCGCCCGGAAATCCTGGAGGATGAGGATGCGCGGGACGGTGGCGACGGAGCCGAAGAGGGCAGTGACGCCAAGAAAACGGCAAAGTCGACTAAAGCACCGTCGAAAGAAATTAAAATCGACCAGATTCGTGCGTTAGCCGGATTTATGAATATTTCGACCCACCGTCAGGGTCAGCGCGTGGTGGTGCTGTATCCGGCGGAGGCGTTAAATGCCGCCTCAGCCAACGCGCTACTCAAGACGTTGGAAGAGCCGCCGCCGAACACTGTATTTTTGCTGATTTCAAATAGCCTGGATCGATTGCTGCCGACCATATTGTCGCGCTGTCGTAAATTCCCGATGCCGGTTCCTTCCCGGCAAGACGCTCTGGCATGGCTGCAGCAACAAGGCGTAGCGGATGCTGACATGTGGCTGTCCGAACAAGGCGGCGCTCCTTTGACGGCGCAGGCACAGTCGCAAAGCGAGGGGCGCGAACTGATCAATGAACTGTTGGCATATCTGAGTGCGCCTGGAATAGAAGGCGCTTTGAAGTGCGCAGAACGTTTGCAGAAAACGCCGGTGGTGGAATTGCTCGGCTGGCAGCAGCGTTGGCTCTATGATTTGTTTTCGCTGAAAATGACGAATTCGGTGCGTTATTATCCGCGTTATCAAAAAGCCCTGGCAGCGTTGACGGCGCGGGCCCAAACCGGTGATTTGCTACGTGGACTGAAGGCCTGCAATGAACGAAGGGCGATTGCTGAGCATCCATTATCGGCGCGCCTTTTCATTGAAGATATGTTGTTGGATTACGCAAAAATATTCGCTTAAATCATCGGTGTGAGAATTTATTGAACATGGTTTTAACCTTTCTTCTGTTAGCGTTTATCCGGAATTATTGAAGGAGGCGGTATGATAGTGGCGGAAACTGGCGCGAAGCTTGGGTGAAAATGGTGCGGTTTTTGCGCTATCGTTGCATAAGATTTGCATCTGCCTTGCGTACTTCAATTGGCGAATGGTTAGTGCAGATAGCGCAAATAGATATCGTGCATCTTGTAAAAGTGGATGTTGAATATTTAGAATGGAAGGCATATGGCAGAAAATTCAATCGGTGGTGGCGGTGCTAAAGTAGCAAGGCCTTCGGTTTTGTCCCTGGCGATTAAGGAAAAATCTGCTTTATACGCGGCTTATATGCCTTTTTTAAACGGCGGCGGGGTATTCGTACCGACCAACAAGGCGCATTTAATTGGGGATGAAGTTTATTTGATCCTCTCTTTAATGGAAGATCCGACGAAATATCCGATTGCAGGTAAGGTCGTCTGGATTACACCATCCGGTGCCAATAACAACCGGGCGCAAGGGATTGGCGTGCAATTCCCCGATGATGATGGCGGTCGCCGTTTGCGCATGCGGGTCGAAGAAATTTTGGGCTCCGCTCTTAGTTCCAGTCGACCAACACATACTTTATAAACCGACATATTCGTCATCTCACATCAAATTCACCATGAAATATCACCATAGACTAGCAACCCAACAAGATTTGGCCGCGATCGTTGCGATTTACAATAGTACCGTCGCGTCGCGTGAAGTCACGGCAGATACTGAACCGGTATCGGTTGCGTCGCGGCAAGCCTGGTTCGATCATCATAATCCGACGCTGCGCCCGTTATGGGTGGTTGAGCAGGACGGGGACGGGAAGGCAGCCACGGAGATTCTGGGTTGGCTGTCGTATTCAGACTTCTACGGTCGCCCGGCTTATGCAGGAACTGCAGAGATTTCGATTTATATCCACGAAACTGCGCGTGGCAAAGGGATAGGCCGTTATTTAATGGAGCAGGCCATCGCATATGCGCCGCACGTCGCGGTGCATACTTTGCTTGGTTTTGTTTTTGGTCATAACGCGCCTAGCTTGAAATTATTTGAAATATTCGGTTTTGAGCGGTGGGCCAACATGCCGCGAGTGGCAACCCTGGATGGTGTTGAGCGCGATTTAGTGATTTTGGGTAAACGAGTCGCCTGAATTTCGGGTCGCCTAAATTTGCTATGTCATCATGGCGGCAATGTGATCATACAATTACCGCATAGCGGCCAGCCAAAATTAGTAGTCGGTCCTAAAGGGGCGCGTCCTATTGGGGAGCGACATATAAGGTGTCGCGCTCAGCCTGTTTTATCCTGCAAATACGTTTTCTTTACCCATCTTCAAACTATGTACATCGACTCACATTGCCATATTAACTTCCCTGAATTGGCCGCTAAGATGCCGGAAATTTTGGCTAAGATGGCGCAGAATAAAGTAACGCACGCATTGTGCGTGTCAGTGGACCTGCCCGATTTTCCACAAGTGCTGGAATTGGCGAAAACCTATCCTCATATCTATGCTTCGGTCGGTGTCCATCCTGACTATGAAGACACCCCAGAACCTACAGTTGATGATTTGATCCGGCTCTCCGATCATCCAAAAATCATAGCGATTGGCGAGACAGGTCTTGATTATTTTCGGTTGCAAGGTGATCTTGAGTGGCAGCGGGAGCGTTTTCGTCGCCATATCCGGGCGTCGCGCGCAACCGGAAAGCCATTAATTATCCATACGCGTGCGGCGTCCGAAGATACGATAAAAATTATGCGGGAAGAGGGTGCGGGTACCAACGCTGGTGGTGTGGGCGGTGTTATGCATTGCTTCACCGAGTCGCTAGCGGTGGCGGAGGCGGCCATCGAGATGGGATTTTATATTTCCTTTTCCGGTATTGTTACTTTTAAGAGCGCAAAAGATTTGCAAGCCGTTGCCCTGGCGGTTCCAATGGAGCGGATTTTGATAGAGACCGATTCTCCGTATCTGGCGCCGGTCCCGCAGCGCGGCAAGATGAACGAACCGGGATTCGTGGTGCACGTGGCGGAGTATCTTGCGAACCTCAAGGGGCTGCCGCTGGCGCAGGTCGCGCAACAAACGACTGATAATTTCTTCACGTTATTCAAACTTCCTGATGAGACCGCACATGCTTAAATTCGATAATAGGGTCAGCGCCATAATTTCACGTCGTCTGTTGTTGTCGAGCCTGGCTGGCATTGCTCTGGCAGTGACGTTGGGTGCTTTGCCTGGCGCAACTTTTGCAGCAAACTCGGCCGCAAACTCCGATGAGTTTTTCAAGCTGGTGCAAATGAATGATTATCGTCGCTTGCCGAAATTACTTGCCTCCGGAATGAATCCGAATGTTGTTGAGAGCAAACGTGGCGAAACCGGACTTATGCTGGCGATCCGCGAAGAATCGATGAACTCCTTCGAGGTATTGTTGAATGCGCGTGGAATAGACCTTAATCTACGCGCTCGCAACGGCGATACGGCGCTGATGGTCGCATCGTATAAAGGAAATGTTTCTGCAGTAAAATCATTGCTGGCGAAAGAAGCTGAGCCAAACACCACCGGCTGGACCGCGCTGCATTACGCCGCAGCGATAGGTAACGATGAAATTGTGCAATTGTTGTTGGATGCGTCGGCATATATTGATGCCGGGTCGCCGAATCAGACGACGCCGCTGATGATGGCTGCGCGTGAAGGAAAAATTCTCACCGTCAAGTTATTGCTTGATTCAGGCGCGGATGCAAGATTAAAGAACGATGTGGGAATGAACGCAATTGATTTCGCCAGAAAATTCGATCACGAGGATATCGCGGATGGATTGACCTCACGTCTGAACAAAGCGAGTCAGAAATAAAACGCATTTTTTCGGGCCACACTATTCGCCCACTGTTTCGTTAGCCTCTTTCCTCTAAGTCTTCCTCCAAGTCTTCGTCCTCTTATCTTGCTCCGGATATCCTTCCGGGAGCCAAGTGCAAGCGCCGCCGGTTGTTCTCATTATTTCTGCAGTCCCGATCGAGACGTTCGCAGAGGTTTCTTCGTTGTTGCCGACCATCTTCTCTTTAATTCCGAACACTGTCCGTAGAATGCGCTGCAACGTATAGACTCTTTTGCATGTTATCATTTTTGTACTACACTGAACTCAGCAGAACCTGCAGACGTTCAACATGGCTCGATGAGCGATCTGCTCACATTGGCGTCATCCTTGCGCGCCGATCCTTCTCATGGAGGGTGTTATGGAACTTCACATGCACACGCATCACCTGGAATCGCGTGCACCGGACTGGATGGCGGCGGTGGTTGCCGGTTTCGTTAGTGGTGCCGTGGTGATGGTATTGGAGTTGCTATGGTCGGCGCTGATCGGACGATCCAGCCCATGGGCGATATCCCATATGGTATCCGCCATCGTAATGGGCCCGGACGTCCTGCAATCCAGTGATTTCAGCGTGGCCGTGGTAGCTACGGCGTTGGTGACGCATTATGTGCTGGGCATCGTATTTGGCCTGGTTTTATGCGGCATTATTGCGCCATTTCATTTCGATTCGAGCAGGGCCATGATACTTGCCACGGGCGCCGTGTTCGGCTTGCTGTTGTACGCATTCAACTTTTATGGAATGTCCCGAATCTTCATCTGGTTCACCGACATGCGGGGCTGGCCAGCTTTGATAACGCACGTGATTTTCGGCATGGTTTCGGCGGGCGCCTATTGGACTCTGGAGCGGGGAAACCGACGTCTCTAATTTCTTGCTCGATCAGGATAGCGATTGAGGTCCTGATCGTAACTGACAAAATCGGTGCAATCGGTGCAATCCGTTCACTCGGCGCAATTAGAACGCCTGCGTTCAGTGGAATTAATGGCATCCGATCACCTCGAATCCGGTCGGCTTGATCGGCTTTCCGACGAGCGTTCGTCCTGAGTTTGCGGCGAGTGAAGAGGATAGATATGACAATGGCCGTCGTACTTATCGCGTTGGTTGATCTAAGCGTACTTTTCCAAATATTTAGTCCATGGAAGGCAACGCCGCTGGCTTCCAATTGGCAGCAGATGGACAATACGTTGACGATTACGCTGGTCATTACCGGTTTTGTTTTTATCTTCCTCAATCTATTTCTTGTCTATATGTTGATGCGTTTCAGTCATCGTAAAGGTCGGCGCGCCGCGTATCAACCAGAAAATAAAAAACTCGAACTGTGGCTGATTAGTATCACCACGATTGGCATCATTGCGTTGCTGGCGCCCGGGTTGCTGGTGTACGCCGATTTTGTGCACGTTCCAAAAAATGCGATGCAGGTTGAGGTGCTGGGTCAGCAGTGGCAATGGCGTTTTCGTTTCCCTGGAGCCGGTGGAAAGTTTGGCCGAACCAATGTGGGCTTGGTCAGCGCAGCGAATCCGTTTGGTATTGATCCAGCCGATCGTGCCGGCAGCGGCAATATTTTGATCAATAGTAACGAACTGCACTTGCCCGTGAATTATCCGATTCAAATGGTGCTGAGATCCCAGGACGTCTTGCACGATTTTTATGTTCCGCCGTTCCGCGCAAGAATGAACATGGTTCCCGGAACAGTGACCTCGTTTTGGTTCACGCCAAACAAAGTTGGACGTTACGAAGTTTTATGCGCGCAATTATGTGGAATCGGCCACGCCAACATGCGCGGTTATGTCGTGGTCGAGGACGCAGCCAGTTTCCAGAGGTGGTTACAGGGTCAACCGACGTTTGCGGTTTCCATGATGCCGCATCCGACCGTTAATGCGGGTGTGCCGGGTACCGTCACCGGGCTTGTTGCGCAAGGGAAGGCACTTGCCGCGTCGAAGGCCTGTATCTCTTGCCACACGGTCGATGGAAATCCTTTGGTTGGTCCCACCTGGAAAGGATTATTCGGCAAGACGGAGACCATGGAAAACGGCAGCACCGCTTTGGTGGATGAGGCTTATTTACGAAATTTTATCCGCAATCCGACGGCTCACATCGTAAAAGGTTTCACTCCCATCATGCCGAAGATTGAGATGACCGATGAGGAGCTGACGGCGCTGGTCGCCTATATCAAATCATTTGGTACACCGCCGCAGGGCTCACCTCAAAACCAGGCGGCAACCGCATCCGAAAGCAATTAATGAGCATTCAATAAGCAACTAACAAGCAATTACAAAGCAGCTATGGTATCCGGCGCGACCGCGTCGCAAGCATTCAACGGGGAAGTCTATGGCTAGTACCGATGAACATAGTGTCCACCAGACGTCTGACGCGCACCACGCGCCACAAAGCTTCCTGTTGAGATATGTCTGGAGCCAGGACCATAAGGTCATTGCCATCCAGTATTCCTGCATTGCAATCCTCGCAGGCTTGGTGGGCGTGGTGCTGTCCAATTTGATGCGGTTGCAACTTGGATTCCCCGGCCGCTTTCCCGGTATTGATGCGACGCATTACTATCAGTTCATGACCATGCACGGCATGATTATGGTGATCTATCTGTTGACTGCGCTCCTGTTAGGCGGGTTTGGTAATTACCTCATTCCGTTAATGGTGGGAGCGCGTGACATGGTGTTTCCTTACCTGAACATGTTGAGTGTCTGGACCTATTTTGTGTCGGTGATCGTGTTAATGGCGAGTTTCTTTGTTCCAGGCGGTCCAACGGGGGCAGGTTGGACGCTGTATCCCCCGCAGGCAATTTTGCCGGGAACACCGGGCTATGAATGGGGCATCATTTTAATGCTGGTGTCGTTGTTGATTTTCATCGTTGCGGCAACCATGGGTGGGCTGAATTATGTCACCACCGTTTTGCAGGCGCGTACCGAAGGCATGACGCTCATGCGGATGCCGCTGACCGTCTGGGGCATTTTCGTGGCGACCATTTTAGCGTTATTGGCTTTTCCTGCATTGTTTGTCAGCGGCATCATGATGCTGCTGGATCGCACGCTTGGAACCAGTTTCTTCATGCCCGCGCTGCTGTCAATGGGTAAGGCCAGCAATTACAACGGTGGCAGTCCGCTGTTGTTCCAGCATTTGTTCTGGTTTTTTGGGCATCCTGAGGTCTACATCGTCGCTTTGCCAGCATTCGGGATCGTATCCGATCTGATCAGTGTCCACGCGCGAAAAAGTATCTTCGGCTACCGCACGATGGTCTGGGCGATACTGGCGATCGGTGTCCTAAGCGTGGTGGTGTGGGCGCATCATATGTTTGTCAGCGGCATGAATCCCTATTTCGGATTTTTCTTTGCCACTACCACCTTAATCATCGCGATTCCGACGGCGATCAAGGTCTATAACTGGTTGCTGACATTGTGGGATGGTGATATCCACATGACCGTGCCGATGCTGTTTGCATTGGCTTTTATCAGCACTTTTCTGATTGGCGGACTGACCGGTTTATTTCTAGGCAATGTCAGCGTTGATATTCCGCTATCAAATACCTATTTCGTCGTTGCCCATTTCCATATGGTCATGGGGGTGTCACCGCTACTGGTGATTTTTGGCGGTATCTATCATTGGTTTCCAAAAGTCTCCGGACGGATGCTGAATGATCGACTCGGAAAAATACATTTTTGGATCACCTTTATTGGCACCTATGCGATATTTTTTCCGATGCATTATCTCGGTATTCTAGGTATGCCGCGGCGCTATTACGTATTTCAGGGGTATAAATTTATTCCCTCTTCAGCACAGACGTTAAACGTCTTCATCACTCTTGTGGCGTTGGTGGTCGCGGTTGGGCAGATCGTTTTTATATTTAATCTGGTGTGGAGTGCATTCCGAGGCAAACGAGCGGATTCGAATCCCTGGCGCGCCGCGTCTATGGAGTGGCAGACGCCGCAGACACCGCCTGAGCATGGTAATTGGGGCGAGCAACTTCCTGTAGTGTATCGGGGCGCATATGCTTATAGCCTTCCTGGCGAGGAAGAGGATTTTATAGCGCAAAACGCGCCGCCAACGCCAGCAGCGGACCCTTCGCCACCAGTGCTCCGAAAAGGAGCGCTGGCATGAGTTCTTCCAATACGTTGAAAATCAAGAAGCGCGGTCCCGGCCCCCGGCTTGGTTCTGCCCGGATCATGCAGCGGGGAGGAAATACACCGGTCACCAAAGTTGCCGCCATGAGTGTGGCATTGTGGGTATTTATTGGCGTGGCGACTGCGCTATTCACATTGTTCCTGGCGGCGTATGTGATGCGTATGGACGGGAGCGACTGGTCGCCTATTGTGATGCCGTGGCAGTTGTGGATCAGCACGGGTTTGTTGGTAGTGACGAGCCTGATGTTACACGGTGCAAGCATTGCCGCGAGAGCAGTCAGCGCACGTAGATTTTTTATCGCGGGTGGGATTTTTGGACTTGGTTTTTTAGGGTGCCAACTATGGGCATGGCAGATTTTGCAAGGGAACCACGTGTCGGCAATGGGCAATCCGGCCGGGAGTTTTTTTTATTTATTGACGGCGATGCATGGGGCCCACGTCATGGGTGGGCTGGTCGGTTGGTTGCGAACGGCGCGCTTTGCACGCACTGGTGCAGGACTGGACAGCGCGATGTTTGAACTGCGATGGCGCGCCCGATTGTGTAGCCGTTACTGGGACTTTCTACTGTTCGTATGGATCGTGCTGTTCGCCGCTTTGGGTTGGTTGACGCCGGAACTGGTGCGCTTGATCTGTGGAACGCGCTGAAGCTAAGATAAAAGAGCCCTCAAAATAAAAGAGCCATTAAAACAGTCAATAAAAGACCCATTCACCGAGGTGCGATATGAGTCGACCAATGAGCGGACCAAATTCAGGAGAAGTCGACACCGCAAAAGCGCAGCAAGCGGTGTTGCTGAAACCCCCTGCGCTAGCGCCATCGGGATGGCGCCAACTGGTAAATGACTGGTCGGCCGACAGGGAGGCTTTTCAGGTGTCCTGGGGCAAGGCGATGATGTGGATATTTTTGCTATCGGACACCTTTATATTCAGTTGTTTTTTAGTTGGCTATATGACGGTGCGGATGTCGGGAACGCAAGCATGGCCGAATACCAGTGAAGTGTTTGCGCTGCATATCGACGGTACGCCGGTGCCGCTGTTGCTGATCGCCATTATGACTTTTGTGCTGATTAGCAGCAGTGGCACCATGGCAATGGCGGTGAACTTCGCTTATCGTCGCGAGCGCGTTCGGGCTGCCATTTTGATGTTGGTCACTGCCGCATTCGGGGTTGCTTTTGTCAGCATGCAAGTGTTTGAGTGGACTAATCTGATCGTCAATGAGGGGGTGCGGCCATGGGGAAATGCGATGGGCGCTCCGCAATTCGGCGCGACATTTTTTATGATTACCGGTTTTCACGGCCTGCATGTTTCAATCGGCGTGATTTATCTGGTGACGGTTGCTGTGCGGATATTACTCGGCCGTTACGAACGCAGCGGTAATTATCAGATTGTCGAAATTGCCGGATTATATTGGCATTTTGTGGATCTGGTATGGGTGTTCATCTTTGCGTTATTTTATCTTTGGTGAGAGTCCATGATGGATACGAACAACACACACGCCGGACAACAGCATCCGACCAGCCTTTATCTAAAAATTTGGGCACTATTGTTTGTACTCAGCACACTTTCTTATATGGTCGACTATTTGCAGCTGCATGGGTATTTGAGATGGGCTTTGATTTTGTTGCTGATGTTGCTGAAGGCGGGATTGATTGTGGCTTTTTTTATGCATATGGCGTGGGAGCGTTTGGCGCTGGTATATGCCATTCTCGTACCGCCGCTGTGCTTGTTAGTGTTAGTGATACTCATGGCCACGGAAGCGCACAGCACTTTTTTGACGCGGTTGATATTTTTCCGCTGAGCCCGGGCACCCAGCGGGAAATTTTTACAATGTCTTTTGCAGATTAGGTACGCGTGAGTATTTGCAGGCCGACATCCTTGATATCTTTGGTGCCAGTCAGCGCCATGCTGACGTCCAGTTCCTGGCGCATGATCTCTAACATTTTGGTCACTCCGGCTTCGCCCATCGCACCCAGGCTGTATAGAAAAGCGCGACCGATCATGGTTCCTTTAGCGCCCAGCGCAACTGCTTTCAGGACATCCTGACCACTTCGGATACCCCCATCGAACCATACCTCAATTTGATCGCCCACCGCTTCGACGATGGCTGGCAGTGCCGAAATGGACGACACCGCTCCATCCAGCTGTCGGCCACCATGATTGCTGACGACGATCGCATCGGCACCGCTGGCGGCGGCGATTTTAGCGTCTTCTACGTCGAGAATGCCTTTTAGGATCAGTTTGCCGCCCCATTGCTGCTTGATCCAGGCGATGTCGTCCCAGCACAAAGTCGGATCGAATTGGCTGGCAGTCCATTTACTCAGCGTCAGAATGCCATCGGCTCCTTTGACGTGACCCGCGAGGTTGCCGAAGGTTTTCCGACCGCCCAGCGCGCGCAGGGCCCAGGCAGGCTTGCTCGCCAGATCAATGATGTTGGCGAGGGTTAACTTGGGCGGTACTGACATGCCATTCTTAATATCTTTATGACGCTGCCCTAAAATCTGCAAGTCTAGCGTTAGTACGAGTGCCGAACATTTCGCCGCTTTGGCGCGCTCGATCAGCGATTTAACGAAGCCACGGTCGCGCATGACGTACAGTTGAAACCAGAATGGCTTGGTCGTTACGCTGGCAACGTCTTCGATCGAGCAAATACTCATCGTTGATAAGGTGAACGGAATGCCAAATTTTTCAGCCGCTATAGCACCCAGCATTTCGCCGTTGGCCCATTGCATACCAGTCAGTCCGGTAGGCGCAATGGCGACCGGCATCGCGACATTTTCCCCGATCATGGTCGTGGCGGTGCTGCGTTCGTCGACGTTAATCGCGACGCGCTGGCGTAATTTCAATGCGGCCAGATCACTGGTATTGGCGCGATAGGTTCCTTCGGTGTAAGAGCCGCTATCGGCATAGTCGTAAAAAGCTTTTGGTACCCGTTTCTGTGCGAGTACGCGCAGATCTTCGATGCAGGTGATGACGGGCATTATTTCTCCGTATATTGAGTGGGTGTAAATAAGTGTGTTTCGGTGTAATGGGGTACAACCAAGAACTGTCGGATGACCCCCGGTATGCAAGTTCTCGCTATCCTAGGGCAAAACAGGTCGGCGTTGGGAGAAAATGATGGTTGGGTGAGATGAAGAGTTTTCAAGTCAGCTCGTAGTAGAGTAAGAGCAGAGCAAAAGCAGAGCAAAAGCAGAGCAAAAGCAGAGCAGATGAGACGAGGAGGTTCTGGGGATTTTGGACGGATTTTGCTTTTCCCGGCAAATGGCTGGTGTCGATTCGCCTAAGAGTTAAGTTTTAGTTTAATTCAGCCTGCTTCGAGTGGATTGAGGATTCCGGTGCGGTGGGTGCGGGTGATAAGCGTTACCGAACGAAGCCGCAAGCGACAACAAGCCGTACGAGGGGGCGTAGGTTACCGACTATCACATCAGATCAATTTCTGTTGCCACCCGGTTTCCACTCCTGACGGCTGACTCCAGCGTCGCGGGGTACTCGCTGGTAGTGTAATCGCCCGCTAACCATACGCCAGCTACTCGACTCCTATTGTCAGGACGAACAAGGCCAGGAGTACAAGCGAAGGTGGCGCGCTTTTCCGAGATGACTCTGGACCAGTTCGGATGGGCCAGATCTGGCCGGTTAAAAGCCTTGGCGAGTTGCGCAGTGATCCCTGCGATTAAGGACCCATGACCATCTGCGATTGCTGCGCCAGAACTACTGATGACAACCGCGAACATGCCCGCTTGGGTTGCATCAAGCTGACCGCGATCAAAGACAAATTGTCCCCAATCACCGTTAGCACCATCCTCTATCAACGCCAAAAAAGCGCGTGGCAAAGATACCGTCGCCGCGTATTGCAGATAACAAGTGGTAATCGGTTCATATGCGAAGCTTTTGAGGAGCGCCGTATCTTCGGGCGGAGCGTGCTCGGCTAATAAATTGGCGGCAATCTCCGGGGGCGTTGCGATGACGACCGCATCGAAATCGCCATCGTAATCATTGGCACTCAAGCGCCAACCGTCGCCGTTTGGTTGCAACTTTTTGATGTTGCAACCGAGATGAACGCGGCCACCTTGCTGCGTAACAAAGGCGGCTGCACGATCGGGCATCAAACTGCTCAGGTCGACCCGCGGTACCAGCATGTCAGAGGCAGAGCGACGCGCCCCCAGGCTATCGCGTAACACTGCCAGAAATACTTGCGCCGAGGCGCGTTCCGGCGGCGTATTGAGTGCTGCAACACAGAGTGGGTGCCATAGTAATCGGATAAGTCGCGAGGTCTGATCAAATCGCTCTAATAATGTGCTGACAGAGCAATCGTCATGCAGCTCCCACCCCATCCAGCGTGCGGCCGAATTGAAGCGCGCCAGCGCGATCTTGTCTTCCCGGTTGATCCCATCGGCGCGCCATAAGGCGGCCATAAGATGGAATGGCGCAGGTAGGGATCTTGTCAAAAAGGTCATTCCGCCACTGTTTTCGGGGTAACACATTTGCAACGGCAGGCGCAGTAACGCCGTCCTGGGATCAATGCCCACCTTTTGCATCAGTTGCAAGGTGTGCTTATAAGCCCCCAGCAAAATGTGTTGCCCATTGTCGTGGCAAATCTCATGACGGCTCGGATCCGAGAGGTCGTCGGCGATACCGAATGGCGTTTTAACGCTCAATATAGGTTCGAAGACTTTGGAGGTCACGCGTCGCGCGCGACCGCCGAGCACGCGACCGGCCTCAAACAGGGTTACCTGATGTTGGTTTCCGGAGAGGGCCACGGCGGCTGCGCAGCCAGCCCAACCAGCGCCGATGACGGCGACGTTTTGTGTTTTTGCACGCATGTCAGACGGAGCTAAGTTATTACAACTGGTTATTCAAAAAATGTGACAGGCAGCGGCTCCCGTGCGGCTATAGGAACTAACGAATTAGCCACGGATATACGTCTTCCATGCCAGCCATAGTTTGCGGATTGGCGTAAGTGAAATTCGCTGATTTAACACATGATATCCGTCGCGCTCAATTTCGTTGAGTAGCGCACGATAGATTGCGGCCATCATTAATCCGGGACGTTGGGCACGGTGATCCTCTTTCGGCAGCAAGGCACATGCTTCGTCATACATTTGTTGCGCACGAGCGACTTGAAAGCGCATAAGGTTTTCAAAGTTTTCACTATGTCGGGCGTTCAATATGTCTGCGGCGGTGACGTGAAATTGTTGCAATTCGTTGACCGGTAAATAGATACGTCCTTTGCGACCGTCTTCGCCAACATCGCGGATGATATTGGTGAGTTGGAAGGCGAGTCCGAGTTTTTCCGCAAATTGCAGGGTTTGCGGTTGTGTCACACCAAAAATACTTGCCGATAAAATACCCACCACGCTGGCGACGTGCCAGCAATATTGCTTGAGGCCGGGGTAATCCAGATAACGGGTCTGATTTAAATCCATTTCCATGCCATCGATGATCGCTTGCAAGTGCTGACCATCGAGTTTATAGGTCAGTAAATGCGGTTGCAAAGCTTTGGTCACCGGGTGCGACGGGTTACCGGCCAGCATCGATGCAATTTCTTTACGCCACCACATCAGCTTTGTGCGGGCTACCGCTTCGTCGGTACAGTCATCGACCGTATCGTCAACTTCACGGCAGAATGCATAGAGCGCTGTGATCGCACGGCGCCGTTCAGCTGGCAAAAATAGAAAACTATAATAAAAACTTGATCCGCTCTGGGCGGCTTTTTGCTGGCAGTAGTCGTCAGGAGACATGAAGGATCTTTGGTATTCTTGTTTCGGGGCAACCCAAAGGGTTGTTTTGGTTAAGTGTCACTGCAAATGTGGTGCGCAAAGTCGCTATGCTATCCGAGTGTGTGGAACAGAACAAATGTAATGCTCTGAAAAAATCGGTTCTAGCCCACTGAGTCTTTCCGTTAAAGCAAAATTGGCAAGAAATGGTAACAGTACCTTTGAGGTATTCTTTAAGGCATTCTTCAAGGTATTCTTTAACGCATCCGAATGGCCCGAAAAAATAAAACGCACCAATCGAACTTGCCCAACTTCGGCCGATGTCTAAACACATCGTAATCAACTTTTTCTATGCGTTCCAGAATCCGCAAGCCTCCCTGTACGACGAGGCGCAATTCCCATCCAATCCGGCCCGGAAGTCGTATCGCCAGTGGTGCTGCTTCCAGCATCATTTTGCGTACCCGCATGACTTCGAATTGCATGAGATTACGCCAGGCGCGGTCATTGACGGCAGAGGCAATGTGGGCCTGACTGACCCCGAAGCGTCGCAGATCCTCAAGCGGTAAATAAATCCTTTGCTTGCTCCAGTCGATGGCGACGTCTTGCCAAAAGTTAATCAATTGCAAAGCGGAACAAATGGCATCCGAGTCGCGCATGTTTTGTGGCGTCGCAGCGCCATATAAGTGCAGCATCAGACACCCGACCGGATTGGCGGAGCGTCGGCAATAATCCAGCAGGTCTTCAAAGTTATCGTAACGCGACGTCACCACATCTTGTTTAAACGCAGATAGTAACGCCCGAAAAGGGGCTATCGGGAGCGCATATTCCACGATTATTGTTTCCAGGGACTGAAATAAAGCATTTTCGGCTGGCTTCTTTTGTTCAATTCGGTCCAGTGCCGCCTCGTACGCGTTCAGTGCGGCGTGCCTTTCTTCGGCGCCGGCATCACCCTCATCTGCAATATCGTCTGCGCTACGGGCGAACGCATAAATTGCTTGCACGGCGGGCCGCAAGCGCGCGGGCAGCAGGATTGAAGCAACGGGAAAATTTTCGTAATGATTAGTTGGCATAGGGGCGCATAGACGCGGGCTTAGACTTTCAGTGTTGTTTCAGTGTTGTCATAGGCGATCAAATCGATGCGCCTGTGATATGAGGAGAGCCATATGCTCGGCTTTGCCGACTGTTTAGCTGATGCAATTTCTTTTCCCGCTCTTTATGGATACATTTTTAGCTTCGAATAATAAAGGAAAAAGCCGTGATCCTACACAAGTAGGCGAGGATATTTAGGGAGAAACCTTATGCGACGGGAGAATCTTGGAATGTGGGCTGCAGAATAGGGGCTGCGTTTAATTTGATTTTTTAGCGCGTTTTTTCGACGGCGAAGCATATTGGAGGCGCTTTGAAAGTCTGGAAAGCTGGCGGCAGGACAAAACAGGGCAATGCTCTTATAATTAACTGGCGCATCACGCATCTCTTTGTTAGAATGCGGCCTCTTGACGCGGATATGGCGAAATTGGTAGACGCACTAGATTTAGGTTCTAGCGTTGTAAGACGTGGGGGTTCAAGTCCCTCTATCCGCACCATAAAAAGCAACAAAAATAATCGTAGCGTGCTTGATTGATCTTTATAACTTACGTTATGAAGCCTTGATTTAGTTGTGCGATGTCGAAATGGCCCTCTTGTGAGGGCTTTTTTGTGGGCGCATCGATTATTCATTTACTTTATTCATTTACTTATTTTTGCGTTGGAACGCCTTTTGCGTGAGGCGTTGGCGTATTTTTGTCGCGATAATGATCGCAACGGCATTGCGTAGCCAGTTTTGCCATTAAGGTGTATCCCCGAGGCACGGGTCGGCGACGACGCCCACTTTTCTCCTTGATCGTTTTTGTATTCCCTTCTTTTTAAAGATGGATATGCTAATTAAAACTAAAATATTAAGTGCCTTGATTCCCGCAGTCGTCATCGCCGTCGTCAATATCGGTTTCGCAAATAATGCACGAGCCCAGGCTGAACAGGTAGGTGAAGTCAGCACGGCTTTTCGTTGGCTTGGGCACAATGATCGCGTCGTAGTGGAAGCCTACGATGACCCTAAGGTGCAAGGTGTGACATGCTATGTGTCACGTGCCCGCACCGGCGGCGTAAAGGGAACCGTAGGACTTGCCGAGGACCGGGCCGAGGCTTCCATTGCCTGTCGCCAGGTAGCATCCGGTGTACGTTTTTCGGGCAAGCTGCCGTTGCAAGAAGATGTATTTACCGAGCGAATGTCGATTTTATTCAAGCGCTTGCATATCGTGCGTATTGTGGATCCGAAGCGCAATACATTGATCTATTTGACATACTCAGATAAATTAGTGGACGGTAGTCCTCAAAACAGTGTTACCGCGGTGCCGGTGCCAGCGTCCACCCCCATCCCGATGCAGTAACCTGAGCTTTTTTGCGGGGATTGGGACGGGAGCTAAGCTCGCACCGGACCGGATCATCGAAGAACAGTGACAGGGCAGTAAGCGGTTTTGGCGCAAGGAACTGTTTTACGTATAGAATATCGGTCTTTAGCGTGCCGAGAGCTAGGCATAAATGGCAACATTTAGGCATATAAGTGACAGAAAGCATTTTTTTTACGATGTTTTTGGTCATTCAGGCTTCTCAGGTCACACATATAAAACAAAGAATTTTAAATTTTTGGACGATTCACATGGCAATTGCAGTCGAAACTCTAAACAAACTTGAACGTCGCCTCACCATAACTATTCCTATGGTTGAAGTGCAAACCGAAGTTGAAAAACGCCTGAAAGTGCGTGCTCGTACCGCCAAGGCACCGGGTTTCCGTACTGGTAAAGTGCCGATGAAAATGGTCGCCGCCCAATACGGTTTTCAAGTTGAAAACGAAGTGCTGAATGACAAAGTCGGCCGCGCTTTTAACGACGCAGCGACCGAAAACAATTTACGCGTTGCCGGTTTCCCTAATATCGAACCTAAAACCAGCGAAGGTGTACCTGATGGCGTTATCGCTTTCGAGGCAACCTTTGAAGTTTATCCTGAAGTCAAAATCGGTGATCTAAGTGTAGTTGAAGTCGAAAAGACTAAAGCCGAAGTCAGCGATGCTGAAATCGACAAGACCATCAATATTTTGCGCAAACAACGTGTGCATTACCACGTCAAGGGCGAACAAGGCGAACATGGCGATGGCGGCAGTGATTTGGCCGCGCAAAATGAAAACCGTGTAACAGTCGATTTCGTTGGCAAAATCGACGGCGTGGAATTTGCTGGCGGTAAAGCTGATGACTACGCATTCGTATTAGGTGAAGGCCGCATGTTGCCAGAGTTTGAAGCGGCAACTATTGGACTCAAAGTTGGCGAAGCCAAAACTTTTGACCTTGCTTTCCCTGCCGATTACCATGGCAAGGATGTTGCAGGGAAAACTGCAGAATTCACCATCACGTTGAAAAAACTGGAATGGGCGCACCTACCGGAAGTTGATACGGATTTTGCAAAATCGCTAGGCATGGAAGACGGCGATCTGACAAAGATGCGCGCAGATATCAAGCTTAACCTGGAGCGCGAAGTGGGTGCCCGCGTTAAGGCGAAGAACAAAGACAGCGTGATGGATGCGTTGATCAAGGTCAGCGAACTGGATGTGCCAAAGGCGCTGATTGATCAGGACGTCCAACGTTTGGTTGAGATGACGCGTCAAGACATGTCACAGCGCGGTATGGATACCAAGAATATGCCGTTTCCTCCAGAGCTGTTTGCAGCTCAGGCTGAGCGTCGTGTGCGACTGGGTTTGATTCTGGCAGACGTGGTTAAAGCAAACCAGCTGCAAGCAAGCGCTGAACAAGTCAAAGCCCAGGTTGAAGATTTCGCTCAGAGCTACGAAGATCCAAAAGAAGTGTTGAAATATTATTTCAGCGATCGCAGCCGTCTGGCTGAAGTTGAAGCACTTGTTTTAGAAGAAAACGTCGTTAACTACGTGTTAAGTAAATCGAAAGTGACTGAAAAATCGGTCGCGTTTGATGAGCTGATGGGTAACAACGGACAACAAGCATAAATTTAAGCCTTACTAAGACTAAGCCTTGCTAAGTTAGTAGGCTTGACGGACCTGAGCAGAAATCACGCGCTATATAAATTTCTGCGAGAATAGTATGTGGCAATCTGAGCAGGTCCCGAGTGCGTTTCAATAAGGAAGAATATGTCAGGCTTTCATCGTAATTCAGCGCTAGACACAGACATGCTTGGCATGGTGCCTATCGTGGTTGAGCAAAGTGGTCGTGGCGAGCGTTCATACGATATTTATTCACGTCTGCTGCGTGAGCGCGTGATTTTTCTGGTTGGACCGGTCAATGATCAGACCGCCAATCTTATCGTTGCTCAATTACTTTTTCTTGAGAGCGAAAATCCGGAAAAGGATATTTCTCTTTACATCAATTCTCCTGGCGGTTCGGTGTCGGCTGGAATGGCGATTTTCGATACGATGCAATTTATCAAGCCTGACGTGTCAACGTTATGTACTGGTATGGCTGCATCGATGGGCGCTTTTCTGTTGGCAGCCGGTGCAAAAGGCAAGCGTTTCTCGTTACCGAATTCCCGGATCATGATTCACCAGCCGTTGGGTGGTGCTCAAGGGCAAGCCTCGGATATCGAGATTCAAGCGCGGGAAATTCTGTATCTGCGTGAACGTCTGAACGGTATTCTTGCTGAGAAAACTGGCAGAACCATCGAGCAGATCGGCAAAGATACAGACCGTGATAATTTTATGTCTTCAGATGCTGCAGTAGAGTATGGTCTGATTGATAAGGTTCTGACGACGCGCGCCTGATAGCAGGGTGTGATACAAAACGCCCGAACCCCAACAGGTCGGGCGTTTTGCTTTTGGAATGCGTTAAACCCCTTTTAGCGGAAAAATGACGTGAACGTCATTTAAATTGGTCTGCGTCGTGACGAGTTGGTATTTCACAGGTAATATCGATTGAACGCCACGTGACCGCTGAATTGTGGACTTAGCACTAATTTTGTCATATCCCGACTCCGCAATTACTTTGCGGGCACCCTTTACTGATGATCACCTACACATTGGCCTATGTCTGATAAAAAAACTTCCAGCGGCGAAAAACTGCTTTATTGCTCCTTCTGCGGGAAAAGCCAACACGAGGTAAAAAAACTCATCGCGGGACCATCGGTCTTCGTCTGCGACGAGTGCATTGACCTATGTAATGACATTATTCGTGACGAGGCCTCAAGCGTCGAAACGTTGGATGGTCAAAAATCCGAATTGCCGATTCCGCAGGAAATCTGTGATTTGCTCGATCAGTATGTGATTGGTCAGGAAACCGCCAAGAGAATCCTGGCGGTAGCGGTGTACAACCACTACAAGCGCCTTAAGCATCTGGGTAAAAAGGACGATATCGAACTGGCAAAGAGTAATATCTTGCTGGTAGGGCCGACCGGTTCCGGCAAAACGTTACTGGCGCAGACGCTGGCACGCACCTTGAACGTGCCGTTTGTGATTGCTGATGCGACAACGTTAACTGAAGCTGGCTATGTCGGCGAAGATGTAGAAAATATTATTCAAAAGTTGCTGCAAAATTGCAATTATGAAGTTGAAAAAGCCCAAAAGGGCATCGTCTATATCGATGAAATCGATAAGATTACCCGTAAATCGGATAATCCATCAATCACCCGCGATGTTTCAGGCGAGGGCGTTCAGCAAGCCTTGCTAAAACTGATTGAAGGTACGATGGCCTCCGTTCCTCCGCAGGGTGGGCGCAAGCATCCAAATCAGGATTTCGTACAAGTTGATACTACGAATATTCTGTTTATTTGCGGCGGTGCTTTCGATGGCCTGACAAAAATTATTTCTGAACGCTCGGAAAAGAGCGGTATTGGCTTCTCAGCAAACGTAAAGAGCCAGACGCAGCGCACTTCCAGTGAAGTATTGCTCGATGCCGAACCTGAGGATTTAACACGTTTCGGGCTTATTCCTGAACTCGTTGGTCGTTTGCCGGTTATCGCCACCTTGACCGAACTTAACGAGGCGGCCTTGATTCAGATTCTTGTTGAGCCGAAGAACGCATTAATTAAGCAATACGCCAAGCTATTACAGATGGAAGGTGCGGAGCTGGACATTCGCCCGGCTGCACTCCAGGCGATTGCCAAGAAGGCCCTGGCACGCAAGACCGGTGCGCGCGGCTTACGCTCTATTCTTGAGCATGCTTTGCTGGATGTAATGTATGACTTGCCGAGTCACAAGAACGTTTCAAAAGTCGTAATTGATGAAAATAGCATCACGCATGGCGCTAAACCGCTCATGATTTATCACGATCAGCCTAAGGTTGCGGGTGCGAAGTCATAAATTTGTAAAAAATAGTAAAAATTGGGCAAAAAACCCCGTTATTTGGACAAAAGCAGTACAATTTCTGAATAAAAAATAAATTGGCTTCAATCGTAAAGCCACCCGAAGGTAACTTCGCGGGTGGCTTTTTTATCGTCTCATGACAATTTAATGAGGATTTTTTGTTTCACTCAGGGCTTGTGTTTGGGCTACTCGTGCCAACATCAATAATAAGTTTCTTTGATAGGGCTCGCCATGACAACTTCTACTGTTACTGAACAAACCCGGTTGCCGCTATTACCCCTTAGGGATGTGGTGGTATTCCCCCATATGGTGATTCCTCTGTTTGTCGGTCGTCCAAAATCCATAAAGGCGCTTGAGGCGGCGATGGAACAGGGCAAGAGCATTATGCTCGCTGCTCAAAAGGCGGCCGCGAAAGACGAACCGTCCGCTGACGATATTTATGAAATCGGCTGCGTTGCCAATATCCTGCAGATGTTGAAACTTCCCGATGGCACCGTAAAAGTGTTGGTGGAAGGCGCACAACGCGCACGCATTCATCGCATCAGTGAGCTCGATACGCATTTCGTTGCGGACTTGACACCAGTTGAGTCAGAGTCTGGCGACGAAGCTGAAGTCGAGGCCATGCGCCGCGCCATCGTTCAACAGTTTGATCAATACGTTAAACTGAATAAAAAAATCCCGCCTGAAATCCTGACTTCGCTGGCAGGAATCGATGATGCAGGGCGGTTGGCAGATACAATCGCTGCGCACCTGCCGCTCAAGCTTGAGCAAAAGCAAGTCATCCTGGAAATCTTCAACGTCGGTAAGCGTTACGAACATCTGCTTGGACAACTCGAAGGTGAATTAGACATCCTGCAGGTTGAAAAGCGTATCCGTGGGCGTGTAAAGCGTCAGATGGAAAAATCGCAACGCGAGTACTACTTGAATGAACAAGTTAAAGCCATTCAAAAAGAACTTGGCGAAGGCGAAGAAGGCGCTGATCTGGATGAGCTGGAAAAGAAAATAGTTTCAGCAAAGATGCCGAAAGAAGCCTTGGAGAAAGCCCAGAGCGAACTGAAAAAACTGAAGTTGATGTCGCCAATGTCGGCAGAAGCAACAGTTGTACGCAACTATATCGATACGCTGGTTGGTTTGCCATGGAAGAAAAAATCCAAGGTTAACAATGAGTTGGCTAACGCCGAAAAGGTACTGGAAGGCGACCACTATGGCTTGGATAAAGTCAAAGAACGTATTCTGGAATACCTCGCCGTGCAACAGCGAGTTGACAAATTAAAAGCCCCTATTTTATGTTTTGTAGGCCCTCCAGGCGTCGGTAAAACGTCCCTCGGTCAATCGATCGCTCGCGCAACCAATCGTAAATTTGTCCGTATGGCGTTAGGTGGCGTTCGGGACGAAGCAGAGATTCGCGGTCATCGTCGGACTTATATTGGTTCAATGCCAGGTAAAATTTTGCAAAGTCTTGCCAAGGTCGGCGTGCGCAATCCGTTATTCCTGCTTGATGAAATTGACAAGCTTGGCATGGACTTCCGCGGCGATCCATCGTCGGCGTTACTCGAAGTGCTTGATCCGGAACAGAACCATACGTTTTCGGATCATTACATCGAGGTGGACTTCGATTTGTCGGATGTGATGTTTGTCGCGACATCGAACTCATTCAATATTCCTCCGGCATTGCTGGATCGGATGGAGGTGATTCGTCTGTCGGGATACACCGAAGATGAAAAAGCCAATATTGCATTGCGTTATTTGCTGCCTAAGCAAATCAAGAATAACGGGTTGAAGGTTGATGAGATTAGTGTCGCCGAAAGTGCTATCCGCGACATTATTCGTTATTACACCCGGGAAGCTGGCGTTCGTTCCCTGGAACGCGAGATCTCCAAGATTTGTCGAAAGGTAGTGAAACTTCTGCTGCTGAAAAAGCAGGAGAAAAAGGTTGCCATTACATCGAAAAATATCGACAAGTTCCTCGGTGTTCGCCGTTACGATTTTGGTGTCGCGGAAAAAGATAATCAGGTTGGACAGGTTGTCGGGCTGGCCTGGACTGAAGTCGGTGGCGAGTTGCTGACGATTGAAGCGGTAGCGATGCAAGGCAAGGGCGCGATCATTCGTACCGGTACTCTCGGTGATGTGATGAAAGAGTCAATTGAAGCCGCTCGGACAGTTGTGCGTAGTCGGGCCAGGAAGCTTGGCATCAAGAACGAGGCGTTCGAGAAAACCGATATTCATATTCACGTACCTGAAGGCGCAACACCTAAGGATGGTCCGTCTGCCGGGATCGGGATGGCTACTGCGCTGGTGTCGATCTTTACCGGAATTCCAGTGCGGGCCGACGTTGCAATGACGGGTGAAATCACATTGCGCGGGGAAGTACTGCCAATCGGGGGCTTGAAAGAGAAGCTGTTGGCGGCGCATCGCGGCGGAATCAAGACGGTTTTAATTCCAGAGCAAAATGTTAAGGATCTTGCGGAAATCCCTGACAATATAAAAAATAAGCTGGAAATCGTACCGGTGCGCTGGTTCGATAAAGTACTGGAGGTCGCTTTAGAACGGCAACCGGTGCCGCTGACCGAGGACGAGGCAGTGATTGATGCTGCGGTCGCCAAAGCCGGCGATAAGAAAGATACGACAGTAGTGAAGCATTGATCTGGTGTTAATCGACCAGTTCAGACTGAGGCAACGATAGCGGATCATTGTTTATTCTCAATGTCAGGATGTTTTGCAGTTGGTCTTTTCGGTATTGAAACTAAGAAAAGCGCTCACCAGAGCGCTTTTCTTTTACCAAAAATTCCTTACCCTGCTGTGTTAAGTGTGAATTTTGCTACCTCAGAATGCGCGCCGGGCAAGCTGCTTGAAACGCAGAAGGCCGGATGGTTAAATACCGTCACATTATGGGATTTGGAATTTTCTCATTGGGGAAACGTGCAGTCCGTCGTGGGCGCAACTCAAGTACGGGAGGGGTGATTGAGATCGGGATTGCGCAAGTTCCTAAATTTAAACTTGGCAAAGCACCGAAAGATACTGTAAACTAACGTTCTTGGCGTGGTGACATACGTCAAATGTTTGACTAGCTTAGCCCTCAGTTTTAAATCACATTTGGTTTGAATATGAAGCGTCGGGTGCTTAGCTCAGTTGGTAGAGCGGCGCCCTTACAAGGCGTAGGTCGGGAGTTCGAGCCTCTCAGCACCCACCATTTAGTCAGGCAAAAATAGTTGTATTCAACTTTGAAAAGTTTTTTGAATTTTTCAACAGGTAGTTTTAGGAGTGGTAGTTCAGCTGGTTAGAATACCGGCCTGTCACGCCGGGGGTCGCGGGTTCGAGTCCCGTCCACTCCGCCAGAATTGAAAAGGCGAACGAAAGTTCGCCTTTTTTCGTATCTGCTAGTCATTTTAGCAACTTGTCTTTGATTGGCTGACTATGTTTGAGTTTATTCGCTCCCATCAACGCCTGATGCAGTTCCTGCTTCTGCTGTTGATTATCCCTTCCTTTGCACTTGTCGGTCTGCAGAGCTACACGAGCTTTGGTGATAGTGCCAATGCCGTAGCAAAAGTCGCTGGTCAAACGATAACCCAGCAAGAACTGGATGCGGCGCAACGGCAGCAAATGGACCGCATGCGACAGATGTTTGGCGCGCAGTTTGATGCCAAGATGTTCGACACGCCAGAAGCCAAACAAGGTGTTCTGGATAACCTGATCGCACAGCGTGCTCAGATGGCTGCAGTCAACCGTGAGCACTTGATGGTTTCGGACCTGACGTTGCAACAAACACTGCTTGGTATTCCAGAGTTACACGGCACCGACGGTAAGTTTGACAACGAAAAATATCGCTCGCTGCTGGCAGCCCAAGGCACTGTACCAAAAATGTATGAAGCCGGGTTGCGTCAGGATCTGGCATTGCAGCAGCTGGCAGGTGCTATCCAGTCCACTGCATTCGCTCCTAAGTCGCTGGCACTACGGTTCTCCAATATCAGCGATCAGGAACGGGATACGCAGGAGTTATTGTTCAAAACTGCTGATTACGCTTCTCAGGTGAAAGTCACTGACGAGATGCTAAAGGCCTATTACGACAAGAACGGTCAGCAATTTGAAATTCCAGAGCAGGTCAAGGCGGAATACATCGTCCTCGATAGTGCTGCAGTCGAAGCGCAGGTGACCGTGAGTGACGCTGATATCAAATCGTATTATGACCAAAATGTGACGCGCTATTCGACGCCAGAGCAACGTCGCGCCAGTCATATTTTGATTACGACTAAAAAAGATGATACGGCCGCGAATAAAGCAGCCGCAAAAACGAAGGCTGAAGGCTTGCTGGTGCAATTGCGTAAAGACCCTGCAGAATTCGCTAAATTAGCAAAAGAGAATTCACAAGACACTGCTTCCGCAGAGCATGGCGGCGATCTGGGTTATTTCGGTGACGGCATGATGGTGAAGCCATTTTCAGACGCTGCGTTAAAACTCAAGACGGGTGAGATCAGTGATGTTGTTGAGTCAGATTTTGGCTACCATATCATTCAGCTTACCGGCATTAAACCAGCGGAAGTGAAGCCGCTGGCGCAGGTCAGGGATGAGATATCAGCGGAGATTAAAAAACAGTTGGCAACCAGGAAGTTTGCGGAAATGGCAGATATCTTTAACGATACGGTCTACGAACAGGCAAATAGCCTGCAGCCCGCTGCCGATAAGCTAAAACTTTCTGTGCAGACGGCGTCGAACCTTGGGCGTCGCCCAAATCCGGCGCTTCCACCGACGGCTGTGTATAACAACGAAAAATTTCTGACAGCCTTGTTTGCTGACGGCTCAATAAAAAACAAGCGTAATACCGCAGCAATTGAAGTGGCGCCAAGCACGTTAATATCAGGGCATGTGATTAGTTACAAGCCTGTGACGAAACAGCCATTTGATGACGTCAAGGAATTGGTCCGCGCCAAGGTCATGCAATCAGCTGAGTTCGCACTTGCTGAAAAAGCTGGCTTAGCCAAGTTTGCCGCACTAAAGGCTAAAGACGATATGACTGTATTTGCCCCGGTTAAAACAATCTCACGCGCGAATCATCAAGGTGTGGCTCCGAATGTATTTGAGGCGGTGATGAAAGCGGATGTGACCAAACTGCCTGCTTTTGTTGGTGTTTCATTACCTGATCAAGGTTATGCAATTTATCGTATCGGTAAAGTGGCGCAACCAGCTACGATAGATCAGGCTCGTCGACAATCCGAGCAGCAACAGATTTCATCCGCCTTGGCGCAGCAGGAGATGAGTGCTTATGTGGATGTGCTGAAGAAAAAAGCGAAGGCCAAGATACTAAAGCCGATTGTGGCCGCGGCCCCAGGCGATGCTAATTTGGCGTCAAAGTAAATCAGAGTTCATCACACGAAGTATTTTAGGAAAAGCCACTTTTGAGTGGCTTTTTTTTATGCTTTTGTTCTCCCTGCATTGAAGCCGCTGCCAGTTCATCATTTTCGAACTAAGACGCAAGCAAGGTTGATCGTAAGGTTATTTAGCCTTGGTTACCGTGCTTTTGATTAAGGACTGTAATTTAGGCCAGATGTTATTTAATATGGTCGGATGCGCTTCCGCTATGGGATGCATGCGATCCGCCTGGAACCATTCCGGCTTATCTGCAACGCCTTCCAGCAGGAATGGGACCAAAGGCACTTTGGTTTGCCCGGCTACGGTTGAATATAGTCCAAAAAATTTCTCGGTATAGTCCGGGCCGTAGTTCGGTGGGATTCGCATGCCGACCAGCAGTACTTTGGCATTCGCTTTTTGCGCGGCTAATATCATGGATTGCAGATTTGATTCCGTCGCTTTCAGTTGAAGGCCGCGCAAAGCATCATTCGCTCCTAGCTCGATGATAACGATATTAGGGCGATCCTTCAGCAATGTGGGTAGGCGGACGTTGCCACCGCTCGTGGTTTCACCGCTGATGCTGGCGTTGATGACGTTAATCGGAATATTTTGTTCCTGAAGCCGTTTTTGTAGCAGTGCTACCCAACCACTGCCGCGGGCCAGACCATATTCAGCTGATAGACTGTCACCGAGCACTAGAATCGATTTTGATGCAGAATGGGCGCTTGTTGCCGCTGAGGCATCAAGTCCTGCGCAGGTGGTTATCGTGGTTATCACGCCTGATATAACGAGCATTAGGGTGCCGCGTCGCATTGCCTTATGTGCCAATGACCGGTGCGTTGCTGTTGGTTGTTGGTGCCGATATCTCCGTGCTTTCGGCCATAATGCGATATTGGCAGCGTTTAAACGCTCAACGCCGGTGCAACCGTCAGGTGGCGTGACGTTTGGCCCCGATGACGCTGGGGCTAGCCAATTCCGAATAATTTTTTCAAAACTCCGACTGATAATCCGCATGCCACTATCCTCTTCGATTAATTCTTCTCAGTTACAAGCTACCACGTCCGGCTTCGATTTTTCGATCGTTGCGCGAAACCTGACCAAGCGGGTTGCTGATGCCAGCGGGGAACTCGTCATTCTCAATGATATCAATTTTACCGTTCAGGCCGGGACTACGCTGGCAATTGTCGGCGCTTCAGGATCGGGGAAATCGACTTTGTTAGGATTATTGGCCGGTCTGGATACGCCGTCGAGCGGGACAGTCGTCATTGATGGCGTCGATATCTTTGCGCTGGATGAGGATGGACGGGCTGGCGTACGGAAGGAAAAACTTGGCTTTGTGTTTCAGTCCTTTCAGTTGTTGAGCCATTTAAATGCTTTGGAAAATGTGATGCTGCCGTTAGAGCTGCATGGCGATCCCGATGCGAAAGAAAAGGCTGAAGTAATGCTGGGCCGGGTTGGCTTGTCCAGTCGCTTACGTCACTATCCAAAATATTTGTCGGGTGGCGAGCAGCAACGGGTCGCGCTGGCGCGCGCGTTTGTCACAGAACCGCCGCTTTTATTCGCCGATGAACCTACCGGCAGCCTGGATGCCGCTACCGGCGATGCCGTGATTCAATTGATGTTCGATCTCAACCAGGAGCGCGGTTCGACCTTGGTACTGGTCACGCATGACACCTCCATAGCGGTTCAGTGCCGGCAAACGATCACGATCGCAGCAGGGCGCTTGCTGCATCATGGTGACGCGACACCGAGCGATGCACATATTTTTTAGCGTCAGAACTGCATCGTCATCATCAGTCAGCAGCTGTGCATAGCGTTTCAGTGGAAGGTTGATCAACCTTGCCGACAACGACATCACGCGTAAAAGGACGCCTGGGCACCAGCTAGAGCAAACAATCAAACAATCAAGCAGGCTTGACGGCTTTGCGTAATTTCCATTAATACACAGGGAGAACACTATGGCGACATGGCTACCGGTAGCAAAGGCTATCCTTCCTTACCTTGGCGATATTATTAGCGCCGCTAAGCCAGCTTTCACCAAGCGCAAAGGGGTGAGCGAAGGAAGCCAGATAGAGATTTTGCAGCAGCAGGTGGCAGAGCTCCAAAATGCCTCTTTGCAAAATGTTCAAACTGCGAAGGCGCTTGCAGAGCAATTGCAAACGGCCGTATCAGCGCTCGAACAAACTTTCTCGGCTTCCCAGGAAAAAGTGCGGCGCGCATGCTGGATAGCTGCGATTGCGCTGGGACTAAGTGTGATCGCGCTTGGGTTGTCGGTCAGCGTATTGCTGCGCCATTAACGTGCTTAGGCATCGGCGACTTTCAACCCTGGATGCTGAACTTTCGGAAGATGCTGCTCAGAGCTTCACCGCCGACATGGCCGTCAAAATCTCCAGCGTTGATCAGGACGTTTGGCATGTGGGGTTCAGCATCAGCATTTGATGATTGATTTGAATCTGATAAGAGTTTTTGACGATCGGTTGCTGCCATAATTGGTAACATGCGTGTTGAACGTGAGCACATCAGTGCAAAGATACGTGTAATTGACCTCAAAAGGATAATATGGATCGCCTACAGTCAATGCGGGTATTTTCAAAAGTGGTGGAGCAGGGTAGTTTCGTGGGGGCGGCGAAGGTGCTTAATTTGTCTAACGCTGTGGTTACCCGTCACGTGGCTGATCTGGAAAACCATCTTGGCACGCGACTATTGAATCGATCAACACGCAGAATGTCGCTGACCGAAACCGGGCAGGGGTATTTAGAGCGGGTGCGTAGTATTCTCATTGAAATTGACGAGGCCGATGCGGCTGCTTCAGCGGTGTCTAAAAAGCCTGCCGGAATCCTGAATATTTACTCTCAAATTAGTTTCGGGCAAATGCAATTGGCGCGTTTGCTGCCAAAATACTCTTTGCAATACCCCGAAGTCACATTAGATGTGACGATGTCTGACCGCACCGTCGATTTGGTGGAAGAGGGTTTTGATGTCGGTATTTTTACGGTGTTTCAGAAGTTCGATATCAGCATGGTGGCGCGTCAATTGGGTATCGCCGAGGTTTTGCTATGTGCATCGCCGGATTACTTGCGGAAACATGGACGGCCGCTTCTGCCGGAAGATCTTCAACAGCATGCGTGCCTGAATTTTTCGTTAGAACACCTTCGTCATCACTGGAGTTTTCAGTCTGGTGACGGCGTCTCGACGATCCCCATCACCAGCAAGGTGATGTCGAATAATGCTGATTTGTTGCGCCATTGTGCTCTTGCTGGAATGGGAATAGCGATGCGCAGTTCTTATTCGCTCGGTGACGATTTGGGGACAGGGAAGTTGGAACGGGTTCTGGCCGACCATCACATTAACAAGATATCGGTGCAATTAGTTTACCCCAGCAGGCGTCTACTATCTGCTAAGGTCCGCAGTTTCGTCGATTTTATGATGACCGAGTTTCCCTATCCCGATCGTGATCCATGGCTCGCGGCTTGAAACCTTATCATTAGCGTGAGGTGTGAGGTGTGAGGTGTGAGGTGTGAGGGCGGAACGCTTGCGGCGCGATATCTTGGCGCCTCCGACGGCCCACATTTTTTTGCACAGACTGCTATAGATCGTTGCGTTATACCTGATGTCACGTGAGGGCGATACCCGAATATGTTGATCAGTGGTTTTTAATCAGTGAGTTTTTTTCGCGGCAGCGTTTTGCAGTCGTAATACCAGATTGCCATTGTTCTGCCAATGACGGCGTTCAGCAGTACTGTGCGCGTCTGCAGCCAGCTCGGCGGCCGACTTTTTATGTTGCGCCAAAAAGATGCGTTCAGCTAATCGCAGGTCGAGTTCGACTGGTCCAAGAAACGTTACAACTTGACCACGTTGTATCAGCAAGGTTGGAAAGTCGTCCACGTCAAGGTCATCCATCAGATCGGCCTGATCCTCGATATCGATCCAAACAAAGCGGGCGCCGGGGTGACGATGCGCTAACGCCGTAAAGTTAGTTTGATATTCCCGACAACTTCCACACCATGCAGCGCAAAGGCAAGCGACCACCCAGCCGTCATCGGCTAAAATCTGAGCAAGTTGTGGGCGATTCTCATTATCAATTATCAAGACGGGCATGCTCGCATTTTACCGTGACTAGATTTTTTGTGGTCTCAGAATCGATTTTTGAGTCTGCCTCGGGCCAGCTTAGGGGCAACATGATTAAGTAGCTGGAAAATTGTTAGTCCGGCCGCATACAACCATCGATTGAAACTGCGCTTGAAGCGCCGGGCGCGGTAAAATAGTGGCTATGCAAATTATTCTAGCCATCGAAACATCCACCGAACTTGCCTCTGCAGCGCTATTGCGTGACGGTCAGGTATTTAGCCGGGAATCCGCCGGGGTTCAGACCCATTCGCAAACCATTTTGCCGATGGTACAAAGTCTGCTGGCAGAAGCCGGGATCAGTCTGGCGCAATGTGACGCTCTGGCATTCGGTATTGGTCCCGGATCTTTTACCGGCGTACGTACCGCTTGCGGTATTGTGCAGGGTCTGGCTTTCGGCGCTAATTTGCCGGTATTGCCGATCGTTACTTTGGCGGCAATGGCTCAGGCTTGTCGGGAAGCCTTTGGCATCAGCGATGTCTTGAGCATTTTGGACGCACGCATGGGCGAAGTTTACTGGGCGCAATATCGTCACGTTGATGACGTATGGAAAATCGTTGTCGAGCCCACGCTTTCTGCGCCAGCGCTGGTGCGTCCTTTGTTCGCGCCCGGCACCCCGACAGATAGCGTGCCTCCTTTGCTTGCCTGCGGTAATGGCTTATCGGCGTACCCCGAACTATTTGCTAAAGCGACATTTTTAGCGAATGCGCAACCTGCGCTGATGCCGCACGCCAGACATATCGCACAGCTCGGTTTGAAGGCCTTTGAACAAGGTTTAGGAGTGTCGGCGATCGAAGCGCAGCCCTTATATTTACGCAATAAAGTTGCCCTGACCACAGCTGAACGCGCCCTCAAGGTGGTCATATGAGCATAAGCCGGGCGCCTGGGGAGGCTATTCTACGCACGCCAACGACCTTCCTTCGCATGTCAATTGAAGACCTTGACGAGGTCGTCGAAATCGAGAATCGCGTCTATTCACATCCTTGGACGCAGGGTAATTTTGTTGACTCCATCGAACATGGCTATCAATGCTGGACTCTGCGCGACGCCAACCAGGTGTTGCTGGGCTATTTTTTTATGATGGCTGTCGTTGACGAAGCGCATTTGTTGAACATCAGCGTGCATGCCAGTTATCACGGGCGCGGGATTGGCAAGCAGTTACTTGATAAGGTGGCATTGCTGGCAAAAGAGCATGCCATGACGACGGTGCTATTGGAAGTAAGACCATCAAATCAACGCGCTATCGTGATTTATCAACGTTTCGGTTTTGTCGAGATTGGCCGACGACCTTCGTATTATCCGGCTGATGGTAACAAGCGGGAAGATGCGATTGTGATGAGGTTGTCATTATGATGACCTTGACGCGCCGTGCAATTTTTCTTGACGCTTGCGGCGTTGGTCCGCTATGGGTGCGCCGCCATATTGATGGCACCGATCCCACCGAGCAGCCTGATCTGCGTATGCCGGATTTGGCTCAAGCTTCGGTCGCCACGGTGATCGCACCCGCACCTGCACCGGCGTTGGTAACAGCCGAAGACAGTTCCATCGTTGTTACTGCATTAAACAAAACGCCATCACCTCCACAACCATTGTCGGTTGAGACAGCGCCGATGGAGAGCAATGAAAAAAACGAATTGATGTCGGCCTGGGAAGAGTCATCCTTGCCGACATCCGTCACGTCATTTATCAGGCCGGATCTGGCGGCGGCCAAGTCTCCTACGTCGCGGCTGTTACCGACATCGCCGAATATCATTGCCGACTCCGACACGGTATTAGCCGATATCGCGGGCATGGATTGGCGGCAACTGAAGGCCGCGGTGAGTGAATGCACGCGCTGCGGTTTGTGCCATAGTCGAGAACATACCGTATTTGGGGCGGGGGACGAACGCGCCAAATGGTTGTTCATCGGAGAGGGACCGGGACAGGCTGAGGATCAAGATGGCGAGCCATTTGTCGGTCCGGCTGGTCAGTTGCTCGATAATATGCTGGCCGCGATTGGCGTGCGACGCGGTGAGAACGCCTACATCGCCAATATCGTTAAATGCCGTCCCATTGACGTTGAAGGGGATGCCGGGCGTGACCGATCACCGTCGGCTGAGGAAGTCGCCGCTTGCTTGCCGTATCTGCAACGCCAAATTGCGTTGATTCAGCCCACTGTTTTAGTGGCGCTGGGTAAAACAGCGGCGCTGTCTTTATTGGCATTGGATGCATCCACGCTGGTCGCTTCACTGCGTGGAACTGTCCATCGTTATGCTGGATTGCCGCTAGTGGTGACTTATCATCCGGCCTATTTATTGCGAAAACCAGCAGATAAAGCCAAGGCTTGGAGTGATTTGTGCCTTGCGCTGACTTGTCATGCCGCTATCCTCGAATAGCCCATCCGAGCCGTTCCAGCTAGCCGCTCAGTGCGTGGACGACCGTGATTGCGATAGTTATCAGGTCCTTTTCCATCAGCGCTGGAAGCATCTTAATGATCCCCATGTCAGAGCGCTGGCGTGGCTGCTGGACTCTCCCGATTTACTGGATTTACACGCGCCGCAGTGGCAGGGGAAAATCGCTCATATCGCGGGCGCTGACGATGACGATGGCAACCTGACGGCGCATCATACACTGGCAAACTGGTTGCGACTATTAGATAGCACCCCAGAAAAACTACAGGGGTTATATGCCTTCATGGCGACGCTGTTATCAAGTCGATTAGGGTTATACGCCGAAAAATTGATGGCGTTTTATTTCGAGCAACAGGGAATCCTGGTGGCGCATGGGATGCAGGTTAGAACCGAAAAAGGCGCCACCATCGGGGAGTTTGACTTTCTTTTACGCCAACCGCTCGGATTGGTCCATTGGGAGTTTGCGACCAAATTCTATTTGCTGGAGACGATGGATGGCGAGCTGCTCGCCGATGATTTTATCGGACCTAATTTAACCGACTCACTCGGCCAAAAAATTCAGAAAATCCTTGTTCGCCAATTGATGTTGTCGCAGCACCCTGTGGCGAAAGCGGTTTTGAACGAACCCGTGGTTTCTGCTCTTGCGCTTATCAAAGGTTGGTTGTTCTATCAATACGAGGGATTTGTCGTTCCTTCCGGTCTGGGCGTGTCGAGCAGCCATTGTCGCGGCTATTGGTGCGCCATATCCCAACTCAATATTGATCCGCAATGCCGCTATCTATTGCTGCCAAAGCAACATTGGTTAGCGCCCGCCAAGTCTTTGGTGGCGGATACGTTAAGTGGGGCTGAGGCGCAGCAGGTCTTGTTGCAGCATTTCAGTCAAGAGAGCGCACCTGTGCTGTTGGCAACGATGCGTCCAAACGGTACCGAAGCATTTGAAATCAGACGCGGATTTATTGTGCCGGACGACTGGGCATCTCGCGCGGCTGTATCAAGAAGACTGGTGACGTTGAAGATTCCGATCCAAGCTTAAGCTCTTCGATATGATCGGTGGCTAATCAAAAAATGCCAACAAACACCACGAAATCAATGTTTATGCTCGCCGATCAATGCGAGGGAGTCATGTTCACGTTGATTGGCAGCGTGCTTACGCATTACCAAAAACATTGTGCCGGAAACGAAGACGCCAAACATGACAATGACCAGATTGACATTAAGATTCAGTTTAACCATGACTGCATAGAGCACAAGCATGGTCAGCACTGATAAATTTTCATTGTAGTTTTGTACAGCGATAGAGTGACCTGCGCTCATTAATACATGGCCGCGATGCTGTAGCAAGGCGTTCATAGGCACCACAAAGTAGCCAGAAAGTGCGCCAATCAATACCAGCAACGGGTAGGCGACCCAGATAGAGTGGACCAAGGTCATGGACATCACCACCAAGCCCATAATGATGCCCATTGGCATGACCGACAGTGACTTCTTTAATGGTACAAAATGGGCTGCTGCCACAGCGCCAATAGCAACCCCGACTGCCACGACGCCTTGCAGAATCGCCGCTTTATCGAGTGGCATATGAAGGGATTTCTCAGCCCATTTCAGCACAATAAATTGAAGGGTTGCGCCGGCTCCCCAAAATAAGGTCGTTACAGCCAGAGATATTTGTCCGAGCTTGTCTTTCCAAAGAGTACTGTTGCATCGCGCAAAGTCGGCGACCAGTTTAACGGGGTTTCGCTCCTGGTGCGGATACCGAACGCCGGTGTCGGGAATTTTCAGGTTAAAAATAGTGGCGACGATATACAGCCCTGCGATCACACTTAGCGCCGCCTGGGTTGGGGTGTCCGGACTCCAGTTCAACATCGGAACGTGAAGGGTTAGCAGCACCGCAGATACATGTGGGTTCACCAGCGCGCCCCCCATGACCGTACCGAGAATGATGGAGGAGACGGTGAGGCCTTCAATCCAGCCGTTCGCTGCTACCAGCTTTTCTGCCGGTAAGAGTTCGGTCAGGATACCGTATTTGGCCGGCGAATAAGCGGCGGCGCCGAAGCCGACCATGGCGTAGGAAAGCAATGGATGTATGCTAAAAAACATCATCACGCAACCTAAAATCTTGATCAGATTGGTCACAAACATCACGCGCCCTTTGGGCAGAGAATCTGCGAACGCACCGACAAAAGGCGCTAACAGCACGTAAGACAAGACAAAAAACAATTTGAGTAGTGGCGTCATCCATGTCGGTGACGACATTTCCATCAGTAATGCGATCGCCGCTATAAGAAGGGCGTTATCGGCCAGCGAAGAAAAAAACTGCGCTGCCATGATGGTATAAAAACCGCGATTCATTCGCATCTTAAAAATATTTTTCGTAGTGTCCCCGGCATGCTTTATACCATGAAAATATGGCGCACCCAAGTTTAACGGCTAAGTTTAACGGCCAACTCGAACACCCACTTGAAGATGCGCTCGCATGGGAAGTACTTGCAAGGAACATGCGCTGAACCCAAGCGATTCGTCAGGTCCATTTTGTTGAAGTTTAAACAAATCGATCGAAGCACAAAACAAATCGAGGATTCTTCTTCATCCTGCATCCGGTAAAATGGTGGCTCCTTCATATTTCCATGAGATAACACTTCTTATGCCAAGGCCTCTACTTGCCACCATTGACATCTCAGCTCTGCAGCACAATTTGCGCGTCGCCAGGACGCGCGCCCCAAACTCTAAAGTATGGGCGGTCGTAAAAGCAAATGCTTACGGTCACGGTCTGGAGCGGGCAGTGCGCGCGTTCGCCGAAGCAGACGGTTTGGCCTTGATCGAGCCGGATTATGCGGTGCGTCTGCGTGAACTCGGCTGGGAAAAGCCGGTTTTGCTTTTAGAGGGTTTCTTTGATGCAAGTGACCTTGAGGTAGTTATCAGTCAGCAACTGGAGATCGCAGTGCATTGTGATGAGCAGATTGCGTTGCTGGAATCAAAGTTGCCAAACAATCAATCAACTTATCAGTTACCTGTTCATCTGAAAATGAATAGCGGCATGAATCGCCTGGGCTTTTCTCCTGACGCCTTTCGCGCAGCCCATTTGCGCTTGCGCAAGATACCAGGGATTGGCAATATTACGTTGATGACGCATCTCGCCAATGCTGACGATCCGCTCAACCCCGGATTGCCGTTGCAACAACAAGTTGCCTGTTTTGAGCGTGGCATCGCTGGCCTTGAAGGGGAGCGTAGTTTGGCGAATTCGGCCGCAGACCTGATGCATCCAGAATTACGTTCTGACTGGGTCCGGCCAGGTGTGATGTTGTATGGTGCAACGCCTGGCGGTGACTCCGCTAAATCATTCGGCTTGCGCCCAGCGATGACCTTAACCAGCAAAATCATCGGTATTCAAAAAATTGCGGCGGGAGAGGCTGTCGGCTACGGTAGCCGTTTTGTCGCGGACCATCCTATGATTGTCGGCGTCGTTGCCTGCGGTTACGCTGACGGCTATCCGCGCCATGCACCGACGGGAACGCCAGTTGTCGTGGACGGTGTTCGCACTAGCACAGTAGGGCGTGTGTCGATGGATATGTTTTCAGTGGATCTGACGGCCGTTCCCGGCGCACATGTCGGGAGCGATGTATTGTTGTGGGGTAATGGCTTGTCGGTGGATGAGGTGGCGCATGCGGCTGGCACTATTGGCTATGAGCTGCTGTGCGCGGTCGCGCCACGGGTACGTGTTACCGAAAGTTGACGGGATGGCAGGCGTCCGTGAGCCTGCCACGTCAATGTTTATAAGCTTTAGGCGAGAACAACGCTCTCTTGCATAATATATCCCCACTGGTGGCCCCCACTGGCTGGCCCTTATTAGTGGCTTAATCATTTGCCGACCACGGTTTGACGTCGAGGCCAGGTTAAGTTTGTGTTAGCCCGATATTCCCTTTTTTGAAACGATAACGATTCCGATGGCCAAAGCAAAAACCAATTACACCTGCACCGAATGCGGCGGCATTGCCAATAAATGGACCGGGCAATGTCCGGCCTGCGGTCAATGGAACACATTGGTGGAGACGATCATTGAATCGGTCGGCAATCGCTTTTCGAATCAACACAAAGGCTTGGCGCAGACGGCACCGGTAGTCAGCTTGTCAGATATCGATGCCATTGATGTGCCGCGCTTTGGCACCGGGATCGAAGAATTCGATCGGGTGCTTGGCGGTGGGCTGGTGGCTGGAGGCGTTGTATTGATTGGCGGAGATCCCGGTATCGGTAAATCCACGCTGCTATTACAGGCGCTGGCAAATCTCTCGCGTGTAAAAAAAGTCTTGTACGTCAGCGGTGAGGAGTCCGGTGCGCAAATTGCCATGCGTGGCAAACGACTGGCGGTGGATGCCAAAGATCTAAAATTGCAGGCGGAAATCCAGCTTGAAAAGATTTTGAACACCTTGGTGGAGCATAAGCCGGAAGTGGTGGTGATTGACTCGATTCAAACGGTTTATTCCGACGCGCTTTCTTCCGCGCCCGGTTCAGTGGCACAAGTGCGTGAATGCGCAGCCCAATTAACCCGTGTTGCAAAGCAGACCGGTATCACCATTATCATGGTCGGCCATGTAACGAAAGAGGGGGCGTTAGCCGGACCTCGGGTTTTAGAGCATATTGTCGATACGGTTCTGTATTTTGAAGGTGATACACATTCGAGTTTTCGCCTGGTGCGCGCCGTCAAGAATCGATTTGGCGCAGTCAATGAGCTAGGTGTTTTTGCGATGACCGAAAAAGGCTTGAAGGGCGTGTCCAATCCCTCAGCGTTATTTCTGTCGCAGCATGATATCGCCGTGGCTGGTTCTTGCGTGATGGTGACTCAGGAAGGAACGCGTCCCTTGCTGGTTGAAATTCAAGCATTGGTCGATGCGTCGCATGCGCCAAATGCGCGTCGTCTTTCTGTCGGGCTGGACCAAAACCGTCTCGCCATGTTGCTGGCGGTGTTGCATCGCCATGCGGGGATCGCCGCATTCGATCAGGACGTTTTTATCAACGCAGTCGGCGGGGTAAAAATTACTGAGCCGGCAGCCGATCTTGCGGTATTGCTCGCGATCAATTCATCGATGCGAAACAAGCCGCTACCGCGTGGTTTGGTTGTGTTCGGCGAAGTCGGACTTGCTGGTGAAATTCGACCCGCGCCCCGTGGCCAGGAGCGCTTGCGAGAGGCAGCCAAGTTGGGATTTTCTATTGCCGTCATTCCAAAATCGAACGTACCTAAACAAAAAATTGAAGGCTTAACAGTGATTGGCGTGGAACGGATTGATGACGCACTCAATAAAATCCGCGATGCCGGGGAGTAATCTCGTAGAGACTTGCGTATAGCGGAATCCCCCGTAATGTCAAAACAAAATCAGCACCGTTAAATACGGTGCTGATTTTATTTGGTCGCTGCGTTTGCATGTGTGACACTCTTTCTGCCGTGAGATCGTCCATGCATGATGGATCGTTACGTATTTTTTTAATCGTCTGTGTCGTCTGCGTCGATTGTTTCGACTGTTTCGACTGTTTCGACTGTGTATAAGGGACGGAGTCCTTGAGCAGGGTCGCAGCTCAACCGGTCAGATTAACAACGCGAGTTGGCCATCTGCGCGTGCGATGGTTCGTTCCATCTTTACAGGACTACCGCGCACATCTTCGACGTTCATGCGCAAGCCGCCCCGGACCTCCCCGCCTTCGCCCGTTTTCCGTAAATGTCAGTAAAAGTCGATATTGGTCGGTTTGCTGACATTATTTCCTGGATATAATTATTTAATAGAAAACACTTTTTAGCTGGTCAAGCGGAAGCCAGCAAAAAACGATGCAACACCGAAGTTAGGCCCCCTTGGCGTATTGCTGGCGGCGCGCCAAAGGTGAAGTATCTAGCCATCAATGGGCAATAAAAGCCGGATTCTGCAATTGCAACTGGACCGAAACACAAATTTTATATGTACCCGCTTCACATCAACCGCTGTTCCACCGCACGTGCGCTAAGCGCGTTGTCGATCATTTCAGGTGCCGTTTTCACAGTCCCTGCATTCGCCGCGATGGGTACTGGCGATACGCCGGGCGCCGTCACGCCGCGCGCCGTCACACCTTACGTAGATTACACCGTCTTTTACGAGGACAATCTGCTACGGTTTTACGATAGTGCCGCGGCCAAGATTGCGGAAGGTTCTGGTCAAATGTCAGATACCGTCAGGCGTGCTACAGGTGGTTTGCGCTTCTCCGAGCAAATAAGCCAACAACACTTTACCGCCGACATTAGTCTGAATCGATCCAGTTTCGATCACTTCAATCAATTCGACAACACGGGTGAAGACCTACTTGCCAACTGGAACTGGCACATTGGTAATAACCTGGAGGGAAATGCTTCAACCAATTATTCGGAGTCGCTGACCCCGTTCGATAGCTTCCGCACAGTTCAAAGTAATTTACCGCTTCAAGGTAATGTGCGACGTCAGTGGACTAATTCCATCGATGCTGGCTGGCGCTTCGGCGCAGACTGGCGCATGCATGGTGCCATCACGCACTACCAGTTATCGTACGATCTGGACGCATTGCACGGCAGCGACCAGACGCAGGACACGACTGAGCTAGGGCTTGATTATCTGGCGCCCAGCAGCAGCACGATCGGTGTGCAACTTCGCCATATTCGAGGCGGCTGTCCGGATAGCGACTGTCATGGACTGGTCCTGGGGACTAACTATATTCAAAATGAAGTTAAGGGAAAGATTGATTGGCAGGTGAGCGGTAAATCACGCATACAATTTCTCGGGGGATGGGTACAGCGAAATTACGATACGTTTTCATCGGAAAATTTCAACGGGACTAACGCGCGATTGATCGGGACCTGGGCAGCTACGGGCAAGATTGGCGTGGCGATAAATGTCTGGCGCGAAGTCAGTGCAGTGGCCGATCTGACCGCTAACTACGCTCTGGTTCATGGAGTCAGTTTGGGCGGGGGTTGGGACGTTACGTCTAAACTCCGCATCGAAAGCTCCTTTAATATTGAGCAACGCGACTATAACGGTGTCGCCGTATTGGGGGGCGTAACGACGGCCACCCGCATCGACCGCGATCGTAAAGCCGGTCTGGGGTTAACTTATCTTCCCTATTCGCACCTTCAGTTAAGTGCTGCAATTTTCCATGAAACCTTGAACTCAACAATCACGCAATTGGGTTTTCGCGCCAACGGCGCGCATGTGAATGCGCATTATGAGTTTTAATTTCAATTCATTGCGCTACCTTTTAAGTACCCAATTTGTAGATTTCCCATTTAATCCTATCGAAGGAGTAAAGTTTTAATGAGTCCAATCATTGCCTTGCAGCCCGTTACGAATGCCAAAACTGTTTCTAATCGCATTATCGGTGGGGCGCTCCTTTTACTGATTGCGGTCACTTTGGCCGCTTGCGGGAATAAAGAAAAAGCCGCGGGCCAGTCGCTTGCGAAGGTCGATGGCCAAGAAATTACGGTGCTTCAACTGAACGACGAACTGCAACATGCGGGCGATCTGCAGAAGTTCACGAAGAGACAAATATTGGACGGTCTGATTGACCGACAGTTGCTCGTTGCCGCAGCGCTGTCTGAAAAAATTGATCGCGATCCTTTGATCATGCAGGCAATCGAACGCGATAAAGCGCAGATTTTAGCTCAAGCTTATTTACGTAAAAAAGCCCCAAGTATCGTCAAGCCATCGACGTTGGATGTTGAGGCGTTCTATCAAAAAAACCCTGATTTATTTTCTCAGCGCAAACAATATGAACTGAGAGAATTGATTATTGACTCAAGGAACCAAAGTCCGGAACTCGTCGCTTTGATGGGCAGCGCAAAATCACTGGACGAGGTTGCGACATGGTTGGAAAGTAAGAAAGTGGAATTTGCACCGACGCATGTGGCGCGCACCAGTGTTGATCTGGGCCCCGATATTGCCAAGATAATGAAAACGATGGCAAGAGGGCAGCTCTTTACCATCAATGAGGGACCGCGCAGCATTTTGATCGTCCTGCAAGAAGTAAAGGATACTCCCGTCACAGTGCAAGCTGCTGCTGCTCAAATCGAACAATTTTTGATCAATAAAACAAATAAAGATGCAGAGGCTGCCGAAGTGGCGCATTTACACGCTACAGCAAAAATTGAATATCTTAACGAGGGCTTGCTCGGCAAGGAAAAAGTTGCGCCAGTTGCCGCCGCCATGCCAGTGGCGGATAAGGGAACGGCTGCAAACCATATTGATCGTGGAGTAGCTGGGCTAAAGTAAAGTGACTCGCATAGAGCGTTTATAGCGTTAGCTAATTTTCCGAGATTCAAACCAAGATTTATCAGTGGCTTATTTAAAGTTGAAATGGATGTGATCACCATGAAAAAATATCGTTTACTAGTAATGGTGCTACTTTTTAGCTTGCTGAACGGCGCATTGTTAAATACCGCCTCGGCCGCCGACATCCAGCTTGGTGCGGGTGATGTGATCAAAATCTCCGTCTATGATCATCCTGATCTAGCGTTGGAAACCCGTATCAACGAGGACGGCAGTATTTCTTTTCCACTGATAGGCGATGTCTCGGTTGGCGGCGTCTCCACCTCGGTGAGCGAGAAGAAAATTGCGAACTTGCTAGAAACCGGCGGCTTTATTCACAACGCTCAAGTAAATATTATTGTCACATCGATGCAAAGTCAGGTGGTTTCCGTTTTGGGCCAGGTCAATCGGCCAGGGCGATATGCTATCGATGGCAAGCGAAGTTTGACGGATATTCTCGCTCTCGCGGGCGGCGGTAATGCTGACGCAGGCGATACCGTCACTTTGATTCGTCAACGCGATGGTAAAACACAAAAAGAAGTCATTGATTTGATCGACATGGTGCGTACAGGCGACATGCAATCAAATCAGGAATTACTGGGTGGTGACGTTATCTACATAGAACGCGCACCGCGCTTCTATATTTATGGCGAAATCCAACGTCCGGGAGCATATCGGCTGGAACGTAACATGACTGTATTACAGGCTTTGTCCGTCGGTGGGGGGCTAAGTCAACGCGGAACCGCACGCGGAGTTCGTCTTAAGCGTCTGGACGCCAAGGGTGTTTTACAAGAAACGACGGTTCAGCACGGCGACAAGGTGGGACCCGACGACGTGTTGTATGTGCAGGAAAGTTTATTTTAATTATTGACATCGAAAGGCATGGATACTCATAAACAAGGGGTGCCTGTCCGAAATAAACAGCCAATCCAGCGATGGTCGAATGTCAGGAAATATAGGTATTGGTAGGGTTGCTGATATTTTTATTTCCTATAATAAAGCTTGCGTGCAGACATAAGTTCAATTAGATCAGATAGTTAGATGGTTAAAAATATCGTATCGCGCGCGTAATGAAAGTCGCGCCGGTCTAAGGCTTTTATGAACTCTTGCGAAATTTGGATAACGGCGACCATCAGGTGAAAAACCCGGGTCGAGCATAGGCGACTATCGGCAGATAAACGAAATCTGCCATCGTGCTGTCGCTGCTATGAATGGATGCTTGGAAGTGGTTAAGCCCAACCTTAAAAGGCACATCGCGGCTTCATTCCCTGCGTAGCCGTTCGGCCGCTGAAGAAGTCATGCGATGTTCAAATAATTCGATGTTGTCGCGTAAATGTTGTATCGGACTGAGCGCATTAGTCAGGTTTTGAGAGTTAAAAATGAATTTTACGCAGTTTTTGCTGATTGTACGTGCCCGTTACAGGATCATTCTGATCACGCTTATCGCAACAATTTTGACGACGTTGGCGTTTAGTCTTCTGCTGCCAAAAAGTTACAAGGCGACTACTTCTTTAGTCATTAATTACAAGGGTGTTGATCCCGTCACGGGGGTCGTCTTGCCAGCCCTGCTGATGCCGGGGTACATGGCAACCCAGGTCGATATCATTAGTAGCCGTACTGTAGCGCTAAAAGTTGTGGATGACTTGAAGCTGACGGAAGGTCCGATCGTCAAAGAACAATTCATCAAGGCCACGGAGGGCGAAGGCACCATCCGTGACTGGTTGGCCGATCTGTTACTGAAAAAAATGGACGTTGTACCATCCCGCGAAAGCAGTGTCATCGACATTAGCTTCAAGGGCGCGGATCCCCAATTTGCGGCAGGCATTGCAAATGCTTTCGCCTCGGCGTATCAGCAAGTCAGTATCCAGCTCAAAAGCGAACCATCTCAAAAAGCCTCGGGATATATTACAGACCAAATCAAGCTTTTGCGCCAGAAACTTGAACAGGCTCAAAACAAATTATCTGCTTATCAAAAAGCACACGGCATTATTAATGCCGACAATCGACTGGACGTTGAGTCGGCGCGACTCAATGATTTATCCACGCAATTGGTGCTGGCACAAGCCCAGTCAATGGAAGCAAGATCGCGTCAGCGTCAGACGCAAGATAGCGCAAATGCATCGCCTGACGTCTTGGCTAACCCGTTAGTTCAAACGATCAAATCCAGCCTCTCTGTTGCAGAGGCTAAATTTGCGGATACCTCACAACAGCTAGGAAAAAATCATCCGCAATATAAAGCGGCAAAATCTGAAATTGATCAACTGCACGCCAATCTTGATGAACAAATAAAACTGACAAGTGGCGGCGTAGCGGGAAATGCGCGTATTTATCAGCAACGTGAAGCGGAAATTCGTGCCGCCCTGCTCGCTCAAAAAAATACAGTGATTACTTTGAATAGTGCGCGTGATGAATTTAAAGTGTTAACCACGGAGATGGAAAATGCACAGCGCGCTTACGAGGGCGCAGCCTTGCGATATAACCAGACCAACATGGAAGGGCAGTCCAATCAATCTGACATCGCGGTTTTGAATTTAGCGATCGCACCCATTGTGCCCGCCAATCGAAAAATATTACTCAATACATTGTTAGCGATCTTTTTGGGAACCATGCTGGGTCTTGGTTTGGGATTGCTGACCGAACTGATGGATCGGCGCGTCAGATCAAGTGAAGATATGGGTGATGTGATTCAAATACCGGTCCTTGGCGTGCTGCATTGGAATCCACCGATACGTGTTCGGAGAGAATTTTTGAGTCGATTTTTGCGCCGCAACGTGAAGTTAAAAATAGATCATGGAACGTCCGATGTATCCGCCTAATATCAATACCGCAGCAGTGCCACATCAGCAGGTCCGCGAATCGAGCATCGGCCGCCTGCTGGTCGACATGGGCAAGATTACCCTTGAAGATGCGGAAGAAATTCTGCGTCAGCAAAAAGCGAAAGGCATGCGCTTTGGTGAAGCCGCTCAGAGTCTTGGCCTGATTACGGAGGCAGACATTCAGCAAGTGCTGGCTCGCCAGTTTGACTACTCTTACTTAGAACCTGGGCTGGGGAATTTTGCAGCGGAACTGGTCACCGTGTACGAGCCATTTGGTGAGCAGGCGGAAACCTTGCGGACAATTCGCAGTCAGCTGATGCTGCGCTGGTTTGCCATTGGTCGTAAAACACTCGCCATCGTTAGTGTCAATCCTGGGGAGGGTGCCAGTTTATTCGCGGCGAATCTTGCTGTCGTGTTTTCACAACTTGGCGAGCAAACTTTACTGGTCGACGCTAATCTACGTAAACCCCGACAGCATCAAATTTTTAATATATCCGGGAAGCAGGGTCTGTCGGATATCCTTGCAGGGCGAGCGGACTTGGATGCCATTGCAGAAGTCGCCTATTTTGATAGCCTTTCGGTGCTGCAGGCAGGTACGTTGCCACCGAACCCGCAGGAGCTGATTAGCCGCAGATCCTTTGGTGCGCTGACGCTCAGTATTTCCAACCTCTTTGATGTCATCCTTTATGACGTTTCTGCCTTCTCCGCTGGTGCTGACGCACTAGCGATCGCTGCGCGAGCTGGTGGCGTCCTTTTGGTTGCTCGTAAGAATATGACCCGTGTCGCCGATATCAATGCGATGACGCAACAATTTACACGCGTTGGCGTAGAGGTCGTGGGTTCTGTATTGGTAGGGTACTAGTGGCTACAAACGTCGCCGATGGTTCCGCCATGCGACTGACGACATGGCAAAACCTGTGTGCTGCGTGGTGGCCTGTTTTGGCTTGTCTGCTGATCCTTTATATCCCGACTTTTTACGATCTCGCCACCGGACTTTGGAGTACCGAGGAGCAAGCACACGGGCCTCTTATCCTGGTTCTTGCTACGTGGCTGATCTATCGGCAATGGCCTCAAATGCTGAAAGCCAGCGCCGGAAAACCAGTATCGAAAGCGGGGTGGGTGGTTTTATTGTTTGGATTACTCCTATATGTCGTGGGACGTTCGCAAGAAATTGCGCTACTTGAGACTGGCTCATTTGTCTGCGTTTTGGTCGCGCATGTTCTGCTTTTACGGGGCCGGGCAGCATTGAAGGTGCAGTGGTTTCCCTTTTTTTTCATGCTCTTTATGCTGCCGTTGCCGGGCATTGTGGTGGATGCAATGACGATGCCAATGAAAATGGCTGTGTCGTACGTTGTTGAGCATATTTTGTATTGGATGAATTACCCGATCGCACGTAGTGGCATCATCTTGCAGATTGGCCAATACCAACTATTGGTGGCGGATGCTTGTGCAGGGTTGCACACGCTGTTTGCGCTCGAATCGCTGGGATTGCTCTATCTTAATCTCGTGCGACACGAGTCGCTTTTCCGCAATGTTTCTCTAGCTGTTTTTATCATGCCGATCTCATTTATTTCGAATGTTATTCGGGTGATGGCGCTAACCCTCATTACTTACTATTTCGGTGACGCTGCAGGTCAGGGATTTTTGCACGGCTTCGCAGGAATAGTGCTATTTCTTAGCGCACTCCTATTAATAATGGGCACCGATTCAGCGCTTAAATCTTTCGATAAGATGCGGCTCCGGAAGCGTTTATTTCGTGAGGGAGCTGCTAAGTGATAAAACCTTCGCCGCGTTCTTTGGCTCTTTTGGTATTGATGTTGCTAGCGTTCGGTCTCGCAAGTTTTTTGCGACCGACACATAAAATGTCTGCTGAGTCACCCGCTTTCGATCTCCAGGCAATAATTCCTGCATCGTTCAATGGTTGGAAAGAAGAATTACAACCTTCCATTCTGGTGGTAGACACGACTCAAAAAGAGATCCTCGATAAGATCTACGATCAATCGCTTTCGCGTACATACGTTAACAGCGACGGATATCACATCATGCTCGCCATCGCTTATGGTGGCGATCAACAACGCGACCTACAGATACATCGCCCAGAAGTGTGTTATCTGGCGCAGGGATTCAGCGTCAGCGGCATAGAGAAGGTCAGGCTACGTCTTAATGGTAGCGAAATACCGGCTATGCGACTTGCGACCCGTCTTGGCGTGCGGATGGAACCGGTCACCTATTGGGTGCGGATCGGCGACAAGATTGTCCGCGGAAATATTGAACAAGGCCTGGCACGGACTGCATACGGTCTCAGAGGACGCGTAGCGGACGGTCTGCTTTTCAGGGTATCGAGCATTGACCAGAATCAGTCGGTCGCCTTCGCTTATCAGGAAAAATTCGTGAATGCTTTATTGGAGGCAATAGCGTTGTCTGGCAGAAAAATTCTCTTGGGTGAACAGAAGCTTGATTCACTTAAAGGCCATGATCGTAGCGACACGCAGTTGTCGACGGGTTAAGGATTAATTCAAATTGAGTAATTCCATCAGACCGGCCTCATTCTGGTCGTTTATCAATTCTTTCGCTACGAGGGGCCTTTCGTTTGCTTTTTTTATCCCTCTGACGCGCAAGCTTGGTCCCGCTCCACTCGGTGTGATGGCAATGGCTATAGCGGTTGGTGTATTTCTCGATGCTGTCATTGATTTAGGACTGAGCGATCAATTCGTGCGTCACCAAGACGCAAAAGATCAGAAATTTTTTAGTACAGTGTTCTGGGCGCAAGTAATTGCAGCAGGCGTCCTGGGACTTGCAATCGCTTTGCTAGCCCCACTGGCAGCCCACGCCATGCATGAACCGGGGCTGGTTTTGGCACTGCGTGCTGTAGCACTTGCCAGTTTTGTGACGGCCATCGGCTTGTCACCTGTTTCCTGGCTGCGGCGAGGACTCGAGTATCGGGCTATCGCTATACGTAATGTATCGGCGACGTTTTTGGGAGGCGTGGTCGGTATCTATCTGGCCTGGAACGGATTCGGTTTGCTGGCCGTACTATCGCTACACGTCATTAATGCCATTACTGGAACAATTGTAGCGGTCCTCAGTGCCGGATGGAGACCTTCGTTGGTCTTTTCACTATCCAGTTTGAAACAGGTCGGTGGAATTGCTGCAAATACTTTTTTTACCAGAGTCCTTGAAGCGGGAGTGAGCCGCCTGGATCAAATTGCGGTGGGTGCTTTTTTCGGCGCGTCCGCTTTAGGAATGTATTCACTCGCGGTCCGACTTTACGATATTTTATTTCAACTTTTATGTATGCCCGTGGCTTCGGTAATGCTGCCATATCTGTCAGTTTATCAATCTAAAACTGCAGAGCTTCGGCGGCGTTTCCTCGATGTGGTACAGGTCGTCTCCCTGTCTGCGCCGCCAATTTTCATGCTTGCGGCACTTCATGCCTCTTGGTTGATAGGAACCGTGTTCGGCCCGCAGTGGTTGGGTGCGGGTCCTTATCTGCGGATCGTCCTGGGCATGGGTGTGGTTCAGGCATTTACGTTTACGCACACAGTCATTTTCGCGGCGTCTGGCAAAACCTCTGTCAATCTTGGTGTCGCGCTATTAAGTACCGTTCTTTGGGCCGTTTTCCTTCCTTTATTGCCAACCTATGGTGTTATTTTTGCAGCCGTACTATGGGCAATGCGGGCCGCCATAGGGGTTCCCATTCAGATGTTTTTTTTGAAAAACGTGCTTGATATGCAGTTGCGCGAATACGTACGCAGCCTTACACCCATGTTCATTGCTTTGGCTGGAATGGCGGTAGTGAGCTTCTTCATCTTTATCGTCGGAGAGCGGGCTAAAATCAATCCGTTTGCGGTGCACATTGTTTCAGTTTTGGCGGGAGGCGGTGTATTTATCACTATCGCAGTCGGTCTTTCTTCTAAGGTGAAAGACATTTGGATGGGCATTTTTGATACCCTAAAAGGACAAGCGTCGTGAAAATTAATTTTCTTCTTCCCACACCGGGTCAGCATCCGGTGGGCGGCTACAAGGTCGTCTATGAGTATGCGAACGGCCTGGTTGCGCGGGGACATGAGGTTACCGTGACGCACCAGATGATTTTGATCCCGGGCGCAACGGCACTCCGACAACGTGTGCGTTATGCCAAGTCGAGACTGAAGCGCGACTGGCTTCCCACTGACTGGTTTAAGGTTGATCCACGGGTACAGATGCGGTTGGTTCTCGACATGACGCCGGCCTCTCTCGGCAGAGCGGATGCACTCATTGCCACTGCATGGGAAACCGCAGAAATCGCTGTGAAACAACCTGCCAGCTGCGGCAAAAAATTCTATCTCATTCAGCACTTTGAGGAGTGGAGTGGCGACCGAGATCGCGTTCTTGCTACCTGGCGGCTTCCTTTACAAAAGATTGTCATCGCCGACTGGTTGCGGCAATTCGCTGCCAGTGAGGGACAGACCGTGCATTACATCCCTAACGGCGTTGATTTTTCCGCTTTCGGTACAGACGTTCCTGCACTGTCCCGCGACCCTCATACCGTCATCATGCTGTATCACAACTTCGATTGGAAAGGTTCTTGCGATGGATTGGCCGCGTTGCGCGCAGTCAAGGCCAGCGTTCCTGACCTTAAAGTGATTCTCTTCGGCGTACCGGCCGAACCGCCAGATATGGAGCCGTGGTTTGAATATCATAGGCTCCCGTCGCAGGTGCTACTGCGCAGCTTGTACAACCGCGCTGCGATATTTCTTTCGCCGTCCTGGGCTGAGGGATGGCCTTTGCCGCCTGCCGAAGCGATGCTATGTAGTGCCGCAACGGTGTTGACCGATATTGGTGGACATCGCGAATATGGCATTGAGGGTGAAACAACGCAATATGGTCAGCCCCGTCTATCGGCCTCGCTAGTCCCGCCGTTATTACGTTTGCTCACAGATACCCCGGCGCGAGTTGCGCAAACCCGGCAGGCGCATCGCCACATTACCCAATTTACGTGGGACGTTGCAGTTTCCCGTTTTGACGCTGCTTTGCATAACTGATTATGGGTTCAACAACAACATTTAAACCGCCCATGCCATTGGCTCAGCGTCTTGATAATCCAAGGGCGGTGCGCTGGGTGGTTTTATTCTTAATTTTTTGTATTTTTTTGTGGCCCGGATACGGCGAATTAAAAGTATCTGGCCTACCAAATGTGGCGCCGCCGCGTCTTATAAAAACATTGTTGTTTTTAATGCTGGCTTATCGATTCCTAAATGTGGGAATCGAATTACGTCGGGTAGGAGAGCGTATCTCGCAGCATTGGGTACTGTTTGGAATACTCTTTTTTTATCATCTTTTGCTAATATTATCATTTGCCCTGGATCAAGCTTCCATGGTTTTGATTTACGGCTACGTTAAAGAAGAAGTTTTCACCAATCTTTTATTGATGTTTGCTGTCATTTTTGTGGTTCGCGATGACGACGATATCAAATCGATTGTAAAAGCCCTGGTTCTCGCGAGTATCGGCGTTGCTCTGATCGCAGCGACAGAATCGTTCGTAAAAGTAAATTTATTTAAATCAGTTGTCTCGAATGTCAACACCGCTTTAGCGTTCGGCGATAAAACCCGTGACTTGCGCTATCGTGCAAACGGCACATTCTCGCATCCGCTCGTCCTCGCCCAATACGCAGCTGTGATGCTTCCCCTTGCGTGGTGGTTATTCAGTCAGCCCTCCAGGAAAAAAATAGTATGGCTCATTGCGCTAGTTGGTTTGGTGACCTGTTCAATACTTTCCGTCACGCGCTCTGGTCTGGTTCTCCTGATTGTTTCAGCAATTGCCATCACCTTGGTCAGCGCAACGAGATGGTGGTACAGATGTAAAAATGGCGTGTTGAAAATGCTGCTATTAACGCAGGCGATTGGCTGGGGATTTCTTGTTATTTTTAGCGTTAGTGGTTGGATAACACGCTTGATAGAAGGAACCACACGCGAAGAAAGTAGCAGCTCCTTTTATCGACTTGAAGTATTACGGTCTGCCATTCCGAAGATTTTATCGTCACCTTTGATTGGTTACGGCCCTACGCATGCTATGGAAGGGGTCGGCGTAGGGAGGATGGGAAATATTATTGATAATTATTTTCTACTGGTGGGATTGGAAAGCGGGATATTTGCCGCGATGTTGCTATTGGTTTTATTCGTGGTGGCCTCTAAAACTGCATGGCATAAGTTCTCTTTGAAACAAGGTATTAGCATTCACCATATGCTGGCAATTTCAAGCGTCATTTTTTGTATGTTTTTATTATTTGTGCATGCATTGCCCGAGCTATTACCCTTATTTTATATTTTCCTCGGATTGATGGCCTCGGCGACGAAGAATAAAAAATCTTCAATTGCATTGAGCAATCCGTTATGAATACAGAGCAACCATTGATTTCAGTGCCGGTAGCTGTAGTGATTCTGAATTGGAACGGATGGCAGGACACAATCTCTTGCCTCGACAGCCTCATTCCTGGTTTGCCCTCAGGGTCTCGTGTGATCGTCTGTGACAATGCCTCCACCAATGATTCGGTGGTACATATTCATCGCTGGGCTGACGATTTGAGTGATAGCGCCATACACCCGACTTTTGTCACCGCACGTGCCGAGCGGCCTATACGCTGGGTTGAGTATGACAGAGCAAAGGCCGAGGCGGGTGGCGCTTCAGATGATCCATCATTGGTGCTGATCAATACCGGTGGAAATTTAGGTTTTGCCGGTGGCAATAACGTCGGCATTCGCTATGCTCTTGCCCAAAATTATAACTTCATCTGGCTATTGAATAACGATACGGTCGTCAACGCGACCTCGCTTTCCGGATTGTTGTCGCGTATGCAGGGTAATCCTCAGATAGGCATGTGCGGCTCTACGCTGGCCTATTTCGATCAACCGGATGTGGTGCAGGCACTCGGTGGTTCACGCTTCGATTTTAAATCTGGTAAGGGTGCACATATTGGCTTGGGTGAAACGCTCTCAGGCACACGTGACCCACAAATGATTGAGCGGTCGCTCGACTACGTGGCGGGTGCCTCGATGATGGTGTCGCGCGCATTTCTGAACGAAGTAGGTTTGATGTGTGAGGATTATTTTCTCTATTTTGAGGAGATCGACTGGGCTATGCGTGCGAAGGGAAAATTTGACCTTGCGTGGGCTTCTACAAGTGTCATCCTGCATAAGGAAGGCGCCTCTATCGGTTCCAGCCAACGGTCACGTCCTTCCGCCACGTCCTTGCAATATCTGTATCGCAATCGACTGCGTTTTGCCGATCGCCACACACCGCAACATTTCTGGAGCGTATGGCGTTCGATATGTTTCGAAGCGGCCGTGTATTTGAAGCGCTGCGACTTTGAGGCCGCAAAAATCATTTTTCGGGCATTGATTCAGCGCCGTTTCGATGGCGAGGGGACTTTGTGATGCGGCTTGCTGTCATTTGCAATGAAACGCCATTTCCGCCAATCCATGGTGGTCGTGTTGATGTGTTACGGCGTCTGCAAGCGTTTCATAAGCAAGGGGTAAAAATTGCCCAATTGATTATTTGGTGCGGGGAGAGCGATCTGGCAGGTCAGCGAGCGGCTTTGTCGGAAAACCTATGCGGCATGGTAGAAGAATTCACGCTCCTCGATATATCAAGGGCCTGGCATTCAAGGTTAAAACGGCTGCCTCGGATATTGTTCAATTCGCTTTACGTCGCGACCAGAGATGTTGATCCGATCAAACTTGATCTCTTGGTTGAAGCAGCCAGAATTGCAGACGTTAATGCAATTTTTTTGGACGGTCTGTTTGGTGGAAAACTGGCGCTTGCGCTGTCCGCCAGGCTCCAGATTCCACTATTCTATCGCTCACATAATGTTGAGCATACCTACTTACGTCAGCAAAGTCGGGTGGCAAAAAGTTTCAGGTCGAAGCTTATCCATTGGCTAGCTTGCAGGAATATTGCAGCATTCGAGCGCCAGATCATTGCTCGCTCCTCGCTCGTTTTCGACATTTCGATTGAGGATATGACCTATTGGAAATCTCAAGGTTTCGATAACGTGGTCTGGGTCCCTCCTATTTGCGATCCTTTGCCTTTAAGCTTAAGTCCGTTAAAAAAGCGAGACGTTGCATTTTTGGGGAATCTTTTTATGCCCAACAATGTTCAGGGCCTGCGTTGGTTGCTTGAATCGGTATGGCCGTTGGTGATATTGAAGTCTGCGGGCGCTACCCTGCGCGTGGCAGGGTCTAATCCGGTTGATGAAATAACGCAGGCTTGTGCGAACGCAACTAACGTGGAACTTGTATCAAATGTGAGGGTAGTTTCGGACGTCTATGATGCTGCTCTTGTGATGGTAAACCCTGTGCTTGTCGGTAGTGGTGTAAATATGAAAGCGCTGGAGTTTCTCGATACAGGGAAGCCGGTAATTTCAACATCCCAAGGCGTAAAAGGCCTGCCCGTTGAGCATAAGGCTTTGTTTCAGTTGGCGGACTCAGCGTCCGACTTCGCGTCCGCTATTGTAGAGGCGCTTAACAACTATTCTGACGCGGTGAGCAAAAGCCGACTGCCCGAGTGTTATCGACCAGAAGCCATTACTACAGTCATAAAAATGATGTCTGTCGTGATCTCGAGCTTCAAATCCGCGCAGTCTCTCGGAATCGCAGACATCGAGAGCCAAAGAAAATAATATGGGTATCCGCCTGGCTGTGATTATTAAAGCGTTGAACGAAGAGCGCCATATTGCACGCGCGATCGAGTCCGCAATCGCTGCAGTATCATCCTATTCAGGTCAGGTCATTCTGGCGGACAGCGGCTCCACGGATGGAACGATCGCTATTGCGAGCGGCTATCCGATAAAGATCGTTCAGCTCGAGGACACATCCGAAAGGTCCTGTGGTGTTGGTGCACAGATGGGATATCAGTTCCTGAACGTTGATTATGTCTACCTTCTGGACGGTGATATGGCACTGACAAGCAGTTTTTTGACGTATGCTGTTGATATCCTGGAGCACAGTCCCAGCCTTGCAGGAGTTGGCGGGATGGTCGAGGAATTAGGCGGGGGGAATTATGAATTCAACGTCAGAAAAGAAGAACAAGACGGTCGGTTCGCAGGGAGGCAGGAGTCGCTGGATATGGGTGGGCTTTATCGCGTAGAAGCTATAAAGAAAATCAATTATCTGACTAACAGAAACCTCCACTCATATGAAGAAAAAGAACTTGGGCAGCGTCTAACCCAGGCTGGATATTTTTTAGAGCGAATTGCGGAACCGGCAATCAAACATTATGGCAAAACCGAAGATTCCTTGCAGTTATTGTTTCGTCGCTGGGAAACCCGGCACATAGATGGTCCTGGTGAATGGATGCGAGCGGTATGGCGAACACCACATTTTTTTTCGGTAGCAATGAAATTTAGGCAGTTCTGGGTAATCTTCATTGGCTGGCTCTCGTTCGCAATGTCCTTAGCGCTTGTCTATCGTTCTTCGCTTTTCCTGGCTGTGACATTATTTGCGCATGGTGTTCTGCTTCTGCGTTTGGCGTTCAAAAGAAAATCATTCGGGTTGGCATGCACGGGGTTCATCCACTTGCAGTTCTATACTGCTGGCATGATTCGGGGGCTTTTTCGAAAACAGGTTAATCCGTCGCAATGGATTAACGCGAATGTTCGGGATGGATCTGTTTCATGAAAACTAGAGTCGGGATCGATTTCCATGTCCTTGACGGCAAATTCCAGGGTTCCCGTACGCACGTATTAGAATTATTTTCTCGTGTCATTGCACAGTCGCCAGACATTGATTTTTATTTGTTTTTGGATAAACCGGAGACGCTAGCGAATTGGTCGTCGGCCTTTTCTGGCGCTAACGTGCAGTGTATCAAGATGCCGCACGCCAATCCGGTGAAGCGACTTTACTGGCAACTGCCACGGCTGGCCCGTCAATATAGACTGGATATTCTCCATACACAGTACGTTCTTCCATGGCCTTTACGTTGTCTTGGAATGGTGACGATTCACGACGTCTTGTTCGAATCTCATCCTGAATATTTTGAGCGGATATTTGTGTTGCGCTCTCGTGTGTTAATGCGCCTGGCTGCAAAGCATGCAGCGCACCTGTTTACGGTAAGCGAATTTTCGCGCTCTGAAATTGTACGGTTATACGGGGTTTCTGAAAGTCGCATTTCGGTAGTGCTAAATGGCGTTGACCTATCACGCTTTAAGCCCGGTACTGAGGGCCGACAATTGCTGTTCGCGCGCGGCCTTGTTTCAGGAAATTATATTCTTTCAGTCGGTCGTCTTGAGCCGCGTAAGAACCATCGGAGTTTACTGGAAGCGTATGCGCTGATAAAGGGAGACGTACCGAATTTAGTGCTGATTGGACACCGGGATTTCGGATTCGACGTCGTCTTCTCGACGATCGCGCGCCTGGGTCTTGGTGACCGCGTACGCGTTCTTGAAGATGTTGCTGACGCCGAACTTCCCGTTCTGTATCGGCATGCGCGGCTGTTTGTGTATCCTGCCTTTGCGGAAGGATTCGGCATGCCGCCGCTGGAAGCAATGGCTGCAGGAATACCTGTCATCGCCAGCAATACAACGGCGATCCCCGAGGTCGTCGGTGAAGCCGGTTTGTTGGTTGCACCGGATGATATCGATGGATTGGCGCAAGCCATGCAGCGCCTTCTCAACGATCCGCTTGAACATGCGCGGCTTACTTTGGTCGCTCGCGAACGGGCGCAGTTATTCAATTGGGATCAGCCCGCACATCAAGTGCGAGAGCGTTATTTATTAGCAATAAAAGATTTGGAAGGTACTGAAGTATGCGCATGCTAGCAATAATGACCAAAGTGGTTCTCGGAATTTGCATGACGGGACTTAGCGCGATGGCGGCTCCCGCTCCGAGCGACGATTATCAAATTGGTGTTTTCTATTTTCCCGGCTGGAAGAACCATCAACCGCATGCTCCGGCAGACTCTCCGTGGGACCGGTTAAAAGCTTATCCGGATAAGGAACCCGCTCTGGGCTGGTACGACGAAGGTGCCGCAAATGTGATGGGCCGGCAAATTGACTGGATGAATAATTATGGCATCAGTTATGTGGTTTTTGATTGGTATTTCGGGGTCGGTGACCACGTCTATCTGGAGCACGCATTGGCGGCATTTATGCGCGCCCCGAACCGCGGTAATTTAAAATTTTCTATATTGTGGGCAAATCATGATGGCATGCCGAAGAGCTATGACGATTGGCTAATGATGGTGCGGTATTGGGTCAAGTATTACTTCCCTCGACCTGAGTTTATGCGGATTGATGGTAAACCGGTGGTGTATATATTTTCTGCTGACGAGCTAAAAAAACAGGCTGAATCCTTTGGTAGCACATCGAAGGAATTGCTCGACAGGGCGCAGGCAGTTGCACGCGAGGGTGGCTTGGAAGGAATTTATTTTGTCGCTGGCTCAGGCGCAAATGTACCAATGATCAGCTCCTACGCAAAAACATCTGGTTATGCTGCATTTTCGGCCTATAACTATCACCAGGGGCCAGATCGTCCTGCGCAGTCGCATAGCTATATTGAACTTGATCGCGGCTATCGAGAGCATTGGCAGCGATTTTCCGATAGAGGAAACCTACCTCTGATTGTACCGATGACGTCGGGTTGGGATAAGCGCCCCTGGGGAGGGAGCGACGACGCGGAGCATGACAAATCGATGTCAACACCCCAAGAGTTCAAAAGTCACCTTGAGGCGGCGAAAAATTTTATGGATGCGCATGTCGCATTGACGCATCGGATGGGTGTCATTTGCTGCTGGAATGAGTATGGCGAGGGTTCATTTATCGAGCCAACAAAAAAAATGGGCTTTAGTTATCTTGAGCAAATACAGCAGGTTTTTGGTGAGACCAGAACCGTTAGGAGTAATAAAAGTGAGTAGTCTGGTTCGGACCCTACGTATACTTGGCACGCGCGGGATACCCGCTGCGCATGGTGGTTTTGAAACTTTTGCCGAGCACCTGGCGCTACATCTGGTGGCGCAAGGTTGGCGCGTCGTTGTTTATTGCCAGGAAGATGGCGCTGGCTCATTATTCGAAGATGTTTGGGAAGGCGTAGAGCGCATACGTATTCCTGTGTCACAAACTGGATCGAAAGGCACCGTCATTTTTGACTGGAAAGCCACGGTTCACGCTGCGAAGTTTGGCGATTTGTGTCTGACGCTTGGTTATAATACGGCGATATTTTGCGGGCTGTTGCGGCTGAAGGGCATTCCGAACCTTATTAATATGGACGGCATCGAATGGTCGAGAATAAAGTGGGGCAGGTGTGCCAAAATCTGGTTCTGGCTTAACGATTGGCTTGGTTGCTGGCTAGGTAACCATCTGGTCGCAGACCACCCACAAATTAAAGCCCATTTGCAATCGCGGGTCGCAGCTAGCAAGATCACCACCATACCTTATGGCGCCGATAGCGTCACTGCCGCGCCTCTTGAGCCTGTTCATGCGTTGGGGCTAGAGCCGGGGCGCTTTTTGACAGTGATTGCCAGGGCGGAGCCTGAGAATTCTATTTTAGAGATAGTCCAGGGTTTCTCGCTAAAACCCCGTGGATATCAATTGGTGGTGCTTGGCAATTTCGAACAAAATAACGCCTATCATCAGTCGGTCTTATCTGCTGCTAGTGGCGAAGTCAAATTCGTCGGCGCAATTTATGATAAGGCGATAGTTCAGGCTTTGCGTTTTCATAGTGCAGTCTGCGTGCATGGTCATCAGGTGGGGGGAACAAATCCATCATTGGTTGAGGCGATGGGCGCTGGCAACCCAGTCGTAGCTCACGACAATCGTTTCAATCGTTGGGTGGCTGGAAATGGGGCGGTTTATTTCTACGGAGCGGAGGACTTTTCGCGTGTGATGGACGAGCTGCTAGTCAGTCCGTCAACCTTGGCGGACCTGCGTCAGCACGGACTAAGTCGTTTTCATGAGTTGTTCACGTGGCCAGATGTTTTGATGCAGTACGAACGATTGCTCGAGCGCTTTCTTCCCATGGCGAATTCGTCAGCGGAGGCGCCCTTAGAAAAAACGGAGAAAGGCAGTTTGTTGCCGAAAAATAAGAACCAATAGCCACTTTCGGTAGCGGGCGGGGCCAAACCCCCGCTGTGCTGCACTACAATTCTACCGCGTCGCAGTATGCACCGTCTTACTTACAGGTTGTGATGGCATGACATAACGAACCGTTTCCATCTCGCAACAATGATGCGTCCCCGAAAATCCGCGTTCAAACGGTTTTTTATGTCCCGATAGGGACAAGGAAATGACTTGCAACCAATGATCCGTTGGTGCTGGTTTTGCCATCGGTACAGGAATCAAAACTATCAGACTTAAAGCGATTAGCCAACGACGTAACACCGGTTTAGTGAGTGTTCTCGAGGTCCAGATGAAACCGATACTGACCAAGGCGCCCAAAAGACAGCCACTGATGACTTCCGATACCGAATGGACCTGAACAGCCAGCCTGGAAATACCGATGAATACGCCCAGCGCAATCCCGAGGATAACGCCTGCCGTCCGCGTCCGGAGAGGTAGTTTTTGAGATAACAGATAAAACAGCACAGGCATGACGGCTGTAGTGCGCATTGCGTGTCCACTGAAGCCAGTGAAGTCAAGGGATTGAATCCCGATACCCCATCCTATAAAAGCAATTTTACTTGCGGCGACCACAGTCAGACCCAAGCCAAATAAAAGGGTCCACCAGAAAGCCATGCGCCAGGCGCCTCCGCAAACCATCCAGACAGCACACGCCGCCGCTAATGGCAGCATCATTGTTGTGTCGGCAAGTTTGGTAATACCTAACCATGGAAACATAGAATCAGGCGGGCCTTAAAGTACCGCGATCAGAGTAATAAATGGGGTTCCGCGTTGGTGATTTGATTAATCTCATTCACCCGGCGTTCTAGTATACGGGCTTAACGCAAGACCAAAGAGTTGCCTTGGTAATTATTTGTAAGCAATTGTCTTCAACTAAGCATTAGCGTCGGGTTAAATGCTCGCGCCGACCACCCTTCGGCGCCAAGTTTCTTGACGAGTTGATTGCCTGAAGGTGATGGCAAGAGTTACGGTCTAAATGACGAAAGCTTAAAGGAACTAATGATTGCCACAGACGATACATGTGATCATCGATCATCTAAATTCTAATGTCGCTTTTTTTGCCCATTTTCGACCAGGTCTTGCTTGGCAACCACACGGTTATTTATGCATAGGTCGATGGCTTAAATATTTGAAGGTTCTGTAAGAAATGGTGAAATTCTTTACCCACTTCTGGATGTTTAAGTGCAAACTCGACCGTCGCTTGAAGATAGCCTTGCTTGCTGCCGCAGTCATAACGGATGCCCTCAAATTGGTAAGCCAGCACTTGCTCTTGAGTAAGCATCGCCGCGATGCCGTCCGTCAGTTGCAATTCGCCGCCGGAACCGGGCTGCAGGTCGCGCAAATATTGAAATATCGAAGGATTGAATACGTAGCGGCCGACTACTCCCAGATTGGAAGGGGCATCCTCTGGTGCCGGTTTCTCCACGATACCATTCAGTTTGAGCAGAACATCATCCAACTTTGTGCCGGACACTACGCCGTATGATCTGCTCTGCTCAGGTGTAATGGCTTCCACACCGACAATGCTGCTACCGTACTGCGCGTAAAGTTCAGTCATTTGACGCATAACAGCTACTTTAGCATCCAGCAGGTCATCCGCCAAAATGACGGCAAACGGTTGGTTGTGCACTAATTGTTCGGCGCAAAGTACCGCGTGTCCAAGCCCCAACGCTTCGGCCTGACGGACGTAAATACATTGAACATTTTTGGGCTTGATATCGCGCAGCAGGTCGAGTAAAACCTGCTTGTTTTTCGCAGTAAGCTCCGCCTCAAGTTCGTAGGCTTTGTCGAAATGGTCTTCTATTGCACGCTTGTTCCGTCCCGTCACAAAAATCATTTGCGTAATGCCCGCCGCTGCAGCTTCCTCCACGGCATACTGGATTAATGGTTTGTCCACAATTGGCAACATTTCCTTGGGGCTGGCTTTGGTCGCCGGAAGAAAACGGGTGCCTAATCCGGCAACCGGGAAGACGGCTTTTTTTATTGTTTTGTGCATGTTTATATTTTGTTGTGGATCAAATGGTTCAGCGTTACTGTTTGCAACTTAGACCCGCATCTCTCTATCGCCTACTTACATAGGGCATAGCCGAGTATCGAAGCCGGGCACAGAATTATTGGCATCAGGCAAAGGCCGCGTTATTAAATCCAGGAAAAATATGGATGCTGCGGCATGAAAAGCAATCGTCCCGTTCGAAGGCAAGCTACCGGAGCAAACTTCGCTTATTTTTGCCGACTAAAGTTACAAACTGAGTCCAGAAAAGACGGGCTTCTGCTTAAATATTTTTGTATTTTTAAAAATATCTCTTGAAGCGCCCCCCGAGAAAGGATCATTAATACGCATTTTCCCCTGACCATCCATTGAATGCGGTCCAGATCACGATACGCATATCCATCAGAAGCGACCAGTTCTGTATGTAGTGCATATCAAACTGTACCCGTTTTTCCATTTTATCGACGGTATCGGTTTCTCCTCGCAGACCGTGGATTTGTGCCCAACCGGTGATGCCGGGTCTTACACGATGACGGGCCATATATAGCTCTAAAATTTCTTCGTATTTGGCATTGTGCTGAAGAGCGTGCGGTCGTGGTCCGACGACCGACATATCACCAAGCAATACATTAACAAATTGCGGAAGCTCATCCAGGCTGGTGCGTCTGAGAAATTGTCCGAAAGGCGTGATGCGTACATCGTTTTGTGTGGCCTGTGAAAGTCCACTACGTTCTTGATGCATCGCCATCGACCGGAATTTGTACACCATAAATTTTTTACCGTTCAGACCTAGTCTCGCTTGGGTAAAAAATATGGGGCCGGGTGAGGAGCATTTAATTCCTATGGCAATCAGAGCAAACATTGGGAGTAATGTGGTTAGCACTATCGCAGAAAATACTTTGTCGAACAGATGCTTAATGATTCCTCGTGAACCGCGGGAAACAGGGCGATTTAAATCTACTGTCGCGAGGCCCAAAAAATCGACCATTTTATAGTTGATCATTTGCAGTCCCAGCAAATCGGGTGCCCAGCGAACATTCACCAGCGAATTACGGAGCAGGTATTGAAGGTCCATTAACTGCGCCGAAGCACTGATGGGCAACGTAATCCAAATTTCATGAATGTTGTTTTCCTGTGAGTACGCATTTATCGCATTAAAGGTTTTGATCCGCGTGGGGTATGCGCTCTTGAGATTAACAGCATCTTGTTCGTCAGCGTACACAGCAACTACGTCGTAGCCATATTGCTGCAGCGCGCGTTTATGCATTTCCTGACCGGTTTGATCGTAGCCTACGATCATGACGCGTTTAATATTAAAACCGCGTCGTTGTACAAGAACGAAGACGAAATAAGTGGCTAGTCTGTAAAGAGATAAGAATGAAATGCCGGTCAAATACCAATAAAAAAGCCATAGGCGTGACAGCCGACCAACGCCGTGGATTAGAAAACAAAAAAATAAACCGAGTAACAGAACGAAAGCCCACGATGTAATTAATCGCACAAAAATATCCGCGGCAAGCCGCTCGCCCCAGGCACCCGTTGTCTCGGATTGGGTGAATCCTAACAATACGAGAGTGCAGCATAGGCAAAGCAAAATGGTATGGATTGGGGCGATGGAATTTAGATCGATCCCGAAGCGCCAGTAACTGGCGAGCGGTGCGGCCGCAGCCAAAAGAATCACATCAGCCAGGCGCCTTAAAAGCATAAAATTAGATGGGAACTTGAAAATGAGACCGTTTAAGCGTGGCATGTGAATTCATTTTCCCTGGTATCGACAGACGCTCTCTTATTTGCAGCAACTGTTGTAATTCTCTCGTATTGACCGCTTCATATTTTTGCCAAAAGAATATTGCCGAAGCTTTTTTTGTTGCCAATTGGATAATATTTAAATTTCACTTAGTTTTTTGCTTTTTATAATAGTGAGGCGAACGAGGCGTCAGCAATTCTACGAATACTTACATTTACTGACATTTTTAGGCGAAGATGCCGGTTTTTTGGCTGTAAGTTCCACTTTTTTAACAAAATACTCCCGGGGGAAGAGTCTAATCGGTTGGGAATAGCCCCCTGTCCGATGAAGTGCGGTGATGTTGAAATGACAAAAGCAAAGCTTAGGAGAGATGATTGAAGTTAAGTGATGGCGTATTCCTTCGAGAATACATATCACTTAACGCAATTTATTGGGGAGGGTGTAATGCCGTGGATCTTAAGGGCGTGAATGTTATTGCCCCTTACTTACTCGCGTTCAATTGGATCAGCAAATATATAACCTACCGAGTGAGCAACTTTAATGGGTTGTGACGACCCGTAGGTCTTCGCAATTTTTCTTCTTAATCGACTTATTACAGCCTCTAATCTACGCTCATCATAAGCTAGGGGATCTTGCTGCAGCGCGGTTGAAATAATAATCCTCCTGCTGACCGGGCGCCCGCGACCTTCGACCAGGATATCGACCAATAGCGTCTCAAGATGGGTTAGCATTATTTCAGCGCCAGAAGGTGCGATGAGTTTCCACTCGTTTCTTACAAAACGCCACGGTCTGCTACCTTGCGCTTCTGCGTTAAGGTTCAGTCTGCGATATAGGCTATCGATGGTGGCTGTGATCTCTCTCGGATTTGCGGGCTTCGTGAGAAACATATCGGCCCCACTCTCGAGCCCTTCCACGCGCGTCTGCAAGTCGCTATGGGAGGTCAGCATAATGATCCCCAAAAGACGCGTTCGCTGCATGGCGCGAAGTTGATTCGCTATCGTAAAGCCGTTATCGCCCGACAACTCGACGTCCAGCACCACGATGTCTGCGGGGCGCTCTATCAGTTCTCGATATAAGGCCGCACTATCGTGTACTCCGGTTGCTTGATAGCCACGATTAAGAAGACTAAGTACAACGATTTCGCGGAAAGCACTGTCATCTTCCACTACAACAATCCGGATCATCTTTAGAGTGGTGTCTTGAGTCGGCATGTCCATTTGAAGCTATCCATTTTTTGTGCTGTGTGAAGGCATAAGTGGCGGCTTTCATTTCCAGATATCAGGAAATGTAGGAAGTCGTCGTTTATGACTTTTAATGCATAATGATAAAGCAATAATATGTAACTTTATTAATTGCGCACGTCCAATAGCAAATTAATTATCAAATATGCACAACTTGAAGGTCCAATCTGCCTCCTTTTTTTAATGGCAGGGGAAATGCTCTGGCTTTTAGTCACTCTTCCAGATCGTACACCAGTTGCTAAAATTGCCGACTTTAATCGGTTAGGCTATTAAAGTAAGTTGTCATTCGAACGCGCAGGGACCGAGTGGGGCTAAAATCAGACAGTATCCACGTGTCGCATACCTAGTTTGATATGCACTCGCTGCCCTTTTTTTCCATCCTGTTCGTTACCAAAGTCCGCAATTCAAGTGGTGAAAAATTTTTTTTCCGGATGAACGAAGCGCCATCAGGTAACCCGCCCCGGGCAAGAATATCCGCTTCTTTTAGCCCTGAAATGATGATTAGCGGGACATGGCGATAGACTGGATCAAGGTGCAATATATTCACCATCTTAAAGCCGTCCAGATCTGGCATATCCAGATCTGCGATGATGATGTCAGGGCCATTTTCACAGGTTTGTATCAATCCTTGAAGTCCGTTGACCGCAATAACGAAGCAGACGTCTGTTAGAGCTGCCAACGCGTTTTTGTATAGGCCGACTAATAAAGGATTATCTTCCACGATTAAGACGGTCCAAGACCGCGATGTGTCTAACGCCTCCATATTCATGTCGGTGTTGCGTCTTCAGCGAGATGCGAGCGCGTCCACTTGGGGTGTTGATGCGTCATTTGTTGTTTAATAAGTAAATAATGCGGTAATTTCTTCAATTAATTTTAACATATTTGACAAATTTAATAAATTTGTTAAAATCAGGAAACTGTGAAAAATTGTTATTTAAATGAATGTTTCGCATACAGATAGTTATTATATTCAAAATTTCACATAATGACGGTGCGCTATCGAAAGAAATTTCGACCACGAGCGGCTGGCAATCATGAGCTAACCGGTGGAGTTATTGGGTGAAATTACCATGCAGAAATGAATGCAGGGCAATGGCAAACCCGTTGCGGTTCCATTTACCTCCATGCTAGCCAAAGGTTCATTGAACGGATGGGCTGAGTGCCAAATTTTATAGGGCGGAATGATAAAAAAAAGACACCCCATTGTCGTTGTCGAAGATAACGAAATGAACAAACAGCTGCTGAGTTTTCAATTAAAGCATATTGGTTTCGACCACGTGATCGTGCTATCTAATGGCGAGGACGCAATCGACTGGCTGTCAAAAAATGAATGCCTGATTGTCCTCGCCGACTGTCAGATGCCGAAAATGGATGGGTATGAAATGACCATGAGAATTAGGCAAGATGAAAAAATAACCGGACGTCATCTCACCATCATCGCAATTACTGCAAGTGCGGCGGAAAATGATAAAGCACTTTGCTTCGCGTCTGGAATGGACGATTACTTGTGCAAGCCTACGCAAATTGCAATGATCAAAACAGTTTTGTCGCGATGGATTCGGGAAGATAAAGAATGAATTTAGCCCGCAACAACGAAATGGACGAGCGCGCAATTGATCTTGATATCTTGCGTGAGTTTGTCGGTGATGACGCCGATATTCTTAAGCATTTTCTTGGCCGTTTTTTTGATGCTCTTCGTACAGGTATGTTGAATATGCGAAGCATGATTCTCTTGGAGCAATGGACTGAAGTCTCAGCGCTTGTGCATACGTTGAAGACTTCAGCGCTGGCGATCGGCGCTGTCAAATTTGCCACCTTATGCGGGGCAATAGAAAAATTGGCTGCATTACCGTTAACATGTGAGTCAGAAATTGATCCTAGGAAAATTCTCATTCAGGAACTGAATAGGTCCTTCATTGATGTGGAAAATGCCGTCAACGACGTGCTACCGCTCGTCGCTCCGCGATGGAGTACGAATGAGTCCTAAAATTCTGATTGTTGCAGAGACTCAAGCCGAATCGAACGCCTTGCACGAGGCTGTCGAGTTGGAGGCATCTGCCGTTTGGTCTATGTCTTATCTACCTCAGGCGATTAAGGTTTTTGCAGAAAAACGTCCTGACGTATTAATTTTATCTTTCTCAAGTGCCTGCGCTGCAGAGCATTTTGTTATTAGGTTAGGCCGTGAGTGTGAGCTTTTTTTAGCTATTTCAGCGCAGATATTATTACTTTGCGACGACGATCAATTCATGCCGGCCGTAGCATTTTACGCAAATGGTCCCTTTGATGCCTGTCTTGTGGGGCGACCTTTATCACGCGCGATTGAGTTGAAGTCGGCTGTAGATCAGGCATTCGAGCGAAGACTGTCTATATTTTCCAAGAGAAAAATTTCCCGGATTCGGCTTCCGCTATCAGACAAAAAACTGATACTTGTTATCGAGGACGATCACGTATATAGCGAACTCCTGCAATGTGTTTTACGTGCAAACGGCTTTCAGGTAATGGCGGCGGGAGACGGGGTGCAAGCCTTGTCCATATTACGCAACTTTACGCCGTCGCTTATTTTGCTCGATATTGTCATGCCCAGCATTGATGGTATTTCTGTTTTGATGCAAATAAAGAACTGCGATTTATTGAGTACGATACCTGTGATTGTTCATACGGGAATGACCGTGCCGGAGGTATTTGACGATACCAATAAATACAACGCGTCGGGCATGCTACACAAACCGATTGACCAGGCAACTTTATTGCGGAAGATTAATGCGTGTCTCCTTGCCGAGAACCTTTGAAAATGCTGAACCCCGCAGTGTTGATAACCCGGAAGGCAGATGTTAGGTGGCTTGAGGAATGTTTGTCGGCTGACATGAAATTTTTTGATCCTGCTGTTCTGATGGAAGCTGTTGAGCAAAACAAGGAATTATTTGGTGCGTTGTCACGGGTGTTTCTACGGATTTGTCCCGAGATCATTCAGCGTTTAGAAGAAGCTATAGAAATTGAAAATTTATTAGATACGGCAAATCAGGCTCATACGCTGGCGAGTTGTATGTTCGTGGTTGGTGCGATACGTGTGGGTGAAAAGTTGGAAGAAATTGAGCGTGATGCACGTCAAAAAACACACATGTTCAGCAGCGTCGAATTTGTTGAAATGAAGCTGATGCTTTTTCAGGTTATGGCGGAGGTTGAACACAATTTGTTGTCCGAAATCGGAGAGTCGGCAGCTCTGCTTCAAATTGTTCCCAACTAAGGCCCTGTAACCGAAATAACGCAGATTTTTGACGAAGAGCACATGTGAATGACTTGAGCGATGAATAGAGATATAAATGGAAATCTACAGCCGTCAGATTTTTTTTCAAACCATCGAGTGTTAGTGCTTGAGGATAACGAATTTCAGCGCAAAGCACTTTTAATGGGTTTGACGGCAATGGGTGTTGGTTACATTGCTGAGGCTACCGACGGTCGTGAGGCACTTGACCTGCTTGCGCAAAATAAAATTGGATTTGATTTTACGATTTGCGATTTGCGAATGGACGTAATGGACGGTATAGAATTTCTTCGTTTTGCACCCGCGCAGCGTATCGGGTCAGTCATCCTTACTTCAGCGATGAAAGAGGACCTCCTGCGGTCTGCGGAGGCGGTCGCGAAGGATTACGGCGTCCGGATTGCTGGCAGGATCACCAAGCCGATCGATTTTTCGTTTCTAAGAAAAATTATGTCTTCCGATGAAGCTATGCCAGAAGTTCAGGCGATGGTTGAAGAGGAATCGAGATTAAGGTTATGGACCAAAAATGACCTGATCGCCGCGCTTGCGCTTGAACAGTTCGTTCCTTTTTTTCAGCCAAAGGTGCAGTTTACGAAGGTACCGTTCGGCGTTGAAATTCTGGCGCGCTGGCGTCATCCGGACCTGGGTGATATTTCTCCCTCGGAATTCGTGCCATTGATGGAACTGCATGGTCTGATCGATCAACTGACAGAACAGTTACTTCGCAAAGCACTTGATTCAATGAAAATATGGCGTGAGGTGGAGCCGCAAATGGGTATCGCACTTAACGCGTCCCGCTCGACGTTACAAAACGTGGCTATCCCTAATCGCTGGAGGGCGATTGCGAACGAACATTTGGTAGAGCCGGAATCGATCACCATTGAGGTAACCGAAACGGCGCTGGCCACGGATTACGAAGGATTACTGGAAACTGTCACACGTTTGCGTATGCACGGTTTTAACTTATCGCTGGACGATTTTGGCACCGGTTATTCCTCTTTGCAGCAATTGAGTCGGATGCCGTTTTCGGAAATTAAAATAGATCGCTCTTTTGTTACTGGTGCCGAAGGGACTACGCGCTCAATGGCGATACTCAATTCGATATTCGATTTGGCAAAAAATCTCAACCTCTCAACCGTCGCCGAGGGAATTGAGTCTGAGAGTGATGCGGCATTTATTCAGTCGCTGGGGTGTGACGCAGGGCAGGGATATTACTTTGCCAAACCGATGGCTGGTGATGACCTGCTTCGGTGGCTGGGGCGATCAAAGCCCCACCCTTTGGATTCGTAAGATACAGGTTCATGAACAAATTTTTTAACACATATCACATCAACGGGAGCATAAAATGACATCAGAGAACATAGAAAACGGCGAGAATAACCAAGGGTACGACCAGAGTCGCTTACTCGACGAATTACTTCATCGTAAAGCATTAAAAAACGACGCCGCTTTGTGTCGTCTGCTAAAATTGGCTCCCCCTTTAATCAGTAAAGTCCGTCACGGAAAAATTAAGATTAGCGGCGATGTGATGATACGGATCCATGAAACATTTGGAATTGCATTTTCAGAAATGCGACAACTGTTGGGAACTGACGAAATTGCTGAGAACTATGTTGTGGGACTTGGTTTGACGCTCTAAGAATGTCCGTTAGGTGATGTCGACTACTTCGAAGCGTTCGTTATTTTGCGCTGGATACGTATTCGTAATTTGCTTACCCCTGATCGAGGATTAGGGCAGGCGAGGTTCACCTGATATTAAATGTGTTTCCTCTCCGTTTTTTGCCCAACCGATTGCATTCATGCGTTTATCGTTGAATTTAAAATAAGCGGAACATCGGTTATGTTTGCTCTCGCTGGCGAGGGGAAAATGGTGATAAAAATGGAGGAAGAAGGTTCTTCATAAGAAACGATTTATTTATTAGGAAATTTATTTAATTTGGTTAAAATAAGACTTTAAAGAATAAAAGAAAATAAATGCCCTATTCTGAAATATGCACTACACAGAAGGTCGCTCAGATTCTTGGAATTTCGGTCACGTCTGTTCAGCAACTAGTAGAATCCGGAGAAATTGAGGCCTGGAAGACCGGCGGAGGACATCGTCGTATTCCGTTAGCCGCTGTTCAGGCCTATAAAGCATCTCTGACGACGGCGACGAAACTATACCCAGCCGAATTGCCGGTCAGCAAGAAAACATCGATCCTGGTGATTGAGGATAATGCGCTTCAGCGCGGTATCTACGAAAAGCAGATTTCATCCTGGAACCTGCAGGCTGATCTGCGCTTTTGTGAAAACGGTTATCAGGCACTGATCGAGATAGCGACACATCGGCCAGCAGTTTTACTGGCAGATATTGTGATGGACGGAATCGATGGCTATGAAGTCATTAATACCATCTTGCGCTACCCGGAATTGGCAGCAATGAATATTGCGATTCTTTCGAGTCTCAGCAATGCAGAGCTAAATGCGCGGGGCGGTATTCCAGAGGGCGTGGTTTTTTTCAGTAAACCGATGAACTACGACGAATTGCGCGGCTACTTACGTGCTTGCTGTGCACAAAATGTCGCCCGTAACGTGGGCAATTAGATTGAAGCGTTTGCTACTAACCTCAATCGGCCGAAATTAAGTCAGGAACTTTGCATTTTGGTTGCCATTAGACAATACTGACATTGTCAATCCAGCGTAAAGAATTAGTTTTTTTACACTTGCAGCGTGGAAACCACAGGCCGGTGTATCGGTTATGTGCGCAAGATTTGTGGCAAGGCGGCTCTGTAGGCAGGATCAAGAAGCAAACGGTTCTCAATGTTCTGCGTTAAAGTGGGGTATCAGAGTCTTCTATATTAATAGTTGGTACAAAACCTACGATGACGCGGCACAATCCATATCTTTACATCGATCCAAGCGTGTTGTTTAACGCAACAGGGGAAGATCTTGATTCGTTCCGTGCGTTGTCGCACACATTCCTCACGATCGCGCCGCCAATGTTTGAGCGTTTAATCGCAGCAATTCTAGCCGAACAAATCAAGGCAATATCGCATGAAATCCATTCGTTCAAAGGCACGACGTCATTAGTCGGTGCCGTAGAGTTGACCCGAAAACTGGAAGAACTCGAAAATACTCTGGCAAATGAAGTGAAATGCCAGCTTGCACAACACGTTCCTGAGCTCTGGCGGTTATTCTCTTTAGTCATGCAGGATGTCCGCGATAGTATTGTGCATTTTCGGGGCAATTCCTGATGCGCTCACTGTAGGTCGGATGTACTATAAGCTCCAACCACTGATCAGCCCTGGCCGCTGTATAAAATCCCGTTTTGTTCGCACATTATTTTAAAGTTTCTGGAAATCGCATCCGATGCAAATGACACGATCGACAGATCAGCGAGCGCTGGGTTTTGGCGGAGGACGATGGCGCCTGAGCGCAAGACGGGCAACGGCTATTATCGGCATCGTTGTCATTACATTGCTGGCTTTATTGATCGTTATATCAACCAAGATATTACATGATCGAACGATAGAAGCGTGGCGCACAGAACTTGGGAATTTGTCGCTGGTATTGGCGGAGAACACTTCGCAAACGATGACGTCCGTTTCATTGGTGCTTGATAGTCTGGTGGAGAACGTGGACGCTGCCAATGTTCAGGATCAGGCGAGCCTGATAACGGCATTCAAAAATGCGCAGACCTATCAAATGCTGCACGACAAAATCAGCGGGTTGCCGCAGATCAGTGTCGCCACTATTGTGGGCGCTGACGGTGAGGTGATCAACTTCACACGCTCTTTTCCGGCAGCCGCGACTAATTTGGCGGATCGCGACTATTTTATCTACCATCTGCACCACCCCGACCAAGGGATATTCATCAGTAAGCCGGTACAAAACCGGAGTGACGGTAAATGGCTCTTTTATTTTAGCCGTCGCATCGAAAATGCCAAAGGACAATTTTTAGGGATTGTCTTGCTGGGCCTTTCATGTGATTTTTTTGGTGATTTTTACAAAAACGTCAGTCTCGGAAATCAATCTGCGGTTTCGTTGTATCTGCGAGATTACAGTTTGCTGGCGCGTTGGCCCGCCACTGAAAGTCTGTTGGGGAAACAATTTCTAGCCGGCCCGACCTTTCAGGTGATGGAGGGCGAGCAAACTCATGACGTCGTCCTGACCCGGGCGCCACGCGCAGCAGAAGATTTCAAGAGCGTTTATCGCATGACCGCTGTTCGATTGGTCAGAGGCTTTCCGCTAATTATTAACGTGACCATCACAGAGGACTTGTTTCTCAGCGGCTGGCGGGGTACCGTGCAGCTGCTGGGCGGCATTGCATTAGTAAGCTTGCTTGCGCTGTCGGTTGCGTTTCTGCTGATGGCAATAATCCTGAAACGACGGGAGCAGGACGCTAAAGAAGCGTTCGTACTGAAGACGCAAGCCGATTCTGCCAGTGAGTCCAAATCGCGATTTTTGGCGACGATGAGTCATGAGATCCGTACCCCGATGCATGGAATCATTGGGATGACGGAGCTGATGCTGGAGACTAAACTTGATAGCGTTCAACATGCTTATGCCAGCAATGTGCGTAGCGGAGCCCGCGGTCTGATGCGGATACTCAACGAGATTTTAGATTTTTCCAAGATTGAAGCGGGTCACATGGAGTTCGAAATGATTTCTTTCGACCCGGTTCAGCTTATTTACGACGTTATCAATCTGCATAAATCCACTGCGGATCAAAAAAATCTGTTGATCGATACATCAATCAGTTTATCTTCTCCAAAGTGGGTCGACGGCGATCCTATACGCATCCGGCAGGTGCTCGGTAACCTCATCGTCAATGCAATAAAATTCACTCCTGCAGGGAAAATAACCATTTATTTCAGCGCCCACGCTGATTTGGCTAATCCGGATATGGTCCATCTCAGGTATTCGGTTTTGGATAGCGGCATCGGGATCAGTGAGGAAGCGCAGGCCAATTTGTTCGAACCGTTTAGTCAGGCCGACAATACGATGAGCCGAAAATACGGCGGCACAGGTTTGGGCCTTGCCATTTGCAAGCGACTGGTCGAGTTGATGTACGGCCAAATCAGCTGCGTCAGCAGCTTAGGCTTGGGCTCGAGTTTTACGTTTCGGATTCGCTCTCGTATTTCAGACCATGCGCCGGCCGATTTATCATTAATTGACACCGTTACCTCGGCGGAGCCGGTGCAGTCGCCAATAGCACCGGCACCCACTGCACCGCGGGTTTTGGTCATCGAAGATACGGAGATAAACCGGCAACTTGTACGGATTCTGCTGTCAAAAAGAGGATGTATCGTAGAAGAAGTAGAAAATGGCCAATTAGCGCTCGATGCGCTCGAGCAGAGTCACTTCGACCTGGTCTTGATGGATTGCATGATGCCGGTAATGGATGGTTATGAGGCTACCAGGCGGCTTCGGGAAAGAGAGGCCGCAACCGGTATCCCGAGGATGCCAGTGATTGGGCTTACCGCCAGCGCCATTAAGGGTGACCGCGAACGTTGCCTGTATGCCGGGATGGACGACTATCTGACCAAACCTTGTGCGGCTAAGGAATTCTTAGCCACCGTCGGTCGCTGGATTGAGCTTAAACCTATCGTCGTTGTGAGCGTTGAACGCGAATAGTGCTTACCTCACTGCGAAATCAGACGATCCATTTCAACGGTAGCGGAGCCCGAGATGCCCTTTTTCCTCTGAGGTAATCCGGGCACGCTCCATCAGTTTTCTGGCGCTAATTTTTCATCGCTACGTTACCAAGATTCCACATTGGTAAAAAAATTCCTAGCGCTAGTATTAACACGACGACTCCGAGCGCGACGATCAATATCGGTTCAATTTGTGAAGATAATGTCTTCAGCTGGTAATCGACCTCTTGCTCATACATTTTAGCGACTTCATCCATTAAATCGTCAAGTTCCCCAGTTTCTTCGCCGACCGCAATCATTTGGAGAACCACGGGCGTGAACACGCCGGTGACGGTAGCGGTACGTAAAATACTCTCACCGCGTTCGACACCATCGCGCATTTGCTCGATGCGACTAGCGATATAAGTATTATCGACGGTCTGGGCGACGACGGTGAGCCCCAGCACGATTGGTACGCCGCTCTTGCTGGATAAGGCAAAGCTACGGGCAAACCGCGCTAGCGTGCTTTTCAAGACAATTGGGCCCACTAACGGAAAGCGCAATTTAAGCTTATCCCATTTATATCGTCCCTGAACGGTGGACAGATAGGTTTTGAATCCAAACCAGCCGGCGCCCACGAGCAAGAGTAGTAAGGGCCAATAATGGATGGTAAACGCCGAAGTTGCCATTAAAAACCGCGTCGGTAAAGGCAGTTTTGCATTAAAACCTGCGTACACAGTCGCGAAGGAGGGAATCACAAAGATGTTAATGACGATCATCGCCACCAGCATGGCCATGATCACAAAGGAGGGGTAGCGCATGGCGGTTCGTACTCGTTCACCCATCTCGCGTTCGAATTCGAGATGTCCAAACAAGCGCAGGAAAACTTCTTCAAGACGCCCGGTCATTTCGCCGACCCGAACCATGTTCAAATAAAAGTTGGAGAAAACGCGGGGATGTCGACGCATTGCGGCAGAGAGCTCACGTCCGGCATCAAGCGACTCCCGAATATCTTTCAGCACGCGTGCAAATGATTTATTGGTGGCAGATTCTTGTAACCCGGCCAAACCGCGCATGATGGGAATGCCCGCTTTCAACAGGGTGTAAAGTTGGCGACTAAATAATTGCACATCGATCGTGCGTATTTTTTCTTCGTTAAGGCGCGCCCACCATTCGTTTTCGGCGCCGATCACGCCGGCAGCCTCCTTTGTGGGCGTAATGTCAATCGGGGTTACGCCCGCGTTAAACAACTGGCTGGCAATACCATTACTATCGCTCGCCTCCAGAACACCTTGAACTAACTCGCCGCGAGCGTTACGGGCTTTATAGGCGAAAAAAGGCATTCCTAATCCTCAAGCTGAGTACTAATGCGCATCGCTTCGCTGACCGTCGTTCTCTTTTCCAGCACCAGCGCCACCGCGTGCCGACGCAGGGTCTCACCGGCTAATTGTGCGCTTGCGACTTTCATGAATTTTGCTGAATCGTCGCCGTTGGCCGCGTCTGCGACTTCTCTGGTAATTTCCAGCATTTCATAGACTCCCACCCGACCACGAAAACCAGTACCATTACAATGCGAGCAGCCGCGACCATGGGCGTATTGGTGCATATTCACAGTCTCTTTAAGCTCACTCTTCAACCACTCGATTTCGTTCACTTGCAGGGCGTAATCTTGCGAACAGCTTTCGCAGATCAGACGCACCAGGCGTTGGGCGACAACTGCCTGCAGCGAACTGGCAACCATATAGCCGGGCACGCCCATGTCGAGCAAGCGTATTGGCGTGCTAATGGCGTCGTTGGTGTGCAGGGTGGATAATACCAGATGTCCTGTCATGGCGGCGCGCATGCCGATCTGGGCAGTTTCCTGATCACGCATTTCGCCCACCAGGACCACATCCGGATCTTGACGTAAAGCAGAGCGCAGGACTCTGGAAAAACTTAATTCGATTTTGTCGTTGACCTGAACCTGATTGATGCCGGGAAGCCTGTATTCAACCGGGTCTTCGACCGTAATAAGTTTTCTCTCTCGCGTATTGAGCTCAGACAACGCACCATACAATGTCGTGGTTTTGCCGCTACCGGTCGGGCCCGTCACCAATACTAGCCCGTTGGGGCGTTGGACGATGGCCCGAAATCGCTTCAGCATTTCTTTCGGCATGCCGATCGCATCCAGGTTGAGGATGCCACCGCTCTGGTTCAGCAGTCGCATGACGACGGACTCTCCGTGCTGGGTCGGCATCGTGGAAATCCGCACGTCCACCTGCTGTTGCTTGACCTTGATCGCGAAGCGTCCATCTTGCGGAAGGCGTTTTTCAGAGATGTCCAGATCTGCCATCAGCTTCAGGCGGAGCGCCAGCGATGGCGCGATTTTGATATCGGCCTCCGTTTGCAGATGCAAAACGCCGTCGATGCGGAATCGGATATGAAGTCGTTTTTCCTGCGGTTCGATATGGATATCCGAGGCCCCGACCTGGGTTGCGTCATCGAACAAGGATTGCAACAACTTGACAACTGGAGCGTCCTCCAAACCTGCCCCGGTTGCCATTGTGCCGAAATCGATAGCGGTATCACCGAGTTCTTGTTCTAGTTCCCGCGCTAAACCGGTGATCTGAGTGGTGCGTCGATAGAGTCGATCGATCGTCTGGAGAAGCTCGCTTTCATTGACCACGGCTAAAGTGATGTCGCGTTTCAAGAGCCGGGTGATTTCGTCGTAAGCGAATAGATCGGTAGGATCTGCCATCCCAATCAACAGCCCATCGTCCTGTTCGTCCATCGCAATGGCGCGGAAACGCCGTGCCTGAATTTCAGGAAGAAGACGCACCGTGTTTGGTTTGATCTGATATTGCTTGAGATTGATGTACGGAATATTAAGCTGCCGGGCCAGGGCGCCAGAAATAGCGTCTTCCGTCGCAAAACCGTTTTCAACAAAAATACGCCCCAATTTCCGTCCGGTGCGTTGTTGTTCGGCTAATGCTAATTGCAATTGTTCTTGCGACAGCAGTTTTTGTTGAAGTAAAATTTCGCCCAAGCGAATTTTTTCTGGTCTGGCCATGAATATCCCTTGAAACTGCTTACGTTGCACGGTGTGCAGTGCGATTTATATAATGTTTATCTTGCCATCAAACACCGGTACTTTTCCATTATTTGATAAAATATTCCGAACACGGGTTAATCATTCAAAGCGATATCTATTTAGCTTACCCGCTTATGCGGTAAATATCCGTTCGAATGGTCAGAGATGCTGACGATCGAAATATGCAGCTTGCTTGCATACTCGATTTCATAGTCAATTCACAGTCAATTCATAGTCAATTCATAGTCAATTCATAGTCAATTCATACGCAATCAGCATTTATCCGGTGGCTTCATCTCAGTCCGTGCAAGGTATTCCGTAAGTTCGGCAAGTGCTGATCGATGCCGATATTTGACGCTCCACGTATTGCGTGCTGCCCGCGCTCCCAAAGCTGCTGGTAGATATAAACTGGAATGCGGTAATTTGATTCGGCCCTTCCGTGCTCGCCATGGATGTACATTGTACCTGCACACTGAAACCCTTCAAGGCGCCTGCCAGATTAGTCACTGAAGTGGCACTGGCGGGACAAACATACGGCGTCTGACCAGCGGGCAAGTTGCTGTGTTCCGGTTTCAATGCCTGATAGATGCCCCATTCGACGCCCGCGCGCGCTGCCTGATAGGCGCGCGAACCCTGTAAATCTTGCGACGACGTGACTTGTTGAACTGTCGACAGGCTCACCATGAACCCACCCAATGCTGCTAATACAACCAATAAAAAAATAGCCGTTATCAATGCAAAACCCCGCTGGGCGCCGGGCCTGCAGTTTCGGCGAAGATGATCAGGTGCGCGCTTAAGGTGAATTGCTGACATGGATCGCATCGTATAGGCTTGCAGTTTCATTTTTTCTGGTCACAGCAAGGCGCACGGAAATAAGACTATCCCGTTGGGTTACCCCCGCTGAATAGGTAAATACGCAGTTGCTAATATTTTGGGCCAGCATGGGCGTGTTAGCGGGAATGGCGGGACAGGACGTTGGAGCGGCTGCATTTATTCCATAATTTGATAATCTATATAAATTCCCGTTTCCGTTGCCGGTCGCATCAACCCCTGTTCCACTATTGGTGCATACATAGAACACCGCCTGCTGGGCTGCCGGTACTACCTGAAATCGATCGCCAGGCGAAGACAATGGAAACAACGTTGCAGAAGCCAGCGTAATGCTGGTTGCGGTGGCGCTCGCAATAGTCGCTCTATTTTGACCAGCGTAAGCATCCGCACCTGGAATTCCCAAGTTGTAGATAACCAGTTGATCACCGTTTGACGGGACCGGATTGAGGAGTGACAGCACGTCAAAGCTTGTGGTCGGGGTAGTGAAATCCAAAGGAGCACCAGGTGCTTCGGACCGATATTGTCCGCCACTGACGGTTGGCAAATATTCCAGGCATAACGGCGACGTGCCAACAATCCGTATGCTGTTTGGTAGTGCCAGGCGCAAATCGCGGCCAATCCGGCGCAGAGCGGTATCCGCAGTGTCGGTGATTGCTACGCGTCTTTCAAGATCAAAATAGCCTTGAATGGGGCCACGAATAAAGACCGCCACCACCGCGGTTAAAATGCCGGTGATGGTAATGACCACGATCGCTTCGATCAAGGTAAAACCGCGCTGCCTGGTAAAGATGGTTTGCATAGAGTCAGGGGATCGCATTTGGCGCGTACCGAAACCGATAGCCGGTGATCAGAATGTTGGTGTGTCCTGATACGGCGCGCACGTCGATTTGCAATACGTCGTTTTTAGTCATGGCAGGTGTTAGCGTATCGCCCACCTGGGTGATGACGACCGATACGGAATAAGACGCCAGTCCCGCGATCTGGGTACCTCCGACATCCAGTATCGGCGTCATGGAAAAATTATTGTAATCCGCTACATTATTCGCATCACGCGGGCCGTTATTGCTGACTCGGGAGGTTGATGGCAAAACATCTTCTGACGGAATGCCCGCAACGCCAGCACAATTGGCAACGCTGGTTGCAGTTAGCGCATTGGCATCGGTAGGCGCGCAATAGGTAAAAGGTTGCAGGCTCACTTCTTCCAGCATTCCTTCTGCGATTGCCAGTGCCTGCTTGCGCTGTACGGGATCTTCACTGTGTTGCGTGGTGATATTCATCACCGATAGAATACCCGCGATGCCGACGCCGACGATGACCATGAACATAATGAGTTCAATCAGCGAAACGCCTTTTTGCCGATCAGGATGAGGATTTATCAACATAGGCAGCGGATATACTTAATGAACATACCCGGTTTCACGCTCGACGGTGATGGTGCGGGTGGTGCCATCCCCAACGATGGATAATTGAACGCTGGCGTCCGGAGAGGGTTTTCCTAATGCGGAAAATGAAAATGAAGCGCTGCTTGTCCCGATGGTGATGCCGCTTGGTGCTACGTTACTGAATTTTCGTTGTTCTGCCGGATTAAGCACAATTTCATTGGGATCGGTGACTGTGCAGTTGCTATCAGCAACATAGGTAAGACAGACTGTACCTGTTGCGCTATTGACGTTCGCGTAAGTGACCGTGCCTTGGGCGATTGCATTTTTTTGAGCATAACGCAACATTGATAGCGTTTGATCGTAAAATCCCTGTGCTTCAAATGCCTGGCGACCCATAAAACGCGGAAGGGCGACTATCGCAAGGATACCGGTGATCACCAATACCATGATGAGTTCAATCAGGGTGAATCCGGTTGTCTTGCGCGGAGTGCCATTCATGTTCTACCGTCTATCAGCGCACTTTCGTTGATCCCATCCCTCAGAGAGGGTTGTACACTGCGGCAACGCAGAATGTATAAGTGAACATGCATAAGCGAACAGAGCGTTTAGTTGCAGGAGGGTGAATCTCGCGCGCTCTGTCAACAGTTCATACAGTGCGTTACTGAATGAATGAATGAATGAATGAATGAATGAAGCGAAAAAGTTTTTTAACTAACACCCAAAATATTTACTGTCACCGTGCCAGACGGGCCAGTTAATACACAGGCGTTATTACCAGCTGCCATAGCTGTAGTGCTGACCGAATAGCCCGTTGGTAATGGGCTCTGGATAACAGCTGCTGCTGCTGTCGCACAAGTCAGGGGAGTAGTGGCCACGGCTCCGCTTGCGCTTGCAATGAATCCTGCATAGTTCATCGCGCTACCAGATTCAATAGAACCTTTAAATCCTTGTAGCGCTGCCGCTTGCGCCTCTGCTCTCAGGTCAACGAATTTAGGCAAGGCAACGGCGGCCAAGATACCCAGAATGACGATGACCATTACCAGCTCGATGAGGGTAAAACCGGATTGGTGCTTGTTAGATTGATGCTTTTTCATTAAATATCTCCGTTGCAGAATAATACAGAATATCGATACTGAGCGTGTCGATTGGCGATGGGATTGATGTGACTTATACTACCTTTGCGGAAATATTGCAGGAGATAAATAAAGGGTAGGCTACAGCTAATAGCACTGCTGATTTGTTTAAATTACATTTGAATAATACAGTGTAAATACAGTGTAAGAAGAAGCGCTTGACGGCTGGCAACAAATATATAACGTTTTATGCTGATAAATTTAACATATAGCAATTAACTGTGGTTAAATCCGCGCCGAATTCAGGCCGCATAAAATGCGAGGGTTCACTTTATTTCCGTGTGTCAATGTTAAATTGACTGCGTGTCTGAACAAAAATGACACTGGGATTAAGGTGTCCTTCCAAAAATATTGCTGCTGGTCATTGTTTTAAACGACTGAGGGTTGAGATCAGAATCCGCTACCGCAAAAGTTTTGTTCAAGTGCGTCCGAATTAATACCTTTCACGTTGATAAATAATGGACGATTTATAAAGACCAAAGGTCGCACGAGAGGCTGGATTTATGCCAAACCAAGGAATGTTGGGACCGGTTGCCGCTGACTGTGTCGTGCTCAGGCAGGTGTTGCCTGTGGCAGTAGCGCCGAGGTTGACGGAAAGGTCAACGCTACCTGAATTGTTGGCACCCGACTTAGTCAGGATGAGTCCCGCGCCAGGATATTTCCCCGCCGCCAAAGTAGTACTCCCGGCAGGCGACAGCTGTGTTTCGCACGCGACGAGTTGTTTTTGATAATTTTTCATCGTAATGCTGGATGCGGGATCGCCGTGCAACTGTCCGCCGTATTGGTGATGTAATACGAACCGGTCCAATATTGCGCTTGGAGCGAGATCGGCAGCGCTAGCAACTCGGACCCATAGGCATTCTTCAACTTAAGCTGCCCGTAACGTAAGCTGGTTGCCGCACCCACCGCCGTGGCAGCGCTCACACTTACTTCGCCGTCATTCGGCGCGGCAAATACGGTAACGAACGTTTCTGCTGTCGGTGCGTTAGGGCGGCTGATTTGCTGCCCCGCCGACACGCTAGCAGAGCCGTTGACCCAAGTGCCGCTTGCGCCAGCGGCACCGCTGGTTAAGGTAGATCCAGCGGGTAATGCGCTCGAACTAAAACCATAGCTGACATAACTGGTTAGATTTAATTTAGCAAAGACACCAGTGTAATTTTGAGTAATACCGTTACTGAGGTTTTGTGCAGTGAGACCAAAGGAAGTGGTAAAACCATCTTCACCGAAATAACTAAAAGGCGTGCTGGAGACGGCGCAAGCTGCGACTGTCGGCGCAGCGCTGATCGTAAAGTGGTCCGGAATGAATCGGCCTAACGATACAGCTCCCTTATTGCCGATACTGCAGCCGTATTTACCTCCGACCAAGGTGTCAGCGAGATTGCCGTCACCCGACGTACTGGTAATGCAATCGCCAGTGGCACTGTCAACTGCCGTATAGGTGTCATCACGATACGCTCCGGGGGCGAGGTATAGATAGCCCACTTCACTGTAGGTTGCAGTGATGGCAGCCGCATTGGCGATTAAGGAGGAGGGCGACAGGGTGCCAACCACACCGCCACTTTGCTGTGAAGTCGTTTGGGTAGTCGTTTGCGCCGTCAGTTTAGTTGTATCGAGAGTCAAGCTCCCTGCGTAGCTGCTATTGGCAGTGGTGGTAGCAAGCAGGGTAAAACCTTTGCCGCCATTGAGCAGATTTGTTACGCATACGCAGAATCACATTGTAGAGGGAGGACAGCATGGTTTTAATAAAAGACAGATAGTTAATGTAGACCCCGTGGTGCGGCGATATTGGTGCCGTAATAGCAGCGCAATAACCGAATTCAATGCGGCATTTGGCTTAATTTTTGATCAACGAATGTCTGCAGGACGGCGGATAATGATGCGGATTCTTTTGCGCGCGTGAAGGCGTCCTTAGCTTCCGGTAATCGGTTTTCTGCCTGAAGGGAAATGCCGTAGCCCATCCACCAAACGCCGTTTTCGGGAACCTTTCTTAATGCAACAGCGTAATGTTCAATGGCTTCTTTGTTGCGGTTTTCACGCTGTAGTAACGCAGCAAAAAACGCTTGGTACGCCGCATCATTGAGCGCGTAGGGCAGAGAGCGCTCCAATGTTTGCTGCCCCGCGCGCGCGTTGCCGCGCTCAACCTGCAGACGCGCCAGGATCATCGCCATTCCGGATTGGGCGGGGTCAATGGCCAAACCTTCCTGCAGCCGGCGCATTGCATCATCCTGCCTTTTTGCATCAAGCAGCAACCCGACCAAAGTCTGGCGCGCAGCCGCATGCTTTGGTTCTAGCTGTAAAACCTGTTCCAGCGTGAAGATTGCCTGCGACAATTGCCCTGCATCGATGAGGGATACCGCTTTCCGATAGCTATTCTCGATAGCTTGCTGCGGCGTGACTTCCTTGGCTTGCGTGGTTATCTTTTCGGCGTTGTCCAATTTCACGCTTGCGACTTTTTTTTTGATATTTTTTTCTGCGTTCTGCGTGTCAAAGGAAGTTTTTCTGGTCTTGGAAAAAGGCGAAGTGTTCCCATTCGCATTGCCGCTATCAGTGTTCTGCTGTAAGGATTGCCTCAGGGGTTCTGCGGAGAAGTCTTTGGTCACATCGGTGGCAGGATTTTTGCCGACATTGAGCGTATTTTCGAGGGCTAATTTCGTCCCGGTAGAAAGCGGCGCGCTATTGTCGACAGAGACGTTTTGAGGTTTGACCGAATTCCCTTGCGGCGGGTAGACGACTGGTGTTATTTCGTTTGTTCCAGGCACCGGCGAAGCCTCTGGTGCTGGAGCAGGATCCGCCGACAAGGCCGCAATTGTTATCGGTGTAGTTTTTCCTGGTATCGCCGGGGCGTTCAACGCAGACGAGGGCAGAGATAATCGCGGTGGGATTGCCGTCTTGGCAAGCGCGGGAACCGGCTTTGAAGGGGACCAAAAGTATTTTCCCAATAAGGTGCCGATGATAACAGCCAGAGCGATCACTGCTACGGCTACCCACCAGCCAGGCCGTGATTTACCGGCTGAGGCCAGCACTGTTCTGACGTGGGCTGGCGACGTGAAGTTTTCGGCATCAGACTCATTCGCCGACCCGCGTTTATCCAAATCTTGCAGCATTTGATTGATTAGACTCATTTAAAATAATCCATAGCCACATCGATCAATGCAAAAAATAGTATCGACCCGCCAAATAGTCGCCACAGCCACGCACGTGATTTGGTTGGGAAGGTATCCTTGACTGCCACCCTGACATTCGCTGCACCCACTGTTTGCGCGCCTTCTCCATAGGCCGCCATCAAGGACTTATGTGCCAGAATATTGACCAGCCGCGGAATTCCGCCACTAGCACCGTAGAGCCGCCGCAGCGCCCCGCGTGTGAACAGGCGACTACCGGCGAAGCCGGCGACGTTGAGACGGTGAAAAATATAAAACGCCATATCATCTTTGGTCAACGGCGCAATTTCGTATTCGAATGTAATCCGCTGAGTTAATTGACGAATCGCATTTTTTTGTAATTTCAGATTTAATTCCGGCTGTCCAAACAGAACAATTTGCAGTAACTTTCTTTTTTCCGTTTCCAGATTTGTCAACAGGCGTAGCGCCTCCAGACTTTCCAGTGGTAACGCCTGTGCCTCATCCAGACATAGCACGACCTTCTTTCCCCGTTCGGCAAGCTTCAGCAAGCGGAGATTGATCGACTTCATCAGCTGGTGTTGGTCGACGTCTTTATCCAGGGAAATTTCTAGTTCGTCAGCCAACGCCAGCATCAAGGTGCGTGGTTCAAGAGAGGGATTCGGTATGTACGCCGTCACAAAATTCTCATCAAGCGTAGCCATGAACTTGCGACACAGCAGCGTTTTACCCGTACCAACCTCACCGGTAATTTTGATGAACCCTTCACCATTCGTTGTCGCAATGAGAAGCGTATTCAAGGCCGCCTGATAATTGGAGCACGCGAAAAAAAAGCTGGTGTCAGGCGTAATCCCGAACGGCAATTCACGTAGATTAAAATGGGCTTTATACATTGCTAGCGCTTTTCTGGTGCGTCACGTGGCACCAAACCTTGGAGCCTGCGCTGACTGTCCAGCATATCCTGATCCCAACTGTCTTCACCCTGAACGATCGTCGGTTTCAGCAAGATGACCAATTCGCTTTTTTGCGACACGCGGCTGTTATTCCGGAATAAATTGCCCAATACGGGCACGTCGGCGGCGCCAGGCACTTGTGAACGGTCGGACGATGCGGATTGACGCATCAGGCCACCGATCGCAATGATGCGTCCGTCCTGCCCGCGCACCACGCTATCAGTCTCAGAGACCGCGCTGGAGGCCAAAGGCAAACTTAATATGCCGCCGCTTGCACCAAGGTTGATCACTTTGTCGACCGTTGTCACCTGACTCACGGAAGGGTGAATGTGCAAAGTGATATTGCCGATAGCATCGATTTGAGGCGTCACGTCGAGTGAAACGCCAGAAAAGAAGGGTTGCACGTCAACCGTGGTGATCGGGAGGGTAGTCGTGTTACCCGAACTCACCCCCTGCGAGGTCGTGAGTTTCGTGACAAAAAATTCATCTGTTCCGACTTTCAATACCGCTTTTTGATTATTCATGGTGGCGATGCGCGGGCTTGAGAGGACATGCACCGTACCTTGTGAATCGAGAAATGAAATCAGCGCGGCAAAATTACTATTCTGGAAGGCTAACCCAAACAACGATCCAGCAGCCGTGCTGGCGGCGCCCAAGGTGCTGCCCGCAACGGCGTTCACCGCATTATCCCCGCCGCTGGTGAGCGCTGTGCCAGCCACTGACGAAAGCGTTGTCCCTGGCGCGACATAGCCGAGAGATGTGCGGCTGCCTTTGCCGCCAAAGGCGGACCAGTTCACCCCGGATTGAAAGTTGTCATTGAGCGAGACCTCGATAATTTTCGCCTCCAGAATGACCTGGCGATCTACCGACAATTGGGTCGCCTTTAAAAACGTTGAGACATTCCGCAATTCATCGGACATAGCACGGATAACCACGACGCCGGACTGCGGGCTGATCACCACACTTCGACCATCTTTGTCACCAATAATGGCGTTCAGGGACGCTTTGAGTTCGCCCCAAAAGTCGTTATTTGAGGTTGTGCTGATCTTGCTGCTATCCACAGTACGGGTGGTGGTTCCAGATTGGGCCCCCGGGGTATTGCTTCCTCCTGAACCACCGGCCACGACATCACTTACCGAGCCTGAAGTGACCCGGATGTCGGACGAGCCTTTACGGCTGCCACTCAGATAATTAACCTGAAAAATGCTCGTTTGGAGGCTTAGCGGTTTGACATAAATACGCGTTCCCTCGACCTTGTACTCATAGCCATAGAGTTCGCGGATGGCATCCAGCGCTTCAAACAGCGTCACGTTTTTCAGATTTGCCGAAATCGTACCGGTAACGTCCGGGTGCACCAGCATGTTGTAGCGGGTACCAGACACCAGTGCCATAAAAAATTGACTGGCTGGGACGTTGTTGAACGATAAATTAAATCGCTCTTCCAGCGGTTGTCTGGTTTTTGGCATTTCGATGTTGAGAGGCGGCAGCAGCGATGTAAAAACGGCATCTTGCTGCGCACGCTTCGCGTTGTTATTCACCGCATTGCTCATCTCGGTATTGATCAGATCATACGTTTCCCGCTTGACGGGCGGTACAGTACATCCAGTCAAACCTATAATCAAAACGGCTATAAGGGTCTTTTGCATTCTTTATCTAAAGCCTGTTGATGTAGATTTTAACGTGCCGATTTATTAACGGGTTGTTTCTTTATATTGGGGAAAAGTTTCAACACTTCCTGCACTTTTCCGTTCTGCAGAGTGACTTCTGTTTCACTAATGTGGACGAGACGAAAATCGCCGAACTTCTGATGCAGCTTCACCGTCTGTCCGCTGATAATTGCCATTTGGCTGTGCGGAGAAATGAGCACAGATTGTAATACCGGGCCGCTGCTTTGGATGACTCCGCCGCTTCCATTCACGATTGCGTCAGGTGGTCGCGTGGGATCCGGCGTGGTCTGTGCGATGGCTACCGATGACCATATCAGTGCGGTTAAGCACGCTCCTTTAACAACGGATTTGGCATGAGCGATCATAGATTCAGCCATTTATCATCCAAACTTAAAGTAAATAACGTCAGACTGAGGGTGCCGGTCGGATACGACCCCATTTGCATCGTCGCTTTGCCCCAAAATAATTGCCACGGAAGCGCTTCCAGGGCTGACATGTAATGCATCATATCGAGGTAATTTCCCTGAATAACGATTTCCACCCCATGCTTATAGATGCCGCCGCTATTGACAATACCTGGAGCCGGCTTGCTGTCAGTCGCCAGCGGTTTTTCTGTCGGATTTTTAGGTATGTCGCGTGATTGGTCGGTGAGAGTACTGACCGGCAGCGTGGTCAGTGAAATTAAATGCAAGGTACCATTCCGTTTCAAAATATCTTCTAGCAACGACGTGATATTTTCGGGTTTGACCAGTACCGTGTTTAATCCCAGCAAGGTGGAGTGAAGCTGCTGAGATTGTTCCTGCAATTTAATCAGCCGTTCTTTGTTGACAGCGTTCGGATCAAAGGCTCTAGACCGCACGCGTTCTTGAATCGCGGCGCGCATCACAGCAATTTTTGTCCGACTGTTTTGAATATTGAGCGACATCTTTTTTTGTCGGTCGAACTGCGGGTCAAATAATAAAGTGTTGAGCAAAAATATGAGCGCCAGTGCCACTCCGATGAACACCATCAGGCGTTCACGCAACGTCATCGCATCGATTTTGAGAATAATTGGTTGGAATGAGTTCTTCATTGCCGTTTTGCTCCATCCAATGTTGCCGCTTGTCGCAACGGTCTTGCCGTCTCGGAGTTGGACGACGAAGGGGTGCCCAAAGTGGTGGCTGCCGGGGGCTTGGCTAATGGCGGCAATGATGGCAACGCTTGTGGCGTCCGCATGGTTGGCGCGGCAGATGGCGTCTTTTCATTCTCTATACCCGATGATCGAAGCTCAAACTCGACGTAGGGTGCCAAGACAGGCGCGTCTGTCTGGTGCTCGCTACTAGCTGCCGCCGCTTGCGGCAAGTGCATTTCTAGCGTGGAGAAAGTTTTCCCCTGCATGATCGTCTCATTTTTAAGGCGGCTAATGTAGGAGGGAACCAACTCTGGACGTAATGCACGTCCGCGTAAATCCATCTCATTGCCGGCGCCGATGATAGTGAAGCCGGTCAACCATAAGCCGTCAACAATTTGACGCGAAAATGCGATCATATAGGACGAATATCCTTCGGTATTACCGATATCGCCTTTTTTTAACGTATCAAATACATCTTGTAGTGATTTGACCTCCAGCTCGGTTTTCACGACGTTATCTGCCAGCGCCTGATTTTTGGCATGCGGGGCAAACGCTGCATCGACTTTGCTTAGCTCGGCCTCAACCGCAATGAGTTGGGCCGAGGTGTTGGTCTCGTCTTGCTGCACGCTGGAAAATCGATATCCGGAATAAGCGAAAATACAACCGGCACCAAGGAGTATCAGACCAAGGGCCTTCGCCATCGCGATTGCCGAAAAGTATTTTTTTTGTTTTAAAAAAATAGGATTGAAAAGATTGATCTGCTGACTCATAACGTTTTTTCATCAACGCGTAACGCTGCACCCAGTGTGATGAAAAAACGTTGTTGTTGCGCAATTTCGGCGAGTTCCGGAACCTTGGAAAAATCCAGTATCGTTTCTAGATTCAAGGTTTCAATCGGAATGTACAAATTGTCGGAAAGGTACGCTTGTAACGCAGCACCTTCCGCACCCATCGGCGCCAAAATTAATTTTTTCAATGACAGCGCGTGATACTGGCGATCAAAATGGTCCAGTGAGCGCTGAAGATCGAGAGTAATTCGTTCGTGAATCACCGTAATGTGAGCCGCATCCGCTTCTTGTAACTGCGTAACGGTGGTGTCCATGCGGCGTGACAGATAGAGTTCGCCCGCGAAGGTAATAGTGATCAGACCACCCTCCGTAGTAAACGACAGCAGTGCGACGGCATGCCCTTCAGGCTCTAACAATGCAGCGATGTTTCGTTGCGCCATTTCAGGGATATCAATGACCCGCACCGCGACCTTTGCTTCCTCAAATAATGCCTGGCGTTGTTCAATCAGTTGATTAGGGACGACAACAGCAAGTAACGCATTACTGTGCAATGGCCCGTTTTTGTCAATCGGTATGGCGAGTACGTCAATGGTGGCATCGTCAACGTGATAATCCAGCATTTCTTTCAGGCGCCAGCGCACAGCCTTTTTGAGCTCGTCGGGTGGCACATTGAGCGGATCAATCGAAAGCAATTGATATTCGCCAATATCAAGCAGGTGGGAGCATTGATAACGATTGACGTTGAGCTCCAGCGCAAGTTTACGAAGAGTGGCAGGAAGCGCCGATTTTTCTGAGGGATAAAAAGATAAAAATTCGATAGAGGGATTTCTTGCGGGAAGTCTTTTTAAATGCGCCGCGTAAATACCATCAGCATGGAATCCGATCGCCATCCAACCGGCATTTTTCTTAGTTTTACTGAATAAGCTCACAAATAAACCTTTGCTTGTACTCAATAAAAATAACTGCTGAGTAACGTTTGAACGAAATAACGGCTAATGACTACTTACTTTAGCGCAATTTGTGTCGCGTCGTTGAGTAAAATTAACCTTTTGTGAGCCGTTCATTTTTCACATATGTCGGATTTCAATGTTGATTGCGGTTGCTGAGCGAAATTCTTGCGTTCAATCTCCGATGAAAAGTCGGATGGCGGCAATGATAAAAGCAATATTAAGCCGCTTATACCGCACCCAATACAGCATCAATTTAGAAATTGCTTTTAGTGATAAGTGTTGTAAAAGACGCCGGATCGCAATCAATTCGGTCCCTTATTGCCAGAATTGGCATTGGCGAAGGATAATCTGCCGCGATGTTTTTTCCTTGCGGCGAGTCCATAAAGAAGAGTCATGTTTAATTGATATGATAACTCCTGGCTGCAAGCTGGGCTTTATTCTTCTGCCTCTCGACGGAGCGCCCAACCAGCAAGGCAGGATCGCGCCTCATTGAAATATTGTATTGCTTTCCTATTTTTATAGTCCCATTGAAGCGTATTCATCACCGCACCCTGTACATGACACCGATAAAAAAGAATCAAGCCAAAAAATACCATGTCGCTAAGACGACCTGTCCGTCGTTTCCTTTTGCAAAAAAGTTGGTCACCCTGTTGGTTGCTGCAACCACCACCGTTGGCGCGGGCGTTAGCTATGCGGCAACTGAGGCCGAACAACTTTCCAGTCAAAACCTGCCTTCAGAATCTGGCACGGCAAATGCACAGCAACTGCCGCTGGTGACCGTCAAGGCCGAAGGGGAGCCGAAAGATAGCTATAAGGCGAAAGCCGCAGCCGTGGGCACGTTCAGCAGCGCGGATTTGCTCAATACACCGGCGTCGATTTCGGTCATTACTCGCAGCGTGCTGGACGATCAGCAATCTCGTTTGTTAAGCGATGTCGTGCGGAATGACGCATCGATCGATAACGATTACACGCCTTTGGGCTATTACGAAAATTTTAGTATCCGTGGTTTTCCACTCGATTTAGCGTCCAGCTATCAGCTTGACGGCATGACTCTTTCCGGCGAGCAAAATGTGGGTTTGGAAAACAAGGAACGGGTAGAGGTATTGAAAGGATTGGCTGGGTTGCAAGGCGGCCTGGCCGCTCCCGGTGGACTGATCAACTATGTCAGCAAACGTCCGGCAAATGTCGCCTCGATGACGTTGGGAACTGACTCACGCGGATCGCGTTACGTCGCGACCGACGTCGGGACCTTGTTTGGCGATCAGAAACAGTTCGGCTTGCGGATTAACGCCGCACACGAAGGCATCAATACTTACGTCGATGGTGTGAGTGGCAATCGGAATTTTCTCTCATTGGCAGCTGATTGGGTTATCTCGCGGTCTGCGACCTTACAGTTCAATATTGAAGATCAGCATAGTCAGCAGCTTTCTGTGCCGGGTTATCAATTGCTGGGTGGGACCGTGGTTCCAGCCAACGTTTCTCCTTCCCGCTTGCTCGGCGGCCAGCCCTGGAGCAAGCCGGTCACTATGGATTCGCTGAACGCCAATGTGCGTCTGGACATTGATGTCAACCCGGATTGGCATGCTTCACTCGCCGTTAGCCGGAGTCGGGTTATTATTGACGATAATTCGACATTTCCTTATGGCTGCTTTTATGTGAGCAGTTGTGGCGCAGGTGGCACGCCACCGCAATACTTTAGCGCAACCGGTGATTTCGATATTTACGACTATCGATTTCCGAACGATACGCGTCGCAATGATCAGGTTCAGGCGGTATTGCAGGGGAAATTAGCGTTGGCTGGAATGCGCCATGATCTCACGCTGGGCGTGAGCAGTTTTCGCCGTACCGTGAGTTTGAGCGACGGCGTCAACGAGTATGTCGGTAGCGATAATATTAATAACCCGAGTCCGCTGGTTTTTGCCCCATCGGGCGATACGCCTTCTGCGTCAACTCGGCGTCTGGACAGTCGGCAACAAGGCCTGTTTGTGTTGGATCGGGTCCAACTCAGCGAGCGCTGGCAAGTGCAGGCGGGTGCTCGTCAGGTTTGGCTGCGTGAACAAGCATTTGATGATACCGGTGCGACCACCCGCACAACCGATAAAACCATGTTGTTGCCGCAATTGGCGTTGTTGTATAAGCCGCAGGCAGCGATGACGCTTTACACCAGTTATAGCAAAGGACTGACGATGGGCGGTCAGGCCCCGTTCTGGGCGACCATTAACCCGTCCGCGTTTTTGCCGCCAACCGTTTCGCGTCAAATTGAGGCCGGCATCAAGTTTGAGGTCAGTAATCAGCTATTATTGAGCGCGGCCATTTTCCAGATGACGAAGCCGTACGAATATCCGAAGCCCGAAGGTGCCGATATTGAATATGTACAAGAAGGCACGCAGACAAATAAAGGCATTGAGCTAAGTGCGGCCGGACAAGTCACCAAGCGCTTGCGATTGACCGCAAGCTTTGCTGCAACGCAAGCGATCGCCACCAATACCGGAACCTCCGCATACGATGGGCATCAGGCCATCAATGTGCCGCGCTTGCGAGGCAGCATTTACGCCGACTATGCGGTGCCGGGCGTGGTGGGCCTCAATTTGCTGGGCGGATGGGAATATAGTGCGCGCAAGCCCGCGACACGCGCCGGTGATGTCGACGTACCATCCGTGAATCTTTTTAATGCAGGCTTGCGTTATGGCACCACGTTAGCGGGGCGTCAGACGGTGTTCCGTCTCGCTATCGATAACCTGCTTAATAAGCAATATTGGAAGGATGTTGGCGAATATCTGGGCGACGGTTATTTGCATCTGGGCGCACCACGTACCGCACGTTTGTCAGTGCAATACGAGTTTTAAGCGCCTTGGAAACGATTTTATAATAGCTTTTATGATCTTAGATAACGATAGCGCGTCAATGTTAAGTCATGGTCTGGCCGCCGAAAGTGTGGCACCTGCGTGGCCGCCGTTGACGTTAGCCGAAATAAAACATTTGCTGGTAAGGTATCCGCAAGTGGGCGAGATCAAGCGCCTGGTGTGGTTCAGCCCGCGGCCGTTTTCCAGCGCGTGCGTCGTAGACACCGCGTCCGGGCGGTTATTTGTTAAACGGCTGATAAAAGCGATCCGCAGTTGCGCCGATCTGGTAGAGGAACATCGGTTTATCGCCCATTTGGCGTCCCACATCCCGCCCGGCGGACCCGCTGTGAGCGAAGTACTTTCGGATATTACTGGAGCGACCGCTATTGCCGACGGCGACTGGACGTATGAAGTTCATCGATTGGGGCAAGGCAAAGACATTTATCGAGATGCTTTTTCGTGGACGCCATTCGAGGAAGCCACCCACGCGTATGCTGCTGGGCGTGCCCTGGCCCAGTTCCATCAGGGCGCGGCCGGTTATGATGCGCCACCGCGCAAGGCGACTTTGCTGGTGTCCGGATTTTCGATAGCGAGCAATGACGATCCCCTTGCAGCGATGCAGGATTACATCGACGCACGCCCCGGCCTGGCGGACTACGTGGCGCAACGAAATTGGCGGCAGGACGCGCAGCGTGTATTGATGCCATTCCACCAACGACTGCAGCCGTTCTTAAAGAAATTGGTGCCGCTTTGGACCCACAACGACTGGCACGCCTCCAATCTGCTGTGGCAGGCACCCGATGGCCCGTATCTTCAGCATGGTCGCGCCAATGATGAGGCGGCGCAGGTGGCAACAATACTGGATTTTGGGCTGTGCGATAAAACCTGTGCGGTCTATGATCTCGCGATCGCCATTGTCACGAATACGATTGAATGGCTGAGGTTGCCCGAGCATGCAGCCCCCGATGGGATTAGCGGCGCGCAATTAGTGCATTTTGATCAGTTGGATGCCTTGCTGGATGGTTACGAAACCGTTACGCCCTTATCCGCGTTTGACGTGGCTGCAGTGGCAGCGATGTTGCCGCTGGCACACGTAGAATTTGCCTTGTCGGAACTTGCTTACTTTTATGGCGTCCAGAACTCGGCCGAGAACGCCGCGGTAGCTTACGATACTTATCTATTAGGTCATGCCGAGTGGTTTAATAGTGCGGCAGGTATTCATCTATTGGCACATATACAGGGGCGCGTTATCACGTCTTGATCATCCGTGAAGACGGATTCTCTCTGAATATTCTGAAGGAAAAACATGTCCGGTCTGGAAATAATTGCCGTCATCATTAGCGCACTGGCGGTCTGGTTGACTGCGCGCCGGAACATATGGTGCTGGCCTGTAGGGTGCGTATCTGTGTTGCTTTATGCGCGAATTTTCTTTGACGCCAAACTTTATTCCGATTTGCTATTGCAACTGATTTTTTTCGTCATGCAGGTGTATGGCTGGTGGAGTTGGACCCGCAATCAGAGTATGGCAAAAGCCTTGTCGGAAACATTTCTGGAAGAAGATAAACGGCACATTATGCCGCAACGATTATCGGTAAAAGGCTGGGCCATAGGTCTAATGGTGGGGACGGTAGGTAGTGTTTTGTTAGGGTACGTGATGGCGCGCTTCACGGATGCACATATCCCCTGGCTCGATTCTGCGTTAACCAGTTTTAGTCTGGTAGCGCAGTATTGGATGGCACGCAAATACATTGCAAATTGGTGGCTATGGATCGCGGTCGATATTGTCTACGTTGGCGTATACGTCTATAAGGATTTACAGCTGACCGCAGGCTTGTATGCGATGTTCATTCTTCTGGCGACTATCGGCTTGCGCAATTGGCATCGCGAGTTACACCAGCATGAAACGATTGCTCCTATTGGTAATCTGGCGGGTTAACTTTATTTAAAATGGATACGAAATAACTGCGAGTAATCCACTGCGACCATGCCTGAAATTATCGTTAATGCGCCGCTTAAAACACGCTATGTTGCGCATCTTGATATGGATGCCTTCTATGCCTCGGTAGAGCTATTGCGCTATCCGGAATTGCGCGGCCGAGCCGTGGCCATTGGCGGCGGCTCTGACCATCAGCCTGTCCTGCACGCAGACGGAAGCCGGACGTATGCAACGCTGCGCAATTACGTTGGTCGCGGAGTCATTACGACTTCTACTTACGAAGCGCGGGCCTTGGGTATATTTTCTGCCATGGGAATCATGAAGGCCGCGAAACTGGCCCCCGATGCCGTATTGTTGCCGACTGACTTTGAGGCTTATCGGCACTATTCAAGGTTATTCAAAACTGCCGTGGCAAGCATTGCGCCGCTTATAGAGGATCGTGGGATCGATGAAATCTATATCGATCTTAGCGAGCAAACGGAACCGATCGCTCTCCTTGCAGCACGCATCAAAAAAGCGGTGAACGACGCCACCGGCCTATCCTGTTCGATCGGCGTGGCACCTAACAAGCTCCTTGCCAAGATATGTTCCGACCTGGAAAAGCCGAATGGATTGACCATTCTCTCGCACGCTGATCTGGCGCATCGGATCTGGCCGCTGTCAGTCAGCAAGATTAATGGTATTGGACCAAAATCTGCTGAAAAACTGGCACTTTTAAATATTCGCACCATCGCAGAATTAGCCCACGCAGATACCGGCGTTCTTCAGGAAAGTTTCGGAAGCAGTTATGGTGCATGGTTGCATGACGTTGCGCATGGGATCGATGATCGCCCGGTGGTCACTCATTCTGAACCAAAGTCCATTAGCCGCGAAACCACGTTTGAACGGGATCTCCATGCCTCGGCAGATCGCACCACCCTCACAGAAATTTTCACCCGCTTATGCGAACGACTGGCTGGTGACCTTCAGCGCAAGGGCTACGTAGGTCGCACGGTGGGGATCAAGTTACGATTCACGGATTTCAGTGCGGTGACGCGAGATGTCACCCTTGCGTCGATGACAGACGATGCGATGGCGATCCGGCGCGCCGCCGCAGAGTGTCTCCGCCGCGTATCTTTCCATCAAAAGCTGCGTTTGCTTGGCGTTCGTGTCAGCACGTTAGAGAAAAAAAACGCAACAACCGAATCGCCATCGGCGGCGCAAGGTGATTTGTTTGGAGATGGTATGGGGTCGCTTTGACCATACACGATTATTTTTGCAAAACCATGGCACTGACCGGGTTATTGTTCCGTGAGTCCGTGAGTTCCCTGAGTTTAAGCGCCCTGTTGTCGCGTCATCAAACAGACATAAACTGGTCATTTTCCTGAAGTAATCGCTCGTTACGCTGGCATTGTCAAAATTTCAAAAGGACAACGCATGCGTTTAACGACCCTCCCGCACGACGCCACCCACGCTTCTCCTAAATTAACGGTGAGCCTGGCGACAACCCCGGAAGAAATACGGGAAGTGCAACGGCTGCGCTATAAAGTGTTTGTTGAAGGGTTGAGCCTGGCCGCACTGGTCAATCCAACTGGCCTGGACGTCGACGAGTTTGATGCCTACTGCGATCACCTGATTGTGCGTGACAACAAGACTTTGCTGGTCGTAGGCACTTACCGCGTAATGAGTCCGCATGCTTCCCGTCGCATGGGATCGTATTATTCCGAAAAAGAGTTTGATCTTGGTCGGCTCGATCATTTGCGCAGCCGTCTTGCCGAAGCAGGGCGCGCTTGCATACATCCAGACTATCGTAGCGGTAGCGTCATCATGCTGTTGTGGGCCGGATTAGCGACGTACATGCGGCGTGAACGCTGTGACTATTTGATGGGTTGCGTTAGCGTCAGCCTTGCCGACGGAGGCCACAATGCTGCCGCCCTTTATAACGCCTTGACGCGAGAAAACTTCTCTCCAGCAGAATATCGGGTGACGCCTCTTACTCCTTTTTCGGTCGATGCACGAGGGACCGTATATGCGCCGATTATGCCGCCGCTTTTAAAGGGCTACTTGCGTAGCGGAGCATGGGTATGCGGTGAACCGGCATGGGATCCTGATTTTCACTCTGCCGATTTTTTCCTGCTATTACCGTTAACCCGCCTCGATAGTCGTTATGCACGTCATTATCGTAAAGAAATGGGTCCGGCATGAAGCCTGACGAGCGCTTTCTGAACAGCGGATTTTCTGGGGCCGGGACCGAGGTCAAACGCGAACCGATACGCTTTCGAACGATCTGGATTTCTGACGTGCACTTAGGTACGACCGGCTGTCAAGCGGTGCGCTTGCTGGAATTTTTACGGGCGACGGAATCAGAGACGCTCTATCTGGTCGGCGATATCATCGACGGATGGCAACTGAAGCGACGTTGGTATTGGGATCAGACTCATAACAACGTGGTGCAAACGGTATTGAAAAAAGCGCGCAAGGGTACCCAGGTTATTTTTGTTCCCGGCAATCACGATGAAGCGATACGGCAATTCATTGATCTCGATTTCGGAGGCATAAAAATTCGCGATGAATTGATCCACACGACTGCAAAAGGGAAGCGATTTCTGGTATTACACGGAGATCGGTTCGATGGTGTTATTTCATGCGCAAAATGGCTGGCGTATGTTGGCGATAGTTTGTACACGGTGATCCTGAAGTTTAATCAGTGGTTCAACCGGTGGCGCGCTCGGGCTGGCTTACCTTATTGGTCTTTGTCGCAATACCTCAAGCTCAAAGTAAAAAATGCGGTAAATTACATTTCTTCGTTTGAAAATGCTCTCGCCGCTGAAGCTGCAAAAAAAGGCCTCGATGGCGTGATCTGCGGGCACATTCACAAGCCCGAGATGCGCGATATCAATGGAATCACTTATTGCAATGACGGCGACTGGGTAGAAAGCCTGACGGCGCTGGTTGAGGATGCAAGTGGCACATTACGGTTAATATCCTGGCAAGAAATCATGGGACAAAAGAATGTGGTTTTGAGAGCTAATGCTGGAGAGTGACGTGAATCGCCATCATAACCGACGCCTCCCTTCCCAATCGTCGGTGTTGTCACCACGCTGCGAGAAACCTGTCGTCACCGAAAGCAATCGCTTGCGGCGTACCGGTTGCAGCTTTTCCAATAGGTTCCCATGCGGCGGATGAGGCCAACAAAAAGCCTCGCATTGCGAGGCTTTTTGACGAAACCGTCAGATGTCGTCTGACAAGGCAATAACTTAACCGGTTACCAGATTTTCCACCAAGGTTTTTTCTCCAGAACCGGACCACCCCTGTAATAAACGCTATCAGGATAATTTGTTTGCAGAACGCGGGCAGCATCGTCACGTAATTGTTTCATGCCGAGAGCGTCATACGAGCGTACCATTATGTATAGCGCTTCCTGCACTGCTGGCGCATCGCGATATTCCTGTACGGCGCTTTGAGCGCGGTTCGCGGCAGCAACATAAGCGCCGCGGCGCAGATAATAATTTGCTACGTGAACGTCGTATTGGGCCATCGCGTTGACCAAATATTTCATGCGCGTCAGAGAATCAGGCGCGTACGTGCTATCGGGAAAGCGATCAACAACTTGCTTAAAGGCATCAAAAGCATCGCGAGCAGCTTTTGGATCGCGCTCCGATGCATCTTCTTTTGACAAGAAATCGAAGATACTGACCTTATCGTTAAAATTGACCAGGCCACGCAAATAGTACATATAGTCTACGTTTGGATGATTTGGATGCAATTTAATGAAGCGATCAATCGCTGCAAGCGCCTCGGGCTGCTCACCTTGCCGATAGTGCGCATAAGCGATATCCATCTGGGCTTGCTGGGCAAAAGTACCGAAAGGATAGCGTGATTCGAGCTTTTCAAAGTATGAAATTGCTTTATCGTAACCACCACTACTCATTTCATCCTTTGCCTCCGAGTATAATCTGGGAGCAGACCAGTTTGCGGTTTCATCGACCTTGTCGGGCAATAGGCCACATGCCGATAATGTGAGAGCGAATGCGACAGCAGCTAGTGTGGAGAGTTTTTTTTGCATGGTGGTTCGCAAGAATGCGTGTAAACAATTGATAGATTATAGCCGATGGGACTTGCAGTGACGTCATTTACAAAGCCAAATTTGGCTGAAAACCCTACGGAAACAGAATTTGAAGCCGATATCGATGATAGCGAAGAAATTGAGGTAGCGGTAAATACCGCTGCACCTATCGTTCTGATATTGACGCCTCAGGTGTGCGGAACCCGACTCGATAAAGTAATTTCGAGTCAAATTCCCCAGTTTTCACGTAGCCGCATCCAACAATGGATGGAAGCTGGTCATGTTAGCGTCGATGGCAAGGTTGCCACGACCAAAATGATTGCGTTCGGCGATGAGACTGTCATCGTCCAGCCGCAACCGGCCCCGGACGAACACGCCTATACTCCAGAACCCATGGCGCTGGCGGTCATATACGAAGACGACGATATCATCGTGATCGATAAACCGGCCGGACTGGTGGTGCATCCTGCTGCCGGCAACTGGTCGGGAACGTTATTAAATGGTCTTTTGCATCGCTGGCCCGATTTGGCTGGCGTGCCGCGGGCTGGCATCGTGCATCGTCTGGACAAGGACACCAGCGGATTGATGGTCGTGGCGAAAACGTTAGAATCGCAAACCGACCTGGTTCGCCAACTGGCGGCGCGGACCGTCAAGCGTCAATATCTGGCGCTGGTATGGGGCACGCCACAGCTTAATGGCACCATTGATGCGGCGATGGCACGTCATCCACGGGATCGCATCAAGATGGCGGTGTCGGAAAGTCTGAGCGCTAAAACGGCGGTGACGCATTACGAAAGATTGCAAAGCGGGCTTCTGGATGGAAGACCGGTCAGTTTGATGCGCTGCCAGCTGGAAACCGGGCGTACCCATCAAATTCGCGTGCACATGCTTTCAATCGGTTTTGCTCTTGTTGGTGACACGTTGTATGGCAAACAGCATCTGATGCCTGCGTTTCCGCGGCAGGCCTTACAGGCAACACGTCTGGGATTAAATCATCCTTCCACGGGTGAAGAGTGTGAATGGTTCACGCCCCTGCCAGAGGACTTTGCCGATTTGATCAAGCGTTCCGGCATTTCTGCGCCTGAATAAATCTGCACATATTCAGGAGTGGTCCAAATGTATTTTGGGGGAGGGGGCCGGATCGGTGCCTTTCCAAATGCACTTAGCGCCACACTGATTACGCTAAATGAATGCATCCTATGAACGTAATTACTCCAGAGTGGATTGGTGCGCCAGCGAATGTCGGCGCGCTCGTGACCACGCGTGACGGTGGCGCAAGCCAGGGATTTTATGCCAACGGGAATGGCTGCGGTGGCCTGAATCTAGGTTCGCATGTCGGCGACTTGCTGGCTGATGTTGAAGCCAACCGGGCTTTGCTAACATCCTGTTTGCCATCGCCGCCACTATGGCTGAACCAGGTTCACGGTATTCATGCGGTTGATGCAAATACGGCGGATGATAATGCTGAGGCTGATGCCGCAATTTCAACGCGTAGGGGGCAAGTATGTGCTGTCTTGACTGCGGATTGTTTGCCGGTATTATTTTGTGACGTCAAAGGGCAGGTAGTTGGAGCAGCGCACGCGGGGTGGCGCGGTCTGGTGGGTGGAGTTCTGGAACGTACCGTATCGCGTATGCGCGAGGCCGGTGCCAGCGAGATCATCGCGTGGCTCGGTCCCGCAATCGGTCCGCAAAAATTTGAAGTCGGCTCAGACGTGTTGGCGGCATTTATAACCGCCGCTCATGCGCGAACCGCGTCGGCAGAAATTGTCAGGCAGGTCGCATCCGCATTCATACCGATTGTGGAAAGCCCGGGAAAATATGTTGCTGATATCTATAGTCTCGCGCGTACTATTTTGGGTGAAGTCGGTGTTCACGGCGTAAGTGGCGGTGGGGCCTGTACTGTCCTCGATCAACAGTTTTATTCGTATCGTCGCGATAAGGTGACGGGCCGTATGGCATCATTGATATGGCTAAAATAGGGTTTTTTCTTTGAAAACGTCGGCAGTTTCTTTGTTACGGCGCGTTACCCGATTGCATCATTTTTTTATAATTTTTGTATCGGTTCGATGTTGGAATTTTGCTCAGCTATTTGTGCTGAGTGCGGGTTTGCATCCCCTAATTCACGATTTACTTGCTGTACGGCATCCTTCGCCGCCAGCATTCGCTTCTGTTGATCAGCCCTTTGTCGATTTCGCTTGCGTTTGGGCGTTCCCATCAGGTATAAAACTATTGACAAAGGAATTACGCCATATAGCAGAAATGTCATCACTCCTGCGACGGCGGTCAGTTCCGTAATCGACATCATGAAGACAACGTAAATCCAAGCAATGGCGACGATATACATATAAAAAAGTTAGGCTCACGGACAATCCTGCACCATACGCGAAATAACCGGTACCCGCATGAATAATCCAAAATTTCCAGCATTCGATCCCGCATTTTTATCGCAAGCTTCGCAACAGATGATGGAGCAATTTAGTCATAATTTGTCTCCAGATTTGTCACAAAACATGTCGCAGATTGCTGACCCGAATAAATGGCTAACGTGGTTCGGTTCTGCACCCGGTCATGCCTTCGCTCCACCAGCAATGTCTGATACAGCATTAAAAAATTTAGGTATCAAACTGGCACCGGAATCACTCGAAAAGCTGCAAAAATCGTACACCGAGCAACTCACTGCATTGTGGCAAGACGCGGTGGCTTCGCGCGCGCCGACGCTGTCGGACAAACGTTTCAATGGTTCAGCGTGGCTAAGCAATCCGGTATACGGTTATAACGCCGCGGTATACTTGTTGAATGCCCATTATCTGACCGCGCTGGTGGATGCCGTTGATGCGCCGCTAAAAACCAAGCGAAAAATTGGATTTGCAGTTCAGCAGATGATCGATGCGATGTCGCCAAGCAATTTCCTGGCGACGAATCCGGTTGCGCAGCAACTATTGGTAGAAACCAAAGGCGAGAGCCTGACCCGCGGCATGGCCCATCTGTTGGCCGATATGCAAAAAGGGAAGATATCGCAGACCGATGAAGGTGCTTTTGAACTCGGAAAAGACGTTGCGACCACGGAAGGTTCTATCGTATTTGAAAATGCGTTGTTCCAGTTAATCCAGTATAAACCGTTGACAAAGACCGTTCATGAGCGGCCTTTGCTGATCATGCCGCCATGTATCAACAAGTTTTATATCATGGATTTGCAACCGCAAAATTCACTGGTGCGCTACGCGGTGGAGCAGGGCCATACCGTGTTTTTGATTTCGTGGTGTAACGCAGATGAATCAACCGCCCGGACCACGTGGGATCAGTATGTGGAAGAGGGGGGCATTCAGGCTGTGCACGTGGCCCAGGAAATCTCCGGTCAAAAGCAGATTAACGCGCTTGGTTTTTGCGTTGGCGGTACGATCCTATCGACTGCGCTGGCAGTGCTCTACGCACGCGGTGAAAAGCCGGTGGCAAGCCTGACACTGTTGACGGCATTGCTCGATTTCACTGATACCGGCATTCTCGATGTGTATATCGACGAAGCCCAAATTGCTAAGCGTGAGCAGGAAATTGGCGCTGGCGGTTTAATGCCGGGTCGGGATTTCGCGTCGGCGTTTTCGAGCTTACGTCCAAACGATTTGATATGGAATTACGTCGAATCGAATTATTTAAAAGGTGAAGAGCCAGCGGCTTTTGATCTGTTGTATTGGAATGCGGACAGTACAAATTTACCTGGCCCGATGTTTTGCTATTATCTACGCAATATGTATTTGAATAACGCACTCAAAGATCCAGGAAGATTGACCGTTGCGGGTGAAAAGCTCGATCTGGGTAAGATTGCTGCTCCAACATTTATTTATGCCTCGCGTGAAGACCACATCGTTCCCTGGACCTCCGCCTATGCATCGACCACATTATTAAATCCTAAGCACGCTGGCCAGAATCGGTTTGTACTCGGTGCATCAGGCCATATCGCTGGAGTGATCAATCCGCCCGCTAAAAATAAACGTAGTTATTGGACCAATCCGAAGGCGGGTATTGCGGCAGAAAAATGGCTCGATGGCGCAACTGAACACCCTGGAAGCTGGTGGACCGACTGGTCTGCATTCCTGGCTGAGCATGCGGGGAAAAAAGTGGCGGCACCGAAAAAGCCGGGAACTGCGGCGTATAAACTAATTGAACCGGCCCCTGGTCGTTATGTCAAAGTAAGGGCAGAATAAATTATTTAATACATAATATATGTAGCTTATCGCGGTCATATATACACTACAATTCATGAACCAGAATTCCACAGCATAGTAATCCCTTAACGGGAGTTTTAGCGATGTAAAACCTGCATCGGTTTTTTGTTAATTGAATGAAAGAGGAGACAAAATGTCCAAACGAATTGCTTATGTAACAGGTGGAATGGGTGGCATTGGTACCCCAATTTGTACTCGTCTCTGTAAAGATGGTTACACCGTAGTCGCTGGCTGCGGTCCTAATTCAACGCGAAAGGACACGTGGTTGGCGGCGATGCGCGCCCAAGGTTTTGATATTCACGCCTCTGAAGGTAACGTCTCCGATTGGGAGTCAACCAAAGCGGCTTTTGAAAAAGTCAAAGCGGAGATTGGCGAAGTCGACATTCTGGTGAATAACGCCGGTATTACACGCGATGGTCAATTCCGCAAAATGTCTAAATCCGACTGGGATTCGGTCATCGATACCAACTTGAACTCACTATTTAATGTGACCAAGCAAGTCATCGACGGTATGGCGGATCGCGGTTTTGGAAGGATCATTAACATTTCATCCGTGAATGGTCAAAAAGGCCAATTCGGTCAAACTAACTATTCAACCGCTAAAGCCGGTATCCACGGTTTCACCATGGCGCTAGCACAGGAAGTCGCGACCAAAGGGGTCACCGTGAACACGGTATCTCCTGGATATGTCGGGACTGATATGGTGCGCTCGATTCGTCCAGAAGTTCTCGAAAAAATTATTTCCGGCATTCCCATTAAGCGTTTAGGCGAGCCGGAAGAAATAGCTTCGATTATTGCCTGGATTGCGTCTGACGAAGGTGGTTATGCGACTGGTTCTGACTTCTCCCTCAATGGCGGTTTGCACATGGGTTAAAGCCCCAGGCCCAACTGTAAGGTTGGGCCGCAGGTTTAAAGAGTTAGTCGCTGAATGTTTTCTGCTCAATAGCACTATTGCGGGTCTTCGATCTGCGTTTGGTCTCGGCGGATTTCCTCTCGGATGATTTTGAAAGGAAGTCTGCTGGGACCGCATGCCCTGGAAAATTTCTTTTTCTCCCACAACTTCGCACAATTGGCGCAATATAATGGTGTAGTAGACCGTATTTCACGCGGGGCATTGTTTTGTGTAAGAGGGAACTGACTTACATGTTTGATTTGAAATGCGTTAATGCGCGATAAACTGGAAATTCCCATGACCACACCCAAAAAAATTTCTGTGCGCCTGATCAAAAAATATCCAAATCGACGCCTTTACGACACGCAGACCAGTTCTTACATCACTCTGACTGACGTAAAAGCACTGGTGCTCGAGAACGAAGAATTTGCGGTGATTGATGCCAAAAGTGATGAGGACCTGACGCGTAGCATATTGTTGCAAATTATTTTGGAAGAAGAGTCCAACGGTACGCCGATGTTTTCGAGTGCCGCGTTATCTCAGATTATTCGCTATTACGGCCATGCGATGCAAGGCATGATGGGTTCTTATTTAGAAAAAAATATTCAGGCATTCATCGATATTCAAAACAAGCTGACTGAAAACTCAAAAGGGTTTTACGAAGGTAAGCCATTCAGCCCGGAAATGTGGGCGCAGTTTATGAATGTGCAAGGACCGATGATGCAAGGGATGATGAGCAATTACATCGAGCAAAGCAAAACACTGTTTGTGCAGATGCAAGAGAAAATGCAAAGTCAAAGCAAAAATATGTTTGGGACATTCCCTTTTGTTCCACCCGATAAAGACAGCGACCCAAAGTGACCGGCTTTTTTTGAAGCGGCAATCGACTGCGGGCACACATCAATCGCTTGATTTAGCGCATATCCTCTTGCTACTTAGGCGCAAAAAGGAGCGCCTGGGTGACATTGTGATTGTCGCGATAATCACGATAACCACGATAATCACGATAGGCGCCCCGCCCCGGCGGTGCCTTCAGACTACCGCTTCTGGTGCAACGCTTATGCAACCGATGCCGGAGTCTGAGCAGTTCACCACATAGTTGAGTTATGTTATTTTGCGATAGCAGGGCGGTCGCGTCGGGACTATCAGTGTGACTGATTAATCCCAATTTACGACGAAGTAATTGTTAAATAGTTAATAAATTAAAATTCATTGCGGTTATATCAACCCAAAGTTAGCTCAATCCATTCTATTTGCGAATAACGTGGCGTGGAAACGAATCTAAAACAGGTTCTAAGGTGTCCATGACAGCGGAAGGGGTACAATAGCGCCTTCGCTTCGTCCTCATTTTCTCCGCCATGTCAAATGTTATCCCCGTAGCCGCACCGGTTGCCCCTAAAGTTGGTTTCGTATCCCTTGGTTGCCCTAAGGCGCTGGTCGATTCCGAGCAAATCCTGACGCAATTGCGTGCTGAAGGTTACGAAACTGCCAAGTCTTATGACGGCGCTGATCTGGTGATCGTGAATACCTGCGGATTCATCGACGCTGCGGTTCAAGAGTCGCTCGATGCCATCGGCGAAGCGCTCAGTGAAAACGGCAAAGTAATTGTAACCGGTTGTCTCGGTGTAAAGAAAGATGCCGCTGGCGATGACATCATCAAAAAAATTCATCCTAAAGTGTTGGAAGTTACCGGGCCGCACGCATTGACGGAAGTCATGTTTGCCGTGCATAAGCATCTCCCCAAGCCGCACGCGCCTTTTTTCGATCTGGTGCCGCCGCAAGGGGTCAAGCTGACACCGAAACATTTTGCCTACTTAAAAATTTCCGAAGGCTGTAACCATCGTTGCAGCTTCTGCATCATTCCATCGATGCGCGGCGATCTTGTGTCGCGCCCAATTGCTGACATCATGTTGGAAGCCGAGAACCTCTTCAAAGCGGGCGTGAAAGAGTTATTGGTTATTTCCCAGGACACCAGCGCCTACGGCGTGGATGTCAAGTTTCGCATGGGATTCTGGAACGGTAAGCCGGTCAAGACCCACATGACCCAGCTGGTCACCGCGCTGGGTGAGTTGGGCGCGCAATACGGTGCTTGGGTTCGCCTGCACTATGTTTATCCGTATCCGCACGTCGACCACATCATTCCTTTGATGGCTGAGGGAAAAATTCTGCCTTATCTGGACGTGCCGCTGCAGCATGCGCATCCTGATGTATTGAAGCGGATGAAGCGTCCTGCCAATGGTGAGAAAAATATTGAACGAATTCAGGCCTGGCGTGCACTGTGCCCGGATATCACTATTCGCTCGACGTTCATCGCTGGATTCCCGGGTGAGACTGAAGCTGAATTCGAATATTTGCTAGACTTCCTGAAAGAAGTTGAAATTGATCGTCTGGGCTGTTTTGCGTATTCGCCGGTGGAAGGTGCAACTGCGAACCAGATCGCTAATCCGGTCCCGGAAGAGCTGCGAGAAGAACGCCGTGGCCGCGTGATGTTGTTGCAGGAAGAAATTTCCAAAAAGCGTCTGCAAGCCAAGGTTGGTAAAACCATGCGCGTGTTAATCGACTCTATCGACCGTAACGGCGGTGTTGGTCGTTCCAGTGCAGATGCGCCGGAAATCGATGGCGTAGTCTATGTAAAACCACCGTTCGAGCCACATAAAAAATTGGTGGTCGGCGAGTTTGTCGACGTCACGATCACCGCTTCAGATTCGCATGACCTGTGGGCAGCTGCATGACATCAAGGTTTCGTGTTGTCTGGATGCTGTTTGTGCTGACGGGCTTGCAGTCAGCGGTTGCCGAAGTCAGTGCCGCAGAGGCACAGCAGTCGCTTTCGGCTACCGCTCCCGCGATTGCTGTCACTCCGCCCCCCGCTGATCCAACGGCAAAAACGCAGTCGCAAAAGCCTGATTTGTTCGCACAACCTCTGTCATTTCGCGGCACCTTAGGGGAGGCGACGATTGAGTTACACCTCCAACTTAAGCCGGATCCAACCGACGGACTTCAAGGTACCTATTCAACCGTGGGTCAGTCTGCCAGTGTTTTATTGGCTGGCGAGTATGAGGGCGGCGAAGTCATTATGGAAGAATCGATTAATGGCAAAGATGTGTCGGGCGACTGGTCAGGGCAGTTCGACGGCAAGACGTTTAGTGGTACCTGGTCGACTACCGATGATGCGATGACCAAGCCCTTCATGTTGATCGTCCAGCCGGAAAAGTCACTTAAAAAATCCAGCCCCAAATAATTGGCAGGTTTTTTTCTAAAAAAGATCGCCTTGATCGTGGGGCGTTGCTCCCATTTGTACCTATCTCATTTCTTTGATTAAGTTTGTTATCTTCGCTTGCGAAGTTTACTCTGCGCTTTGACGGAACATTGTCGTGTCTACGTTGGTCAAAAAGCCGATATTTCGTCCATCCAAGCGTCATTTAGTGAGCCGATTCGTTAGAATAGTCAGCTATTAAGCTGAAAACGAACGCATCAACCAAGCCAATAAAAGGGGTTGTCCCATGTCAAAAAAAACGCTGCAAACTTCCATCATTCATAACGACTACGTTGCGCCAAAAGGGTTTGGTGCATTTCCTACGCCGATCTATCACGCGTCGACGGTGTTGTTTGAGAATGTGGCAGCAATGCGTGCGCGGGACTGGCTCGATAAAAACGCCTATAACTACGGTTTGCATGGGACCCCGACAACATTTACGTTAGAAGCACGCCTGGCAGATATTGAGGGCGGCACGCATTGTCGCCTGGCGCCGAGCGGACTGGCGGCGATCACGATGGTCGACTTTGCATTTCTGAAAAGCGGTGACGACGTCCTTGTACCAGATAATGTGTACGGCTCCAATCGCGTCCTCAGTAACTGGCTGTCCACCAACTTTGGTATCACGTCGCGCTATTACGATCCGATGATTGGTGCCGGAATTGCTGATTTGATTCAGCCAAATACGACATTGATCTGGACAGAAGCACCCGGTTCCGTGTCGATGGAAATTCCAGATATTCCAGCGATTTGTGTGGCTGCACATGCTCGCGGAGTGTTGGTTGCGCTCGATAACACCTGGTCGGCTGGATTGGCGTTTCGGGCATTCGACCACGGTGTCGATATTGTGATGCAAGCGCTCACTAAATATCAGTCCGGTGGTTCGGACGTATTGATGGGTGCTGTCATCACGCGCGATCCTGCCATCGCCAAGAAGGTCGAGATAGCTTTTAATAACCTCGGTTTAGGCGTGGGCATGGATGACGTTTATCTGGTGCTGCGTAGTTTGCCGACGATGAAGTTGCGCTTTGAGGCGCACGATGCGGCGGCGCGTAAGGTGGCCGTCTGGTTTAAAAATCGGCCGGAAATCACACGCATGCTGCATCCGGCTTTTCCGGATTGCCCCGGCCACGCAACTTGGAAACGTGATTTCACCGGTGCCGCGGGTTTGTTCTCTGTGCTGTTTGATAAACGCTATACGGAAGAACAAACCGACCGCTTTGTTGATAGTCTAAAGCTGTTCAAGATTGGATTTAGTTGGGGCGGAGCGAATAGTCTCGCTGTCCCTTATCGGATTGAGGGCATGCGTAAAGATTGGGCAGAAGAGGGAATTTTGGTGCGGTTTAATATAGGGCTGGAAGATCCACAGGACCTGATTGCTGATATTGAGCAAGCGTTACTGCAGTTGAAATGAATTAGGGAGGTGGCAAAAAAATGCGACCTCACTTTGCATCCCTTTAGGTCTTTTGAAATGCGCGCCCATACGGGATGAGCGCTCGTTTCATCTTAAATCGGCATGGCCTTATTGTCGTTCAAATCAAGTAAGCCTTTTATCAGACGATAGGCTTTCCATATCCAGGCGACACCCCACACCAGAAACGCCAGCGGGATTCCGACAAACGTCAAGAACAAGACGCCGCCGACGGCAACCCAAACCACGTACCACCAAAACGAACGAATTTGCCAATTGTGATGGCTGTAGATGAACGTGTCTGCGGCATCTTCGCGCTTTACGTAGTTGATGATGAGCGGAACGAAGGAAAAAAGCCCCAACGAGAATATCAGACACGCCCCGTGGATCAAATAAAGCCACCAGGCGAGATTTTTTAAAGAGTGCAGCTTGTTATCGAATACTAATTCTTGCGTCATCGTAGCGGTCCTTATTGAGTTTAGCGTTTCATAACGATAGGGCGCTGAATTCGAGCCACTAATGTAGGACCCGTTTTATAGCTGTTTTATAGCTGTTTTATGGCTTTCGTTACGAGGCAAAGTAACCGGGGTAAACCTCGCTCGGATCAAAGTCACTGGCCCAATATTGATAAGATGCCGTCTAACCCCACAAAGTTCAAGGCCACGCTGGCTTGTGCGCGCACAACGGGTTTGGCACGGAATGCGACGGAAAGACCGGCGATGGACATCATCTTCAAATCATTTGCGCCATCGCCCATGACAATGGCTTCCTCTGGCGCTATTCCCATTTCTGCGCAAAGGCGTTCTACGGTGCGCTGCTTGACGTCAGCATTCACAATTTCGCCGATGACCTTCCCGGTGAGTTTACCGTCCACTATTTCCAATTCGTTAGCGTGAGTGGCATCGAGTCCGAGACGTTTTTTGATACGATCGGTAAAAAATGTAAATCCGCCGGAGACTAATAATGTTTTGATGCCAGCCGCCTGCACAGCCGCCAGCATTTTTTCGGCACCCAGTGAGAGTTGCAGCCGTTCGTCATACACCCGCTGAAGGGCAGATGCATCCAGGCCTTTTAATAGGGCCACGCGTCGAATCAGGCTTTCGTTGAACTCCAGTTCGCCTCGCATGGCCGCCTCCGTAATCGCTGATACCTGCGGTTTGAGGCCTTGCATGTCAGCGATTTCATCGATACATTCGATGGTAATGAGGGTGGAGTCCATGTCCATGGCAAGCAACTTGAAATCCGATAGTTGCCGCCCTGGCGGAACCAGTGCGTAGTCAATCCCGGCAGCGTGACAGGCAGTATCAATCTCGACGGCCCGGGATGCCGAGATCTCTACGCCCTCACAGCGCCAGGCTGTTTGCGAAAGCGCAACGATTTGGCCGCCTGCAAGATGGGCGATATTGTGCAAGGCAACGGGGTCTTGGTGCAGGCTTTGCAGGATCAAATTCATGTCATGATTCTTTCGTAATGCTTATTAAATATTTCTTCAACTAGGCTAAGTGCTTCAATGTTTCAGAGCTTCAGTAGCGCGGGCGTTGATAATCGATCCAACCAATCAATCAACCAATCAACCAATCAACGACCGAATGGTAGCCTTTACCTGATTCACTCGCGCCGCCAGGTCCGGCATGGCGATGGTAATCCGCAATTTGTCCTGCCCATTGAGCTTGATGTGGCGATTTTTCTGGATCAATTCGATAATGCGCATCGCATCGATGGGCGGGTTCGGCGCAAACTGGAGCAACGCTGCTTCAGAATGCGCATCGATCTTGATGATGCCTACCGGTTTTGCCGCTACCCGCAGCCGGTGTGTTTCGATCAAGGCTTTCGCCGGGTCCGGCAACTTGCCAAAACGATCAATCAGCTCCTCCTGGAGGTTATCGATTTTATCTTGGGCATTACAATTAGCCAAGCGCTTGTACAGTGATAAACGCTCATGGACGTCGCCACAATAGTCGCCAGGTAGCAGTGCGGGAACATGCAAATTGATTTCTGTCATGGTCGAAAGCGGTGCAGCCAGATCGGGCTCTTTTCCGTTTTTGAGTGAACGTACGGCCTCATTTAGCATGTCTGAATACAACTGAAAGCCAATCTCGTGCATTTCGCCTGATTGATTGTCGCCCAGCACTTCACCTGCACCTCGGATTTCAAGATCGTGCATTGCCAGATAAAAACCGCTACCGAGTTCTTCCATTTGTTGAATTGCATCGAGACGTCGTTGTGCCAGTTTCGTCAATCCTTGCACGTCGTGCACCAGCAAATACGCATAAGCCTGATGATGCGAACGTCCTACCCGACCACGTAACTGGTGTAATTGTGCGAGACCGAATTTGTCAGCGCGATGCATGATGATCGTATTTGCCGTCGGCACGTCAATGCCGGTTTCGATAATGGTGGTGCATAGCAGGATGTTAAAGCGTTGCGCGACGAAATCCCGCATCACTTTTTCCAGATCGCGCTCGTGCATCTGCCCATGTGCAACAGCGACCCGGGCCTCTGGCAACAGCACTTCCAGCATCGCCTTGCGATTCAGGATGGTTTCGACTTCATTGTGCAGGAAGTAGACCTGGCCGCCGCGTTTCAGTTCGCGTAAGCAGGCTTCACGGATGGTTGAATCATCCTCGCTGCGAACAAATGTTTTGATCGCCAGCCGTTTTTGCGGCGCGGTCGCGATAATAGAGAAGTCGCGTAGTCCTTCGAGCGCCATACCAAGCGTGCGCGGAATCGGGGTCGCCGTCAAAGTCAGCACATCGACTTCGGCCCGCAATGATTTCAGCGCCTCTTTTTGGCGTACACCGAAGCGATGTTCTTCATCAATGATGACGAGCCCCAATCGTGCAAATTTAACATCGTCCGATAATAATTTGTGCGTGCCGATAACGATGTCTATGGTGCCGTCGGCCATGCCTTTCATTGCTTGTGTAATTTCTTTGCCGGAGCGGAAGCGCGATAGCTCGGCAATTTTTACCGGCCAATCGGCAAACCGGTCTGCGAAGGTTTGTGCATGCTGTTCGGCCAGCAGCGTGGTAGGTGCCAGAATCGCCACCTGTTTACCACCCAGCACGGCAACAAACGTAGCGCGTAAAGCGACCTCCGTCTTACCGAAACCGACATCGCCACAAATTAAGCGATCCATTGGTTTTCCACTGGTCATATCACCGATCACCGCATTAATGGCGGCAGCCTGATCAACGGTCTCTTCGAAACCGAAACTTTCCGCAAAAGTGGCGTAATCGTGCGCCGAGTATTCGAATGTATGACCCTGACGCAATGCCCTGCGGGCATACAGGTTGAGCAGTTCCGCGGCAGTATCGCGAACCTGTTGTGCAGCTTTGCGTTTGGCTTTTTCCCATTGACCGGAGCCAAGCGCGTGCAGCGGTGCATCTTCGGGCGAGGCACCAGAATAGCGGGAAATAACGTGCAGTTGAGACACCGGGACATAGAGCTTGGTATCTTTGGCATATTCAAGATGCAGGAACTCGGTCTCTCCCTCGCCCAGATCCATGCTGACCAGACCCATGTAGCGGCCAATGCCGTGGTTGATATGGACCACCGGATCGCCGATTTTGAGCTCCGACAGATCGCGAACCATCGACTCGACCTGGGTTGCACCTTCTTGTTTTTTCTTGCCGATGCGTCGGCCCGACCCGGCGTAGAGTTCGGTTTCTGTAATGAATGCGAAATCATTCAGTGCAAATCCGACGTGTAACGGGGCCACACCGAGCATCAACCTGGCGGAGGAAGTAACGAAGTCGGTGTAGCTTTCTGCAAGTTGCAGAGGCAACTTATACTCGCTGAAGTATTGTTGCAACGTCTCCCGTCGACCATTCGATTCCGCGCAGATCAACACACGTTTATCGGTTTGCAGAAGATAAGCACGTAAATTGCTCAGCGGGTCGTCAATACGCCGATTGACTGCGATATTCGGCAACGAAGCCGACAAAGCCGGTCCGGATAGCCCGGTTCCCGGTGAGTCTGGGGAAGGCACTACAGCCGATGCAGATTCAGGGAGCGACTGGTCGGTGTCGCTGTCTTTCGCAAAACTGTCGCCTTGTTGAATGATCCAGCGACCATGTGGTTTAACTAATTTGAAGAAATCTTCGTCACTGAGAAAAATGGTTTCTGGCGCGAGTAACGGTCTCTCTCTATCGGATTTCAGGAATTTATAGCGCGACTGCGTGTCGCTCCAAAATCGCATGATCGCGTCGTTAATATCGCCCACTAAAGCAAAGGTCGTGGTCTCTGGCAAATATTCGAATAACGTTGCAGTGCCGTCAAAAAAAAGTGGCAAATAATATTCGATACCCGCAGAGGCGATGCCGTTTCCGATGTCCTTATAAATAGCTGAACGCGACGGATCGCCTTCGAATTCTTCCCGCCAGCGACTCCGAAAAGCAGTGCGTGCAGTTTCATCCATCGGAAACTCGCGTCCCGGCAGCAAACGTATTTCTTTCACCGGATACAACGAACGTTGGGTATCTGCATCAAAAGTGCGAATGGTTTCGATGGTGTCACCGAATAGATCGATGCGATACGGCAACACCGAACCCATGGGAAAAATATCAATCAGACCGCCACGGACGGAATATTCACCCGGTGATATGACTTGAGTGACATGACTGTAACCGGCCAACGTTAATTGTGATTTCAGACGCGCTTCGTCCAGAATCTCGCCTTGTTTAAAAAAGAAGGTGTAAGCGGCCAAAAAGGCGGGTGGTGCCATACGCACCAGCGCCGTGGTTGCGGGCACGATCAGGACGTCGCAATGACCGTTTTGAATTTCATACAAGGTGGCAAGGCGTTCGGACACCAGATCCTGGTGGGGGGAGAAAGCGTCGTAAGGCAGGGTCTCCCAGTCGGGCAACAGATGGCACTGTAAACTACTACGATTTTGTAGCGCAGGGCCGGCGTCACCTTTAACCTCGCCTTTGGCTGCAGGCGGAATCTGTTCCTCGGCAAACCACGGGATTTCCGAGAGTAGGCGTTGCGCGTCCGTGGCATTGGCGACAATCACTGTCAACATTTGCTTACGGGATTTCAGCGTCAACGCAGCATGGGCTAAAGCGTAGGCATCGGCTGAGCCATGGACCGCTGGCAGCGTAAATCGTGCGCCCGGCTTGGGCAGCGACTTATCAAGATCGAATTGCATCGGGCGTTGGGTTTTGATATGAGAACCTATTTAAGATCAAATTACGCGGTCAGGATCGGAGCACATCTGCTGTTTATCGTCGGGCTAGCGCATCATCCCCGCTATCTGAGGCTTCAGCGCAGCGCTGGCTTTTTTTGCCCCTATCAGCGTTGTCGAAGCAGAGGCTGGTAAGCATCAGCTAAAGCAAAGCAGAGGCCGTGACGGGCAAAAAAGCCACAATTAAGCTGCATTGACAGTTAAAATTCAGAGCAACATTATAAACCACCGCGCAATTGTCTATTCGTCAGCCTTTTTTATGCGGCACTGTCAGGCTTTGCAGTGCGGGTCTCCTGCCCATTTCTATCGTAGAATCGGTTTAGACGATGCGGAATAAAATGCGAAGGGGCGACGAACTAACTCTGTGTGGCGGGTTGAAACGACGTTTCCTTTGCGCTTTCCTTTTTTACATTTTTTCGGTAGTCCTTCACATGCATCTGTCACGAAACTTTGCTCTGATCCCCGCTGCCGGTATAGGCGCGCGTCTGGGCACCGACTGCCCCAAACAGTATTTGCCGCTCGCTGGCAAGGCCATGTTGCGACATGTGCTGGACACCTTCGTCGCGTGTGAAGCGATTGCGCACGTCTTCGTAGTCGTCAGCGCAGAAGATGGCTATATTGCGGACCTGATGACCGCAGCGCCCCATTTGAAAGATCGGGTGACGCTGCTATATCAAGGCGGCGAAACTCGGCATCTGTCGGTACTTAATGGGTTGAATGCAATCCGAAACCAGGCGGCGGATGACGATTGGGTGCTGGTGCACGATGCAGCACGACCGGGCCTGACGGGCAGTTTGATCGCGCAGTTGATTGCGGCGTTGCGTGATGAGGCGGTAGGCGGCTTGCTGGCATTAAGAGTCGTTGATACGCTCAAACGCAGCGATGAGGGCGTTCCGCTTCATGGCGAAGGGAGTCAAAAAATGGCGCCGACTTCACACGTAACAGAAACGGTATCCCGCGCCCGGCTCTGGGCGGCCCAAACGCCTCAAATGTTCCGCTATGGTTTATTGCAGAGGGCGTTGGCTATTGCTGCCGGTCAGGCGCAGCAAATTACTGACGAAGCCAGCGCGATTGAGATGCTTGGATTGCGTCCAATGTTAGTCGAGGGTAGCCCCCGAAATTTTAAGGTGACGTTGCCACACGACGTCGCGTTGGCAGAAATTTTTTTGAAAGAACAGGTATGAGTAACCCGGCAGGTTTTCGGATTGGGCAAGGCTATGATTGTCACGCGCTTGTAGCAGACCGATTATTGATTATTGGCGGTGTCACCATTCCGCACCACCTGGGTTTGCTAGGGCATTCAGATGCTGACGTGTTGCTGCACGCCATTATTGATGCGTTATTTGGTGCTGCCGGATTAGGCGATATCGGTCGCCACTTTCCCGACACCGACCCCGAGTTCGCTGGAGCGGACTCACGAAAACTATTGCGAGAAGCAGTGCGGCGTGTCAGTGTTTCCGGCTTTGGTGTCGGTAATATTGATTGCACGGTGATCGCTCAGGCGCCCAAAATGGCTCCCCATATCCCACGCATGGTAGAGCGGATTGCCGCTGACTGCGGTATCACCACCGGTCAGGTGAACGTGAAAGCAAAAACCAACGAACGGCTTGGTTATCTTGGTCGGGAAGAGGGGATCGCGGCAGAGGCCGTGGCCCTCCTGTTCCGACTATAACCTTGTCTTGGGTGAGAAGTCGCGGCCACCATTTTTGACGAATGGAAGGGTGATCTGGACGGACAACCCGCCGCCACTGCGGTTATAAAGTTGTAACTTTCCGTCATGTCGCTTGATGACCCGATTGACGATCGCGAGTCCTAATCCAGAGCCGTTGGCCTGGCCGCGTGCTGTGTCCAGACGTGTAAACGGTCTCAGCAGACGCTCCATTTCCGCCTCAGGCACGCCCGGCCCGCGGTCTGAAATGTCGATGAGAACTTTGTCATGTTGAAGCATGGCGGTCACGTCGATGACGGCGATCTCACTTCCGTCAGACTTTCCGTAGCGGCGCGCATTCTCGATCAGATTGTTGAAGACGCGTCGTATTTCGGTTTCGTTTCCTTGAATATAAAGATTCTCAGATACGCGTGAATGGACTTCGATATCGGTGTGACGTGCTGCGTTTTGCTCCACGTCATGCAGAAAATTGGTCAGATCGATCACGGTAAAACTGCTGACATCGGTGGGTTTGGCATAGTCCAGGAATTGACCAATAATGCCATCCATCTGGGCCAGGTCCGATTGCATGCCAGTCCGGGCATCCTCGGTCAGATGGGCCATTTCGACTTCGAGCAGCATACGTGATATTGGCGTGCGTAAATCGTGCGAGATACCGGCCAAAATAATGGCCCGGTCGGCATCGACACGCTGCAGATCGTCCACCATCTGATTAAAGCTGCGATTGGCCTCTTCAATCTCGGTAGGGCCGGTTTCCGGCAATCGATCTGGTTGCTCGCCCTTCGCTACGGAGCGCGTGGCTGCGGTCAGGCGCGCTAGCGGTTGATTAATCAATGTCGAAACAAACATCGCGCCCAGTAGAGATAGCAGCATGGCCGCCGCCGCCCATTGGAACCACTGAAAACCGGAACTACGTTCGACGCGATCTCGATCCAGCATTAGCCAGTATTGATCCTCGTCAATGGTGAAGCTGACCCAAAAACCGCCGATATCGTTGACGCTGGCGGAGAACCTTGTATCGTTACCGAGTCTGGCGCGTACTTCGGTTTCCAGTTCGGGCATCACGGCACTGTCCGGAGGTGGCTCAATCTTGTCGTTCTCTTCCAACGGATAGATGCGAATCCCTTCGTTGCTGGCAAGATCGAATAGCAACTCGCGCCGCAGGTCTGGCGCCGAGTGCGTCAAGGCTGCCCGCGTGATAGTGACGACCGAGATGATCTGGGCCGCCAGTTGCTGCGCACGCGGACCGCGTTCAACAATGCGAAAACTGGCCACCCACACCACCATACTGATAGTGATAAGGAATGCCATTAAAAAGAAAGTGCGCCACAGCAGGCCGCTCTTTAACCAAGCCAGGCGGTGTGGAGTCGTCATCGCGACCTCACGGGTGCGTCATTCAGCTGGACATTCCGCATTTAACGCGGCTGACCTTCGGGAATGAATACGTAACCGAGGCCCCAGACGGTTTGGATATACAGAGGATTGGCTGGATCGGGTTCAATTAGTTTGCGTAGCCGCGAGATCTGTACATCGAGACTACGATCAAAAACTTCGTATTCACGACCTCGGGCCAGTTCCATCAATTTTTCGCGTGACAGAGGCTGACGCGCATGACGGGCAAAAACCTTCAGGACCGAAAACTCACCGGTTGTAAGTGGCACCGATTCACCGCTTTTCTTCAGTGAGCGCGTCCCGAGGTCAAGGACAAATTCGCCAAATTCAAACGACTGCGGAGTCTCGGAAGGCGCGCCTGGTAACTCGTCGGGACCTTTGCGTCGCAATACAGCACCAATACGTGCTACCAGTTCGCGTGGATTAAACGGCTTCGGCAAATAATCATCCGCGCCCATTTCGAGCCCAACAATGCGATCTACGTCTTCACCTTTTGCTGTTAGCATGATGATCGGCGTTTGATCGCCAGCGCCACGAAGACGACGGCAAATGGCTAAACCATCTTCGCCGGGCAGCATCAGATCAAGTACCAGCAGATCGTAGCGCTCACGAATCCACAGTTTATTCATTGCCTGTGCATTTTCCGCTGTGACAACCTGAAAGCCTTGTTCCGTCAAATAACGGCGCAATAAATCTCGAAGACGGATGTCATCATCGACCACCAGAATCTTATACTGATGGGCGTTCGCTGTTTGGGTAGGTGTGTTGTGAGTATTCATAGTCGTATGGTAACGTCAGTGCACATTAAAAATACAGAGGAAGCGCGTGGATTACAAAGTGTTACAAACTTTACCAAATACCTCTTATGGCAAAAAGTGCAGGGGCTTACACTGAATCTGTGGCGGGTAAATCTTAACCGTTATCCTGCATTCACAGAAGAAAACGTTATGAATATGATGTTTCGAAAAATGAGTCTTTGTTTGTTGCTGCTTGCCGCTATGGCAGGCGCGGCGGCGCGGTCCGATCGTGAGCGAGAAGAGCCGCCACAACAGCGCGCTCCGAGACAGTATGAACCTCAGCGCGATAACTCGCGCAATCAAGACTTGCAAAATCAGCGTGGCAACCGCGATGCAGGACAGCCTACACGTAACCGTTTGTCGCCGGACGAGAGACGCGCACTGCGTCAGCAGATTAATGAAGTCGGTCGCGATCTTTATCCTCCGCGGCGCTAATAAATTCATCTTTATGCTTCGCTGTCCTGAGGCGCGACTGAAACTTAAGCGATAGAGTCAGGCGTCAATTCAAAATCAATCTCGAATATCCCGCGGTTTATTGAGCAGCGTTGTTTCCATGCTACGTTCTGGCAAAAAATGCTTCCCAATTAAAGTAGCGTCAAAAAAGCAGCGTCAAACGCGGTTTTGTAGGGCGCGCTGTCATTGTAGGATGGAACGAGGCAAAGCAACAGGTTGTCACGTCACGTGTCCCACTCGCAGCGATGTTGTTGATCTGAGAAATATCGAGGGAATTGAAAGCGCGCCTTTATATTTGCTCAACGTCATAAAGTGAGCAACGCCGGTTATTGATGGTTTTGGAAGTAGAAGATAAGCATAAAAGACAAAAGGGTCCATCTTTTGATGGACCCTTTTTACGTCTGGTGCGGCTGGCAGGAATCGAACCCACGACCCCTTGGTTCGTAGCCAAGTACTCTATCCAGCTGAGCTACAGCCGCGAAAGATCGACATTGTATATGGGTTTTACGTAAAAAGGGAAAAACTTATTGAGAAACTTTAATATGGGCAATTTGTACAATTTAAGGCGAGCTGTCCATCAAAACTGCCAATTAATTTATAGCTTAGTTGGAAGCGGACGGAGAAGTTGCGCTGCGAAAAATATTAAAGGCGGGATAGCAGATAGCCGATTCGGTGTTACGAGGTTTACAAACCTAGAGGGGGAGTGTCATTGCACTTTGGGGAGCCGTAAACCAGAAAAGAGTTGCAAGATTTCTCTTGCAACTCTTTCGTTTTCTGGTGCGGCTGGCAGGAATCGAACCCACGACCCCTTGGTTCGTAGCCAAGTACTCTATCCAGCTGAGCTACAGCCGCGAAAGACAAAATTATAGCCGAGCTGGCTTGATTTTGGAAGAGGTAAATTGCGAATGAATCATTATTGTGAAATAAATGTTTAGAAAACGAAATATTTTCCTATTCGTATAAAAATTATTCGCTTTATGGCCGGGATCAGCACAGCCGTAAAACTGGAGTCGGTGTTTGCTGTTTTCACTACCGATTCCGTGAAATTTGCGGTGGCATTCATTTGCGATGCTTTATCGACGTGCTTTACTCTGCGGGCCATGCGTGGGGCGCGTTTTTTTGTGAGGGGAGCGGTTTTACGATCTCGGTGATACAATCAAACAATAATCATTATCATTTACTATTTTGGAAGAGCGACACAATGGGACCGAAATCCAATATGAAAATTTTGACCTTAGCGATGTTGTTGACGGCAGGCTTTACGACTAGCGCAATGGCAGCGGAATATCCTATCGGCAAACAGCAAATCATGAATGGCCTGGAAGTCGCTGCAGTTTATTTGCAGCCGATCAAGATGGAGCCAGAAGGCATGATGCGTAAGGCCGAGCTTTCGGATATTCATGTAGAAGCGGACATTCATGCGGTTAAAGATAATCCAAATGGTTTCGCAGAAGGTGACTGGATGCCGAATCTTGTGATTTCCTATCAATTTACGAAAGTCGGCTCGAAAGACGTAATTAAAGGCGACATGATGCCGATGGTGGCGAATGACGGCCCCCATTATGGCGATAACGTAAAGTTGGCTGGTCCGGGTAAATACACGCTGATTATGAAAATTTCTCCACCGTCGGCAAATGAAGCCGCCCATTTCGGTCGCCACGTGGACAAAGAAACCGGCGTCAGCGCCTGGTTTAAGCCTTTTGAAGTCAGAAACGACTTCGTTTTTGCCGGCGTGGGTAAAAAAGGCGGCTATTAACTTTGACGTTGTGGCTCAATCAGCGTGAGAGGTCTCACTCTGATTTACTCATTATAAAGAGACGTTTTTTCGACCAGGAGCTATACCGATGGTTTTACGGAATTTACGCATCGCGCTGACGATAGGGTTGGCAGGCGTTGCAGGAGTGTCATTCGCTGCGGATTTGCCCACTTTCAAGCTGGAGATGAAAGATGGTGTCTTGAATCCGGCGCGAATTGAAGTCCCGGCGGGCAAAAAAATTAAGATCGAAGTACACAATACTGGCACCTCTGCAGTCGAATTCGAGAGTATTCAGTTGCGCAAAGAGAAGGTGCTCGCGCCCGGCGCGGAGTCGTTTATCGTGATTGCGCCATTATCGCCTGGTGAGTATAAATTTTTCGACGATTTTCATTTGAGTGCGAAGGGCGTCATTGTTGCAAAGTAAGTTAATGGTGCATCTGGCAGCGGCGAGCTGACAATTTTGCTTCACTATTGGAACAGCATTCAAGAGTTTATGGCGACTTGCTGACGACTTTGTCGATCTGGTGGCGCAGTTGCAATCAGGCTAATCGTCGAGGTTATGGTGCAACAGCCTCGCGCGTTCAAATGTTCAGCATTTACAAAATGTTCAGCACTTACATGTTGATAACGAAGTAATGGAGAGTTAATCGATGGGTCAAGTTTTATTCATCGTCTGGCGCGAAAGCGTTGAGGCTTTGTTGGTGGTTGGCATCTTGCACGCCTGGTTAGCCAACGGTGGGGCCGATACCCGCCGTGGTTTGCCGTATTTATGGGCTGGTGTCGGTATCGGCATCATCGCCGCAATCGGTCTGGGCGCTGCATTGCTGGGTTTTAGCGAAATTTTGTCGGGCGATTCGCAAGATTATTTTCAGATCGTGATGGTACTACTGGCGTCGGTATTGATCGTGCAAATGGTCTACTGGATGCGAAAACATGGGCGCACCATGAAGCGCGATATGGAAACTTCGCTGAAAGCCAATTTAAAGACGGCTAACTGGTGGGGCGTCACTGCCCTGGCAGCATTGGCAATCGCCCGCGAAGGTAGCGAGACGGTGATTTTCCTCTACGGCATCAAACAGAGTGAACATAATAGTATCCAGATGTTGATCCTGGCCGCAGTTATTGGGTTTGGCCTGGCCGTCCTGACGTTCTATCTTCTGCAACTCGGTGGCAAAATTTTTTCTTGGCGTCGTTTTTTTCAGGTCACAGAAATCATGCTGCTGTTTTTGGCGGCGGGATTACTGTTAACCGGTGTTGAACGTTTGATGTCTCTGGACATGATTCCGACGATAATCGACCCAATCTGGAGCAGCACATGGTTGCTTGACGATAGTAGTACGTTCGGTAATCTGGTAAGTACCTTAACCGGCTACCGCGCCCAACCGGCATTGATGAGTTTGCTAGTTTATATAGGGTATTGGGTGGTGGTGTTGCTGTTTTTAAAACGTGCCGCGCCAAAAGGTGCGAAACAGGCAACGCTGGCAGCTTAAGATCATGAGCTCCTGCACCACATCAACAATATCCCCGGCCTCGTCAACCCGATTAGCACGGGTGGGCGAGTGGATGCGCCTGAACGCACCTTTGATTCGTGGCATTCAATGGGGCGTTGTCCTTATTTATGCACTGCTAATTCTGGTACCGATCTTCTTACCGCTACCGGACGAAACAGCCCACATATGGTCTAACCTTACCCTCATAGCGCAGTTCGCATTTTGGGGTGTCTGGTGGCCGTTTGTGCTAATCAGCATGGTGTTGATGGGGCGTGTCTGGTGCGGCGTGTTATGTCCCGAAGGGGCATTGACGGAATTCGCCAGTCGACACGGGCTTTTCAAGCCGATCCCACGCTGGATGCGGTGGGGTGGCTGGCCGTTTGTGGCTTTTGCCCTCACGACCGTTTACGGGCAGATGGTCAGTGTCTATCAATATCCCAAAGCAGTCCTGCTCGTGCTGGGTGGCTCCACCTTTGGCGCAATTATTGTCGGTTATCTGTATGGTCGGGAGAAGCGGGTCTGGTGCAAATATCTCTGTCCGGTCAATGGTGTGTTTGGCTTATTGGCAAAATTGGCCCCTTTTCATTACAAAGTGAATGAAGAAGCCTGGCGTGCTTCCTACAATACACACGGTAAAAAAACGATCGCCATCAATTGCGCCCCTCTGGTTCCGTTACGTGCAATGACCGGTGCTGCCGATTGCCACATGTGCGGGCGCTGTAGCAATCATCGTGAGGCAATCACGTTGACATGGCGTCCTCCTACCTTGGAAATCGTGTCCTTAGGTGCGAAGCAAAACAGCCTTTGGGAGAGTGCGCTGGCGCTATACGGGCTGATGGGGATCGCGATTGGTGCGTTTCACTGGTCTGCCAGTCCGTGGTTCATCGTTATTAAGCAAGCGATTGCGACGTGGCTGATAGACCGCGACATCGTGTGGCCGTTCGCCACTAATGCACCGTGGTGGATTTTCACCAATTATCCGGCGCAAAGTGACGTTTTTAGCTGGCTCGATGGCAGCCTTGTTGTCGCCTACATTTTAGTGACCGGTTTGGTAATGGGGACTGTTTTGTCGCTGTTGTTCGCTGCCAGCACCCGTTTGCTGGGTACCTGGGATCGCAGCCGCTTTAATCATTTGGTGCAGTCTACGATTCCTCTGGCGGGTTGTGGCGTGTTCGTAGGATTATCTGCGACGACCGTTAGTTTGTTACGGGGCGAGCATCTGCCGGTGTTCTGGGCGAACGACCTGCGGGCGATTTTATTGGTTACCACCACACTTTGGAGTGTCTGGCTGGCATGGCGTGTTACCGGTCACTATGCCACCCGAACCGGCCGACGTTTACTCGTTATGGCGCCGATAATAGCGGCCTTGGGCGTGGTTAACTTTGCCTGGTTACTGATGTTTTGGCTATGAAGAAGGTGCAGACTTGATGGTATAAAAGCCTGATTGAAGAAACTTCGTCGAAAGCCTTAGCTTGAATTAAGTGGCAACATGGCATCGTAAGGTGCTTTTGTTGTTTTTAACACTACAGAACAACACATAATGCAGTCGATCATGGAGGAACGGCTATCTCATCAGCGACGTGATGAAAGGCGCGGTAAAATACGCAATTCGTTATTGTACAAGTCACAATCCTAGTTCCTGCTACCCGACTAAGTCCGGAGCGCACCTGGTCGGTTGTTATTAGCCCGAATGTTCCTGATACTTATCAGGAAAGACCTGCCGCTCATCAAATATTATTTGCAATAATTCGCTCCTCTTTTAATCTTTTCAATCTTACTCACTTCCTATCATGGTTCGTCCCCGGTTTTTGCCAGACAATTTTACGCTCATGCTCGTCTCGACCGTGCTTATCGCAAGTGTTTTGCCTGCTCAGGGAGTCGTTGCGCACGGATTCGATTTGTTGACGACGTTTGCCATCGGCTTATTGTTTTTCCTGCACGGCGCAAAATTGTCGCGGGAGGCCGCGATTGAGGGCGCGATGCACTGGCGGCTGCACCTTACGGTATTAGCATTTAGTTTTATTTTGTTTCCCTTGCTGGGATTGATATTCAAACCAATTTTTCTGCCGTTGGTCACCCCGGATTTATATCTCGGTATTTTATTTTTATGCACGCTGCCATCAACGGTGCAATCCTCGATTGCCTTCACCTCCGTCGCCCGCGGGAATGTTCCGGCAGCCGTGTGTAGCGCCTCTGCTTCGAATCTCATCGGTATATTTCTCACCCCGGTTCTAGTTGGTTTGATCGTGGTGGCGCACGGTCAGGCGCAGGGTTCGTTTGGTTCGATTATGAATATCGTCTATCAATTACTATTGCCCTTCATTGCTGGGCAGATCGCGCGGCGCTGGATTGGCGGCTGGGTCGATAAACATAAAGCATTACTGAAGTTTGTAGATCAGGGTTCAATATTGTTAGTGGTCTATACCGCCTTTAGCGAAGCCGTCGTGCAGGGATTATGGTCACAACTGCCAGCCATTTCATTGCTTGGTTTGTTGGCCGTTTTAGTGGTGTTGTTGTTCGTCATGTTAGCCATTGCGACGTTCTTAAGTCGGCGTTTGGGCTTCAATAAGGAAGACGAGATCACCATTGTATTTTGTGGCTCGAAGAAAAGTCTGGCCAGCGGAATACCGATGGCGAACGTGCTGTTCGCCAGCCACACGGTGGGTATGGTGGTATTGCCGCTGATGCTGTTCCATCAAATACAGTTAATGGTTTGCGCAGTTCTGGCCAAGCGTTACGCTGCTCGGTCACGCGTCATGGCGGCGCCAATGATCATGAAGAACGACTCACCAAAAACCACGGACTCACCATCCGTCTGACTTTGATACAGGTCAGGCGCCAAAAAAGCGCCTGAAAAAATTAAGGCGCTGGATTGGGCTGGCGGGTGTGTATCGCTTCAATTTCCGCCAGAATCTCGTCACTTAACGTAAGATTTATACTATCCAGATTGCTTTGCAATTGGGGTAACGTGGTGGCACCGATGATGTTGCTAGTGACAAAACCTCGGCTGGTAACAAATGCCAAAGCCATTTGTGCTGGATCAATAGCGTGTTTTTTTGCCAGTGCAATATAATCGCCCGCGACGCGGTCAACCTGCGGATTGGTATAGCGGGTGAATCGTTCAAACAGGCTCAAACGGCCGCCAGCAGGCCGCGCGCCTTCCAGATACTTTCCGGATAAAACACCAAAAGCCAGCGGTGAATAGGCCAGCAACCCAATCTGCTCGCGATAAGAAAATTCGGAATGTCCAATTTCAAAAGTGCGGTTAAGCAAACTGTAGGGATTTTGAACCGTCACAATGCGTGGCAAATCAAATTTTTCCGCAGCGCGAATAAATTGCGCAATTCCCCATGGCGTCTCATTGGAAACGCCGATGTGACGCACCTTACCAGCCCGTATAAAATCGGCAAGGATGGTTAATGTCTCCTCAATCGGAACGGTATCTTCATCAGAAATATGGGCGTAATTCAACGTGCCGAAACAGTTTACGCTGCGATCGGGCCAATGTAATTGGTAGAGATCGACGTAATCTGTTTGCAGGCGCTCCAGGCTGCCGTTCAGCGCCTCGGTTAAACCTTTTCGATCAAAATTATTGATGCCGCCGCGGATGTGACGCGGATTGTGGGGCTTGCGCGCAGGGCCGGTAGCTTTGGTTGCGATCATGACTTGATCGCGCTTACCGGATTTTTTTAGCCAGCTGCCCAAATACTGTTCCGTCGAGCCTTGCGTCTCAGGCCGTGGTGGGACAGGATACATTTCGGCCACGTCGATCAGATTCACGCCATATTCCAGCGCCATATCAATCTGGGCATGCGCTTCTGGCTCATTGTTCTGCTCTCCCCACGTCATCGTTCCGAGCGTGATCTGACTTACTTTGAGATTGGTTTGCCCAAGTTCGCGATATTCCATCGTAATTCCTTTTAGTCGCGATGAGCACGATTGAAATCGATGTCACCAACGAAATAACGTTTAAATAATGACCTGGATTGTCCGGAGCGCTGTAATCACGTCAACTCTGTTGCGCCTGTCGACGATGCCCAACGCCTCAACGGCTGCAAAGTATAGCGGTAACCATTGATCGTTGCTGGCAACAGGAACGATCAATGGTTACCGCGTAGATATTCTACCGACTACGCAATGTTCGCCAGCATCGCCAGCATCGGCAGCATCGTCATCATCGTCATCATCGTCATCATCGCCAGCTCGTCAAAACTATCACGGCGGCGCAGGTCCGGTTGGTGGCGTTGCGGGACTACTGAGTCGATCAACTTTGAATAATTCCGGGAACAATTTAATCCACAACCCTACAACAATAATGGTGCCGATCCCACCGATCAGCACGGCCGCCACCGGGCCGACCCATGATGCAGTCAGTCCGGATTCAAACTCGCCCAGCTGGTTGGATGTGCCCACGAAAACCGAGTTGACAGCGCTTACCCGACCACGCATGGCATCCGGGGTTTCTAATTGAACAAATGACGAGCGCACGACCACGCTAATCATATCGGAGGCACCCAGCACCGCTAACGCCACAAGCGAGAGGGTCATGGAGCGCGACAATGCAAACACGACAGTGGCGATGCCGAAGATAGCGACGGCGATGAACATGCTGCGACCAACGCGTCTGGTTAATGGGCGACGGGTTAAATATAAACCGACGGATAATGCGCCGACGGCGGGTGCCGAGCGCAGAAGGCCCAGCCCGAGCGGGCCGGTGGCCAGTATGTCATGCGCAAAGATCGGGAGCAACGCTGTTGCTCCGCCCAGTAATACCGCGAATAAGTCCAGGGAAATAGCCCCCAGAACGGCAGGGCGGCTTTTGATGAAAGCGATGCCTGCAAAAAGCGATGTCAAGGTCGCCGGTTCACGTTTTGGTAAGACCGTTTCAATCCGAATGCGATTGACTAATACGCTGGCCATAATGAACGCTACGCTGCTGATGGCATACACGGCACTGGCTCCCAGGGCATAAATAAATCCGCCCAGTGCAGGGCCAATAATGACAGCGGTTTGCGTCGCGGAAGCTGCCCAGGCCACCGCACGTGGCAGTAACCTGGCTGGAACCAGGCCTGGTACCAGCGCTTGCATGGTGGGGGATTCAAATGCGCGCGTGGCGCCGATAACGAAGACTATGACGAAGATTGCCTCCTTCGAGAGCCAGCCCTGAATGCTCCCAAGGCCTAGTACCGCGGCCGCGATGCCTTCAATAAACAGACAAATGCGGGCGACTTGGCGGCGATCATAGCGGTCGGCGACATGACCGACAACGAGCGCCAGAAATAACGCCGGAAGAAATTGTACCAATCCGACGATACCCAGATCAAAGGCGCTCCCGGTCATTTGGTAGACTTGCCAACCTACTGCCACGATCTGCATCTGGTTCGCTACGGTAGAAGCCACGCGCGCGCGCCAGAACAGTGAAAAAGGCAGATGGCTCAAGACTGAATCAGATTCAGCTTCGGAAGTGGGGGAGGGTTGCGTCTCGGTATTGGCTGACATTGGCAAGAGTAACGCTAGCAGAAGCGGTGAAAAAAGAGGTGATAGAACCGGTAACAGAAGCGGGCGAAATTAAATTCGACTGTAAGTAACCGTCGCATTCCTATAGGATTTTTGCATTTGTCTTCTAACTAATAGCCATTAATTACCGGAGCTATGAATTAGGGCCATGTACCCGGGCTCTGTTTATACTGGAGCTTTACCCAGACGCATAAAGAACAGCGATTATATTACTGTACGACGCATAAACTCTTGCTGAGAAAATGTTTAATTGACCTTTGTTTGGTCCGCGTTCACGAGCTTGGATCGCGGAGGTTTTTTTTCAGGCACATGCGAGACTAGCGCTATTTCCACCTATTCTTATGCTGAAAACAACGGAAAGACCCCGCAATTTAGCCTGAAAACAGCGAAGAAAAGAGCCGGATTGATTTTTTTGCTATGTTTCTAAAGATAATAATTGCCATCTGTCATGTTTATCAGTTATAAAGATAACAGAGCAAGAGGTTGACTGATTTACAGGAAATCCTTTAGCTCGTTCCCTAAGCATCATTAATCGAATAATTCTTTTATTTTTAGTGTCATTCGATAATTTTCCGGTATAATACGGAATCGTTTAGGATTCGAGCTAGTGGTGCAGTATTGGTCTGTCATTCCTTTCTTGCTTTAAACGATCTAACGGGCGCAAGCCCAACTTAACTGAAATAGGAAATGTAATGGCAACTGGTATTGTAAAATGGTTCAATGATTCAAAAGGTTTTGGTTTTATTACTCCTGATGAAGGCGGTGAAGATCTGTTCGCACATTTCTCCGCAATCCAATCTAACGGCTTCAAGTCGTTGCAAGAAAACCAAAAGGTTTCTTTCGAAGTTACTGCTGGCCCTAAGGGTAAGCAAGCTTCGAACATTCAAGCTATCTAATAGCTGAAGCAAGCAATTTCTAGAAAATCCCCGGTGCGCTGGGGATTTTTTTCGTCCATTTTTTTGTAATTTCCTTCCTGTTGTGGCGTTCTTCTTCAACGCTCGTGCGTCATCTCCTCTTTTGTCCGTTTCGATCAGTTCGTCTATTTTGGGCCGTTTTCGCCGTTTTAGGCGTTTTGTCATTGTGCTCTCGTTAGTCGCCCGCATCGCGGAAGTAACAAATGTGCCGGCTTCGTCTGCTCACGAATACGCAGTGAGCAACCCCGCGCAGCAGGTTCGCTTTATTCGAGACTATCTCTGCCCATCACACATGGAGCCTCAACGCTACCAGGTCGTGGAGAGCGACGCTGTTTTCCGCCGAAAGTGGAGACTGCAGCGATAGCCGCACACTTTTGCAGATACCCACGAAATCACCTTACATTAAAAAAATTCATCTCATTGATGAAAAGGATTGCTTCTTTCGGTCACGATAATGCGGATAGTACGTACTGATTTTTAAAAATTATCATCTTGTCAGGAAGTTGTAAGGATGGACTGAAATGCTGCGTTGTCTGATATTTTTTTGACTAAAAACCAAATATGGATAGTGACAAAATCGCTCACGATGAAGCGTGAAAAAATGAAGATGTTGCAAAAATGGCCGAGCTGATGAGTGGCCGGTTAAGAACCCGTAGTGCCGAAGACATCGAACAAAAGTCAGGTACGCAGGATGAACATAAAAAACAACAGGATAGAGGAAGAGACCATGGCATATAAAACTAACGTATTCGTCGCTGCAGCTTTACTAACGTGGTCGGTCGCCGGAATCACTTCCGCTGTTGCCGCAGACCCCATCAAAATTGGCGTCACCGGACCATTTACCGGCGGCTCAGCACCGATGGGCGTCTCTATGCGTGACGGCGTTAAACTGGCGGTCGCAGAAATCAATGCTAAAGGTGGTCTTTTGGGTCGCCAGTTGCAATTGGTTGAGCGCGATGACGAAGCGAAAAACGAGCGCGGCGTGCAGGTAGCGCAAGAATTGATCAATAAAGAGAAAGTTGTAGCTACGGTGGGTTTCGCCAATACTGGCGTCGCCCTGGCATCCCAACGCTTCTACCAGGAAGCAAAAATCCCGGTCATGAATAGCGTGGCGACCGGTTCAATTATCACCAAGCAATTTGTTGCCCCGGAAAACAAAGACAATTATATTTTCCGTACCTCTGCAAATGACACCATTCAATCAAAAATGATCGTAGACGAAGCTGTTGTACGTCAAAAGTACACCAAGGTGGCGATCCTTGCAGATTCAACGAATTACGGTCAACTTGGTCGCGAAGATCTGGAAAAGGCACTCGCGGCGAGTGGTATCAAGCCGGTGGCTGAAGAAAAGTACAATCTAAAAGATGTCGACATGACGGCACAACTACTCAAGGCCAAGCAGGGCGGTGCGCAAGTCGTATTGACCTACGGTATTGGTCCTGAGTTGGCGCAGATTGCAAACGGCATGCAAAAAATCAATTGGACGGTGCCAATTATCGGTAGCTGGCCGTTGTCGATGGGTAACTTTATCGATAACGCTGGCAAAAACGGCGACGGTGCGCGCATGCCGCAAACTTTCATCCAAGATGGCAATACGCCTGTGCGGAAAAGCTTTATTCAAGCTTATCAAAAAGCTTATAAAGTAGACCGGATGCCATCCGCCGTCTCCGCAGCCCAAGGTTACGACTCAATCTATTTGCTTGCTGCTGCGATCAAACAGGCTGGTTCCACCGATGGCCCAAAAGTACGTGAAGCATTGGAAAACCTCAAAGCGCCCGTGGAAGGCGTCATCACCACCTACAATAAACCTTACAGTCATGATGACCACGAGGCGATTAAGCCAGGCATGGTTACGATTGGCGTTGTTAAGGATGGCCGTGTCGTTCTAGCTAAGTAACGCTATCAAGACCCGTTCATGCGCTTATGCGGTTGAACGGCTATTGACGATCAGGCCAGTCCCATGGATGCGGGGCTGGCTTTTTTGTTGGCTTATTCTGTTGCCGTGTTAAGGCAATTTGTCATCGTATTCTTTCGTTTTTTGGCGCTTTTTGGGTATACATCATGGAAATCTTTCTCCAGCTCGTTTTTAGCGGTATCGCGTTAGGCATGATCTACGCGGTCATTGCTTTCGGTTATCAACTTACTTTTGCTACTTCCGGCACCCTCAATTTTGGACAGGGCGAAGCATTGATGCTCGGTGCGCTGGTCGGGTTAAGTCTGGTCGGGAATATTCATGGTGGCCCCTATTTAAATTACTGGCTAATGATCCCCATAGTGATCGTGTTCGGTGCGTTGCAAGGCGTCGTGGTTGAGTGGATCGGCGTGCGCCCGGCAATCAAAATCAAATCGGAGTTTGGTTGGATCATGTCCACCATCGCTCTGGCAATCATCTTCAGAAATGTAGCTGAAAACATCTGGGGAAAGGACGATCTGACCTTTCCGACGCCGTTGAGCGCCACGCCATTTCAGGTATTTGGAGCAAGCGTGCAACCGATGCAAATCGTAGTGGTGCTAGGCGCATTGGGGATGATGCTGGCCGTTGAGTTGTTTAACCGCAAATCGATCTATGGCAAAGCAGTTGTTGCTACCGCCAATGATCGGGATGCAGCCGGGCTGATGGGTATCAACACCAGCATGGTCATTACATTCTCCTACGCATTATCGTCCGCGACGGCGGCATTCGCAGGCGTGCTGGTTGCGCCGTTGACGTTGACCGGTGCAACGATGGGCGCCGCATTGGGATTGAAAGCATTTGCGGTCGCCATTATTGGTGGTTTGACCTCCGGTATGGGTGCTGTCGTCGGTGGCCTTATTTTGGGTATCGCTGAGACATTGACAGGTTTTTATGTCTCGACCGGGTACAAAGAGGTACCAGGACTTGTCTTGCTACTTCTGGTGCTGGCGGTTAAACCAGCCGGCTTGTTTGGCAAAACCGCCATCAAGAAGGTGTAACCATGAGCAAAAAAATCGTCGCTTTAGGTTTGCTCGGGGTTGTGGCGTTGGGCGTGTTTCCGCTTGTATTTCATAATCCGTACTACATTCATCTGGCCGAAACCATCCTGATTTACGCCATCCTGTTGTTCGGCCTGGATATTGTGGTGGGGTATACCGGCCAAGTGTCACTTGGCCATGCAGGATTGTTTGGAATCGGTTCGTACACAACGGGGGTATTGGTATTCAAACTGGGCTGGCCGTTTCTGCTGGCTGCACCGGCTAGTCTGGTAGTGACGTCATTATTTGGTGCCCTGATGGCGCTTCCCGCATTGCGGGTCACAGGGCCTTATCTGGCGATGGTGACGCTTGCCTTCGGCACCATCACCGGCATATTGATTAATGAAATGTCATTCCTCACGGATGGTCCAATGGGCATCAAGCTCAACAAGCCTTCGTTCTGGGGTTACAAGCTTGACGAGGTCCAGTATTTTTATCTGGTCGCCGTATTGATGGTGCTGTCGTTAATTGTGGTCCACCGGATTTTGAAATCGCACCTGGGGCGCGCATTCGAGGCACTGCGCGATAGTCCAATTGCGTCCGATTGTATGGGCGTCTCGGTCTATCGCTACAAGGTATACGCCTTTGTCATCAGTGCTGCATTGGCAGGTCTGGCGGGTAGTTTATATGCGTATTCGGAAGAGTATATCTCTCCCAATACCTACAATTTTGAACTCACTATCCTGTTTCTGCTGGCTGTCATTATGGGCGGTCGCAAGAGCCGTGTCGGCTCGCTAATCGGGGCATTGATTGTCGTGATGTTGCCAAGCTTGTTGTCCGACATTGCATTGTTTCGGGATATCGCCACAGTGATCGCAGTGGCGGGAGTTGGATCTGGTGCTTTCTTGCTATTCAAAAAGCGCAAGACCGCACGCGAACTGGCGGTCCCTGTGTTCGCCACCGTCGGCCTGGCGATTTTTGCCTATCGCCTGGAAAATATTACCGATTGGCGTCTGACGATATTTGGATTAATGACATTGTTCGTGGTGTATTACCTGCAGGACGGTATCGTCGGTTTTGTGCGCGGCATCTTTGTCAAAAAAGGGATCGCTGCCCGCAAGCAGGGCACAGTCGTTACTGTCCCCGATAGCATCTGGGCCGGGACTACTGGCACGGTTGAGATCGGCACCAATTTGTTGAGCGCCAAACAATTATTGATGCAGTTCGGCGGCTTGAAAGCATTGAACCACGTTGATTTGAATATCGTTAAAGGTTCAGTGCATGGACTGATCGGTCCTAACGGCTCCGGCAAAAGTACCATGATGAACGTGTTGACCGGTATCTACAAACCGACTGCCGGCCAGGTTGAGTTCAATGGCCGGATAATTTCCGGTTCGACGCCGTCTGCGATTGCCTTGGGTGGAGTTGCGCGCACGTTTCAAAATGTGCAGCTGTTTGGTGAGATGACTGCGACCGAAAATGTCCTGGTTGGCTTGCACCACACTTTCCGTAGCAATGTCCTGGATGTGATGTTCAGTACCCGCCGCTATCGGGACGAAGAAAAAGCAGCGCGAGTTCGCGCCGCCAGCATCTTGCAATTCGTCGGCCTTTCCGATCTGGCAAATGAAGAAGCGCGCAATCTTCCCTACGGCAAGCAGCGTCTGCTTGAGATCGGTCGTGCTCTCGGCTTGAATCCGGAACTGTTGCTATTAGATGAACCGGCCGCTGGTTTGACTGCGCCGGATATTGTTGAGTTGATCGCGATCATTCACAAGATTCGGGATCATGGCATCACCATCATCTTGATTGAGCATCATATGGATGTGGTCATGACAATTTCCGATACCGTCACCGTACTCGATTTCGGGCAGAAAATTGCCGAGGGAAAACCAGCAGCAGTACAGGCTGACCCTGCGGTGATCGAAGCGTACCTCGGCGGCAGCGTGAGCGATCCCGAGGTTATCGATCATCCGATACCATTAACGTCTAGCGAAGCGGAGGCATGAGATGCTGTCAATTTCCAATCTACACGCCGCTTACGGCAAAGTTGAAGTCTTACACGGTATTTCTCTAGAGGTGCCTAAGGGGAAAGTAGTCACGCTGGTCGGCTCCAACGGAGCCGGCAAGACCACCACCATGCGCGCTATCTCAGGCATGCTTAAACCACGTTTGGGAACTATCACGTTAGGTGGCAAGGATGTTACCGGACTCGATTCGCATAAAATTGCACGTGCCGGTCTAGCGCATTCGCCTGAGGGGCGACGCGTGTTTGCGACCATGAGCGTGACGGATAATTTGCTATTGGGCGCGTTTCCGCGTTTCACGAAAGCCCGACCACGCGGCGATATTGCGCACGATCTCGAGAAGGCGCTGGAGCTTTTTCCACGCCTGAAAGAAAGACAGACGCAGCTGGCGGGTACGTTGTCCGGTGGCGAGCAGCAGATGCTCGCGATGGCGCGCGCAGTCATGCTTAATCCGGAAGTGATTTTACTCGATGAGCCATCCATGGGGCTTGCCCCCATTTTAGTGGATGAGGTGTTTCGCATCATCATGCGTCTGAAGGAGCAGGGCATCACTATGTTGCTGGTGGAGCAGTTTGCTGCAGCTGCTTTGAACGTAGCGGACTATGGCTATGTGTTGGAGAATGGTCGTATTTCCGTCCACGGCCCGGCCGAAAAATTACGGAACGATCCAGCAGTGCAAGCCGCTTATCTGGGCGGTGGTCAACACTGAGCATCAGGAATTGAGCCCTGCGCTTTGATAGAGTATCCTGGTAAAAAAAAGCCCCGCATCCTCTGATTTGAGGGGCGGGGCGATTTTTATTTGAGCCAGCGTTTGATGATTATTTTGCCTGTGCCGGCGGGGCTGATTTGTTGGTTCTTGACACCATCCATCCCCCACCCAACACGATAACCATTGCAACGATGTACACAATGTATGTCAGCCAGGGAACGCTATCCCAAAACCCTGCTATCAGCGGTTCGGCGATAATCATATGCACTGCGGTGTACACCAAAATCGCGGCACCGATATAAATAGTAACGGGAAATTTCTCGATCAGCTTTAACGCTAAGGTCGATCCCCACACCATAATCGGTACCGAAATCAGCAGACCGATAATGACCAGGAAAATACTGCCGTGCGCTGCACCGGCAACGGCCAGCACATTATCGATCCCCATGACCGTGTCAGCAATAATGATGGTCTTCAGTGCTGAAGCCATGCTATTGATTTTGCTACCTTCGATTTGATGACCGCTGGAGTCGCTCAACAGGCGATAGGCAATCCACAACAGTGCGGCGCCACCAATTAACAACAATCCCGGGATTTTCAATAGCCAGACGACCGCAATGGTCATTAATACCCGCGTGATAACCGCACCGAAAGTCCCCCAGATGATGGCCTTTTTCCGTAGGTGGTCAGGAAGGTTACGGGCAGCCATCGCGATCACGATGGCGTTATCCCCGGCCAGAACCAGATCAATCACCACGATCGACAAGAGCGCCGTAAAAAATTTGGCCATATCCCAGTCGGCCATGCCCAGCATTGCTAATAAATTTGAAACATCCATAAAATCTCCGTCGACATAAATGTAAAGTGAAAGCCGCTAATGACGCTAAATTCGACGCTAATCTCTAACAGAATGGAGGATGGCAGGATTGGTGAGGAGAACGCACGACACAATGCCCGCATGGATTCCATGCTGACAAAGGTCTTGCTCAACAGATCAGATCAATCTGTCAGGGTAACCGGGTGCAGGCGTTGTGCCTGTTCCGTGATGACGACTACCGTGTAAAGCGTTAACGTCGCAGCTAGATGCTGAACGGTCAAGCTTGAGAGCTACTCCCCTTTGGAGGGCGGCGCCGAACTGGGTGCCGCTGGTCGGTAGTGTACTACAAAACAATTAAAGGCAGGAAATATAAGAAGGGGGAGTGCCTAAAATGGCAGCAGATTCGCCTAATCAATGGCCACTTATGTGGCAATAAGAGGTGGGCAACAGGTGTTGGGCATTAAAGTGTATCCAAACGATCCAGCGAGTCCGCCGCCTGCGCCTGCATAGCGTTATAGGCCGTCACCTCCATTTTTCGCAATTGCTGATACACCATGCCAAGACGCGGGTTGCTCCCAAGCTGCTTTTCATTGCGCGCAAAAAAGTCCCAGTAAAGTGCGTTATACGGACAAGCGCGTTCGCCCACGCGAAGTTTTTTATCGTAATAACATCCTTTGCAGTAATCGCTCATCCGATCGATATAGGCCGCGCTCGACACGTACGGCTTGGTCGCCAACAGGCCGCCGTCGGCAAATTGACTCATGCCCAATGTGTTCGGCAACTCCACCCACTCAAACGCATCAATGTAAATGCCGAGATACCAGTGATGGACCTCAACCGGATTCAATCCGGCTAGCAAGGCAAAATTTCCGATCACCATCAAGCGCTGGATATGATGGGCGTGCGCCTGTTCCAGAGATTGCGTAATGGCCAGCGAAAGACAGCGCATGTTTGTCTGCCCGGTCCAAAACCATATTGGCAACGGGCGCTCATGCGCAAATACATTTTGCGCCGCATAATTTGGCATGTGAGTCCAATACATGCCGCGCACGTATTCACGCCAACCCAAAATTTGCCGGATAAAGCCTTCGGCAGCAGCTAGCGGGACCGCCTCAGCACGCCAGGCGGCAACCGCCTTCGCTACTACCTCCGCGGGTACCAGCATTTTGGTATTGAGCGCGAACGACAGCATGGAATGGAATAAGCGCCAGGCTTTGCTGCTCATGGCATCCTGAAATTGGCCGAAATACGGAAGCGCGTCAGCTATAAACCCGTCCAGTTGTTGCAATGCCTCCGACCTATTCAACGGCCACGGAAATTGCGCAGCATTGGGACGACCGAAACTCTGGACGCCAGCCGCTTCGATCGTTTCCCATAGCGTCGAATGATCATGGGTGACACGGCCATCCGCGGGTTCGGAAGGCAGCCCCGGCCACGATTTACGATTATCGTGGTCATAATTCCACTGACCACCCACTGGCTTGCCATCGGCTTCCAGCAGTACGCCGTGTTTGATCCGCATCTGTCGATAAAAATGCTCCATCAGCCATTTTTTACGTCCGCCGAACAGTTCAGCCGCCTCTTCACGGCGCGTATAGAAATGTTCACTATCCACCATTTGACACGCGATTGATTGCTGCTGAACGTAGTCTGCCAGTTGCCGATCAAGACGCCATTCGTCCGGCTCCTGATACTCGAACGCTTTAGCGTGATAGTGGAGAATCAGCTGGTCCAGATTTGCGGGCAATGATTGCAGGTTGGCAGGATCGTCAATTGTCAGATAATGGACCTGGTGCCCAGCTTCGGTCAGTTGTCTGGCGAAGTCCCGCATACCCGCGAAGATGGCGATGATTTTTTGCGCGTGATGGTGTACATAATCCGTTTCTTGCCTAATTTCCATCATGATGATGTGGACATCATCACGCGGTTGTCTGAACCAACTGTGCAACGCATTGAGCTGGTCACCGAGAACCAGTCTGATGGTCGGCTTTTTAGTCATTTTGTCTCCGTCGTTACGGCTTCAGCGCCAGGACTTTTGTGGCGGAACAATGATCAAGGAATGTCGTGAGGTGAATATTTAATTGCCCGATGATCCATGGTGACACTACCGCGAAAGGTGGTGCGCACGCGCCACCGATGAAGATCGACTACGTGCCGGATACTGGGATCAGATGATTTTACTGCCAGCCTTGCAGCCACCGGCATCGATCAGTCAACTCACGCCAGCGCAAAGAAAATCGTCGCCCCGAATGAACTGCCTCCAGTTCGATGAGATCGATTTCTGTGGCGGGCGCCTCCGGCGATATGACTTTCGTGACCAGAAAATGCTTCTCCTTGTTACTGGGAGACGTGGCAGTCCATTTGCTGAGCAACAGTTTTTTCGCGTTAAGTTGAGAGTCAGCCTGAGGATGCATAGTGCGTAATCCTGAGTGAAATAAAGGAAGAGTTAGAGAGGGAGTTCGGAACCAGCGGTATTGTAGCGTGCATTCGTCGACAGGCAGGGTAACCCTAACCTTTTCGCCAATAATCCGCTTGCATATAAGCGCGGCGTAAAAAATCGACGAAGGCCCGTATGCGCAGTGGCAAATGTCGCCGTTGCGCAAATACCGCATAGATATCGTTGCCGGGTGCTGCAAATTCGTCCAACACGCTCACTAATTGGCCCGATTCGATCTCAGTGCCAACTTCCCACATTGAACGCCACGCCAGACCTTTGCCGTGGATCGCCCAGTCATGCAATACCTGACCGTCATTGCAAAACAGATTCCCCGCGACTTTAATGGTCACGACTTTGCCATTTTGACGAAAAGTCCAACCGCGCTGGCTGGCATCACCGCTCATGGCGAGACAATTGTGCCTGGACAAGTCGTCCAGCGATTGCGGTTTGCCATGCCGTTTGATGTAAGCAGGCGACGCAACGACGATGCGCTTGTTATCGGCCAGTTTGGTACCGATCAGCGTCGAGTCCGATAGTGAAGCGATGCGAATGGCGACATCCACCCCTTCACCAATCAAATCGACCACGCGATCATTGAGATTCAGGGTAAGTGTGACGTCGCGGTGCTCGGCTAAAAAGGACGGCATCAACGGTGCGACGTGCTGACGACCAAAGCCCGCAGGTGCGGAAATCAGCAAATGTCCGCTGGCATGAGCGCTGCGCTCGGAGACCGCAGATTCAGCATCTTCAAGATCGGACAAAATGCGCTGGCAATCCTCCAAAAAGGCCTCGCCTTCATTGGTCAGCGCGATTTTGCGGGTCGTGCGTTGAAGCAGTTTGACTCCCAGACGCTCCTCCAAGGCATCGAGGCGACGCCCTATCATGGCAGGTGCGATGCCTTCGGCACGCGCGGCCGCGGAGAGACTGCCCTTGGCAGCGATTTCCACAAAAGTAGAAATTTGCTTAAATTGGTCCATCGAGTGCGTCACTTTCAGTTTAATGGCTGCGGATTTGCGCTCATGGATGTTGTAAAAAAGGTCAGCATTACCGATCATTTCCATGAAAGCTTACAAGTTCCGGCTACTTGTGACTAAAACGCATAGATCATGTGATAAATGGTTCCACCTATGATGATTTAGTTTAAATATACTCTATAACGTAAAATCAGTAGAATGCTATTTCAGCTTTTGAATACTGAACATCGTGCATTAGGGAATGTAGCGGTGCACAATACGGCACTAATGCAACCTGCTTATGCAACTTATAACTGAGCAAACACGTAAAAGTAAATTGCACCCCCGAATTTAATATCGAAAAACAGGAGCAACGCATGACACAACTGACACTACCAGCAGGGCTAGAAATTAACGGCAAGATCCAGGCTGGATACGAAGAAATTCTGACACCGGACGCACTTGCATTGGTCTTGAAGCTAAGCCGGACCTTTGAAGCACGCCGTCAGGAATTGCTGGCTGTCCGGGTCGAGCGCGCCGCCCGTCTTGACGCTGGTGAGCGTCCAGACTTTCTGGCCGATACTGCACATATCCGCAATGGCGACTGGAAAATTGCGCCGATTCCGCAGGCACTGGAATGCCGCCGCGTAGAAATTACCGGCCCGGTTGAACGCAAGATGGTAATCAACGCCTTCAATTCTGGCGCTGACAGCTACATGACGGACTTTGAAGATTCAAACTCGCCAGTCTGGGATAACCAGATTACTGGCCAGATCAATTTGCGTGATGCGATTCGCAAGACAATTTCGCTGGAACAAAACGGCAAATCATACAAACTGAACGACAAAGTGGCGACACTGGTTGTGCGTCCACGTGGTTGGCATCTGGATGAAAAACACGTATTGGTCGATGGCAAACGTGTCTCAGGCGGTATTTTTGACTTCGCCTTGTTCATGTTCCATAACGCCAAAGAACAATTGGCGCGCGGTGCTGGTCCTTACTTCTACTTGCCGAAGCTGGAATCTCATCTGGAAGCGCGCTTGTGGAATGATATTTTCGTCATGACACAAAACGAGTTGGGTCTGCCACAAGGCACAATTAAAGCGACTGTCTTGATCGAGACCATTCTGGCCGCGTTCGAAATGGATGAAATCCTTTACGAACTGCGTGAACATAGCGCCGGTCTGAACGCTGGTCGTTGGGATTACATCTTTTCGTGCATCAAGAAATTTAAACTCGACAAAGACTTCTGTCTGGCCGACCGCGCTAAAGTCACCATGACAGCGCCGTTCATGCGCTCTTATGCGTTGTTGCTGTTAAAGACTTGCCACAAGCGCAATGCGCCGGCAATCGGCGGTATGGCCGCGCTGATCCCTATCAAAAACGATCCGGAGAAAAACGACATCGCTATGGGTGGCGTTCGTACCGACAAGGCACGCGACGCAACTGACGGCTATGACGGCGGTTGGGTAGCGCATCCGGGTCTGGTCGAGTTGTCGATGGCTGAGTTCAAAAAAGTCCTGGGCGATAAGCCTAACCAAATCAGCAAGCAACGTGACGACGTCAATGTCACAGCAGCTGAATTGCTGGACTTTAAGCCAGAAGCCCCGATCACCGAAGCCGGTTTGCGTTACAACATCAACGTCGGTATTCATTACCTTGGTGCCTGGTTATCCGGTAATGGTTGCGTTCCGATCCATAACTTGATGGAAGACGCTGCAACGGCCGAAATCAGCCGTGCGCAAGTCTGGCAATGGATCCGTTCAACCAAAGGTGTACTCGATAACGGCAAAAAAGTGACCGCCGAAATGGTGGTTGCGATGATTCCGGAAGAACTCGCCAAGGTGAAAGAATTGGTCGGTAACGGTGCAACCTATGACCGCGCGGCCAAAATATTCGAAGAAATGTCGACATCGTCGTCTTTCGCCGAATTCCTGACATTGCCACTGTACGAAGAAATCTAAGATGCATTAGATGCGCATCGAATGTGCATTTAACTGGATTGCGGCCTTAAGGCCAATTCCATTAAAAAAACCGATCTTATGATCGGTTTTTTTTATGCGTAGAACAGAAGGAGGTGATTTTGATTGGAAAAAAATTTCTTCGATTCAATAAATAGGCGGGTTTTCAGGTTGAGAAATGGGGTATCCTAAAACGCAAGATTACCTATTTGCCAAGCAGAAGGCTCCTCATGCGAAATATATTACGGGCAATAAATCCGATGAACAGCGTCAGAGCTTTTCTGGGGCTGTTTTTTTTCGTCTTCACGTGGCTCCGTCGTGAGACTAAAAATCGATCTTGCGATAGATCTTGCAATGGATTTGGCGCACGATTTTCTTCCCCTTCTGTACCCTGCGTGGCGCTTGCACTCTCACTTTTATGTGCGCCAGCAGCTCAAGCGGTCTCACCCGGCAAGGTGAGCAGTTTTTCTCCACAAGGCGACATTACGCAAGTCCGACAGGTGCGTGTGAAATTTTCTGAAGCCGCGGTCAAATTCGGCGATCCCACAGCCCCGATCCCGTTTGATATTACTTGCAAAGAAGCCGGTAGCGGACGTTGGGCCGACGACAAAAACTGGATTTACGATTTTGTCCGTGATGTGCCGCCCGGTACGCGTTGTTCTTTTGCGCTGAAACCAGACTTTACGTTGCTCTCCGGTGCGGGAATAAACGGTAGAAAAAGTTTCCAATTCAGCACCGGCGGTCCCGCCGTTGTTCAGATGATTCCCGGCGGAGACGCAATCGATGAGGAACAAATCTTCATCCTGATACTAAACGGCCCTGCCACCAGCGAGAGCGTGCTGAAGCACGTGTATTGTGAAGCGGAAGGGGTACACGAGCGGATTCCCGTTAAATTGATTAGCGGAGCACCTCGCAAGGCGCTGCTTGAGCAATTCGCCGACAAAATCAATCCGGATGCTGTTAGCACCGTCCAGTGTCAGCAGCGCCTGCCGAACGACAGCGCGGTTCGTCTGACATGGGATAAAGGTGTGATGTCAGCTTCCGGCATTGCAACGACCCAACCGCAAGTGTTCAAGTTTCAGGTGCGTCCCAGCTTTACTGCCAGCGTGAGTTGCGAGCGTGAAAATGCTAACGCCGCCTGCGCGCCTATTTTGCCGCTTCGTATTCTATTCACCTCGCCGGTATCACGTAAGCTGGCTGAAGCCGTAACGCTGAAAACTGCGAACAGCAAACTAACGCCTTTTTTTGAGAAAACGGATACCGATGACACCGTTTCCCAGATCACGTTTAAACCGCCATTTGCAGAAAAAGCAGAACTGTCCATCCTGTTGCCCGATGGGTTTCAGGATGAGAGCGGCCGTGCCTTAACGAACGCCAGTACATTCCCGATCAAAGTCCGCATGGCTGACTATCCGCCGCTGGCCAAATTTCCGTCAGCGCCATTTGGCATCATTGAGCTCAATGCCGATGCCACGTTACCGGTCACGTTGCGCAGCGTCGAAACCACTATGCTGGCACGTAGCGCAGATGGGAAAGTCAATCCCGGCAATGTCAGTAATCTCAAAATCAGCGACGATCAAAACATCATTGCGTGGTTAACCAAGCTCAACCAGTATCACGAAACGACGATTACAGTCGGTAAAAAACTGGTCGAAACGCGCAGTATTGGATTGCTGGCAAAACAAGCTGGTGCCAAAACGTTGACCTTGCCGCCATCCCCCGAATCTAAAAATGGCGTCCGACCATTCGAAGTCATCGGGATTCCGCTAAAAGATCCCGGGTTTTATGTGGTTGAACTCGAATCGCAGAAATTGGGTCTTGCCCTGTTAGGCAAGGCTGCGCCGATGTATGTGCGCACCAGTGCGCTAGTCACCAATTTGTCGGTCCACGTCAAGATAGGCCGACAAAACGGCGCGATCTGGGTGACAACCCTTGACAATGCCAAACCAGTCGCGGATGCCGATGTCAGAATTGCCGATTGTCGTGGTACCGCGCTATGGCGCGGAAGAACCAACAAGATGGGCGTTGCCATGGTGCCGGAATTTCCAGAAGATGGATGCCGCAGCGGCCGGGACAGTCAGCCAGGACAAATTGACGGGCTGTTTGTCAGCGCCCGCAAGACCGACGAAAAAGGGCGCGCCGATATGGCCTTCGCCTTAACATCCTGGAACAACGGAATTGAATCCTGGCGTTTCAATTTGCCGATGGATAACGACAAATCGGCGACGGTGCGCGCGCATACGGTATTCGACCGCACCCTGTTCCGCGCCGGAGAAACCGCATCGATGAAGCATGTCATTCGGACTGAAACCATGCAAGGTTTCGGTTTGCTAGCCAAAGATAAGTTGCCAACCCGGGTTCGCATCACCCATCAAGGCAGCGGTCAGGAGTTTCAATTCCCCCTGATCTGGCGTGATCAGAAAAATGCCGAGACTGTATTTGCTATTCCTAAAGAGGCTAAACTTGGACGCTATGAGGTTGTGTTGGATAGTGGAGTAGTAAATAAGGATAGCAGCAACGACGCTGACGGCGCTGACGATAACGAGAGTAATGATCAGGATGCGAACGGCGCCGGAGCGCGCAGTTACAGCAGCGGTAGCTTTCGGGTTGAAGAGTTTCGCCTACCTGTTTTACAAGGGCGAATTACGCCGCCGAAAATCCTCATAGCGCCAACCGATGTTCCGCTTGATGTGCAACTAAATTACCTCAACGGCGGTGGTGCCGCGGGACAAGCGGTGCATATCACCAGTCTGTTACGGGCCAAAGCGATCAGCTTTTCTGCCTATGATGGCTATTCTTTTACCGCGCCCAGCGATGGTGACAGCGATAATTCTAACGGCATTGATGATCAGAAAATTGTAGCCGACAAGTTACCCATAACACTGGATAAAAACGGTGGAGGCAAAACGGTCATAAAAGACCTGCCCAGTATTAATATGCCGAAGGAACTCCTGACCGAGATGACCTACGCCGATCCCAATGGCGAGATTCAGACGGTATCCAGCGTCACGCCGGTCTGGCCCTCAGCGGTGATCGTCGGTTTGAAAGCAGGCGAATGGATATCGGTGAAGAAAAAATTGACCTTAACCGCGGTTGCACTTAATCCGGCGGGTCAGCCACAAGTCGGGGTTCCAATTGAAATCAGTGGTCGTTCCAAGCAAACCAACTCGCATCGCAAACGTATGGTGGGCGGCTTTTATGCCTATGAAAATACCAGAACCAGTGCGGATCTGGGGACGCTATGCTCGGGTAAAACCGATGCCCGTGGATTGATGATCTGTACCGTCGAATTATCAGAAGCCGGGAACGTCGAATTGACCGCCAGGGGCAAGGATGGCAGCGGCAAAGTATCGCAGGCCACCAGTTCGGTGTGGGTCACAAAGCAGGGCGAGCTGTGGTTCGACGGCGAGAATCAGGATCGCATCGATATTTTGCCGGAGAAAAAACATTATCAAGCGGGTGAAACAGCCAAGTTTCAGGTGCGCATGCCATTTCGTTACGCAACGGCGTTGGTTGCCATCGAGCGCGAAGGCATCATCGAAACCCAGGTCATGCAGCTAAGTGGACAAGACCCGACCTTTAGTCTTCCAGTGAAAGCCAGTTACGGTCCCAATGTGTTCGTGTCGGTATTGGCGGTGAGAGGCCGCATGCGGGATATTCCCTGGTACTCATTTTTTACATGGGGATGGAAAGAACCGTTGAACTGGTGGAGTGAGTTCAAGGAATATCAAGCACCCGGTACCACCGTTGACCTCGCCAAGCCGGCCTACAAGTTCGGCATCGCAGAAATCATGGTGGGAACGGCAGCCAACCAGTTGGCAGTAACGGTGAAAGCCGACCATCCAAGTTATGCCATTCGCACGACCGCCAAAGTAACGATCCAGGCCAATCTGCCAAACGGCAAACCGGCCGCAGGGGCAGAAGTTGCCGTGGCAGCGGTCGATGAAGCGTTGCTGGAACTGGAGCCGAACCGCAGCTGGGATTTATTGGAGGCGATGCTGCAACGTCGCAGTTATGGGGTCGAAACCTCGACGGCGCAAATGCAGGTAGTCGGCAAGCGCCACTATGGTCGTAAGGCCATTCCTGCAGGCGGCGGTGGCGGCAAATCACCCACGCGGGAACTGTTCGACACCCTGTTACTGTGGAAGCCAGTCATTGTGCTGGACGCCAATGGGCAAGCGACGATTGATGTGCCCTTGAACGATGCCTTGACCAGTTTCAAGATCGTTGCCGTAGCGCAAAGCGGTGTCAGCCTGTTCGGCACCGGATCGGTGAGTATTCGCTCAACGCAAGACCTGCAATTGATTTCCGGCTTGCCGCCGCTGGTACGCGAAGGCGATAATTTTAGCGCATTGGTAACTGTGCGGAATACGACAACACGGGCGATGCAGGTCCATGCCACTGCCAACCAGTCAACGGCCTCGCCAGTAGCGCCAACCATGCCACCGCTACCAGCCAGGGATGTCAATATTCCGGCAGGCGAGTCACGCGAGCTGGTGTGGCAAGTCACAGCGCCGGCAGACGTCCCGCAACTAAAATGGGAAATTAACGCGCAGGAGCAGGGCGGCGCTAAGGTCAAAGATAGTATTAAATTCACGCAGCGGGTAGTGCCCGCTGTGCCGGTAACGGTGCAGCAAGCGAGCCTGTTTCAGCTCGATAAGGCATTTTCTCTTCAGGTGCAGCAACCAACGGATGCGTTACCAGGGCGCGGTGGCGTGGCGATCTCGTTGTCGCCGTCGCTTGCGGGTAACAGTGAAGGAATACGACGTTACTTTATTGCGTATCCATTCTCTTGCCTTGAGCAGCAGGCCTCGCGTGCAATCGGTTTGCGGGACGATGGGTTATGGCAAAAAGTGATGAGCGGCTTGCCGACCTATCTCGATAGTGACGGCCTGGCCTATTACTACCCGCCGAATGAAAGTAACGCGCGCCGTGGAAGTGATACGTTAACGGCTTATTTATTGGCAGTCACGCAGGAATCCGGATTCGCCATTCCGCAGCAAAGCCGCGACAAAATGCTGGATGGATTAACCGCGTTTGTTGAGGGAAAAATTACCCGGGATTTCTGGTCGCCGCAAAAAGATCTGGACGTGCGTAAATTGGCGGCATTAGAGGCACTCTCCCGCTATGACCGCGCGCGCCCGTCTATGCTCGGTTCGATTCAGTTATCGCCAAATCTATGGCCGACCTCAGCGGTGCTCGACTGGATCAATATTTTACAGCGCGTCACAGGCATTCCCGAGCGGTCAAAGCGTTTAGCCGAAGCAGATCAAATACTCCGCGCCAGACTGAACTATCAGGGCACCCGAATGGGCTTTTCTACGGAGAGCAGCGATTATTGGTGGTGGTTAATGGCGGGCGGCGATGTTAACGCAACCCGGCTCGTGCTGACCGTACTTAACGATCCAGCGTGGAAAGACGATATGCCAAAATTGATCAATGGCGCGATTCAACGACAGTCCCGAGGGCATTGGGCAACTACCACGGCGAACGTATGGGGAAGTCTTGCGATGCAGAAATTTGCGCAAAAATTTGAAACCGAAAAAGTGGCAGGCGTGACCAAAGTGGCGCTTGAGCAGGGAACCAGCGCACCGAACGGACAGAGCGCTCAAAGTTATAACTGGCCCACAGCAGGTGGCGGCGCATTGCAATTGCCATGGCCTGCATCAACAACCCCTGCGACGTTAAAGCTTAATCATATTGGAGCAGGCGCGCCTTGGATCACCGTCCAAAGTTTGGCGGCGGTTGTGCTGAAGAAGCCATTTTCTAGTGGATATCGGATCAATAAAACCATCGTCCCGATCGAACAAAAGGAGAAGGGGAAATACACCCGCGGGGATGTTTTTCAGATCAACCTGACAGTGGATGCCCAGAGCGATATGACCTGGGTTGTCGTCACCGATCCCATTCCGGCCGGTGCGACCTTACTTGGGTCCGGGCTGGGCCGCGACTCCGCCATTTCCACCACCAGCGAACGGCCGAGCGGCAGCGCGTGGCTGGCGTATGAAGAGCGCAGTTTTGAAGCATTCCGAAGTTATTACGAGTATGTGCCCAAGGGGAAGTTTACGATGACCTATACCTTCCGCATTAACAATCCCGGTGACTTCAGTTTACCGCCAACGCGGGTTGAAGCAATGTACGCGCCGGAAATGTTTGGTGAAAGTCCAAATCCGGCATGGACGGTCAAATAATAATACGGCGGCGCGTAAGTCGCCGCTCAGTTAGGAACAGAGGGCGGTGCGTGCTATCGTTCGCACGGAGAAAACGATGATGTCAAAAGCGATCTTATATCCGCGTTGGCGACAGGCTTCTCAAGCCATCCGGCGCTTCGTGCTCGCCAGCCTGTTGCTGGCATGCGGTGCGACCTCGGTTCATGCGCTGCAAACATTTACGCAGGTGAAACACGAGTTCCGTAGCTCCGAAGCCAGTTTGCTGGATCGCAAAGGCGCGTTGCTGCAGCAAATCCGGCTGAATCCGAACGAGCGCCGTTTGTCATGGGTGGGCATTGAAGATGTTTCCCCGGCTTTACGGAACGCCTTGATCGCATCCGAAGACAGACACTTTTATCAGCATAGCGGCGTTGACTGGAACGCCGTTGCGGCAGCCGCATGGGGCAATCTATGGAACAGTAAAACCCGTGGCGCATCGACTATCACCATGCAACTGGCGGGATTACTGGACGACGATTTAAGACGTCGCAATGCACCGCGTACGATCAGCCAAAAAATGTCGCAAGTGGTGGTGGCGCAGCTGCTTGAGCATCGCTGGCGCAAAGATCAAATTCTCGAAGCTTATTTAAATCTGGTCAGTTTTCGCGGCGAGTTAGTGGGCATGCACGCTTTGTCCCGTGTGCTGTTTGACAAGCATCCGAGCGGTCTGGATCAGCGCGAAGCGGCGATTGCGGTAGCGCTGATTCGGGGGCCGAATGCCACACCGGCGCGGGTCGCCGAACGCGCCTGTCGTATCTTGACGGATCAGAATGCCGCAGCCGAATGCAAGGGACTGGCTGGCTTCACCTTGCTGGCATTGGCAAGGACCGGCTCCAACTCAGAAGTGATCGTGACCACGACTGCACCGCAATTAGCGCCCCATCTGGCGCGTAAATTACTAAAAATACCAGGGCAATCAGTGCGCTCCACGCTGGACGCCGGGGTGCAACGGTTTGCCAACGATGCACTGCGACGGCAGATGGCGTCGTTGGTGGAGCGGAATATCGAAGATGGCGCCATCATCGTGATCGACAATGCCAGCGGCGATGTGTTGGCATGGGTGGGGTCTAGCGGATCGTTTTCCAACGCCGCCAATGTCGATGGCGTGGTGGCATTGCGTCAGGCCGGATCAACCTTGAAGCCATTTTTATATGAAATCGCCATCGAGAAAAAATGGATGACCGCTGCGTCGATTTTAAACGATGCGCCCATCAATCTGCCGACCGCCAGCGGCTTATACATTCCTCAAAATTACGACAAGCAATTTAAGGGTCTGGTGAGCGTCCGGACAGCGCTAGGTTCGTCGTTGAATATTCCTGCAGTCCGCACGCTGGTGACGGTCACGCCGACGACCTTCTTTGATCGTTTGCAGCGACTCGGTTTTGGCCTTCGCGAATCGGGCGACTTTTATGGTTATAGTCTCGCACTAGGCAGCGCCGACGTCAGTTTGCTCGCGCTGACCAATGCCTATCGTGCGCTGGCCAATCAAGGCCGCTATAGCGGTATCCGCACGGCGCTGGCTGATGCACCTGTTCAGATGCGCAAGGTAATGTCGCCCGACGCCTCTTTTATCATCGGCGATATCTTGTCTGATCGCGGCGCGCGTAGCCGCACTTTCGGTTTAGAGAACGCGCTTTCGACGCGGGTCTGGGCGGCGGTCAAAACGGGTACCTCCAAAGACATGCGCGACAATTGGGCGGTCGGCTATTCGGACCGTTATACGGTCGGCGTCTGGGTCGGGAATGCCTCCGGGTTGCCGATGTGGGACGTCTCCGGGGTCACCGGCGCCGCGCCCATCTGGCAAGAGGTCATGCAATACCTGCATCAGCGTCAGCAGACACCCCAACAAATCCCGGTAAGGCCCGAAGGTGTGGTTGCGCAGAGTATTCGCTATCAGGACAAGATCGAAGCGCCGCGTCAGGAATATTTCATGGCGGGTACCCAACAAAGTCTGTTGGTGACCGCCAAATCGGACGATATCGACGTCGCGATACGCTACCCGACTCCCGGTATGTTGGTCGCGCTGGACCCTGATATCCCACCGCAGCGACAACGCGTGCGATTTACTGCGGACGGGTTATCGCATGGCACCTGGCGCCTCGATGGTAAATCGCTAACGTCACCGGTTGCGTTCGCTAAAACAGTCGCAGGAAAAAATATTCCAAAAGGAGAGCGCGTAAAACCGCAGCAGCTTGCAATCGATTGGATGCCATGGCCTGGCAGGCATACGTTGGAACTACTGGATGAAAAAAATGCGGTGGTCGATCAAGTCAGATTCGAGGTGCGCGGTGCAGTAGAAAAGCAATCGTCCAACACACCGCTTTCCGGAATACGAAGTCGTTAGCCATGCTGAAAAAACCTAGAAAAAGCCTTTGCTTGTCGGATCGTGCCGGCCATACATACGACATTCAGCCGCCAGCGCTAACAGATTTGGATCGCGCTCGCGGCTTTTTGGCAGCAATAGCGTAATACGCTGGCGGGCACCATATTTGGATTCCAGCGCAATCAGTTCAATATGCGAGCTGAATTTCCCCACGCGCCCTGGCAACAGGCTGTAACCGATACCGCCGCTGACCAGATTGATCAGTGAAAAAATATCCTGTACCCGCATGCTGATATTTGGTGCAAAACCTGCGCGTTCAAAGCAAGCCGCAAAGTCTTGCGAGGTGACGAAGCCCTCAGTCAGGGTGACAAATTTCTCCTCCCGCAAGTCCTGCAAATTTACTTGCTTCCGACCGGCATAGGGAGAATGCAGCGGTGCCGCTAAAAAAACATCATCATCAAACAACGGCACCGCCACCAACGCCTGACTATTCTCTGGATCATTGAGGTCACTTTGTTCGTGCAAACCGATCACGATCGCATCCAGTCGCCCGTCGGCAAGTTGCTGCATCAGATCGCGATTCGAGCCTAGCGTTAAATCAATATCCAGTACCGGTTTGCGCAGTTTCAATCCGATCATTAATTGGGGAATACAACGTAACGTGAGCGAATAAAGCGATCCGATTTTTAGGCGGGTAGCGTTGAATCCCGCCGCTTCGTGGACTTTTTTTACCCCTTCCGCCACGGCATCAACTGCACGTTGTGCGTACTCAGCAAAGGTGTAAGCGGTCTGCAATGGAATCAAGCTCCGCCCGTCGCGTTTGAACAGGGGGCAACGAATGGCGTCCTCCAGAGAGTGCAGCGAGCGATGCACGCTCACCGTGCTTTGACCTAACAATTCGGAGACGCGCGCCATATTATTCAATTTCATGAAGGCCAGAAAAACTTCCAGCTTCTTGAGCGTCATTGCTTCGTCGATTGCCATGTTTAACTCCTTGAGAAGCCCGTTACTTTCACAGGTTCTGGTTAAGCAAATATTGTTTCTTGTTCTGGGTGTTTTATTAAAAGGCATCTTCGTTGCTAAATGTGCCATGCTGGAGGGCATATATTAACGGTATTCATTACTATCAGGGTAATAAACTGACTCTAAAGTTGATTGAAGTGCAGCGCTGAGTGGATTAATGTCGCTCCACGATGACTGAATGCTGGAGTAAAGATGCAAGCCCAACGAAAGCTTGACCCGCAGTGGAGCAAACGCCGTACTGAAAAGCACCGTCGCCTCGCCTTGGTTGCCCACATGGCCGATGGTCCCGTTCTGCGCACTGACGATATCGTCCCCGCGCTACAGGCGCTGATAGCGTCCGGAGATCGGGTTGTACTGGAGGGAAATAACCAGAAGCAGGCCGACTTTCTGGCCCGTTCACTGGTCAAGATCGATCCCTCCAAGGTCAACCACCTGCATCTGATTATGCCCAGCGTCAGCCTGCCTGAGCATCTTGATTTGTTTGAGCGCGGCATCGCCCGCAAACTCGATTTCGCCTTTGCTGGCGCACAAAGTTTGCGGATATCCCAACTGTTACAGGATGGCGCTCTAGAGGTCGGCGCGATACACACTTACGTTGAGTTGTATGCGCGGTTGTATGTCGATCTATCGCCAAACGTTGTCATGGTGGCCGGTTTCAAAGCCGACAGGCAAGGTAATCTATATACCGGATCAAGCACGGAAGACACCCCTGCATTGGTTGAGGCGGCGGCTTTTCGTGACGGTATTGTGATCGCCCAGGTCAATGAAATTGTTGACGATCCGGCGGATTTGCCACGCGTTGATATCCCCGGTTCATGGATCGATTTTGTGGTGCAGGCCGATAAACCATTTTTCCTTGAGCCCCTGTTCACCAGAGACCCGCGACTCATCAAACCGGTTCATGTGTTGATGGCAATGATGGCGATCCGGGGTGTGTATGAGCGCCATCAGGTCCAGTCGCTGAACCATGGCATCGGTTTCAACACGGCTGCGATTGAACTGATCTTGCCAACCTACGGCGAAAAATTAGGGCTGAAAGGCAAAATCTGTAAAAACTGGACGCTCAATCCGCATCCAACCCTGATTCCCGCAATTGAGTCCGGCTGGGTCGAAAGTGTGCACTGTTTTGGCGGCGAGCTTGGCATGGAAAACTATGTGGCAGCGCGTCCAGACGTATTTTTTACCGGCAGAGATGGCTCAATGCGCTCTAACCGCGCTTTATGCCAGCTGGCCGGTCAATACGCAGTTGATCTATTCATTGGTTCGACGCTGCAAATGGATGGTCTGGCTAATTCCTCGACCGTGACGCGTGGCCGCTTAACCGGCTTCGGTGGCGCACCCAATATGGGCCACGATCCGGGAGGACGACGTCATCCGACCCCGGCGTGGCTAGATCTGATCGAAACCGATGATCCTCTGGCGCGCGGCAAAAAGCTGGTCGTTCAAATGGTGGAAACCTTTCAAGGTGGTGGTCAACCCACGATTGTTGAAACCTTGGATGCGGTCGCTGTGGGCAAAGAATCAGGCATGCCGATTGCGCCCATTATGATTTATGGCGACGACGTTACGCACGTGCTGACCGAAGAAGGTATCGCCTATCTGTATAAAGCGCGGTCACTGGAAGAACGCAAGGCAATGGTCGCTGCAGTGGCCGGTGTAACGCCGATCGGCATGCATCATGATCCAGCGACAACGGCAAAATTGCGCAAGGACGGTTTGATTGCGCTGCCAGAAGATATGGGCGTGAATCGCAACGAGGCCACGCGTTCTTTGCTGGCAGCCAAAAGTGTCGCCGATCTGGTGACGTGGTCGGACGGCCTATACGAGCCACCGGCAAAGTTCAGGAGCTGGTAATGCGTTCCACCGCCGAACTCGAATGTGCATCAATGCGCGCTCAAAGCAATCCTGAACCCGGATCAATTGCGGCCAAAAAAACCGTTGCCGAGCGATTGGCGGACAGGGTGGTGCTGGCATTGATCGATGAGGTCACGCTCACGCCAAAACCGGGTCTGGTTGATCTGCGTAGTCGCGGGGCGCATCACGATCTGAACTGGAGCTTGATGTGCCACTCGGCCTGGGTTTTGCATTCGACCTTTCACGCGATGGCAGTCGCTGGACAAACCATCACCGAACCGTATTTGTTGCGCGAACAAATCGGACGCATCGGGCGCGAAGGTGAGGCCCGCATGATGGCCGCTACTGGCGGCGTAAACACACATCGGGGCGCGATCTGGGCATTAGGCTTGTTGGTGACCGCTGCGGCGCAGGATGAGACAGCGCTAACGGCCTCTGCCGTAGCGTCACGTGCCGCGCTATTGGCGCGTTGCCAGGATCAATTTGCGCCGGTCGTTACGGGAAATAAAGGTGAACTTGCCTGTCAGGCTTACGGAGTCGGTGGCGCACGGGCGCAGGCTCAAGCGGGCTTCCCGCATGTGATTGAGGTCGCGCTGCCATGCTTGCGGTTTTGGCGTAGCCGTGGTGAGGCGGAAGACGCTGCGCGTCTGAACGCGTTACTGGCGATCATCGCCGAGCTGGATGATACCTGCGTGCTTTCACGCGGCGGATCAGACGCATTGGCCGCGATCCAGGCCGGTGCCCAAAATGTATTGCGCCGGGGTGGCGCAGGAAGTCCGGAAGGAAAAGCGCGCCTGCAGGGATTTGAGGATGCATTGCTCAGGCGGCATATCTCTCCGGGCGGCGCAGCTGATCTGTTAGCGGCGGCATTATTTCTGGACCCATTAGAAAAAGAATTTACAGTCAGTATCTGACAGGAAAGAGGGCAACCCATGGAAAAAATCTCGTACGAATTCGCCGCCGGTGAACCGGCCACGGCACGGGCCTTGACCGGCGTAGTCGGATCGGGCGACCTGGAGGTATTGATCGAGCCGCAGCACGCGTCGCACAGAACCGGCATCACCACGATACAGGTCAACACTTCCGTTGACGGAATGCGCAACGTCTGGCAAGCGTTATTACAGCGTATTTTTACCGCCGCAGTTTTGCCTGCGATGCGGATCGAAATCAATGACTTTGGCGCAACGCCCGGTGTGGTGCGGCTGCGCATTGAGCAAGCCTTTGAAGAACTCAGACAGGCTTGATTCTGCCAAAAGATCAGAAATGACACTCACCACAATTATTTCTGACGCAATCGATGTTCGCTGCTAAAACGCAAAAAAAGGTTAGACCATGAACACAGAACAATTACTCAAGCGCGATAGCTTTATCGAATTGACTGCACGTGGCCGTGCGCGTGCATTGCTGGACGCCGGTTCAATGCGCGAATTGATCGGCCCCTTTGATCGGATGACCTCACCCTGGCTGGCAATGCAAGGCGTGGTGACGCAGTCAGACGATGGCGTTGTGATCGCCAAGGGAAGCTTTGACGGTCAGCCCTATGTGGTATTGGCAATTGAGGGTGCGTTTCAGGGCGGTAGTCTGGGCGAAGTCGGCGGTGCCAAGATTGCTGGCGCGCTGGAACTCGCCGCAGAAGACAACCGTCAGGGAATTCCAACCGGCGCTGTGATTTTGTTTGAAACCGGCGGTGTGCGTCTTCAAGAAGCCAATCTGGGCCTCGCCGCCATTGCCGACATTCACTCCGCCATTGTCGATCTGCGCCGGTACCAACCGGTTATTGGGATTTCGGCAGGCACGGTTGGCTGTTTCGGCGGCATGTCGATTGCCGCTGCCTTATGCAGTTATCTGGTTGTGACGCAAGACGCCAGAGTCGGATTAAACGGTCCCGCCGTGATCGAACAGGAAGCGGGCATCGCAGAATACGACTCACGCGATCGCCCTTTTATCTGGAGTTTTACCGGTGGCGAACAACGCACTCGCTCAGGTCTCGCCGATATGTGTATCGAAGATGACAGCGATCTGATGCGAACCACCGTACGCGAATTGATCGCACGTGGGCGACCGACCCAAACGCGCAGCGAACGCGATCAGGATTTCCTGACCTGTCTGGATGGCGTTGATGCCAGTGTGCAAGCCACGCCAGAAATGGTGCGCAGTATTTATCAGAAGGGATTGTCATCATGAAAGCAGTCGCGCAGTCGGAAGAATCTTCAACGACACTAAGCCCGAGCGCGGGCCGGGGCCGGATCTGGTTTGAAAAATTGACCAACAACGTACCAGTCAACGCTGGCTATGCAGCTTCAGTGCTGGTTGCAGACGCCGAACTCGCTGGGCGACGGGCCCGTTATATCGCAGTGGTGCCGGACCCGGAAAATCGCTTTCCCCGCGTACGCAATGGCGAAATTGGGCTGGTCGAAGGTTGGCAGTTAGGGCGCGCAGTGCAAGAAGTGATCGACGCTGATAGCGGCAGCGATACCAAGACCCCCATCGTCGCCGTTATCGATGTTGCCAGTCAGGCCTATGGACGACGCGAGGAAGCCTACGGCATACATCAGGCGCTAGCAGGTGCGGCAAGTGCCTACGCCAGCGCGCGGCTGGCCGGTCATCCGGTGATCGGTCTGATAGTCGGCAAAGCAATGTCGGGTGCATTTTTGGCGCACGGTTATCAGGCCAATCGGTTGATAGCGATTGATGATCCCGAGGTAATGGTGCACGCCATGGGCAAGGCCTCGGCGGCACGCATTACGCTGCGTTCAGTCGAAGCAATGGAAGCTTTCGCGGCCAGAATTCCACCGATGGCGTATGACATCAAAAGTTTTGCATCGCTCGGCCTGCTGTCGGAAAGTCTGACATTACAGCATCCGGATGATCCAGCTAACGACGAAGTAAAGATCGTGCAGCAAAGCTTGCAGGCGGCGCTGGCGAGTATTGAAGCCGATACCGTCCGCGATCTCAGCAGCCGATTGCAGGCAAAAAACCGCCAGTCATCAGCCAAGGTGCGCGAGATGTTACGTGCGCAGTGGAAGGGAGATCGAGCGTAACTGGGAAAAACACCCCGGTCTTTCTGTTTACATAAATAAAAACCAAAAATACAGCATATATTCTGGTCAAAAAGAGTAGCTAATTCAGACCAAACCTGAAGTTAATAAAGGAGACAAAACATGATTATCTATGGAACGGCCTTATTGGCCATTTGCCATCTGCTAGGGATTATTCTAGGCGATTTGTTGGGACATCTGATCGGCGTAAAAACCAATGTCGGCGGAGTCGGTATCGCCATGCTGCTACTTATTTTTGCGCGTCTCTATATGCAACCGCGCGGACTGCTGCCTAAACCAACCGAAGCCGGGGTCGGATTTTGGTCTGCCATGTATATTCCTGTCGTCGTAGCGATGGCAGCGCAACAAAACGTCGTCGCTGCCTTGCGTGGTGGTCCGGTGGCGTTGATATCGGCCTTTGGCGCAGTGGCGTTATGTGCGTGCTGTATTGCGCTGATCAATCGGATGGAACCTAAAACCGATAAAGATCCCTTTGCAATTGAACCATTGCCAGTGGCTTAAGAGGAGACGTCATGTTAGCAATTATTGAAAAAGCCATGCAGCAGAATGGTTTGATTACGGCGTTCGCCGTAGTCGGTATTATCGTGCTTCTTTCTGGGTACATTTCGCGCAAGCTGACGTTTGGTCGGGTGCATGGATCTGCGTTTGCAATTCTGATCGGTTTGATTCTGGCCTATTGGGGCGGCATTCATAGCGGTGGCGAAAAGGGGCTGGCAGATATCTCACTTTTCAGCGGAATCGGTCTGATGGGTGGTGCCATGCTCCGCGATTTTGCGATCGTTGCCACCGCCTTTGAAGTGCAGGCAACAGAAGCGCGCAGGGCCGGCTTGATTGGCGTGATTTCGTTGCTGCTTGGGACTATCGTGCCATTTATCGTCGGCGCTAGCGTCGCCTATGCGTTTGGCTATTCCGATGTGGTGAGCATGACCACCATCGGTGCCGGGGCCATCACGTATATCGTCGGGCCTGTTACGGGTGCAGCGATCGGTGCGAGTTCCGACGTCATGGCACTCAGCATCGCTACGGGTCTGCTCAAATCCATTATGGTGATGGTCGGCACGCCGCTCGCAGCGCGCTTTCTGGGACTCAAAACACCGCGCTCCGCAATGGTATTTGGCGGTTTGGCCGGAACCGTCAGCGGCGTCTCTGCAGGATTGGCAGCGACCGACCGACGCTTGGTTCCGTATGGTGCATTGGTGGCGACATTTCATACCGGCATCGGCTGTCTGCTGGGACCATCGGTGTTATATTTTGCGGTGAAAGCCTTGATGGCGTAGGGCAATGGGCTCTTGCCGTAAGTCGATACGGCGAGAGATAGAAATAATCCCTTTTTTCTTTTACGCACGATCGAAGATGCTTTGCGATGTCTAAACACATTCTTCACGATAACAAAACTTCACCGCGCCCGCACGATCTGATATGGATCACGGGCGTCGATGGGATCACATCGGATCAGCCCCTGCCGACTTGGGCAAGCGCCGAATGGCTGGCCGCTGCGCCAGCGGTGATACGGCGCGAAGCGATGGCAGATAATGCATGGCTGCCAGTAGGTCTGCGCGGTAAAACACGGAGCGAACGTTTTAAAGCGCTGCTCTCGGCGGCCGCTGTAAAAAAATGTGTACAGCCCGAATTTTTGGTGCAGTCCGAGGCTTGGAATATTCATTCCCAATGGAGTGGATTTCCAGCGGTCAAGGCACTCGCCAGCATCGCCTCCGCTCTGACTAATATGGGTTTGCATTGGGGGCCGACCGGCAGCGTGGGCTTTGCACTAGCCACTGGCTTGTCGGTATTGCGGGAAGAGAGCGATCTGGACCTCGTCGTCCATTCACCGTCGCCGTTACCTGCTGAAAAGACTGCCGCATTGCAGGCTGTGCTAGATTCTCAATTATGTCGTATCGATCTTCAAATCGATACTGGTCACGGTGGCTTCGCCTTTGCTGAATGGGTTGCTGGTCGCAAGCAGGTTTTGCTGAAGACCGGCAAGGGGCCGGTTCTGACAGCCGATCCTTGGTCCGAATGAAATCTCCTGTCGGCTCCCGGCCATGAGCATCCTGTTCACGTTCCCCGGCCAAGGCGCGCAACGCGCCGGCATGCTGCACACGCTTCCGCAAGTGCCGGAAGTGCAGCAGACGTTAGAGCAAACTTCCCACGTGCTTGGTACTGATCCGTTACTTCTCGACACAGCCACAGCGCTGACCTCGACCTACGCTGTGCAACTTTGCCTGTTAATTGCTGGCGTTGCCATGGCGCGGGTTTTTGTTGCGAACAATGCCGCGCCGGATATGGTCGCCGGGCTATCAATCGGTGCGTATCCTGCGGCGGTGGTCGCGGGGATTATTAGTTATTCGGACGCTGTTCAACTTGTACAGCGGCGCGGTCGATTGATGGAGAGCGCCTATCCGGCTGGTTACGGAATGGCTGCCATCAGTGGGATTGATCGTTACCAACTCGCTCCCATTATTGCGAATATTCATTCGGCCGCAACGCCGGTGTATCTGGCAAATCTGAATGGGCCACGGCAAAATGTTATTTCAGGTTCGGAAGACGCCATGCAGTCCGTGATGACAGTCGCGCTGGCAGTTGGTGCCACCAGCGCCGTGAGGCTGGCGGTGAACGTTCCCTCGCACTGCGAGCTGTTTAATGCCGCAGCGTTGGAGATGCAGAGTGCTTTTGGCGACATACAGGTCAGGCGACCAGAACTGACTTATCTGAGCGCAAGTGCCGCAAGAGCGCTGTTTGACCCAGCCATCATCGCCGCCGATCTCGCCAACAATATGGCCACGCAGGTGCATTGGTCGGAGACCGCAAGGTTAAGCTGGGAACGCGGCGCACGGCTTGCCATAGAGATGCCGAGCGGCAGCGTCTTAACCAACCTTACCACGCCGCTTTTCTCCGAGGGTTTAGCGATTGCCTGCGAAAATAATCGCGTCGACACACTCACAGCCCTGATAAAACGGGAACGCGGCGGTTGATTTGCTATCGAAAAACGTCGCAGCCCCACCACTTATTTCTTGCGTGACCGGCTTTCTTCTTCCTTCGCCGCGTCCTCAAAACGACCCCGTGTCGTGTCTTCGTCGCGGCTACCAAATGCATAGTTGGATTCCAGCCACATCACGTTGATGATGCCGAAGGCGAGTGCCAGTCCAACTCCTAAAATCCAAGCGAAGTACCACATAACTTGCTCCTTTTTCTTGCTTCCGCCTCACAACGAAAGCAAGCAATCCGTGTGATCAAAATTAATACGCCGTATGCTCGTTATCATGAATGTCCTGAAGGGTGACTTTGCCACGCATGATCCGATACACCCAGCTGGTGTAAAGAATGATGATAGGCAGCATGATCACCACCACCCAAAACATGATACCCAGCGTTTTATAACTCGAGACCGCATCCCAGACCGTCAGGCTGCTGTTGGGATCGAGCGAAGAGGGCATAACGAACGGGAACATCGCCGTGCCAGCCGTTAAAATTATCCCGGTCACAGCGACACCACTCGACAAAAATGCGAGCAGTGCCTTGCGCGCCAAACTAAACACCACACACAATAACGCTGCGATCACAGCAATGATCGGTAGCGCCCACGTTGCAGGCCACTTGGCGTAGTTGTCCATCCAGGCACCGGCCGCGCTGACAACGGTCTTGGCGGGAGGCATGAAGGCGCTATTGGCATCCGGCATGGCGATAATCCGATAACCGTGGATACCAGTAGCTATCCACCACCCGCCAACGACAAATAACACGATGGTGACTAACGCCGCGCCGATAGCAATTTTGCGCGCCCGCAACGCGATCACGTCGTCGGTCTTCACTTGCAGAAAACCGGCACCATGCATCACCAGCATAGTGATGCTGAGAACGCCGGACAGCAAGCCAAACGGATTAAGCAAGCCGAAGAAGCCGCCGATATATTCCACCCGCATCGTGTCGTCGTAATGAAATGGGACGCCTAATAATAAATTACCGAATGCGACGCCAAATATCAGTGCAGGCACCAGCCCGCCAGCAAACAGACCCCAATCCCAGAAATTGCGCCAGCGCGGATCGGCAATTTTGCTGCGATAGTCAAATCCCACCGGGCGGAAAAACAACGAAAACAACAATAACATCAAGGCCACATAGAACCCGGAGAAAGCCGCCCCATAAACCAGCGGCCAGACCGCAAACAGCGCACCGCCAGCGGTGATGAACCAGGTTTGATTGCCTTCCCAGGTGCTGCCGATCGAATTAATCACCACGCGCCGTTCGGTATCGGTCTTGCCTATAAACGGCAACATGATACCGACGCCGAAGTCAAAGCCGCCGGTAAGCGCAAATCCAACCAACAGCACGCCGACGAAACCCCACCAGATCATCTTTAATGTTTCATAGTCGAACATCATGGTGTTTTCCCTTCAATCGCCGGTTGCGGCACACGGCCAACATTTTTTTTTGCATTGTTCGATTGAATTTTTTCCAGGATTTCCCAATGATATTTTCCCGTGTGCAGACTGCTCGGGCCGCGCCGTGCGTACTTCACCATCAGGATCATTTCGATCACGAACAAGAAACTATAGAACAACAAGAAGCCTGCCAGACTGAAATATAAACTGGACGGTTGAAGAGTAGAGGCCGATAAGTGCGTAGGCAAAATACCTGAGATGGTCCATGGTTGACGGCCATATTCCGCCAACACCCAGCCAAGCTCGATAGCCACCCAAGGCAAAGGAATGCTGTACATCGCCAGTCGTAAAAGCCAGCGTTGTTGCGCCAGTTTTTTTCGTATCAAAAAGTAGAACGATGTCGAAAAAATGAACAGGAACAAGATACCAAGCGCGACCATCAACCGGAATGACCAAAACATCGGCGCAATTTTTGGGAAGGTGTCATTGACCGCCATCGCAATTTGCGCAGGGGTCGCATCGATCACGGCAGGCGTATATTTTTTTAACAACAGACCAAAACCCAGATCATCTTTAAGTTTATCAAAAGCCGCTATTGCTTCCGGCGATTTGTCGCCGGATTTCAGGCGCGTCAGCGCGGCGTACGCCAGCATGCCGTTACGGATGCGGACCTCATGTTCCTTTTTCAGATCAAGGATGCCGGTAATCTGTTTATCGACCGAACGCGTGCCAATCAACCCTAAAACGTAGGGAATTTTGACGGCATAATCGGTGCGCTGTTCTTTCTCGTTAGGCCACCCAAACACAGTGATACCCGCAGGGGCTGGTTCGGTATGCCATTCAGCCTCCATCGCCGCCATTTTGACTTTGTTGACCTCACCGGCGGTGTAGCCAGATTCGTCGCCGAGGACGATCACCGATAACGTTGCCGCCAGACCGAAACCGGCCGCGATCGCAAATGAACGCAGGGCGAACGCGGTATCACGGCCTCGCAGCAAATAGAAGGAGGAAATGCCGAGCACAAACATGGAAGCGGCGACGTAACCGGCAGAAAGGGTATGCACAAACTTCACCTGCGCCACCGGGTTAAAAATCACGTCCACGATACTGGTAAGTTCCATGCGCATGGTGGCATAGTTAAACTCTGCGCCGACCGGATTGTTCATCCATCCATTGGCGATCAAAATCCATAGTGCTGAAAGGCTCGAACCTAACGCTACCAGAAAGGTGATGAACAAATGCTGCACCTTTGAGAGGCGATCCCAGCCGAAGAAAAACAGGCCGACGAACGTGGATTCAAGGAAGAAGGCCATCATCCCCTCAAGCGCCAAAGGGGTGCCAAAAATATCGCCGACGTAGTGCGAATAATAGGACCAGTTGGTCCCGAACTGGAACTCCAGCGTAATACCGGTGGCGATCCCCATCGCAAAGTTAATACCGAATAATTTGCCCCAGAAGCGGGTCATGTCCTTATAGATCGGGCTGCCGGTCATGACATACACCGACTCCATTATGACCAGAATCCAGGCCAGGCCAAGCGTGAGCGGGACGAACAAAAAATGGAACATGGCCGTTGCAGCGAACTGCAGACGCGAAAGGTTGACTACTTCATCAATGGGAATCATGCTGCGCCTCAGACGTGGGGGAGGATGGAGGTAAAGTGGTGCTTGCCGACAGTGAGGTTGGCGTGATTGGCTTAGTTGTGCTGGTCAGCTTAGGAAGGGGGCGGTCGGTTAAAAAATGTTGCTCAACCAGATCGGTCGGCATGCGCATTTTTTTAGTTTGCGGCGCAGAAAAAAAGAGCTTCCACAGGATAAACAAAAGCGCCAATTTGACTACTACAATCAAGCTGATTTCGACCCACAGCGGTAATCGAGACCAGCTTTTCGGAAAAATAAAAGAGTGCATCTCTATTCTTTCGTTGCAACGTCAGCGGGATTAACCGCCGTCTTCTCTGCCTTGGTTTTTTTGCCAGTCGGCGAGAGTCGAAATTTATCGCGTACGTCCAGCAGCTTGCCCACTTTTGATCCCATTTTCATCAGGGATGCCAGCGTTTCGGGGGATAAGCGTTGCACGTCGTCGAACCACGAGCTTGATAGTTCAATCAAATCATACATCTCGCGCATGCGTTTTTGGGCTTCTTTATCAGATGCCGATGACGGATTTTCCAGCAGGGCGTCGCGCAGCATGGAAAGTGTTGGCTCAATTTCACGACGGCGCCGCTCTTCCAGCAAGGCTTTAAAAATATCCCAGATATCTTTGGGCGGTTCAAAATATTCACGCCTGTCGCCCGGACGGTGCAATAACTTAACCAATCGCCAAGATTGCAGTTCTTTCAATCCCATGCTCACATTCGAGCGCGAAAACGCGAGGTAATCCGCGATCTGGTCCGCGTTCAGCGGTTGCCCGAGGACGTACAACAAGGCGTAAATCTGACCAACGGTACGGTTGATTCCCCATCGGCTGCCCATTTCACCGAAATGGGAGATGAAACGGGACGTGAGCGGCGTGAGTGGTGTCAGTTCGCTTGCGCTTTGATCGGAAGAGTTTAGGGGCATAAAGTGGTGGAAATGGCGGTTTTGGATTTTTGAATTTTCAGTAATTACTGAAATGTATGACATAACAGGAAGATTTGCAAGGGGAATGGTTGCGATCTGCGTAACGTAACGGGCTTTTTTCGGGGGGGGGAAATTGCATCACTGACGCCGTTTAAGGCAGCGCGTGTGCTTGCACGTTCGTAAAAAGTGTTGGATACTAAAAAGGTCTCTGAGAAAGAGGAGACCAGGATTGGAAACCTGCTCATCCAATGCGCACAGACGGTGCAACGCCGTTGTTGTTTTCGTGCGAGATTGTAGTTGCGTCTTCTAACTATCCAAGAAAGTAAAAATGCAGACAAGCGTCCAGGCAAGCACCATACGAAATATCGAAATCGCCGATAATCTCACGTTACTTCACAGCCGTACGTCCGCTATCCTCGCCGCCTTGTCGGTGTCGTTTGATAACGAGCATGACGGACTTCCCCATGCAACCGTGCAAGAAGTGTTAGAGGCGACACAAGCCCTTTTGAAAAACGCGCAGGAGGAAGTACGGGCGCTGCAGGTGGAGACCCCTCTGACGTAAAATCATGGAACGCCATCTGATGATGGCGTTCGGCTTCGATCAGGGAAATGACACGGCAGATCAGGTCGGCGCTGCCGCATCAATGAGGTGGGTAGCCGACAACAGACGTATGCGATGATCGACAAAATAACCGCCAGCTTCGGTGTAGCGCAAATAGTGACGGCCGCACAAGACACAGCGGGTCACCGCGCAACGATTGTAGGGAAAAAATCGCGGCGCAATTGGCGCATCCGGCGATTCATAACGCGTTCCGGCAGGATGATATTCTGCAAACGTGGGTTCCACGAACGGGTCTTCCCGCAATGTTCCGACCGCTTCAAAATGGGCCTCATCCAGAGACGGCGGCACAGTCTGCCAACTGACGGCATTTTCTGGTCGACAAGCACATTTGGCATCGATCAGGCTGGTTTTGATTGCCATGCAGGCGAGAGCGGAAACATCCAGTACCCGCAATGGGCGCGAGATATTCGATTCGCTCGGTACGTTCGATAGGTTAGGGATTACCATGCTCAATCCTGTTATTTTAAAATCTCGTGCGAAAAAAAAGCGTGTTTTATTTTCCAAGTTCAACTTATTCCAGTAATGTAACTGAATTGACTAAAAAGAGAGCCGAATATGAGTTTGACGCAGTTGGTAACGTTAACCGGGCAGGTTGGGTCATTGGTGCCCTTGTCGCACGCGCATAAGGATGATCTGATTGAGGCCGTAAAAGATGGCGAACTTTGGAACTTATGGTACACCGCGATTCCCACGCCGGATAAGATCGAGGCGGAGATTAGCCGGCGTTTGGATTTGCATGCAAAAGGGGCGATGTTACCGTTCGCGATTATCGAAAATGCGACCGGTCAAGCGGTTGGCATGACCACTTACATGAACATCGACTCTGCAAACCGGCGTCTGGAAATCGGCTCAACCTGGTATCGCAAGCGGGTGCAGCGCAGCCCGCTCAATACCGAATGCAAGCGCCTGTTGCTAACGCACGCGTTTGAACAGCTGGATTGCATCGCGGTCGAATTCAGGACCCATTTTTTCAACCTTCAAAGCCGCGCTGGCATTGAAAGACTGGGCGCGAAGCTGGACGGTATTTTGCGTCAGCATCAAATTTCACCGAACGGGACTGTGCGCGACACCTGCGTGTATAGCATTATCGCGGGCGAATGGCCGACGGTGAAGGCGCATCTGAGTTATCAACTCAGTAAATCGCGAGATTAGCGATAGCTTGACGAACCGCAGAGTAGCAAAAAAAAACCCGACGCGATGCGCCGGGCGGTATGGGAAGAGCTGCTTTATTCCTGTAGATTAATGCCTGGCAGGTGGTGTCGCATGGGCCTCAACTATCACAAAATGATGCTTTTGGTTACTCAGGTTGCCATCATTAGCGCTAACGGTGAAAAGATACTCGACCCGGCGCGTCAGTTCCGGCGCCGTAAACGTGAGTTGTGCGCCATCCGTGTCGAATGGCAATTGCGGCCATACCTTCCAACTATAACTTAGGGTGCCGCCGTTAGCGGCGCTTGAACCAGAGGCGTCTAGCGTTACTAAAGTACCTGCGGTTGCATGCGCGGGGCCATCGACAACTATGGTGGGCGGGCCATTCTCTGCCGGTTTTTTCACCGTGAGATGTTGTTGTGCGCTGACGTGACGTTCGCCATGCTGGCTCTCTACGCTGGCAGTTATTTGGTAATCGCCCGCTGTTAATGTTGACAGGTTCAATTCCTGTTGCGCGCCTTGCATGACTTCGTTACCGGCTGCGGTTAGTACCTTCCAGCTATATTTTCCGTCAAAGTTTGCCTGCGCTTTCAAGCTGCTTTTTCGCCCTTCCAGAATGGTGGTGGCACCAGATATCTCCACGACCGGGGCGACGACCGTTACGTTAATAATGGCGCGGCTCTGCTTGCCACTTTTGCTGGTGACGGTGAGCTGAAAGGTATTCTCACCAGCGTCATTTTTTTTCGCAGACATTGTTGCCACGGCTCGGTCGGCGTCAATCAATGCAACAGACCCACTTAATTGTTCCCATTCGTATTTCACGGCGCCTTTGCTCTTGCTGCCGTCTAACGGAAAGCTGATAGTGCCGTTCGTTGGTGCAACGGCATGGGCGATGTCAGCCCCTACGACGGCTTCCGGTGTATCTAGAATATCCTCCGAATTGCCCTGCAGATTCCCTATAATAAAAGGAGCATGAAGGGTGCCGTTAGCGGGAGTGATCGTGTTTGAGTCAAGTGGTTCCAGAAGAATATCGGTGGCGTCTTCATCGGCAAGTATTGCATCAAACTCGCGCTTGAGATCGCTCTCTTTGGTGACGAACGTCCAGTAGTCGTTGTCTTTTTCATCGGTTGGGAAATAACCGAACGACGGCGTTTTCAAGCGGAAATAGCGTCCGTTTTCTGAGTCGAAATAGAGATCGCCGATGTTACCTGTGTAATTATTTTCATCCCAGTTTTCAAATCGCGATACGTTGAATTTATCCAATTTCCAGGTTGAAAATATTTCCTCCATATCCACTTCAGGACAACTTACTGTGACATCGGTTGGATTGCGTTCTGCGGAAACATTGATATGAAACTTGTTCATGGTATCGGGAGATAGGCGTGTTCCATCCAACCCAAATTTTTCGCTGGTTCCGCTGCCATAGTTAACTTCGGCCACGCATTGCCCAGCGGTGATTTTTTTCGGTGCATAAACATGCCCATAATTACCGTGCATCGCAGGATAGATATAACTCGTTTTCTTTTTTTGGGGATCGTAGTAGCCGACCAGTGTAGTCACCGGGACGCCAAATTCCACCGGTTTTCGACGCCATTCGCCCGCTTTTTCAACCATCGCTTTCTTTGTTTCATCCCACATCAGATACCCGGTCGATGAATTTTCGCTGATCATTCCGGTCGTTTCGAAAAAGTGCTGCATGCGCTTTTGCGTATACCCGGTGTGATGCGTGTAAAGGGAGATTGGCGACAAAGCGTATCCATCTCCCATGGTGTCTTTGTTGAATTCATATTTGCCGGCGAACGGTGCGACACAAATATCTTCGTAACAGGCTTCTCCGTCCCAATCCCAGTAAAAATTGGAAATAAATCGATTCTGTTTGGCATCCCATCCCCACCCCGAGTTGCGATCATGTACCGATAATATTTCTCCAGGATAATGTCCCATACCGTAGGCGTGCCCTAGCTCATGGCTAAATTCGTTACCGTAAGTACCCATCAGGGTCGCCATGCCGTTACCACCGCTCAGGCCATGCTGAACGACGCCATTGCTGTAATTTCCCCAAGACTGATGCACCGCAAAAACTGGAAACAAACCGGGCTGCCATTGGGCATCCCCCTGGGATGAATTGATACCGAAGTTGGCATTATCAATGCCTATCGAAATCAGCCCCTTGCCGATATCTTCTCTTAAATCGCCATAGAAATCACTACCGGTATCCAGGCTTGCATGGTCGTACACTGTGCCGTTGGAGAGGACAACTTTTCTTAAAGTCAGGGATTCATAATTGCCTACTACGATCTGGGAAGCCGGGAGTTTTTGAAAGTAATCCTCCGCTGCCGCCTTATCGTTAGCAAAAATATTGTCTACTTTTGGATCAGGAGGCGTTAACATTCCAATTTGAATATTTTGATAGACCGCCTGACTGTCCGCACCGATGTCGATGGCGGTCAACTCTCCGCTACGTTGCTGGTTATCAGAAAATGAGAGCGTCAAACCTGGTTTCATCCAGTTCCAGGGAAGCACCGTGCTCCAGGCGTTGGCTGCATAAATGACATCAGGCTTTTCGGCACTCGGTGGGTTTGGATTGTCTGTGAGCGGAAGTTTATCCGGTGACGCCAGGTCGATCTGGCCCAGCAGACTACCATTTTTATCGTGACCGGTCACTGTTACCGACTGAACGCTTGTATCTTGGGGAATCAGCATCGTCAGGGTGCTACGGCTGCCGACTAATCTTGGCATTTCGTTTTTACTATTTCCAGTGGCGTCAATAGTATGCGTTTGAACAAATTTGACCGTGCCTTGTAACTGCCCATCGAGATCGTTCTTGAGTGCAGCGCTATCGAGAAAAGTCAGCGGGGGAACCTTTTGGGAGGAGGTGTTCACTGATGAAGCGGTCGCAGACGTACAGACCAACAGCGCTATGCCTAATGATGCTAAATGTAACCGGGTATTTTTGTTCATGAAATGGGCGCTAAATAGTGGATAGTCGATGTTCGGGCAGGCGCGCGGTAACTTGATTCGGGCCTCCTGCAAATTTGCTCGGGATTGCATGATCCGATCGATCGATTATCGGTATTTGTGTTTTCGCGTACCAGAAGACAAGCCCTCGTCAGCGCGTGGGATATTCTTTGTTTGATCGAGAATTTTCTCTACCAGTAGTCTGCTTAAGCGTCTGCTGCGTTTGTTCGGAAGGCAATGCAAGGGATTAACGTCAGTGGTCGATTGCGTATTTCTTGCGGAAAGGACTCTGCAATCATTGTCTGGATTTCTCTGTATAGCATTAGCCGTCACGACGTTGGCATCGAAACTCGCCGGTCTGGGCCGAACCAACGCATATTTGGTATAGATTCATTTACACTGCATGAGGCGCGGTTACACAGAGAAAGTAATGCTATGAATGAAGCAGGTTTCATTGAAGTCGATGAGATTCGATTGGAATATCAACGTTGGCCCGGATCGCAGCCGCCCATCATGCTGTTGCATGAGGCGCTGGGTTCAATCTCTATCTGGCGAAGTTTTCCCGCTGAACTGATGCGTGCCACCGGTCACGAGGTGATCGCATGGTCGCGCCATGGTCACGGCGACTCGGATGCGCCTGTGGGGGGGCGTGATGCTGGCTATCTTGAGCGAGAGGCTAAGTTGGTCCCATGCGTTATGGACGCATTGGCGGTAAGTCAGGCATATTTATTCGGGCATAGCGATGGGGCTTCGATTGCGATCATTGCTGCTGCCTTGTTTCCTGAGCGTGTAGCTGGGCTGGTATTGGAAGCGCCGCACGTCAATGTTGAGCTACGGGCGATTGCGGGAATCATTGAAGCGACGAAAGCTTACGCGTCAACGGATTTCCGGCAGAAGCTGCAGAGACATCATCGCGATGTCGATCATGTGTTCTGGGCCTGGCACGATTTATGGACCGCGGATGCCTTTCAAGACTGGAATATCGAACAATTTCTGACGGCTATCAATGTACCGACGCTGGTTATTCAAGGTGTGGAGGACGAATATTTCAGTTTGAATCAGGTCGATTTGATTGTAACTGCGGTGCCGAACGCGCAACGTCTTGTGCTTGCAGATTGCGGTCATTCGCCGCATCGTGATCAGCAGACCAGCGTGTTGAATGCAGTTGGTGCATTTTTGTCCAGTGCATCTGCGCGCCATTCTGGCAATGCCGCCTTGCCTCGGTGAAATAGCGGATTTACCTATTGTGAATGTTGCAATACACATTCGTGTGGTCGCCACGAGAGCTTCACTGAATGTCGCATCATCGCGAAAATGTTGTTCGTTTGGTAGTGTTTTGGTCCTTTCTTTAAATGTTGCACTGCACGATGGCGCTCAGACCCGTTATAATTTCGCGTTGATAGATTTTTTACCCTTCTTACAAGACGAGAGACAACATGAGCTTGAACGACGTATCCTCCGGGCGCGATTTGCCTAACGATTTCAATGTCATTATTGAAATACCGATGAATGCCGATCCGATCAAATATGAAGTCGACAAAGAGTCCGGCGCGATTTTTGTTGATCGTTTCATGGGTACGGCGATGCATTATCCTTGCAACTACGGGTATATTCCGCAAACCTTGTCGGACGACGGTGACCCGGTTGACGTATTGGTGATTACACCGTTCCCATTGTTCCCAGGTGTGGTTGTTCGCTGCCGCCCAATCGGCGTGTTGAAAATGTCGGACGAAGCCGGTCAGGATGCGAAGTTATTGGCGGTCCCAGTGGACAAAGTGTTGAGCATTTACACGCATTGGCAGAAACCGGAAGATATGAACGAGTTGCGCCTGAACCAGATTCAACATTTCTTTGAGCATTACAAAGATCTGGAAAAAGGTAAATGGGTCAAGATCGATGGTTGGGGCGGTCCGGATGATGCCCGCGAGGAAATTTTGGCTGGCGTTGCTGCTTACAATAAAGCATTGGAAGCGAAGTAATATTCGCTGGTTATTTAAAAGAAGCGCACCTCGGTGCGCTTTTTTTATGGTTCGGGGGGCGTCTGAGTGGTTGCGTATTTTTGAGGAGGACTATTGTTTAAGCGGCTTGAGTAGAAGCATCAGTTTGGCGCCAAATTGATTTAGCGCCAGGCCGGTCAATACCAGTAAGCCGGCCACAATTTTCCACCATTGCAACGGTTCATCTAAAACCAGCGTGGCGCTCAGCATGCCTACAACGGGTACAAGTAATGCAAATGGCGCGATGGTGGCGGTAGGATATTTGCGCATCAGGAAGGACCAGATGCCGAAGCCGACGATCGTGTTCGGATACGCATTGAATAGCACTGCGCCAGCGGACTTCCAGCTGAAATTGTTCGCCGCATGCGTCCACGACGCGGGACCTTCCGTCAAAAAAGATGCCAGCAATAAAGGTGGTACGGCGATTAACGATCCCCATACTACGAGTGCCAAAGGATTTACTTTTCCGATAGTCTTGGTGACGATATTCGCTGAAGCCCAGCTCACTGCGGCGCAGACCACGAGCAAGAATCCGATAAACGTGGCGGCACCGTCAACGTGGGTTGCCACCAGCGCCATACCAGCCAGTGCAATAAACGCGCCTATTAGTTGTGCCGCGCGCGGTCGTTCTTTTAAAAGCAGCACGGCTAAACCGATGGTAAAGAACGCCTGGAGCTGGATTACCAACGACGCCAGTCCCGCCGTAAAGCCTAGATGCATTCCCGAAAATAATAGCGCAAATTGCAGCGCAAACTGGAAAAGGCCGTAAGCGATCAACAGATGCCAGGGTACTGCAGGGCGCTTGATAAAAAAGACTAGCGGTATGGCTGCAAAAATAAAGCGTAGGGCGGAAAATAACAAGGGTGGCAAGTCTTGAAGTCCCAGTCGGATAACGACAAAATTAAAGCCCCAGAGTGCGACAGTAAGGAGTGCGAGCAGAATATCGGTTGGTTGCATGGTTGGGGTTTCGCATGGCAAGCGCTATCGTTTTGATTGCGCCAGACAAGAGGTGATCTTTAAGGTGAGAGGTAACGGTTGAGGGCGCGTTTAATTTTGTGCGAAGGTCAGTCATTTGTAATCTATGCGAGGTACCGGTTTACCCAACTCAATGAAAGGCGTTAATCAACCTTCCGTCTTGAAGGGGTTGCGATCACTCAGTTCATCCATATAAGCTTCAATGCCATCGTTTTCTCGCTCCAGAAAATTGGCAACCGCGTTTGCAAAATCGGGGTGTGCCAGCCAATGTGCCGACCAGGTTTTTTGCGGCAAAAAGCCCCGCGCCATTTTATGCTCGCCTTGCGCGCCGCCTTCGAAGCAGCCGATCTTTTGCGCGATGCAAAATTCTAATGGCTGGTAATAAGCGGTTTCAAAATGCAGACACGGGACGTCTTCAAGCGCGCCCCAGTAGCGGCCGTATAACGTTGTTTCAGTATGAATCAGTAACGATGATGCGATTGGGCGACCTTCACGTTCGGCGACGATCAACAAAATATTCTGCGGCATAGTTGCGGCGATGCGCTGAAAAAAAGCCAGATTCAGATAGGGGGTGGAATGATGGGCGGCATAGGTATGGCGATAGCAGCGGTTGAAAAATACCCAATCCGCGTCGGTCGCATTGACGCCGCGGACGTGTCGGAAGGTGACCCCTGCTTCTGCGACCTTGCGTCGTTCTGCGCGGATGTTCTTGCGTTTTTTGCGCTCGAGCGTATCGAGAAATGCGTCGAAGTCAAGATATCCCGGATTGAGCCAATGAAACTGGACGCCGCTACGTAATAAAAAACCGGCTGCGTGGAGTGCCTCGGCCTGTTCCGCGGGTGGATACAGAATATGCGTAGAGGAGGTTTGCGTATCGACGCGCAAAATTTTCAGCACGTCGATCAACGCGGCGGCAGAGGACGCATCGCGTGCCAGTAAACGTCCACCGGTAACTGGCGTAAACGGAATGGCTGAGAGTAACTTGGGATAATACTCCAGACCACTACGCTGATAGGCATCGGCCCAGGCCCAGTCGAATACGTATTCTCCATAGGAGTGAAATTTAACGTACAACGGCAGCGCCGCCATCAATTGCGGCTCCGTCGTGTTGTTCCACAGTGTGACATATTGGGGTTGCCAGCCGGATTTGTCGGAGGCGCAGCCGGTTTCGTGCAATGCGTGCAAAAAGGCGAATGATAAAAACGGATTGGCATCGGTTTGCAACGCCAGTAGCGCATCCCACGCGGGTTGGCCGATTTCTTCCAAGGAGGAAACAATGCGCGTGCTGAATTTCAATGGTGGAAGAGGTGTTTGTTTAGTCACTGAGTCAATACGATAGGGAAGGCTAAAAAGTAAGATGGAAAGAGCTGAGTTTAGCACTCATGCAGATTTTATTCTTGCGCGAACAATCATCCCTGGCGATGTAACCCCGCATTGTTTGTACCTGAATTAGCGCTTTTTTGCTCACATGAATCTATTGTCGTTTGAAATAGGACTTAAGCAAAAAGCAAAACTGGAACAAATTGGCGCTAAACAATCTGCATGCCAAAAACGACCACATAGCGCAAATAGCAGAGTGATCGACGTCAACTTTGAGGCTATGGTCAATAAGAACGTTACAAGAACGTTACAAGAACGAGACATAAGCGATACGGAAGTGATGCGCATGCGATAATCGTCCCTTAAGGTTTGCATTAGTTTTGTGGCTTAGTTTTGTGGTTTGGCTAATCCTTGTCATCATCGTTCTTCACATTTCATATTTATTGCCATGACAGTAAAAGTCGCCATTGCGCAAATCAATAGCACCGTCGGTGACCTTGCCGGTAATCGGGCCAAAATCGCTGATTTCGCACGTCGCGCGGCGCTTCAGGGGGCTGACATCGTGCTCACGCCGGAGTTGTCGCTGGTGGGATATCCGCCCGAAGATTTACTGCTGCGTCAGGCTTTCTACGATAAAACCTTGGAAGCAATGACAGCATTAACCGCCGAGTTGGCGGATTTGCGTGACGTGCATGTCGTGGTCGGACATCCTCTCCTGCAAGGCGGAGCGCATTTTAATGCTGCGTCTGTGATCGTAAATGGTGCACTGGTAGGCACTTATTGCAAATACGCGTTGCCGAACGATGCTGTTTTTGACGAGAAGCGTTATTTCTCGTCCTCGGATGTGCCCTTTGTATTTGAAGTAAAAGGGGTGCGGTTTGGTCTGAATATTTGCGAAGACACCTGGTTTTCCCATGCGCCTGCGCGTGCTCGCGCCGCTGGTGCCCAGGTGTTGCTGGTGCCGAACGGTTCGCCATACCACATGAACAAACAGCATCTGCGCTATGACATCATGCGTGCGAACGTCACGGGCAAGGGTTTGGCGCTGGTTTACGCGAATCTGGTGGGCGGCCAGGACGAGTTGATATTTGACGGTAATTCGTTTGTCATGGACCAATACGGTGAGGTGACGGCGCAACTAAAACATGCGCAGGAAGATCTTCAAATCATCGAATTTGACGGCGCGCGGCCTGTCGCAAGCGCATCCTCCAGTGTTACACCAACGCAATCGGTGGAGGCGCAGGTATATCAGGCGCTGGTGTTGGGTGTGCGCGACTATATCGGAAAGAACGGATTTCCTGGCGTGCTGCTCGGTTTGTCGGGCGGCGTTGATTCAGCATTGGTGTTGGCAATTGCGGTAGACGCGCTCGGGGCTGACAAAGTGCGCTGCATTATGATGCCGTCTCCCTATACTGCAGAAATTTCGTGGGTTGACTCACGCGACATGGTGCAGCGACTGGGTGTGCGCTATGATGAAATATCGATCAATGATTGTTTTAGCGCTTTCAAGTCGACGCTGGCAAGTGAGTTTGAAGGCGTGGCGGAAGATACGACAGAAGAAAACATCCAGGCGCGCATCCGCGGCACCTTGTTGATGGCGTTATCGAACAAATTTGGTTCAATCGTATTGACCACGGGCAACAAGAGTGAAATGGCGGTGGGGTATTGCACCTTGTATGGCGACATGGCTGGTGGTTTTGCTGTCATCAAGGATATCGCGAAGACGTTGGTATATCGCCTGTGCGCGTATCGGAACACGCTTGATGAGGTCATTCCTACTCGCATTCTGACGCGACCGCCATCGGCGGAACTCCGGCCCGATCAGACCGACCAGGATTCGCTGCCGCCGTATGACGTTTTAGACGCCATTATGCAAATGTATATGGAGGAAAATCAGAGTATTGCTGAAATCGAGGCTGCCGGTTACCCGATTGAAGATATTCAACGTATCACGCGCCTGATCAAGATAAACGAATACAAGCGCCGTCAGGCCCCGGTTGGATGCCGCGTGACGCACCGCGCATTTGGTCGTGACTGGCGTTATCCCATTACCTCTAAGTTCAGAGAGGGGATAGAACGGGGATAGAACGGCATAAAGCAACCGATAGGGTGACATCGGACGACATCGGATCAAAGCGAGCCTGAGGTTTCAAGCGTGACCCGAATATTGTTCGATTTGTGCGCATTTCCTTTTTCTCCCGTTCCACGATTTTTGTCACAAGATTTTTGTTAATTGCATAAAGGAGTTGTCATGAAGCAAATTACTGCCATTATCAAACCGTTCAAACTGGACGAAGTGCGTGAAGCGTTGGCCGAAGTAGGTGTTAATGGCCTGACGGTAACGGAAGTAAAGGGCTTTGGCCGCCAAAAAGGACACACCGAGTTGTATCGCGGCGCGGAATATGTCGTCGATTTTTTGCCAAAAGTAAAAATAGAACTGGTGATTGACGATGCACTGACTGAGCAAGCTGTTGACGCGATCATCAAGGCTGCCCGTACCGGCAAGATTGGCGACGGTAAGATTTTTGTGCGCGAAGTCGAGCAAGTGATTCGTATCCGTACCGGCGAAACCGGTTCGGAAGCGGTATAAGACGGCGTTTTTATTACACCCATGCATTTCGTCGGCGCGTCGTACTACCATATCGGAGCCAATTGCAGTGATGGGTTGGTTGATGTGGACATGGGCCGCGCCGTAACGCTTTTGATGTAGAACGTCATGATGCTGCGACGGGTAGACCGCGGGCAGCAGTATTTTGCTGCTTTTTTCTGACCTGTTTTGCGCAAACATCGCATCTTCGACGCGCCGCAATTCAAACAAAACCATCGCAGAAATCATAGCGCAACGATTCAGCGCAGAAATCATAGCAAAAACCCATCGGACATCATCCCCATGCAGATTCCTCACGTTGCGTCCACTCAGGATAGCGATCTCGGCACTACCATCACCACTGTCATCAATAATAAAACCAAGCCTTTGGGTAGTTTGGGCATACTGGAGACAATCGGGCTGCAGATAGGTCTGATTCAAAAGACCACGCGGCCGACACTCGTTGCGCCAGCGATTGTGGTCTTTGCCGCCGACCATGGGGTTGTGGCCGAGAATATTTCTGCGTATCCCCAAAGCGTGACCTGGCAAATGGTCGAGAATTTTCTTCTGCAGGGCGCGGCAATTAATGTATTTGCCCGGCAAAGTCAGTGTGCGTTACATATAGTCGATGCCGGTGTAAATCACGATTTTGAACCGCGTCCTGACCTGATTGACAGGAAAGTCGGTCGAGGAACTCAGAATTTTGTTACCCAGGCGGCAATGAGCGCGGATCAATGCATGATCGCGATAGAGTATGGCATCGCAGTCACCCAGTCGTTAACTGGCAATATCGTGGGTTTCGGGGAAATGGGAATCGGCAATACGACAGCTGCGGCGGCGATTATGCACAAGATCACCGGCTTGCCGCTGGTGGACTGTGTTGGCGCTGGCACGGCGTTCGATGCAGCGCGTATTTTGCACAAGCAAAACGTGATTCAGCGGGCAGTGGAGCATCATGCTGGCGTGATTGCGCCGCTTGATATATTGGCGACGTTTGGTGGGTTCGAAATTGCGATGATGGTCGGCGCAATGCTGGCCGCCGCAGAGCGCCGCATGGTATTGCTCATTGATGGATTTATTGTCACCAGTGCTTTGTTAGTCGCCGCTCAGTTGCGACCTGAAATACTGGATTACTGTATTTTTGCACATTGTTCGGATGAGCGCGGCCATAAACAGATGTTGGCTTTCCTGAACGCGCAGCCGTTGCTGCAGGTCGGTTTGCGTTTAGGTGAGGGGACAGGGGCGGCGCTGGCATTGCCTTTGCTGCAGGCAGCGGTGCTTTTCATGGCTGAAATGGCGACATTTGAATCTGCTGCAGTAGACGCCATGTCGACTGACGAGAGTCATTAAACACCATGTCTGACCTGCAGCCCAGTGCGTCGCGCTCACAAAATCTGACCAGATCGGTCTGCCATCAGGTGCGCCTTTTTTTTATTGCCCTACAGTTTTTTACACGCCTGCCGATCCCGCGCCGGGTGGGGTTCGATCCCGCCTGGTTACAGCAAGCTTCGCGTTACTTTTCAGCGGTGGGCATTGTGGTGGGGGCGATTACGGCGGCGATTTACGCTGTTTGCACCTGTTTATGGCCAACCCCGGTGGCGGTTTTGCTGTCGACTATTGTTGGCATTTATCTGACGGGAGCGTTCCATGAAGACGGCTTCGCCGATGTCTGCGATGGTTTTGGTGGTGGTTTTGGGGCTAGTTGTGCGCCCGCCCGCATTCTTGAAATTATGAAGGATTCACGCGTCGGTGCCTACGGGGTGATCGGTGTGGTGCTAATGCTGGGATTGAAGTGCACGCTGCTCGCGAGCTTGCCTTGGCTGAATGTGGTCGCGGCTTTATTGATGGCGCACCCGTTTTCTCGTTTGATGGCGAGTCTGTTGATCTGGCAAATGACGTACGTCAGAGCTGAAGGCAAGGCCAAACCGTTGGCACAGGAAATGTCCGGTACTGAATGGGGGATCGCGGCGATATTCGCGGCGTTGCCGTTAATCGCAATGGGATGTTTCGGCTGGGCTCCTTGGGCAGGAATCCTTGCCGGTATGCTGTGCAGCGGTATCGCTACTTTGTGGTTTGCCCGATTTTTCGTCAAGCGCATCGGTGGGTATACCGGCGACTGTCTGGGTGCAGTGCAGCAGGCGGCAGAGGTGGCGTTTTACCTTGGCTTGTTGGCCGCCGTGCCGCTCTTGAAATAACGATGCAACTTCATTTAGTCCGTCATCCTAAACCGACTATATCGGGCAACGCGTTCGATATTTGTTATGGGCGGTCGGATCTGCCTGTCTCAGCACATGAAAATGCACGTGTGCAGAATCGGTTGATAGAGACGTTACTAAAACCGGCGTTGCTATTTTCCAGCCCGCTTCGGCGATGCGCTGGTTTAGCGGGCGGATTGGCGAATGAACCGGGCTGGCCTGTACCGATCCTTGATTCACGTTTACTGGAACTGGACTTCGGAAGCTGGGAAATGCAATCTTGGCAGTCGATTTCCCGCGACGAGATCGATGCCTGGGCTGCCGCGATGATCGATTATCAACCCGGTGGTGGCGAAAGCGTGATGCAGATGGCGGCACGGGTGCAGGCTTTCTATCTTGATTTGCTAAGGCTTCGCGTCGTTCCTCCACACCATCATAATCCCGATGACGTCGTCGTTATTTGTCATGCAGGGACTATCCGCCTGCTTCTGGCATGCCACGCGCTCACAACTGTTTCTGCAGAAGCTGGATCCTCGGTCTATGTGGCCAAGATAGCCGGTATTGCCGACATAGCCGATATAGCCGACATAGCGCACCGGGCAGCCAGCGAACCCCATAGAATCGGTTACGGCGAGGTAGTTTCGCTATCTTTGTAGCCTGACTGCGCGCATGGCTGGCCGATGTCAGATTGTCGGTACTGCAAATGTCGATAAATCTAGGTTAAAATGCCGGTGCTTTTGGTGCTCGCGAACACGGCTGTGTTCGCAGTTAAACGGGAAACACGCAATACGTGTGCTGCCCCCGCAACGGAACACAAGCGTCACAATCTGCCTACATTTTGTTCATTTATTTTGCTTATTCATCTGCGTATAAGCTTTAGCGCATCAAGCGGATGAACTTCAGCAGATTAAGTACAGCGTCTATATGACAATACACTGTGCTCAATAGGGGTCGTACTTCATACCTATTGTGACCGGCTGCCTCTGACACCACTGTGTTTTTATGCACGGGAAGGTAAGGTAGTTTGACTTGATAGCCCGGATACCGGCCTCTAGCAGGTGGAAGTACTGCTTGTAATTTGTTACCAGATGGAGCAATCCTGATTCAGCGAAATGGCGGATTGGTTGTTCAACGTAATATCTTCAAGTGGTCTTCTTTTGAATCCAGCGCGCGGGGAGGCGGGCTGGTAGCTGTTTACATTTAAATTATCATGACTCCAATTGCTTCACCGACGCATTTGCGCAACCCTGCGCGAATGATTGCGCCTTTGTGCTCTTCTTCCGTTATTTTTAGCCTTATTATTTCTACTTTTTCTTCGTCCAGTTTTGCGCAGGCGGTTGAGGATAAAGCACTCGATCAAGTGCTGGTAACGGCCACCCGTACACCCCAAAAAGCCAGCGACGTGCTGAGCGATAACGTTGTTATCTCGGCCGAAGATATTGCGCTTTCGGGACAAACCTCATTGGTTGAACTGTTGCAAAAGCAACGCGGGATTGAGATCACTGCTAACGGTGGTCCTGGTACCAGTGCCTCCGTCTTCATGCGTGGCGCGGCGAATAATCAAAATATTGTCCTGATAGACGGGGTGCGGGTCGGTTCTTCTACCACTGGCGGCGCTACATGGTCCAGCATCCCGTTGTCACAAATTGATCATATCGAAATTGTGTATGGTCCACTAAGCAGCCTGTATGGCGCCGACGCTATTGGCGGCGTGATTCAAATATTTACCAAAAAGGGTTCCGGCGCGCCGCGCTTGACGGCTTCTGCCGGTGTCGGCAGCTACGGCACCCGCACGATGGATGCCAGCGTGTCGGGCGCGACTGAGGGCGACCATCGCTTTAGTTATGCGATTGCGGCGGCGCATGAGAATGCTGACGGATTTTCAGCGACGAAACCTGATCCTTCGCCGTACAGCTCTTACAATCCCGATAAAGATGGCTACAAAAAGGATAGTTCCAGCGGCCAGTTTAGTCTGGAGTTGGCCAAGGGACAGGAAGTTGGGTTCAACTTCTTGCAAAGCCGCCTGAATGCGCAGTATGACAATGGCCCTGGTTTTGATACGCGCGTTGTGCAGGATTTGCAAAATCTGGCGGTGTATTCCAAGAACGAGATACTGCCGTGGTGGAGTAGCAAGGTGCAGCTATCGCAAACGACCGATAAGTCGGTGTATATCAGTAGCGATCAGCCGGATGGCACGAGCGACATAACCACCAAACAAAACAATTTCAGCTGGCAAAATGATTTGTTGATTGGACCGGACGTGTTGCAATTGCTGGCGGAGCGGCGTGAGGAGGAAGTTTCTGCGACCGGTTTGTCGGGTGACCGCACCACCAATTCCCTCGCGGCTTCGTATCAGTTGAAGCGCGGAGATCATCTGGCAACCGCCAGCATCCGGAACGATAATAGCTCCCAGTTTGGGACGCACGCGACGGGTAGTCTTGGGTACGGCTATCGTTTGAATAAAGACTGGCGTGCCAATGTGAGTTATGGCACCAGTTTTCGTGCGCCGACTTTTAATGAGTTGTATTACCCGGGTTATGGGATTACGGCGAACAAGCCTGAAAAAGGCAAAAATGCGGAAGTTGGCTTAGTCTACGATGATGGCACTTCGCAGCTGAATGTGTCTTACTATCACAACAAGCTTACCGATTTGATTGTGTCCACCACGACTTGTCCGGTACAGCCGGATAGCCATCCGTATGGTTGTGCTTATAACGTTGACAAGGCAACTCTTGAGGGGGTTTCGTTGGGCGGCAGTACGAAACTTGGGGACTTTGCGTTACGGGGGTCTTTGGATGTGCAGAATCCGCGGGATGATACTACTGGGAAATTGCTGGCACGGCGGGCGCGGCAGCATGGTACGGCGGCGCTTGAGTACGCTGCTGGGGCGGTTAAGGCGGGTGTTGAGATGGTGGTGTCTGGTCGGCGTTATGATGATGTCGATAATCAGGTTGTGCTTGGTGGGTATAGTTTGGTTAATCTGTATGCTAGTTATGATTTGACGGAGAAGTGGTCTTTGTTTGGGCGTTGGAATAATGTGCTTAATAAGGATTATGAGTTGGCTCGGTATTATGGAACTGGGGGGGCTAGTTTGTTTGTGGGGGTGCGGTATGGGTTTCGGTGATTGAGTTTTTGGTTTTGGTTTTGTGGTTGTTTGGTTGGTTAATGCTCCGTGGGGGCTTGTCGGGGGTAGCCCGACAGCTAGTGTTTTTTCTTGCTCGGCTCGGCACCCCCGCCAAGAAAAAGGCACCAAAAAGAAGGCGACCGCAGTGATGCTGCCCTTCGGGTTCCCAAGCATTTCAGCTCCCAGTCGGGTTGAGAAACCAACTCGCCTGCGGCTCAGACATGTTTCCCAGCAATTCCCGACTGACAGCTGAAATGCCTGGCAGCTTCAATGTCGGGGTAGGGCAGGGGCCGCTTCAAAAACAACAGCAACTGCAACTGCAACGGCTCCTATAACCTCGCCTGCAATAAATACTATGACTACAACTTTTTCTATTTTTGTTTGAAAGATTGCGTGATTAATAGTAGAGCTATCAAAAAATCTTCGGCTGTTTCGACGCGTCCTTCGCGGGATGGGCGGCGGGCGGTTTTTGTGTTGGTGGGGTTGGGGGTGTTGGCGCTGGTGTGTGTTGGTTTTGCTTGTGCTGTGGGGTCGGTGGGGTTGTCTTTTTCTGATATTTTTGGTGCTTTGAGTGATGGGGCGCGTGGCGCGCCTCGGACTATGGCGGCGACGTTGTTGCAGTTGCGACTGGAGCGGGCTTTGTCTGGTTTTGTGACGGGGGCTATGCTGGCGTTGGCTGGGGTGATGATGCAAGCGTTGTTGCGGAATCCTTTGGCTGATCCTTATGTGCTTGGGGTATCGGGCGGGGCGGCGGTTGGAGCTTTGTCGGCGATGCTTTTTTTTAGTGCGGCCTGGATGATTGATATAGCTGCTTTTGGGGGAGCTATTGCCGTGGCGTTGCTGTTGTTTGGATTAGCTTATCGCGATTTGCGGGGTGGGATTGCGGATGGTAATGCACCGTTGTTGTTGCTTACCGGTGTGATTGTTGCATCGGGGTGCGGAGCGCTGGTGACATTGATGTTGTCGATTGCTCCCGATAGTCGTTTACGCAGCATGGTGTTTTGGTTGATTGGTGATTTGTCTGGCGCACAGTTGCGTTGGCTTCCCTGGCTGGTGCTTGGCGGAGCGCTGATGTTTGCTGTGCGCCACGCACGCAATATCAACGTCATGGTTCTGCACGCTGAGGCTGCGGCGACGCTGGGAATACATGTGGGATCGTTACGCAAGGGACTGTTTTTTTGTGCGGCTTTATTGACCGCATGCACGGTGAGTAGTGCTGGCGCGATTGGGTTTGTTGGTTTGATCGTGCCGCATGCTTGCCGCTTTGCGTTGGGACCGGATCATCGTTTGTTGTTACCCGCTGCGACCATCGCCGGGGGCACGTTCTTGTTGTTGGCTGATACGTTGGCGCGTACGGTCATCGCACCAACGCAATTGCCGGTGGGCGTAATTACCGCCTTGATCGGGGTCCCGGCGTTTTTATTGCAACTGCACCATATTCGCAAACGATGAGATCACCTCCTGCATTGGTGCGCACCCGCGCGCTGGATCTTGCTATCGGTGACCGCCGGCTGGTCACTGAATTGGACTGGGACGTGCATCCTGGACAACTTTGGTGTGTGATCGGGCGCAACGGAGCAGGGAAGAGTACATTTTTACGCTGTCTGGCGGGTTTGCGTTCAGCCGACGGCGGGGTAGTTGAATTAGCCGAAACGCCGTTGTCAGATTGGTCTTTGCCTGCGCTGGCGCGGGTGCGGGCCTTCTTGCCGCAGGGCAGCCGCGATGCATTCGGTTATCGCGTGATTGAAACCGTACTGGCGGCACGGCATCCCTATCACGATAGCGGCTATTGGGAGTCCGACGCCGATCAGGCCGCTGCACTGGATGCATTGGCGGCGCTGGATGTTGCGGCGCTGGCCGAGCGCGACATTCGTTCCCTGTCTGGAGGAGAACGTCAGCGTGTGGCGATTGCGGCGGTGTTGGCGCAGGATACCCCGCTGTTGTTACTGGATGAACCTGCAAACGCACTTGATCTGGCGCATCAGGTGAGCGTGATGCGCTTATTGGCCAATCTTTGTGACGAAACCAATCCGGCCAAAGCTGTCGTCATGGTCAGTCACGATTTGAATCTGGCGCATAGCGTGGCGAGTCACGCGTTATTGCTGATGGGCGATGGACGATGGCAGGCGGGACCGGTTGCGGAGGTCATGACGGCAACGATACTGAGCGAATGCCTGGGCCATCCGATAGAAATAATCAGGCACGCTGACCGCACCATTTTTATTCCCACTTAATCGGTGTGCGTTCATCGTTAGCCTTTAACAACGGTGTGCTTTGGTGAATAGCCCATTACACCGTGTATTTTTTTAGTCGTCGTCTTTATCGGAACGGATATGCTTTTATCAAATAGTAATCAACGCGCTGCCATTCTGGTAAGTTTACTCTTTAGCCTGCTGCTGGTAGCCGCAGAAAATGCGGCAGGAGCGCCGGTGTCGGTGCGGGACGACGCGGGTAATATTGTGACCATGCCGGAACCTGCACAGCGCGTGGTGACCATGGCCCCGCACGTGACGGAGTTGGTATTTGCTGCAGGCGCAGGCAACCGCATAGTAGGAACGGTGAAGTACAGTGACTATCCACCGGCCGCAAAAAATATCCCGCGTATCGGCGATAACAGTCTGTTGGATATTGAGCGTTTGATTGCGCTGAAGCCGGATCTGCTCGTCGTGTGGCGACATAACAGCGCTGATCGGCAATTGGATCAGCTGCGCCAGCTGGGCATTCCGCTGTTCTACAGCGATCCGCGCAAGCTACGCGATATCCCGGACAGTATCGTTCGTCTTGGTCGATTATCAGGCACTTCCGCCGAGGCCGAAAAAGCGGCTGCGCCACTGCGCGAAAAAATCGACGCTCTCAGTCATAAATACCAACAACGTCCGCGCGTACGGGTTTTTTATCAAGTTTGGAGCCGGCCCTTGTATACGCTCAACGGCAATCAGATTGTCAGTGACGCCATTAACGTTTGCGGCGGAGAAAACATTTTCGCCAACTTGTCGGTGACGGCACCGGTTGTAAATATAGAAGCTGTGCTGGTTGAAAATCCAGAGGTACTGTTAAGCGGGCAACGCAAAGATGACAAAAACGACCTCGATTACTGGCGCAGCTATTCAGGTTTGTTGGCAGTCCGACGCAATAATCTCTTTGGTATCGAGGCTGATCTGATGAATAGGGCCGGTCCGCGTTTGATAGAGGGTGCCGCTATGCTGTGTGAGAAACTAGAATTGGCCAGGGCTCGCCGCGCCCAACCCTGAAAAGGGTTAGGGCGCTTATGGATACCTCTATGGATACCTCGTTGCTGTGATCCTTATTGCGCTATATCGGTCCACTGCGCGTTATTTTTATGGCTCCGAATTACTGCTTCAATAAATGCCATTCCGGCGACGCCATCGTTGACGTCAGTCAGCCAGCGCGCCGCTTCCGGAATGGGTTGCCCCGCGTTGATTGCGGCAATTTGTAAGGCCGCGTCCACATACAGTTGGGCGAACGCCTCCATATAACCTTCAGGATGACCAGCAGGCACGCGGGTGGCATGCGCGGCTGCAGCGCCAGGAACCCGGCCTGGAGTTAAGCGCTGAGCGTTGCCACTTTGCGGCGTGATCCATAATTCATTCGGATTCTCCTGGTTGAAGGAGAGTTGGGCTTTACTGCCGTATAAACGCAAACGCAAAGCATTTTCAGAGCCGGTAGCGACCTGACTGGCCCACAATGTACCGCGCGCGCCATTCGCATAGCGCAGCATGACCTGCACGTGGTCGTCGATGGGACGGCCCGGCACAAAAGTGGTGAGCTCGGCCAGCAATTGTGTCGGGGTCTGGCCGCTGATGAACTGGGCCAGTTGGTAGGCATGGGTGCCGACATCGGCCAGCGTCCCGCCAGGACCTGAGCGTAACGGGTCGTTATGCCAGTCGTCGGCGGCACCGGTGTTGGCGCTGCCGATAGAAGCGGCAAGCCAGTCCTGCGAATACTCAACCTGTATCAACCGTAGGTCGCCCAGATCACCGGCCTCAACCAGCGCCTTGGCATGGCGCACCATCGGATAGCCGGTGTAGGTGTGCGTGAGCGCAAATACGCGGTTTTTTTGCCGTGCAAGTGCCGCAAGTTCCTGGCCTTCCTTGAGCGAAATAGCTAATGGCTTATCGCAAATAACATGGATACCCGCCCCCAGAAAGGCTCTGGCGACGGGAGCGTGCAAGTAGTTCGGCGTGACGATCGTCACGACATCAATGCCGTCCGGACGCGCCGCTTCTTGTCGCGCCATTTCCTGATAGTCGCTGTAACTGCGGCTGGGGTCGAGGCGTATTTCGGCGGCGCTGCTGGCAGCACGGGCGGGGTCACTGGATAACGCGCCGGCGACCAGATCATAATGATCATCCAACCGTGCCGCAATCCGATGTACCGCGCCGATGTACCCATTTTGGCCACCGCCAACCATTCCCAGTCTTAAACGTCGTTGCATTTGCTAATCCTTCTTGATTGCTGTTTTAGCGTGTGAGCCCAAGCAATTGATCGATCTGTTCCTGCTGCACGGCGCTGCCCGCAAAATCGTCGAAAGCGCGCTCTGCTACACGAATGATGTGACGCCGAATAAAATCGGCACCTTCAGCCGCACCGTCTTCCGGATGCTTCAGGCAGCATTCCCACTCTAACACCGCCCAGCCGGGAAAGTCGTATTGCGCCATTTTGGAAAAAATGGCACCGAAATCAATTTGTCCGTCACCGAGCGAACGGAATCGTCCGGCGCGATCTTGCCATGCGGAAAATCCACCGTACATGCCCTGTCTGCCGCTAGGCCGAAACTCTGCGTCTTTGACGTGAAACGCTTTAATACGGGTGTGATAAATATCGATGAACGCGAGGTAATCAAGTTGCTGCAGCAAAAAATGGCTGGGATCATACAGAATGCTGGCACGCGGATGCTGGTCGACTGCATCCAGAAAGCGCTCAAAACTAATCCCGTCATGAAGATCTTCTCCCGGATGAAGCTCGTAACAGAGGTCAACACCGGCGTCATCAAACGCGTCGAGAATAGGGTGCCAACGTCGTGCCAGCTCGGCGAACGCCGTCTCGACCAAGCCGGCTGGACGCTGCGGCCAGGGGTACAGATAGGGCCACGCTAATGCGCCGGAAAAAGTAACGTGTGCGCTTAATCCAAGGCGTCGTGAGGAGGCTGCTGCAAGCGTTAACTGTTCGATGGCCCATGCGGTGCGTGCTGCCGGATTGCCTCGCACGTGCGGCGCTGCAAAGTTATCGAACAAGGGATCATAGGCAGGATGGACAGCCACCAGTTGCCCTTGCAAGTGCGTCGATAACTCGGTGATGGCTAATCCATGCTGCGCCAGCAGTCCTTTGATGTCGTCGCAGTAGGTTTGACTTTTGGCACCCAGAGACAGATCGAACAACCGTGGGTCGGTCGGCAGCTGGAGTCCCTTATAACCCAGACCAGCGGCCCATTCTGCCAGGTGGGCGAGCGTATCAAACGGTGCTTGATCGCCCATGAACTGGGCCAGAAAGATGGCCGGTCCTTTGATCGTTTTCATGGTCAATCCTCAATGGTCAGGTCACGTTGGGTAAGGCGGTAACTACAGGACCGGGGAGCGGATGGTTAGCCCATCATACGGTCCTGTATCTACCGTTAGTCATTAAAAAATGCTTTTAAATACGTTTTAAATGCGTTTTAAATGCGTTTGAACAAATATATATAAACGCACGTCCAACGATTAAAACGGCGAGTTTGGGAAGTAAAACTGCTTCGCATTTTCCTTGGTGATCAACACCGATGGAATGATGGTGTTAGCGGGCAATTTTTCACCTTTCAGACGCGCTTCAGCGGTCATCTTTATTGCATCGTAGATAAACTTTGGAGAGTACGAAACGTCCGCCATAATCAACGGGTCTGAACCATCCATTATTTTCTTCACCGCGCCTTTGGCACCCGCGCCTCCGAACACGTCTTTGATGTCGGTACGTTTGGCTTGCTCAATGGCTTTCTGTACGCCGATTGCCATATCATCATCCGCTGCCCAGACGGCATCGATCTGTTTAAAGCGGGTGAGGTAATCCTGCATGACCTTGAATGCATCATCCCGATTCCAGTTGCCATATTTGGCGTCCAGAATCTTGATGCCGGGATGGTCTTTCATCACAGCATTAAATGCATCAACCCGGGTATTGTCGAGGGTAGTTGGCATGCCCCGCAAAACTACAATATTGCCTTTGCCATTCAATCGCTTTGCCATGTACTCAGCAGGCAATTTACCAAAAGCGGTATTGTCTCCCGCTACGTAAGCATCTTGTGCATCTGTAGTCGTCAGCCCGCGATCCACGACAGTAACGTAGACACCTTTGTTTTTGACCTGCGCGACCGGTTGGGTCAGAGAGGCTGACTCAATCGGAAAGATCACCAACGTATTAATTTTGTTGACCGTCAACATATCTTGCAACTGATTCGCTTGTTCGGGTGCAGTCGCGGCGGTTTTTACGATGACCTTTAAACCGGGGTGGGCTTTCTCCAATTCCGCTTTGGCTTCATTGGCCCACCAGACAATGCCAGCGGTAAAACTATGCGTTGCCGTGGGAATCGCGACGCCCAGGACGACTTTTTCTGCCGCGAATGCGGATAAAGCGTGCATTGCCAAGAGTCCTGCGCCGAGCATTTTGGTGATACGTTTCATGGTGTCTCCTCCGGGTGATGGGTGCCGTGAGCGGCGATCCCTTGTAAAAATACGTTGTCTGGTTTTGCTGATTGTGAAAGCATATTTTTTATCGTCGACTGCGTTGCAGGAAGGCGACGGCGATGATCACGATGCCCTGAACCGCAGCATTTAGATACACACTAATGATGCTGGTAAGGTTGAGAATATTGCTGATAACGGAGAGCAGGATTGCACCGATCACCGTGCCAACGATACGTCCTTCGCCACCTTTGAGAGCCGTGCCGCCGACCACTACCGCCGCAATCGCTTCGAGCTCCCATAACAGACCTGTGGTAGGGGAGGCCGACCCAAGGCGGGGAACGTATAAAATGGTGGCGACGCCAACACACAGTCCGAGAAAAACGTAGGTGGATATCTTGACCAGATCAACCCGAATCGCCGCGTAACGCGACACTTGTTCATTGGAGCCAATTGCCTGAACATGTCGTCCGAAGGTGGTGCGATTGAGAATCACCGCGCCGCCAATGGCGACCAATAAAAATATCCAGATGGGAATTGGTATACCCAACACGCTTTGGTAATACACCGGGCTATACAGATCCGACAATTGATTGTCGAGGGTTAGCGCGCCGCCATCGGCAAGATAGGTTAGAAAGGCGCGGAAAATACCCAGGGTGCCGAGCGTAACAATAAAAGGTTCAATTTTTCCTTTGGTGATGAGCAGGCCGTGGACTAGTCCGAACACGGAACCCAGCACCAGCGCCAGGACGATGCCTGATATAACGATGGTAAGAGGACTGAAATGAAACCCGCCAATGCCATGCAACAAGGCATTCATGAAGTAGATCATGCTGCCTGCAATCAGGCCGGCCATGGAACCTACCGATAAATCAATCCCGCCAGAAATAATCACGAAGGTCATGCCGACCGCGATGATGCCGATAAAGGCTGTGCGGGTAAGCACATTCATCATATTGTCGACGGTGGCGAAGTCGTGATTCAGCAAGGTGCCGACGATACATAAGGCGATCAATCCGATTAAGGGACCTAAATTCTTGATGCGCTCAATGATTGCCTTGGAAGCGCGTGGTTTGGTGCGGGCGCTGGCTTTTGATTCAGCTTGTGGCGAGTCAGCCTGTGATTCAGTGTGTACCGGTTGCATGTGCAATCAACTCCTCTTCGGTCAAATGCTCGCTGTCGAGCGTTGTTTGTAAGGTGCCGGAACGCATCACTGCGACGCGGTGACAAAGGCCGATCAGTTCTATCAGCTCAGACGAAATCACAATGACCGCGCGGCCTTCTGCTGCTAACTTGTGAATCAGAAAATAGATGTCGCGCTTGGCACCCACATCAACGCCGCGGGTTGGTTCGTCCAGAATGATCACCTTTGGATCAGGGTGCAAAATTTTCGCCAGTGCCAGTTTTTGCTGGTTACCTCCAGAAAGCATGCGGGCTTTGCTGTCGAGGTCGCCGGTTCTGATATTGAAAACGTTTGCTGCGTGGTGGAGAGCTTTTTTCTCTGCGATAAGATCAAGCCACGGATGCGCATAGCGCTCTACGGTCATCATGGTCAGGTTCTCGCGTAGTCCCAGATTAACGTGTAATCCTTTACCCTTGCGGTCTTCGCTGAGATAGGTGACGCCATGTTGCATGGCCTGACGGGGATTTCGCAGATTAACCGTTTTGCCGCTCAAAGTGATTTTTCCGGCGCTGCGCGGGCGCAGCCCAAGTAACCCTTCGAATGATTCCGTACGACCAGCACCCACCAGTCCTGCAAAACCGAGAATTTCCCCGGCGCGGACTTCGAATGACAGATTGGTAGACCAACCGGGAACGCATAAACCATCGACTCTCAACAAAACCGGTGCGTCATTGGCGGCGCGTGATTTGGTCGGAAACATATCCGACAGATCGCGTCCTACCATCAAATTGGCCATCTGTTGCCGGGTCAGGGATGCGGTAGGCTCCCGCGTGATAAAGCGTCCATCGCGCATGACGATCACTTCATCGGTGATACGTTCAACTTCGTCGAGTTTGTGCGATATGTATAAAATCGTGACGCCATCTGCGTTCAATTGCGCCATCAGTGCAAAAAGTCGTTGTGTTTCTGATGAGGTTAGCGTGGCGGTGGGCTCGTCCATGATTAAGAAACGCGCCTTACGCGCTAACGCCTTGGCGATTTCAACCAACTGTTTTTCTGCCACGATTAGCTGGCGCACCTTGGTATCTGGACTGATGTTAAGGCCAACTTGCCTGAGATATACTGCAGCGTCTTCGCGCATCGCGGTATCGTCAAGCAGCCAACCCTTCTGCTTTTCGTGTCCCAAAAAGATATTTTGCGCGACTGTTAAATGCTCAGCCAGATTAAATTCCTGATGAATCAATACGATGCCGCTGGCTTCTGCTGCGCGTGAACTGGTAAACCGTTGCGGTTGGCCATCGACCACCAGCTGGCCTTCGGTGGCGGTCTCGTAGCCCGCCAGGATTTTCATCAAGGTTGATTTGCCAGCGCCATTTTCTCCCAGTAACCCATAGACCCGACCAGCGGACAAGTCGAAGCTCACCCCGTTCAGCACCCGGACAGGGCCGAAATCCTTACAGATATTGTTGAAGCTGACGGTGACGCTCATGGTGCAATCTTCATGCTTATTTCCTCAGGTTGATTCTTCTGGCGAAATTCTTCTGACGATCTTTTGGTTTCTTTTTGTGTATTCACGGTTGTGTTGCTGTTACCAATTCCTGGGGCAGTCAGTGGTCCAATCCGGCGCGCCAAATGTGGTCTTAAGTACTTCCCCGCGAGACCAGATGATGCTCAAGCAAGACGCCGGATACAGGTACGGTCGGGCTAGTCAGGCGTTGCAACAGTAGGTGGGCGGCGGTTTCGCCGAGCGCACGCATAGGTTGGGCAATCGTCGTCAAACCTGGGTTAATCTGGGCTGCAATTGCGATGTCATCAAAGCCGATGACGGCGACATCCTCGGGTACGCGTTTGCCAAGTTGGCGCAGGGCGCTCAATACACCAATAGCGAGCGTATCGGAAACCGCAAAAATCGCCGTCGGCGCGTTGGGTTGCGCCATCAACTCTAACGTGGCGGTGGTGCCTGCTGCGTAATCCAGACTCTGCACGGTTTTGCACCATGCGGGATCTGCCGTCAGTCCGGCAGCTTGCAGGGTATCGACATAGCCAGCCTGACGTTGTCGTGCGTAAAGATAGCGCGGATCGGAGTTGATCAAACCGATACGCCGATGTCCACGTTCCAGCAAATGGCGAATCGCGTCTCCCGCAGCGCGATGGTTATCGATGCTGACATACGGCACCGCCACGGTGGGATCAAACTCGCAACAGGCGACCCAGGGCAAGCGCACTGATTCATTGGCCAGGGCGTGTTGAATGGTATCGGGATCCAGGCAGATTGCGCCATCGGCGCGATGAGTACGTAGCAGGTCGAAATACGAGCGTTCCTGCTCCTCTTCTGCTCCGGTGTCACATAGCAGGACAAAGTAGCCGTGCTGACGTGCAACGGCATTGATGCCGCGCACAATCTCGGCGTAAAAAGGATTCCCGACGTCCGGCACCATGGTCAGCAACAGGCGGCTCTCGGCAGTGCGTAAATTGCGCGCCAGATGATTCATCCGATAGCCTAACGTCTCGACCGCGGCCATTACCTTGTCACGGGTTTGCGGGCGTACGCCGCTTTGCGCGTTCATGACGCGGGAAACGGTGGCGACTGAAACGCCTGCGTGGACAGCCACGGCCGAAATGGAGACCGGATGATCGGAATAGGAGAATGCAGAATCGTCAGTGCTCATCGGTAGCGGTCGTCATCCATCGGTTAAGAATGTAATCGATTACATTTTTAACCGATGGAATACGATTTAGCAAGGATTGTCGATGTTGCGATGCGGCATGCTGGTGCCTAAAGGTGCATGAAAATCAATGAAACTGTCCATGAATGTTCATGGAGCTCCCTGTGTTCAAAGAATATTCTTGTATGTTCATGAAAGTTCATGAATGTTCGTGAATAAGTCCAGATCACTGCGCAACCGTTTGCGGCGTCTCGCGTGGCGGCATCTCCTGCCGTATGCGCATAAAACTCGCAAATCGCGGTATGCCACTCGGGTTTAATCCGCGATAGCGATAGGTTATCCAGCTGCCAATGGCGGGTGGTTGCCGCCGTTCCGCATCACTGAAACCGGTTCCGATCTTGAAACGCAATCCATGCGGGGTTTCCACTAGCAACGCGCCCATCACGCCAAGATATTTTCCTTTTCCAGCAAGATAGTCGACCACCATGGCTTCCGTGTCGTCATGTGTTTTGAGTTTGAGCAGATCGTCGCTGCGGTTGCCGCGATAGCGTGCATCACCGCGATGTAGCATTAAACCTTCACCGCCTTGATCGGCGTTGTCCTGAAGCCATGTCTGTAAGTCTTGTTGATCCTTGATCTTGTATTGCGCAACCGTTTGCACCCATGCTTTTGCGAGCGTGGCGATGACATTTTTCAGCACCGGAATACGGGTATCAAACGTCCCGGTCTGTGCTGGTAAATCGAATACCATAAAGCGAATCTGGCGCCAGGCTTCGTCGTTGGGGGTCTGCTGCCGCACGGTCGATACTACTGTCGTAAACCTGCCGCGACCTGCCCACAACTCGCCGTCTAACGGGATCTTCGGCCAGTCCGCTGTGAACCAGGCCGGTGCATGAATCGGATTCCCGCCTCGGGTCCACAAAGCGCTGCCATCCCAATAGCCGCGTACGCCGTCCAATTTTTCACTGATCCAAAAATCCGCTAATGTGATTCCAGGATGATAGACGTTCGCCATCATGAGAGATGGTGGAGGGCGGTCGTTTGCCCCGGCTGGTAGAGAGGTCAACGTAAAGACCACGGTCATCCAGATTACAAAAAACCATAGAGTAGTCCTGGCCAGCGTATGGAAAGCTTGCGTGGCGGAGCGGCTAAGCTTTATCGGGGTTTGCTGACTTAGGCGTGTTGGAAAAGCGTTGCCAGACGCGCGAATATAAGGACAGCCGGACATGAGGGAGCCTTCCGCGAGGGGTATGTGGACGATCGATGTAATCGGAGAAATAAAGAACGTTGCGCTAATCTTAAGCGAAAATGAATGCCATTAGCGTTGAGAAGTTTCTGAAAATAGCAGACGATTTTAATTTCATCTTTTAAAGTGTCATCAGAAATGGCGTTCGCTCGGAATGTCGAGCGCATGAAATTTTTCACGTAAAAATAACAGCAAAGCGCGGAGCACGGGGGAGGTGCTGCTACGTTCCGGATACACCATGTTGAGCGGTGTTTCTTCGCCGACGTAATGATCCAACAGGGTTACCAATCGTCCTTCCGCCAGATCTTGTCTGACATCGAGCCATGATTTATAAGCGATTCCTAATCCGGCAATCGCCCACTCACGCGCAATTGCCGCATCATCTGTCATGCGATCACCGCTGACCTTAATTACGATGGCATTTTTCCCGGTATGAAAGCGCCAATTGTTAAACAATCCCCGCTCAAGGTAAAACAACAAGCAGTTATGTTCGGCCAGCTCTTTTGGCGTCGTCGGGGTGCCATGTTGCGCCAGATACGTGGGTGAAGCCACCACCACGCGCCGACTTGCTGCTAACGGTTGTGAAATTAACGTCGAGTCATCGAGTTTGCCATACCGAAAAGCCACGTCAATCGGCGCGCTGAACAAGTCAATGATGCGGTCTGAAAACTGAAGGGCCAGGGTGACCTTCGGATAGGTTTTTTGAAATGCATTGAGCCACGGGAGCAGGACATTTCTTCCCACGTCGGCGGGCATCGATAACCGCAAATGCCCTTTTATTTCTCCATCGCTACGTAACTGCGCCTCGCCCTGATTGAGTAGTGTTAACGCTTGTCGGCCATATTCCAAAAATAGCGTGCCCTCCGGTGTCAACCGGAGACTGCGGGTAGAGCGGGCAAATAACCGGGTGTTCAGGTGTAACTCAAGCCGTTTCAGGCTGGCGCTCGCAGTGGCGGGCACCAGATCGAGCTGGCGCGCCGCCTTGGAAAGGCTACCCAGATCAGCCGTGAGAATAAAAAGTTGTATGTCGCCCAGTGAGTACATGACGGAACCATTATCAAATTATTTTTTAAAGTAATTCAAATAATAGGCTATTTATAAAATAATTCAAACAGGGATAATAAAGTAGCAGCGATTGAGCACTCTTAATAAAGACAGCATCAGGCACCATAAGTGCACCGTTCACGGTCGCGCTTGAATTGTAAAACCGACATCAATTATCATCACTAACAGGAGCACGCATGAAAGCCGTCGCATTAACTCGCTACCTACCCATCGATCATCCTGAGTCCATGCTGGATGTCACGTTGACGAAGCCGACGCCGCAAGGGCGTGATTTGCTGGTCGAAATCAAAGCGATTGCCGTTAATCCGGTCGATACCAAAGTGCGCGCACCAAAGGATAAGGTTGAAGAAACGCCGCGCGTGTTGGGCTGGGACGCGGCTGGCATAGTGCAAGCGATTGGTCCTGACGTTACCCAGTTTAAGGTCGGCGATAAGGTATTTTATGCTGGCGATATTACGCGGCCCGGCACCAATAGCGAATTTCAATTGGTTGATGAGCGCATCGTCGGGACCATGGCTGTCTCGCAGTCGTTTGAACAAGCCGCAGCGCTGCCGCTGACCGCCATCACCGCATGGGAAGCCTTATTCGAACGTTTGAAAGTCACCACACCGCCGCACGCGATTCCCCGGAAATCGATCCTGATTATCGGCGGAGCAGGTGGAGTCGGTTCGATTGCGATTCAATTGGCTGCCAAAGTAGCTGGTTTAACGGTGATTGCTACTGCATCACGCCCGGAGTCGGAAAAGTGGGTGCGCGCACTGGGCGCGCAATATGTGATTAGCCATTATGGCGATCTGCAGGCGCAGTTGAAGGAACAGGGCTTTGATAGCGTCGATCACGTCCTGATTCTCAATGACACCGATCAGCATTTCCCTGCGGCTGCGGCAATTATCGCTCCTCAAGGGATGATTTGCAGCATCGTTGAAAATGCCGCGCCGTTGAATCTCAGTCTGCTTAAATCGAAAAGCGCTGGCTTCGTGTGGGAATTCATGTTCACCCGTTCGATGTATCAGACCCCGGATATGCAGGAACAGGGCAATCTGCTTAATGAAATTGCGCGATTGATTGATAGCAAAATCCTCGTGACAACGGTTGGTGAGGTACTGACGCCGATCAATGCGGCCAATCTGCGGAAAGCACATGCGGCGTTGGAGACCGGTCGTACAATTGGCAAAATAGTATTGAAAGATTTTTAAGCGCCCGTTTTACATTGTTAAATATTTATTTGGCAATTATTTCGACAGGTAATTGGGTAACTTATAAGTAACGCATCAGGCGAATTGGAGTCATGGTACGAAAATCCTCCATAACGGGGGATTTCGTCTTGTGATTCGATTAACGGCAAAATAGGATTTTCCGGATCGAATGCCGCGTCGCTTAAGGCATGGTTGTATAATGGCGGCTTCTGATTTAACCCGCGGCCTCTAGCTGCACAACCCCTTCATATCGCCATGTTGATTTTGCCGGGTTCTAATGCCCTTCCTGCTTTCCGCTCCCAACGTCTTTTATCTCAATTACAACTGATTGATGCCAATATCATCGGCGTTACCGGTCGTTATGATCATTTTGTCGATGCTGTCGTCGTTTTGGGGCCTGACGACCTGGCGCGTTTGCACGCGCTGTTGACCTATGGCGATCCTTTCGAGGGAACCGGCGGCGGCGAAGAATTTATCGTCATTCCCCGATTTGGTACGATTTCGCCATGGGCCAGCAAGGCCACCGACATTGCCCGCAATTGCGGAATGGCGAACATCAAGCGCATCGAACGCGGCATTGCGTATCAGGTGCACCTGAAGTCCGGTCTGCTGGGCGGGGTAAAAAAACTCAGCGACGACGGTGTTCTGGCGATTGCAGCACTGTTGCACGACCGCATGACGGAAACTGTGTTGCGTGACGCCGCAGCGGCCAGCGCATTGTTCCGCGAGTTGGAAGCGATGCCATTGGCCTCTATTGATATTCTGGCAGGCGGCAAGGCGGCGCTTGAAAGCGCGAATAGCGCCCTCGGCCTGGCTTTGTCTGATGATGAAATCGATTATTTGATGGCCGCGTTCACCCGTGCAGAACGCAACCCGACCGATGTCGAATTGATGATGTTTGCGCAGGCCAACAGCGAGCATTGTCGCCATAAGATTTTTAATGCGGACTGGACGATTGATGGTCAGACGCAAGACAAGTCATTGTTTGCGATGATCAAGAATACCCACGAATTGCATCCGCAAGGCACCGTCGTTGCCTATAGCGACAATTCGTCGATCATTGAAGGTGCCACCGTTTCGCGCTTTTATCCACGCGGTGCGGCCAACGGTAATGTGTACGAAGCGACGGATGAGCTAACCCACATCCTGATGAAAGTCGAAACGCATAACCATCCGACGGCCATTTCTCCTTTCCCTGGCGCCTCTACCGGAGCCGGTGGTGAAATCCGCGATGAAGGTGCAACCGGTCGCGGCGCGAAGCCTAAAGCGGGTTTGACTGGTTTCACCGTTTCCAATCTGCTGCTTCCAGACGCCAGTCAGGCGTGGGAAAATGCAACAGATGTGACGCTTGCGGCTAAATCTGCGGAAGCTGCCGCGGCTGCCGACACTGCGGTGTATGGCAAACCGGACCGCATCGCCTCACCGTTGCAGATTATGATCGATGGCCCATTGGGTGGTGCAGCGTTCAACAACGAATTCGGCCGTCCTATATTGGGTGGTTACTTCCGTACTTATGAACAGAACGTCGCTGGAACCGTGCATGGCTATCATAAGCCAATCATGATTGCTGGCGGTATCGGTAGCATCTCGGACAAACACACGTTTAAAAATGCATTGCCGGTCGGCAGTCTGCTGATTCAATTGGGTGGCCCCGGTATGCGTATCGGTATGGGCGGGAGCGCGGCGTCATCAATGGCGACCGGCACCAATACCGCCGATCTGGATTTTGACTCGGTTCAACGTGGCAATCCTGAAATGGAACGGCGCGCGCAAGAGGTGATTAACGCCTGTTGGTCGATGGGCGATACCAATCCTATTTTGTCGATCCATGACGTTGGCGCTGGTGGCTTGTCGAATGCTTTTCCGGAAATCACCAACGACGCCAAGCGCGGCGCGATTTTTGATTTGCGTAAGGTACCGCTCGAAGAGAGCGGCATGGCACCGAAGGAAATCTGGAGTAATGAATCGCAAGAGCGTTATGTGATGGCGATTGCACCGGAAAGTCTGCCGCTGTTTGAATATTTCTGTCAGCGTGAGCGTTGTTTGTTTGCCGTAGTCGGGACCGCGACGGAAGAGCGTCAATTGAAGGTGATTGACCCGCAGCACAATAACAATCCGGTTGATATGCCGATGGATGTGTTGCTCGGAAAACCGCCGAAGATGCACCGCGATGTGCAGCGACTACCGATCAGTTTGCCTGCGGTCGATCTGACCGGCCTGGATTTGCTGGAAGTGTCCCAACGCGTCTTGAAACTGCCAACGGTGGCTGATAAGTCATTCTTGATTACGATCGGCGACCGTACTGTCGGTGCGACCTCGGTGCGGGATCAGATGGTTGGCCCATGGCAAATTCCAGTGGCGGATTGCGCCGTGACCAGCATGAGCTTTGAAGGTTATCTGGGCGAAGCGATGTCCATGGGCGAACGCACGCCACTGGCCGTGATCAATGCCGCTGCGTCGGGCCGCATGGCGGTCGGCGAAGCGTTGACCAACATTGCCGCCGCGCCGATAGCGAGCATTTCAGATATCAAATTGTCGGCCAACTGGATGGCGGCTTGCGGTCAACCCGGTCAGGACGCCGCGCTGTTTGATACGGTCAAAGCCGTTGGTATGGAATTGTGTCCGGCGCTTGGCATCAGTATTCCGGTCGGCAAGGATTCATTGTCCATGCGCACCACGTGGAAGGACGATGCGAAGCATAAGTCGGTCACCTCTCCGGTGTCCTTGATTGTTTCCGCGTTTGCACCGGTCACCGATGTGCGGCGTGTTCTTACGCCGCAGTTACGTACCGACCTCGGTAACACCGCCCTGATCTTTATTGACCTCGGACGCGGCAAAAACCGCATGGGTGCCTCAGCGCTGACGCAGGTAATGCAGCAGATCGGTAACGAAACCCCGGATGTCGATAGCGCCGATGATCTGAAAGCCTTCTTCAACGCCATTCAGCAGCTTAATAGCGAAGATAAGTTGTTGGCTTATCATGATCGATCGGACGGCGGCTTATTTACCACCTTATGTGAAATGGCGTTCGCCGGTCATACCGGCTTTTCAGTCAATCTCGATATCCTGACGATGGAAAGCGGGCACGGCGCTGATTGGGGTGATTCGAAGAACTGGGCGGGTCAAGTATCGGAACGCCGCAATGAAATGACGTTACGCGCCTTGTTTAGTGAAGAGTTGGGTGCTGTGATTCAGGTCCGCGCCGAAGAAAAGTCGGACGTGATGAATGTGTTACGAACGTATAATCTTGGCGCTTGCAGCCATATCATCGGCAAGCCGGATGCCCGCGATGTGATCGAATTTACCCGCGATGCAAAAGTTATCTACAGCCAGTCACGGATTGCGTTGCAGCGTTTATGGAGTGAAACCAGCTGGCGGATTGCCCGTCTGCGTGATAATCCTGCCAGCGCCGACGCTGAGTATGATCGCATTCTGGACGTGCTTGATCCTGGTATCACACCAAAAATCACTTTCGATTTACAGCACGACGTGGCGGCACCGTTCATCAATCTCGGCGCAAAACCACGCGTTGCCATTTTGCGTGAGCAGGGCGTCAATTCGCACATTGAAACCGCTTACGTCATGCACAAGTCTGGCTTTACAGCCGTTGATGTCCACATGAGTGACCTGATTGCAGGGCGCGTTAGTCTTAAGGATTTTAAAGCGTTTATTGCGGTCGGCGGCTTCTCTTACGGCGACGTATTGGGTGCGGGCGAAGGATGGGCGAAGACAATTTTGTTTAATAATTCGTTGGCAGACCAGTTCTCGACGTTCTTCAATCGCAACGATACATTTGCTCTGGGTATTTGCAACGGCTGCCAGATGATTGCCAATCTGAAGAGCATCATTCCCGGCGCGCAAGCGTGGCCTAAATTTACGCGGAATAAATCGGAGAAGTTTGAAGGTCGCTTTTCGATGGTACAAATCGAAGAATCGCCATCGATTTTCTTGCAGGGCATGGCAGGTACGCAAACCGCGATTGCGGTTGCGCATGGCGAGGGCTTTGCAGACTTCTCGCAAACCGGTGATATCAATCAGGCGCTGGTCGGTATGCGTTTTGTGGATAATCAAGGGCAGGTGAGCGAAGCGTATCCGTACAATCCTAACGGCTCACCGCAAGGGATCACCGCGGTCACCACCGCAGACGGCCGCTTTAACGCGATCATGCCACACGCTGAGCGCGTCTTCCGTAGCGTGCAGCAATCGTGGCATCCCGATAGTTGGGGTGAAGATTCTCCATGGATGCGCATGTTCCGTAATGCGCGGACCTGGGTTGGTTAAAAGAAAGGGGCTTTGGTCGCTATCAGCGATGATCCGAAGTCCCACTTGAAATAAGAATACAGTAGGGCGGAAGGCGGCATGCTTATCCGCCCTATTTAGTCTAGATTGAATAGAAACTGGAGTAACACCATGACAATGACATACGAAGAATATCTGGATGAAGTCACGACGGTATTGACCGAAAAGTATGACCTGATTGATGCCGCGGCGATCAAGCACGTCATGCGTGCACAGGCGGCCGATTTCTTTACTTTGCACGACGATCACGCGGAATTGCGTACTAAAGAAAATGCGGCCCTTGATGCCATCAAGATTTTTGAGCAAAGAAACAAGTCACGGCCGGAGGCATTTCACGGTAGGTCTAAAACTCCGGTTAAATGATGGCGTAACTGAGACGGGCATCAACTTTATACACTGGTGCCGGTGTTTGATGCAGTTGTGGGCGCCATTAAACGGCTCATCAGCGGCTCATCAGCGGCTCGTTTTGCATAGCGTTTTACCAGCCGCGATTCACCATTCACCATGCACCATTCGCCTCCTCGGGCACGATTCTCTCGTTCTGTGGCACCAGCGACCAGCGTTTCCATACTCGTTTGGGCCACCCGCACCGCCTCCCATTCCTTCTCGCCCTTTAACGACATAATTAGCGCCCCAGGTACACTCAAATACTGCCTCAAGCATTAGCGTGTCTTACCGTACCTTTGCGTGTTTCCCTTTCAGCTACACAATTAAATACAGCATAATTGCCAGGCCATGACCTGTTGGTAATCCATAAAGTCAGCGTCAGCAGTCTTCGTACCGAATCTTATGACGAGGTGATGTGCGATTTTCTAATGCGTCTTCTTGCGCCCATAGCGATAGATTCTTGATATTAAAACCGGCCCAACGGGTCTGATGTTTGCCATCGGCTGGCGTTTGCACTGCGATCACTATCCCTCAGGAATGCTAGCGGCAACCTGTAGAAGTTACTTTGTAGCGTTTTTGTGTATCTGGCCGAACGAAAAACTGAAAAAATACGCGCATACATCTGCCCGAAAGCCTTCTACGGTCGCTCCGGCCGGATAGTCGTTGGTTTTTTTCCGTAACAGCATAAGGATTTTTCTATGCAACACGTTTCCTCCGTTTCGCCAACTTCTGCCGCGAACGTCACTTTCATGCCCGCATTTGTTCAGGAGAAAAAACTATGTTCCGGCCTGCAGTCGTTCGTAGAAAAGTTGGAGCAAGGGGGACCACTCAACCTGACAGAGCAGAAGCTGTATTTGTACCTCAACACAACGCTTGAGATCTGTACCGAGGAGACTCGGCTAAGTACCAAATCGATGGCGTTGTATGGGGAACAGGGTCTTGCCTTTTTGTACGATCCCAGAAATTTTCAGGAATCATGTGATGAGTGGGGCATTAATCATCTGGATAACTATGTCGAGGTCCATGTACTGCCTGACGTCAATACGCCAGAGGTCACTAAGAATGGCGTGATTGTGGCGGGCTCGATTACCGAAGCGCTGTTGATCGTTGTCGATGACCGAAATCCCGGTGATATTTGTGCGGCGCATATTGACGGTAGGAACGCCAAAATTATTCGGCAACTAAAACAAGACCCGTACAACGAATTCGAAACAAGATATAAACAGCTGAAGCAACAGACTAAAAATTGGGAGGACGAGAAGCCAAAATTTGACTTGAGGCAGGATGCCATCAGTCCTGCATGTGCCACGCTATTTGAGGCGGCAGATTATACGGTTGACCGGCTTGTACAAAAAAGCGTCGCAACCAAAGCATATCACTATAGTTCGGCAACAATCGATGGCGCGTTGCGCAGATTCTGCGATCTGGCCGGAATGACAAATCTACCGGTATGGTCAACTTTGGTTGAATCGGTATCGCCGCTGGCGCAAGGCTTGGTGTCGTTATTGTTGTTCGATCAGTCCCGTCGTTTGCTACCGAACGGTAATAGGGAAGCCTGGCAATCATTAAAGGAAAAGCTCGAACGCCTGATTGTTCCGGCGATGGCGGGCACGCTGTTTCAAATTCACTCAGACGATGCGCGAGACGATGCGCTGCTGGCAGTCTTCCAGAAATGGGGAGTGAATGGGCTTGTGACGTTGGGGCAATCCTTAATGGATAGTTTGCTGCAATTACCGCAAGCCTATCTTTGGATTACCGATGCACTGAATATAAACCGACCAGCCTGCATAGTGTCAGTGTGGGACACGGTGCATAAACATATCGATGCTCAATGTCCGAGTTACTTACCCTCGATTCTGGGTGTATTGTCGGTAGCGTACCTGGCGCATAACATTGCAAGGAATCGGTCGCCTACCGCTCCCCGGTCTCTCTCAATTGCTGCAATTCCTGGCCTCATTAGCGCGATAATCGACGCGTACGACCAGACTTCTGCAGAGTTACAATCTGCGCTGGAATCAGCGCAGGATCCACACAATCCCTACGGCTGGAGCAGAGAGCCACGGCGGGCCTTTTTTAAAACAAAAGAAGGGCGGGAGTTATACGCCAAAACCAATCAGGAAAGCATAAATACCAGAACTTTGGAAGCGCAGTTGAAGGACCGGAAAGAAAACTTTGTTGTTTCCAGATTCAAGGAGAATTCGGCATTCAGGACGAGCGGGCGTGCACCTGATAATTTGCCCCGCGTTCCTGCGTTCTCAACGCGATTCAGTAACCAAACGGACCGTCAGCCACGCAGCGCCCCAATCACCATCATGCAGCAGTTGGTTGACGACGATGCGGCGGGTACGAGCGAAAAATACGGTAGTTTTGGAATTCCGGGAGCCTCTGCGCATTCGATAATGCGCGTCATTAGCGCTGCAGAGAAAGTGGGATCTCTTACGGCATCCATTGCAAATATCACCCTGTTAGCGGAGGACGCCGATGCAAAAAAGCCAATTGTGAATGGAACGAATGCCGTTCTGCGTAGAGAAGTAAAGCCCGATAAGGGCGTTGCAGTTCAGGCCGCCGTGCAATACACCTTTCCTTTGAAGAGTGAGGTATATCAAATATTAGATCGTCGTGTGAGGGACGCACTTCTATTTGTTGAAGCGGATTATATAGTGAATAACCCTGATCCTGAAACCAACATTGTTGCGGTTTCCGTGGAAAATGCAGGAGCTATACCCGAGCGATATATGGAAGACTATCGGCTTGTTTACGAGAACCGCGCAAACACCGATTTAAACGAGGTGATTGACCATGCAAGGAAGCGGGCCGGACTATCCAAAGAAAGCGGCGATCAGGGTTGGGAGGTGCCGGATTTTGCAACCTCGATTGTGGAGGACTTACTCGCAGGCACTATAAAGTTAAGGGAGATGGGTCTGACTGGAGCGCTGATGGATGTGCTTCCCTTAGTCTTTAGTGCCACCCCTCCGATGCATGCAAAGGTCGAAGCGGGATTGAAAGACCGGTTGGTGAATGTGTTGGAAGCACGGATTGATCAATATGATTTTTCCGGCTTCGCCGAAGAAGTATTTTTGGCGGCACATAAAAAAGTACTGAATATGATTTCTCGAAAGATGGCGCATTATGTCAGTTGGTATGATGCCATGCGTAACGGTGTGACAGGAGAGGCGCCATTTTTGAGCGAGAAATCAACATATGACCTTTGGTATACCGATAAAGGGCAGCGTGAAGTCTTGAAGGCGCTGGAACAGGCAAGCTTTAAACGGATAGATAGGATTATCAGCAGCTGCCTGGAAATCTTAAAACCGGGCGCACAATTAGTTAAGAAGAGTGATGTCGATGTCGCTGGAATCAAATATAACGACTCTGTGCAGGCGGTCGTTGCTTATTTTAAGCATTGTGATTTCAAGGCCTTGATGGATGCGTTCATAGCGGAAGAGTTAAATAAAATACCCAATCTAAAAGGTAAAAAGCCTGACGATACCATCATCGCTCGCGCGAGTTCAATCGGCAGTATTCATGGTGCTCCCTATCGATTTAGCTTTAGGGAGGTGGGTATGGGAGCTGTTTTTAAAAAAAAAGCTGAGCTTGGTTTGGGCGTCTTGCAATTTGATGGTCCCGAGCCATTTGGTGCCGACAGGCTGCAGCGCTATCCTGAACTGGCCGCTCTGCCGGGGAAGCTTGAGAAATATATGGGAGAGCAGGCCCAGCGCATTAAGACAGACCCGCGATTGAAGCATATTTTGTCTGAATATCAGGATTTGTCGATTAGAACAACGCTTGAGGCTATCAAGCAAGCATTGGCTGGAACAACACTTGAAAAAGTCAAAAAACAATTTCATGTATATCAGCCAGCTGTAGACAACTTCATCAATGCACACGAACCGCCGCTGCTGTTGGCGTTGGGCGAACATTCCTTGTCAAACGTGGTCGCTTTCAAAGGAACAGACGGCACCTATCTGGCGGCTTCGATACAAAAAGCTGACGCTATAATTCTTCCACCCGATTACAACGAGTCTGAATGGCCTCTAGCCACCAAGCAGTGGCTACAGGAGCACTTGCCTGCGGAGAAACAGAATGCAATGTTCGTAGATGTTGCTTTTTCTCGTCTGCCAGTTATGCGTCTTGATGGATTTGCTGTTTTTGTATCATCAGTAACACCCCCGATTCGCTTTCAACGCGACATTCATTACAGGGATCGTCTGTGCGAGAGGTTCGCGTCAAAAATGAAGTCCGATGCTGATACCTTTATAAAAACCGGCACTGAAAATGATTTGAGGAGCATGGTTAATTTTATGACCTACTTTTCTGCAGCGATTGCAATCCTTTCACCTCTTACAGCAATGGGGCGGCTCATTCCGCTTGTAATGGGGACGGCAGCAAATACCGCAGCAGAGATTGCAGATTTCTATAACGCGAATAGTCGTGACGAAAAGACTGCTGCTTTCTGGGGGGTAGTGGCTAGTTTATTGGTTGGGATAGCGGGGGAAAGGATAGGCGTCACGCAACTTTTGAAGGTGCCGTTAAGGGCAGGTGTGGTACACGCCTTAAGAGAACGTTTGATGAAACAGCTTGCCATGGAATCGGTCCGAGACGGCACAAAAGGGATCAAAAAGCTTGTGCTTGCCGAGGTAAGCCTTAACCTCAAAAATACCGCCTATAGGAAAGAAGAAAATAGCCTCAACGATGGCATATCCGGGCATATTTACAAGTTAGATGAGGCGCATGTCATCAAGGATTATAAGAGGACTACAAGAACTCATAATGCGCCGGAGCATCAGAAATATGCTGCGCAACCTCAAGTGAAAACATTGGCCCAGGCTGACATGTTGGTTAATGCGAATAGAAATGCAGTGGGCCTTAATCGTCTTTACGGGCCGGATTTTGCCACGGTTATTGTGCGCCAGGAGGAGCTGATCTATAGCAAATTCGTATCTGTGAAAATGAACGTGGTACCAGGGAACTCATTGTCATGGTTATTAAAAAATCGGGATATGAAGAACCTTGCAGCCATGCTGTATAGCTTTAACCCGCTGGCAATTGATCGTGTGATCGAGGACGTACTGAAGGATCTTAAAAAAAATGGCGTTCAGCATAACGATATTAATGCGGCCAATGTGATCTATGACGGGAAAGAAATTAAATTCAGATTAATCGATTTCGATAATGCGGAAATTAATAGTCTGGGTGAAGAATTGTCCGACACGCAGGTTGACGTTATGCGCTTAACATTGCACGCGAAGGTTGCACAGTTCAAGCGAGATGTGGACGCATTAGGAAAGGCAAAAAGGGCTTCTGATAAAAACCGGATGATTCTCGCATCGGAAGAAAATAATAGTCGGAAAGTCGAAAATATTTTAGCTGCGATGAACAACGTAAGCGTTAAGGCATCCGATGCATCCTGGGATTACGTCATAAATTTGTTATTGGATAAAAAATATATTACTGATGTGCTCGGGGGACACGTTAAAAGGGTGGCTCACAGGGCATCAAAAGGCGGGATTTTGCCTGAAGTTCTTCTGGATTCATCCAAAAAAATAGAAAACATGAATGAGTTGGTGCGGGTTGAACCTGGTAAGTTACTGGCATTTTGGAACGAACGAAATCAACTTTTCCATGTGATGATTAGTGTTGGCAAGGGCAAGTTCGCCGGCATAAAAAACGATGCGTTGAACGAAAAATTTGGCTCAGATAAGCAAGTTCTGGTGGCCGAAGAGTTTGGCGGTTTTGACGCAGCTGGTGTGTTGCGCATGCATTCCGCAAATGCACCGCCGCTGACAGTGTATGCAGGGGATACCGAAAGTCTGACGGCCTTGATCTCTCTACCGCTAGAAATTGTAAACCGGACCACGTCGCTTTTTGGTTTGGATTCGCATTTCTCAATAGATGCAGAAAAAGCGCATTTGTTTCTTAAGGCGCATGGCAGCCCTTTTAATCTTAATGACATGAATGGTGAAGAGGTCAGCCATGCGATTCGCGCCCTTGCGTATAGAGAAAATATCGATTTGGATCTGATCACGAGGGTGACCATCAATAGCAGTTTTAGCGGCTTTGGTGGTGACCTCTCCATTGCACAAACAATCGCCAGTCTGATGAACGTGAAAGTGAAAGCGGCACCGTTTGAAACTAGCAATCATGGCGTCAGTAATAGATTGATGTGGTTCAAGGAATTTCACCCGCAGAAGAATGTTGAAATGGCCGCGATGGTCAAACGTAGTCAGGCTCTGCGTGTAGCTTCAGAAAAAATACTCAGTATTCGCAGCCGGCTCAGGGAGGCTAGCCTCCCGGCGAAGGTATCTCAGAAGGCCGATGCATTGGAAAATTTTGTTTATGATTTTGTCCGCTTGACAGAAGCACGCGGTAAAGGAAATACGGGAAATTACAAGGTGCTTGAAATTGCACGGAAATATGATTTAACCGATGTAGAAATGATGGCTTTGCAAGGCTCTGTGGATAACATCGCTGGTAGATTACATGATTTCGAAGAGTGGTTGCTGCATTTTATGGATCAGATTTATTCGGTAAAAAAACTGCAAATGACCTTCGAGGCATTAGCGGGCTTCAATGTCTGACAGTTTGGTCGGGGCGCATTGGTCGTCGCTTCTTTATTAACACACCTTAAGGATACGCAATATGCAGATAGTTTCTTCCCCGCCGACCAGTTGTGCCGTGAACGCCTCCCTGACGCCAGCATCTGGTGCGGAAAAGAAGCTAAGTTCCGACCTGCAATCGTTTGTTCAAAAATTGGAACATGGCGAGGCCCTTAATTTGACCGAGCAGAAGCTGTACTTGTACGCGAGCACTACACTTGAGATCTGTACGGACGAGGTTCGGCTGACTAACCGGGCTGTGGCGCTGTATAGCGAACATGGCTTGGCCTTTTTGTATGATCCCAGAAACTTTCAAGAGTCATGCGATGAATGGGGGATTAAACATCTGGAGAACTACGTTGAGGTCCATGTCCTAAACCAGGTTAGTACGCCAGAGATCAATAAGAATGGCGTGATTGTCGCTGGCTCGATCACCGAGGCCGTATTGATCGCTGTCGACGGCCGAAATCCTGAGGATCTTTGTCCCACCGATATTGCGGTCAGGAACGCTAAAATCATTCAGCATATCAAGGACGATCCCTACAACGAATTCGAAACCAGGTATCAACAGTTGGCGCAACAGACCGAGAACTGGAGCGACGAAAAACCGAAATTCGACGTGAAGCCGGGCGTCATCCGTGAACGCCTCGGCGCGATATTCGAGGCGGGAGACTATGCCGCTGACCGACTATCTCAAAAAGTGTTAACGTCGAAAACCTATCAGCTTAGTCCGGCCACCATCCAAAGTGCGCTGCAAAGATTCTGCGATCTGGCCGGTATGCGCAACCTGCCCGGTTGGTCAACATTGATTGAAACGGTGTCTCCGCTGGCCCAGGGTCTGGTATCAATGGTCATGCTTGATCAGGCTGGTCGTGTAATACCGGCTGCTGAAAAGGGGGCCTACCAATTGCTAAAGCTAAAAATCGAAAAGATGATTGTGCCAGCGATGGCGGGCACGCTGTTTCAAATGCACTCGGATAACCCAGAGGAAAGTGCGCTGCTGGGGGTTCTACATCGATTGACAACAACCGGGCTGGTTAATTTGGGCCAATCTCTTTTAGATGGTTTGCTACAACTCCCGCACACCTATCTTTGGGTTACCGACGCTTTAAATATTAGCCGACCCGAATTCGTTGCGACCGTTTTGTCCGACTTGAAAAAACAGGTAGATGATCAATGTCCGCCTTATCTGCTGCATATCGTTGGGTTATTGTCGGTTGCTTATCTGATCAACAACATCGCGCAGAATCGATCGCCCGCTGTTCCAAAGTCTCTTGCCTTGGCCGCAGTTCCCGGAGTCATCGGCGTGATAGTCGATGCCTACGAGCAGGCTTCGTTAGAAAAAAAAGCCGCGACTGACTCAACGCAAGACTCGAACGATCCCTATAGCTGGAGCGGGGAGTCGAGGCGCGCCTTTTTCAAAACAAAAGAAGGGCAGGAGCTTTACACGAAAGACATGCAACAAAGTATTGATCCGAGAACCTCGGATGAACAGTTAAGGGACAGGAAAGACAACTATAAAATGCCCGAAGCAAAGTTGGCAGAATTAGCAGAGTTGCGTGCGGTAACCAGGGCGAACGATAAAGTGTCAGATAACCCAACGATCTCTTCTTATTCATACCCCCGATTCAGTACGCAATCTGACCGACATTCCAGCAACGAATTGATGCCAGTCGGACAGCAGTGGTTTGATGGTAACGATGCAGTAGTGTCACCTGAGGAGCGCGGTAGTTTTGGGTTTCCGGCGGTCTCTGCGCATTCCGTAATGCGCCCGGTCAGCGCTGCGGAGGCAGTAGGGTCGCTCACCGGTCAGATTTTAAACGTCAACCAGCCGCAAGCTGATATGAACGCTCCGCATCAATCCGCCGATCCAGCGCATGCACACGTACGTCGGGCGGCGGAGCTTGATCAGGACGCTGCAAAGCAGGCGGTCGCTCATCACACATTCCCTTTGAAAAACGAGGTGTATCAACTATTCGATCGCTCTACGAGGGATGCGCTTCTTTTTCTTGAGGCGGCTTTCATCGTTAATCATCCTAACCCCGAAACAAATATAGTCGCTGTTTCTATGGAAAATGCATGGTCGATACGTGAGCGCTATATGGCAGATTATCGTGCGGTTTATGAAAATCGAGACAGCCCGGAGTTAAGCGAAGTGATTGACCGCGCAAGCAAAAAAGTGGGGTTGTCGCAAGCCAACGCCGATCAACGGTGGAGCGCGACGGCTTTTGTCACTTCAGTGGCCGAGGACATACTCTCAGGAGCGGTCGAACTGAACGGAACGGATTTCACGGGGCCGCTGTTGGAGGTGCTTCCGCTCTCGTTTAGCATTGTCGCTCCGATGCAATCAGCGGTCGAAGCGGGCCTGAAAGACCGTCTGGTCAATGTGTTGGAAACTCGGATGGACCAGTATGATTTCGCCGGCTTCGCAGAAGAAGTATTTTTAGCAGCAGATAAAAAAATACAGATTTTGAATTCCCGTCAAATGGAACGGTACGCCTATTGGTATCATGCCATGCACAACGGATTGACAGCGGACGAACCTTTTCCGACCAAAGTGTCGAAGTATGACCTTTGGTACACCAGCAAAGGCCAGAGCGATGTTTTGTCGGCACTGGAAGCGGGCACCTCTAAAAGGATTGATAAGATCATCAGCAGCAGCCTGGAAGCCGTAAAGCCGGGCACACAGCTGGTTAAAAAGGTTGATGTTGATGCGGCAGCGCTCCAGTACAATAATTCGGTCCAGTCCGTCACTGATTATTTTACGCACTGCGATTTCAAGACCCTGATGGATGCGTTCATTTGGGCAGAGCTTAAAAACATCACTGGCCTGGAGGATAAGACACCTGACGATACCATCATCGCACGTCACAGTACGATTGGTAATATGCACTCAAATCCTCAACTGTTCACCTTTAGAGAGGTCGGCATGGGAGCGGTTCTGAAGAAGGACGCCGAGCTTGGTTACGGCAGTCTGAAATTTGACTCGCCCGGACTGTTAGGGGGAGACAATCTTCTGTCTTATCCTGAACTGGTCGATCTGCCTGAAAAGCTTGAAAAGTATCTGGGGGAGCAGTCCAGGCGTATAGCGACGGATCAGGCATTGAAAAATATTCTGTCGGAGTATCAAGATTTGTCAATTAGAACAACGCTTGAGGCGATCAGGCAATCGACATCAATACCAAATGCTCTAAAAAATCAGTTTCATGTATATGAGCCCGCCATCAACAGTTTTAACCTCAGACTAGCTCCACCGCTGCTATTAGAGTTGGGAGAGCATGCTCTATCAAATGTCGTGGCGTTTAAGGGAACGGATGGCACTTATCTGGCTGTTTCAATACAAAAAGGCAACGCCAAATCACTTCCGGCTGATTGGTACACGGCTGAATGGCCAGAAGAGACCAAGCAATGGCTGAAAAATCACCTGTCAGCCGAGAAGCAGAATGAGTTCGGGATTGGTGAGGCTTTTTCTCGCCTTCCAGTGCTGCGTGTCGATGGAGCAAGTATTTTTGTGAAACAGGTCTCGCCTCCGATCCGCTTTCAACAAGATGTCCATTACAAGGACCTTCTGTGTGAACGCTTTGCATCAAGAATGAAATCTGATGCAGATACCTTCATAAAAACCAGTCCTGAGCTTGGCTTCAAAAGTTTGGGTGATTTTATGACCTACTTCACGGCGGTGATGGCATTCGTGACACCGATTACCGGTATGGGACGTCTTATCCCCCTCATATTAGGGGCAGCGTCGAACACGGCTGTGGAGATCGCTAATTTCTATAACGCCGATACCCGGGATGAAAAGAACGCAGCATTCTGGGGTGCAATGGCAAGCTTGCTGGTCGGCGTGGCGGGCGAACGGGTAGGCGTGATTCAGCTTCTGAAAGTGCCGATGAGGGCAGGCGTGATCCACGCCTTAAAAGAACGCCTGACGAAACAGATTGCAATGGAGTCGGTCCGCGTTGGCGTCAAAGCGAGCAAGATGCTCATTCTTGCCACCGTCAGCGCGAACCTTAAAAGTACGGCTTATAGATCATTGGCCAACAGCATCTCCGGCCATACTTACAAACTTGATGACGGCCATGTTATCAAGGATTACAAGAAAGATGGAAACACCGCAGATATTAAAGAGCGTCTGGAAAATGCCGCAGAACCGGCCTTCAAACTGTTGGCCCAGGCCGACCTGATGGCGAATGCCAATAGAAATGCAGTGGGCCTTAATCGTCTTTATGGGCCGCATTTTGCGACCGTCATTGTGCGCCACCAGGAAGATGGTCTCCCGCAATCGGTGTCGGTGAAAATGAAGGTAGTGCCTGGTAATTCGTTGTCGTGGTTGGTAAAAAATAGTGAACCGAGAAACCTTGAAAAAATGTTGTATGGTTTTAATCAGCTGGCAATCGATCGTATGATTGAAGACCTTCTCAAAAGTCTGAAAAAAAATGGCATAGAGCATAAGGATATCAATGCGGCTAACGTGATGTATGACAACGTGGATATTAAATTAAGATTGATCGATTTTGATACTGCGGATATCAATAGCCGGGGTGAGGAGCTGAACGATTTTCAGATTGACACTATGCGCTCGGTATTGCACGCGAATGTTGCTCAGTTCAAGCGAGATGTGGACGATTTAATTCATGCGGAAGAGATTTTAGATCAACACCACGGAGTTCTTACGCCGCAAAAAAATGAAAGTCCGCAGGTTCAGAGAATTGTTGAATTGTTTGACCAAGTAATTGTTCACGCTTCGGATGCATCCTGGGACTACGTTACTAACGTGTTGGTCAAGGCTGGTTATGTTACTGGCGTTTTCGGTGACCATCTTAAAAGGGTCGCCAAGGCCGCATCCAATGGCGGGATTCTGCCCCAGGCCCTGTTGGATTCGTCCAGGCATATAAAAAATATGGATATGCTACTCCAGGTCGAATCGGGCAAGTTACTGGCTTTCTGGAGCGAACGACATCGACTTAGCCATATGATGATAAGCATCGGCAATGGCAAATTTGCCGGAGTGAAGAATGATGTATTAAATGAAAAATTTGGCGTAGCCAGGCAAATCTTCTGCGCTGAAGAGCTGGGCGAATTTGACGACGCCATGAGATTGCGCGGTCACTTCACCAATGCGCCACCACTTACCATTTACGCCGGGGATGCGGAAAGTATCCCGGGGGCGGTCCTGGCACCGTTAGATCCGATTAACAGAATGACGTCTCTGCTGGGCCTTGATTCACATTTTTCGGTTGACGCAAGCGGAGCGCATTTGTTCCTTAAAGCGCATGGCACTCCATTTAACGTCAACCGCATGAACGGTGAGGAGATCGTCCACGCGGTTCGGGCTCTGGCGTATAGACAAAATATCGATCTGGAACAGGCCACGCACCTGACCCTTTACAGCAGTTTTGGCGGCTTTGGCGGTCACCTTTCTATTGCGCAAACGATCGCCAATCTGCTCAACGTAAAAGTAACTGCCGCTCCGTTTGAAGCGAGCAATCAGGACATCAGTAATCAGGGAAGCTGGTTTAAGGAATTTCAGCCAGAGGCGTTTGACGATATGAGCGCAATGGTTGCGCGCAGCAAGACGCTAAAGACAGTGTCGGAACAAATACTGCACATTCGCAGCGAGCTCAAAGGTGATGGAACCCCGGTGCAGGCAGCTTCGGATGCCAATGCACTTGGGGCATTCTTGTATGATTTTGCGCGGCTGACAGAAGCGCGCAGAAAAGGAAGATCGGGAAATTATAAGGTATCGGAAATCGTACGTAAATATGATTTGAACGACAAAGAAACAATGGCTTTGCAGGAGGCCGTGGATAATATCCCGCAAAAATTACATGATTTTGAAAAATGGTTGTTGCACTTCATGGATCAAATTTATTCGGTTAATAAACTGCAATTAAAATTCGAGACCTTAATAGATTTGAATCGTTGACGGTTTGCCGGCCGCAACCGCGCTTCCATTGATCAGCTTTCGCTCCACCTTACTTCTTGTGTGCAGTTTTACAGGCAAGAGTGAAAGTTGTTTTTTAATTATTTTTAGATGGCGGGGAGACGGGTTTCATGCGTGGTATCATGCAAACAAAATCTCAGCTGTAGCACGCACCAACTCCCGCATTAAACGTGAATCGGCATGTTAGCCAACGTTTTTGATTATTGGCTATTACAATTAGCAACGCCAGCACCAGTTGAGCACCCCCTAACACCAGCGCTAGTCAGATCTGCGCCTTTTCAATTTTGGCCTTCAACATGACAGAATCCATTCGCCTCGCCAAACATCTGGCTGAGCTAGTCTCTTGCTCCCGCACCGAGGCAGAGCAATATATTCAGGGTGGTTGGGTCACAGTCGATGGCGAAGTCGTAGAAGAAGCCGGTTTCAGAGTTTTGCCGCAGCAGCAGGTGGCATTATTGCCGGATGCTGTTCTGCAGCCGGTTGAACCGGTCACTATTTTATTGCATTTGCCGTTGGGAATCGACCTGGCGCTCGACCCTTCTGATCTATCCCCGATTGTACAATTCCTCAATTCCGCAAATTTATCCGCTGAGGATCGGTCAGGCCTGCGATTTTTAAAACATCACCTGGTCGGTTTGAGCGTCGTCAATCCTATTGAGGCAAAGGCTAGCGGTCTGGTAGTGTTGACCCAAGACTGGAAAATCACCCGAAAACTGGTGGATGATGCGGCAAAAATCGAGCAGGAATATATCGTCGAGGTGCGTGGCGACATCATTCCTGATGGACTGCAATTATTGAGTCATGGCCTGAAATTCAGTGGCAAGCCGTTGCCGCCGATCAAGGTCAGCTGGCAAAATGAAACGCGTTTGCGCTTTCCGCTGAAAGCGCCGCCCCGTGGATTGATCGCGCATATGTGTGAAAAGGTCGGTTTAGAAGTAGTGGCGATGAAGCGCATACGCCTCGGACGGGTGCCGATGGCCGGTTTGCCGGTAGGTCAATGGCGTTATTTGTTAGGCTATGAGCGGTTTTAACAGGCCTTTTCCTTGTGCTGTATGTCGTTCTTTTTTAACGCTTATCAACGGTTATCAACGCTTATCAACGTTAATTAACGGTTATCAACGTTTATTAACGGTTTGTAGCGCTTAATCGCGCTTTCAGGGCGCGCGGTCGTTCAATTTTTTCAGTCTATCGATATTTTGGCTTCGGGCTATTCTTAATTAAGGCAGCACCATGTATTCTTTTTCCATCGCTGTACCGACGTCATCGTCTTACTCTATCTTGTGTAACTGGTGGTCCGCGCTATGAGCCAGCCATCGTTAATAAGCTGGGTGGAGAATGACGCACCGCATTCTATGCGCTGGCATTCCGAAAGTGGTGCGCCTGCGCCCAGGCGCGTGGTGATCGCCGATGACCGCACAACCGCGGACGCGGCTTTTCGTCTGGCCTCTGAAGGTACGGCGATGTTGTGGCGCGGTGATTTTCAAAATGCGCGTCAATTGTTGCAGGCGCTAGCGCGTCGCACCGATCGAAAACCACCAAGGCAAGCCACAGCACCCGCTGACGTTTTCAACTTCCATCGTCAGGCGCAGTCGCAACGTGCGCGCACGCTCGCGATGATATTGCTGCCATTCGGCGATGATTACAGCATTCCACTACGCCGCGCACCAGAGGTCCAGCAAGCTTGTCAGGAGGCCTATGGTGTCGCTCAGGGGCCATTTGTGGCTTCGTTGCGTGAATTGCTCGGTGTGGTGGGCGCACACGAATGGCGCAAAAAAGGCGTCGAGATCCCGGCGCTGGGAGATCGAATTCATCCGCATTACGGTGTGTTTTCGCCGGTGCGGGGTGAATATATCGGTTTGGTCGCGGAAGCACCGTTGCCGACGACCAGTCTGGCATTCGATATCGGCACCGGTACCGGGGTGTTGGCAGCAGTGCTCGCACGACGCGGTATTGCCCATATCGTCGCCACCGATCAAGATCCACGGGCTCTGGCATGCGCTACCGAAAACCTGAACCGCCTGGGTCTGACATCCCAAGTCGCGCTGCTTCAGGCCGACCTATTCCCCCCCGGGCGTGCCGCTTTAATTGTTTGCAATCCGCCATGGCTGCCAGCGCGACCGAGTTCGCCCATCGAATACGCGGTTTATGATCCTGAAAATCGTATGTTACGGGGTTTTCTGAACGGCTTGACGGCGCATCTTACGCCGGATGGTGAAGGCTGGTTAATCCTGTCCGATCTGGCTGAACATCTGGCATTGCGTTCACGCGAAACACTGCTGGGCTTTATCGAGGAAGCCGATTTGATCGTCGTAGGTAAAATAGATGTAAAACCACATCACCCCAAAGCTGCTGACGTATCCGATCCATTGTATACGGCACGCGCAGCGGAAGTAACTTCATTGTGGCGTCTTGCCGCACGTTGATCAAGATTCCCACTTTAAACATCGCCGACAATCACAACGGCAGAAAGCAACTTTAACCAATGGCTATCAAACCCTCCCGAACGCTGACATTTAAATGCGAAAAATGCACGAAACCTGTGCAGGTCTTTTTACAAAAGGTATCGGCCTGTTCGCACATTCAGCCGTATCAGGGCATCTGCAAGTGCGGTGAGTTGAAGCGTCACGCAACCGGGCAAAAGGCAGCGGTGGATTCGTATCTGGCTTCGCCAACTGGCGACTGGTCGCATCATCATTAATTTTTTTCGAACTGACTGAACTCCGCACACTCTAAGCAAAGGCATTTAAACCGGCAAAATCCGCACCATAGCACCTGCAATTTTGCATACGGGTTGGTATGATGTCGAACTTGGCGGCTTAACGTCGCGCCGGATGATAAAAAGAAGAGGACGCAGTGTCGGAGAAGTCACCATCAAAATCACAGTTGCCAGAGTTGCATCCAAACGGATCGTCACAAACGCTGCCTGCAGATATCACGATCAGCGCGCAGGTCGACGCCACCGTGAACTATGCGTCTTACCAAAATAATATCCCGTTGATACGCAGTCTGGCGGTCCTCAATAATAGTGACGCGCCACTGCTTGATGTCGAGATTGTGATCCGCTGCGAACCGGCGTTTGCCGATCCGATTCGGTTACGGTTCGCCCAACTTGATGCTCATCAGAACCGCCGCGTTGAATCCCTTGATCTTAAAATTGCGCATCGTTATCTGGCTGGCTTGAATGAGGCCGAGCGCGGTCGGATTATCTTTCAGGTGATGGCGAATGATCAGCAGGTTGCGATTGCGGAGCATGCGGTCGATGTCCTCGCCTATGACCAGTGGGCCGGAACCCGCGCCTTGCCCGAATTGTTGGCCGCATTTTCGTTACCCAATCATCCTGTCATTGATCGCCTGATGTCCCAGTGTGGCGAGCTGTTGCAGAAAGCCGGTGCAGGCCAAAGCATGAACGGTTATCAATCCAAAAACCGGGACGATATCTGGGCGCAACTCTCGGCTATTTATAGTGTCGTAGGTGCGCTCAAGCTGAACTACATCAATCCAGCGGCATCGTTTGGCCACGATGGTCAAAAGATACGCACGCCGGATCGTATTCTCAGCAGCGGTCTGGTGACTTGTCTTGATTCCTCCATGTTGCTGGTGTCCTGCATGGAGCAGGCAGGCTTAAATCCCTTGGTCATCATCAAAAAAGACCACGCGTTGGTCGGATGCTGGTTAATCAACACGACCTTGCCAAGTGCGGTATTCGACGACGCCCAGGCGGTCCGCAAGCGCGTAGCCAGTGGTGAGCTGCTGATCGTTGAGACCACCTTGCTGACCCACCGACCACTCACGACGCTGAGGCTAGCTTGTGAAAATGGTCACGAACAGCTTCACGATGAAGATGCCTTTCTTTTTGCGATCGATATAAAACGCGCACGAATGGAACAAATTCGGCCGCTGCCGTCCCGCACGCCAGCGACCGAGAGGGATGAAGCCCCTGAAGCGGACGACGAACCTCGCATTGAACCGCCGCCGCAGTTACCGCCACTGGATAGCGCACAGTCGATGATCGACGATGAGGCTCCCGTAGAATCCGCTGAAGGGCGTCTGGCACGCTGGAAATCCAAGCTGCTGGATTTAACGCTGCGTAATCGCCTCATTAATTTCAAGCCGACCAAGGTCATGCTGCCGTTGTGCGTTCCCGATCCGAGTCATCTTGAAGATGAATTGTCGGATGGCAAAGAATGGAAATTTCGACCTCAGCCGCTGCTCATGGATGCCATCAATCCAGACGATCCTCGCGTCTCAGCAATCGCCATGCGTCGCAATGGGGAAGACCCCTTGGTCGCGGCCGCCTTGCAAGCACTGGAAATGCGCGAGTTGATGGCGACCGTCGATGCCAAAAAACTGGACGCACACTTATACGAAATATATAGCGCTGCGCGGCTCGGGCTGGAGGAGGGCGGCGCCAACACGCTCTATCTGGCGCTGGGGTTTCTGCGTTGGACCGAAGATGAGCGCGCCGAGAAGACCTTGCTCGCGCCGATATTGCTGGTACCGGTGACTCTGACACGGCAATCGGTGCGGGCCGGTTATTCAATTAAACGTCACGATGATGAAGCGATCGTTAACCCAACCCTGATTCAGTTGCTGCGCGAAAGATTTCAGCTGACGATCAAAGGATTAGATCCGCTGCCAATGGATGGGAATGGCGTCGACGTGGCAAAGATTTGGCAAATTTTGCGGCTGGCGATCAATCACGTGCCACGCTGGGAAGTGTTGGAAGACGTTTATCTGGGCATTTTTTCATTCACCAAATATTTAATGTGGAAAGATTTGCAGGATCGCAGCGAGCAGCTTCGACTAAACCGCGTCGTCAATCATTTGATCGAGAAACCGACCGAATCGATGCGTCGCGGGGAAGACATTGGGGTGCGCGATGACATGGATCAGCGGCATGCTCCTGATAGCTTGCTCACCCCGTTATTGGCCGACTCATCCCAGCTAAATGCCGTCAGTCGTGCAGGTGCCGGACATGATTTTGCACTTGAAGGGCCGCCGGGAACAGGTAAATCTCAGACGATCACCAATCTGATTGCGCATTTTTTAGGGCAAGGAAAAACTGTCCTTTTTGTCTCAGAAAAAATGGCCGCGCTGGACGTGGTACAACGGCGTCTGAACGCGATTGGTCTCGGTCCGTTTTGCCTGCAGTTACATTCGGCCAAAGCCAAAAAGTCGGAGGTATTGGATCAGCTTCGTACTGCCTTGAATGTATCGCAGCGTTTGCCCGAGGGCGAGTGGCAACGCGAAGCCGATCGATTGGCGCTGTTACGCACGGATCTGAACGCTCTGGTGCAGGCGCTACATCGGACTTACCCAAATGGCCTGACCGTACGCGGTGCTACCGATAGCGCGATATTGCATCAGCAGCGCTGGACCGCTGCGGCGATGCCATGGACCGATCCCGATACGCATGATCGCGCCAGTCTCGACAGCTTGCGCGAACTGGTGCGCACCATTCAGGTAGTTGGGGAGGAGCTTGGGCCTCTTCAACTGCATCCCTTGCAGCTGGTTCGCCATAGCGACTGGTCGAACGCCTGGGAAGAGCAATTACTGAGCGGAATGGCAGAACTGGATCACGCCGCTGAACAGCTGCAGACGGCTACCCTGGCGCTCGAACCCATCCTGGCCATTGAAACCGGCGCGCCATCGCTGGCGCTGCTGGAAGTGTTTGATGATTTGGCTGACGTGTTGCTGCAGGTTCCCCAAATGCCGTCCGGGATGGTTATTCTTGACGATGACCCAGCCACGCGCGGGGCACTACACAATTTACGTCAGCACGGCGAACGTCGGCAATTGCTTGCGCATCAATTGGCATCGTTAGGTTTTAAGGCCGACATTGCCGAGGCTGACGGCGCGCAATTGACAGAACTGTGGCGCATTGCATCTCAGACATGGTGGCCGAAAAGCTGGTTTGCATCACGCGGTTTAATGGCGCGTCTGACGCCATACACACATCAACAAACACCACCGTCTCCCGCTATCATTGCCACCGTGCTGGATGCGTTGCGTGGCTTGAATCAGGAAGACAGGGAGTTGCGCTTGTCCGAGGTGCAAGCCACAGAATGGCTGGGATCGGATTATAAAGGGTCGCAAACCGATTGGACAACGGTCGCGCGTTACGAGCAATGGGTGCAACAATGTGAGCGGGTTCTGGCACGTCTGGCAACCATCTCCGATAGCGCGACGGTCACCAAGGTAGCGGAGCGACTGCACCAACTGATGCGTCAGTCGCGCACCGATCTGGGGCCGCATGGTGCGTTAACTTTGCCTCTGATTGCCTTCAAAAATGGGTTACGTGAATTCACACTTAAGCTGGCATTGGTGAGCAAGTGCTCCGGCGCCGAACGCGATCTTGCGGGAGTGAACACCGCGGCGGGGTTGCCGACTCGGGTGCGTACCGTTCTGGCCAGATGGCGAACCCAACAGCGTGGTTTGCGGAGTTGGTGTAAGTGGCGCGGACTGCGCAAGCAAGCGGTGGATGCGGGTATTTCAGGTATCGTTCAGGCGATCGAGCAGAACCGCGTCGCGCTGTCGGACCTGACTGATTATGTGGAGTATTCCTACCAGGTCTGGTGGCTCAAAATTATTACTGATCAGGAGCCCGTTTTACGACATTTTTCCAGCGCCGATCATGACCGTAAAATTAGAGAGTTTCGGGCAACCGATGCCCGTTTTCAGCAATTGACGGAGCAATACCTGCATGCAGTGTTGGCGGGTAAGGTGCCGCAGGTGGAGGCGAATCAGAAGCCGGATGCAGAAATGGGCTTGGTGCTGCGTGAGCTGGCGAAGCAAAAAGCGCATTTGCCAGTACGCAAACTGGTACGTGGCATTCCCACTTTATTGCCAAAGTTGAAGCCTTGTTTGCTCATGTCGCCTTTGTCGGTGGCGCAATATCTGGATGCGGCGCATACCAGTTTTGATTTAGTCGTGTTTGATGAAGCATCTCAAATTTTGGTGTGGGACGCGGTTGGTGCCATTGCGCGCGGTAAACAATTGGTTGTGGTCGGTGATCCGAAACAACTTCCTCCGACAAGTTTTTTTGCGCGTGCCGATGATGATGAAGATCAGTCTGCCGCAGACGGTGAAGATACGGTTGTTCATGACCTCGAAAGTATTCTGGATGAATGTCTGGGCGCGGGTATGCCGACTCTCAGATTGGATTGGCACTATCGAAGTCGTCACGAGAGCCTGATTACGTTCTCGAACCATCGTTATTATGATTCGCGCCTGATTACTTTCCCATCGCCGGTCACGCAAGATCAGGCGGTGCGTCTGAAGCTGGTTGCCGGAGTTTATGATCGCGGCGGCAGTCGCACTAACCGGGCTGAAGCGGATGCCATCGTTGCCGCTATCGTTGAACACTTTCTCGACGAAAAGCGGCGTCATTTAACCATGGGTGTGGTGACCTTCAACCAGACGCAGCGTCGCCTGATCGAAACCTTGCTAGATGAAGAGCTGCGCAAAACGCCAGTGCTGGAACAGCATATCGCTGAGCATGGTCCGGAAAAACTTTTTATTAAAAATCTGGAGAATGTTCAAGGCGATGAGCGCGATCTGATTTTATTCTCCATCGCCTATGGAAAAGATGCAGCAGGTCGCATGCCGATGAACTTTGGGCCACTCAATAAAGAGGGCGGCCATCGTCGCCTTAACGTTGCGATCACCCGCGCAAGAGTGGGAGTGACAATTTACAGTTCAATCCGGCCTGAAGACATCGACCTGGCCCGCACCCGTTCGACCGGCGTCATCGACCTGAAAAATTATCTGGAGTTCGCACAGAAAGGTGCGCGTGCGCTGGTAGAACAATCTATCCCTACCGGACGCGAACCGGATAGTCCATTTGAAGTGGAAGTGATCCGTGCCTTGCGAGACCGCGGCTGGAGTGTGCATCCGCAAGTAGGTTGTTCGGGATATCGACTGGATATTGGCGTCGTTCATCCGGATCATCCTGGGGTATTTTTGCTAGGCGTTGAGTGCGACGGTGCTACCTATCACTCACTACCTACTGCCCGGGATCGTGATCGCTTGCGACAATTGGTGCTGGAGGGCCTGGGATGGACATTACACCGTATCTGGTCGACCGATTGGTGGACCGACGCCGAAAGGGAAATGGTGAAGCTGGAAAAGGTGCTGAACAAAAAACTCACGGAGTTAAGAGGGGCGGCGCTAAATGCATTGGACGTGGCACCTCTCCTGCGAGTGGATAGTGCGCCAGCCTCGCTGTGAAACTATTATTGATGCCCGGGTAACGTCATAGCACGTACAAGTTTGGCCACCCGCGCATATGCAGTTAAAGTACGGGACCCAACAAACGGGCGACGTGCATCGCCACGCGTTGCAAATAAGGGACGTGTGCATATTCCTTTGCGCCAATTTCTTTGGCTTGCGCAAAATCGGCACGTAGCATCGTTTCGACTTCGCTGGCAAATGCAGTATCGATATTCAGTGCGGCGACTTCAAAATTCAGCAGTAGCGAACGGTTATCCAGATTCATACTGCCGATGGCGGTTGTATTGTCGTCAATTAACATTACCTTTTGGTGGGTGAATCCAGGCTGATAGCGAAACACGCGCACGCCAGCGCGCACCGCTTCGTGCGCATATAGCGAGGATGCCAGGAACACGGTTCGGTGATCCGGTCGTGAAGGCAGCAGAATACGAACATCGACGCCGCGAAAGACCGCCAGTTGTAACGCCGCGACCAGCGCCTGATCCGGCACCAGATACGGCGTGGTCAGCCAGATGCGCTTGCGCGCAGCATGAATTAACTGAACAAAGAATAGCGAACAGGTCTCTTGCGCATCCGCAGGTCCGGTGGCGGCGATCAAACTGGTGGCTGGCCCGTCGGCGGGTCGTGGCGGCAACAGCGTCAGTTGATGGCCGGTAATCCAATGCCAGTTTTCGTCAAACGCCAGTTGTAAATCGTTAACCGCCGGCCCCTGCAATTCCATATGGGTGTCGCGCCATGGTGAGAGCGGCGGTTTGCGTCCGAGGTATTCCTCGCCGACATTAAGCCCACCGACGAAACCGCGCCAGCCGTCGACAACGACTATTTTTCGATGGTTTCGAAAATTTAACTGGAACCGATTGCGCCAGCGTCGCGTCGCAAACGGATGCACCTGGACGCCTGCGGTCCGTAAAGTGTTCGCATAGCTGGCCGGCAAGTCATGGCTTCCGACGCCGTCGTAAAGGAGATAGACACTCACGCCCGCGGCGGCGCGTTCAAGCAGCGCCCTCTGCAGGCGGTGGCCCAGTTCATCATCCTTAATGATAAAAAATTGCACCAGAACGTAATACTCTGCGGCAGCGATAGCCGCAAAAATTGCGGAAAACGTCGCCTCCCCATCAATCAGCAAGCGCAACCGATGTCCGCCGAGGAAGGGTATGCCGAGCATGGCGCTGATGGCGCTATAACGCTGCGCATCGGTATCGGGCGGATATTGCGTTACCAGACCCCGTTGAGTGGGGTCGTCCAACTTGCGTCTGCGGGCGCCGCGCGAGTGGTGTAACTCAACATATCCGGTAAAATGTTTGCTGCCTAGAAATACATAAGGCAACAGGGTGAAGTAGGGCAGGAGGACCAAACCGATGACCCAGGCCACCGCGCCTTGTGAGGTGCGGGTGTGCATCAAGGCGTGTGCGGCAGCTAGTATACCGGCGATATGTAAAAGAAGGACGGCGGCGGAAATCAGGCCAAGCGGCACATAATGCATTCAGGTTTTCTCCGAATTTTGTAGAAAGATCATTTAAATGTAACGCTGGGTGGTTAATTCAACGTTTCAGCTTAAGTGTTACAGAAAACTTTTGGAAGCTTTTCCAACACTGCTGCAGACAGCCACTCCTCGTATACAGTAAGATTAAGGCCTGAAGCAAGTTCTAAATAAGCCTGTCCGTCGAAAAATTTTATTCTGGACGAATATGAAATTCAAAGACTATTACAGCGCCCTCGGTGTTGAAAGAGATGCCACCGCCGCCGAAATAAAACAGGCGTACCGTAAACTGGCACATAAATATCACCCCGACGTATCGAAGGATCCGGACGGTGAGGAAAAGTTTAAAGAAGTTGCGGAAGCTTATGCAACCCTGAAAGACCAGGAGAAGCGCGACGCTTATAACGCTCTGGGTCGCCATCAGCAAGGTGAAAACGTCCAGCCTCCTCAGGATTGGCAGCAAACGTTTAACGACTCGGATGCCGGGTTCGGTGACGTCGATATGGCCGACATTTTGGCAGCCTTTGCCGCGTCCCGCCATGCTGGCGGCCAACCGCATCAACGTCGCCCTTCGCACGGTCAGGATTATGAAGTCAAGGCACCGATCACGCTTGAGCAGATTTATGCCGGTGGTGAAATCGACGTGAACTTGAATTTGCCGGAATACGATCAACAAGGTTTGAATCATCGCGTTCCTCGCACCTTCCGTGTAAAAGTCCCAAAAGGAGCCGAAGATGGCCAGCGCTTGCGTTTGCCGGGTAAGGGCGGTCAAGGCAGCAATGGCGGTAAAAACGGCGACCTTTATGTGAGCATGGTGTTAATTCCTCATCCGTTTTACAGGGTTAGCGAAAAGGACCTTTATATTGACCTGCCGTTGACCCCGTGGGAAGCGGTATTGGGTGCGAGCGTGCAGGTTCCCACTCTTGGTGGGACAGTCGAGTTGACCGTGCCCCCCGCGACCGCGGCAAACCGACAATTTCGCCTGGCACGGCGGGGACTCCCTTCCGCCAACGGAGAAAATGGCAATCTGTTTGCAGTTGTCAGGATCGAAGTGCCGAAGTCCGCGTCACCGGCTGAAAAAGCCTTGTTTGCCCAGCTTGCTGCCGAATCCAGTTTTAATCCCCGGGCACATTTCCAACCAGGAGGTTAGTCGTGCGTACTCATATAGTGGAAGCGGTGTGGCTCAATGATGCCGGGCTATGCTCGCTGGAGCAATTGGCAGCGTATTCCGGATTGACACAGGCCGAACTTCAGGATCTGGTTGAAATGGGGGAGATTGCGCCCACCAGCGTTGACGCGGAAAACGATCTATATCAGACCCATTACATTGTGATCGCCCGAACGGCACGGCGTCTGAGAGATGATTTTGAGCTTGATACGCACGGATTGGCGGTCGCGCTCAACCTGTTAAGGCGAATTCGTGAACTTGAAGCACAGCTGACCAACGCACAAGCGAAGCTGCCGCAATAAATACTTCTCTGCGGCTGGTGAGTGCAACCATAGTCGCATAGTCGCATAGTCGCATAGTCGCATCACCGCATGCTTCGCTTAAGTGGTTGCGCCATTTATTTAGTATTTTTTTTATTCCGAAGTGATGCGTTTTGTTTAGTGAAACTTGTGCAGGTCTCAGCGTAACGTCAAAAATCCTCATAGGCTTTTAACCATTAAAGCATCACAAAAATCGAGGTCGTTATGGAAATCGAGTTAAAACTACTTATTGCGCCAGATGCGGTGCGCGCTTTCAAGCGTCACCCTTTGTTAAAGACACTGGCGATTACTAAACCCTATCAACAACAGCTCGTCAGCACCTATTTTGATACGCCGGATTGCTATTTAATGCAGCACCGGGCTGGACTTCGGGTGCGAGAAGTTGGCGGTAAATTGATTCAGACTTTAAAAGCGGGCGGTCAGGTCGAAGGCGGCTTACATCAGCGTAACGAATGGGAATCCGAAGTGCGTGCGCTGACACCCGATCTGGCCGCCATTCAAACAATGTTAAAGCCGGCTTCAAAATGGTCCAGATTATTGGAGCGGCCCGCATTAAATCAGCAACTTATTCCGGTATTTACCACGCGTTTCCAACGCCACATCTGGCTATTGCGCTTGCCCGAAGGAGATGAAGTGGAGCTGGCTCTGGATCAGGGGGAAATTGAATCTGGTCACGGGGACAAGGCCAGCCGCCTTCCGATTAGCGAGATTGAGCTTGAACTCAAATCGGGGAAGGCGGGCAATCTATTTGCGCTTGCGTTGGCACTTCAAGAAACGGTATCGTTAAGCACCGGCAATATCAGCAAAGCCGAAAGGGGATATCGTTTATATGCGCCGCAAGCGGCGTCGATATCGAAGGCTGGCGCGCTCGACTTAACT